>CAWDAJ010000008.1:0-485284 GCA_963800295.1 uncultured Acidimicrobiaceae bacterium
AGCTGACGTCCCTCCGTCCCGTCGACGTGGACGAGGAGCGTCAGGGCGTGATGGTGGCCACGGCCTGGACCTTCTCGGTCGCTGACGGAGCCGAGCAGAAGACACCGAAGAACGGTCGACGCCGGTTCGTGCTGTTGCCCATGAGCCTCTTCCTTGAGGTCCTGGCCCGGGCCAAGCAGGTGGAGGCCGAACACGGTCCGTACGCTCTGCTGTACCCGGGCCCGAAGGGCCCCTTGGAGCCGTTCACCGAAGGCGAGCTGCGTCGGGTGTTCGAGCCGGCCGCCCGGGCCGCCGGCTGGGAGTGTCATCCCGACACGGTGTCCCCCAAGGGGAAGCGTCAGAAGGGCCGGCCGGTCATCCCGTGGCGGAACCTGCGTCACCACGCCGCTACCTGGCTCCACGAGGTCGCCGGGTTCGAGTGGGTGGATGTGTCCCGCACGCTCGGCCACGCCTCCGTCGCCTTCACCCAGGCCCGCTACGTCCGTCCCGCGTCGGATGCTGAGGCCCGGAACCGGGAGGCGCTCGCCGGCTTCTGACGCCGGACCCGTGACAGGTCCGACCGTCGCCGGACGGTGCGGTGGGTGGCTGACTGCTCCCACCCGCTGCACCTCCGGGCGACCGAGGTGCACACCGGCACCGGTGAGGTCCGTCGACGTGAACTGCGCCGTCGGTGCGGTAGCCGGCTGCAGTCGAAATGCGAGAGCTGCTCGGCGCTCTACGCCGGTGATGCCCGGGAGGTCATCGCCTCGGGAACGACCGACGGCGGCGCCTTCACCTGGCTGACGCTGACGGCACCGGGTGCCGATGTCTTCGGTGCGGTGCACAGCGGGCCGACCAAGCGGGGGAAGCGCCGTTGCGCCTGCGGCCGTTACCACCGGCCGGACGACGCCCGCCTCGGCACGCCCGTGGACCCCGTCACCTACGACTACGGAGCCGCTGCCCGGTTCAACGCCACCTTGAGCCGCCGGTTCACCGTGCTGATGCAGAAGCTCCGCCGCCTGACTGGCGAACGCCTGGACTTCGTGCGGGTGGTGGAGTTCCAGCGTCGGGGCCTGACCCACGTGCACGCCCTCGTGCGAGGTGTCGTGTCGTCCGAGATGCTCGGGGTGGCGGTCCGGGGCGGTGTCAACCCTCGTACCGGTCGCCGGATCCGGCCGGTGACCTCCGGCGGGTTCGGGTTCGGCCCCCAGTGTGACGCCCAGCCGGTGACGGACGTCGGCCGGGTTGGCAGCTACATGCGCAAGCTGATCCGCTACGCCGTCAAGGCTGCCGGCGACGACCTCCCCGACGGCTCCCGGCACGCTCGGGCGATGGCCCGGGCTGGTGCTCACTCGATCGGCTGTTCCGACGCCTTCGGAGGCTGGTGCAGCGACGAGCCGGGCCGGCTTCCCGATCCCACCCGGGAGACCTGCCGCCGCCACCGAGCAGCCCGACGAGGGTGGGGCTTCCGTGGTCACGTGCTCGCCGCTTCCCGGCGGTGGGGCATGACGTTCTCGGCGCTGCGGGCGGCTCGCCGAGCCTGGGTCGCCGCCTCGCTCGGGCCCAGCCAGTGGACGGCCATCGCCTTCGAGGTCCTGCCGTCCATCTGGGCCCGGACGCATTGGCGCCAGCGCCGGGCCCCGTAGTCCACCATCCCCCTCCCTGCTGCTGTTGCGGCCTGCCGATGCGGGCTGCTTCGTCGTGCCCGTGGTCCGGCGTCGACGGTGGGCACGAAGGCGGACGAGCCGGACGGTGCGTTCCTCGTGGCGAAGTGCGGCCACCATTGCGCAGTTCGCTGGTGCGCCGGCGCCCGCAGGGCGCCAGCGGGACGGCCGGAGGCCGGCCCGCCTTGATGCAGTGAAGAAACTCGTCACACCACAGCGGATCCGACGGCCGACCTGCTTGCGCCGAGCCGCCGGGCGGACACGGTCACGGGCATGAAGCGCATCCCCGTTGACACCACCCGCCTCCGCATCCTCGCAGCCGGCCAGCCGGCCCCGGCCACCAACCCGGACGGCTCGCCCCGCCGCAACCGAGCTGGTCAGGCGCTCACCAACGTGCCGGTGCTCGTGCTGGCCCAGGGCGGCCGTCCCGAGGCCGTGAACGTGCGAGTGCCGTCCCCCGTGCCGTCGCTCGGCGATCTCGCCCCGCTGCGGTTCACCGGCCTCATCGCCTGGCACTGGACCCTCGACAACGGTCGCTCTGGCGTGTCGCTGACCGCCGAGGCCGTGCAGGTCGAGGGCAGCTCCAAGGCCGGCGGTGCTGGCAGCCGCTGACCAGGCCCGCTGGTCGCTGGCATGGCGTCGGGCCGGGGTCGGGTCCGCTCCGTGGCCGAGCATCTCGGGCACCTGGCCGACTGTCCGGTACACGTTCCGATGCCCGCCCGGGTGGGGACGCACCGAACTGGAGCGGGCAGCCGAGCGTGTCGCACTCGCCGCTGCGGTCCCGTGGTGGGAGCTCTCCGCCGCCCCGGCCGGACGGTGGACGCTGCTGTTCGACGCTTCCGACTGGGCCGAGTCGGCTCCGCCGCCGCTTCGACGTTGCGACCAGTCGTTGGCCGTGCCCATCGGTGAGCACCCCGACGGACCTGCCGTGTGGGACCTCCGTCGAGCCCCGCACCTGTTGGCTGCTGGCGCCACCGGGTCGGGAAAGTCGTCGCTGCTGCGCACGGTGGTCGCCGCACTACCGCTGGGCTGGTGTTGGCGGGTGGTGGTCATCGATCCGAAGGAACTGGACTTCGCCCGGGCCCGCTTCGACGTCGAGGTACACGGCCTTCCCGAGGCCCCAGAGGTCCTCGCCGCCCTCGTCCAGGACCTCCAGCACCGCAAGGACCGCCTTCGAGCCGAGGGGTGCGATCACTGGCGCTCGCTCCCCGAGCGGCTCGTGCCGGTGCGCCCGTTGCTCCTCGTGCTCGACGAGTCGGCGGATCTACTCGGCGGCGTCGGACTGACCAAGCCGGAGGTCCAGCGGGTCCGTGACGCCGTCGGGGTCCTCGTGCGACAGGGGCGGGCGTGCGGCATCCACGTCGTGGCTTCCTTCACCCGCCCCGACACCGATGCCGTGCCCGGTGCGGTGCGTGACCAGTTCGGCGCCCGGGTCGCCCTCGGCCCCCTCAGCCCCGACGGCGCCCGCATGTTGTTCGGCGTCCACCGCATCCCGATGACACCGGACGTCCCGGCCGGCACGGGCATCTCGCTGGGTCTCGACGGCGGCCAGCGGGTGCGGCGGCTCCGAGTTCCGTGGGCGACGATCGACGACGTGCACCGCCGCCACGGCCTGCCGCTCCTGTCCTGACCCCGGCCGCCGCCCACGTTGCCGGGCAGGTCAGTAGTCGGTGGCCTGGTTGCCCTCGTAGACGCTGGCCGCATCGGTGGCGCTGGCGACGGCGGCCCGCACCGAGGGCTTCGGTGAGGTCGAGGACCCGGAGGGCGTCGCCGATCTTGGTGACGGCGTCGATGCGCTGGAAGTGGTGACCGTGGCGTTCGGCGTAGCCGGCGAGCCCTCGGAGCTTCGGGAGTGCGTCGCCGAGGTGGTGACCGTGTGGATCGACGATGGACGCGCCGATCGTCCCGTCTTCGTTCTCGGTGAAGAACACGAAGTCGGGTCGGAGCGTGCGGACCCGGCCGCCGTGCTCGTAGGCGATGGCGAGCGAGTCTTGGCTGGAACGTGAGGGGTTGCGGTACCAGCCGATGAAGCCCGGTCGGGTCGTCTCGCGGTCGAGGACCGCGGCTTCCCACTCGTTGCGGTCGAGGGGGAAGGTGCCGTCATCGTCGGCGAGCAGGTGCATCTGGTACCGGGGCAGCGGGGTCTCGGTGTCGCCGTGGCGCGCGGTGGTGGGTACGAGCCAGGAGGTGGGCTTTGCCAGGTCGAGGTCCTGGGGCTCGGTGCTCATCTCTCGCAGCTGTCGGTAGACGTCCTGGCGTTCGTCGGTGAGCGCTTTGATGGCGACCCGGTGTTCGGTCGAGCCACTTCTTGGCGAGCTTGTCGGCTTCGGCGTCGAGGTAGTCCTTCACCTCGGGGACCAGACCGAGCGCCGCGACGGTGGCGTGGGCGTCGATCAGCGCATCGTCGGGGTCGTCGCGTCGTCGTCGGCGTCGGCGAGGCGCTCGGCGTAGGTGCGGGCCACGTCGGGGCTGAGCGCCCGGCAGGCCCTGCGGTAGGCGTCCTCGATGACGACGTGGTCGGCGGCGGCGACGAACTCGTCGAACGTCGCGGTCTTGGTGTGGAGGTCGGCGGTGAGGGTCTTGCCCTCGACGGTGAGGACCGAGGTCCCGGGCCGCGGCGATCTCGGTCGCGTAGCGGGCCTGGGCGCCGTCGAGGACCTTGTGCAGCTCTGCGTGGGCCTTCTTGCCGGCGTCGGGGAGCAGGCCGTCGACGGCCAGTTCATGGGCCAGGGCGGTGAGCCGCTTGACCGGCTTGGCGGTGCGCTGGGGCAGCGACTGGGAGGGCAGCGACAGCAGCTTGTCCCACACCGCGTCGGTGATCGCCGGGTTCGGGGTCGACCTCGATCGGGTTGACGAGCACCCGGCGGACCGGAGGCGTGTCGTCGTTGCCGTCGTCGCTGGTGCCGTGCATGAGCGCGTCGGCGACGGCGGTGACGGTCTTGGTGTCGAAGAACGGGAGCAGGCAGTCGACGGCGTTGAGCCGCTCGTTGCCGGGGATGCGCCGGGCCAGCGGGGTGCGGACCATGCGGCCGAGCAGCTGGGTGATGTGGGTGCGGTCCTTGGCAGGCCGGAACGACACCATGACCTCGGCGCGGGGGCAGTCCCAGCCGGTGGAGATGGCGTCCTTGGCGATGAGGACCCGGACCCGGGTCGAGTCCTGCACCCGCTCGGGCGAGATGTAGGGGACGTGAACGCGCCGAACGTCTGGGTGGTGTGGTCGCCGAACACGTGGGCGACCGCGTCGGTGGGCAGCTCGGGCCACTCGTCGAAGATGGTGGCGAGGCGCCTGGCCGAGGTCGTCGGGGTCCGGCGTGTTCGGGACCTGGAGCACCATGCAGCGGCATGACCGGTCTCGGTGCCCTGCGCCTCGGCGTAGTCGGCCCACGCGTCGGTGGCGTCCTCGGATCTTGTCGGTGCCGCGGCGGACGAGCACGGTGTCGAACTGGCCGGCCTCGTCGGGGATGTCGAGCATGATGGTGTCCTTCAACAGCCCGGACTCCTGCACCTGCAGCGGTGTCGACCACGACGTCGGGCAGCGTGCTGCGGCCCTCTGCGTCGGCCATGGCGGCCTTGAACCGCTCGACGGTGGCGGAGATGCCCCACACGATCGGGATCGGCGGCACGGTGCCGTCGCCGTTGATGAGCCGCTTGACGATGGTCGAGCGGTCGTCGCGGGCGGTCTTGCCGCTTGACCCATGCCCCGGTGGGCCTCGTCGAGCACGAGGTAGAGCGTGAGGTCCGGGTCCTCGATGGTGTTGCGGATGGTGTCCCAGATCGTGAACGTGCGCCCGTCCGGGCGCATCTCCGGGAGCGCGTCCTGGCCCTGCGCGGCGCCTCCTCGTCGGCGTCGTGGCCCCGGGTGAGCAGGCTGTTCTTGCCAGCTTCTGGGTGTTGAGGAAGTACACCTTGCCGGGCTCGAACTTCTCGTGCGTTGAACGTGTTCTGCGATGACCACCAGGTCCGAGTAGCTGATCCGGTCGGACGCCTCGAGGAGCCGGAACCGGGTCTGCTCGTTCAGGCTCGGGTCGTCGGAGAACCACAGCACGACCGCGCCGGGGTCGGCCTCGAAGTCGAATCGTCGTTGCCGTGGAACAGCGCCTCGATCACGGCGGCCGCCATGACGGTCTTGCCGGCGCCGGTGGTGGCGGACAGCGAGAACGGCGTGCGGTCGTCCGTCCTCGTGCCAGTCGTCGCGCGCGCCTTGCCAGGTTGGTGAGGACGTCGCCGACGGCGTCGTCCTGGTAGTCCTTCAGCGTGAACTGCACGGCTCACTCCCGGCTCGTGATCGGAAGTTCGCAGGTACGACTCGTAGAGCCGGACCGGCTCGACGCCGTCGGGCAGCTCGGCGGGCGACGGACTGGAACCGGCGGTCGTCGTCGGTGACGATGAAGGCGATGCGGAGCCGTCTCGGCCTTCGTCGACGGCCTCGAGGAAGTCGTCGGCCTGGTCGAGGTCGAACAGGACGCCGTAGGTGTCGGCGACGTCCCAGCCGTCGTCGGGCACGGTGTCGATGCGGCGGCCCTCGCGCCCCGGCTCGCAGCCACAGCAGCGGGGCGATCCGCTCGAAGGCCCGGTTGTGGCCGACGGCGACCGGGGCTCTCGTAGGTGAGGGTGAAGAACTCGGCGTTCTCCTCGAAGCCGTCGGCCATCGGGAACTCGTCGGTGAACTTGTAGTCGCCCTTGATCGGCTCGCCGTCCGGCGTCTCGCCCGGTGATGGCCGCCTCGATGCGCGGCTTGGTGATGTGGTCGCAGATGCCGAGCGCCTCCCACTCCGGGTCGCCCGGCCGAAGCCCTGCTTCGCGCAGCGCCTGCTGCTCGTCCGCCGAGACCTCGTTGTTCGTCACCGAGATGCGACTGCCGCCGGCCGCCGTCCTGCCGGTTCAGACGCATCACGGCGTGGGCGGTCGTCCCCGACCCGGCGAAGAAGTCGAGAACCACGGCGTCGGGCTTGTCGGCGACGAAGAAGCGGAGCGCGTCCTCGACCGCGTAGAGCGACTTCGGGAACGGGAAACGTCCGACCGGGAAGCAGTGCCGAGAGCAGACTGCGTTCCGTACTGCGTCGGCGTCGTGCGAGGCCATGTTCCATTGCGTGCTCGGGACGTACGCGCGACGTCATCCCGGAGTCGCGACGTATCACCGAGCCGTCCTCGGCCTCGCCCGATGACCTCGAACATCGCCGGCTTCCATCTTCTGCGATCTCGCCGCGCTCGAGGTAGTAGATCGGCGTGGCTCGTCGCCGCGTTGCAGCCGCCGACACGGACGTAGCCCTGCCGTCGAGTAGCTCGCGCAGTCGCTCGGGCGCGATCCGCCAGTCGACCTTCGACCCGTCGCTGCGGATCGGCCAGACGGCGACGGTCCCGGCTGGCGGCGTGACCGAGCTGCGATCGACGCTCGGCCGATGCGAGCGGATCCCCGACGCTGTGGAATCGCTCGCCGTTCTGCGTCGACGAAGATCGGGTAGAACTGGTCTCTGGCTGTCCTCTCGCGTCGGGCTCGACCCGACGTCGCACGAAGGTCCCAGCGGATGTCGCCCTGATGCGTCCGGCCCTTCGTCGTGACCCAGCATCCGGTCCAGCGGAAGCGCGGCTGCTCAGCATACCGAGCGAACACGAAGAAGACGTACTCGTCGACTCGGCCGAACTCGCCCGCGCGGGCGACGCCGCTCGGGTTGATGACGACGCTGACCATCTGAATCTCGCGCCTCGGGAAACGTCTGCTCCAGCAGCAGACCGAGCCGCAGGTACTCCTTCTCGTCGATGGTGACGATGAGCACCGAGTCCTCCGGGTTGAGCAGCTCCTTGGCGAGCTAGAGTCGGCGCTCCATGAAGGCGAGCCACTTGCAGTGGCGGTAAGCGTCGTCGCCGTCGACGTAGTCGTTGTTGTACTTCCAGTCCCTCGCGCCGGTGTTGTAGGGCGGGTCGATGTAGATGGCGTCGACCTTGCCCTCGTGGGTGTAAGTCAGCGCCTCGAGCGCGTGGAAGTTCTCGGCGTTGATGACGGTGTGGAACGGCTTGTCGCCGCCGCGCTCGACCTTGCCGGTCGAGACGAGGCCGGGGTAGATGGGGTCGCGGAACTCGGCGACGACGACGAGGTCGTCGGTCGACTCGCACGGCTCGTCTCGTCGCCGCCGGACGTTTCCAGGTGGGCGCGGCGCCCCTCGTCGGTCCGCTCGATACGCGACCACCCGCCAGAGCCGCTGGTCGCCCCGGTCGGTCGAGCCCCGCGGCCGGGAGGAAGCGGACCTTGTCGCCCTGGCGGACCGGTCGGCTCGGGCAGCTCCACCGTCTCGGGGGGGTGCCGCTCGAAGTTCAGGCCGAACGCCCGCCGGCCGGCCAGGGTGCGGTACTCCCGCTCCAGCTCGGCACCGAGGGCCGGGTCACGCTCCTTCGCTTGTCGGATCAGCTCCGTGAGCCTCGACATCCTGTTGCTTCCACCCCGCCGGTGCGGCTACGTCCCGCCCATCCTGGCATCACCTGGCAAGCATCCTGGGGAGCCGCCTGTGGTGGCCACAGCCGAGCTGACACAACTTGCTGACACAACTCGGCCCCCACGGGCGTCCCGAGGCGACTCGTGGCGTCCAGGAGCGTCTCCTGACGGCCTGAAAGCCCAGGTAGTGTGCGGGTCGAGGTCCTGACCTGCACCTTCGGGAAGAGCTCGTAGGTCCCGTCGACGAGGTGCACCTGCATCGACCGGACCCTACGGCAGCCGTCGAGCTCGCCTCAGCGGGCGACGTCGATCACGCGGTCGGGGAAGCGGTCGGCGGGCACCGGTCGGGAGAACAGGTAGCCCTGGCCGCTCTGGCAGCCGAACGCCAGCAGGGCCTCGAGGATCGGCCGTTCCTCGATGCCCTCCGCGGTGACCACGAGCCCGAGCCGGTGACCCAATGACACCACGGACTCGACGATGGCCGCGTCGGCGGCGGCGGTGGTCAGGCCGCGCACGAAGCTCTTGTCGATCTTGATCTCGTCGATGTCGAAGAGCCGGAGGTGCTCCAGCGACGAGAAGCCGGTCCCGAAGTCGTCGATGGCGATGGCGATGCCGGCGTCGCGGAGCTGACGCAGGATCTTCAGCGATCGGTCGACGTCGGCGAGCACGGCCTGCTCGGTGAGCTCGAGGCACAGCCAGCGCGGGTCGGCATCGGCGTCGTCGAGGGCTCGCTGGATGTCGTCGAGGAAACGCTCTCGCCGCAGATCGTCGAGGGAGATGTTGACCGACACGACCTGCGGTGGTTCCTGGCCACTGGTCGCCCGGTTGCGTCCGACCACCCACGCCAGCGCATCCCGCAGGACGAGCTGGGTCAGCGGGCCGAACAGGTTGGCCGACTCGACCGCCCACAGGAACGAACCGGGCAGCAGCGTGCCGCGCCTCGGGTGCTCCCACCGGACGAGCGCCTCGGCACCGACGACGGCGCCGTCGTGGAGACGCACCTTCGGCTGGTAGTGGACGACGAACTCGTCGCGCCCCATGGCGTCGACCACCTGCGCCACCAGAGCGGCGCGGTCGGAGGACTCGCGCCGGGCCTCGGCGACGCCGAGGATCGTGAAGCGGTCGGGGTGCTGCTTCGCCGCGACGAGGGCGTGTTCTGCGGCCCGGAGCAGGTCGGTGGCGAACGACTCGCCCCGTTCCGTGGGCCCTCCGACCGTCAGCTCGGCGGCCCCCACCGAAACGGTGACCTCGACGCGCCGGCGGTCGTCGATGGTGATCGGCACCGCTGCGTCGGCTCGCAGCCGGTCGACGACCGCCCGCAGCTCCGGCGCGTCGACGTCGGCAGCACCGCTCGGTGTGTGCGCGCTGGCGGGGAGGACGGCAAGGAACTCGTCGGCACCGTGACGCCACACACCGAGGGCGCCGGGGAGCGCGGCCTCGGTGCGACGTCCCACCTCGGCCAGCACCATGTTCCCGACGTCTCGTCCGTGGAGCTCGTTGAGGTCGCCGAAGCGGTCGACGTCGACGAGGACCACCGCCAGCGAGGTGCCCGCCTTGTCGATCAGCGGCTCCAGCCACTCCATCTCGGAGGTGAAGGCCGACAGTCCGGGGAGGCCGGTGGCGTCGGACGCCAGCGCGGCGCGGAGGCGTCGCTCCCGTCGCACCCGCTCGGTCACGTCGCGCCCGTTGACCACCACCTGAGTTGGTTGCCCGGCGCGCACCAGCGGAGCCGCGTTGGCCTCCATCGAGCGCGACGTGCCGTCGCGGTGCAGCATCCGGAACGTTCGGCGGACGGCGGGCGCCCGACCGGTCTCGGCGATGTGCTGCACGAAGCCGGTGGCCGCCGCCTGGTCGACGGGGTCGACGAACTCGCGCCCGGGGCGACCGATCATCTCGCTGGGCTCCCAGCCGAGGATGACCGTGACGGCGTCGTTCACGTACCGGATGCGGCCGTCCTCGCTGAAGATGGCGATGATGTCGGTGCTGGTCCGCAGGACCGTCTCGTACATCTGTTGCTGGGCGCTCACCGCCAACGCCGTGCGCTCGTCGTGGGCCCGGCTGAGCCGCCGCAGGATGAACCAGAGCAGCGCGCTGGTGACGAAGATGAAGGCGAGGCCCTTGGCCATCTCGCCGATGCGCTGCTGCCACGTGCTCGAGCCGAAGACCGCGACCAGCAGGTCACTGGCGACGATCCAGACGGTGCCGATCAGCAGGTACCAGCCCACGGCCCGGCTCGGCAGCGTGCGCAGCAGCGTCACCAGCCGGGCCTCGGCCGACTCCCGGGGTACCGGCGTCTCGACGTTCATCGCCCCCCTTCTGGATCGTCTCCGGCCTGGTCACAAGGCCTGCAGTTGCGGGTCCGGCGCGCTCAGGAGCTCAGTGCCGGCGACCGCTGAAGGTACTGCAGCCCGAGCGCGCTGTCGGCCTCTTGGCTGGGGTGGTGGTCGCGCCGGAGGTAGCGGGGGACCGAGCGGAGCAGCATGCCGATTCCGGGTACACGTCCTCGCCGTGACGCCCGCACGTACTCACGAAGCTTCGGCCTGCGTCCGTGCATCGCGGGGTCGTGGGCGAAGAAGTAGCGCACGCCGAGGCTCCACTCGACGAGCAGACCGACGGTGGTGCCGATCATCGTGAGCGCCCGCAGCCCGTAGCCGCCGCCGAGGTGCTGGTACACGTCGTAGACGAGCGCCCGGTGCTCGACCTCCTCGGCAGCGTGCCAGCGGAACAGGTCGAGCATCGTCTCGTCGGCCAGGGCGCGATCGAGCCCGTCCGCGGTGAGCGCCCAGTGCCCGAGCACGGCCGTGAAGTGCTCGAGCGCAGCGGTGATGGCGAGGCGTCGCATGAGCTGCCAGCGCCGGGTCCACGACGGCCACGACGGCCGGTCTCGGAGCGCCATGTCGAAGAAGCGCTCGAGCCCCTCGATGTAGCCGCTGGGGTCGATGCCGAGGTCGTCGAGGTGGCGCAGCACGGTGTCGTGTGCCTGGGCGTGCCACGCCTCCTGCTTGATGAACTCGTCGATGGCCTCACGGAGCTCGGGATCGGTGACGTGGGGCTTGGCATCGCGGACGGCCTGGATGAAGAAGCGCTCGCCGGTGGGGAAGAGCAGGTGCAGGGCGTTGCCCACGTGGGACGCCATGGGGTCGTCGGGGATCCAGTGGGCCGGGTGGCCGTTCCAGTCGAACCTGGGGCGGCGCACCTGGATGGGATGGCCTTCGACGTGGTCGGGCGGCAGGGTCAGGGTCTGGGACACGGCGCCTCCTCCTGTGGTGATGGCGTGATCGTGCCGGTTCGTCCGGCACGGGCAGTTCGCGGCCTCTACCCGATGTCGACGGAAGCGAGACGCGCCCTGCGCTCCGGCGGTCAGCGATCGGCTCCGGGGATCAGCAGCGAACCCTCACCGACTCGTACCGCCGTGCCGCCGACCGTCACGGCGACCAGCTCATCGGCTCGGAGGACCGCGCCGACCCGGATCTCGCTTCGACGACCCATCTCGACGCCCTGCTCGATGGTCCAGCCGGCGCGTGCCCGCTCGGGGCCTGCATGACCGACGAGGAAGCCGCACGAAGCGGCGGCGGCAGCGCCGGTGGCCGGGTCCTCGGCGATGCCGAGCGCGGGTGCGAACATCCGCGCCCGCCAGCGCTCGCCGCGGAGCGAGTCGACGGGGGCGAGCACGTAGAGGTCGGGAGCCGAGGTCAGGGCGACCGTCTCCGACCACCACGTGTGGTCGAGGTGGATGCGGGACAGCGTCTCGACGTCGCGCACGGCCACGATGGTGAAGGGCACGCCGGTGCTCCAGCCTCTCGGGCCCAGGTCGGTGTGCAGGTCACCCAGGGTCAGACCGAGGCTGGCGGCGATGTCGCCGGGATCGGCGACCGGAACCGTTCGAGGCGGCGCCGGCGTGGTCAGCGTGGCCCGGCCGCCGCCCAGCTCCACCACCACCGGGCCGACGCCTTCGTGGAGCACGACCTGCTGCTCGGCGAGGCCTTCGTCGGCGAGCGCCACCGCGGCGCCGACCGTCGGGTGGCCGGCGAAGGGCAGCTCGGTGGACGGCGTGAAGATCCGGGTGTCCCACCCGTCGCCATCCGGGCGACGACGCACGAAGACGGTCTCCGACAGGTTCAGCTCGGCGGCGATCCGCTGGTGCTGGCCGTCCGACAGCGGGGGCGCGTCGATGGCCACGGCCAGCGGGTTCCCGGTGAAGGGAACCTCGGTGAAGACGTCGTAGCGGAGGAGGCGGATCGAGTCGGGCACGGACCGCAGCCTCGTGCCCGGTGCGCCGCGCCGGCGAACGAGTTCCGCTTACTCCTGGACGAGCTCGATCAGGGTGCCGAACGAGCCCTTGGGGTGGATGAAGGCGACGGTGGTGCCACGGGAACCCGGACGAGGCGCCTTGTCGATCGGGGTGGCGCCAGCGGCGACCATGGCCTCGAGCGCCTGCGCGCAGTCGTCGACGCGGTAGCCGACGTGGTGGAGGCCCTCGCCCTTCTTCTCGAGGTACTTGGCGATCGGGGAGTCGGGGCGCGTGGCCGCGGTGAGCTGGATGTAGGAGTCGGCGACCTTCACCAGCGCCTCCTCGACACCGTCGGATTCGACGACCTCGCGGTGGTGGACCTCGGCGCCGAACGCCTGCCGGTAGTACTCGACGGCGGCGTCCAGGTCGTTGACGGCGATGGCGACGTGATCGATCTCGGTGAGCAGCATGGGGTCGGAATCTATCGGCGGTCGGCCAGCTCGATTCACGCTGACCAGCTCGATTCACACTGAACGGTCGGGATCGGACAACATCTCTGGACCTGATCCCAGCGCCACGACCGGAGGACCACGTCCATGACCACCATGACCCGCGCCTACTCGATCACGGCAGAGCGCCTGGCAGCCGAGACCGAGGCCAGCGGCGGCGACCCTCGGGCCATCGACGTCTCGAAGGTGGTCGCCCTCGACGATCTCGAGCTGCGCGACGTGGGGCCCCGCGACGTGAAGCTGAAGATCCTGGCCGCCTCGGCCGAGCACAACATCGACCACGCCGCCACCGCCGACACGATCAACATCGCCGAGGCCCGCGGCGGCCGGATCTTCCCGGGCAACTCGGCCCTGGGCGAGGTCATCGAGGTCGGCCGCGACGTCACCAAGTTCGACGTCGGCGACATCGTGGTGACGCACTGCAACGGCGACCCCGACGAGTTCGGCTTCCCGAAGCGCATCTGGGCCTACGACATGCCCGACTCCATCGGCTGGTACTCCGAGGAGGCCGTGGTCGAGGACTGGCAGATCATCAAGGCGCCGCTCGACTGCGGGCTCAGCCTGTGGGAGATGGCCGCCCTGCCGCTGCGCGCCCCCACCGCCTACCACCTGTGGCGCCGGGGCCTGGGCATCTACCGGGTCAAGGTCCCCTTCGAGCGCAAGGCCCAGCTCAACGTGTTGAGCTTCGGTGGCGGCGTCGGTGAGCTGTTCCTCATGCTGGCCAAGGCCGAGGGCCACAACGCCTTCTTCTGCGCCGGCAGCAAGGAGCGCCGCGACGCGCTCGAGAAGCACGGCATCGTCGGCATCGACCAGAAGGAGTTCAACCGCTTCGCCTCCGCCGACGACGTACGGGCCTTCAACAAGCGCTGCAAGGAGCTGACCGACGGCGAGGGGATGCACATCGTCTGCGACATGCTGCGCGGCCCGGTGTTCGACGCCGGTCTCGCCTGCGCGGCGCGCATGGGCGTGAACGTCAGCGCCGGCTGGCAGCTGAGCCAGGTGGTCACCTACAACTCCACCGTCCAGTCGGTGAAGCAGGTCACGATCGACCACACCCACTACGAGACGCCCGCCGGGTGCGAGGCGGCCACCGAGCTGTACGGCACCGTCTTCAAGCCGACGATCCACGACGAGATCTACGACTTCGAGGACGTGCCCCGGTGCTTCGCCGAGATGCACGACAACACCCAGACCGGCATCCCGATCATCCGGGTGGCCAAGGAGCTGCCCGACTCGGTCGCCGCCATCTCCTGAGGAGCCATCTCCTGGTCGGTCGCGACCACCCGGTCGCCGGCATTACCGGGTGGTAGCCGCCGCTCACTAGCCTGGACAGCCACCACACACCACGACGGGGGAGTCAGCCCTATGTCCGGATCCGTGATCCTCTCCGGTGCCCGCACGCCGATCGGCAAGTTGTCGGGCGCCTTCGCCTCGATGACCGCCATGGACCTCGGTGGCATCGCCATCAAGGGCGCGCTCGACCGGGCTGGCATCAGCCCCGAAGACGTCGACTACGTCTTCATGGGCCACGTGATCGGTGCCGGTCAGGGCCAGATCACCGCCCGCCAGGCCGCGGTGAACGCCGGGATCCCCATGACCGTCCCGGCCACCACGGTCAACAAGGTGTGCCCGTCGGGCATGCACGCCATCTACCTGGCCGACCTCATGATCCAGGCCGGCCAGGCCGACATCGTGGTCGCCGGTGGCATGGAGTCCATGACCAACGCCCCGTACCTGCTCCCCGGCGCCCGCCAGGGGTACCGGGCCGGCGACAAGACCGTCGTCGACTCGATGATGTACGACGGCCTGTTCTGCGCCTTCGACCAGTGCGCCATGGGCGCGGGCACCGAGAAGTACGCCGCCTCCGCCGGCCTGGCCCGCGAAGCCCAGGACGAGTTCTCGGCCAAGAGCCACCAGCGGGCCGCCGAGGCGGCCAAGAACGGCCTGTTCGACGACGAGATCGTCACCGTGTCGGTGCCCCAGCGCAAGGGCGACCCGATCGAGGTCAGCATCGACGAGGGCGTCCGCGGCGACACCACCGCCGAGAGCCTGTCCAAGCTGCGCCCCGCCTTCGACAAGGCCGGCAACATCACGGCCGGCAACGCCAGCCAGATCTCCGACGGCGCGTCGGTCACCATCGTCGTGTCCCGGGCCAAGGCCGACGAGCTCGGCATCACGCCGCTCGGCGAGATCGCCGGTTACGGCCAGGTCGCCGGGCCCGACGCCTCGCTGCTCACCCAGCCCAGCCGGGCCATCATGGCCGCCGTCGAGGCGGCTGGCGTCAGCCGGGACCAGATCGGCCTGTACGAGCTCAACGAGGCCTTCGCCGCCGTCGGTCTCGCCTCGATGGCCGACCTGGGCATCTCCGACGACATCGTCAACGTCAACGGCGGCGCCATCGCCATGGGCCACCCGCTGGGCATGTCCGGCAACCGCATCACGCTCACGCTGCTCAACGAGATGAAGCGCCGCGGCGTCGAGTACGGGGCCGCCGCCCTGTGCGGTGGCGGCGGCCAGGGCGACGCCATCCTCGTCCGCTCGCTGTCGTAGCGACCACCATCCTCGAACGAACGGCCCGGGTCCGACCCGGGCCGTTCGCGCGCAGGAGGGTCCAACGGCCCCTGCCCAAGCCCCGGTGGTCCTCCTAGGATCGACATGGTGAGCCCGAAAAGACCAGATGTTCCGCCCCTGGCGTGGGCGGCATCGGTGGGGGCAGGGGCGGTCACCCCCGAGGCGGTGCTGCTCGGTGCCGCCCGCGCCCTGCTACGGGCCGAGAACGCCGAGGAGATCGTCGGCGTGGTGATCGAGGCGGTGCGCGACCTCGGTGCCGGTCTCGACACGCCGTCGGGCCGGCGCGACACCGAACTACCCGTCGACGTCACCTTCGGGTCGGGGCTCCCGCTCGTTCCCTGCGGCGACCCCGAGGTGCTGCGTCGCCTCGAGCAGGTCCTGCCTGCGCTGATCGAGGACGCCCGGGTGGCCCTGGCCCGGGTGCACGTGGCCGAGCAGCTCGTCGACTCGGCCACCAAGGACCCGCTCACCGGGCTCGACAACCGGCGTCTGATCCGCCGGGTCCTCGGCCGCCTCCACGCAGGTGACGTCGTCGTCATGATCGACCTCGACCACTTCAAGGACGTCAACGACCAGTACGGCCACGAGGCAGGCGACGCCGTGCTGCGCGCCTTCGGACGAGCGCTGCGGGTCGCCACGCGCGCCGCCGACGGCACCGGACGCCTCGGCGGCGAGGAGTTCGTCGTCCTGATGCGCGACGCCGAGGTCGACGACGCCCTGGCCATGCTCGAGCGGTTGCGCGAGCTCTGGCAGCGGATGCGCCTCGGTCCGGTGACGTTCTCCGCCGGCGTGGCCCCGGTTGGCGACGGCGAGAGCCGCCAGGCGCTGCGACGGGCCGACGAGGCGCTCTACCGGGCCAAGGCGGCCGGTCGCGACCGGTTCGAGGTGGACGGATGATCATCGAGCCTGCCGAGGCCGAGGCGTTCCTCGACTACCTCGACCGCCGCGATCTCGGCGCCGCCATCGCCCTGGCGCTGGGCCTGGTGGACGACGGGGTCCCGGTCCCCGAGGTGTTGCACATGATGGTCGCACCGGCGCAGGCCGAGGTGGGCGCCCGCTGGCAGCGCAACGAGTACACGGTCGCCGACGAGCACGCCGCCACGGCGGTCGCCGACGCCGTCGTGTCGGTGTTGTCGGCCGAGCGCATCCCGGTGGGCGAGCCGGTGCGGATGGTCGTGGTCTGCGCCGAGGGCGAGTGGCACCTGCTGCCGGCGCGGCTGCTGGCGGAGTCGTTGCGAGCCCAGGGCTTCGACGTCACGTTCCTCGGTGGCTCGATGCCGGCCGTGCACCTGGCCGCCTTCCTGGCCCACGCCGACGTCGACATCGTGGGCATCAGCTGCACCACGCCGCTGGCGCTGGAGGGCGCGCTGTCCGGTGTGGAGGTCGCACACGACGCCGGCTTGCCCGGCCTCGTCGGGGGCCGGGCGTTCGGTACCGACGACTGCCGGGCCAACGCCATCGGTGCCGACCTGTGGGCTCCCGATGCGCAGGAGGCGGCCGAGCTGCTGCGCGAACCGTTGCCCACCGAGCTGGCGCAACCCATGGCCGACACCGGCGGCGCCATGGAGATGGCGTTGCGTCGCGAGGCGTGGATCGACGCCACGATGGCCGAGCTGGCCCGCCAGCTCCCGGCGTTCGCCTCCTACACCCCCGACCAGCGTGCTCGCACGCGCGAGGACATCGGCTACATCCTCCGCTTCGCCGAGGCGGCGGTGCTCACGCGCGATGCCCGGCTGTTCGACGACTTCCTGGTGTGGCTCCGGTCGGTGCTCGCGGCCCGCGGCGTCCCGCCCTCGGTGCTCGCCGACAGCCTCGCCATCCTCCGGCGGGTCACGAGCGGATCGGCGTTGCTGTCGACCCTGCTCGCCGCGGTTCCGCACGACGCCGAGGCTTGACAGGTCGATCGGCGCCGTTCATACCCTGCTGCCGTGTCCCCCACCAGCGGCTCTCGGCCCCTCGTCATCGTCGAGTCTCCGGCCAAGGCCAAGACGATCAGTCAGTTCCTGGGCGACGACTACGTCGTCGAGGCATCGGTCGGCCACATCCGCGACCTGCCGTCCAAGGGTCTGTCCATCGACGTCGATTCCGACTTCAAGACCGAGTACGAGGTCAACCCCGACAAGAAGGACGTCATCAAGCGTCTGCGGGCGCTGCTGAAGGACGCCGACGAGCTCTACCTCGCGACGGACGAGGACCGCGAGGGTGAGGCCATCGCCTGGCACCTCA
This sequence comes from uncultured Acidimicrobiaceae bacterium, assembly GCA_963800295.1. GTDB lineage: Bacteria > Actinomycetota > Acidimicrobiia > Acidimicrobiales > Salinilacustritrichaceae > Salinilacustrithrix. The sequence goes on from CAWDAJ010000008.1 coordinate 17,608, forward strand.
AGGAGGTGCTCAAGCCCAAGGTCCCGGTCAAGCGCATGGTGTTCCACGAGATCACGCGGGGCGCCATCCAGGAGGCGGTCGAGAACTCGCGCGACATCGACTACAAGCGGGTCGACGCCCAGGAGACGCGCCGCATCGTCGACCGGCTGTACGGCTACCCGGTGTCCAAGATCATGTGGCGCAAGGTGAACCGCGGCCTGTCCGCCGGGCGGGTGCAGAGCCCGGCCGTCCGGCTCGTGGTCGAGCGCGAGCGCGAGCGCATGGCCTTCGTGTCCGCCGACTACTGGGACCTCACCGCCAGCTTTCCCACCGACCCGAACTTCACCGCGAAGCTCGTGGCGCTCGACGGCGCTCGTGTGGCCACCGGCCGCGACTTCGGCCAGGACGGGCGGGTCACCCGGGACGACGTCGCCGTGGTGGACGAGACCCGGGCCGTCGCACTGCGCAACCGCCTCGAGGGTCAGCCCTACGCCGTGCGGTCGGTCGAGGAGAAGCCCTGGCGCAGCCGGCCGAAGGCGCCGTTCATGACCTCCACGCTCCAGCAGGAGGGCGGACGCAAGCTGCGCATGTCGGCCAGCCAGGTCATGCGCATCGCGCAGGGCCTGTACGAGAAGGGCTACATCACCTACATGCGAACCGACAGCACCACGCTGTCGCAGACCGCGCTCGACGCCGCCCGTGCCCAGGTGCGCGAGCTCTACGGCGACGAGTACGTGCCATCCGAGCCCCGCACCTACGCCGGCAAGTCCAAGAACGCCCAGGAGGCCCACGAGGCCATCCGCCCGGCAGGCGAGACCTTCCGCACCCCGACCAGGTGAAGGGCGAGCTGCGCAAGGACGAGCTCGGCCTCTACGACCTCATCTGGAAGCGCACGGTCGCGTCGCAGATGGAGGACGCCCTCGGCCGCACCATCTCGGTGCGCATCACCGCCCACGCGCCGCAGCAGGACACGGCCCCGGGCTCGAACGGCGATGCGTCGGTCGAGTGCACCTTCGGCGCCTCCGGTCGCGTCATCACGTTCCCCGGGTACCTGGCCGCGTACGTCGAGGACAACGACGACGACGGCGAGCGCGACGACCAGGAGTCGATCCTGCCGCCGCTCGCCGAGGGCGACGCCCTGCCCGAGCCGGCGCTGACCGCCGACGGGCACTCCACCAACCCGCCGGCCCGCTACACCGAGGCGTCGCTGGTGAAGCGCATGGAGGAGCTCGGCATCGGGCGCCCGTCCACGTACGCGTCGATCATGACCACGATCCAGGACCGTGGGTACGTCTTCAAGAAGGGCACCGCCCTCGTCCCCACCTGGACGGCGTTCGCCGTGGTCAACGTGCTCGAGCGCCAGTTCGGCGAGTACGTCGACTACGAGTTCACCGCCAAGATGGAGGACGACCTCGACCTCATCGCCGTCGGCCAGGAGGAGCGCGTCCCGTACCTCAAGCGCTTCTGGTTCGGCGACGACGACAACGGCCACCAGCGCAAGGGTCTGTCGCAGGTCGTCGAGGAGGCCGTCGAGGAGGTCGACGCTGCCGAGGTCAACACCTTCCCGCTCGGCATGGACGAGGACGGCGAGATGGTCGTCGCCAAGCCAGGCCGCTACGGGCCCTACGTCAAGCGGGGCGACGACACCGCATCCATCCCCGAGGGCCTCCCGCCCGACGAGCTCACCCTCGAGAAGGCGCTCGAGCTGCTGGCGGCGCCCAAGGGCGACGAGCCCATCGGCGACGACCCCGACACCGGCCTGCCCGTGTACGTGAAGACGGGCCGCTTCGGTCCCTACGTCCAGCTCGGCGACCAGGACACCCTGCCGCCCGACGAGAAGCCGAAGATGGAGTCGCTGTTCAAGGACATGAAGCCCGAGGAGGTGACCCTCGAGCAGGCGCTGAAGCTGCTCTCGCTGCCCCGCGAGGTGGGCATCGACGAGGAGACGGGCAAGCCGATCCTGGCCCGCAACGGCCGCTACGGGCCCTTCATCGCCAAGGGCGACGAGAAGGGCGCCGACAGCCGCAGCCTCGAGTCCGAGGAGCAGCTGTTCACCGTGACCATGGACGATGCCAAGGCGCTGTTCGCCCAGCCCAAGCGCCGGCGGGGCCAGGCGGCGCCCAAACCGCCGCTGCGCGAGCTCGGCACGGACCCCATCAGCGAGAAGCCGGTCGTGGTCAAGGACGGTCGTTTCGGTCCCTACGTGACCGACGGCGAGACCAACGCCAGCCTCCGCAAGGGCGACCTGGTCGAGGAGATCACCATCGAGCGGGCGTCCGAGCTGCTCCAGATCCGGCGCGAGACCAAGCCGGCCAAGAAGACCAAGACGTCGTCCGGCAAGAAGAAGTCCGGCACCAAGAAGAAGGCCGCCGGAAAGAAGGCGGCGGCCAAGCGATCCGGCGCCAAGAAGAAGTCCTCGAGCTGATCGACCGGCCTGGATGGCCGATCGTTCCCCCACCGAGTCTCTAACGTCTGGTCGATGGCGGAGTCCCACGAAGCCGGTCCGACCCCGCCGGTGTCCCCGGCCGGGGCAACCGGGCGGGAGGACGACGGCGCCGCCGAGGTCCCCACGCTGTCGATGGAGACGGTCGCGCCACGCGACTCCGCTGCCGTGCACGTGCGTCTGTTCGGGTCCACCGCCTTCTTCCGGCTCTGGCTGACCCAGGTCGTCTCGGCCACCGGCGATTGGCTCGGGTTCCTGGCCATCGCCGCCCTCGCCACCCGCATCAGCGATCGGCCCGAGGCCGCGGTCGGCCTGGTCATGTCGGCGCGGATCGTTCCCGGCTTCTTCCTCGGCCCCGCCGCCGGCGTGTTCGCCGACCGCTTCGACCGCAAGCGACTGATGGTCTCCTGCGACGTCGGACGGGCCTTCGTCCTCGCGTCGTTGCCCTTCGTCGACACCGTGCCCGGACTGGTGTTCGCGTCGCTGGTGATGGAGGTCTTCACGCTGCTGTGGGCCCCGGCCAAGGAGGCGTCGGTCCCGCACCTGGTGCCCTCGCACCACCTCACCACCGCCAACTCGCTGTCGCTGGCCGCCGCCTACGGCACCATCCCGGTGGCCGCCGGTCTCTTCTCGCTGCTGGCCAAGTTCTCCGAGACGCTCGGCGACTACCAGTTCCTCTCGCTGATCCGTGGCACGCAGGAGGGGCTGGCCTTCTACGCCGACGCAGCCACCTTCGTCCTGTCGGCGGTGATGATCTGGACGCTGCCGTTGCCTCGCCGGCGCCGCGAGGACCGCGACCGGTCGTCGAGCAAGCGGATCGAGTTCGGTCACGCCCTCCAGGAGCTGCGCGAGGGCTGGCAGTTCGTGTTCATCAACCCCGTCGTACGGGCGGTCAACCTGGGCCTGGCCACCGGCCTCATCGGCGGCGGCATGCTCGTGCCGCTCGGCCCGGTGTTCGTCAACGAGGTGCTGGGCGCCGGCCAGGCCGGGTTCGGCGTGCTGATCTTCACGCTCGGCCTCGGTGTGGCCGGGGGAGTGATCACGCTGTCGATACTCCAGCGCCGCATGAACAAGGAGTGGGTGTTCGTCGGCGCCGTGTTCGTCGCCGGGTTCTCCGAGATCGTCGCCGCCTCGATGTCCGGGTTGCGCCTCGCCGGCGTGGCGATCTTCGTGCTCGGGGTCTGCGCCGGGTGTGTGTACGTCCTCGGGTTCACGCTCCTGCACGAGCACGTGGAGGACGAGCTGCGCGGTCGCATCTTCTCGGCGCTGTACACGTTGGTGCGCCTGTGCGTGCTCATCGCCTTCGCCGTGGGCCCGTTCCTGTCCGAGGTGCTCGACCAGGTGCAGCAGAGCATCCTCGGCGACGGCGGTCTCGGCCTGTTCGGCGTGTCGATCGCCGTGCCCGGCGTGCGCCTCACGTTGTGGATGGCCGGCGTGATCATCGTCGTGGCCGGCTTCATCGCCGCCCACTCCATGCGCGCCGCGGCCCGCCAGGAGCTGGTCGGGTCCTCTGGCACCGGCGCCAGCGACCGCGACGGCAGCACGCCGTCCGACGGAGCGGACGGGAAGGTCGGCGGCACGTGACCGGTCGGTTCATCGTGTTCGAGGGTGGCGAGGCAGCGGGCAAATCCACGCAGTGCCGCCGGCTCGCCGACCGGCTGGCGGCGGTGCAGACCCGCGAACCCGGCGGCACGGCGCTCGGCGAGCGCCTCCGGGCGCTGTTCCTCGACCCGGCCACCGGCGCGCTCGATCCGCGCACCGAGGCGTTGCTGATGGCCGCCGACCGAGCCCAACACGTGGCCGAGGTGATCCGGCCGGCGTTGGCCGCCGGCCGTCACGTCGTCAGCGACCGCTACCGGTACTCCTCGATCGCCTACCAGGCTCACGCGCGCGGTCTCGACCCCGACGAGGTGCGGCACCTGTCCGAGTGGGCGACCCGTTCGCTCGAACCCGACCTCGTGGTCCTCCTCGACCTCCCCGTGTCGGTGGCCCGGGCCCGCGTCGCCGACGTGGCCCCCGACCGGCTCGAGGCGGAGACCGTGGAGTTCCACGAACAGGTGCGTGCCGGCTTCCTGGACCAGGCGCACGCCGATCCCGATCGTTGGCTGGTGGTGGACGCGACGCTCCCGCTCGACGAGATCGCCGACGCCGTCTGGTCGGTGGTCGCCGAGCGGTTCCCCGAGGTCGTGGCCACCTCCGGTGATGGGCCAGGATGAGATCGTGTCCAGCGCCGAGGTGACCGGACCCGAGCAGGTCGGGCTGTCCGAGGACCAGCGGCGCGCGCTCGTCTGTCGACCAGGTCTGTGGGATGCGGTGGTCGGCCAGGACCGTGCCGTGGCCCAGTTGCAGTCGGCCGCCGTGCGTCCGGTGCATGCCTACCTCCTGGTCGGCCCGGCGGGAAGCGGCCGGCGGCCGGCGGCGCGGGCGTTCGGTGCCGCCCTCCTCGCCGTCGACGCCGCCGCCCGGGGCGCCGACGTCGACCGGGCCGTCGAGCTGGCCCTCGACGAGACGCACCCCGACTTCCAGGTCTTCGAGCCCGAAGGCGCCTCGTTGCGGGTCGAGGACGCCGAAGCCATCGCCGTGGCGGCCAGCCGCAGCCCGGTCGAGGGCGGGCGCAAGGTGCTCGTGCTCGACGAGTTCCACAAGGTGCAGCAGGCCGGACCCGCCCTGCTGAAGACCATCGAGGAGCCGCCGGCGTCCACGATCTTCGTGATCCTCGCCGAAGAGGTCCCCAACGAGCTGGTGGCCATCGCCAGCCGGGCGGTCCGGGTCGAGTTCGGTCCCGTGCCGCTCGATGCCATCACCGCCCGCCTGGTCGACGAGGGCATCGCCGAGGACGCGGCCGCCGCCGCTGCGGCCGCCGCCGGCGGCGATCTCACCCGGGCCCGCCTGTTGGCCCGCGACCCGTCCCTGGTCGTCCGCCGCAACTCCTGGGCCTCGATCCCGCACCGGCTCGACGGCACCGGGCACACCGCAGCCAACCTCGTCGACGAGGTCGTCGCCCACATCGACGCCGCCCAGGGTCCGCTCGACGAGCGCCAGGAGGACGAGCGCCTGGCCCTCCAGGAGCAGATCGAGACCTACGGCCTGCGCACCTCCGAGCTGAAGGAGCTGGAGAAGCGCCACAAGCGCGAGGTGCGCCGGCACCGCACCGCCGAGCTGCGATTCGGCCTCGCCGTCCTGGCCGCCGAGTACCGCGACGACCTCGCGGCCGCCGCCGACCCGCAACCCCACTTCCGGGCCCTGCGGGCCATCCAGGACGCGGCCGAGGCCCTGGTCCGCAACCCCAACGAACTGCTGCTGCTCCAGGCGCTGGTGGCCAACCTCGAGCCCATCTGAGCCGATTCGCGGATCTGGCTCGCCGGCCTGCTCGCGCTACGCTGCCCGCTCCCGCCCGAATAGCTCAGTCGGCAGAGCGACGCTCTCGTAAAGCGTAGGTCGTGGGTTCGATTCCCACTTCGGGCTCGGAAGGCTCTTCGGCGAGGACCCGCTCGTTCGGTGCCATCGGCGCTCGTTCGGCGAGGATCCTCGGCTTCGGTACTGCCGCTCGGGGGTGTGCCGTCGGCGAGGACCCGCTCGTTCGGAGTCGCCAGCGCTCGTTCGGCGAGGATCCTCGGGTTCGACACCGGCCCCCGGCGCCACCTGCACGGTGCCGGATCTCGCCCCGCCGGGAACCAGATGCCCGCGGCCGACGTCGGAGAGGCATGCGAACCACCCAGGGGGCCCTTCGGACAACGGCGGCGGCGGCGGTACTGTGCCTCGGCATCGCGTCGTGCACGAGCGACGGCGGCGCGCCGCCCGTCTCCGGCGGTGGTGACATCCTCGGCGCGCGCAGCGCGGCGCCGGTCGCGCTCCGGTCGGGCCAGAGCTGCGACGCCGTTCTCGAGGACTTCCAGAACTTCGCACCTGCCGTGCTGCGGTCGCGCCAGTTCGCCGACGACAGCGTCGGTGGGGCACTCGAGACCGCCGACGGTGCGGCCACCTCGGCGGCGCCGATGCCCGATGCGGTGGGCGCGGACCGCTCCGCCACCGCCGGTGCGGCCGCGGCGGGCTCGAGCGACACCAACACCCAGGAGGAGGGCATCGACGAGCCCGACGTGGTCGAGAACGACGGCCGGTTCGTCTACCTGGTCGACCAGGACGAGCTCGTGATCCTCGACGGAGCGACCGCCCAGGTCGTCAGCCGGACGCGCCTGGCCGGCTACGGCGCCCAGCTCCTGCTGCAGGGAGACCGCCTGTTGGCCATCACCGGCGGCGGCTACGGCTACGCCATGGCCGTGGACGTCGTCGGCCCGGCGCCCACGGCAGGCGTCGGCGCGACCGGCAGCGGCACCGAGGTGGCACCGCCCCCACCCGACGAGCCGATCGCCCAGAGCGGTGACCCGGGCGAGGGCGTCGCTCCGGGCGAGCCGGCGCCCGACCAGCCCGAGCCGCTGCCGGCGCCGGCGCCTCTGCCCGAGCCTCTGCCCGAGCCGCTCCCCGGTCCCATCCCGACCGAGCCGCCCTTCGTCGCCGGCACCCTGATCCAGCTCGTCGACGTCGCCGACCGGGCCGCACCGCGGATCGTCCAGACCACCGAGGTCGAGGGCAACCACGTGTCGACCCGTGTGGTCGACGGCGTCGCACGCGTGGTCGTCGCCACGTACCCCCAGCCCCGACCGCTGATGGGAGTCGCCGTCGGCGGTGCTGACGGCGCCCGGACGCTCGAGGCCGACATCGCCGCCACCGACATCGAGGACTGGCTGCCGTCGTTCCGCACCACCAGCGCCCCGGACACGTCCGGGGCCGACACCGTCGAGGGCGAGCTGGTGAGCTGTCAGGACGTGTTCGTCCCCGAGGTCAACGCCGGCATCGGCGAGACGTCGATCCTGCGCGTCGACTTCGCCGACGGCTTCGATCCGGCCGACACCACGACCGTGGTCGCCGAGACCAGCACGGTGTACGCGTCGGCGTCGACGCTGTACCTGGCCGCCAACCAGTACGTGGCACCCGACCAGCAGGGGACGCTCGATGCCGCCGACTTCTCGACCGCGCTCCACGCGTTCGATCTGCACGGCGACGGCCCGGCCGCCCACGTCGGCGCCGGCTCGGTGCCCGGCCACGTCCTGAACCAGTACTCGATGTCGGAGTACGACGGAGCGCTGCGGGTGGCCACCACCGAGGGCACGCCGTGGAACGAGGCTGACCCGAGCCAGTCCGGTGTCCGCGTCCTCCGCATCGTCGGCGACCAGCTGCAGCAGATCGGCTCCGTCACCGGTCTCGGCGTGACCGAGACGATCCAGTCGGTCCGCTTCCTCGGCCCGGTCGCCTACGTGGTCACGTTCCGCCAGACGGATCCGCTGTACGTGGTCGACCTGTCCGACCCGACGGCGCCACGGGCGGTCGGCGAGCTGAAGATCCCCGGCTTCTCCTCGTACCTGCACCCGATCGGCCCCGGGCGACTCATCGGGGTGGGCCGCGACGCCGATGCCCAGGGCGGCGACCAGGGGCTGCTCGTCTCCCTCTTCGACGTCAGCGATCCGACGTCGCCGAAGCAGCTGCAGGCCTACACCGAGCGCGATGCGTGGTCGGTGGCGGGCGACGACCCCAAGGCGTTCCTGTGGTGGGCGCCCGAGTCGGCGGTGGCGATGCCCATCGAGCGCTACGCGGTGCCGACCACGACGGTGCCGGGAGCCCAGCCTGTCGATCCGGCTGGCGGCTACCAGTCCGGCGTCGCCGTCCTCGACGTGGCCGACGGCGGCATCACCGAACGGGCCACCGTGACCGCGGCGGGCCGCTTCCCCATGCGAGCGCTGGTGGTGCAGGGACGGCTCTGGTCGCTCTTCGACGGGGGCGTTGTCGTCTCGGACTTCGCCAACCTCGCACAAGGGACGTTCCACGGATATCGCTGATCGATCATCCGCCAGTGGGGCGGGCTCCGAAGGACGTGCTGACAGCCATTAGCACTAAATCAAGGAGCCCCTGCCATGCGTTCAACACTCACCCGGATCGCCGCACTCGCTGCGGTCGCCGTGGTCTTCCTGTTCGTCGGCCGCGCCGACGCCCAGGAAGGTGCCCGGATCCACCTGCTGCACGGCATCCCGGACACGCCGGTCGATGTCGTGGCTGGCGGTGAGGTCGTCTTCTCGAACTTCCAGTTCGGTGAGACCCAGGACCTGTCCGCCCTCGCCGGCCAGACCCTGTCGGGCCTGACCGTCAACGCCGCCGGCACCGACACCGTCGCCATCGACGCCGGTGACGTGACCCTGCCCTCCAGCGGCAACTACACGGTCATCGCCCATCTGGGCGCCGACGGGACGCCGCTGCTGAGCGTGTTCGACAACGACACCTCGGCCATCGCCGCGGGTGAAGGCCGGCTGACCGTCCGCCACACGGCGGCCGCTCCGGCGGTCGACGTGCTGGCCAACGGCTCGGCTGCCTTCTCCGGCCTGTCCAACCCCAACGAGGCGTCCGCCGATCTGCCCGCCGGCACGATCAGCGCATCGGTGGTGCCCGCAGGCGCCAGCGAGCCCGTGGTGATCGGTCCGGCCGACCTCGCCATCGAGGACGGCACCAGCCTGATCGTCTACGCCGTCGGGTCGCTCGACGCCGGCAGCCTCACGGTCCTCACCGAGAGCATCACCGGCCTGGGCACCGCCCCGACCGCGGTGAACACCGGCAACAGCCCCGTCGACAACGGTTCGGGCGTCCCGGTGGCGCTGCTCGCCGTGGGTGGCCTCGCCCTGCTGGGCGCTGCCGTTCCTGCCCGTCGCCTGCTCCTCGCCCGGGCTCGCTGACGTGCGCCGGCGCCGCATCGCCATCGCGGCGTCGGTGCTGATCCTGGCCGTGGGCGCCTGTTCCTCCGGGACGGGCGCCCCGGCCGGGGAAGGCGTCTCGGCCACGACCGAGACCTCGGTCACCGCCCCGCCCACGTCGGCCGGGCCGTCGCCGTCGTCGCCGTCCGACCGGTCGCCGCTGGCCGAGCAGACCCGGGAGCTCGGCTCCGCCGTCTACGACCCGGCGGAGCACCAGATCGAGGAGGTCCGGCCCGTCGGCCTCACCATCCCGTCGATCGACGTGGCCGATGCGTTCGTCGCACCGGTCGGTGTCGAGCCGAACGGCGAGATGGAGATCCCGCCCCCCACCGAGGTCGGCTGGTACCGCTTCGGCGCCGCTCCGGACGAGGCGGGTTCGATCGTGCTGGCCGCCCACATCGCCTACGACGGGGTGGACGGCGTGTTCCGCCACCTCGACCGGCTCGACGAGGGAGCGGAGGTGGTCGTCGGCCTCGAAGACGGCACGAGCCGCACCTACCGGGTCACCTCACTCGGCACGTACCCGAAGGAAGACCTGCCCGCCGAGGTGTTCGCCACCACCGGCCCCGAGCGCCTCGTCCTGATCACCTGCGGCGGCCGGTTCGACACCTCACGCCGCAGCTACGAGAGCAACGTGATCGCCGTCGCCGAGCCCGTCGCCTGAGCGCCCCGGACTTCACGTGTGCGGACTCCAGGGTGTCGGTACCCCGGGGATAGTGTCGGCACATGGCCGACCAGGCGACCTTCGCCGAGCAGGCGATGCCGTACATGGACTCGTTGTACGGCGCCGCCATGCGCATGACGCGCAACGCCAGCGACGCCGAGGATCTCGTCCAGGAGACCTACCTCAAGGCCTTCCGAGGCTTCGGCGGGTTCCAGGAGGGCACCAACCTCAAGGCCTGGCTCTACCGGATCCTCACCAACACCTACATCAACATCTACCGGTCCAAGAAGCGGCGTCCCGACGAGACCGATCTGGCCGAGGTCGAGGACCTGTACCTGTACCGCCGCCTCGGTGGCCTCGAGGCCGCCACCGTCGGCCGGTCGGCCGAGGACGAGCTCCTCGACCTGTTCACCGAGGCCGAGGTGAAGGAGGCCATCGAGGCGCTGCCGGAGAACTTCCGCATGGCCGTCCTGCTGGCCGATGTCGAGGGCTTCTCCTACAAGGAGATCGCCGAGATCCTCGATGTTCCCATCGGTACCGTGATGTCACGGCTGCACCGGGGAAGAAAAGGCCTCCAGAAGCAGTTGTACGAATTTGCCGTCGCCCGCGGGCTCGCCGAGCCGGTGGACGACGACAGCGCCCCCGCTGCCGCGGGCGGTGTCCGGTCCGAACGAACCAGCGGCTGAACCCATGGCTGAACACGGCGACTGCAGCGAGACGCTCCACGAGCTCTACCACTTCCTCGACGGTGAGCTCACCGACGAGAAGCGCGTGCAGATCCAGCGCCACCTCGAGGAGTGCCCGCCGTGCTTCGAGGCGTTCGACTTCGAGGCCGAGATCAAGCAGTACGTCCGGCAGAAGTGCCGCGATCGGGTGCCCGAGAGCCTCCGGCAGCGCATCGCCGACGCCATCGAGCATCCCCAGCCCTGACCGGCGTCCCTGCCTCGGGTAGCGAACGTCCCGGCCTCGGGCAGCGAACTACGTGCCGGCCGGCGCGCCCCCTAGGATCGACGCCATGTTCGCCGTCGTCTGGCACTTCTGGATCGCCGTGGTCCTGATGATCACGCTGATCGTCCCCGCGGTGATCACGGTCATCGCCCTCTACCTCAACAAGGTCGTCAAGCCGAAGTACCCGGGGGTCGACCAACCGCGTGGCTGAGTTGGTCGACTGGGCCCTGGCCGAACGCATCGCCGTTCGGGCGTCCGGTCGTGAGCCCCTCGCGGACTCCTACCACTGGGATTCGCTCCAGCCCGACTTCGAGGAGCTGACCGCCCAGGCCGAGGAGCTCGTCGCCGCCGAGACCGGGCTGCACTCGCTCGCCGGCCCGGCCCGCGGCCAGGTCACCGACCGCGCCGGTTGGGTCCGGGCCAACATCTCCTCGTTCCAGCGACTCATCGGGCCGGTCACCGACCGACTCGGGTCTCGCGTCGCCGGTCCCTCGGTGCTGGTGATGCGTTCGGCCGCCGCCCTCGAGATCGGGCTGCTGCTCGGCTGGATGTCCGGGCGGGTCCTCGGGCAGTACGACCTGCTCGTGGCCGCCGATCCCGACGCCGATCCGCGGCCCGGCCAGCACGAGAGCTCCGATGTCGTCTACTACGTGGGTCCCAACGTGCTCGCCCTCGAGAAGAAGTTCGGCTTCCCGCCTCGCGAGTTCCGGTTGTGGCTGGCGCTGCACGAGGTCACCCATCGGGCGCAGTTCACGGGCGTGCCGTGGATGCGCGAGCACTACCTGTCGTTGGTCGACCGGACGCTGTCGTCGGCCGGGCTCGACCCGGTCACGCTGGTCCGGGCGCTCAAGCGGGCCGCCGACGACATCCGCGCCGGCCGCAGCCCGCTGGCCGAGGGCGGCATCGCCCACCTGCTGGCCGGACCGCAGCAGCGCGAGGCGCTCGACCAGATCGGCGGGCTCATGAGCCTGCTCGAGGGCCACGGCGACGTCACCATGGACCGCGCCGGCGCTGGCCACGTCCCCTCGGCGCCACGGTTCGCCCGCGTGCTGCGCAACCGCCGGAACTCGGCCACCGGTGCCGCCCGGCTCGTCCAGCGCATCCTCGGGCTCGAGGCCAAGCTCAACCAGTACCAGCAGGGCGAGGACTTCATCGCCGAGGTCGAACGGCTCGGCGGCGGCAAGGAGGCCCTCGAGCCGGTGTGGCGTGGCCCCACGTGGCTGCCGACCCTGGCCGAGATCCGCGACCCGCACGAGTGGCTGGAGCGGGTCCGTCTGTCGGAAGAGCTGGTCGGCTAGGCAGGGATCGAGATGGCGTCCATCCTCGTCGTCGACGACGAACCCGACATCCGGTACCTCACGCAGGTCAACCTCGAGCTCGACGGCCACCGCGTGATGACGGCGGCCAACGGCGCCGAGGCCCTCGCCGCGGTGCAGGTCGAGGTCCCCGACCTGGTGCTCCTCGACGTGATGATGCCCGAGGTCGACGGCTGGGCGGTGCTCGAGCAGCTCAAGGCCCACCTCGACCAGCGCATCTCCGGCGTCAAGGTGCTGATGATGACCGCGCTCGGGGCCGACACCGACCGGCTCCGGGGCAGCATCGAGGGTGCCGTCCGGTACCTGGTCAAGCCCGTCGCCCCCGACGACCTGCGTCGGGTGGTCCGCGAGGTCCTGTCCGGTGGTCCCGAGCGCGAGCAGCGCCGGCAGGCCCAGACGGCCGCCCTGTCCGAGCTGGCCCGCATCGAGAAGGGCGGCGACGAGCACGTCACCGAGGTCTCCGGTCCCAGCCCGCGCCTGTCGCGCCTCGAGCACAGCCGTCCTCGCGCCGGCGACGGCGACGACGACGGCCAGCGCAGCATCGGCGACCAACTCACCGACAAGCAGCGCGAGCTGCTGCGGGCGCTGGCCGTGGCGCCGTCGGTCGAGCGCGGCGGCGGCCGGACTCGGTGTCAGCCGATCCAACGTCTACGCCAGCCTCCGGCGGATCGCCCGCAAGGTCGACCTCGACTCCGTCCCCGAGCTGCTCCGGCGGTTGCGGGGCGGCCAGCTCGTCGTCGACGACTGAGGGGGCGGTCGTGGTCGCCGGCGCCGTGGCCCGTGCTCGGAGCCGTTGCCACTTCCCGCCCGCCGGCACCGACGTCTGCTGCGCGGTCTCGGGCGGGCCCGACTCCCTGGCGCTGCTCGTCCTCGCCGTCGACGCCGGCCTGGCGGTCACGGCCGTGCACGTCGACCACGGCCTCCGTCCCGGCAGCGAGCACGAGGCCGGCATCGTCGCCACCGCTGCCGACCGGTTCGGTGCCCGCTTCGAGGCCCGCCGGGTCGCCGTGCCGCCCGGCCCCGACCTCGAGGCCCGGGCCCGCGCCGCGCGGCACGGCGCGCTTCCACCCGGTGCGCTGTTCGGTCACACCGCCGACGATCGTGCCGAGACCGTGCTGCTGGCGGTCCTGCGCGGCGCCGGGCTCGACGGGGTCGCCGCCATGACCACGGCCCGGCACCCCCTGCTCGACCTGCGCCGCTCGGAGACCGAGGCGGTGTGCGCCGAGGTGGGACTCGACCCGGTGCGCGATCCCACCAACGCAGATCCGCGCTTCCGCCGCAACCGGGTGCGTCACGAGGTCCTGCCGGTGCTCGGCGACGTGGCCGACCGGGACGTGGTGCCGCTGCTGTGTCGCCTCGCCGACCTGGCACGGGACGACGTCGCGCTCCTCGACGGGCTCGCCGGTCGCCTCGACCCCACCGACGCCCGGGAGCTGTCGCAGGCGCCGCTGGCGCTGGCCCGCCGCGCCGTGCGCGCCTGGCTGCGGCCGCACCTGCCCGGTGGCCAGCCGCCCGATGCCGCCGCGGTCGCCCGCGTCCTGTCCGTCGCCGCCGGCGAGCACGTCGGAACCGAGGTGGCCGGCGGCGTCGCCGTGCGACGCACGGGCGGTCGGCTGCGCCTCGAGGGCGCCGGGTGCGGCCGATCCGGGCCCGGCCGCCCGGATGCCGATCGGTCCCCGACCGACCGCTAGGTTCGGCGCGCGTGGCGATCCACGGGGACGAGACCACCAATTCGTTGGATGGCGGCGAACCGCTGCTCAGCGCCGATCAGCTGCAGGCCCGCATCGCCGAGCTCGGTGCCGAGATCGCCCGGGACTACCAGGGCAAGGACCCGCTCCTGGTCGCCGTCCTCAAGGGGGCGTTCATCTTCATGGCCGACCTCTCCCGGGCCATCGACATCCCTCTCGAGGTCGACTTCATGGCCGTGTCGTCCTACGGCGCCAGCACGCGCTCGTCGGGTGTGGTCCGCATCGTCAAGGACCTCGACATCGAGCTGGCCGACCGGCACGTGATCATCGTCGAGGACATCATCGACTCGGGGCTCACGCTGCGCTACCTGCGCAAGACCCTGGCCGCCCGCAACCCGGCGTCGCTCGAGGTGTGCGCGCTGCTGGTGCGCGAGGGCAACCAGCAGGCCCACATCGACCTGCGGTACGTGGGCTTCCGCATCCCGCCCACGTTCGTCATCGGCTACGGCCTCGACATCGACGAGCGGTTCCGCAACCTGCCCTTCGTCACCGGCTACGACGCCGATCCCCGAGGCGCCGACGGGTCGGCGGACCGGTAGCCTGGTTCGGACTGTGAAGAAGAAGCTGCGCCGCCCCGTCATCGTCTACATCGTGCTCGCGCTGGTCGCGGCCTTCGTCGCCTCGTCGTTCCTGCGCTCGGGGTCCGACGTCCAGGACCTGAACCTGACCGAGTTCCAGACGCAGGTCGCCCAGGGCCACGTGTCCACCGCCACCATCAAGGACCGCAGCCACCAGGTCCAGGGCAAGCTCGACGACGGCACCGAGTACAAGGTGTCGTTCCCGGCCGAGTTCGCCGACGAGCTCACCGGACAGCTCGCCGCCGCCAAGCCGGCCATCGACATCGAGACCGACCAGCAGGAGGAGTCCATCTGGGTCTCCCTGCTGTTCAGCATCCTGCCGCTGCTGCTGCTCTTCGGCTTGTTCCTGTTCTTCCTCAACGCCATGCAGGGCGGCGGCAGCCGGGTCATGCAGTTCGGCAAGGCCAAGGCGAAGCAGTTCAACAAGGACCAGCCCAAGGTCACCTTCGACGACGTCGCCGGCGCCGACGAGGCGGTCGAGGAGCTCCAGGAGATCAAGGACTTCCTGCAGGACCCGTCGCGCTTCCAGGCCATCGGCGCCCGCATCCCCAAGGGGGTGCTGCTCGTCGGCCCTCCCGGCACCGGCAAGACGCTGCTGGCCCGGGCCGTGGCCGGCGAGGCCGGTGCTCCGTTCTTCTCCATCTCGGGCTCGGACTTCGTCGAGATGTTCGTGGGCGTCGGTGCGTCCCGGGTGCGCGACCTGTTCGAGCAGGCCAAGGCCCAGGCGCCGGCCATCGTGTTCGTCGACGAGATCGACGCCGTCGGCCGCCACCGCGGCGCCGGCATGGGCGGCGGTCACGACGAGCGCGAGCAGACGCTCAACCAGCTGCTGGTCGAGATGGACGGCTTCGACGCCCACACCGGCGTCATCCTCATCGCCGCCACCAACCGGCCCGACATCCTCGACCCGGCGCTGCTGCGCCCGGGACGCTTCGACCGCCAGATCGTGGTCGACCGCCCCGATCTCGAGGGCCGCAAGGCCATCCTCGACGTCCACGCCAAGGGCAAGCCGCTGGCCGACGACGTCGACAAGTCGGTCATCGCCCGCCGCACCCCGGGCTTCACCGGCGCCGACCTGGCCAACCTCATGAACGAGGCGGCGCTCATGGCCGCCCGCCGCCAGGTCGACACCATCGACATGGCCACGGTCGAATCGGCCATCGACCGCGTGCTCGCCGGACCCGAGCGCAAGACGCGGGTCATGTCCGACCGCGAGCGCAAGGTCACCGCCTACCACGAGGGCGGCCACGCCCTGGTCGGCCACGTGCTCGAGCACTGCGACCCCATCCACAAGGTGTCGATCGTGGCCCGCGGTCGAGCGCTGGGCTGGACGCTGGCCCTGCCCACCGAAGACCGCTACACCCACACCAAGGCCGAGCTCACCGACCGGCTGGCCATGCTGCTCGGCGGCCGCACGGCCGAGGAGCTCGTCTTCGGTGACGTCACCACCGGCGCCGCCGACGACATCGAGAAGGCCACCGAGATCGCCCGGGCCATGGTCACCAGCTACGGCATGAGCGACGCCGTCGGCCCGCTGGCGCTGGGCGCCAAGCAGGGCGAGATCTTCCTGGGCAAGGAGTACGGCCACGAGGCCAACTACTCCGACTCGGTGGCCGCCACCATCGACACCGAGGTCCGTGGCCTCATCCACGACGCCCACAGCCGGGCCGAGGCCATCCTCACCACCTACCGGTCCACGCTCGACAAGCTGGCCGAGGCCATGCTCGAGCACGAGACGCTGGGCGACAAGGAGCTGGCCGAGGTCTTCGGCGACACCGAGACCTGGGTCGACCCCGACCCGTCGGCGCTCGACGACGCCCCGCCGGCCCCGGCCGAGCCGACGCCGAGCCCCGCTGCCGAGCGGGCGCCGGTGACCGCCAGCGAGGCCACCGTCGACGCACCGGCCGAGCCCCCGTCGTCCGACGAGCGCGAGACCATCCTGCCCGGTGTGGGACGCAAGCTCTGGTGGCGGTTCCGGCCGGGCACCTCCGGCACATGAGCTACGTCCCCGCCGACGACGAGGACGAGCGGCCGCTGCTCGCTCCCGAGATCGACCAGGCCCGCATCCAGAAGGCCGTGCGCGAGATCCTGCTCGCCATCGGCGAGGATCCCGACCGCGACGGTCTGCTCGACACGCCCGCCCGCGTCGCCCGCATGTACGCCGAGATCTTCTCCGGCATCCACGACACGCCCGACCGGCACCTGAAGACCACCTTCGAGGCCGACCACGACGAGATGGTGATGGTGCGCGACATCCCCATCTACTCGGCCTGCGAGCACCACCTGATCCCGTTCATCGGCAAGGCCCACATCGCCTACATCCCCAACGAGAACGGACGCATCACCGGCCTGTCGAAGCTGGCCCGTCTGGCCGACGTCTACGCCCGCCGGCCCCAGGTCCAGGAACGCCTCACCGTGCAGATCGCCGATGCCCTCGAGCGGGTCCTCGAGCCCAAGGGCGTCCTGGTCGTGGTCGAGGCCGAGCACCTGTGCATGTCGATGCGCGGCGTCCGCAAGGCCGGCACCACCACCGTCACCTCGGCGGTGCGCGGGTTGTTCCGCACCAACGCGGCCACCCGGTTCGAGGCCATGCGCCTCATCGACTCGTAGGCGGCCCCACCCGCAGGAAACTGGCAGTCGCTGCGTCACACGCGACGGATGGCGAACGCCTTCGCAGGCCGTTGTGTGTGACGCGTCAGCTGCCAGTTTCCTCGGCGGTCGCCCGGTCGTCGTCGGTGCGCGGCTCGCGCCGCCGGCGGACGGTGACGGTGACGGCCCCGTGCTCGTCGACGTCGCAACTGGCCGCCACACCCCAGTGGGTGCCGATCACGTGGCTGGTGAGCACGTCGCTGGGCCGCCCGGCCGCCACCATCCGCCCGCCGGCCAGGATGGCCACCCGGTCGGCGAACTGACCGGCGACGGTCAGGTCGTGGACCGTGGTGACCACGGTCAGCTCGCGCTCGGTGCGCAGGTCGTCGATGAGCTCGAGCACCTCGAGCTGGTGGCCCACGTCGAGGGCGGCGGTCGGCTCGTCGAGCACGAGCAGCGGCGTGTCCTGCACCAGGGCGCGGGCAAGCACCACGCGCTGGCGCTCGCCGCCGGAGAGCGTCTCGACGCTGCGGTCGCTGAAGTGATCGAGATCGAGGCGCTGGAGCACGGCCCAGGTGCGGTGCCGGTCGTGCAGCGACGGCGCACAGCGCAGCCCCTGATGGGGGACACGGCCGAGCAGCACGTAGTCGAACACCCCGATGCCGGGCGGGATCACGGGATGCTGGGGGACCACGGCCAGCCGTCGGGCCCGGTCACGCACCGAGAAGCGGTCGTGCGGGCGCCCGCCGATCTCGAGCGTGCCGGTGTGGCCCACGGCGCCGCTGAGCGTGCGAACCAGCGTGGTCTTGCCGGCGCCGTTGGGGCCGATGAGCGACGTCCACGACCCGGCGGCGACCTCGAGGCACACGTCGTGGAGGATCGGCACGCCGCCGAGCACGACCGACACGTGCTGCCAGTCGACGGCCGGACGGCCGTCGGAGGGTGCGTGGGTCATGTCACGCCACCGTCCTCGAGCGCAGGATCATCAGGAAGAACGGGGCCCCGATGAACGCGGTGATCACGCCGATGGGCAGTTCGGCGGGTGACTGCACCGTCCGGGCGAGCACGTCGGCGAGGGCGAGGAAGGCGGCGCCGAAGAGCATCGACAGCGGGATGACCCGACGATGCGTGGTGCCGGCGAGGAGCCGGACGCCGTGGGGCACGATCAGGCCGACGAAGCCGATGAGCCCGCTCACCGCCACCGCCGCCGCCGTGGCCAGCGAGGCGCCGACCAGCACGATGGCGCGGACGCGTCGCGGCCGCAGGCCCAGCGAGGTGGCCTCCTCGTCGCCGACGGCGAGCACGTCGAGGGCGCCGACGGAGGCGAGCAGCACGCCACCGCAGACGGCCACGTAGGGCAGCACCACGGCGACCTCGGACCATCCGCTGGTGGAGAGGCGGCCGAGGATCCACGAGTAGACCTGCCGCAGCGTCTCGGCGTGCTGCTGCTGCACGTAGGTCTGGACCGCGGTGAAGAAGCTGGCCACCGCCACGCCGGCCAGGATCAGCGTGGCCGGCGTGGCCGGGCGGCGACGCCCGGTGCTGAGCAGCGCGGCGACGCTGACGGCGAGGAGCGCACCGGCGAAGGCGGCCACGGGGACGGCGTCGAAGGCCCCGACCCCGTCGCCCCAACCGAACACGATGGCCATCGTGGCGCCCAGCCCGGCGCCGGCGGCGATGCCGAGCAGGAACGGATCGGCCAGCGGGTTGCGGAACACGCCCTGGTAGCCGGCGCCGGCGCCGGCCAGCAGGCCGCCGACCAGCAGGCCGAGCACCACCCGCGGGGTCCGGATCTCCCAGACGATGGCCCGCTGGGCGTCGGTGAGGCCCGAGTCGACGTGGACCAGCGGAAGGTGGTCGAGCAGCTCCTTGGTGGCGCCGACGAGCGGCAGGTCGACGGGCCCGGCGGCCAGGCCGACCAGGGTCGCGGCCACCACGGCGACCAGGCCGGCCAGCAGCCAGGCCAGCGTGAGCCGCGTCGTGTCCGGCACGACCGACAGGTCGTCGTCGGGCCCCCCGGGCGCGGCCGGGGGACCGGGCCGGTGCCTCGGTCCCTCGGCCGTCAGCGCCACGGGCTCAGGCCGCCTTCGCCTCGGCTGCCGACGTGGTGGCGTCGACGATCACACGGAGGAAGTCGACGACGCGCGGGCCCCAGCGCGAGGCGATGTCGTCGTCGACCTCGTACACGTCGCCGTTCTGCACGGCCGTGAGCTGACCGAAGCCCGGCCGGGCGGCGACCGACTGCAGGTCCTGGCCGCAGCACTTGGTGTCGGCGAGGAAGACCAGGTCGGGGTCGGCGTCGATGAGGTACTCGGCGGACAGCTGCGGGTAGCCGAAGCTCTCACCCTTCGGGTCGGCAGCGTCGGCGACGTTCTCGAGGCCGGCGAGGGCGTAGATCTGGCCGATGAAGGTGTCGGAGGTGACCGTGTACAGCGTGTCGTCGAGCTCGTGGTAGTAGGTCAGCGGCTGCGTCGTCGTCGGCACCTGGGACACCAGCTCGTCGATGTCGGCTCGCATCGACGCCGTCAGCTCGGCGGCTCCGTCGGCGTTGCCGGTCGCCTGACCGAGCAACTCGATCTGGGCGTACGTGCCGTCGAGGTCGTCGACGGCGGAGAGCAGCAACGACGGCACGCCCACGGCGTCGAGGCCGGCGACGATGTCGTTGCGGTCGTCGGACAGCACCACGAGGTCGGGGTCGTTGGCGATGATGGCCTCGACGTTGGGGTCGTAGGCCGACAGGTCGGTGGTCGGCGCCTCGGGCGGGTAGTCCGAGAACGAGTCGGTGGCCACGACCTGCTCGCCGGCACCCAGCGCGAACAGCATCTCGGTGCCGGTGGGCGACAACGACACGATGGCCTCGGGCCGCGCGTCGATCGTGGTGCTGCGTCCGCCGGATTCGAGCGTCACGGGGAACGCCGACTCGGGAGCCGCGGTGGTCGACGATCCGGGCGAGGGATCGCCGCTGGACGCGACGGCGCCCGAGTCGTCGTCGCCGCAGGCACCGGCCAGCAGCGCGAGCGCGGCGAGCAGGGCGAGGAACGTGGTGGTCGTTCGTGATCGGGTTCGCATCGGCGTACCTCCTGTCGTCGAGGTGCGCTGTGCTCGATCGACAGGGGCTGCCGGTCGAACCAACCCTTGCCTCGAGGGTCTTCGTGGTTCGATCGGGGAAGGGGTCGACCGGACTCGCCGCCGGCCCGGGGCCGACGACATCACCGTTGCGGGACAGTGCCGGAATCGCACCGGACTTCGTCCCTTCACCGATCGGTGACCATAGCCGCGCCCCGGTCACGGGCGCCCATCGTCGTTCGACCGGCCCGGTCACCGGGCGTGCTGGCTACGATGAGCGGCCGATGGAACCGCAGGTGGGGCGTTGACTTCGAGCACCAGCAGTCCGGGAGAGGCGCAGACCCCCGTCGTCATGGGGGTCCTCAACGTGACACCCGACTCCTTCTCCGACGGCGGGGCGTGGCTCGACCCGGCGGCCGCGGTCGAGCACGGGCGCACGATGATCGCCGAAGGTGCCGGCGTGATCGACGTGGGCGGCGAATCCACCCGGCCCGGCTCGCAACCGGTGGGCACCGACGAGGAGCTCGCCCGGGTCATCCCCGTGATCGAGTCGTTGGCACCCCACGCCCGCCAGCGCGACGTGCGCATCTCGATCGACACACGCCACCCCGAGGTCGCCCGCGCCGCGGTCGCCGCCGGCGCCTCGATCGTCAACGACATCTCGGCGTCGCTCGAGCAGGTGGCCGCCGACACCGGCGCCGGCTGGATCGCCATGCACATGCAGGGCGAACCGGCCACCATGCAGGACGCGCCCCACTACGACGACGTCGTCGCCGAGGTCCTGGCGTTCCTCGACGACGCAGCCCACCGCGCCCGGGCGGCGGGGGTCGCCGAATGGTGGATCGACCCGGGCATCGGCTTCGGGAAGACGGCCCCCCACAACTGGGCGCTGCTGGCCGCCCTCGACCGCTTCGTCGCCACCGGTGTGCCGGTGGCCGTGGGAACCAGCCGCAAGGGCTTCCTCGGTGCCGCGCTCGGCGCATCCGATGGCGTCGCGGGGTCGGTTCCGGTCGACGACCGGCTCGAAGGGTCGATGACGACGGCCGTCTGGGCTGCCACCATGGGCGTCGCCATGATCCGCGCCCACGACGTCCGCGCCACCGTCCAAGCCGTGACCGTGGCCGGACCGCCCCGGCCCGACGCCGTGGTCTCGCTGTCGGGGAGCGGTCGCTGATGGCGATGCGCGGCAAGTGGGCCCAGGGCATCGAGCCCCGCAACTTCACGTGGATCCTGCAAGGCAAGCTCGCCGTGTGCGAGCGGCCCGGCGGGTACGGGCAGAACCACCGCAAGGTGCGCCGCCAGGAGGAGATCATCTGGCTGCGCGAGCAGGGCTTCTCGCTGGTCGTGTCCCTGTCCGTGTCCCCGCACAACCTCCACAACTACGACGAGATGCAGATGCCCTGGTTGCACCGGCCGTTCACGGCCAGCAACGACCAGGAGCAGTACATGGCCCGGTTGTTCCCCGAGCTGCGCCGGCTCCTGCTGGATGGCGCCAAGCTCATCCTCCACCAGGAGGAGCTCAGCGACCGCGTCGGCGGGCTCATGGCCGCGTACGTCCTGTGGAACCAGCTGGTTCCCGGGGGCCCGCAGGCCATCTCGGTGGTCGAGCAGCTCCTGCACCGCCAGCTCGGCCCCGGCGCCCGCAGTCTGGTCGCCCTGGTGCCCCGGCTGCCGGCGCCGGGCACCACCGACGTCGTCGCGCCGGCGGCCGAAGGCGACGCATCCATCACGATCCCCGTCGACGGCGACGGGTCCGAGTCGTGACGCCCGGTCCCACGGGGGGTTCCACGGGCGACGCCATCTCCGTGCACGACCTGCAGGTCCTGTGCCACGTCGGCGTCCCCGAGGCCGAGCGCGCCGCGCTCCAGCCCATCGCGCTCGACCTCGACCTCACCGTCGACCTCGCTCGTGCGGGCGACACCGACGATGTCGTCGACACCGTCGACTACGGCTCGGTCGTCGTCGCGGTCGAGGCCGCGGTCACCGCCGCCCCCGTGGCCCTGCTCGAACGGCTCGCCCAGCTCGCCGCTCGAGCGGCGTTCGACGTCGACCAGCGGGTGGCTGCCGTCACCGTGTCGGTCCGCAAGCTGCGACCGCCCGTGCCCGCCAACGTGCGGTCGACCGCGGTGCGCATCCACCGCACCCGGGCGTGACCCGCGCCCTGCTGGGCCTGGGGTCCAACCTCGGTGACCGCCTGGGCCACCTGACGGCAGCGGTCGAGGCGCTCAGCGGCGTGACCGCGGTGTCCGACGTGTACGAGACCGAGCCCGTCGGTGGACCGGCGCAGCAGTCGTTCCTCAACATCGTCGTCGCGCTCGACACCGAGCTGGGTCCGCGCCAGCTCCTCGGCGTGTGCCAGCGGCTCGAGACGGCCGCCGAACGGGTCCGCGACGTGCGTTGGGGACCCCGCACGCTCGACGTCGACATCCTGTGGATCGACGGTGTCCGGGTCGACGAACCCGACCTGCAGGTGCCGCACCCACGCATGTTCGAGCGCCGCTTCGTGCTCGCCCCTCTCTCCGAGGTCGCGCCCGACCTGCTGCCCGACCGGTGGGAGATCGACGCCCACGGCCGCGTCGAGCACCTCGGGCCGCTGCGCTGAGCGTCCGCTACACTGGGCGCCGGCCGGCACCCCGTTCCGGGGGCTGGATCGAACCCCATGGAGCTGCGGTTGTCCCTCTTCGACGCGCGCGTCATCGGTCCCGGTAGGGCGGGTCGCTCGCTGTCGCGCGCCCTGACCGGTGCCGGCTGGCGCGTCGACGGACCGCTCGGGCGCGACCACGACCCACGTGCCGTCACGTCCGGGGCCCGCATCGTCTTCCTGGCCGTGCCCGACGCCGCGGTGGCCGCGCTGGCGCACTCGCTGGCGCCCGGTCAGGCCGTGGTCGCCCACCTCGCCGGTTCGCTCGGGCTCGATGTCCTGGCTCCGCACCGCCGGGTGGCGTCGCTCCACCCGCTCGTGGCACTTCCCGACCCCGAACGGGGGGCGGCGGCGCTTCGGGGTGCCTGGTTCGCCACCGCCGGCGACGCGCTCGTCGACCAGGTGGTCGAGGTGCTCGACGGGCGGTCCTTCACCGTCGCCGACGACGACCGCGCCACCTACCACGCCGCTGCCGCCGTGGCCGCCAACCACCTGGTGGCGCTGCTCGGCCAGGTCGAGCGGCTGGCCGCCCGGGTCGGCGTGCCGCTCGAGGCGTACCTCGACCTCGCCCGGGGCTCGCTCGACGACGTCGCCCGCGTCGGCCCGGCGGCCGCCCTCACCGGCCCGGTCGCCCGCGGCGACTGGGACACGGTCGCCCGCCACCTCGAAGCCATCCCCGAGGACGAACGCCTCACCTACGACGTCCTCGCCCACGCCGCCCGACGAATCGTCGACGAATCGTCGCCCACGGCCGCCGCACCGGCAGGTGGCCGGTGAGGCAGATCACCACGATCAGCGAGCTGCGCTCCGTCCTCGACGCCGAGCGGGCACGCCGTCCCGAGCTCGGGCCCCGAGCCGTCGGCTTCGTCCCCACCATGGGATACCTGCACGACGGCCACGCCTCGCTCATCCGAGCGGCGCGCGCCGACCTGGCCGACGGCGTGGTCGTCACGTCCATCTTCGTGAACCCCCTCCAGTTCGCCGCCCACGAGGACCTCGACGACTACCCCCGCGACCTCGAGTGCGACACCGAGCTGGCCGAGGCGGCCGGCGCCGACATCGTGTTCGTCCCCCCGGTCGAGGAGATGTACCCGCGCCCCGTCGCCACCACCGTGTCGGTGGCCGGCGTGTCCGAGGGCTACGAGGGTGCCAGCCGGCCCACCCACTTCGCCGGCGTCGCCACGGTGGTGGCCAAGCTGTTCTCCATCGTGGGCGCCTGCCGCGCCTACTTCGGCGAGAAGGACTTCCAGCAGCTCGCCGTGATCCGCCGCATGGTCGACGACCTGTCCATGCCGGTCGACGTCGTCGGCTGCCCCACCGTCCGCGAGGACGACGGCCTGGCCATGTCCAGCCGCAACGCCTACCTCACCGACGCCGAGCGTGCCGCCGCCCCGGTGGTGCACCGCGCCCTGCGGGCCGGCTCCGCCGTGATCCTGGCCGGCGAGACCGACCCCGCCCAGGTGCGTGCCGCCATGACCCACGTGCTCGCCACCGAACCGCTCGGCGAGGTCGACTACGTCGCCGTCGTCAACGCCTCCGATCTGTCCGTGCCCACCACCCTCGAAGCCACGTCGGTCGACGGCGATTTGCGTCTGCTGGCTGCCGTGCGCTTCGGTTCTGCCCGTCTCATCGACAACCTGGGGGTGACCGTCCCCTCTCCGTCATCGGGGAGCCCGGCGCCCACCGGAAGGAGCTGAACACCATGCGTCGTCGCATGATGAAGTCCAAGATCCACCGCGCCACGGTCACCGACGCCAACCTGCACTACGTGGGATCGGTCACGGTCGACGAGGACCTCCTCGACGCCGCCGACATCATGGAGTTCGAGCAGGTGGCGATCGTCGACGTCGACAACGGCGCCCGCCTCGAGACCTACACCATCGCCGGACCCCGCGGCTCGGGCGTGATCTGCCTCAACGGTGCCGCCGCCCGGCTGGTGAGCCCCGGCGACAAGGTCATCCTGATCTCCTACGCCGACTACGAGCAGGCCGAGCTCGCCCACTACGAGCCCCGCGTCGTGCACGTCGACACCCAGAACCGCGAGATCGACGAGGTCACCGCCGAGCTGCTGGCCGAGCAGCAGAACGGTCCGGCTCCTCACCGCTACCTCGAGGTGGAAGGCCGCATCGACCACGCCTGACCCGAAGATGTCGTGGACTCGGGCCACCGGTGGCGGTGAATCCACGACAGTCTCGGTGAGCGGGGCAGACTGCCCGCCGTGGAGATGCTCGACCTGCTCGTCCTCGGTTCCGGCGTGGCCGGGTTGTCGGCCGCGGTGCGAGCCGCCGACGTCCACCGCATGCGCGTCGGTGTGCTCACCAAGGGCGAGCTGCACCAGGCCACCACCCGCTGGGCCCAGGGCGGCGTGGCCGCCGTGCTCGGGGGTGATCCCGACTCCACCGATCTGCACCTGGCCGACACGCTCCAGGCCGGGGCCGGCCTGTGCGACCTCGACGCCGTCCGGGTGCTGGTCGACGAGGGGCCCGTGCGGGTCAACGAGCTCATCGCCCTCGGCGCCATGTTCGACCGCGACGAACGGGGCGAGTACCTGCTGGCACGAGAGGGCGGGCACAGCCACGCCCGGATCCTGCACGCCGGCGGTGCGGCCACCGGCGTCGAGGTCGAGCGCGCCCTGGTCGACGCCGTCACCAAGACCGCGGCGGTCCTGCTCGAGCGCACGTTCGCCCTCGACCTGATCGTCGAGGACGGTCGCTGCGCCGGCGTCGTCGCGCTCGACGAGGCGGGCGACCGCATCGAGGTGCGGGCCCGCAACGTCCTCGCCGCCACCGGTGGCGGCGGACAGCTGTACTCGGTCACGACCAACCCGCCCGAGGCCACCGGCGACGGCATGGCCATGGCGCTGCGGGCGGGTGCCGCCCTGGCCGATGTCGAGTTCGTGCAGTTCCACCCCACCGCCCTGCACCACGAGGCCATGCCCCGGCCGCTGCTGTCCGAGGCCCTGCGCGGCCACGGGGCGCTGCTCCGGGGTGCCGACGGTGAGCGGTTCGTCGACGAGCTCCAACCCCGAGACGTCGTGTCGCGGGCCATCACCGCCCAGCTCCACGCCGACGGCACCGACCACGTCTGGCTCGACGCCACCGTGCTCGACAACTTCGACGAGCGCTTCCCCACCATCCGTGCCGCCCTCGACAAGGTCGGCCTCGACCCGGCCACCGACTGGCTGCCGGTGGCGCCGGCCGCCCACTACACGTGCGGCGGCGTGATCGCCGACCTCGACGGTGCGTCGACCCTGCCCGGTCTGTGGGTCGCCGGCGAGGTGGCCTGCAACGGCGTCCACGGCGCCAACCGCCTGGCCTCCAACTCGTTGCTCGACGGCATGGTCTTCGGGCCACGGGTCGTCGAAGCCATCGACGCCGGCAAGGACCGGCCCGAGCCGACCGGGGCCATGCGCTGTGTGCTCGGCGGTGCCGGCGGGATCCCCGGCCGGAAGCTCGAGGCCGCCGTCGCACCGGAGCCGGGCGCCGATGTGGCCGAGCGCGCTCCGGTGGCCGCCGCTCGCGACCGGTTCCAGCGCACGATGACCGCCCACGCCGGCGTGCTGCGGGACGCCGCCTCGCTCGAGGTCGCCCTCGCCGAGTCCGTGCGCGAGCTCTCCCGCCCGGTCACCGACGTGGCCAGTGCCGAGCTGCACAACCTGGCGACCCTGGGTGCCGCCGTCGGCGCGGCGGCCCTGGCCCGGACCGAGACCCGGGGCGCGCACACGCGCACCGACCATCCCGGGTCCGATCCCGACCTGGAAGTCCGGTTCGTGGTCGCTCGCGCACTTGCAGGGGTGGCCACGGGGCGATGACGCTTTTGGCCCGGACGGGCCATTGTCGCCGCCCGGGCGAAAACGGAGACTGGGGCCACGCAGGAGGGATGGGGATCCTGGGTCTGCGTGATCGTTGACCGGCGGTGGCCCGAGGCCACCGCCGCAACGCGTGCCATGGCAGGCTGCCGGGAATGCGCCCGCCGGTCGAGCCAGCCGCCCACGTCGTCCGCGCCGCCGTGCAGGCGGCGCTGGCCGAGGACCTGACGCCGCTCGGCGACCTCAGCGCCGCGCTGGTGCCCGCCGAGGCCCGCGCCGTGGCCTCCTTCGTGGCCCGACAGCCCGGCGTGGTGGCCGGCACCGCCTGCGCCATCGAGACCTTCGCCCAGCTCGACACCGACGTCGACGTGCGCTGGCAGCTCACCGACGGTGCTGCGGTCGAGCCCGGCGACGTCATCGGCCGGGTCGAGGGGCCGTTGGCGCCGATCCTCACCGGCGAGCGCACGGCCCTCAACTTCCTCTGCCACCTGTCGGGTGTGGCCACGCTCACCCGTCGCTTCGCCGAGGCGGCGGCCCAGGGCGGTGCCGCCCGCATCTGGGACACCCGGAAGACCACACCGGGGCTGCGGTCGCTGGAGAAGGCCGCGGTTCGTGCCGGTGGGGGGTCGAACCACCGCGGCAACCTGTCCGACTGGGTGATGCTCAAGGACAACCACCTGGCCGCCGTCGGCATCGCCACGGCCGTCCGCCGGGCCCGTGACCTGTGGCCGGCACGGACGATCCACGTCGAGGTCGACGACCTCGACGCCCTTCGCCAGGCCCTCGATGCCGGTTGTGACGCCGTGCTGCTCGACAACTTCACGCCCGAGCTGGCGGCCGAAGCGGTCCGGCTGGCCGACGAGTGGGCGGACAGCCACGGCCGGCGCCGACCGTGGCTCGAGTGCTCGGGTGGCATCACCGTCGACACCGCCGCCGCCTATGCCGCCGCCGGCGTCGATCTGCTGTCCAGCAGCCAGATCACCCAGTCGGCCCCCGCCCTCGACATCGGCCTCGATATTGCGAACCCGTCGGCCGCTGGGCGGCCTCGGGTTCGTTGACGAATACTTCGTATTCGTCTGGTGCCACCTAGCCTCTGCGCCGTGAATTTGCTGGCCATCGACGTGGGCAACACCCAGACCGTGATCGGGCTGTACGAGCTCGGGACCGACACCGAACCGGCGAACCGCGTCGCCGACAGCGATCTGCTCGACCACTGGCGCATCGCCACCAACGTCGAGCGGACCGCCGACGAGTACGCGCTGCTGTTCCAGGAGTTCCTCGCCTTCCACGGGTTCGGCTGGACCGAGGACGTCGCCGGCTTCGCCGTCTGTTCCTCGGTGCCTCGGGTCACCGGCGCCCTGCGTCGATTCAGCGAGCGCTACCTCGGCTTCGACGCCCTCGTCGTCGAGCCCGGCGTCCGCACGGGCATGCCGATCCTCTACGACAACCCCCGTGAGGTCGGCTCCGACCGCATCGCCGACGCCGTCGGCGCGTACGACCTCTACGGCGGGCCCACCATCGTGGTCGACTTCGGCACCGCCACCACCTTCGAGGCCGTGTCGGCCAAGGGCGAGTACCTCGGCGGCGCCATCTTCCCGGGCATCGACATCAGCCTCGACGCCCTGTTCGGCCGGGCGGCGGCCCTGCGCCGGGTCGAGCTGGTCGAGCCGGCCAACGTCATCGGCCGATCGACGGTCGAGTCGATGCAGTCAGGGGCGGTGTACGGGTTCACCGCGGTGGTCGACGGCATGGTCACCCGCTTCGAGGACGAGCTCGGCGGCGGGGCCACCGTGGTGGCCACGGGCGGGCTGTCTGGACTCATCGCGCCGCTCTCCGACACGATCGACCACCACGAGCCGTGGCTCACCCTCCACGGGCTGCGGATCATCCACGAGAAGAACGCGTAGCGCCGAGCGCGCCAGGGGTCACCGCTGTGCCATCCGAGACCGAAGACCGTGCCTCCGAAGATCCGGCTCCCGACGGAGCCCAGACGCCGCCGCCCTACCGGCTCGACGTCACCGACCGCGCCGGCCAGCTCGTGCGCGACTTCTCCCACCTCGCCGACGGCGAGGAGACCGACCACGCGGTGACCGTCGCCGGTCGCATCATGTTGCTGCGCCACCAGGGCAAGCTGGCCTTCGCCACCCTGCGCGAGGGCAACGGCGACGAGATCCAGCTGTTCGCCCTGGCCAAGGTGCTCGACGGCTTCGACGACTTCGTCAAGCTCAACCTCGGAGACTGGATCGGCGCCACCGGCGAGGTCGTGCGCACCAAGCGGGGCGAGCTCTCGGTGAAGATCCGCTCGTTCGTGGTGCTGGCCCGGGCCCAGCGGGGGTTCGGCGACAAGTTCCACGGCATCACCGACACCGACCTGCGCTATCGCCAGCGCTACGCCGACCTGTGGGCCAACCCCGAGTCGGCGGCCGTGCTGCGGGCCCGCAGTCGCGTCGTCTCCCTCACCCGGCGCTTCCTCGAGGACCGAGGTTTCGTCGAGGTGGAGACGCCGGTGCTCCAGCAGGTGGCCAGCGGCGCCGCCGCCCGACCCTTCGTCACCCACCACAACGCCCTCGACCTCGACCTGTCGCTGCGCATCGCCCCCGAGCTGTACCTCAAACGGTTGGTGGTCGGTGGCTTCGAGCGGGTCTTCGAGCTGGGCCGGGTGTTCCGCAACGAGGGCATCTCGACCCGGCACAACCCCGAGTTCACCATGCTCGAGCTGTACCAGGCCTACGCCGACTACTCCGACATGATGGCGCTCACCGAGGAGCTGGTCGCCCACCTGGCCGACCAGCAGCACGGCACCACCGTGCTCAGCTACGGCGGCCGCGAGCTCGATCTCACCACCCCCTGGCGGCGGGCCACCATGACCGAGCTCATCGAGGAGCACGCCGGCGTGTCGGTCGACCTCGACATGCCGCTCGACGAGCTGCGTGCCATCGCCGACGACCACGGCGTCGACGTCGACTTCTCGTGGGGCCCGGGCAAGCTGCTTCTCGAGCTGTACGAGAAGACCACCGAGGCCAACCTCTGGGGTCCGGTGTTCGTCACCGACTACCCCGAGGAGGTGTCGCCGTTGGCCCGCATCCACCGCGACCGGCCGGGTTACACCGAGCGCTTCGAACCCATCGTCGCCGGCCGCGAGCTTGGCAACGCCTTCTCCGAGCTCAACGACCCGGTGGTCCAGCGCCAGCGCTTCGCCGAGCAGGCCGAGCAGAAGGCCGCCGGCGATGACGAGGCCATGGACCTCGACGAGGATTACATCCGGGCGCTCGAGTACGGCCTGCCGCCCACCGGCGGGCTCGGCATCGGCATCGACCGCCTGGTCATGCTGCTCACCGACACGCACTCCATCCGCGACGTGGTCCTCTTCCCGACCCTCCGCCCCGAACAGGCCTGATCTGATTGGAGTGTCCTCGCTGCGCTGCGGGCACTCCGCGAACCCTTCGGGTTCGTTGCAGGAGGCTCCGCCTCCTACACAGGACTGACGGAGCTGTTGGTCACCGGTGGGGTGACCGGTCGGCGCCAACCCTGCGGGTTGGATGCGCCTCCCTCCGAATCTTCCTTTCAGGAGGGGGTGGCGGAGGTGACCATCGTGAGGAGGTGGTCGGCTCCGTCGAGCAGAGCCTGGCGGGCGGTGCTGTCGGGCACCGAACCGAGCGCCGCCTTGGCGTCGTCGACGAAGCGCTGCGCCTCGGCGACGGTCTGCTCGACGCCACCGGAGGCCAGCACCAGCGACCGGACCTGCTCGCGCCGGTCGCCTTCGATGGGGCTGCCCAGCAGCGGGCGGATCTCGTCGCCGGC
Source organism: uncultured Acidimicrobiaceae bacterium (assembly GCA_963800295.1). GTDB lineage: Bacteria > Actinomycetota > Acidimicrobiia > Acidimicrobiales > Salinilacustritrichaceae > Salinilacustrithrix. Next base: position 47,983 of record CAWDAJ010000008.1, read on the forward strand.
CGGTGAGGCCAGCGCCCGCAGCACGGGCAGGTTGTAGACGCCCTCGGTGAGGTCGTGGGCGGCGGGCTTGCCCAGCTCCTCCTCGGAGGCGACCAGGTCGAGCACGTCGTCGACCAGCTGGAAGGCCATCCCGAAGCTGCGGCCGTACTCGGTGAGGTCGTCGACGGCCGGACGGGGCAGGCCGCCGACGATGGCGCCGATGCGGCAGGCCGTGGCGTACAGCGACGCCGTCTTGCCCTCGATGGCGGCGAAGTACGCCGACTCGGGCCGGGCGGTGGAGTAGGCGTGGCGCAGCTCGAGGATCTCGCCCTCGCACAGACGACCGATGGTGCGGGCCAGCAGCTCGGCCACCTCGGTGCCGAGCCGGGCGGCGATCTCGGAGGCCTTGGCCAGCAGGAAGTCGCCGGCGAGGATGGCGGTGAGGTTGTTCCAGCGCACGTTGACCGACGGGACGCCCCGGCGGGTCTCGGCCTCGTCGATGACGTCGTCGTGGTACAGCGACCCGACCTGCACGAGCTCGACCGCCACGCCACCGTCGACCACGTCGAGCGTGACCCCGGTGCCGCCGTGATCGGTGCCGGTGCTCGCCGACAGCACCGCCATCAGGGGCCGCAGGCGCTTGCCGCCGGCACGGATGAGGTGCGATGTCATCTCGGTGAGCTGCTCGTCGTCGGTCGTCACGCTGGCCAGGAGCCGTTCGTCCACCCGCGCCAGGTGTGTCGAAGCGCCGGGGAACTCGAGCAGGGGGTTCGAACCCATGGTCGGAGGCTACGGGGTCGCCGAGCGCGTGCGGTAAGTGGCATGGCTCGGCTGTTCGGCGTGGTCGTGGTCACCAGCTGCGGGTATGGCGCGCGCATGTCCGCCAAGATCGATGTCGTGCTGCCGTTGACCGACCGGGCCGAAGCCGGGCGCCTGCTGGGAGAGGCCGTGCGCGCTCTCGATCTCGACGATCCGGTGGTCACCGGGCTGCCGCGAGGCGGCGTGCCCGTTGCGGCGGAGGTGGCGTACGCGCTCGATGCCCCGCTCGACGTGATCATCGTCCGCAAGCTCGGCACCCCCGGGCACGCCGAGCTGGCCATGGGCGCGCTGGGCGAAGGCGGCGTCGTCGTCCGCAACGAGCGGGTGATCTCCGTGGCCCGACCGAGCGAGGAAGAGATCCAGCGGGCCATCGATGCCGAGGAGCGTGAGGTGAGCGATCGGGCGCAGCGCTTCCGCGCCGGCCGCCCGCCACATCCCCTGCGGGACCGTACGGTGGTGATCGTCGACGACGGGCTGGCCACCGGTTCGACCGCCGAGGCTGCCGTCCAGGTCGCTCGCGGTCACGGCGCTCGTCGCGTGGTGGTCGCCGTACCGGTCGGATCCGACGAGGCCGTGCAACGCCTGTCGGCGCAGGCCGACGACGTGCTCTGCCTGGCCGTACCCGACTCGTTCGGCGCCGTCGGCGCCTTCTACCGCCACTTCGACCAGACGACCGAGGACGCGGTGCTCCGGCTGCTCGATGCCGCGGCCGAGCGGGCGAGCTCCCCAGACGTCGCGGCCTCGGCGGAGCGCAGCTGGACACCCCGTGGTCGCCCGACGACGACGTTGCCGGCGTCGCTGCCGTCGTCCCGGCACGAGATCGCCGTGGACGTCGGCCCGCCGAACACGTGCGCCACCTGCCCGCCACCGCCGATCGAGATCTCGGGTTCTTCGGCGCCAGCACCGGTGGCGGCGCCGCCCTGGTCGCCGCCGCCCGCCGGCCCGAACTGGTCGCGGCGGTCGTCTCCCGGGGTGGTCGCCCCGACCTCGCCGGGGACGCTCTCGGACGGGTGGAGGCACCCACCTTGTTGATCGTCGGCGGCGACGACACCGAGGTCCTCGCCCTCAACCGCCAGGCCGCCGATCAGCTGCGTACCGAGCACCGGGTCGAGGTCGTACCCGGCGCCACCCACCTGTTCGAGGAGCCCGGTGCGCTCGACCGCGTGGCCGAGCTCACCGCCGATTGGTTCCTCGGCCACCTGGCGAGGTCGGCCTCGTCGCGTTCGGCGCGCTGACGCCCTCAGGGACGGTCCGAGCCGTCGGCGCGGTGGACGATGTCGTTGGTGATGGCGTCGGGCGTGTATCGCACCGTGGCGTTCCACAACAGCCAGTTGTCGACCCCGAGGTCGCGCGCCGCGTCGATCTGGGCACGGACCTCGGCCGGTCCGTACGGGATGCCGATCGAGAAGTCCTGGGTCCAGAGCACGAACGCCACACCCGAGCCGGCCGCCTTGCGCTGGAAGTCCGACAGCGCCTTGGTGACGATGTCGTAGGGCTGGGCGTTGGGGTGGTCGACCCGGTACTCGCCGCGCACCCAGTGCGACGGGTACAGCATCGGCGCGATGTAGTCGACGTTGCGGGCGATGCCCGGCACCGGCTGGCCGATGGCGTCGGGGTTGCGGGCCGCGACCCCGAACAGCGACGCACCCTGGTAGGCGCACCGCTCGCGGATCGGCTTGGCCGCTTCGGCCAGGAACGAGACGACCGTGTCGTCCACCGCCTGGGCCTCGGAGCCGCCCTCGGGGATCTGCAGGCCGGGCAGGACCATCTTCTCGAGATCACCCTCGGGGCGGCGTACGTAGTCCCACAGGATGTCGTCGACCCCGCGGTCGAGGGCCTCCTCGGCCAGGTCGATGTTGTACTGGCGCACGTCCTCGCTGGCGACGTTGGTGAAACCGCCGTACTTGGACAGCAGGTTGCCGTCGTCGTCCTGGATGACCATGTCCATCCGGTCGTTCTCCGACGCCCACCGGGCCAGCGGACCGTCGCGGAAGGCCACGATCCGGCCGATCACCCGCACGCCCTTGGAGTGCAGCAGGTCGACGGCGTCCTCGAGGTGGAACTCGGGCCGGACGGCACCGATCTTCTTGGCCATCTCGACGTCGCTGTCGTAGCCGACGATGCCGCCCTCGTCCTTGATGTCGAGCTCGACGGCCGACACCTTGCCGGCGTCGACGATGCTGAGCACGTGCTCGCGCAGCGGGTCGTAGCCCCACGCGGCGTCGCTGACGTGGATGCCCTGTGTCGAGGGGTACTCGACCGGGACGACGATCTCGGCGGCCGCCCGGTTGCCGGCCTGGTCCTCGGCCCGGATGAGGATGGGTTCGGTGGGCGGCCGGTCGAAGTTGAGCTGGAAGCGGCCCTGGTCGTCGATGTCGAGCGGTTCGCCATCGGCGGTGGCCGAGGCCAGTCCCGTCTCGATGCGGCCGGTGACGTGGACCGGTGCGCAGACCGGCGCCGCCGGCTGTGGTGAGACCACCTCGATCACCGGTGGGGTGCCGTCGACGGAGAACCTCCAGTGGAAGCGGGCATCGGACAGCAGCGGCCGCCCGATCGACATCGACAGCTCGTGCGGACCTTCGTCGAGCGGCTTCGGGGTCCAGCGGAACCCGGTCTCGTCCAGCTCGTAGGTGTCGGCGTCGGCCTCGAAGCCGTCGAAGAACAAGGTGGGGGTGACACCGGTGGCCAGGTCGAGTTGGGCGATGTCGACCCGGACGTCGAGGTCGGACGCCTGCTCGAGCGTGAGCTGCTCGCCGTCCTCGAGACCGATCAGCTTCACGTCGACGCGCGTCGCGCTCCAGAACTGCTGCCAGATGAAGACGCCGAGCGCCACGAAGCCGAGGGCGATGGCGATGCTCGACCAGGGGATCGAGCGGGGCTGACGGCGGGGGCTCCAGGCCCGGGGCGACTTGGGCCGTCGCTGCCACCACCGCCGGCGGGGATGGTCGAGCAACGACGGTCGCCGGGGGTCGCCGATCAGCGCCGGCGTGTACTGCCGGCGACGCGATGCCCGGGAACGGCGGCCTCGGCGGCCGCCCCCGGCACCGGGGATACCTCGGAGATCGGTGGCCATGCGGGGACTGTGCTCCGGCGGTGCCGGTGGGAGCCGATCGACCACGGTACCGGCGTTCGCCGTCCGGGCGCCACGCGCCCTCCGGCCCGGCGCCACGCGCCCTCCGGCCCGGCGCCAAGCGCCTCCGACGCCGGGAATTCGCCGTTCCCACCGGTGGACCCCAGGGCCTCACGGATACACTCGGAACACGAATCTCCCAGCCCCTACAGGGAGGCAGCGTCTTGTTCGAACGTTTCACCGACCGTGCCCGCCGAGTCGTCGTGCTCGCGCAGGAAGAGGCGCGGCTGCTCAACCACAACTACATCGGTACCGAGCACATCCTGCTCGGCCTCATCCACGAGGGTGAGGGCGTGGCCGCCAAGGCCCTCGAGTCCCTCGGCATCTCCCTCGAGGCGGTGCGCAGCCAGGTCGAGGAGATCATCGGCCAGGGTGGCTCGTCGCCCTCGGGCCACATCCCGTTCACGCCCCGGGCGAAGAAGGTCCTCGAGCTGTCCCTGCGCGAGGCGCTCCAGCTCGGCCACAACTACATCGGCACCGAGCACATCCTGCTCGGGCTCATCCGCGAGGGCGAGGGCGTCGCCGCCCAGGTCCTCGTCAAGCTGGGCGCCGACCTGTCCCGCGTCCGCCAGCAGGTCATCCAGCTGCTGTCGGGCTACCAGGGTGGCGGCGCGGCCGGCGCCGCCGGTTCGGGCGCCGGCGAGAAGGCCGGCACCGCCGCCGGCAGCCAGGCCGGCGACACCCCGTCGGGTTCGCTGGTGCTCGACCAGTTCGGACGCAACCTCACCCAGCTCGCTCGCGACAAGGAGGTCGACCCGGTCATCGGTCGCTCCCGCGAGATCGAGCGGGTCATGCAGGTCCTGTCCCGGCGCACCAAGAACAACCCCGTGCTCGTGGGCGAGCCCGGCGTCGGCAAGACCGCCATCGTCGAGGGTCTGGCCCAGAAGATCGTGGCCGACGACGTGCCCGAGACCCTGCACAACAAGCAGCTGTACACGCTCGACCTCGGCGCGCTGGTCGCCGGTTCCCGCTACCGCGGCGACTTCGAGGAGCGCCTCAAGAAGGTGCTCAAGGAGATCCGCACGCGCGGCGACATCATCCTGTTCATCGACGAGCTCCACACGCTCGTGGGTGCCGGTGCGGCCGAGGGCGCCATCGACGCCGCCAGCATCCTCAAGCCGATGCTGGCCCGCGGCGAGCTGCAGACCATCGGCGCCACCACGCTCGACGAGTACCGCAAGCACCTCGAGAAGGACGCGGCGCTCGAGCGGCGCTTCCAGAAGATCATCGTCGAGGAGCCTTCGGTGGCCCACACCATCGAGATCCTCAAGGGCCTGCGCGACCGCTACGAGACCCACCACCGGGTCACCATCACCGACCAGGCCCTCATCGCGGCGGCCAACCTCGCCGACCGCTACATCTCCGACCGGCACCTGCCCGACAAGGCCATCGACCTCATCGACGAGGCCGGCTCGCGCCTGCGCATCAAGCGCATGCAGACCCCGCCCGACTACAAGGAGCTCGAGAACGAGCTGGCCGGCGTGGTCGAGGCCAAGAAGGCCGCCGTCGAGCGCCAGGACTTCGAGGAGGCCGGGCGCCTCCGCGACAAGGAGAAGGAGCTCCTCGGCCAGAAGGAGGCCAAGGAGCAGGAGATCAAGGACTCCGGCGTCGACCTGTTCGACGAGGTCGACGAAGAGGCCGTGGCCGAGGTCCTCTCGGTGTGGACGGGCATCCCCGTCTACAAGCTCACCGAGGAAGAGACCCAGAAGCTGCTCCGCATGGAGGAAGAGCTCCACAAGCGGGTCATCGGCCAGGAGGACGCCATCAAGGCCGTCTCCCAGGCCATCCGGCGCACCCGTGCCGGCCTGAAGGACCCCAAGCGGCCCAGCGGGTCGTTCATCTTCCTCGGCCCCTCCGGCGTCGGCAAGACCGAGCTGGCCAAGACCCTGGCCGAGTTCCTGTTCGGCGACGAGCAGGCCATGATCAGCCTCGACATGTCCGAGTACATGGAGAAGCACACGGTCAGCCGGCTCGTGGGCTCACCTCCCGGCTACGTCGGCTACGAGGAGGGCGGCCAGCTCACCGAGGCCGTGCGGCGCAAGCCGTTCTCGGTGGTGCTGTTCGACGAGGTCGAGAAAGCCCACCAGGACGTGTTCAACACGCTGCTGCAGATCCTCGAGGAGGGTCGCCTCACCGACGCCCAGGGGCGCTCGGTCGACTTCCGCAACACCGTGTTGATCATGACCTCCAACCTGGGCACCGCCGACCTGCGCAAGCAGTCGGTGGGCTTCGGCAAGTCCGACGAGGCCGTCTCCTACGAGAAGATGAAGGAGAAGGTCAACGACGCCCTCAAGGCCCACTTCCGGCCCGAGTTCCTGAACCGCATCGACGAGACGATCGTGTTCCACGAGCTCAGCAAGGACGAGGTCATCCAGATCGTCGACCTGTTCATCGCCAAGCTCGCCATCCAGATGGAGAGCCAGGGCATGGGCATCGAGCTCACCCAGGCCGCCAAGCTGTACGTGGCCGACAAGGGCTACGACCCCACGCTGGGCGCCCGACCGCTGCGCCGGGCCATCCAGCGCTTCGTCGAGGATCCGCTGTCCGAGAAGCTGCTCTACAAGCAGTTCCGGGCCGGCGAGATCGTCACGGTCGACACCGAGCACGACCAGGAGACCGGCGACGAGGTCATCGTCTTCCGCTCCACCGAGGGCTTCGTGCCCCCGTCGGTCGAAGAGCTCGAGGCCGCCTCCAGCACCGAGTGAGAACGGAATCTGGCAGCCGCTGCGTCACACCTCCGGCGTGACGCAGCGGCTGCCAGATTCGCTTAGAGCTGGATCGAGGTGCTGGAGGGGTCGTCGGGGTCGAACTCGACGTAGGGCCCCTCGCCCGAGTCCAGGTCGTCGTCGACGACGTCCTCGGCCACCTGCTGGTCGCGGGGCGGCTTGCCCTCGACCAGCTCGCCGATGACGTTGCCCACCGCCACGATCGCCTTCGCCGCCCGGCTCTGCTCGGGCGGCGCCAGGCCGATGTGCTGGGCCAGCGACCGCGGGGCGATCTCGCGGTACGAGTCGACCACCAGCTCGGCGATCTCGCGCCAGTCGGTCTCCGCGTCGACGCGCACGCCGATCCAGCCCTTGGCGCCGACGTAGGGCGGGTAGAAGAACCGCTCGTCTCCGGTGGCCAGCAGGTGCTCCTGCTCACCGGGTGCGGTCTTCATGGTGAGCACCTGGTGGCCGTCGTCGTCGACCCCGTGGGTCACGAAGATCTTGTCGCGCACCCGGAAGGTCGGGTGCCCCCACGTCTCGCGCTCCTCGGCCTCGGGGAACGCGAGGGCGATGTCGCGGATCGCCTGCAGCGGATCGGTCGCCATGGGACCATCCTCACACGGACTGGCCGGTCGTGACAGTCGGTGGGCACGATCGCGATGTCCGGACTGTCCGGTCCCGGTGGGGGTTGCGTAGTGTTCGTGCCGTGTTCACGCGGATCCTGGTCGGAACCGACGGCTCGTCCACCGCCCGCAAGGCGGTGGCGCGCGCCGTCGAGGTCGCCCGCAGCTCGGGAGCGTCGCTGACGATCCTGGCCGCCGCAGCGCCGGCGACGGGCCAGAAGGTCGTCGACGAGGCCGCGGCGGCCCACGCGTCGTCGGGTGTCGACATCGACACCGTGGTCGTCGACGCCGACCCGGTCTCGGCGCTGATCGACACCGCGTCGTCCGGCGGCTACGACTTGGTGGTGGTGGGGAACAAGGGCATGACCGGGGTCAGCCGCTTCTTCCGGCTCGGTGCGGTGCCCAACAAGCTGTCGCACCACCTCCCCACGAGCATGCTCATCGTCCGGACCACGTGAACGTGACCGCTCGCCGCGGCGCGGCCGTGCGCGTCGCGCTGCTGGTCGTGCTGGCGCTGGCGTTGACCGGCTGCCAGCTGCGGACCGAGCTCAACATCAGCGTCGACCCCGATGGGTCGGGGCGGGTCGAGCTGGCGCTCGGGCTCGACGACGAGGCGGTGACCAAGCGCCCGGACCTCGTCGACGAGCTCGACTTCGCCGACCTCACCAAGGCGGGGTGGGAGGTCAGCGGCCCCACCAAGGAGGCCGACGGAACCACGTGGATCCGCGCCCGGCACCGCTTCGGCACCCCCGACGAGCTCGGTGCCCTCGTCGACGAGATCGCCGGCGAGAACGGCCCGTTCCGCGACTTCTCGCTGACCCGCGACGACGGCTTCGCCGACACGACCTACCGCTTCGGCGGCACCGTCGACTTCGCCGCCGGCCTCGACCAGGTCACCGACGACCCCGAGCTCGCCGATGCCCTGGGGGCCGAGCCGAAGCAGCTGCTCGAGGAACGCCTGGGTGCCGCGGTCGACCAGCTGGTGAAGGTCCAGGTAGCGGTGCGCCTGCCCGGCGACGTGGAATCCAACGCCGCCACGCGGGCGTCGAACGGCGCCGTGTGGCGCCCCTCGGTGCTCGAACACGACACGGTGGAGCTGCACGCCACCGGCACCGTGCGCCGATCCGAGCGTTGGGTGCTGCTGGGGGTCGCCGTGGCCGCCGGTGTGGTCCTGGTGCTGTTCCTGCTCATCCGGCTGGTGCTGTGGCGCCGCCGCCGGGCGGCTGCCGCGAGTTCCTGACGTACCCCCTCGGGAAGATGTGCAGGTGAGCCCTGCACGAGTCGCTTCCCGCACCACCACCAGCCGCCGCCCCCGCACCTGCTTCCGCTGCCACGACTGCGGCGCGGTGGCTGCGGTGTGGGCCGGGCGGTGCGCCGACTGCGGTCAGTGGAACACGCTGGTCGAAGAGCGCCGCCACGACGAACCGGCGCGCGTGCTGGCGGCACCCAACCCGGCCCGCCCCATCCGCGAGTTGTCCGACGACACGGCCCATGCCCGGCCCACGGGCATCGACGAGCTCGACCGCGTGCTGGGCGGCGGGCTGGTGCCCGGGTCGGTCACCCTGGTCGGCGGCGAACCGGGCGTGGGCAAGTCGACGTTGCTGCTCCAGACCGCGGCCTCGCTCGCGTCTGGGGGATCACGCTGCCTCTACGTCACCGCCGAGGAGTCGGCCGCCCAGGTGCGCACCCGAGCCGGTCGGCTCGACGCTCTCGTCGACGGGTTGTGGCTGGCGTCCGACACCGAGCTGCCGGCGGTGCTCGGCCACCTCGACGCCGTGCGGCCCCAGGTGATGGTCCTCGACTCGATCCAGACGGTGCACGACCCGGCCATGGCCTCCGCCCCCGGGTCGGTCGCCCAGGTGCGCGAGTGCGCCCACCAGCTGGTGGTCGAAGCGCGGGCGCGGGGCCTGGCGGTGGTCCTGGTCGGGCACGTCACCAAGGACGGCGGCCTCGCCGGTCCCCGCGTGCTCGAGCACTTGGTCGACACCGTGCTCGCCTTCGACGGCGACCGCCACCACGCGCTCCGCCTGCTGCGGGCGGTCAAGCACCGCCACGGCGGCACCGGCGAGCTCGGCGTGTTCGAGATGGGCGACCGCGGTCTGATCGGGGTCGCCGATCCCAGCGCGCTGTTCCTGGCCGACCGTCGCGTCGGCCACGCCGGGTCGGTCGTGGTGCCGGTCCTCGACGGCGGCCGACCGTTGCTGGTCGAGGTGCAGGCGCTGCTCGCCCCCAGCACCATCCCCACCCCCCGGCGTCAGGCCCAGGGCCTCGACAGCGGCCGCCTGGGCATGCTGCTGGCGGTGCTGGCCCAGCGGGTCGGCGTGTCGGTCGCCGATCTCGACGTGTGGGTCACCGTCGCCGGCGGCGTCCGCACCGCCGAGCCGGCGGTCGACCTGGGGGTGGCGCTGGCCGTCGTGTCCGCGGCCACGGGAGTCGCCGTCCCGGCCGACCTGGTCGTCTGCGGCGAGGTCGGCCTCGCCGGCGAACTGCGTCAGGTGGGCCGCATCGACCGTCGCCTGGCCGAGGCGGCCCGGCTCGGGTTCGGTCGCGTGCTGGTCCCGCCCACCGCGCCCGAGCCGCCCGCCGGATGCCAGGCGCTGCGGGCACCCGGTCTGCGCGAGGCCATCGAGGCCGCGGGTCTGGTCGACGATGCCGGGTGACGGCCGTACCCTCGGTGCGCCATCCAGTGCTGTCCGTACGTTTCGTGCTGGGTAGGCTGGGGGAGTGGCGCCCAAATCTTCACCCGCGATGCTCGAGGCACTGGCCTTCGTCGCTCCGGGTGCGCCACTGCGGGAAGGCCTCGACCGCATCCTGCAGGCCGAGATGGGCGCCCTCATCGTCGTGGGCGACGGCCCCGACGTGCTCAACATCTGCTCGGGCGGCTTCCTGCTCGACGCGGCGTTCAGCCCCCAGCGACTGTCCGAGCTGGCCAAGATGGACGGCGCCATCATCCTCGCTCCGGACGCCACCCGCATCGCCCGGGCCAACGTCCACCTGGTCCCCAACCCCAACGTGCCCACGTCCGAGACCGGCACCCGCCATCGCACGGCCGAGCGGGTGGCCCGCTCCATCGACGTCATCGTCGTGTCGGTGTCCGAGGACCAGCAGGTCATCGCCGTCTACGTGGGCGACGAGAAGCATCCGCTCCAGCCGATCCCGATCCTGCTGAACCGGGCCAACCAGGCCCTGCAGACCCTCGAGCGCTACCGCAGCCGGCTCGACGACGTCTCGGCCAACCTGTCGGCCCTCGAGGTCGAGGACCTGGTCACGGTCCGCGACGTCGTCACCGTGCTCCAGCGCACCGAGATGGTGCGGCGCATCGCCGACGAGCTCGCCTCCGACATCGTCGAGCTCGGCACCGACGGTCGTCTGGTCCGCCTGCAGCTCGACGAGCTCATGGGCGGCGTCGACGACGAGCGCCGCCAGGTCATCCGCGACTACTTCCACGACGAGGGCTCGTGGGATCTCGACGAGGCGATGGACGCCCTCGACGACCTGGGCACCGAGGACCTTCTCGACCTGCGGGCGATGTCCACCATGCTGCACCTGCCCGGCACCGTCGACCTCGACGCCTCGGTGCAGCCGCGCGGCTACCGCCTGCTGTCGCGGATCCCCCGCCTGCCCGAATCCATCATCGAGTCCATCGTCGAGCGCTTCGGCTCGCTGCAGAAGATCATGCGGGCCACCATCGACGACCTCGACGACGTCGAGAACGTGGGCGAGACCCGGGCCCGGTCCATCAAGGACGGGCTCGCCCGCCTGGCCGAGTCCAGCATCCTGGATCGTTATTCCTGAGCGGGCTCGAAGGGGTGGCGCCATCGCTGGTGTCATTCCCGAGGGAGGCGCCAGCCGACCGGGATCCCCGCCGCTGACCACCTGCTCCGTGCCAACGTGGACGCTCCCCGCAGCGACGGAGGAGCGAGGAAGCGTCAGGAATCAGGTGCTTCGCCTCGTCAGCTCTTCGCGGTTGGTGATGATGTAGCGGCGGTCGCGCTGGTCGAGCCAGCCGAGGCGCAGGAACGAGGCGATGGCCTTGTTGACGCGCTCGCGGGAGGCGCCGACCATGCCGGCCAGCTCCTCCTGGGTGACGGGGAGCACGAACTCGTCGTCGTCGCCGGCCAGTTCGAGCAGGCGCTTGGCCGTGCGGCCGGTGACGTCGAGGAACACCGAGTCGGCCAGGGCGGCGTCGGTGGTGCGCAGGCGGTTGGAGAGCATGGCCACCACCGACCACAGCAACGTGGGCCGTGACTCGTAGAGCGCCCGCACCGGCTCGTAGCCGACGATCGTGACGGTCGAGGGCTCGAGCGCCCGGGCCTCGGTGGAGCGGCCGAGACCGTCGAACAGCGGCATCTCGCCGAACAGGTCGCCCCGTTCCATCAGCGCGATGACCGACTCTCGGCCGTCCTGGGAGCGCTGGCTCATGGCCAGACGGCCGCTCTCGACCAGGTACAGCTCGTGGGGTTCGTCGCCCTCGGAGAACAGGATGTCGCCCCGCTGGAGCTCGCGCTGCTCGGCGGCACCGACGATGGCGTCGAGCTCGTCGTCCGTGAGGTCACGGAACAGGTCCGACGCTGCCAGGAGTTCCCGTTCGGCCACGACCAGGGAATCTACGCCACCCGGCCGGGAGCGGGTGGCGATGGCGTCATCTGCCTACGCTCGTCCGATGGCCCCGCGACCCCACGAGCCGACGGTGTGGACCGTGGTCGTCGCCGGTGGCGGCGGCTCTCGGTTCGGTGCGGCCAAGCAGTACGTCGAGCTCGCCGGCCGCCGGGTGATCGACTGGTCGGTGGCCGCCGCCCGCAGCGCGTCCGACGGTGTCGTGGTGGTGCTACCGGCTTCCGACACCGGCACCGGCGCCGACGTGCCCGGCGCCGACCGGATCGTCGCCGGCGGCGACACCCGCTCGGCGTCGGTGCGAGCCGGGCTGGCCGCCGTGCCCGACGACGTCGGGATCATCCTGGTCCACGACGCCGCACGACCGGCCGCCAGCGCGGCGCTGTTCGCCCGGGTGGTCGCCGCCGTGCGCGACGGGTCCACCGGCGCGGTGCCGGGCGTGCCGGTCACCGATTCGCTGCGCCACCGCGACGGCGGGGCGGTGGACCGCACCGCGCTGGTCGCGGTGCAGACGCCCCAGGGCTTCCGGGCCGCTGCGCTCCGGGCCGCCCACGCCGGCGGCGGCGACGCCACCGACGACGCCACGCTGGTCGAAGCCCGCGGTGGCACCATCGAGATCGTGGACGGCGAGATCACCAACACCAAGCTGACCCATCCGGTCGACGTCGAGGGGCTCGAGCGCACCCTGCGGACCCGGAGCCGGGCATGACCGGGCGCGTGGGCATGGGCTTCGACGTCCATCCGATCGGCGACGACGCCGAGCGGCCCATGGTGCTCGGCGGCGTGCGCTTCGACGGCCCCGGCCTGGTCGGGCACTCCGACGCCGACGTCATCGCCCACGCGTGTGCCGACGCGCTCCTCGGTGCTGCAGGCCTCGGCGACATCGGCTCCCACTTCCCCGACACCGACCAGCGCTTCGCCGGCGCCGACAGCGTCGAGCTGTTGCGTGCGGTGGGTGAGGAGGTGCGGGCGGCGGGCTGGGTGGTGGCCAACGTCGACTGCTCGGTCGTGTGCGACCGACCGAAGATCGGCCCGCACCGCGACGACATGCAACGCCGGCTCTCGGGTGCCGCTGGTGGCCCGGTCACGGTCAAGGGCAAGCGGCCCGAGGGCCTGGGGTTCCTGGGCCGCCAGGAAGGCATCGCCTGCTGGGCGGTGGCGTTGCTCGAACACGACGACGGGAAGGACCGGCCATGAGTGGACGCAGTCGCGGGGGCAAGGGGCCCAAGGGCGCCGGCGGCAAGGGGGGCAAGGGCGGCCGTCGGCCACCTCCCACGAAGCGCTCGCCCACGCCGGGGCGGGCTCCGGCCAAGCGCGGGCGTGGCCGCTCGGGCGCCGTCGGGCAGCGCAAGACCGACAACGCCGGCGTCGGTGGTGCCCAGGTCGAGGGCCGGCAGGCCGTCCGCGAGCTGCTGGTGGCCGGGCGACGCAAGGTCCACGAGGTCGTCGTCTCCACCGACCGCAAGGACGCCCCCGTCCTCGACGACATCTTCGACCTGGCCGGCCAGCTCCACGTGCCGGTCCGAGAGCTCGGACGGGCCAAGCTGACGGCGCTGGCCCGCACCGACAGCCACCAGGGCGTCATCGCCACCGCCGCCCCGCTGCCCGAGGACGACCTCGACGACCTTCTCGGCGAGGACCAGCCCCTGCCGTTCCTGCTGGCCGCCGACGGCGTCACCGACCCCGGAAACCTCGGTGCGCTGCTGCGCACGGCCGAGTGCGCCGGCGTGACCGGCGTCGTCCTGCCCCGGCACCGCTCGGTGCACGTGACGCCGGCGGTCACCAAGGCGGCCGCCGGTGCCGTGGAGCACCTGCGGTTCTGCCTGGTCGGCGGGCTCCCCGCCGCGCTGTCGCGTGCCACCGAACGCGGCGCGCTGGTCATCGGGCTCGACATGGGTGGGTCGGTGTCGATCCACGCCCTGCCGCCGGTCGACCGGCCGGTGGTGATCGTCGTGGGTTCCGAGGGGCGGGGGCTGGGCCGCCTGGTCGGCGAGCGTTGCGAGGTGGTGGCCTCGATCCCCATGCACGGGGCCACGGAGTCGCTCAACGTCAGTGTTGCCGGTGCACTGGCGCTCTACGAGGTGGTCCGCCAGCGGGGTTGACCACGGAGCGTGCGATCCCGACAGCGCAAGGTTGCGTATCGTGACGAAGTGGTCCCGTCCCGCGCGAAGTTCGACGCGACGGTGGCGTGTTCCTGCTCAGTCCGCATTGACAGTAACTAGTTACGATCGTCACACTTGACTAGTTCCGTCCGGATCAGACGCTCCGTCGGGCACCAAGAACGTCGTAGGGAACATCGCATCAGGGAACACAACAGGGACGTCCCGTGGGGAACCAACGCAGCACCACTGTTCACGCCGACACCGACGATGCCGTGCTCGTCGAGCGCTACCAGTCGACCGGCGAGCCCGAGGTCCTCGAGGCCATCATCGCCCGGTACCGGCGCTTCGCTCGGGCCAAGGCTCGGGGGTACTTCCTCATCGGTGGCGACAGCGACGACGTCGAGCAGGAGGCGCTCATCGGGCTGTACAAGGCCGTGCGCGACTTCCGTGCCGGGCACCAGGCCAGCTTCCGGGCCTTCGCCGAGCTGTGCATCAAGCGCCAGATCATCACGGCCATCAAGACGGCCACGCGCCAGAAGCACCAGCCCCTGAACCAGTACCAGTCGATCTCGGGCCCGCGACCTGGCGACGAGGCCGGCGAGTCGGCCATCGACGAGATCCTCGTGCGCCACACCGACGCCGACCCCTGCGACACGGTCGTGGCCGCCGAGCGGTTGCAGGGCATGCGCGAGTCGATGGACCGGCTGCTGTCGTCGCTCGAGGTCGAGGTCCTGCACCTGTACGTCGAGGGCAAGAGCTACCAGGAGATCAGCGACCAGCTCGGCCGGCACACCAAGTCGATCGACAACGCCCTCCAGCGCATCAAGCGCAAGCTCGACGGCAGCCTCGACCACGACGCCCTCTCCCTGACCGCGTGAGCGGTCGGACGGCGCCGCTCAGGTGTCGCCGGCGTGGTGCCAGGTGTTGTGGTCCGTCTGCTTGGCGGCCAGCAGCGCCTTGTCGGCGCGGCGGAGCAACGTGTCGGCGCTGACCACCTCGGTGGTGGTGGCGCTGCCGATGCTCAACCCGACGTGGACCGTCAGATCGCCGATGTGCACGGGTGAGCTGGCGGTACCGATGAGCCGGCGGGCCAGCGACCCCAGCTCCTCCAGATCGCCGATGGTCGACACCACCACGAACTCGTCGCCGCCCCAGCGGGCCAGCTCCTCGGTGTTTCGGATGGTGCCCCGGAGCCGCTCGGCGACGATCGCCAGGACCCGGTCGCCGATGTCGTGGCCGTGCTCGTCGTTGACCGGCTTGAAGTCGTCCAGGTCGCAGAAGAGCACCGACACCGGGGCATCGGGCGTCGCCCGCGAGGTGAGGTCGTCGAGCAGCTCGCGCTGGGCCGATCGGTTCGCCAGCCCGGTCAGCTCGTCGGTGCGCGCCGCCCGTCGCAGCCGTCCGCGGTTCTCGTCGGCTTCGAGGGCGACCGCCACGAGCCGGCCGGCCCGTTCGGCGGTGGTGGTCAGATGGAGCAGCGCCTCGCCGGGTCGGGTGCGCCACAGCACCAGGCACGCTTCCGGCGGGTCGGGACGCCGGGAGACGGGAAGCGCCCAGCAGGTGGCGTAGCCGATGGCCTCGGCCCGCTCGGCCAGCGTCGACGCCTCCGCCGACAGGTCGCCCGGTCCGGCGAGTGCGTCGGTGTGCATGGCCGAGTGCCAGGGGGTGGGGGCGTCGACGTCGAACAGGTCGAGGAGGCCGGGCCGGGCACGGGCGGCCTGGCCCAGGACCACCGAGCGGAAGCGGACGCCGTCCCAGCCGGAGCCGATGGCGACCTCGGAGCCCGGCGTCTCGTACTCGCACAGATCGGCCAGACGCTCGAGCACCGCCGGCAGCGGTGCCCCGCCCGCCAGCGCGTCGATGGCCTCGTACAGCAGCGGGGTGGCTCGCGTCCGGCGAACCTGCAGGAACACGCCGTCGTCGTCGAAGGCGCGTCCGCGCGACGCCGAGATCTCGCAGGGCACCGTGGTGCCGTCGGCGTGCCGCAGCTCGAGCACCATCGGCGGGCCGATCCAGTCCTGCACGTCGCCCTCGGACACGAAGCCGGTGAACGCCGCCAGGGCGGCCTCGTGGCTCGAGGAGGCGATGACGTCGAGGAGGTGGCCGCCCACGTACGCCGACGGCGGTGCACCGAGCATGGCCTCGACGCCCGGACCGACCCAGCGAACCGTCCCCGAACCGTCCACGAAGACGAACGGGCTGACGCTGGTCTCGACCATCGCCCGGTACACGTCGTCGGGGAGCGCAGGTGTGGTCACGGCTGGTTCTCGCTGAGCTCGGGTGTGGTCGGAGAGCCCGAGGTCGGAATCGAACCGACGACCTCCTGTTTACAAGACAGGTGCTCTGCCGATTGAGCTACTCGGGCGGTGGAGCGCGATCCCCGAGTGGCCCGGGGGAACAGCCGTCGGCGGAGCGTACCAGCGGCTGCGTGCGAGATCGCCGCCGCGCCCGCCGACGTACGCAAGAGTGGGGCGTCGTCCACCGGCCGAGGGAGCGTCGAGTGCACCCCCGCACGAAGCCATCGAAGGCGCCGACTCCGACGTACCACCCGCGGACCGAGCGCCACCGGCACCAGGGTCGTGGCCGACTACGGGTGCGCGACGCCACCGCCATGGCCGTGGGAGGGATGATCGGCGGCGGGATCTTCTCGGTGCTCGGCGTGACCATCCAGCTGGCCGGGCACCTGGCCTTCCTGTGCTTCGTGCTGGCCGGCGCGGTCGCCACCGTGACGGCGCGCTCGTATGCCGGCCTGGCCCGTCGCTCGGGCCGCTCCGGCGGACCCGACCGGTTCCTTCGCGAGCAGGGGCATCCCCAGCTGGCGGCCATCACCAGTTGGTTCCTCGTGCTCGGCTACGTGCTGGCGCTGGCCGTCTACGCCTTCACCTTCGGCCACTACCTCGAGTCGGTCACCGGCGGCGGTGTGCCGGTCGCCCGCCTCTCGGCGGCCGGCATCCTCGGGAGCTTCCTGGCGGTGAACGCCCGTGGGGTGGGTGCGTCGAGCCTGACCGAGGATGTCATCGTGGCGATCAAGCTCGTGATCCTGGCGACGATCTCGGTGGTCGGGATGTGGGCGTGGTCGACGCCTCGGCTCGAACCGCTCACCAACGCGGGGATCGGTGGGGTGTTCGTGGCCACCGGGTCGATCTTCGTGGCCTTCGAGGGCTTCGAGCTGCTGTCGTACGACTACGACGACATCGAGACGCCCGACCGCAACCTGCCCCGGGCGCTCTACCTGTCGGTGGGCATCGTCATGGCGGTGTACGTGGTCGTCACGCTCGGGTCCCAGATGCTGGTGAGCGATCAGCTGATCATCGCCCAACGCGAGGTCGCCTTCGCCGAGGTGGGTCGCGAGGCGCTGGGTCAGGTCGGGCGCTTCCTCGCGGTGGGGGGTGCCGTGCTGGCCACGTCGTCGGCGGTGAACGCCACCCTGTTCTCCACCGCCCGCCTCGTGCGCGACCTGACCGATGCCGGCGAGCTCCCGCAGGTGGTGGGCCGGACGCGCGACGGGCTCCCGGTGAACGCCATGTGGCTGCTGGCGGTCCTCGGCACGGCGTTCGCCATGCTCCCGGGCATCAACGAGTTGCTCTCGTTCGGCTCGATCACGTTCCTCGGTGTCTTCGGGCTGATCAACCACCTGCAGGCCCGCACCGCCGACGGGACGGCTGACCGCGTGCTCGGGCACGCCGGCGCCGCAGCGTGCGGTGCGGCCATCGTGGTGGTCTGCGTCCGCCTCGCCGCCGACGACCCCGCCACGCTGGCCATGATCGCCGGGACCGCGGTGGCCGTGTTGGTGCTGCGCTTGGTCTACGTCCGCACCCACGACGCCACCGGCTCGGACGGCCCGGTCGCCAACCAGTGAGCGAAGCCGGCGGTGGTGTGGCCGGCGCCGTCGTGGGTGATGACCAAGCCGTCGTAGCCGTGGTGGGTGGCGAGCCAGTCGAGGCCGTCGACGCCGAGCACGAACAACGTGGTGGCGTAGGCGTCGGCCAGGGTGAGATCGGGGCCGATGACGGTGGCGGCGGACACATGGGTGGTGGCGTGGCCGGCCCGTGGATCGACGATGTGGGCCCCGCGCTCGTAGGTGGCCGACGTGGCGATCGCCACCGGTCCGCGGGCGGCGACCACGGCGGCGAGGGCGTCGGCCCGCTCGGGATGGCGGATCCCGATGCGCCAATCCTCGCCGTCCGACGGGGTGCCGCGGAGCACGACGTCACCGCCGGCGTTGATGCAGAAGTCGCGCAGGCCGTGGGCTTCGAGCAGATGGGCGGCCCGCTCGATCGACCAACCCTTGACGTACCCGGACGGGTCGAGGGAGGTGCCGTTCGGTGCCGGCACCGAGAAAGCGTCGAACGCCCCGTCGCTGTCGAGCCGGAGGCGCTCGCACTCGAGCAGCACGTCGGCGATCTCGTCGCCGACCTCGTCGAGCGTGAGCTCGCCCCGTCCGAGCCGCGTGATGGGACTGTCCTCACGATAGGTGCTGAAGGTGCGATCGACGTGGTGCAGCCAGTCGACGACCTCGGCCAGTCCGGGCGTGCCGTCGACGCGGTCGCGCACGTCGATGCTGACCGTCGTGCCCATCACCTCTTCGACGTGGTGGTAGCCCGGCGACACGTCAGGCCAACTGCGTGATGTCGGCGGCACGGGCGGCGTCGATGGCCGACTGCAGCGACCGGCGGTAGTCGTTGCTGGTGTAGGTGGCGCCGGAGATGCCGTGGATCTGGGCGCTCTGTGCCGACAGCGCCTCCTGGTCGAGCATGGGCACGGCCACTGAGTTGATCTGGATGCTGGTGCCCCGGTCGTTCGGGGTGCGGATGGCGTCGACCGATTGCAGCGAGCCGTCCGAGGCGAACACGACCTCGACCTGCACGTCGCCCCACCGGTTGTGGTACACGGCGCCGTCGACCACCGTGCTGCTGGTGGATGCCGCCGAGCCCGAGGAGCCCGAGCCCGACGAACCCGAGGCGAAGCCCGAGCTCTGCGAGGGGGCGGGGCCGAAGCCGTTGGACGGCGGGGCGGTCGTCGACGGCGTCACGATGGACGCCTGGGCGACCGGTTGGGCGGCGCCGGCGGACGACAGGCTGAAGAACGAGGCGAGGGCGGCGGTGGAGCCCAGGCTGAGGGCCAGCGCCGCGGCCCGGGCGCCGGCGGCGGGATGCCGGCGCCGGCCGCGGCTGGCGGTGCGACCGCTCGGCGACGGGCGCTGACCTCCCGCCGCCGACGTGCCCCGACCTCCGGCCGAAGCGGCGCGCCGTTGCGCCAGCCGCTCGAGACGGGCCTCGAGCGCAGCCTGGTCGGAGCTCGGGGGACGCTGCGGATCGCTCATGTCACCAGTAAGCCCGTGCGGTCTCGGAGCCGGCTGGAGATCACCTGAGAGCGAGCTGAGAATGTCAGGAACCCACGTCCAGCGCCCGAGCCAGGGCGCCGAAGGCCCGCACGCCCAGCGCGTAGGTCCCCGTGGCCACCAGGGCGACCAGCAGGAGCTCGAAGAGGGTGGTGCGAGCATCGGTGCCCAGCTGGTAGCCGTGCACGAGTGCGAGCCCGGCGCCGACCACCGATCCCAGGTGGATGACCCGCCAGGCCTGTCGATCGCGCAGGCGCCGCGGCCAGGTCGTGAACACGGCAGCGGCGATCAGGTACGTGGCGAGGACCCCCCACGTCAGCGCCGTGCTGCCCGTTCCCGGGACGATCGTCTCGAGCAGCCCGATGCCGGCCGAGGTGTCGAGCAGGGCGGTGACGATGTGGGCGGCGGTCATGGCGAGGGCGAGGCCGCCCAGCCAGTTGTGCAGGTCCAGCCACCACGCGGGGCGCCGGCGCGTGCCGGTCTCGCGTGCCGAGAAGAGGAAGCCCCAGATCAGCGCGGCGACCACGAGCACGGTGGCCACGATGCCGGTGGCGCGGCTGAGCGAGGAGAGCAGTTCGTTCATGGCGTTGGTTCCTCCTGTGTGGGGGCACCGGCCAGCGGCAACCGGACGGTCGCGCGCAAGCCGCCACCGGGGCTGTTGGCCAGTTCGACCGTTCCGCGGTGGGCGGCGACGATGGCGGCCACGATCGACAGGCCCAGTCCGGCGCCGCCGGCGGCGCGCGTGCGCGACGTCTCGACCCGGTGGAAGCGGTCGGTCACGGCCGAGAGCTGGTCGTCAGGGAGTCCGGGACCCTGGTCGGTCACCGACACCACCGCCTCGGTGCCGTCGACGCCGACCTCGACGACGCAGCCGGTTCCGGCCGGCGTGTGGACCCGGACGTTGCCGAGCAGGTTGTCCAGGACCTGGCGGATCCGGCTCTGGTCACCGTCGACGGCGACCACGTCGTGGATGCGGAGCGCCACGGTGCGATCGGGGTCGACGGCACGGGCAGCGTCGACGGCCGCCACCGCGATCTCGCTGAGATCCACGCGGGCGATGTCGAGCGGGCGGCCCTCGTCGAGCTGGGCGAGCAGCAGCAGGTCCTCGACGAGCTCGGACATGCGTGCGGTCTCGGTGCGGATCCCGGTCATGGCCCGCTCGAGGTCCTCGGGATGGTCGCGAGCCCCGCGCTCGAACAGCTCGGCGTACGCAGAGGTGGCGGCCAGCGGCGTGCGCAGCTCGTGGGAGGCGTCGGCCACGAACCGGCGCATGCGCGCCTCCGACGCCCGCAGCGCCTCGAGGTCGCGCTCCCGCTGCTCGAAGGCGCCGTGCAATCGGTCCAGCATCGTGTTGATCGCCCGGGCCAGACGTCCGACCTCGGTGGGGCGGTCGTCGCCCGGCACCCGGTGGTCCAGGCGGGAGCCGGTGATGTCGGCCGCCGTGCGCTCGACCGCCGTGAGCGGCGCCAGGCCGAGACGGACCAACCAGGCACCCACCAGGGCCACGGCGAGCAGGGCGCCGAGCGTGCCGCCGACGAGCACGGCGAGGAGCCGGTGCCGGGTGTGCTCGATGGTCTCCAGCGACTGCCCGATGACCAGGATGTCGCCGTCGCTCTGGCGTGAGACGCGGACTCGCATGGCGTCGCCGCCGGCGGGCACCGTGGCGTAGACCGCCTCGTCGTCGCTGCCGTCGGCACGTGGTGTCGGGATGACATCGGGGTCGGGTTGGAGCTCGGGCTGTCCCGGACGGCGCAGCGAGATCACGTCGATGGTGTCGCCGACCGGGTTCCGCAGCTCGACGTAGCTGGCCGGAGCCACCGCGCGGATCAGCGTCTCGCGCTCGGTCGGCGCCGCGGTGGCCGCCCGTTCGATGGGAGGGTGCGACCGCTCGAGCTCCTGGTCGACCTGGTCGAGCTGGCCGCGTGTGACCACCGTGTACGTCGCGGTGTCGACGATCACCAGGGCGATCAGGGCGGCGAGGACGACGGCGCTGAGCAGCCGGGTCCGCAGCGACATCTCAGCTGCCGCTCTCGTTCGCCCGGTCGTCCCGCAGCACGTAGCCGACGAGCCGGACGGTGTGGATGAGCGGCTCGCCGTGCTCGTTCAGCTTGCGGCGCAGGTACGAGACGTAGGTCTCGAGGATGTTCGAGTCGCCGTCGAAGTCGTACTGCCAGACGTGGTCGAGGATCTGGGACTTCGACAGGACCCGTTCGGGGTTGATCATGAACAGGTGGAGCAGCCGGAACTCGGTGGCGGTGAGCTGGATGGGCTCGCCGTTGCGCCACACCTGGTGGGCGTCCACGTCCATCACCACGTCGGCGAACGACAGCCGGTTCGCCGTGGCGTCGGTGGCCGAGGTCCGGCGCAGGATCGCTCGCACGCGCATGACGATCTCGGCGAGCGAGAACGGCTTGGTCACGTAGTCGTCGGCGCCCAGCTCGAAGCCCCGGGCCTTGTCCTCGAGCGTCGTCCGTGCGGTGAGGAACAGGATCGGCGAATCGATGCCCTCGCTGCGCATGCGGCGGGCGACCTCGAAGCCGTCGAGGTCGGGCAGCATGACGTCGAGCACGACGAGCTGCGGTGCCTCCTCGCGGATGCGGTCGAGGGCGTCACGGCCGGTGGTGGCCGTGTCGACGGTGAAGCCCTCGTAGCGCAGCGCCGTCGAGACGGCGTCCACGATGGAGTGCTCGTCGTCGACCACCAGGATGCGTTCCGCGTTGCCGTCGACCTCGCTCATCTTCGGGAGTCTCGCATCGGTGGCCGGTGGACGCGTGCCGCCGCAGCCGATTCCACTGCGGTCCTCAGCTGGCACTCAGCTGGCGTTGAACTCGCCGCCGGCCAGGACGGCAGCGGCTTCTGCCACGCTCGGCACGTCCAGCGCGTCGAGCGTGCGCAGCACCACGTCGAGCAGGTCGCGCTCGTCGAGCCCGAGCTGTCGAGCCGCGCGAAGCTCGTCGGCACCGGCCGCCAGCGCCTCGATCACCTGCCGGGCCATCGGGGGTGGTGCGGTCATCGGTGCTCGCCCCGTCTCGTGGGGGCGCCCCGTGCTCTCACATCGCTCTCATCCGGGCGGTCGTACGGTGACGGTGTCGGGGCCCTGACCGGCGCCCCGAGATCGCGAGGTGGTACGCCGTGCACGTTGCCGTGATGGACCCGCTCGTGGGTCTGCGCATCAGCATCGAACGAGCCCTCGGTGAGACCACGGCCCATGCCGAACACCCGAGCGACCCGGGGGCGTGGTTGCACGACGTCGCCGACGGCGTGGTGGTGATCACCGTGCTCGGCGACGACGACCTGGCCCGGGTCATCGAGCTCGCCGCGGCCAGGCGTGGCGGCGTGGTCGCGCTGGTCGCCGACGACGTTCCCGCGCATCTCGCCGCCCTCGCCGCCGGTGCGACCGCCGCCGTTGCTCGGTCCGAGACGCCGGAGCGCATCGCACAGGTCGTGCGGGCCGCGGCCGCCGGCGACTGTCTGCTCTCCGCCGAGTTGGCGAACGAGCTCGCGACGCACGCGCCGCCGCATCCGCGGGTGCCTCTCAGCGACGAGGAGGTCGACTGGATCCGGGCTCTGGCACGGGGATCGACGGTGTCCCACCTGGCCGACCAGGTCGGGTACTCGGAACGGGAGATGTACCGCCTGCTCGCCGACGTGTACGACCGGATGGGCGCTCGCGACCGCATCGACGCGATCGTGACGGCTGCCCGCCTCGGTCTCGTCGACGGCTGAGCGCACGCCCGCCCTCACGCCGGGTGCCGCGGGTGGTGCGGGACGATCACCAGCGGCCGGTCCGACGTCGCCAGGAGCTTGCGGGGAACCGAGCCCAGAAACGTGCCGCCGAGGCCGCCCCACCCCCTCGTGCCCACCACGATGGCCGCGGCGTCGTCGCGGCGGGCGATCCGGGACAGCACCGTCTCCGGTGCACCAGGTTCGACGATCATGGTCGTGGTGCTCTCGAGCCCCGCCTCCAGCTCCTTGTAGACGGCGTCCTCTCGCGGATAGCCCCAGCCCGCGCCTGGGCGCTCGGTCGTGGTGGGTGCACGATGGCCCGGCTGGGGCTGCAGCGTCTTGTGCGCGGGGTGGGGGAAGGACTCGCTCAGCTCGTCGGGGCAGAGCACGGCGACGACGCGGCGGTCGGTGAGCGCGCCGAGGTGCTCCGCGAAGGCCAGGGCGGGCTGGTTCGCCTCGGAGCCGTCGACACCGACCACGATCGGGCCGTCACCGAGGAGGTTCTGACGGTCGATCACGACCACGGGACAGGCGGCGTGGTGCCCGAGATAGGCGGCGGTGCCGGTGCCGTGGATCCCGCCGGTGCCTTCGACGCCGTGTTGGCCCACGACCACCGCCCGCACGCCCATCCTGGAGCTGCGCTCGGTGAGCGCGCCGTGTGGCTCGCCGTCGAGCACCTCCACCGCAGCCACCCGATCGGCGACTCCGGCTCGGACGATCTCGTCCCGGAGCCGGCGCTCCCGATCGGCGTGCAGCTCCTCGGACCACTGCTCGCTCAGCTCCGCGTAGGGCTGCTCGAACGCGTTCACCACCACCAGTTCGTCCTGGCTGTGGGTCGCCAGATCGGCGGCGAAGCGGAGGATGGCCTCGCTCTCTCCGGTCGTCGTGACGGCTGCGAGTACCTGTGTCATCTCGTCGTTCCTCTCGGGGGTGCGGGTCATGCTTCTGGTGTCGCGCCGCTCGAGCGGGCGCGCCATGACGCCACCTCGCGGTGGTCCGCCGGGGTTCGGCAGTGGTCCGCGAGGTGCGCGACCGAGCACCGCCGTTCCCGTGTCCGTCTGCCGCGATCCGGTGGCAGGGGCCGTCGGTTCACCCGCCGGACGCGCGACCGGCGAGATCGTCGAGCGAATAGGTGCGCCCGCCGAATTCGGCCCAGGGGTCGTCCTTCTGCCCGAGCCGCCGGAAGATGTTGGTGATCGTGTAGCGGCGGGGGTCGAAGTCGGCGGACGTGGCCTCGTCCCAGTCCAGTGGCGCAGCGACGGGGGCGCCCGGGAGCGCCCGGACGCCGTAGGGCACCACGGCGTGCTGGGCGTACCCGTTGCGCAGGAAGTCGACGAAGAGCCGGTCGCCGCGGTCGGCCTTGGCGTGGGCTGTGGTGAGCCGGTCGGGGTCCCGCTCGACCACGGCGTCGGCGAGGCAGCGCGAGACCTCCCGGGAACGGGCGAACGTGGCCGACCCGTCGAGGGCGATGACGACGTGCACCCCGCGCGAGCCGCTCGACTTCACGTACGACGTCACGTCGAGATCGTCCAACACGGCGCGCACGGCGCGAGCCGCCAGCACCACGTCCGCCGGGTCGTCGGTCGAGGGGTCGAGGTCGAGGATGAGCTGGTCGGGGTGGTCGGGCCGAGCGGCCGGTGCCAGCAGGGTGTGCAGCTCGACGGCGCCCTGGTTCACCAGGAAGGCCAGCGTCGCCTCGTCGTTGGCGAGGACGTGGTCGACGGTGCCGCCGCTGCGCTTGGGCACCGCACACCGCTCGATCCACTCGGGGTAGTGGGCGGGGGTGTCCTTCTGGAAGAAGCCGCTCGACCCGATGCCGTCGGGGAAGCGGCGCAGCACCAGTGGCCGGTCCACGAGGTACGGCAACATGCGGTCGGCGATGCGGCGGTGGTAGGTGACGAGCTGCCCCTTGGTGATCCCAGCATCGGGGAAGAACACCTTGTCCTCGTTGCTCAGTTCGACCGTGCGGTCGTCGATCCGGGTGGCGGTCATGCCCGCTCGATACCCGATCCTGGTCCCGTCGTGCCGCACCCGCGTCCCGCGCCGAGGGCACGGTGCTTGATTCGCAAGGGCCCGGGACGCAGCATGGTGGCGTGCACATGACCGACCTGACGCCGACGGAACGGTCGATCCTCGACTTCGAGCGGGCCTGGTGGCAGTCACCGGGGCCCAAGGGGTCGGCCATCCGCAGCGAGCTGCGGATGTCACCGTCGGCGTACTACCGGCGTCTCGACTGCCTGATCGACCGGCCCGATGTGCTGGATTCCGATCCGCTGCTCGTCCGCCGCCTGCGTCGGGCCCGGGCCGACCGCCGGCGCCGCCGCTTCGTCGGTGCCGCCGCCCGGCCACGGAGCCAGCGATGACCGACCCCACCGGGCAGCCCAGGCGGCGACGTCGCCAGCCCCAGCCGCCACCGCCACCGCAGGGATCGGTCGCCCGTGGCGCCGTCCTCGTGGTCATCGCCGTGGTCATCGGCGTGTTCCTGCTGCGCGACCAGGACTCCTCGGCCACGCAGCTCTCGGTCGGCACCGACAAGCCGGTCACCAGCGTCGACACCGGTGACGGCTCGACCGGCTCCACCTCGTCGACCACGACGGCCGCCGTCCGCGACCCCTCGCAGGTCAAGGTCCTGGTCGCCAACGGCTCCAGCGTCAACGGTGCCGCCGGCACCCAGACCGACCAGCTCGAGGCCCAGGGCTACGTGACGGCCACGCCCACCAACGCCGCCGAGCGGGTGCCCGCGTCGATCGTCTACTACACCGCCGGCTTCGAGCCCGAGGCCCGCCAGCTGGCCCAGACGCTCGGCCTGGCCGATACCGCGGTGTCCATGCTGCCGGCGGTGGCGCCGGTCGACGACCTCCAGCTGGCCAACCTGTTGCTGGTGATCGGGCCCGACCTCGCCAACGGCGGATAGCGAGCCGACGGCGGCTCGCTCAGCCGTGCCGGTTCGTCACCCGGTGCGTCGGGTCCGGGTCGTCACCCGGTAGTGGATGTCGCCCTGGACGGGCTCCACGTCGACGCCTGCCGGCGGCTCGATGATGACCGACACGTCGCCGTCGATCGTGGTGCGGTCGCGCCAGAGGGCGCCGTCGTCGAGGGCGTAGGCGGTGCGTGACGAGGCGGTCTGGCTGCCGAACAGGGTCACCCGACCGTCGGCGGTGTCCACGACCGATCGCACCGGGACCTGCAGCTCCACGACGGCCACCGCCACCTCGACGCCGTCCTCGACGCCGAGGGTGTCGATGCGGCCCGTGCCGGTGATGCGTTGGGGGTCGGTGACACCTTCGAGCTCGACCGGCGAATCGATCGTCCAGCGCGCGCCCGGCTCCAGCGGTCCGGCGGGCGGGCTGGCCACATCGGCGGGCAGGTCCGTGCCCAGGTCGAGGCCGAGCGCCGTGGCCGGGACGCCCTCGACGAGATCGATGGCGCTCAGCCGGCTGGCCCGGTCGAGCACGACCTCGAAGTGGCGGGGCAGCTCGCCGTCGCGGCTGACGCTGATCTCGACGCGCACGCCCTCGTCGGCCACGTCCATGACCTGCTCGACGGATTCGAGCCGGGCGTCGTCGGAGGAGTGCTCGGTGTCCCCGCCGATGGTGCGCGTGACCTCGGTGCCGACCTGGGAGACGAACCGGTACTGATCGCCGACGTCGGGGGAGAAACCGACCTCGACCGTGGACGGCTCACACGCGGTTCCCGCCAGGGCCAGCCCCGTGACGGCCAGCGGCACGAGCAGCCGGGCACGGCGAGAGGAGCGGTGCGCGTCGCGGGGCACGAGCGCAGTGTTGCAGAGGAGGCCGATACGGTCAGTGCCGTGACCGCTGTCGGACTCGACGATCTCCGCGCCGAGCTCGGTGCCGACCCGCGCCACACCGCGCTGTTGTTCGACTTCGATGGCACCCTCGCGCCCATCGTCGACGACCCGGCGGCGGCGCGGCCGGTGGCGGGAGCCATCGAGCTTCTGGAGGCCCTCGTGCCCCGGTTCGGTCGCGTTGCCGTGGTGAGCGGGCGGCCCCGTTCGTTCCTCGTCGAGCACGTCGGCCCCGCCGTGGACCTGTCCGGGCTGTACGGCCTCGAGACGCGCGTCGGCGGGAAGCTCGCCGACCACGCCGAGGCCGACGTTTGGCGCGACGTGGTCGCGTCGGTGGTCGCCGAACAAGGTCGCGGTCTCCCCGACGGCGTCACCCTCGAACCCAAGGGCCTGTCCATCACCGTGCACTACCGGCGGGCCCCCGACGCAGCCGGTGCGGTCTCGGCGTGGGCCGACGACGTGGCCGCCCGCACCGGGCTCGACGTGCGCCCGGCGAAGCAGTCGGTCGAGCTGCACCCGCCGGTGTCGGTCGACAAGGGCACGTCGGTCGAGGCGTTCGCCGAGGGGTGCACCGCCGTGGCCTACCTGGGCGACGACGTGGGCGACCTGCCGGCCTTCGCCGCGCTCGATCGGCTGCGGGCGGCGGGCCGCCGCACCTGGAAGATCGCGGTGGCCTCGGCCGAGCTGCCGGAGGCGATCGCCGAGCAGGCCGACGCCATCGTCGACGGGCCCGACGGCGTGCTCGAGCTGCTCCGTCCGCTGGCGGCGGCGTCGGTCTGATGCGAGTCGTCGCCGCGCCCGACAAGTTCCGGGGCACCGCCTCGGCTGCCGAGGTGGCGGCCGCCGTGGGTCGCGCCGCGACGTCGGTGGGCTGGCGGTGTGACGAGATCCCCGTCGCCGACGGCGGCGAGGGGCTGATCGACGTGATGGGCGGCGTCAATCGGACCACCACCGTCACCGGGCCACTGGGCGATCCCGTCGAGGCCGGGTGGCGCCTGGCCGGCGGCGTCGCCGTCGTGGAGATGGCCCGGGCATCGGGGTTGCTCCTGGCCGGCGGGCCCGAGGGCAACGATCCCATCGCCGCCGACACCTACGGCACCGGTGAGCTCATCCAGGCCGCGGTCGAGGCGGGAGCCCGCCGGATCATCGTCGGCCTGGGCGGCTCGGCCACCACCGATGGCGGCCTCGGTGCCCTGCGGGCGCTGTATCCGCATCAGCGCCTGCGCGGTGTGTCCATCGAGGTGGCGTGCGACGTGCGCACCACCTTCCTGCACGCCGCCGAGGTCTTCGGTCCGCAGAAGGGCGCCAGCCGGGCCCAGGTGCGGCTCCTCACCAACCGTCTCGTCCGCCTCGCCGACGTCTACCGCGAGGACCACGGCGTCGATGTCCGCGCGCTGGTGGGGTCGGGCGCCGCCGGCGGTCTGGCGGGTGGCCTGGCCGCAATCGGCGCCGAGCTGCACGACGGATTCGCCTTGGTGGCCGAGGAGCGGGAGCTCGACCAGGCGGTCGAGGACGCCGATCTGGTCATCACCGGCGAGGGCTTCCTCGACGAAGCGTCCTTCGAGGGCAAGGTCATCGGTGGTGTGGCCGAGCTGGCCGGTTCGCTCTCGGTGCCGGTGGTCGCGGTGGTGGGCGAGGTCGTCGACAGCGACGAGGTGCGCGACGCCATCGACGCCAGCGGGTTGGAGTCGGTGGTCTCGCTCGTCGACCGCTTCGGTCGCGAGCGGGCGATGCAGGACACCACGGCCTGCATCGAAGAGGTCGTCAGCGAGCTGCTCGGCGAGCGAGCGGCGCAGGCGTCCTGACGGACGCGGTGGTCCGGGTCAGCGCCGGGAGCGCGACGAACCGATGGCCCAGATGACGGCCACGACGATGGCCACCACCAGGAGCAGCCGCAGGAGGGCGAGCACGGCGCCGATGACCCAACCGATCACGGTGAGGACGACGAGCGCCACGATGGCGCCGATGACGAGCTTCGGAACCAGGCCGGGGGCATCGGTGTCGTCCACGACGGCAGCGTAGGTCGGGCCGGGCCGACAGGTCGCCGGGAGCGGCCACGATCAGCGCACGCTGGGGGTACACCGGGTTCCGGTACCGTGCCTGTCGATGTGGGAACGGTTCTCCGCGGCTGGTCGTGTGGCGTGGTCGCTGCTCGGCATCGGCGCGGTGCTGGCCGTCCTGCTGTGGATCGGCTGGCAGTTCCGCGTGATCTTCCCCCCGCTGGTCCTGGCCGGCGCCATCGTGTTCCTGTTGAACCCGATCGTCACCGCTCTCCAGCGGCGCGGGCTGCCGCGCGCCGCCGGCACCGGGTTGACCTACCTCGGGCTCGTCGGCTTGTTCGTGATGGTCGGGTTCCTCGTCACCCCGCTGGTGACCACCCAGGCCGAGGAGCTGGCCGACCAGTGGCCCGAGCTGCGCGCCGACATGGAGCGTTGGCTCGACGACGTCTCCCAGCGCTCCAAGGACGACAACTGGATCGTCGAGATCCCGAGCTCCACCGAGCTGCGCGACCAGTTCGGCAACGGCAACGACACGGCACAGAACCAGGAGTTCGATCGGGTGGTCGGCCGTGCCGCCGCTGCGCTCGAGGCCAACGGCGAACCCGTCCTGGCCGCCGATCTCGACCGGGTCGCCGCCGACGCCCGGTCGCAGTTCCCCGGCGAGGGAGGCATCGTCGAGCAGCTGCGCACCGTGCGCGACGTGGGGTCACGCATCTTCGGCGTCGGCATCATCTTCATCCTGGCGCCCATCATCGCGTTCTACCTGCTGGTCGATCTGCCGCACATCGGTCGCATCACCCGCGACCTCATCCCCGAGGGCGTCAAGGGCCAGGCGCTCTACGTGGGCCACCGGCTGAACCTCACCATCGGCGGGTACTTCCGCGGGCAGCTCGCGGTGGCCGTCATCGTGGGGATCATGGTGAGCACCGGTCTCGCCATCCTCGATCTGCCCTTCTGGCTGATCGTGGGCATGATCGCCGGAGTGTTCAACATGGTCCCGCTGATCGGCCCGTGGGTCGGCGCCGTGCCGGGCGTGGTCATCGCCCTCACCACGCGCGACTTCGGCACCGCCCTGTGGGTGGTGGCGGTCATGGCCGGTGCCCAGCAGATCGACAACCACTTCATCAGCCCCATGGTCATGCAGCGCACGGTCAGCCTGCACCCGGCCGTGGTCATGCTGGCGCTGCTGGCCGGCGGCGCGCTCGGTGGCTTCTTCGGCCTGCTCCTCGCGGTCCCCATCACCGCCACCTTGAAGGTGGTCCTCGGTCACCTGTGGGCGGTGTACGTGCTCGAGCGGCCCTTGGACGAGATCATCGAGGAGCACGGCCAGCCACCACCCAGCGTCGTCGTCGACACCACCGCCGCGCCCGCCGACGGGTTGACCGGCACCGACGAACCCGTCGGCGACGGCGACCGTCAGGCCGCCACCTCCGCGGTGGACGAACCGGACGACCGCGCCGAGCGCGACGGCACCACAGCCGTCGTCGCCGACTCCTGATCCGGCAGACGCCCGGGGCTCAGGCGGAGCGCCGGCGGTACGAGTGCTGCTCGGCGAGCGGCAGCAACTCGTGGTGCGAGAGCAGCAGTGCCTCGCGATCGGGACGCCGGAGGACGACGGGATGGTCGTCGTCGCCGACACCGGCGCGCACGAGGGCGGCGCGCAGGACCTCGGTGGCCTGTGGCCCGAGCTCGTCGATGGGGCGGTTGCGGTGGCGACGCTCGCCCAGGTCGACCTCGGCCAGGCCCTCGATGCCGAGCGCGTGGACGGCGTCGATCAGCAAGGCGATGTCGACGCCGTAGCCGTGGACGAACGGCAGTTGCTCGAGCAGGTGACGACGGCCGCCGTACTCGCCCGACAGGGGTTGGGTGACGGCACCCAGCTCGGGGAACAACGTGGCCAGCACCGGGCGGGCCAGCAGCTCGGTGACCCGGCCCCCGCCATCGCCTCCGATCAGCGGGCGGCGGTACGAGCCCTTGACGAAGGCGATCTCGGGATGGGTCACGAGCACCGCGGCCAGCCCGGTGACGAAGTGGGCGCCGAAACCCTCGATGTCGGCGTCGACCCACAGCACGATGTCGCTGGTGGTCTCGTGGAGCGACTTCCACAGGGCCGCCCCCTTGCCCGGGCCGGAGACCTCGGGGACGGTGCTGGCCGCGTCGACCACCGTGGCGCCGGCACCGGCGGCGACGTCGGCCGTGCGATCGCTCGAGTGGTCGTCGACGACCACCAGCTCGTCGACCAGCGGGACCGCCACCTGCAGCTCGCGGTGGATCGTGGAAACGATGTCGCCGACGGTCGCCTCCTCGTCGCGCGCGGGGAGGCAGACCGCGATGCGGTGCTCGCCCTTGCGTTCGGCCACGACGGCCGGATCGAGGTCCCGGGAGGAGGCCCGGAGCAGCGACGCCACGGCAAGAAGTGTCGCCGGACGGCCGGAGCCACTTCAACCCGCGCGGCGCCACCGAGCGCGGATGGCGGGCCACCGCCGGGGGAATGTCCGCGGCGGGCTTCTCGTTAGCATCGTGGAGGTACCGGTCTCCCGGTGCCCCCAGGATCCGTTTCCCCGAGCTCGCAGAGGGCCCCACCATGAGCGTCACCGTCCGCATCCCCACCACGCTTCGCCCGATGGCGGCCGGCAAGTCCGAGGTCGCGGTCGAGGGCAGCACCGTCGGCGAGGTGATCAAGTCGCTCGACGCCGCCCACCCCGGCTTCGCCGACCGCCTCCTCGACGACGAGGGCAACCTGCGCAAGTTCGTCAACGTGTTCGTCGCCGACGACGACGTGCGCTTCCTCGACGGCCTCGACACGAACGTCCCCGACGGCGAGACCGTCGCCATCATTCCTGCCGTGGCTGGCGGCTGAGGCATGGCCAGAACGGCGCTGGTGACCGGAACCTCCACAGGGATCGGTCGAGCGTGCGCCGAGCGGCTCACCGCCGAGGGCTGGACCGTCTTCGCAGGCGTTCGACGGTCGGAGGACGCCGACCGGCTCAAGGGGGAGATCGACGGCGATGTGCGTCCCGTGCTGCTCGACGTGACCGACGCAGGCGCCATCGAGCGGGTCGTGTCCGAGTTGACCGACGAGCTCGGCGATGATGGCCTCGACGCGTTGGTCAACAACGCCGGGCTCGCCGAGGGCGGGCCGATCGAGATGCTCACGTCCGAGGAGTGGCGTCGCCACTTCGACGTCAACGTCTTCGGACTGATCGATGTCACCCGGGCGGCGCTCCCCCTCCTGCTGACCGCACGCGGGCGGATCGTGAACGTCGGGTCCGTCGCCGGACGCGTGGGCATGGCACTCGCCGGCCCGTACTGCGCGGGCAAGCACGCGGTCGAGGCGATCTCCGAGACGTTGCGCTTCGAGGTCGAACCGCTCGGCGTGAAGGTGGTCTGCGTCGAGCCGGGCCAGATCGCCACCGCCATCTGGGACAAGTCGGCGCAGCGTGCCGAGTCCGTCGTGCGCGACGCGGGCCCTGAGCTACTCCAGCGCTACGAGCGTCAGATCGACGCGTTGTACGGCTTCGTCGCCGAGGGTGCCCGTCGGGGGATCGCCCCCGACAAGGTTGCCGACGTGATCCACCGGGCGCTCACCGCCGACCGTCCCCGTCACCGCTACCTGGTAGGACCCGATGCCAAGGTGGTCGGTGCCATCAGCCGCCTGCCGGACCGTCTTCGCCAGCGTGCGGTGGCGCTGAACGATGCCCGGCTGGCACGTTCCGGTCGCAAGGTCCGCGCACGCGGTGGGCTCTAGCACTCTCCTCTTGCGAGTGCTAGATCGAACGTGATTGGCTGTTAGCAGTCTCGAAAGACGACTGCTAACCAACCCATCGCCCCGCCTGTCCAGGAGGCAGAACACCTGATGGCCAAGATGATCGCGTTCGACACCGAAGCCCGTCGCTCGCTCGAAGCCGGCATGAACAAGCTGGCCGACGCGGTGCGTGTGACGCTCGGCCCCAAGGGCCGCAACGTCGTGCTCGACAAGAAGTGGGGCGCCCCCACGATCACCAACGACGGCGTTTCCATCGCCAAGGAGATCGAGCTCGAGGACCCCTTCGAGAAGATCGGCGCCGAGCTGGTGAAGGAGGTCGCCAAGAAGACCGACGACGTCGCCGGCGACGGCACCACGACCGCCACCGTGCTCGCCTGGTCGATGGTGCGCGAGGGCCTGCGCAACGTGGCCGCCGGCGCCAACCCGATGACCGTCAAGCGCGGCATCGAGCGGGCGGTCGAGACCGCCGTGGCCTCCATCAAGGAGAACGCCAACGAGGTCGAGGGCAAGGGCCAGATCGCCCAGGTCGCCGCCATCTCGGCCGCCGACGACGAGATCGGCCAGATGATCTCCGAGGCCATCGACAAGGTCGGCAAGGACGGCGTCATCACCGTCGAGGAGAGCCAGACCTTCGGCATGGAGATGGACCTGGTCGAGGGCATGCGCTTCGACAAGGGCTACATCTCGCCCTACTTCGTCACCGACCCCGACCGCATGGAAGCCGTGATGGAGGACCCCTACATCCTCCTGGTCGGCTCCAAGATCTCGGCCGTGCGCGACATGCTGCCCGTGCTCGAGAAGGTCATGCAGGCCGGCAAGCCGCTGGTGATCATCTCCGAGGACGTCGAGGGCGAGGCCCTGGCCACCCTCGTGGTCAACAAGATCCGCGGCACCTTCAAGGCCGTGGCCGTCAAGGCCCCCGGCTTCGGTGAGCGCCGCAAGGCGATGCTCCAGGACATGGCCATCCTCACCGGTGGTCAGGTCATCTCCGAGGAGATCGGACTCAAGCTCGAGAACACGACCCTCGACCTGCTGGGCACGGCCGCCAAGGTGGTCGTCACCAAGGACGAGACCACCATCGTCGACGGTGGTGGCTCCGACGACGACCTCCAGGGCCGCATCGCCCAGATCAAGACCGAGATCGAGAACACCGACTCCGACTACGACCGCGAGAAGCTCCAGGAGCGCCTGGCCAAGCTGTCCGGCGGTGTCGCCGTCCTGAAGGTCGGCGCGGCCACCGAGGTCGAGCTCAAGGAGAAGAAGCACCGCATCGAGGACGCGGTCAGCACCACCAAGGCCGCCATCGAGGAGGGCGTGGTCGCCGGCGGCGGCACCACCCTGCTGCGGGCCAAGATCAAGGTCGACGAGCTCGTCGCCGACCTGGTCGGCGACGAGGCCACCGGCGCCAAGATCGTCAGCTACGCCCTGGCCGAGCCGCTGAAGCAGATCGCCCGCAACGCCGGCCTCGAGGGCGGTGTCGTGGTCGAGCGGGTCCTGAACATGGACAGCGCCAGCGAAGGGCTCAACGCGGCCACCGGCAACTACGAGAACCTCACCAAGGCCGGCATCATCGACGCCGCCAAGGTGACCCGCTCGGCGTTGCAGAACGCGGCATCCATCGCCGCCCTGTTCCTGACCACCGAGGCCGTCATCGCCGACAAGCCCGAGAAGGACCACGGCCACGGCGGCATGCCCGGAGGCATGGACGACTTCTGATCTGCTCGGAACGCTGCACGGGCGCCCTTCGGGGCGCCCGTGGCGCGTCCGGCTACGACCCGACCGGCCCCACCATCTGGGTCGAGGCGTCGGCCTTCGCCGTGTACAGCGCCGCGTCGGCCCGCTCGATGATGGCGTCGACGTCCTCGGCCTCGACGGTGAAGGCAACGCCGATGCTGGCTGCCACCGTCACCTCGCCGGCGGCCGGCAGGCCGATGGGCTCCTTGATGGCTGCGATCATCCGCGCGGCGACCTCGCGTGCGACGGCCGGCGATTCGACTCGCGCCAGGAGCACCACGAACTCGTCGCCCCCGTAGCGGGCGACGATGTCTTCGGGGCGGAGCGCGTCGTGGATGCGACCGGCCACGATGCGCAGCACCACGTCACCCGAGGCGTGGCCGAACCGGTCGTTGACCGCCTTGAACGAGTCGAGATCCAGGAAGAGCACGGCTACGCCGCGGTCGTGGGGCCCGGGCCGGCGAACGCGGGCGAGCGCGGCGTCGGCGTGCTCGCGGAACAGCGCCCGGGTGGGCATGCCGGTCAGCTCGTCATGACCGGCGCGGTGGGCCAACTCGTCGGCCCGCTCTCGCTCCTCGGTCACGTCGACTGCCGACACCACGTAGCGCCGGAGGACGCCGTGCGCGTCGCTGTAGGGGCGGCCGATGAAGCGGAGTCGCCGGACGCTGTGTTCGGTGCGGACACGTGCCTCGGCGTCAAGCGGGCGTCGCTCGCGGGAGACCGTTCGCACGGCGACTCGGAGCAGGTGCCGGTCCTTGGGGTCGATGGCGTCCAACCAGCGCGAACCGGTCGAATCGGCCAGCGACCGGCCGGTGAGGCGCGTCCACTCTGGGTTGGCGTGCAACGCGCCGCCGTTGGCATCGAGCTCGAGGATGGCAACCGGGGAGGCGTCGATCAGGGTCGCCGACCGCTGGTGCTCGGCCGTGACGTCGAGGTGCATGACCAGCGCACCGCCGGAGTCCAGCCGGGTCACCACCAGGTGGAACCATCGCTCCTGGTCCGGGCCGTGGCAGGGGTAGTCGTGCTCGAAGCGGTCGAGGTCTCCGTCGAGCACCCGCTGCAGCCCGGAGAGGGAAACAGTGGCGCTGTCGTCGGTCGCGTCGACGCGGCAGGCGTCGGCGTAGCGCACCGGTGGCGAGGTCAGCAGCGCGTCGCCGCCGTTGTCGCGACTGAAGGCCGTCCACCCCCGGTTCACCGCCACGATGCGGCCGTCCCCGTCGACGACGGCAGCGTTCCCGGGCAGCGCATCGAGCAGCTCCTGGCCGAGCGTGGCGACGGCCTGCGTCGGGCCGGATCCCTCCATGCGGCGACGCTATCGACACGCCGACTGTCAACAACAGTTGTCCGGCGCGGAACCCAGCTGGTCGGGTCGAGGGACGGGGCTACGGTTCGGGCATGTCGATCACCCGGATCGTGCTCGTCCGCCACGGCGAGTCCGCGGCGCAGGTCGGCGGCTTCGTCGGCGGCCACGGCGGCTGTCGGGGGCTGTCCGATCTGGGCCGTCGGCAGGTGCAGGCCCTCGCCGACCGATTGTCCCTCGGCGAGCTCGGCGACGTCGCCCACGTGTACTCGTCCGTGATGCCCCGCGCCGTCGAGACCGCAGAGCTGCTCGCGCCTGCGGTCGGGCACGACGCGCCCACCCGGGACTGCGACCTGTGCGAGCTGCATCCCGGGGACGCCGACGGCATGCTCTGGGACGAGGTCGCCCGGCGGTGGCCCGCACCCGACGGCGACGGGGTCGGCCGTCCCATCACCAACGCCGAGACCTGGGACGAGATGCACGTCAGGGTCGGCCGCACCATCGACCGCCTGGCCGATCAGCACCGCGGCGAGACCGTGCTGGTCGCCTGCCACGGGGGTGTCGTGGCCCACGCGATGTTCGATCGACTGTGCATCCCTCCGGGACACGACGGGGCCTGGATGGTGGCCACCAACACGTCCATCACGGAGTTCGTCCGGGACGAGACGCTCGACGACTGGCGCGCCGGACGTTGGGGGGTGGTGCGCTACAACGACACCGCCCACCTCACCGGCCTCTGAGTTCGGCAAGTCACCACACGGCACCTCGGCGCGGCGGCGCCGCAGCGCCCGGCCGGGCCGTGTATCGAACCCGAGGGTCCTCGGTGAAGACACCTCGATGACACCGAACCCGAGGGTCCTCGGCGACGGTCCGCCGGCACCGGCTCATCCAACCCGAGGGTCCTCGGCGAGGATGCGCCGGTAGCACCGAACGCGAGGATCCTCGCCGACGGTGCAGCGATCGTCCCCGTCCACGCACTGGGCCGGGCGCACCGAGCGCCGGGTCTGGACGCACCGTGCACACCAGCTGTCGCCGCCGGGCTCAGCGACCGGTCGGGGGGAGGTACCGCGGGTCGATGTCGTCGGAGGGCTCGGGTGGGCGCATGGCCATGTCGATGGCCGACCACAGCGACTTGGAGATGGGGAAGAACAGCAGCGGCACCAGCACCGCGATGACCAGGGCGATGGCCAGCAGCACGCCGACGGGCGGATCGGGATAGGTGACGGCGAAGCCGACGGCGATGGCGATCAGCAGCGTGCCGAAGCTCACGATGGTGTTCATTCCCAGCGCACCGATCCACTGGTCGTGGACGCGGTTGGTGGGGTAGTTGCAGGTGGGGCACCGCTCGACCTGGTTGAACCACGAGGTGAACACGCCACGATGGCCGCACAACGGGCAGCGTCGCGTGAGGCCGCGCTTGACGACGCGCGAGGTGGTCAGCGGAAGCGGCTCGTCCACGCCGCCATTCTCGCAGCGCCGCGTCGGGGCAACCCGATCGCCGGGGCGCCGAAGACGGCACGGCCGAGCCCGTCGGCCACCGTGGCGCGACCGAGGCGATGGAGCTCGCGCAACGTGACGCCCGCGGCCAGCACGGTGACGGCGAGGGCCACCGTGCCCAGGTCCGGCCGACCGCCAGGTCCGGACGTCGTCGGTCCGATCGCTGCGGCCACCGCCGGCCGACGGGGCAGGGGACGAGCGGCCTGCTCGGCGCGCACGGCGTCGACACCGCCGACGGCCGCCAGCTGATCGGCGCCGGCCGCGGTGGTGAGCTGGTCGTTCTCCACCGGAGGTGGCGGCGGCGGCGGTGCCTGCTCGGCGGTGGTGGCGGTGAGCGTGAAGAACGTGGACTGGAGTCCGAGTCGCCGGCGGAACTGCTGCGGGTCGACACCGACCGAGCCGGCATCGCCGTCGAGGGCCATGGCGACGGGCCGCCCGGATGGTCCCGTGGCCGTGACGCGCACGCCGGTGAGCGTGCCGGGGTAGCCGAGCCGGCCGGCGATGTCGCGCAGTGACAGCTCGAGGTGCCAGATCTTGGGGTTCGCCGTGGGGAAGGATTGCGCCGGCAGGTACGGGATGTCGTAGTCGGCGCCGAAACCCTCCTGCACCGTGGCCGAGTACCCGCCGGCCGACGCCGAGTAGAAGGTGGCGGCCAGCGCGTTGCCGTACCGGACGACCCACCCCCGGGTGGCGTCGACGGCGGCGATCTGGCCGGGGGTCTCGCGGCTCACGCCGACGTAGACCTGGCAGGCGTCGGTGTCGCACAGCTCGCCGCCCCCGGCCATGGCCCGCAGCGCGTAGGTGCGGGCGGCGATCGTCTGGGCCTGCACGGCGGCGGCCGGCCAGTTGCCGGGCACCTCGGCCATGCCCCGCAGGTAGTCCTCGACGTCGACGTGGTTGCGGACGCGCAGCTGTCCGGGACCGCCGGTGACCTCGAAGCTGCCGCGATAGGTGCGCCCCCGATCGACGGAGCGGACGGTGCCGCCCGCGTTGGGGATGGCCCACACCGGGGTCGGCGAGACGGGATCCGACGAGTCGGTGCCCGCGGACGGTGCCGCCGGATCCTCCGCGGGCGGCGACGACGGGTCATCGCCCGGCGCCGGCTGGCGCGGCGGAGGCGCCGGCGTGGTGGTCGTGGTGGTGCACACCACGCAGGGATCCGAACCCGGATCGCCGCCCGGGTCGCCGCCGCCGGGATCGCCCGGCTGGCAGAGCAGCACGCACTCCTGCTGGCCACCGAGGCCGGTGTCCTGGCTGGCAGCGTCGAACCGCTGGGCCCGGCCGGCGCCGGCGGCGCGGACGCCGCCCCGGCTCACCCGGTAGCCGTTGCCGTCGTGGACGATCTCGACGACCTCGCCGGGGTCGAGCTGGAGGGGGAACCCCGGGGACTGGGAACCGTCGCGGGCCGAGCGGATCTGGCCGCCCTGGGGCAGCTGCACCAGGACGCGGTCGCGCGTGTCGATCGCCACCACGACCTCGCCGGCGGCGGTGCCGATCGACGTGCCCGGGTAGAACCGCCCGATGATGTCGGTGGCCGTCGCACCGTCGCGGGCCATGGTGTAGGCGCCCCACTGCGACATGCCCACGCCGTGCCCCCAGCCCCGTCCGTCGAGCCGCAGCACGGCCACCGCCCCAGCGGAACCCTCGCTGGCGCCCGCCACCGGCGCAGCGAGCAGCAGGACGACGAGGGCGAGGACGGCCAGCAGCGCCGGCCGCCGCCGGGTCGGAGGGCTCGAGGTGAGGGGTTCTGGTGCTGGAAGGTGCATGGTCGTGGTTCCCGCCCGACACGCAAGTGTTCGTGCTCTGTCCGCCCACCTCCTGCCGCCGTCGTCCGGGACTCCTAGGCTCCCGGCGTGGACCAGGACCATCCGCTCGGCTTCCTCGTCGGCGTCTGGGAGGGCGCCGGTCGGGGCCACTACCCGTCGATCGAACCCTTCGCGTACCAGGAGGTGCTCCAGATCGAGGTGTCGCCGAAGGGCTTCCTCACCATGGTCCAGCGCACCCGCCACGCCGACACCGGCGAGCCGCTGCACACCGAGACGGGTTACTGGCGGGTCCCTGCCGCCGGCCGGGTCGAGCTGGTCGTCGCCCACCCGAGCGGCATCACCGAGATCTGCGAGGGTGACATCGACGGTGAGGCCGTCCACGTCCGCTCGACGTCGGTCGCCTGCACCACCACGGCCAAGCGGGTCGACTCGCTCGAACGCTGGTACGACGTCGAGGGCGACGTGCTGCACCACCGCCTCTCGATGGGGGCGGTCGGGCTCGAGCACCAGGCCCACCTCGAGTCCGAGCTGCGCCGATCCCGTTGAGGCGGGGCGGGGCCCGGTGCTCTCGCCCGGGATCGCTCCTATCGTGGGTCCCGATGCCACGCGGCCGGACCAACCGCATCCTCACGACGCTGATCGACGCCGATGGCGAGCACCGCTCGCCCGACGAGGTCGCGGTCGAGGAGCCGCTGGAGATCCGCCTCGACGGCAATCTCGTGGGCACCACGATGCGGACGCCCGGCCACGACTTCGAGCTGGCGGCCGGGTTCTGCTTCACCGAGGGGCTCCTCGGCGACGCCACCGTGCGCTCGGTCAAGTACTGCCGGGGTGAGGGACCGGGTGCGGTGGTCGAGTCCGAGTTCAACGTGGTCACGGTCAGCACCGGCGGCGTGGCGCCCCGTCCCGAGCCGCGACTGAGCGTCACCACCAGCGCCTGCGGCATGTGCGGCACCACCGCCGTCGACGAACTGCGGACCAGGCTCCATCCCCTGCCCGTGGCCGACCCCATCGACGACGACGTGATCGTCGCCGCGCCGGCCCGGCTGCTGGGCGACACCCCCGTGTTCGGCGCCACCGGAGCCGTTCACGCCGCCGCCCTGTTCGACCCCGACGGCGAGGAGGTCGTCACCCGTGAGGACGTCGGACGGCACAACGCCGTCGACAAGGTGGTCGGTCACCAGCTCCTGGCCGGCCGACTGCCGCTGTCGGGCCACGGGCTGGCGGTCAGCGGCCGGGTGGGCTTCGAGATCGTGCAGAAGGCGTGGGCGGCCGGCGTGGGCACCGTGGTGGCCAAGGGGGCACCGACCTCGCTGGCGGTCGAGGCCGCTCGCATCGCCCGCATCGTGCTGGTCGGCTGGGCCACCGGTGGGGGCGCCCGACGTTTCACCGAGGTCCCCTGAGGCCCGGAGGAACGTTGCCGGCATCCCGGTACGGTCCGTTCCATGACCCGTCTCGGCTACCAGATCCCCAGCTTCACCTATCCGGGCGCCGGTCCCGACGGCGTGTTCGACGTCGTCGTCCGGCAGGCCGAGGAGGCCGACTCGTCCGGTTTCGACACCGTCATGGTGATGGATCACTTCTACCAGCTGCCCCAGCTGGGCGAACCCGACGAGTACATGCTCGAGTGCTACACGCTGCTGTCGGCCCTGGCGCAGCACACCAGAAACGCCCGCCTGTCGGCCCTGGTCACCGGGAACACGTACCGCAACCCGGCCGTCCTGGCCAAGATCGTCACCACGCTCGACATCGTCAGCGGCGGACGCGCCCAGCTCGGTATCGGTGCCGGCTGGTTCGAGCTCGAGCACGACGCGTTCGGCATCGAGTTCGGCACGTTCACCGACCGCTTCGAGAAGCTCGAGGAGTCGCTCCAGATCATCCTGCCGATGCTGCGCGACGAGCGCCCCAGCCTCGACGGCGAGCGCTACACCGTCAAGGACGCCATCAACCAGCCGCCCCCGGTCGGGCGCATCCCGGTGATGATCGGCGGCTCGGGCGAGAAGAAGACGCTGCGCATGGTTGCCCAGTACGCCGACGACTCCAACATGACGGCACCGCCGGAGGAGATCCCCCGCAAGCTCGACGCACTGGCCGCCCACTGCGAGCGGCTCGGTCGCGATCGCTCCGAGATCACCGTCACCATGCAGCGCAACGCCTGCATCGCCCCCACGCACGAGCAGGCGGTGGCCGAGCTCGACGAGTTCTTCGGCCGGCGTGGTCTCGACCTGTCGTCGATGTCGCCCGAAGAGGCCGACCAGATGCGGTCGGTCATCACCCACGGCAACCCCGACGAGGTCGCCGAGCGCTTCCAGGGCTGGCTCGCGCTGGGCATCGACGGCTTCACGGTGAACAGCGTCGCCAACGGGCACGTGCCCGAGCGGGTGTCTCTGCTGGGCGAGACGCTGGCCAAGGTCGTCGGGTGACCCAGCCCTAGGCTGGCCGGCGTGAGCGACGACGCCGGAACCAACACGGAACACCAGCCCTCGACGCCATCGGTCGGCTGGGCGGTGCTGCACCTGTTCTGCGCCCGTACGCCGTTGACCGACGCCGACGCCGTCACCGCGGCGGTCGAGGCCGCCGAGGCCGACGGCTACCAGGTCGTGCCCGTGGCCGTGCTCGGCCACAAGGCCGACGTCGGCTTCATGGCGCTCGGCCCCGATCAGTGGCGCCTGCGCCGCCTGCAGACCGAGCTGGCCGATGCCGGCCTCGAGCTGCTCGACAGCTACGTGAGCCTCACCGAGATCAGCGAGTACGCCCAGGGCGTGCCCGACGAGCTCAAGCAGGCCCGCCTGCACCCGAACCTGCCACCTGAGGGCAAGCAGGCGTTCTGCTTCTACCCCATGTCCAAGCGCCGCAACGTCGACCAGAACTGGTTCACGCTTCCCTACGAGGAGCGCAAGGACCTGATGATGGAGCACGGTAAGTCGGGCAGGAACTTCGCCGGTCGCGTGCTCCAGGTGGTCACCGGCTCCACCGGCGTCGACGACTTCGAGTGGGGCGTCACGCTGTTCGCCCAGAACCCCGACGACCTCAAGGAGGTCGTCTACACGATGCGCTACGACACCGCCAGCGCCGTCTACGCCGAGTTCGGCGTGTTCATCACCGGCATGTGCGCCCCGCTGGCCGAGGTCCTCGACGCCGTGGGCATCCGCTGAGACCCGTTCACGAACCGTTCATGTTGCCGCGCGTCGCCCGGTACAGAGGCCCGGCACGCTGGGGGCCATGACGGTCTCGACGCCCACCACCCTCCACGTCGTCGTCACCTTGCGGCTGCCCGACCGGCCCGGCGCCCTCGGGGCGGTCGCGTCGCGGATGGGCGCCCTCGGCGCCGACATCACCGACGTCCGCGTCGCTTCGCGTCGCGAGGGTGTCGCCGAGGACGTGTTCCACCTCGACCTGCCGGCGCCGGCCACCGACGACCTCGACGTCATCGGTCTGCTCC
The DNA here is from genome assembly GCA_963800295.1 of uncultured Acidimicrobiaceae bacterium. GTDB lineage: Bacteria > Actinomycetota > Acidimicrobiia > Acidimicrobiales > Salinilacustritrichaceae > Salinilacustrithrix. The sequence continues at coordinate 90,338 of CAWDAJ010000008.1, forward strand.
TCGGCGAGATCCGCCAGGTCGACGGCGTGCTCGCTCCGTCGGTCGGGCACCCGATCGGCGAACGCACCTGCTGTTCGTGACCCCGCCTGGTCCCCGTCGCCGCCGGACCCGGTTGCCTACACTCCACGCATCCTGACGCCCACGCACCACCGAGGCGCGGTCCTCGCAGCCACGGGTCTGCTCCTCGTGTTCGTCTGCGTAATCGGACTGTTCGCAGCCGGCGCCGGAGCCCAGACCGGCGACGAGACCACGGCGCGAGGCACCGTTCGCGGGGTCGTCGATGGGTCGCCGACACCCCTGGCCGGCGTCACGGTCGTGATCCAGCGCGACGGCGAGCAGGTGGCCGAGACCACCACCGACGACAACGGCGCGTGGGAGGTCGCCATCCCCGGCGCCGGCCAGTACCAGGCGCTGCTCCTGCCCGAGACGTTGCCCGAGGGCACCGAAGCGGTCGACCAGCCACTGTCCAGCTTCACGGCCAACGAGGGCCAACAGAACATCGTCGTGCTCGCCCCCACCACCACGGCCGAGGGCACCGCCGTCGTCCGCACCGGCTCCGGCCTGAGCGCCACCGAGCAGCTGCTGACGCTGTTCGCCCAGGGCATCAAGCTCGGCTCCGTCATCGCGCTCATGGCGGTGGGGCTGTCGCTGGTCTTCGGCGTCACCGGGCTGGTGAACTTCAGCCACGGCGAGCTGGTGACCTTCGGCGCCGTCGCCGCCTTCTACCTCAACGTGTCGCTCGGCGTCCCGCTGCTGGTGGCCGCGCCGATCGTGCTGGCCATGGGGGCCCTGGTGGGTTGGTTCAACGAGGTCGGCATCTGGCACCCGCTGCGCAAGCGGCGCTCGGGACGCATCAGCCTCATCGTCGTCTCCATCGGTCTGTCGATCATGTTCCGCCATCTGTTCCTCGTGATCTTCGGCTCGTCGTCGAGGAACTACGACGACTACGCCCGCCAGCGGGCGTTCGAGATCGGTCCGGTCTCGATGCCTCCGCACGACTACGTGATCATCGGCGTGTCGCTGGTCGCGTTGGCTGCGGTCGGGCTCCTGCTGCAACGGACCCGCATCGGCACCGCCATCCGCGCCGTGGCCGACAACCCCGAGCTCGCCTCGGCGTCGGGCATCGACGTCGAATCGGTCATCCGGATCGTGTGGATCCTCGCCGGCACCCTGGCTGCCTTCGGCGGCTTGCTCCAGGGCCTCACCGAGACCGTCGTCTGGGACATGGGCTTCAAGCTGCTGCTGCTCATCTTCTCGGCCGTGATCCTCGGTGGCATCGGCACCGCCTTCGGCGCCATGGTCGGTGGCCTGGTCATCGGCGTGGTCACCCAGACCTCCACGTACTGGATCGACAACGAGCTGAAGGTGGCCATCGCCCTGGCGGCCATGATCGTCGTGTTGCTGTTCCGGCCCCAGGGCATCCTGGGCCAGGCCGAGCGGGTGGGCTGACATGGACGTGTGGGGTGCGTTCCTCGTGGCCCTGACCACGGCCCTGGGTCCGCAGGCGGCGGCGTACGCCGTCGGTGCCATCGGTCTCAACGTCCACTTCGGCTACACGGGCCTGCTCAACTTCGGCCACATCGGCTTCTTCCTGGTCGGCGCCTACGGCACCGCCATCTGGGTCGACAACGGCGGCTCCATGTGGGTCGGCATCCTGGTCGGCCTGCTGGCCTGCGCCGTACTGGCCGTGCTGCTCGGCATCCCCACCCTGCGGCTGCGCGCCGACTACCTGGCCATCGTCACCATCGCCATCGCCGAGATCCTGCGCCTCGGGGTGTCGTCCACGTGGGCGGCCCCGGTCACCGGCGGCGGCGTGGGCATCAAGCAGGTGGCCACCTCGTTCCGCGACATCAACCCCATCCCGCAGGGCACCTACGGTTGGGGCGACTTCCTCTTCACCGATCGCGTGCTCTGGGTCATGGTGGTCGGGTGGGGCCTGGCCGCGTTGGGCACGCTGCTCGTCTACCGCCTCGTGCGCAGCCCGTGGGGCCGCGTCCTCACCGCCATCCGCGAAGACGAGGACGCCGCCCGCAGCCTGGGCAAGAACGTGTTCTCCTACAAGATGCAGAGCCTCGTGCTGGGCGGTGTGCTCGGCGGTATGGCCGGCGTGGTGCTGCTGTTCAACAGCATCTCGGTGGCGCCCAACACCTACATCGCCGAGCGCACGTTCTTCGTCTACGTCATCGTGATCCTGGGTGGGGCGGGCACCATCGTCGGACCGGTCGTCGGGTCGGTCATCTTCTGGTTCCTGCTCCAGTTCGCCGAGGGTCTGCTGTCCGACGCCGTGGCCAGCGGCACCATCCCCAACTCGATCCTCGACGCGCAGGACGTAGCCGGCGTGCGCTTCCTACTGGTGGGCCTGGGCCTGGTGCTGCTCATGGTCTTCCGGCCCCAGGGCATGTTCGGCGACCGCACCAAGCTGTTCCTGGAGGAGTCGTGAGCACCGGGGCCGCGGGCGTCGACAACATCCTCGTGGTCCACGAGGCCACGCGCCGCTTCGGTGGACTCACCGCGGTGGACGTCACCGATCTGAGCATCGAGCGGGGTCGCATCACCGCGCTCATCGGCCCCAACGGCGCCGGCAAGACCACGCTCTTCAACGTGCTCACCGGCTTCGACCGCGGGGGCGAGGGATCGTGGACCCTCGACGGCGAGCAGCTGCACGGCCGTCCCGCCCACCGCGTGGCCCAGGCGGGCATGGTCCGCACGTTCCAGCTCACCAAGGCCCTCCGCCGGCTCACCGTCATGGAGAACATGCTCCTCGGCGCCACCGGCCAGTCGGGCGAGCGCTTCCTCGGCGCCCTCACGCCGTGGCGGTGGCGGAGCCAGGAGCGGGCCAACACCGCACGTGCCGAAGAGCTGCTCGAGCGTTTCAACATGGCCCACATGCGCGACGAATACGCCGGCGCGATGTCGGGCGGGCAGCGCAAGCTCCTCGAGATGGCGCGGGCGCTGATGGTCGAACCGCAGCTGCTGATGCTCGACGAGCCCATGGCCGGCGTCAACCCCGCCCTCACGCAGTCGTTGCTCCAGCACGTCGTGGCGCTGCGCGACGAGGGCCGCACCGTGGTGTTCGTCGAGCACGACATGGACGTGGTGAACACCATCAGCGACCGGGTCGTCGTCATGGCCCAGGGCGAGATCATCGCCGATGGCGAACCGGCCGAGATCGGACGCAACCAGCAGGTGATCGACGCCTACTTGGGCACCCGGCGGAGGCCGGTCGGCTGATGCCCTTCCTCGAAGCCAGCTCGGTCGTGGCCGGGTACCTGCCGGGCGTCGACATCCTCCAGGGATGCGATCTGGTCCTGGGCGACGGCGAGGTGGTCGGCATCGTCGGTCCCAACGGCGCCGGCAAGTCGACGCTGCTGAAGGCGGTCTTCGGGCTCGTGCCCGTCCGTTCGGGCTCGGTGACCCTGCGGGGCGACGACGTCACCAACGCCGCCGCCCACGAGCTGGTGGCCGCGGGCATGGGCTTCGTGCCCCAGACCGAGAACGTGTTCCCCCGCCTCACGGTCGAGGAGAACCTCAAGATGGGCGCCTACCTGCGTCCCGGCGACTTCCGCGTCCGCTTCGACGACATCGTCGAGCTGTTCCCCCGCCTCGGCGAGCGGCGGGCGCAGCGGGCGGGTTCGCTGTCGGGCGGCGAGCGTCAGATGGTGGCCATGGGGCGTGCGCTCATGACCGAGCCGTCGGTGCTGCTGCTCGACGAGCCGTCGGCGGGACTCTCGCCGGCCTTGCAGGACGAGGTCTTCGAGCTCGTCACCCGCATCAACGGCACCGGTGTGTCGATCCTGATGGTCGAGCAGAACGCCCGACAGTGCCTGGCTGTGGCCGACCGCGGCTACGTGCTCGACCAGGGTTCCAACGCCTACACCGGCACCGGTGCCGAGCTGCTCCGCGATCCCAAGGTCATCGAGCTGTACCTCGGCACCCTCGCCGGCGACTGAGGCCATCGCTGTGAAGCGAACGCGGACGGGACGCGAAGGGGCCGGCCCCGTGGGGCCGGCCCGTTCAGGTTCTCTCGCTGTGCGTGTCGCTCAGCCGGTGACGACCTCGCTGTTGATCACTTCGATGTCGCCGTTCTGGAACTGCCAGACCTCGTAGGAGCCCTGAGCCGGCTCGCCGTCGGCGTTGTAGTCGAAGCCGGTGATGCCGTCGTAGTCGAAGTCGTCGCCGGCCTCGGCCATGGGGAGGCACTCTTCGAACGACGAGCACTTCTCGCCGCCGGAGGTGACGTCCTGCAGCGTCTTGGCGATCGCTTCAGGATCGTCGGTTCCGGCCACCACGGCGCCGAGCGCGATGGACACCGCGCAGTCGTACATGTTCGCCGCGAAGGTCGTCTGGCTGGCGCCCGTCTCGTCGGCCAGGCGCTGGTTGAACTCGGTGGGCTCCTCGGAGGCGCCGGGGCGGGTGCCCTTGGTGCCGTCGAAGATGCCGACGTTGTCGGGAGCGACCGCCGAGGGCAGGTCGGCCGAAGCCAGGCCGTCGGTGTAGTAGTGGGCGACGTCGGCGGGGCCGACGCCCTGCTCGATCATGGCCTTCAGGAGGTTGCCGCCCTCGTCGGGGAAGGCGATGACCACCACGGCCTGGAGGCCGTCGATGCCGGCGACGGTGGAGGCGTCGGCGTCGAAGTCGGGGTTGTCGACGTTGTAGCCGACCGACTGCGGGACGGTGATCCCGGCGTTCTCCAGCTCGGTCTTGGTCAGGTCGGCGAAGGCCTGGCCGTAGTCGTCCGAGCGGTAGACGATGGCCACGTTGGTGTAGCCGTCGGCGGCGATGGTCTTGGCCAGCAGCTTGCTCTGGAAGGCGTCCGACGGAGCGGTCCGGAAGTACAGGCCCTTGTCGTCGTAGGTGGTGAAGGCCGGCGAGGTGTTGGAGCCGGAGCACTCGATGCGGCCGGCGCCCACGGTGGGCTCGATCACGCCGAGGAGGCTCACCGTGGAGCCGGCGGCGCCGAGGATGGCGTCGACGTTCTCGGTGTTGATGAGCTGCTCGGCCTGCTGGTTGGCCTGGTCGGGGTCGGTGGCCGAATCGGCGTCGACGAGCTCGACGTCGCCGCCGAGCACGCCGCCGGCGTCGTTGATGTCCTGCACGGCGAGCTTGACGCCACCGAGCATGCCCGGGCCGTAGTCGGCCAGGTCGCCCGTCTGCGGCAGCAGGGCGCCGAACTTCAGCGTGCCGTCGACGCTGGCTCCGGTGCCGCCCGAAGCATCGTCGTCGTCGTCGCCGCAGGAAGCGGCGACGAGTGCGAAGGCCAGGAACAGCGCGAGGACCAGACGGAACTTGTCGGGCTTGCGCATGTGCAGAGTTTCCTTTGTGTTCACCTACAGGGTGGCGCGGAGTGTAGGACGGCGCTGCCGTGCGGCGTCGTGATTCTGCGCTCAGCCGGCGCCCACGGACTGGGCGCCGACGACCTGCACGTGGCCGCCGCTGTCGAACTGCACCACCCGGAAGGTCGCTGCGGTGGGGTCGCCGGCTGGCGAGAGCTGGTAGCTGCCGCCGGCGCCGTCGTAGGCGATGTCGGCCAACAACCGACCGTTGGGGGTGGTGCTGACCACCGGCTGGTGCAGGAGGGCCAGGCAGTCACCGGGCGTCGCGCAGGGTGTGCCGCCACCGGTGACACCCTCGATCTGCGCACCGATCGAGGGGCCGTCGTCGGTGCCGGCCAGCTCGGTGGCGAGCGCAGCGATGACCACGGCGTCGTAGGACTCGGGTGCGTCGGACAGATCGACGAGTGACGGGTCGTGGCCCAGCAGCCGCCGCCGGAGCTCGCGAGCGACCGGAGCGCCCGGAAGCACGCCACGCATGCACCCGAGCGTGGACGGATCCGCCACGGCGTCGCCGAGCCGGTCGCCCAGGTTGCCGGCGACGCCGTACACGGGGAGCAGGGACGGCCCCGCGCCGGCGTCCGCCAGCGCGTCGATGACCGCACCGGACTCGGCCAAGCCGATGACGGCGACGGCGTCGGGGCGGTCGGCCAGCACGGCGCGGACGTCGGCGGCCAGCTCGGCGTCGGTGCGCTCGGCGTCGTAGGTGCGGCTGGTCTCCAACGTGAGGCCCACCCGCGTGGCCTCGTCGCGGAGCCCGGTGGCGAGCGGCTCGGCGTAGGGGCCCTCGCGCACCAGCATGGCGACGGTGTCGGCGCCGTCGTCCGCGATCAGCCGGGCCAGGGCCCGGCCCTGCAGCGCGTCGGGTGGTGCCGTGCGGAAGTACAGCCCCCGGTCCTCCTGCTGGCTGAACACCGGCGCGTCGTTGTGCGCGGAGATGAGCACGACGCCCGCCCCCGTCACCTGGTCGAGGACGTCGAGGGTCGCCGCCTCGCTCACCGGGCCGAGCAGCACGTCGATGCCGGCGTCGAGGAGCCGGCGGGCGGCACCGGGTGCGTCACCGTCGTCGCCGATGATCCCGACGCTCAGCGTCACCGGTGCGCCCAGCACGCCGCCCGCCGCGTTGACGTCGTCGACGGCCAGTTCGGTGGCCGCCAGCGTGGCCGGCTCGAGGTAGGCGAGCGGTCCTCTCGGATCGACGAGGACGCCGAGGTCGAGGACGTCGGGGCCGGCGACGTCGTCGGAGGGACGGATGTCCGTGAGCGCGTCGGCGGCGCCGGTCTCCCGTCCGTCGTCGGGGAGCGGCCGGATGCCGTCGGGGCACCTGGGAGCCGCCGGCTGGCTGGTGTCCGGCGCCGACGTCGGTGTCGCCTCGCCGGTGTCCCTGTCTTCCGTGCAGGCGGCCAAGGACACCGCCACCGCCAGCAGCAGGGCGATCATCGCCGGGACCGGACGTCGGGACATCGGCCCATGCAAGCACCGCCATGAGCCGGTGCGGTGTCGTGCTCGGCAGCGGCGTGGGTCCATGGGAAGGAATCCCCCGGCCAAGTGACGAATGTCTCACTTACGAGCCGCCGGAGGGTCGGCGGCACGACATCGGGGGTTCCACGTGCGGAAGTCGAAGATCCAGCTCTACGCACCGTTCATCGCCTTGGCGCTGGCGCAGGCGGCGTTCGTCGTCTGGGCGCCGTCGGGCAGCGAGACGAACGACCCCCTCTCGGGGCTCCAGGTCAGCGCCGGCGCCAACGGGTCGAACGCCGCGTCGTCGGCCGGCGTCGGGTCGATCGGCTCGGGTTCGCCTGGCACGTCCGGCAGCACGGTGGTGACGGGCTCCGGAACCAGCGGTGCCGCGGTCGGCGCTTCGACGGCCGGCGTCACCGGCGCCGGAGGCCAGGTCACGTCCGGCGGCGGGCAGGCCGCTCCGACGGGCGGTGGTCAGGGCGCGGTCGGTGCGCCGGCACCCGGTGGCGGCGCGGTGGCGGCTGGCGACACCAGTCACTGCACCGAGGACGGCAAGCAGACCGACCTCATCAGCACCGCTCCCGACTGCAAGCCGACGTTCGTCGGCGACAACGGCGGCGCCACGTACCCCGGCGTCACCGGCGACTCCATCAAGTTCATCCGGTGGTCGTGCCAGTCGAACGAGCAGGTGAACGCAATCCTCCAGACCCAGGGCCTGGCCGCCAGCGAGCAGGAGACCGACGACATGGTGCATGCGGCCATGGACTGGATGCACGCCACCTACGAGTTCTACGGACGCAAGCTGACCTACGAGCGGATCATCGGCGACTGCCCCAGCGCCCCGTCCGACCCGGCCAAGAGCCGCCAGGCCGCCGCCGAACTGGTCAAGAAGCAACCGTTCTTCGTGTGCTGCACCACCGATCCGGCGGCCCTGGACGTGTTCGCCCAGAACGGCATCATCGCCATCGGCGGCACCGGCGAGTCCAACGAGTTCTTCGCCGGCCGCCGGCCGTTCCGCTGGGACATCTTCCCGCAGGGAACCGAGAGCGTCGAGTGGCTGTCCGAGTACTACTGCAAGAAGCTCGCTGGCGGCACCGCCGACCACGCCGGCCAGCTCATCCACCCGACCATCGGTGGACGTACCACGCCACGCCGCGTCGCGCTGCTCGGCTTCGACAACGGCGACGGCACCACCGTCCCCTACGTCGAGCACGCCCGCGACCTGCTCCAGCAGTGTTCGGGCGGCCAGGACGTGCCGATCATCTACTACGAGTCCGACATCAACCGCGCCACCGAGCAGACGCGTGCCATCGTGGCCAAGCTCATCGACGAGAAGGTCACCACGGTCGTGTGCCTGTGCGACCCGATCGCACCGGTCTTCCTGACCAACGGCATGACGCAGAACAACTACTTCCCCGAGCACCTGCTCTCCGGGATGGGCCTGGTCGACTACGACGTGCTCGGGCGTCTGTACGACCCGGCGCAGTGGGCCCACGCCTTCGGGCCCAGTCAGCTGGCCGACCAGACCGACTTCTCGCAGTCGAACGCCGCCAAGATCTGGCGTGCGTCGGGCCGCGAGGGCGAGCCGTGTGCGGCGTGCAACCTGATCACCGGCTACATGACGATGATCGGTTCGATGGTCCACTACGCCGGACCGAACCTCAACCCGTTGACGGTCGAGCAGGGTCTGGTGGGTGACCAGGTCTCCAACGGAGGCTGGGCCGCCACGCAGGATCCGTACGACTACCTCATCAAGTTCGGGCCCAACGACTACAACGCCATCTCCGACTTCCGCGAGGTGTACTGGAGCTCGACCGCCAAGTCGCAGATCGACGGCAAGAACGGTGCCTACGTCTCGATGAACGGCGGGCGGCGGTACACGGCCGGCCAGCTCGATGGCTCCTTCGACATCCCGGCGGCCACGCAGTGAGCTCGATCACCTGGCCGGCGCCCATCCGGGAGGCGCTCGACCACCGGGTGGCCGGACCAGCCATCAAGGTGGTCGTGGCCTACGTGGTGTGCATCGAGCTGGTCGCCCAGTTCGTCCTGGGGCGCATCCAGCTGGGTCCGCTCGACCTGGGACTCCAGGACGGTGTGGTGCCTCGGACGATCTGGTTGAACGGCGCCGCGGTCGGGCTGCTCTACGGGCTGCTCGGCATGGGCCTCATCCTCGTGTACCGGGCCAACCGCATCATCAACTTCGCCCAGGCGGCGCTGGGCACGGTGCCGGCGGTGCTGTGCCTGCAGCTCATCAACGCACGGCACGTGAACTACTGGTTCACCCTGCCGATCCTGTTGGTCACGGCGATCGCGCTGGGTGCGTTCGTCGACGTCGTCATCATGCGACGCTTCCGCGATGCGCCCCGTCTGATCGCCACCGTTGCCACCATCGGCATCTCCTTGTTGCTCACCGCCGGCGAGGTGGTTGTCCAGAAGGTGGTGGCCGGCGAGCTGATCACCAGTTCGTCGTTCTCCACGCCGTTCAGTCGTTTCTCGACGACCATCGGCCCGCTGGTCTACGACGGCAACTTCTTCGTGGCCATCGTCGCCACCGTGTCCATCTGCGCCGCGCTGGGTGCGTTCTTCCGGTTCACCGACATCGGCATCGCCGTTCGCGCCTCGGCCGAGAGTGGCGAGCGTGCCGCCCTGCTCGGCATCCCCGTGGCCCGGGTCTCCACGCTGGTGTGGATGATGGCGGCGCTCCTGTCGGCGATCGCCATCTTCCTGCGGGCCCCGATGGTCGGTCTCACGGTGGGGTCGTCGATCGGGCCGTCGGTGCTGCTCTACGGTCTGGCCGCCGCGGTCATCGCCCGGATGGACAGCCTGCCCATGGTCGTGATCGCCGGGATGGGCATCGGCATGCTCGACCAGGGTGCCGTGTGGGCCACCAACAAGGGATCGCTGTCGCAGTCGCTCATGCTGGTGGTGATCCTCGTCGCCCTGCTCGCCCAGAAGGGCACCTTGAGCCGGGCCATGGATGCCGGTGTGTCCACGTGGCAGGCGGCCCGCGAGTACCGGCCCGTGCCCAGCGAGCTGCGCGACTGCTCCGAGGTGGTCGCCGCAAAGGGGGTCCTGCTGAACGTGGTGCTGTTCGTCGCCGTGGTGCTGCCGCTGCTGCTGCCCGAGCGCTTCGCCGGCCGGTTCGCACAGGTCGTCCTGTTCGCCATGGTCGGCGTGTCGCTGGTCATCCTCACCGGCTGGGCGGGGCAGATCTCGCTCGGCCAGTTCGCGTTCGCCGGCGTCGGATCCATGGTGGCGGCCGGCATGGCGGTGCGGGGGTGGGACTTCTTCGCCTGCCTCCTCGCCGCCGGCCTGGCCGGGGCGCTGGTCGCCGTGCTGGTCGGGCTCCCGGCGTTGCGCATCCAGGGTCTGTTCCTGGCGGTCACCACGCTCGCCTTCGGCTTCACCGTCCAGAAGCTGCTGCTGAACCCCGAGTACTTCAGCTGGTGGCTTCCGCACCTCGGCCAATCCGTCGGTCGTCCGAAGCTGTACGGGCAGTTCTCGACGCTGTCCGACACCCGCTTCTACTTCGTGTGCCTGGCCTTCCTGCTCCTGTCGGTCATGGCCGCCCGATCGTTGCGCCGGTACCGGTTCGGACGGATCCTGATCGGCACCCGTGACAACGGCCGCGGCGTGCAGGCCTACGGCGTGAACCTGGCCCGGACCCGACTGATGGCCTTCGCCATCTCGGGTTTCATCGCCGCCGTCGCCGGCGGGCTGTTCGCGTTCCAGCTCCAGAGCGTCGACGCCTCGACGTTCACGCCCACCAAGTCCGTCGCCATGTTCATGATCGCCGCCATCGGTGGCATGGCGTCGTTGCCCGGCGCCATCCTCGGTGCGCTCTACGTCGAGGGCCTCCCGTTCCTCTTCAACGGCAACGAGACGCTGCGCCTCGCCACCAGCTCGGTCGGTCTGCTCGCGCTGCTGATGTTCGTGCCCGGCGGCCTGTCCCAGCTCGCCTTCGGCGCCCGGGACGCGTTCCTCCGATGGGTCGCCGCCCGCAACGACATCCACGTACCCAGCCTGGTGGCCGACTCGTTGGTCACCGACGAAGGCGACGGCGTCGCCGTCGAAGTGGCCGAGACGACGGCTCCTGCGCCGGTCGAGGTGCTCGAGCTGCTCGGGTGCCCGGTCTGCGGTGCCCGGATCCCCGTCGACGAGGCCAAGCACCACGCGCACTTCGACCCGTCGACTGTGGAGACCGCCTCGGTCCCCGTCGGAGGTGTCCGATGAAGCTGCGCTCCCGCCTGCTCGCCATCACCGGTGGTGACCCGATCTTCCCGCTGGCCCTGCTGTTCGGGCTGAACCTGGTCGACGAGCTCGACCAGATCGCGTTCGGCATCCTCGCTCCGGAGATCGGCGCCACGTTCGGCATCGCCGACAGCACGGTGATCGTGATCTCGACCCTCGTCGCCGTCTTCGTGCTGATCGCCGCCCTTCCCGCGTCGGTCATCGGCGATCGTGTCAACCGCGTGCGCCTCGTCACCGTCGCCGCGCTGGCCTGGACCACCATGAGCGTGCTCACCGGCGTGGCCGGAGCGGTCGGCTTCCTCGCCCTCCTGGTGATCGCCCGCTTCCTCGCCGGCATCGGACGGGTCATGAACGAGCCCGTGCACAGCTCGCTGCTCGCCGACTACTACCGGGCTGAGCACCTGCCACGGATCTTCGCTGTCCACCGGTTCGCCAACCCGCTGTCTCGGGTCACTGCCGTGGCCATCGGCGCCGCCGCCCTCTACGTCTCGTGGCAGTCGGTGTTCATCGTGCTGGCGGTGCCGACAGCAGTGCTGATCCTCAGCCTGGCGAAGCTGCGCGAGCCGCTCCGCGGCGAGACCGTCGACGCCGAGCTGGCTGCAGCCCAGGCGATGGAGAAGGCGGTCAGCTTCGCAGAGGCGCGGCGTCAGCTGTTCGGCATCCGCTCGCTGAAGCGACTGTACGTGGGCGCCTGTCTGCTCGGCTTCGGCCTGCTGCCCCTCGGCGGGTTCATCGCCTTCTTCTTCGAGGACGTCTACGGCTTCTCGACGTTCCAGCGCGGAATCGTCACCTTCGTGTTCGGCGCCGGCACCACAGCCGGCCTGGTGGTGGGCCAGTGGGCGGCCGGCCGTGTGGAGCCGGGCAGCGGCGGGCTGGCCAAGATCACCGGTATGGCCTTCGGCTGCGGTGGGCTCGGCCTGGTGCTGATGGCCGTCGCGCCGTGGGCACCGCTGTCGGTTGCCCTGCTCTTCCTCGGTGGCGTTGGCTTCGGCGCGTACATCCCCGCCTACTTCCCGTTGATCTCGGTCATCGTGCCGCCCCGTGTGCGCACGCAGGCCTACGGCTACTCGCTGATCATCATCGGCGCCGGTGGTGTCCTCGGTGCGGGCATCGTCGGCCGGCTCGGCGAGACAGCGGGCTACCGGACGGGCATCGGCGTGACCGCCCTGATCATCTCGGCATCGGGCCTTCTCGCCATGAGCGCCGCCAAGTTCGTGACCCGAGATCGCGAACAAGCCGAGCAGTCGATGGCCGCTGCGCAGCGACTGCGCGACGACGTCGCCGCCGGGGGCGGTGCGCTGCTCACCTGCCGCGGGATCGAGGTCGCCTACGACCAGGTCCAGGTCCTCTTCGGCGTCGACCTCGAGGTCCGTCCCGGCGAGATCGTGGCGCTGCTCGGGACCAACGGCGCCGGGAAGTCGACGTTGTTGAAGGCGATCAGCGGCTCGGTCGATCCCATCGGCGGTGCGATCCTGTTCGACGGTCGCGACATCACCCACGCCGACGCCGTGGCCACCGTCACCGCCGGCATCGTCCAGGTACCGGGGGGCAAGGCGGTGTTCCCCACGCTGACCGTCGCCGAGCACCTGCGCGCCGGCGGCTGGTTGTACCGCGACGACGAGGAGTACCTCCAGGCGGCTGTCGCCGAGGTCTACGAGATCTTCCCGAGGCTGGCCGAGCGCGAGCACCAGATGGCGGGCAACCTCTCCGGTGGCGAGCAGCAGATGCTGGCGCTCGGGATGGCGTTCATCGCCAAGCCGAAGGTCCTGATGATCGACGAGCTCTCCCTCGGGCTGGCACCCACCATCGTCGAGCAGTTGCTGGGCATCGTCCGCAGGATCCAGGAGAACGGCACGGCCATCGTGCTCGTCGAGCAGTCCATCAACGTGGCGCTCACCGTGGCCGAGCGGGCCTACTTCATGGAGAAGGGCGAGGTGCGCTTCGAGGGCCCCACCGCCGAGCTCCTCGAGCGCGACGACATCGTCCGGTCGGTCTTCCTCCAGGGTGCCGGCTCCGTTGCCGGCGGCACGGCGCCCGCCCGGGCACGGGCACGGGAGGACGCCCGGCCGCCCGCCGGCGAGATCGTGCTCGAGCTCGACGACGTGGTGAAGTCCTTCGGCGGCGTCCAGGCGGTCACCGGCACGTCGCTGTGGCTGCACGAGAACGAGATCCTCGGGCTCATCGGTCCCAACGGCGCCGGCAAGACGACGATCTTCGACCTCATCTCCGGCTTCCTCGTTCCCGACTCGGGCCGCATCCGGTTCGACGGCGTCGACGTCACCACGATGAGCCCCGACCGGCGGGCCTGGCTCGGGCTCGGTCGCTCGTTCCAGGACGCCCGGCTCGTCGGTTCGCTCACCGTCGCCGAGAACATCGCCATCGGGCTCGAGCGGCATCTCGACGTGCGCGATGGCATCGCGTCGGCGCTGGCGCTCCCCGGCGTGCAGCGCGCCGAGGAGGACGTCGCCTGGACCGTCGGCGACCTCATCGAGCTCATGAACCTGGGTGCGTTCCGCGACAAGTTCGTGCGCGAGCTGTCCACCGGCTCCCGCCGGATCGTCGACCTGGCCTGCTGCATCGCCCACGACCCCAAGGTGCTGCTGCTCGACGAGCCCTCGTCGGGCATCGCTCAGCGAGAGACCGAGGCGCTGGGCCCGCTGCTGCTGCGCATCCAGCAGGAGACCGGGTGCGCGCTGTTGATCATCGAGCACGACATGCCGCTGATCACCTCCATCTCCGATCGCATGATCGCGCTCGAACTGGGCGCCCCGATCGCCGAGGGCACCCCCGATCAGGTCACCAGCGACCCGCGCGTCGTCAGCTCGTACCTGGGCGGCGACCTGGCCAGCATCAACCGCTCGGGCACGCCGGCCCCGGCCCCGGCGTCGGCGGGCACGCCCCCCACCCCCAACGGTTCACACGACCAGAATCGACCGGATCCGGTCGATTCCGGTCGTGCGAACGAGGAGGGGTCGGTCGATGGAGACGAGGCCCCGAGTCCCAACGGACACGGACGGCGTCGGCGCACCCGCCCTCTGGTGGCCGAGCGATGAGACGCCGTCTCCTCGCCCTGCTGCTCGCCGTCGCCGGCATCGGCTGTCTGCTGGTCTCGCCGCCGGCGCAGGCCGCAAGCGTGGTCGCCACTGGCTGGTGGTCGCGCACCGCGACCAACGACCCGTTGAGCGAATCTCCGCAGGCGCCGCCCGTGAAGATCACCACCCCCGACACGGTGCCCGTCGGCGCCACCGTCGGCGAGGGCCAGCTCCTGGTCGAGGGCATCCCCGACGGGGCCACCGCCATCGCCGCCATCCGGTGGCAACTGGCCGAGGGCGAGAGCAGCCCGTCGCTGACCCTGCCCATCAGCCCCGGCTCGAGCCTGAACCCCAGCTCGGTGGTGCTCGCCTGCCGGGCCGGCGTCGCCTGGACGCCGCCCGACCCGGTGCCGGGCCGCTGGGAGGCCAAGCCACTCACCGACCCGCGGGCCTGCGTCAACGGCATCATCGCCGACGACCTCTCCACCATCTCCTTCGGCCTGCAGCCGCTGGTGCGCAAGGACGTGCTCGACGTCGTGCTCGTCCCCGGCCGCGTCGCCGACGTGCCCGAGCTGCCGCTGACCCGCGCCGACGGCTCGAGCTTCCACTGGGTCTTCGACGCGCCCACGGCCGACTCGTTGCAGACCGTCGCCGGCAGCGGGTTCGAGCAGGGTGCCGGCTCGGTCCAGGTCACGGTGCCCCCGTTGGCCCACGACACCGTCGCCGGTGGCGCCACCGGTGCGTCTGCGCCAGCAGCGCCCATCACGCCGTCGTCGCGCTCGTTCACGCCGTCCGCCGCCGCAGCATCGCTGGCCGGTGACTCGTCCACGGCCGCGGTCCCGGCACTCGACAGTCAGGACCTGGCCGCACCCGTGGCCGGCGCCCAGGACGTGCAGCTGGCCGCCGACGTGGTCGACAGCCGGCCCCGGACCGTCGGCATCGTCCTGCTGCTCCTGGCAGCCGCCTTCGGTGCCTGGGCGTACCTGTCGCCCGAGTCGCCGGAGCTGGCCACGGTCGGCCTCGGGCGCTTCCGCCGGCCGGCACCGACCGCAGCGGGCACGACGCCGGCCACCGCGGCCCCCGAAGCCACCGTGGGCGGTCTCGGCCGCTTCGCCCGACCCCGCGACGAGCCCCCCGTCCCGGTCAGCTGACCGCCCCTTCCGGAAACTGGCAGTCGCTGCGTACCAGCGCAGGTGGGGTGGATGCGCTACGGACGGTCGGCCCCGCGAGAATGGGCGGCGTGAGCACCGAACTGCTGTACCTGCGTGACGCCTACCTGCGCACCTTCGACGCCGAGGTCGTGGACGTGGACGACGACGGACACCGCATCGTGCTCCACCGCACCGCGTTCTACCCGACCGGGGGCGGCCAACCCCACGACACGGGCGTGCTGCGCACCGACGCCGGCGAGCTGGTGGTCACGTCGGTCCGCAAGGAGGGCCCGGTGGTGTGGCACAGCGTCGAGGGCGATCCGCTTCCGTCCATCGGCGACCGGGTCAGCGGTGAGGTCGACTGGGACCGCCGCCACCGGCTCATGCGCACCCACACGGCGCTGCACGTGCTGTGCGGGGTGATCTGGAACGAGTGGGGCACCGCCGTCACCGGCGGGAACATGGAACCGCTGTCGGCCCGCATGGACTTCGAGTTCGACCCGCTGCCCGAAGGCTTCGGTCCCCGTGTCGAGGAGCTGGTCAACGCCGAGCTCGCCGCCGACCGCCCCATCGAGGTGTCGTTCCTGCCCCGCTCGGTCGCGGTCGAGGACGAGGACCTCATCCGCACGAAGGTCAACCTCATCCCCGAGGCGGTCACCGAGATACGGGTGGTCGACATCGTCGGGCTCGACAAGCAGGCCGACGGCGGAACGCACGTGGCCAGCACCGGTGAGGTCGGCCGCATCCGCGTGATCAAGACCGAGTCCAAGGGCAAGGGGAACAAGCGCATCCGCCTCGAGGTCGTCGATGGGTGATCTGGCCGTCCTGCGGGACCGTCTGCGAGAGCTCGACCGCGTCGCCGTGGCCTTCTCCGGTGGTGCCGACTCGTCGTTCCTCGCCTGGGTGGCCCACGACACGCTCGGCCCCGACCGGGCGGTGGCGGTCACGGCTGTGTCGCCGTCGCTGGCCGCCGCCGAGCGCGACGACTGCCGCTCGCTGGCGCACGAGTGGGGGCTGTCGTGGCGCGAGGTCGAGACGGTCGAGATGGAGAACGCCGCCTATCGGCGCAACGACACCGATCGCTGCTTCTGGTGCAAGGACGCGCTGATGGAGGCGGTCGAGCCGATCGTGGCCGCAGCCGACGTCACGGTGGCCCTGGGCGTCAACCTCGACGACCTCGACGACCACCGTCCCGGGCAGGAGGCGGCACGGCTCCGGGGTGCGGTGTTCCCGCTGGTGGACGCGGGCTTCACCAAGGACGACGTGCGCTCCGCCTCCCGTGCGCTCGGTCTGCGCACCTGGGACAAGCCGGCGGCCCCGTGCCTGGCGTCGCGCCTGCCCTACGGTGTGCCCGTGACGCTCGGTCGTCTGCGTTCGGTCGAGGCGGCCGAAGCCGCCCTGCGCTCGCTCGGGTTCTCCGAGCTGCGCGTCCGCCACCACGACGAGGTGGCCCGCATCGAGGTGCCGGCCGACCGCCTCGCCGACGTCGTCGCCCAGCGCGACGCGGTCGTGCAGGCGGTCCGCGACGCCGGCTACCGCTGGGTCACGCTCGATCTGGCGGGCCTGCGCTCGGGCAACCTCAATCCGCCGGCTACCGGATGATGAGGTCGCCGGCGGTCCAGAGGGGGAACGCCAGGTGCTTGACGCCCAGGTGCTCGACGATGCGGCCGGCGGCGTCGAAGTCGGGGTAGCAGCGGTCGGCGATCGGCTTGCCGACCATGTAGATGAAGTCGGCCCACGGCAGCAGCACCGGTCCCTCGTCGACGTCGCCGCCACGTACGACGGCGTCGATCTCCAGGGTCGGCTTGTCGGGGTTGCTCGGGTCGAGGCAGGCGCAGTGGTACACGATGCCCTCGAACACCGACATGGCGCGGATCTTCATCGGGGCTCCGAGCGGGTCACCAGGCCAGTGTGCCCGGCGCGCCCTTGAACGGGCCGACGATGTCGGAGGTGATCCAGCCGCCGTAGAACGTCCCGGCGTTGGCGTGCACGACCTCGCCGTCGACCGTGCACTCGTCCATCTGCTGGGCGTAGAAGGCGTAGTGGTCGACGATCGACCGGAAGCGTTCGGTGGGCTCTGGGTACGACCACACCGCATCCTCGGCCCGGTCGGCGCCGATGACGACGGTCCAGTAGCTGGCGGTGCCCTTCCACTCGCAGAACGTGCGCCGGCCCGAGGGCACGAGCAGATCGGTACGGACGTCGGCTGCGGGGATGTAGTAGGCGGGTGGCTGGCTGGTCTCGAGCACGCGGATGCACGAGCGGCTGTCGGCGATCACCTGGCCGCCGAAGCGCACCACGATGTGCCGGTCGGTGGGCTCGATCGCCGGCGGTCTCGGGTAGTCCCACACCGACTCCTGCCCTGGACCCGGTTCGACGCGCGCTGGCTCCATCTCCGTAGCGTGGCCCCGATGGGCGACGATGCCAACCCCACGCCCCGGTCAGCCGCCCAGGCGGCGGCCGACGAGGCCCGGCTGACCGAGCTCGCCGCGCAGCTCGCGGACACCGTCGAGGCCGTGGTGCCGGGGTGGATCGAATCCCTCGTCGTGGCGCGGGTGCGCGAGTGGAGCGGTCACGTGAGCCCCGAGGTCGCCGCCGAGGCGGCCGCGGCCGGTGCTGCAGCGCGCGACGACCTCATGCCGCCACTGCGCCGGCTGCTCGCAGCCGACATCGACGAGCAGGCCGCCAACCCGCTGGAGCTGCTCCGCACGGTCACCCAGCACGCCGGCGTCGTGCTCGAGCGCGTCGGCGTACCGCCGGTGTCCCGCGACCAGTTCGCCGAGCGTTCGTTCCCCACCGACGTGTACGGCCTGATGCCGGCCAGCTGGGCCGACGTCGATCAGTGGCTCCACGAACCGGGTATCGCCTGGGGAGCGGCGAAGGCCTTCGTCCACCGAGCCCGGCGTCGGGACGGCGGGCACCTGTAGGGGAGCCGCTGCGGTCTGCGCGCAGGGCGCGGCGGGGTAGGTGACATCCATCACCGCCGACGCATGACGGAGGTTTTGTCATGGCCCTCACTCGTCGTTCTACGCGCGAGCCGCTGCACATCGAGGAGCCGGCTGCCGCTCGCTGGCTGTTCGGATCGGGGGCCGCCGCCTGGCTGTGGCTGATCGCCCGGGTCTGGCTGGGCTGGACGTGGTTCGAAGCCGGCTGGTCCAAGACCTTCGGCGGCAACATCTCCTGGCAGCCGTGGGAGTGGGGCCACATGGCCCTCACCGGCAACGGCAACATCGGCTGGGTCCGATCCGCCGGCGGCACGGGCGTCGGCGACTCGGTCGCCGGATTCGCCCAGGGCGCCATCCAGAGCTCCCAGGGCGCCCATCCGGCCGTCTCCTACGACTGGTACGTGAACTTCCTCGAGTGGGTCCGCGACACGGCCCATCCCGTCCTCGGCCCCTCCGTGGCCATCGGCGAGCTGGTGATCGGCGGCCTGCTGATCCTGGGTCTGTTCACCGGCATCATGGCCTTCCTCGGCGCCGTGCTGAACTTCTCGTACGTGTTCGCCGGCACCGCCGGTCCCAACGCAGCGATGATCCTCGTGTCGATGCTGCTGATCCTGGCGTGGCGAAACGCCGGCTGGATCGGTCT
This sequence comes from uncultured Acidimicrobiaceae bacterium, assembly GCA_963800295.1. Lineage (GTDB taxonomy): Bacteria > Actinomycetota > Acidimicrobiia > Acidimicrobiales > Salinilacustritrichaceae > Salinilacustrithrix. The sequence goes on from CAWDAJ010000008.1 coordinate 109,151, forward strand.
CGACCGCTGGGCGCTGCCCTCGCTGGGTACTCCGTGGCGCCGCGGCCGGCTCACCGACCACACCGCCACCGACTCCGCACACCACGACGTCGCCGAACCGAGCGATGACGTGGACGTCGATCTGCGCGACCCGGGCACCCGCATCTCCGAGCGCGAGCGCACCAGCGTCTGACGGTCTGTCCCGGCCGGTCTGCCGGCCGGGGCGGCTTCCTGCCGGCCCGCCGCCCGGTCCTCCTGGGTTCCTGCCCTCAGGAGGACCGGGCGGCGACCGTTCCGAGCACGCTGCCGGCCAGCACCGCCCGCACCTGTCGAGGCGACAGCCGGTGCGTCACCGACAACTCGGTGCCGTTCCCCAGCTCGACGACCAGGTCGTCACCTGCTTCGAGCCGTGACCGCACACCCGGAAGCCGGATGGTGGAGCCGCGCCCCACCAGTTCGCGGTCGCCCGAGCGGACGAACTCCAGCGGCAGGACGCCGAAGTTGGCCAGGTTCTGCCAGTGGATTCGGGCGAAGCCGAGCGCCAGCACGACCCGCAGGCCGAGCGACCGGGGCGCCAGGGCGGCATGCTCGCGGCTGGACCCCTGGCCGTAGTTGTCGCCGGCGACCACGGCGTGGAACCCGTTGTGCTCCTTGGCCCGGTCGGCATAGGTCGGATCGACCGGGTCGAAGCTGAACTCGGCGAGCCGGGGGAGGTTCGACCGGTACGGCAGCACGCGGGCGCCGGCGGGGCTGATCTCGTCGGTGCTGATGTCGTCACCGAGCTCGAGCAGCACCTCGCACTCGAGCTCGTCGGGGAGCGGGTCGAGCTCGGGGAAGTCGGCGATGTTCGGTCCCTTTCAGCAGGACCACTCGCTTCGGCTCGGCGGGCGGCGGCACGAGCATCTCGGTGTTCACGAACGTCTCGGCCGGCGGTCGGTAACGGGGGTAGTCCATGTCGAGCGTTCGAGGGTCGGTGATCACGCCCGTCAGCGCCGATGCCGCCGCCGTCTCGGGGCTGCACAGGTGCACCTTGTCCTCGCGGGTGCCGGAGCGCCCGGGGAAGTTCCGGGGCATGGTCCGCAGGCTGATGGTGTCGGTGGCCGGGGCCTGCCCCATGCCGATGCAGCCCATGCAGCCCGACTGGTGGATGCGGGCGCCGGCGGCGATCAGGTCGAACAGCCAGCCCTCGCGGCTGAGCGCTTCCAGCGTCTGGCGGCTCGTCGGGTTGACGTCGAAGCTCACCGAGTCGACGGTCTGCCGTCCCTTCACGATGAGCGCGGCGATGGCGAAGTCGCGCAGTCCCGGGTTGGCCGACGATCCGATCACCACCTGGCTGATGTCCTGGCCGGCGATCTCGGCCACGGGCACGACGTTGCCGGGGCTGGTCGGTTGGGCGATGAGCGGCTCGAGGGTCGACAGGTCGATCTCGTCGGTGACGTCGTAGGTGGCGCCCTCGTCGGCGGCCAGGGGCACGAAGTCGTCGCCGCGTCCCTCGGATTCGAGGAACCGCCGCACCTCGTCGTCGGCGGGGAACACCGTGGTGGTGGCGCCCAGCTCGGCGCCCATGTTCGCGATGACGTGGCGGTCCATCGCCGACAGGGTGGCGACGCCCGGTCCGTGGTACTCGACGATGCGGTTGATGCCGCCGTCGACGTCGTGGCGGCGCAGCATCTCGAGGATCACGTCCTTGGCGCTGACCCACGGCGGCAGCTCGCCGGTGAGGCGCACGCCCCAGATCTCGGGCATCACGACGCGGAACGGCTCGCCGGCCATGGCCATGGCCACATCGAGGCCACCGGTCCCGATGGCGAGCATGCCGAGCGACCCGGCGGCGCACGTGTGACTGTCGGAGCCGAGGAGGGTCTTGCCGGGGATCCCGAAGCGCTGCATGTGAACCGGGTGGCTCACGCCGTTGCCCGGCTTCGAGTACCACAGCCCGAAGCGCTGGGCCGCGGTGCGCAGGAACTGGTGGTCGTCGGCGTTGCGGTGGTCGGCCTGCAACAGGTTGTGGTCGACGTACTGGACCGACACCTCGGTCTGCACCCGGTCCAGGCCCATGGCCTCGAGCTCGAGCATCACCATGGTGCCGGTGGCGTCCTGGGTCAACGTCTGGTCGATGCGCAGCGCGATCTCCTGCCCGGGCACCATCTCGCCGTCGACGAGGTGGTCGGCGATGAGCTTGTGGGCCAGGGTCCGGGGCGCGTTCGGGTCGGAGGCATGGTTCGGGGCCATGCCCTGGCTCTTCCCGCTCGGCGCCGGGTTCATCCCCCGCGCCGCTGACAAGTTCGGCTGACAAGATGGATGGGTGACCCCGGACGATCAGCAGGATCCGCACCCGCACGTCCTGCTCTTCGTCACCTGCGTCGGCGAGCTGGTCGAGCCCGACGTCCCCGTTGCGGTCGTGCGGGTGCTGCGAGCCGCCGGCTGCTCGGTCGACGTGCCCGACGGTCAGACCTGCTGCGGGCAGCCGGCGTGGAACTCGGGGTTCCGTGACGAGGCGGCCGACGTGGCGCGGACCAGCCTGGACGCGCTCGCCGCGGCGCTCGACGACGACCCGACGGCAACCGTCGTGGTGCCCGCCGGTTCCTGCGCCACGATGATGCGCCTGTACTGGCCCCAGCTGTTCGAGTTGGTCGGCGATCCGGCAGCGGCCGAGCGTGCCCGCCGTGTCGGCGACCGGACGCGCGAGTTCACCGAGCACCTGGCGTCGCTCGGCCTGCCCGAGGTCGGCGGTACCGACCGCCGCGTGGCGCTGCACAAGTCCTGTCACCTGCTGCGCGAGCTGCACGTCGAGGACGAACCCGGCGCCGCCCTCGCCCGGGCCGGCTGCACCGTGGCCGAGTGGTCGACCGACGACCAGTGCTGCGGCTTCGGCGGCACGTTCAGCGTGAAGCTGCCCGAAACGTCGGTCGCCATGGCCGACGAGAAGCTCGACACGCTCCCCGAGGGCATCCGGGAGATCGCCGGCGCCGACGCATCGTGCCTGATGCACCTGCGCACCCGCGCCGAGGCGCGCGGGCTTCCCGTCACCACCGTTCACATCGCCCAGGTGCTCGAGGATGCGCTGCCCGGTTCGCCGCCCCGCAGCGAGGAGGGCCCATGACCGCCGACTGGCCACTGCGCAGCTCCGATCTGCGGTCGCGCACCGCCACCGCCGTGGCCGACCCGGTGCTGCGCGGCAACATCCGCAACGCCACCGACCGGTTCCGCTCGCACCGTGGCGTGGCCCTCGACCGGCTCCACGACGCCGACGGGCTGCGGCACGCAGCGCGCGCCGTGCGCGCCGACGTGCTGGCCGAGTGGGCCGAGACGCTCGAGACCCTGGCCGACAACGTCCAGGCCAACGGCGGTCACGTCTGCTGGGCGCCCACCGCCGACGACGCCAACCGCTACATCGCCTCGGTGGCCCGGCGGATCGGCGCCCGCACGGTCGTGAAGTCGAAGTCGATGGTCACCGAGGAGACCGGCCTCAACGAGGCGCTGGCCGCCGCCGGTTGCGAGACGGTCGAGACCGACCTCGGCGAGTGGATCATCCAGCTCGCCGAGGAGCACCCCAGCCACATCATCGCCCCGGCCGTCCACAAGAACCGCCACCAGGTGGCCGACACCTTCGAGGCCCGTGCCGACATGACCGAGCGGGTCACCGAGCCGACCGAGCTGGTCGCCTTCGCCCGAGCGCAGCTGCGTCGACGGTTCCTCGACGCCGACCTGGGCATCACCGGCGCCAACCTCGGCATCGCCGAGACGGGCAGCATCGTGCTCGTCACCAACGAGGGCAACGCCCGCATGGTCACGTCGATGCCCCGCGTGCACATCGCGGTCATGGGTGCCGAGCGCATCGCCCAGACGTGGGACCAGGCCGACCTGATCCTCGGTCTGCTCGCCAAGTCGGCCAGCGGCCAGGCGCTGTCGTCGTACACCACCGTCATCAGCGGACCACGTGCCGAAGGCGAGGCCGACGGGCCCGACGAGTTCCACCTGGTGGTCCTCGACAACGGGCGGTCCGACATCGCCGGCACCGAGTTCTCCGAGATGCTGCACTGCATCCGCTGTGGTGCCTGCCTCAACGTGTGCCCCGTCTACCGCCAGACCGGTGGCCACGCCTACGGGTGGGTGTACTCGGGGCCGATGGGGGCGGTGCTCACGCCGCTGCTGGCCGCGCAGTCGCCCGACGACCCGCCGGCCGACGAGCTGGCCAACGCCTCGACGCTGTGCGGCGCATGCATGCAGGCGTGCCCGGTCGAGATCCCGCTCCAGGACCTGCTGCTCGGGCTACGGCGTCGCAAGGCCGAACACGCCGGCATCGGCGAGCGGACCATGTGGAAGGCGTGGGCGGCGGCGTGGTCGCGCCCGCGCGCCTACCAGGCCACCGCGGGGCTGGCCGTGCGCGCACGCCGGGTCGCGCCGCTGCTGCGGCGGCTGCCCGGTGGACGGCGCTGGGGCGCCGGGCGGACCATGCCCGAGCTGCCGGCGCGCACGTTCCGCCAGCGGTGGGAGGCGGGCGATGTCTGAGCAGGTGGCACCCGGCGGCGTCACCGAGCACGGCGATCGCGGCGCGTTCCTGGCCCGCATCCGCTCGCGGCAGGGACGGCCGCCCTCCGGTGGACCGCACCCGCCGCCCCCGCCCCTCGACGAGGTGCCGGCGCTGGCCTACCGCTCGCTCGACGGCATCGATCCCGACGACCGCGCCGGGCTGCTCGGGGTGTTCGAGCGGGCGGCGACCGCCGCCCAGGCGCAGGTCCACGTGGCCGACGCCGAGGTCTCCGCCGACGTGCTCCGGTCCATCGTCGACGCCCACGGCGTCCGCACGGCGGTCGTCTCGCGCGATCCGGGCCTCGAGTCGGTGGTGGCGTCGCTGCGGGCGCTCGGCGTGCAGGTCGATCCGTACGAGCGCGGCGCGGCGGCCGTCGCCGACCTTGCCGTCACCGGTGCCACCCACGCCGTCGCCGCCACCGGCACCGTCGTGGTCGACAGCGGCACCGCCGGCAGCCGTGCTGTCAGCCTGCTGCCCCCGGTGCACCTGTGCGTGGTCCCGGTGGATGCGCTCGTCCCGAGCCACGCCGACGTCCTGCGCCGTCCGCAACAGCCGCTTCCCTCCTGCCGGGTGCTGATCTCGGGCCCGTCCCGCACCGGCGACATCGAGCAGCTACTGACGCTCGGTGCCCACGGCCCGGTGGCCGTCCACATCGTCGTCGTTCGTTAGCCGGACCCGCCACCGAAGACGTCGGTGATGGCGGTGCGGTCGGCGGCACCACCCAGGGCGGCCAGGCCGTACATGTCCTCGAGCGTCCGCAGGACGGTGTAGTGGTCGATCTTCTCGCCGTAGTCGCCGGGCACGACGTGATCGCCGACGAACACCGTGGCGATCCGGTTGGTCGGCGTGAAGTCGTCCTCGTCGAAGGTGACGATCAGCAGGCCGTTGTGCGTCTTGGCCCATTGTGCGTACCTGTCGAGGTTGTCCCGAGCCCAGGTGTCACCGGTGGCCACCGGGCAGTCGTGCATGTCGTTGCACGCGTCGGGCACGACCCAGGCATACGTCGGCAGTTGCGTGAAGTCGCTCGGGAACGCCGAGAACGGCAGGTGGACGGCGGACTGGTCGAGGTTGGTGAAGTTCGCCCATGGTGCGTGCTTGCGGGCGTACCGGCCGCTCCAGCAGACGGTCGATCCCGCCGCCGGGAGGCCCTCCGAGTAGGCGACGAACGTCCGGCCGGACGCGATCAGCTGGTGACCGATGTTCTCGGCGGAGAGCGTGTGGGGGCACGAGTCGTCGGTGACGCTCTGGTTGACACCGGAGAACATGTCGAGGTAGTTCGGCTGGCTGGGGTGTTCGATGGCGTACGACTCGGTGAAGTTGGCGCCCTGGGTCGACAGGTCGGTCAGGTACGGCGCGTCTGGCGAGCCGATCACCTGCGACTGCCGGTGGTTCTCGAAGACGACGTGCACGACGTGGTCGAACATCGGTGTTCCGGTGGCGGGAGCGGACGTGGAGGTCGTGGTGGGAGCCGCCGTCGTCGGTGGACCCGCGGTGGAGCTCGGCGCAGTCGTCGACGGCGCGGTGGCCGACGGCGCGGTCGTGTCGGTGGCGGCGTCCGGGGCCGACGAGGAGCAACCGGCGGCCAGGAGCACGACGCCGGCGCCGAAGGCGAGGAGCCACCGGACGCCGTAGGCCCGGGCCGTGCGTGGGGGCGCAGGGTTTCCGGAGATCCGGCGAGGGTATCGCCGGGATCGTGCCAATCTGAGCGCATGGAGCTCTCCGACGTCATGCGCACCACCCCCGCCACCCGCTCGTTCACCGACGAGCCCGTTCCCGACACCGTGCTCCACCGCATCCTCGACCACGCCCGCTTCGCCCCCAGCGGCGGCAACCGGCAGGGCTGGCACGTCATCGTCGTGAAGGACCCGGCGACCCGCCGGCGCATCCGCGAGCTGTACCAGCAGAGCTGGCGGGAGTACGTGGCCCACGTGCGCGCCGGGGTGGTGGCCTTCTCGCCCGGCGAGACCCGCTTCTCCCAACCCTGGGTCGACCTCGACGAGGCCCGTGCGACGCCGGCGCCGAACCCGTTCGCCGACCAGCTCGACGAGCACCCGGTGTTGCTCATCGTGTGCGTGGAGCTGTCGGCGCTGGCCGTCCTCGATCACGGTCTCGACCGTCAATCCATCGTGGGTGGCGCGTCGATCTATCCGTTCTGCCACAACATCATGCTCAAGGCCCGCGACGAGGGACTGGGCGGCGTGATGACCACGGCCATCTGTCGGGAGGAGCCGGCCGTGGTCGAGCTCCTCGGCATCCCCGACACCCACGTGGTCGCCTCGCTGATCGCGCTCGGCCATCCCCAGAAGCAGGTCACCAAGCTGCGCCGCGACCCGGTGGAGTCGTTCGCCTCGGTCGACCGGTTCGACGGAGCGACCTTCGCCGGCTGAGCGCTATTCGTCGGCGGGCGGGTCGAGGCGCTGCCAACCGGTGTCGGTGATGGCGCGGGGCTCGAAGAACAGGCAGTCCTCCGGGCAGGCGAAGGGCATCTCCTCGTTGACGCCCAGCCGACACCGCTGCAGGACATCGCCCGCGGGCGTGGAGCGGGTCGAGTAGTGCCGGCAGTCCTCACGTACAGCCACGTCCACCAGTGTCGCATCCGCCGGCGGGGACCTGTCGAACCGCCCGGCGCAGCTCAGCCCGATACCCTCCCCGCGCATGCCCGAACGTCTCGTGGTCATCGGCGGCGACGCGGCGGGGATGTCCGCCGCCAGCCAGGCCCGCAAGCAGCAGCCCTACCTGGAGATCGTCGCCCTCGAGCGCGGCGACTGGACCAGCTACGCCGCCTGCGGGATCCCCTACCTCGTCGGCGGTGACATCACCGACCACGAGCGGCTCATCGCCCGCACGCCCGAGGAGTTCCGCGACCGCCAGCGCATCGACGTCCGCATGCGCCACGAGGTCACCGGCATCGACCTCGACGCCCGCACGGTCGACGTCGTCGACCACGGACGAGAGCGCTCGTTCCAGCTCGGCTTCGACCAGCTCCACATCGCCACCGGCGCCCGGCCCATCCGGCCCGACCTGCCCGGCATCGACCTGCCCAGCGTCCACGGCGTCCAGACCCTCGACGACGGCCTCCACCTGCTCGACCACGCGAAGCGGACCGAGTGCCGACGGGTGGTCATCATCGGCGGCGGCTACATCGGACTCGAGATGGCCGAGGCGTTCGTGAAGCGCGGTGCCACGGCCACGCTCATCGAGGGCGCCGATCAGGTGATGCGCACCATCGACCCCGACATGGCCGGGCCGATCGCCACCGCGCTGCGGGCCAACGGCGTCGACGTCCGCCTCGGCGTGCAGGCCCGGGGCTTCGAGGAGAACGGCGTCGAGACGTCCGCCGGGTTCGTCGAGGCCGACCTCGTCGTGCTCGGCCTGGGCGTCGCCCCCAACACCACGCTCGCCGAGGAGGCCGGCGTTCGGCTCGGCGTGCGGGGCGCCATCCGCGTCAACCGCCGGCAGCAGACCTCGGTCGAGGGTGTCTACGCCGCCGGCGACTGCGCCGAGTCCTACCACCGGGTCACGAAGCGCCAGGTCCACATCGCGCTGGGCACCGTCGCCAACAAGCAGGGCCGGGTGGCCGGCATCAACCTCGGTGGCGGCTACGCCACCTTCCCGGGTGTGGTCGGCACGGCCGTGGTCAAGGTCTGCGAGCTCGAGATCGGCCGGACGGGCATCAACGAGGAGGAGGCCGAGCGGGCCGGCTTCGAGTACGAGGCCGTCACCATCGACTCCACCACCCGCGCCGGCTACTTCCCCGGCACCAAGCCGATCCGCATCAAGCTGCTGGCCGAGCGGGCCAGCCGGCGGGTCATCGGCGCCCAGATCGTCGGGCAGGAAGGCGCGGCCAAGCGGATCGACGTGCTCGCCACCGCCATCACGGCCGAGATGACCGTCGACGACGTCATCGACCTCGATCTGGGGTACGCGCCGCCCTTCTCCGGGGTCTGGGACTCGGTCCACATCGCCGCCCGGAAGGGCGCCGATGCCCTCGACAAGGCGTTCATCGCCGACCAAGGTCGCTGAGAACGCCCAGGTCAACGGGCGTTTCCGTCGTTCCGTTCGGAAACCGACCGACCGGTCGGTAGGGTGATGGGCATGCCGCTCAGCGACGCTGCCCTGACAGAAGAACTCGCGCCGGTCGTCGCCGACCTCGTCGACCGCCACCTCGAGAACTCCAAGGAGTGGTTCCCCCACCGCATCGTGCCCTGGAGTCGTGGCGAGGACCTCGGCCGCGACTGGGAGTGGGACCCGAACGAGAGCGCACTGCCCGAAGAGGTTCGCTCGGCGCTGATCATCGATCTGCTCACCGAGGACAACCTCCCGTACTACTTCGAGACCATCTACAACCTCTTCGGCAAGCACGAGCCCTGGGGCACCTGGGCCAAGCGCTGGACCGCCGAGGAGGGCCGGCACTCGATCATCATCCGTGACTACCTGCAGGTCACCCGCTCGGTCGATCTCGACGATCTCGAGCGGGGTCGCATGGCCCAGGTCTCCACCGGCGAGGTGCCGCACCCCGAGACCGTCTGCGACGGTCTGGCCTACGTCACCATGCAGGAGCTGGCCACCAAGATCAGCCACCGCAACACCGGTCGTCTGCTCGAGGACAAGGTCGGCTACCAGGTGATGGCCACCGTCGCCGGCGACGAGCAGCTCCACCACGTCTTCTACCGCGATGCGGCCACGGCCGCCCTCGAGGTCGACCCCGACGGCATGGTGCTCGCCATCGACCGCCAGGTCCGCAACTTCGCCATGCCCGGCACCGGCATCCCCGACTTCAAGGCCCACGCCAAGCGCATCGCCGACGCCGGCATCTACGACCTGCGCATCCACCACGACCAGATCCTGCGGCCCATGGTCATCGACCAGTGGAAGCTGCCCGATCTCGAGGGGCTGTCGCCCGAGGCCGACCAGGCCCGCGACAAGGTGCTGAACCACCTCGAGCGCGTCGACAAGGGCGCCTCCCGCCTCACCGCCCGCCGCGAGCGCCAGCAGGCGCGCGAACTGGCCAACGCCTGAGCCGAGCGTCGGCCGGTGGCGTACCGGCCCCGCGGCCTGCCGGTGCCGCCCCGTAGGCTCCATCCGTGGACCTCGGACGGGACGAACTCGCCGCTGATCGTTCCCTGGTCGGGCGGGCCCTGTGCGAGGCCTACGCCTCCCGGGCCGACGAGTTCCTCGCACTGCTGTTCGACCGCGCCGTCGACGACGCCGACGGCATCGCCCTGGTCGCGCTCGGGGGCTACGGCCGACGCGAGCTGAGCCTGCAGTCCGACCTCGACGTCCTCCTCCTGCACGACAGCTCGCACGAGGTCGCCGGCATCGCCGATGCCATCTGGTACCCGATCTGGGATCTCGGGGTGAAGCTCGGTCACGCCGTGCGGACGCCGAAGGAAGCCGTCGCCCTCGCCGCCGACGACCTCGACTCGGCCACCGCCATGCTGCAGGCCCGTCACCTCGTGGGTGATGCCGAGCTCACCCAGCAGCTCTGCGACAAGGTCGAGGACCTGTGGTCGAAGCGGGCCAAGCGCTTCCTGCCCCAGCTCGCCGAGAAGGTGCGCGAGCGCCACGAGCGCGCCGGCGAGGTCGCGTTCCTCCTCGAACCCGACCTCAAGGAAGGGCGGGGTGGGCTGCGCGACGTCCAGTCGCTGCACTGGGCGGCCCGGGCGCGGCCCATGCTGTGGGAGGGCGACGACCGGGCGCTGGCCGACGCCTACGACGTCCTGCTCGACGCCCGCGTCGAGCTCCACCGTCGCACCGGCCGCCCGGGTGACGTGCTCGCCCTCCAGGAGCAGGACGGCGTCGCCGAGGCCGTGGGAGCCGACGACGCCGACGACCTGATGCGTCGCCTGGCGTCGGCCGCCCGGACCATCGCCTACCGCAGCGACGACACGTGGCGACGCATCGAGTCGTCGCTGCGGGGTCCCATCGGTCGCCTCGCCCGCCGCGACCGGAACCTCGGCGCCGAGCTCGTGGTGCGCGACGACGAGCTCCACCTGCACGCCGATGCCGACGTGGCCGATCCGGTCTTGCCGCTGCGGGTGGCGGCCACCGCGGCCGAGGAAGAGCTGCCCGTCCACCGTTCGGTGTTCGACGCGCTCGAGGCGGCGCCGGCGCTGCCCGTCCCGTGGCCCGACGAGGCGCGGCGACAGCTGGTCCGACTGCTCGGCGCCGGCCGCCACGCCATCCACCACCTCGAGTCGCTCGATCAGCACGGGCTGCTGGTGAAGGTGCTGCCCGAGTGGGAGCGGGTCCGCTCCAGGCCGCAGCGGAACGCCTACCACACCTTCACCGTCGACCGGCACCTGTGCGAGGCCGCCGCCAACGCCGCCGTGCTGGCGCCCCGGGTGGCCGTGCCGACCTGCTGCTGGTCGGTACCTGGCTGCACGACATCGGCAAGGGCTACCCCGGCGACCACACCGAGGTGGGCATGGAGCTGGTCGCCGAGATCGGCCGGCGCATGGGCTTCGACGCCGACGACGTGGCGACGCTGGTGCTGATGGTCGAGCACCACCTGCTCCTCGCCGACGTCGCCACCCGCCGCGACCTCGACGACCCCGAGGTGATCGACCGGGTCGCCGACGCCGTGGGCCGGCCCGACCGGCTCGAGCTGCTGCACGCCCTGACCGAGGCCGACTCGCTGGCCACGGGACCGGCGGCCTGGGGTCCGTGGAAGCAGGACCTCGTCGACACGCTCGTTCGTCGCGTCGCCCACGTGCTCGGCGGCGGCGAGGTCGACGAGGTCACCGTCGACTTCCCCAGCGACGAGCAGCTGGCCCTGGTCGCCGCCGGCCGCCGGGTCGTGCGCGGCGAGGGCGAGACCCTGACGGTCGTCGACGTCGATCGACCCGGCCTGTTCTCCCGCGTGGCGGGCACGCTGGCGCTGCACGGTCTGGCCGTGATGGAGGCAAACATCGCCACCATCGACGGTCGGGCCCTCGAGGTGCTCACCGTGCAGTCGAGCTTCGGGCCCACGTTCTCCTGGGACAAGGTGCTGGCCGACATCGAGCTCGCGCTCGACGGTCGGTTGGCCATCAAGGCCCGGGTCTCGGACCGGGCCGCCACCTATGCGCCGCGGGGCAACCGGGCGCTGCTGCAGTCGGCACCCAAGGTCGAGTTCCACCCGGACGAGTCGAGCCACGCCACGGTCGTCGAGGTCCACGCTCCCGACTCGGTCGGTGTCCTGTACCGCATCACCGCAGCCATCGCCGAGCTCGATCTCGACATCGTCCGTGCTCGGGTGCAGACCATGGCTGACGAGGTCGTCGACTCGTTCTACCTGCAGGACAGCGCCGGCGAGAAGGTGCCCGAGGAGATGCTGCCCGAGCTCCGGCGGGCGATCCTGCACGGCCTGACTGGGTAGCGTCGTCCCCATGGTGCGATGGCGTGACCAGGGCGGGACCCACGGCGCCGAGGGCGCGCCGACCCGTCAGGACCTGCTGCGCTGGTCCGAGGCACTGGCCGGCATCGCCAAGACCGGCCTCGGCTTCACCGACAACCTGTACGAGCGCGAGCGCTTCGAGGAGGTGCTGGCCGTGGCCAGCGACATCCGCGTCGCTGCCGGCACCGACTTCGACACCGACCACTACGTGACCGAGTGGCTCAAGGGCGTGGGCGACGGCGTGCCCGGCTACCAGACGCCCAAGGTGGCCATCGGCGCCGTGGTCTACAACGACGCCGGCGAGCTGCTGCTGGTCCAGCGGGCCGACTCGGGCGTGTGGCTCTACCCCACCGGCTGGGCCGACATCGGCTACTCGCCGGCCGAGGTGGCGGTGAAGGAGGTCGAGGAGGAGACCGGCATCGAGTGCGACGTCCTGCGGGTGCTCATGGTGCTCGACGGCATGCGGCTCGGGTTCACCACCGTGCCCCTGTACTCGATCGTGTTCCTGTGCCACGCCACCGGGGGTTCGCTGCAGGCCCATCCGCTCGAGACCAGCGACGTCGGGTTCTTCGCCCGCGACGCGCTCCCATCACCGCTCGCCGGGTTCGACCACTGGGGCGACCAGGTGTTCCGGGCCATCGCCGGCGAGGACGTCATCACCACCTTCGACGTGCCCCGGCCGGAGATCTGGCGCGAAGAGCGGTGAAGCGGCTGGTCGCGGTCGCCGTGCTGGTGACGGCCGTGGCCTGCGGGGGCAGCGGCGGCCGCGCACCGATCGAGCGGGCTGGTTCGGACACCACGGCCACGTCCTCGACGCCGCGCTCGACCTCGACCTCGACCTCGACCTCGACGACGTCGTCGACGACCACCGCCCCGACCGTCGTGGGCACCGACACGTGCCCGCCACCGCTGCCCCGCCGCCAGCCCGACCCCGATCGGCCGGAGTACGACGTCACCGTCTCGGCCGATCCGGCATCGGGCGCCGTCCGCGGCCGACAGACCGTGTGGTTCACGCCCGACCTGCCCGTGTGGTCGGTGGTCCTGCGGCTGTGGGCGAACGCCCCTCGGCTCGCATCCGTGGGCACGTCGCTGACTGTCGAGTCGGCGGCCGATGAGCACGGTCGCTCGCTGCGCAGCGAGCAGCCCGACCCCACCACGCTGGTCGTCGAGCTCGGCCGGGCCGTGGCTCCCGGGGAGCGGATCGGGGTGAACGTGGCTTGGCGGCTCCAGGTCGAGGGACCCGTGAACGACCGCATCTCGCGGCAGAACGATTCGCTCCGACTCGGCTCGTTCGTGCCGCTGCTGGCCTGGGAACCGGGCATCGGCTGGGCGGTCGAGCCGCCCACCTCCGGCTTCGCCGAGGCGGCGACCTCACCCACCGCCGACTGGGTCCTGCGGGTCGACGCCCCGGCGGGCTACGACGTGATCGCCAGCGGGACCGAGGACGCACCCAGGGTCTGGTCGGTCACGGCGGCCCGTGACGTCGCCGTCAGCGTCGGCCACTTCACCGTCGAGCACGCCGTGGCCATGGCGCCCGACCCGGTCGACGTGGTGGTGGCCGTCCACGACGGCGTCGCCCGACCCGGCGACTTCCTCGGCCAGCTCGTGGACGAGCTCGAGACCTACGCCCGCTGGTTCGGCCCCTACCCCTGGCCGACGTACCAGGTCTCGGTGACCCCCTCGCTGAGCGGCGGAATCGAGTTCCCGATGCACGTACTACAGGGGCCCGACACCGCCGGACGCACCACACCCCACGAGGCCGCCCACATGTGGTTCTACGGCCTCGTCGGCAACAACCAGGCGCAGCACCCGTGGCTCGACGAAGGTCTGGCCACCTATGCCGAGGCCCGGTACCTGGGCACGCTCGGGTCGATGCGCGCCCGGTCGATCCCCACCGACGGTCGTGGCCGCGCCGCCGAGCCGATGACCTACTGGGAGAGCCGCTCGTCCAGCTACTACCGCAGCGTCTACGTGCAGTCGGCCGCCGCCCTCAGCCGGTTGGGCGACCCTGCCCTGGTCGACTGCGCCCTGGCTCGTTACGTGGCCCGCAACGCGTTCGGCATCGCCCGCCCCGACGACCTGGCTGCCGCGCTGGACGAGGTGTTCCGCGAGTGGCGGCCGACGTTGGCCGGCGCCGGCCTGCCCTGACGGCCGGCAGCTCAGTCGAAGCGCTTCTCGAGCGTGAGCGTCGACCAGTAGCGGCCCAGCTTCCAGCCGCACTCGTCCTCGACGCCGACGTCGCGGAACCCGAGCTTGTGGTGCAGCGCCACCGACGCGTCGTTGGGCAGCGCCACCACGGCGTAGGCCCGATGGGTTCCGGCCTCGGCGAGCACGTCGAGCAGCGCGCGGTAGAGCCGGGTGCCCAGACCGGCGCCGGTGCGATCTCCATCGAGGACGATGGACGTCTCGACCGTTCGTTGGTAGCCGACCTTGGGGCGGTACCAGCTGGAGTAGGCGGCGCCCACGACCTCGCCCCCGTCGTCGGCCACCAGCACCGCCAGCCGCGGGTGCGTCTGGCGCTCGTCCCACCAGGCTGCCCGGCGCTCGCGCGACCACGGCTCGGCGTCGAAGCTGATGTGGCTGTCGACGATGTACTGGTCGTAGATCCGGGAGATGTCGTCGAGGTCGTCGGCGGTGGCCCGCCGGATGGCGACCTCGCTAGTCACCGAGACCCCGCAGGAAGCGTTCGACCTCCTCGACGAGCTCGCCGGGCTCGGCCTCGGACAGCTCCTCGTCGTGGCGTTGCTCGAGGGCGGCGACGTAGGCCTGGGTCTCGTCGTCGTCTTCGACCAGCTCGTTGATCTGGCGCTCGTACGACGCCGACGCGATCTCGAGATCGGTGGTCACGACCTGCTCGCCCAGCAGTGCAGCGGTCTTCTCGACCAGGGCCAGGGTGGCCTTGGGGGAGGGGGCACCGGGCACGTACGTCGGCACGGTGGCCCACAGTGAGGCGGACGGGATCTCGAGGTCGCGCGCCCGGCTGTGGAGCACGCCGACGATCCCGGTGGGTCCCTGGTACTGGGACGGCGCCAGACCCAGGCGGGCGACCACCGACTGCTGGTAGGCGGTGCCGACCACGTTGACCGGACGTGAGTGCGGGACCTCGGCGAGGAGTGCACCGAGGGTCACGACCATCGACGCGTCGTGCTCCTGGGCGACCCCGAGGATCGTGTCGCAGAAGGTGCGCCACCGCAGCTGCGGCTCGACGCCCTGCAGCAGGATGAGGTCGCCGCCCGAGCGGGGCAGCACCGCTGCGCTGAACTGGTTGGTGGGCCAGTCGATCGCCCGTTCGTCGTCGTCGTCGATGCGCACCTCGGGGCGGGTCGACGTGAAGTCGAAGAACTCCTCGGGATCGATGTCGGCGAAGGGCTCGGCGTCCCAGCGGTCGGCGAACCAGCGCACCGCCGACGAAGCCGCATCGCCGGCGTCGTTCCAGCCCTCGAACGCCGCCAGGACGATGGGCCGGTCGAGATCCGGTTGGTATGACCGCCGAAGGTGGTCCACGTCCCGACCCTACCGGCGACCTCCCCCGGGGCCGATGGCCGGCGGCCGCCACCGGTACGTTCTGGGCATGTTCATCGAGATCATCTCCGAGGTCTCCGACGAGCTGGTCGAGGCCATGGCGCGCCTCATCCCGCAGCTGTCGTCATCGAGCCCCCCGCCGGGACGCGACGAGCTCCACGACCTCGTTGCGTCGCCGGCGACCGACCTGTTCGTGGCCACCGACGACGACGGCCGCATCCTGGGAACGGCGACGCTGGTGACGTTCCTCATCCCAACCGGCCGACGGGCCTGGATCGAGGACGTGGTCGTCGACGAGGCGGCCGGCGGCCAGGGCATCGGCACCGCGATCACCGAGGCCATGCTCGACCGGGCCCAGGAGCTGGGTTGCACCACCGTCGATCTCACCTCCCGCCCGTCGAGAGAGGCGGCCAACCGCCTGTACCAGCGGGTCGGCTTCGAACAGCGGGAGACCAACGTCTACCGGTTCGACCTGCGTCAGCAGCGTCGATAGCGCGGGATTGACTGTACGTCAAACTGACGTACAGTGGTCCCATGGAGACGGACCCGAACACGAAGACCGGGCGATGGAGCATCCGAGTGACGGCCGCTCAAGACGCCATCGTTCGCCGCGTTGTCGAAGAGTCCGGGGAGTCGCTCAACGACTACGTCGTGCGCAACTGCGTCACCGCCGCCGAGAACGATCTCGCCGATCGACGGGTGTTCGTCGTCGACGACGCCGCCTGGAACCAGCTTCAGGCGCTCCTGGACGCTCCACCCGTGCACCGCCCCGAGGTCGCGAAGCTGCTCGCCGATCCCTCGGTGCTCGAGGAGGGTGGCGACCAACGTTGAAGTGGACGGGTCCGGTTCACCTGAGTACCAGTCACACGGTCGAAGGCTTCGACTGCGGTGACGAGGTCCTGAATCGTTGGCTCGTTTCGCGGGCTCTGTCGAACGAGCACGGCGGCAGTAGCCGCACCTGGGTCGTCACCGACGATGCCGGCCAGGTCGTGGCCTTCTATGCCTCCTCGACGGCGACGGTGCTGCATCGTGAGGCGAGCGGTCGGTACCGCCGGAACCAGCCCGACCCGCTGCCGGCGCTCCTCCTCGGACGGCTCGCCGTCGACGGCAAGCACGCCGGCGAGGGGCTCGGCAAGGCGCTGGTGAAGCACTTCCTGTTGAAAGCGCTCGAGGTCGCCGAGCTCGTCGGCGTCAGAGTCCTGCTCGTGCACGCCGCGACCCCGGAGGCGGTGCACTACTACCGGCGGTTCGGATTCGAGCCGTCACCGGTCGACGAGCTGACGATGATGATGCTCGTGAAGGACCTGGTGGTCAGCGCGTCCTAGCCCGTCTGGATGGAGGAAGTGGCTGGTCTTTGCCATATCTTGATTCCCGAAGGAAGCTTCGCGTCGCATCAGGAGCAGCAATGGCAACCAGCGCGGTCACCTATGCCGGACGGGTTCGGCCCGGCGATGCCATCTACGACGACGGCGGGTTTCACGTCGTCACCAAGGTGCGGCGTGCACAGGGCCGCAAGCCCAAGAACGGAGAGAACCTCCACCTGGTGACCGAGGTGAACCTCGTGAAGCGCAACAGCCTCGAGCCGGTGCGCATCATCCCGGACCGAACCCCGACCTGACGCCGGCGCCGCCGTCACCCCTGGAGTGACCCGGCGCCCGGTCAGCCGGGCTCGTTCTGATCGGCCGCCGCTCGGACGAGATCCGTGAACGCCTCTTCGTCGAGTTCGTCCTCCTCGTGGATGTCGATGGCACGACGGACCTTGCCACCGAGACTCGAGTTGAACAGCCCATCAGGGTCGGGCAGCGAGGCGCCCTGTGCGAAGGTCAGCTTCACCTTGTCCTTGTAGACCTCGCCGGTGCAGATGAGTCCGTCGTGGTTCCAGGTCGGAACGCCGTCCGGATTCGAGGGCTTGCGCCACTTGATCTCCTCGACGACGTCGGGCACGGCTTCCTGGATCAAGCTCCGCAGCCGGGCCAGCCGCTCGCCGCGCCAGCCGCCGATGTCGGCGATCATGGCGTCGATCTGCGCAGATGGATCAGCGTGCTCCTGGTCTGTCATCTTCGGCGGCCTCCTCGAGATGTTCAGGCTTGGGCGATGCGGACGAGGTTCCCGGAGGGATCTCGGAACGCACAGTCCCGGACTCCCCAGGGCTGCGATTTCGGCTCCTGGAGCACCTCGGCGGTCCCGGAGGCCCGTACCTGCTCGAAGGTCGTGTCGAGGTCGCTGGCGGAGAAGATCGCCGCCTGGATCGACCCCTTGGTGACGAGCTCGAGGAGCGCGTCGCCATCGGCCGCGGATCGGCCGCCGTGGGGCTGCGACAGCACGATGTCGACGTCTTGGCCGACGGCGCCGACGGTCACCCACCGGAACTCGCCCTTCTTGACGTCGTTGCGGACCTCGAGTCCGAGGGCGTCCCGGTAGAAGCGCAACGCCTCTTCGGGATCGTGCACCGGGATGAACATGGTCGACACGGCAATGGTCATGGCAGCGACCGTAGGGAACCGGGTCGAGGAGGTGCTTCTCCGATCCTGCTCGATCTGGCACCCGGGGCGACCGTCGTCAGCGGGTGGGACGAAGGTGTCGCATGGCGACACAGGGCGGTACGACCTCGAGCGAACGATGATCATGTTGCCGGTACTCCGATGGGCTGACGCCGACGATCTCGGAGAACCGCGAACTGAACGAGCCGAGCGACGTGCACCCGACCGCCATGCAGGCCTCGGTCACCGACATGCCCGTACGAAGCAAGGACTGAGCCCGCTCGATCCGTCGGGTCATGAGGTAGCTGTACGGGGTCTCCGAGTACGCCTCCTTGAACCGACGGGAGAAGTGGCTCGGCGACATGCGAGCGGCTTCGGCCATCGCCGGGACATCCAACGGCTCGGCGTAGCACCGGTCGATGAAGTCGCGCGCCCGCCGCAGGTCTGCCAGCTCGGCCAGCCTCTCGGGAGTCACGCCGTCAACGTAGCGAGCCCGCCGTGCGGCAACGCCCAGGGCTCCCTGGCCTCGGCGAACAGCAACACCCCGAGGCCCAACAGCACCAGCGTGCCGGCCAGAGAGAGGTGGGATGCGGGATCGTTCCACATGGGGTCGTAGCCGTGGCCGGACACGGCGGCGGCGATCATGCCGATGAGCAGTGGGACGGCCCACAGGAGCCCCACCGCCCAGCGGAAGGCTCGGAGCCGACCGACGATCTGCGGGGCGCCGCGCGCCGCAGCGCGATGTTCGAGACGCCGCACCGCCGTCCACACGACGACGACACCGAGCACGAGCGCGGCCAGCGCCAGCCCGAGACGGACGCCGCGCAGCGCGTCGTACTCCAGGAACTTGGCGTACCCGAGGTCGGTGGTGTCGGTGACCGTCACCTGCTTGCCGGTGATCGGGTTGTACTGGACGTAGTGATAGGGGAGCAGCAGCTCACCCAGTGAGGCGACTGCAGCCGCGCCGGCCACCGCAGCCAAGCGCCAGCCGAGGACGGTTGCGACGGCGAAGCCCACCAGCAACCAGCCGAGCGGATCGGGGAGCAGGTCGAGGGACGTGGTCCGGAAGTCAACGGCGACCAGCACGAGGCCGATGCCGCCGAGCCGCCATGGTCGCCGCACCCCGAATGCTCGTCGCCGCACCGGTGTCACCTGTCCATGATCGCGCCGTCGAGCCCGTGCCCGCGGCGAGTCTTCTCAGCGACCGGACAGCTCGGCCACCACGGGAGCGAACGCCTCGGGGTCGCGTACCACCACGTGCGAGATCCCCAGTGTCTCCCGCCGGGACTCGAGCTCGTCGACGATCTGAGGGACGGATCCGAAGAGCAGGAACGGGGTGGTGTCGACGAAGGCACGGTCGAGCCCGAGGTGCTCTGCTGCCTCGCCCGCAGCGGCGTCCGCACCGTCGCCGATGTGGAGGGACTGCACGAGCACCGATCGCTCGATCTCGCCGTCCCGGTCACCAGCGGCCTCCGACAGCCACTGGGCCCGTTCGGCGACCGCCTCGATGGCGAATCCGCCGGGCTCCGGCGTGCCGTCGGCGCCGTGCGTGAGTCCGGTGAACTGGAAGATGTCGGCCAGCCGCCCGGCGATGCTCACGACGCGGCGTCCGTGTCCTCCCAGGAGGATGGGCACGTGGTCCTGGCTCGGGCGGATGCCTATGGCGTCGACGGCGAGGTGGTGATGGCGCCCGTCCATGTGGACGGCCCCGTCGTCGAGCAGCGACCGTAGGGCCCGCAGGCTCTCCTCGAGGCGGTCGACCCGCGCCCCCGGCGCCCGCAGTTCGATGCCCGTGGCCAGGTGCTCGTTCTCTGCGTAGCCGGTGCCCATGCCGAGGACGAGCCGCCCACGGGTCAGGCGGTCGACGGTTGCCGCGGTCCGGGCGAGCAGCGCCGGATGGTGGAGCTCGTTGTTGATCACCAGTGGACCGACCCGCAGCGTGGTGGTGGCGCCGGCGGCCACCATCAACGGGATGAACGGGATCGACGGCGCCGATGTGGTCGTAGGAGTAGAGCTCGTCGTAGCCCAGCTCCTCGATCCGGCGTGCCCGCTCGGCGATCACGTCGGGATCGGACAGCTCCATCGCTTGCACGGCGAACCGGAACGGCCTCGTCATGGCCGGACCCTACGACGCTGGCGTGGGCGGGCACGGCCGTGGCCAGCTCGCGCTTGTGGATCACGTGGTCGACGATGCCGTAGTCGACGGCGTCGTCGCCGCGGAGGATGTAGTCGCGATCGATGTCGGCTGTGATCTGGTCGCGGTCGCGCCCGGTGGCCTCGGCGAGGATCCCGATCATGCGGTCGCGCATCTCGACCATCTCCTTCACCTGGATCTCGATGTCCGACGACTGACCCTGCGCGCCGCCATGGGGTTGGTGGATGAGGATGCGGGAGTTCGGCAACGTGTAGCGCTTGCCCTTGGCTCCGGCGGCGAGCAGCACTGCGGCGGCGGAGGCGGCCTGGCCGACGCAGATCGTCGACACGTCGCAGCGCAGGAAGGCCATGGTGTCGTGGATGGCGAACAGTGCGGTCATGTCGCCGCCGGGCGAGTTCACGTAGAGACAGATGTCGCGGCCCGGTGCATCGGCCTCCAGGTGGAGCAGCTGGGCGATGACCAGGTTGGCGACCTCGTCGTCGATCGGACGGCCCAGGAAGACGATCCGCTCGTTCAGCAGGCGGCTGTAGATGTCGTAGGCACGCTCGCCTCGCGAGCTCGTCTCGACCACGGTGGGGATCAGCATGGTTCGCTCCTCATGTGCAACTCGATGGTTGCGAGTGAACGATAGGTTGGCGCCGCTCCACGCGCAACCGTAGAGTTGCGTTCATGTCCGGGGAAGAACCACAGACCGTGTCGCGCCAGGTCGATCTCGAGGCCGAGATCGACGACGTCTGGGAGGCGCTCGTCGCCGACGAGGAGCGCGGCCGCTGGATGGGAGGCGACACCGAGCTGCCGGCCGAACCGGGCGGACGGGGGTTCATCGTCGACGACGAAGGCAGGCGCCGCGAGGTGCTGGTCGAGCAGGTCGAGCCGGGCCGGCGGTTGAGCTTCGACTGGTGGAGCGAGGACGATGCGCCCTCGCACGTCGAGTTCGTCCTCGTGCCGATCCCGACCGGGACGCGTCTCACGGTGATCGAGCGTCCGCTCGTCCCCGGCGCCCGCCTGCGTGCCGACGCGTTCGCTGGACGGCTTCGCCGGATGCCGCGCGCCGCCTGCGTCGCCGGCGTGTGAACGCCGACCCCGACGCCGTCTTCGCCGCCCTGGCCGATCCGACCCGCCGGCAACTGCTGGCGACGATCGCCCAGAAGGGCGCGACCACGGCCACCGAGCTGGCCGCGGACCTGCCGATCTCCAGACAGGCGGTGGCCAAGCACCTCGGCGTGCTCGGCGCTGCCGGTCTCGTCGAGCGCCACCGGTCGGGACGCGAGACGTTGTTCGAGGCGCGCCCCGAGCCGCTGCGGGCGATCACCGACTGGGTGGATGTCGTCGGTGCCCAGTGGGACCGCCGCCTGGACCGGTTGCGGCGCCAGGTCGAGCGCCCGAGCTGAGCGCGCCGGGATGGCGCGTCCGGTGGATCAGTCCGCGAAGCGGTCGCGCAGCTCGTACTTGAGGATCTTGCCCGCCGGGTTGCGGGGCAGTTCGTCGACCAGGTGGAGCCGACTGGGGAGCTTGTAACGGGCCAGCCCGGCGGCTGCCTGGTCGCGAATCTCGTCGAGCGTGGGGGTCGCGCCCTCGGCCGGGACGACGATGGCCGTGACCGCCTCGCCCCAGCGCTCGTCGGGCATCCCGACGACGGCCACGTCGGCGATCCCGTCGAGGCCCTGGAGGACCGACTCGACCTCGGCCGGGTAGACGTTCTCGCCGCCCGAGATCACCATGTCCTTCACGCGGTCGACCACGTAGAGGTACCCCTCGTCGTCGAAGGAGCCGATGTCGCCGGAGTGGAACCAGCCCTCGTCGTCGATGACCTCGGCGGTGGCGTCGGGTCGGTTCCAGTACCCGGCCATGACGTTGGGCCCCTTGATGCAGATCTCGCCTCGCTCGCCGGCGGCGACCGGTCGGTTCTGCTCGTCGACGCAGCGGACCTCGGTGTACAGCGGGGCCTGGCCGGCCGAGCCCACCTTGTCGAGCGCGTCGGGCGGCAGCAGGAAGCTGGCCATCGGCGCGGTCTCGGTGAGGCCGTAGCCCTGGGCGAACGGCGCGCCCTTGGACAGGTACAGGCGGATGAGCGGCTCGGGGCACGGCGCCCCGCCGACCACGAACACCCGGACGCTGGAGAAGTCGGCCTGCTCGAACGCCGGCACCTGGCTCATGAACAGGAACATCGCCGGCACGCCGAACATGTTGGTGATGCCGTGCTCCTCGATGGCGCGGATGGCCTCGGCGGGATCGAACGTGCGGTGCAGCACGATCTCGCCGCCCTTCTGCCACACCAACAGCGTGGTGACGTTCAGCCCACCGATGTGGAACAGCGGGGCGACGACCAGCCCGACCTCGTCTCCGCCCATGTCGATGGCGTGGAGCGCGTTGACGTTGTTCCACGCGATGTTGGCGTGGGTGAGCATCGCCCCCTTCGGGCGGCCGGTGGTGCCCGACGTGTACATGATGATCGCCACGTCGTCCGCCGCGACGCTGGCCGGAGTCGTGAGCGGCTCGGCGTCGGCCAGCAGCTCGTCCATCGCCGGCCAGCCGTCGGCTGCGGACTCGGAGGCGAGGAAGATCTCGCAGGGCAGTTCGTCGCGGATCGCGTCGATCACCGGGCGGTGGGGGTCGTCGACGACGATCGCCTTGGCGCCGGCGTCACCGATGATGAAGCTGAGCTCGGGCCCGGTGAGGCGGAAGTTCAGGGGGACGAACGTGGCGCCGAGCCGGACGGTGGCGAACAGCGCCACGAAGAAGTTGGGATGGTTCAGTCCGAGGAACGCGACGCGGTCACCGGCGACGATGCCCCGGTCGGCGAGCACGGTGGCGAACCGGTCGATCCGGTCCAGGAACTGACGGTACGTCCACGTGTCACCCTCGAAGGTGAGTGCCCGCCGCTCCGGCGTCAACATCGCCCGCCGCCCGATCATGCGGCCGAGGCCCAGGTCCACGTCGTTGTGCGTCGTCATCTGACAACTCTTCCACAGCTGTCTGCGGCACGCGCCGGGTTCGGCGTGGGCGCACGGCGCGGAGCACGACGGCGGCCAGCGAGGCCAGCGTGACGGCGGCGCCCACCCACTGGACGGGGGAGAGGAACTCGTCGAGGACGAACCACGCCACCGTGGCCGACACCACGGGGACGGCGAGCGTCAGCAGCGACGCGGTCGTGAGGGTGACGTGCCGGTGCGCCCAGTTCACCCCCAGGTGTCCGAGCGTGCCGCCGATCGCCAGCACGGCCAGTCGGACCCAGTCGCCGCCGTCAGGTACCTGGACGTCGCCGGCGAGCAGCACGACGGGGACGGTCATGACGGCGGCCACGCTGAGCAGGCCCACCTGGAACGATCCGGCCGACACGGCCGAACGCTGCCGGGTCCGCTTGGCGAGCACGAAGTAGGCGGTGTTGGCCAACATGCCGCCGATGGCGAGCAGGTCGCCTGCGAGGTGCCCGGCGCCGCCGGCCTCGCCGCCCAGGATCACCAGGCCGACCCCGCCGGTGGCGACGCCGGTCAGCGCCAGCTCTGGGATCCGGACCCGCTCGCCGAAGAGCCGGCCGACGACCGTCAGGCTGACACCCGACTGGAGGGCGGCGATGAGCGTCGCGTTGGCGATGGACGTCGCCTTGAAGGCGCTGAAGAGCAGGAGGACCGATCCGCCGTAGGCGATGCCGGCGGGCAGGGAGACACGCAGCCCCTCGAAGGTCGGCCGGCGGCCTCCGGCGGTCAGCACGGCCACGAGCAGCACCACGCCGATGAAGAGGCGGTAGGAGGCGGTTGCGACTCCGGACAGGTCCGTGGTGCGGACGATGACGTTGTTGACGCCGAAGACGATCATCGCCGACGTCACGGTGAGCGTGCCGAGCCCATGGTGTTCCTGGGCCGGGTCGGAGGTTGTGGGTGGCGGCACCAAACCTTGCTATCGGAGCCGGCAGCCCCTCACAAACGTCAGCGATCGTCGCCGGCGTGCACCACGGATGGCGTGGGCGCGTGCGGCGTCGGGTGGCCGAGGTGCCAGCCCTGCGCCGCATCACATCCGAGTCGGATGACCGCCTCGTGCTGCACCGCGGTCTCGACGCCTTCGGCCACCGCCTCGAGATCGAGGGCGTGGGCCATCTCGACGATGGCCCGCACGATCGCCTCGTCACGGTCGTTCTCGCCCAGAGGCATGACGAAGCTGCGGTCGATCTTGAGGAAGTCGAGCGGCAGCTGGCGCAGGTAGGCCAGCGAGGAATGACCCGTGCCGAAGTCGTCGATGCCGACCCGAACGCCGAGGTCGCGCAACGTGCGCAGGCTGCGTGCCGCCTCGACCACGTCGGCCATCACGGCGCTCTCGGTGACTTCGAGGCTCAGTCGGGCGGACGGAAGACCGGTGCGGTCGAGCGTGTGCATCACGAGATCGGCGAGGTTCGGATCAGCGAGCTGTCGCGCCGACAGGTTCACGTTCACCGGAACCGGCGCGTGCGTCCACGACATCGCGTCGGCACACGCGCGGTCCATGACCCACCCGCCGAGCTCGGGCATGAGGCCGATGTCCTCGGCGATCGACACGAAGTCGGCCGGGTGCAGCAACCCGCGCTCGGGGTGCGACCAGCGGACCAACGCCTCGACGCCGCGCAGGTCGCCGTCGGCGAGGCCGACGAGCGGCTGGTAGTGCACGACCAGGCGGTCCTCGGCGATCGACCGGTGCAGTTCGGCGCTGATCTCGACGCGCGCCCGTGCCCGGTCCTGCAACGACGGGTCGAACGGGCACACCTGGTTCCGTCCGGAGCGCTTCGCCTCGTACATGGCGGCGTCGGCCTGCGCGATCAGCTGATCGGGCTGCTCGGTGCTGCGGTCGGTGGTGGCGATGCCGATGCTCACGGTGAGCTGCAGCTCGACACCCGACACCTGGAGCGGTTGGCGCACGGCGCCGGCGAGGCGCGTGGCGGTGGCCAGTGCCTCCTCCGGTGACGAGAGGTCGGCGCACAGGATGAGGAACTCGTCGCCGCCGAAGCGGGCCACGGTGTCGCTCTCGCGCACCGCGCTGCGGATCCGCCGGCCGACGTCGACGACAACCTGATCGCCGACGACGTGTCCGTAGCTGTCGTTGAGCCACTTGAAGCCGTCGAGGTCGCAGAACAGCACGGCGACGTAGCCGCCGTAGCGGTCGAGACGGAACAGCGCCTGGCGGATGCGGTCGTCGAAGAGGGCGCGGTTGGGCAGCCCGGTGAGCGTGTCGTGCAGGGCCTGGCGCCGGTACTCGCGCTCGGAGCGGCGCAGCGCCTCCTCGGCCCGTACCTGCTCGGTGACGTCGCGGACGTTGAGCACCGTGCCGCCGACGTTGGGGTCGTGGCGCAGATCGGTGCCCTGCACCTCGAGCACTCGCCACTCGCCGGATCGATGTCGGGCCCGTCCGATCCACGTCCCACCGCTGTCCTCGGCGCCGACGGTGGCGAGCAGCTGGCGCTCTGCGTCTTCCCGGTCGTCCGGATGGACACGGTCGAGGGCGACCTCGCCGAGCAGGTCACCGACGTCGAAACCGAGCAACCGGTCGAGCGAGGGCGAGACCCAGGTGTAGCGCCCGTCGTCGCCGAGGACGCCCACGCCGTCGAAGGCGTGGTCGACGAGCGAACGGAAGCGGGCCTCGGACCGGGCCAGCGCTTCCCGGGCCGCCCGCTCACCCGTGGCGTCGACGGCAGCCCACAGGACCTGCACGGGCTGGCCGTCGTCGTCGACGTACACCGTCACGACCGCGTCGAGAACGAGTGGACCCTCTGCGACCGGCAGGACGGTCGTGAGCGGCACCGGCCCGCCGCTCTCCAGTGCTCGATCGAGCATCGCCGACATCTGCGTCTGGGCGCCGGGTCCGAACAGATCGGTGATGTCGACCCCGACGAGGTCATCGGCCGATCGACCGAGCGCCTCGACGGCGCGCTCGTTCACCGTGAGGTAGGTGAACCGGCCGTCCGGTTCCACGGTGTGGAGCGCGGCGATGCCCGGCATGGACGCCACGAGCGCGGCTCCCTCCGCCACCGTCAGCCCCCTGTTCACAGCCGTCATTGTCCCACCGGCAGGTTCGATCCTCACGACCGAGCTGCGTGGTGGCGGCAATCATCCCCGTTCGTGTCCGATCGCCCATTCGGACGGAGCCGACCGTCTTTGACATCAAGCGGGTCCCATGTGGGTAGCGTCCCAGGCCGTGGAGCGGACCCCGCATACGTCGAGTGGCCTCAGCGCGCTCTCGCTCGCCGCGCTCGGCGTGGTCTACGGAGACATCGGCACGAGCCCGCTGTATGCCATGCGCGAGTCGCTCGAGGGACCCGGCCACAACCTGGCGGTGAACGCCGCCAGCGTGTTGGGCGTCCTGTCGCTGATCTTCTGGTCGCTGATCATCGTCATCTCGATCAAGTACCTGGTGTTCGTGATGCGGGCCGACAACGAGCGCGAGGGCGGGATCCTGGCGCTGACGTCGCTGATCACGCCCGAGGGCCGCAGGCGCGGTCGGCGCCGCGTGGTGCTGATCCTGGTCGGTCTGTTCGGGACCGCACTGCTGTACGGCGACGGCATGATCACGCCGGCCATCTCCGTGCTGTCCGCCGTCGAGGGGACCGAGGTCGCCACCGCGAGCTTCTCGAACTGGGTGATCCCCGTGTCGGCGATCATCCTCGTGGGTCTGTTCGCCGTCCAGCACCGCGGCACCGCCACGATCGGACGCATCTTCGGGCCGGTGATGATCGTGTGGTTCACCACGCTGGGGGCGCTGGGCCTGATCCACATCTTCGACGAGCCGGGCGTGTTCCGTGCGATCAACCCCGTGTACGCGTGGGACTTCTTCCACGTCAACGGCTTCAAGGGCTTCCTCGCCCTCGGTTCGGTGTTCCTCGTCGTCACCGGTGGTGAGGCCCTCTACGCCGACATGGGCCACTTCGGGAAGCGGCCGATCCAGATCGGCTGGTTCGGCGTGGTGCTCCCCGGGCTGCTCCTCAACTACTTCGGGCAGGGCGCCCTGCTCTTGGGCGATCCCGGCGCCATCGAGAACCCCTTCTACCGACTCGTACCCGAGGCGTTCGTGATCCCGCTGGTGGTGCTGGCCACGCTCGCCACGGTCATCGCCTCGCAGGCCCTGATCTCCGGTGTCTTCAGCCTCACCATGCAGGCCATCCAGCTCGGGTACTCGCCCCGCTTCCGCATCGTGCACACGTCGGCCAGCGAGATGGGTCAGATCTACATCCCGGCCGTCAACTGGATCCTCATGGTCTCGTGCATCGGCTTGGTCGTCGGCTTCCAGACCTCCACCGCCCTGGCGGCGGCGTACGGCGTGGCGGTGACCCTCACGATGATCATCACCACGGTGCTGTTCTACGTCGTGGCCCGGGAACGCTTCGGGTGGAACAAGACGGCGGTCGGCGCGCTGTGCAGTGGCTTCCTGGTGGTCGACCTCGGCTTCTTCGGCGCCAACATCTTCAAGATCCCCCACGGCGGTTGGTTCCCGCTGGTGGCCGGCGGTCTCTTCTTCACGCTGCTCACCACCTGGCGGACCGGGCGCCAGATCCTCGGTGACCGCATCCGTCTCGGCCGTCTCGCCATGGGTGAGTTCCTCGACAGCCTGTACGAGAACGGCCGCGAACCGATACGTGTGCCCGGCACCGCGTTGTACCTGTTCTCGATCCCCGATGCCGTGCCACCCGCGCTCATCACCAACTACCGCCACAACAACGTCCTCCACGAGAAGGTCGTCGTGCTCGGCATCACCACCGACGACGTGCCCCGCGTGCTGCCGGCACAGCGAGCCGAGGTCACCGACTACGGGCGCGGCGTATATGGCCTGGTGCTGCACTACGGCTTCATGGAGGAGCCCGACGTCTGCACCGGCCTCGGGCAGGGCAAGGCGTCCGACCTGGGCATCGATCCCGAGCTGGCCACGTACTTCCTCGGCTGCCGAGTCGCTGGTGGTGACCGAACGGCCCGGCATGGCCATGTGGCGCGAGCACCTGTTCGCGTTCATGAGCCGCAACTCCACGAACGCGGCGAACTACTTCGGCCTCCCCCCGGAGCGGACCACCACGGTGGGCATGCGCGTCGAGCTCTGATCCGGCAGGTCGCGGAGCAACTCGGGACCTTGGCCACTTCCCTCGCCCCGTCGCCGCCGGTCACACTGCTCGGACGACATCGAGAGGGGAACGACACGTGAGCGAGCACTTCGACGTGCTGATCGTCGGCGCCGGCATCTCCGGCATCGGCGCCGCCTACCACCTGACCGAACAGTGCCCGGACAAGCGGTTCGTGGTGCTGGAGACCCAGGAGGGCTTCGGGGGCACCTGGCGCACGCACACGTATCCGGGCATCCGCTCCGACAGCGACCTGTACACCTTCGGCTACCGCTTCAAGCCGTGGACCGGCGCGCCCATCGCCACCGCCGACAAGATCCTGCAGTACCTCGGCGAGGTCATCGACGACAACGGCCTCGATGAGCACATCCGGTACCAGCACGCCATCTCCACCGCCGAGTGGTCGACCGACGACCGGTGCTGGCACATCGAGGGAACCCGCGCCGACACGGGTGAGACGGTGTCGTTCACGGCCAACTTCCTGTGGATGTGCCAGGGCTACTACCGCCATGCCAAGGGCTACACGCCCGAGTGGGACGGCATGGACGACTTCCAGGGCCCGATCGTGCACCCGCAGACCTGGCCCGACGACCTCGACTACCGCGACAAGCGGGTGGTGGTCATCGGTTCGGGGGCGACGGCGGCCACCCTGATCCCGGCGATGGCCCCCGACGTCGAGCACATCACGATGCTCCAGCGGTCGCCCACCTACTTCGCCACCGGCCGCAACGCCAACGAGCTCGCCGACCAGCTGCGCGACCTCGACATCCCCGACGAGTGGACGCACGAGATCGTGCGGCGCCAGATCCTGAAGAACCAGGCGATGGTGACCAAGATGTCGGCCGAGCACCCCGAGCTGGTCAAGGACGAGCTGTTCAAGGGGATCAAGGCCATCCTCGGCGAGGACTACGACCTGAGTCCTCACTTCACGCCCGCCTACCGGCCGTGGCGCCAGCGCATCGCGTTCGTGCCCGAAGGTGATCTGTTCCATGCGGTGAAGGACGGCAAGGCGTCGGTGGTCACCGACGAGATCGACCGGTTCACCGAGCGGGGCATCCGGCTGCGTTCGGGCGACGAGCTCGAGGCTGACATCATCATCACCGCCACCGGCTTCGACATGAGCGTGATGGGCGACATCGCCTTCGTCGTCGACGGCGACCCGGTGCACTTCGCCGAGACCGTGGGCTACCGCGGCACCATGTTCACGGGCGTGCCGAACATGGCCTGGGTCTTCGGCTACTTCCGGGCGAGCTGGACGCTGCGTGCCGACCTCATCGCCGACTTCGTGTGCCGCCTGCTGGCGCACATGGACGAGCTCGGCGCGTCGATGGTGGTGCCCACCCTGCGCGACGAGGACGCCGACATGAAGCTGACGCCCTGGGTGGACCCCGAGGACTTCAACCCCGGGTACCTCATGCGGGCGCTGCACCTCATGCCCCAGCAGGGCGACCGCGCCCCGTGGCGCTTCACCCAGGACTACTGGAGCGAGAAGGACGAGTTCCCCGAGGCCGATCTCGACGACGGTGCCCTCGTGTACGCCTGAACGGCCTCCCCTCCGCTCAGCTCGCTTGCGGGACACGGGCCTTGATCGAACGAGAGGGTCCTCGCCGAACAGACGTCGGTGACATCGAGTGAGAGGATCCTCGCCGACGGTGCAAGGTCGCGGGATATCACGAACCCGAGGATCCTCGCCGAGGATGCACAGCTGACACCCAACGGGAGGATCCTCGCCGACGGTGCGTGCACCGGTGCGGGCGAACCGGGGCTCCGGTCGGGACGCCGACGACTGGCGGCTGAGGATGCACCGTCGCCAGCGCGAAGTACGTGACCGGGACGGAGGCTGTCGCTCCGAGGTGGCGCGACGGGGCCACCGACACTCGGCACGTCGGGACGGCCCGGTTCGAGGACTTCGCCGCCCAGCAGGAGGGGCTCAGCTGGCGGTGCGGGTGGTGGGATCAATAGCGTCGCTCGCCGGCCGTGGGGGTCGCCGAAGGAGGCACGAGCAACGTGGACACCGATCAGCGGACGGCGCAGGGGAGTCCGGGTCGATCCACCGACGAGCCGATCATCTTCGCCGAGGGCCTGGTGCGGCGCTTCGGCGACGTGCTGGCCGTGGACGGCGTCGACCTGGCCGTGCAACCCGGAGAGGTGTTCGGCTTCCTCGGCCCGAACGGCGCCGGCAAGTCGACGACGGTCCGCATGCTGACGACGCTGCTGAAGCCGAGTGCCGGCACGGCGCGCGTCGCCGGCTTCGACGTGGTCCACGACCCCGGCGAGGTGCGCCGGCGCATCGGCGTGGCCCTGCAGGACGCGGCCATCGACCCGCTGATGACCGGCGCCGAGCTCGTGCACCTCCAGGCCGTGCTCCACGGGATCCCGGCTCGGGTCGCCGACCAGCGGGGCAACGAGCTGCTCGAGCGGGTGGGTCTCACCGCCGCCGCCGACCGGCGCGTCGGCACCTACTCGGGCGGCATGCGCCGGCGGCTCGACCTGGCGCTTTCGTTGGTGCACGAGCCCGAGGTGCTCTTCCTCGACGAGCCCACCACCGGCCTCGACCCCATGAGCCGCTTGGCGCTGTGGGAGGAGGTCCGGTACCTCAACCGCGAGCGGGGGACCACCGTCCTGCTCACCACGCAGTACCTCGAGGAGGCCGACCAGCTCGCCGGCCGGGTCGCCATCATCGACCACGGTCACATCGTCAAGAAGGGCGAGCCTCGCGCCCTGAAGGAAGAGGTCGGATCGCCGACCCTCATGGTCGAGGTCGAGGGCGACGCCGAACACGCGGCGGCCGTGCTCGCCGAGTTCGGCGAGGAGCGCGTCACCGACCACGGCATGCTCGCCATCGGTCTCGCGGGCGGTGCTCAGCAGCTCACCACGGTGGTGCGGGCGCTCGACCAGGCCGGCGTGGTGGTGCGGCACATGGAGCTGAACGCCCCGACGCTCGACGACGTCTTCGCCGAGGCGACCGGCCGTCGTCTCGAAGGTGCGGCGGAAGGCGAGACGGCCGAACCGTGACCGCCATCGCCGCTGCGCCCGATCAGCGCCGACCGCGCTTCGCCCGGCAGTCGCTGGCGCTGTCGCGGCGGGCCGTGTTCGCCGTGATGCGCCAGCCGCAGGTGATCGTGCCGTCGCTGTTCTTCCCGCTGTTCTTCGCCGCGCTGAACTCGGCGGCGTTCGACCGTGTCACGTCCCAGCAGGCCGGCTTCGGCTCGCAGTTCGACTCGTTCCTCGACTTCCTGCTGGCCGCTACCGTGCTCCAGGGCGTGGTGTTCGGCTCCACCCAGGCCGGCACCGAGATGGCCAACGACATCGAGATCGGCTTCTTCGACCGTCTGCTGGCGTCACCCGTGTCGCGCACGTCGATCCTGGTCGGCCGCCTGGCCGGAGGGGCCGCCCTCGCCGCCGCCCAGGCACTGTTCTTCACCGCCGTCCTCGTGCTGTTCGGCGCCACCATGGCCGGCATCGGGCCACTCGCCATCCTCGTCGTCACCTCCGCACTGCTGGGCGTGGGCATCGGTGGGTTCGGCGTCGTGCTCGGCATCCGCACCGGCTCGGCCGAGGCGGTGCAGGGATCGTTCCCCCTCATCTTCGTGCTCATGTTCACCTCGTCGGCGTTCTTCCCCCGCGAGCTGATGACGGGCTGGTACCGCACGGTGGCCACCTACAACCCCGTCTCCTGGATCCTCGAGGCGCTGCGCGACCTGCAGACGCTCGGGTGGTCGGGCCAGGACGCGGCGGTGGCCGTGGGCGTGTCAGCGGCGATCGCCGCGCTGTCGGTGCTCGCCGGCCTCCGGGCCCTGAACCGTCGACTGCGGGCCGTCTGATGAGCGCGGCCACGACGCGCGTCGACCTCGGCTCGGCCCGCACGGGCACCGGCGCCATCATCGCCCAGATGGTCGCCCGCAACCTCCGGGGCATCCGGCGGCAGCCGGCCACCTTCGTCCCCACGCTCGTGATGCCGATCTTCTTCGTGATCACCTTCTCCGGAGCGTTCGGGTTCGTCGGCCGGACCTTCGGGGGCGGCAACGCCATGTCGTGGTTCGCGCCGATGGCCATCATCCAGGGGGCGTCGTTCGCCGGCATGACCATCGGCCTCAGCACGGCGCGGGACTTCGAGACCGGCTTCTTCGACCGGTTCCTGCTGGCACCGATGAGCCGGTTGACGCTGTTGGCCGGCGCCCTTGTCGCCGCACTCGTGCGGGCGTTCGTCACGACCACGTTCGTGCTGATCGCCGCCGCCATCGGCGGTGTGGCCGTCCCCGGTGGCGTGCTGGGCATCGTCGCGCTGTACCTGTCGGCGCTGGGGATCGCGCTGGTCGCCGCGCTGTGGGGACTCGGCCTCGTCTACCGGGTGCAGCACACCAACGTCGGCCCGGTGATCCAGGTCGGCATCTTCATGGCGATCTTCCTGTCGACCGCCCAGGTCCCCATCGCGGCGATGAGCGGATGGCTGGCGTCGGTGGCGCGGGTCAACCCGATGACCAACGTCCTGCGCATGGCCCGGGCGGGGTTCGTGCCCGACCAGCTGCTGCCTCCTGCCGGCTTCGGCGTGGGCTGGTCGGAGATGTGGCCGGGGCTGCTGGCCCTCGCCGGCGCCACCGCCGTGCTGGCGGTCTTCGCGCTCCGGGGCATGCGCCGCCTCCACCCGTGAGCCCACCCCACCCGGTGCGAGGGCGAGTCCCGTCTGACAGGGTGTCGGTGTGTACTCCGACATCCTCTACGACGTCGACGACCCGGTCGCCACCATCACGCTGAACCGGCCCGATCAGCTCAACGCCTGGACGACGACGATGGCGCGCGAGCTGGCCGACGCCGTCGGTCGAGCCGAGCGCGACGCCGCCGTGGTCGCCATCGTCATCACCGGTGCCGGTCGCGGTTGGTGCGCTGGCGCCGACATGAAGACCCTCCAGGGACTGTCCTCGGGCAGCGCCGCCGGCGAGTCGGCCACGGGCGACGGGGCGTCGACCACCGCCGGCGACCCCAGTTGGGGTGAGGACCTGCGGGGCACGTACACGTACCTCATGTCGGTGCCCAAGCCGGTCATCGCCGCCATCAACGGACCGGTGGCCGGCATGGCCGTGCCCATCGCGCTGAGCTGCGACCTGCGCTTCGCCGCCGAGGACGCGGTGATCACCACCGCCTTCGCCCAGCGGGGGCTGGTCGCCGAGTGGGGCCTCAGCTGGTTGCTGCCCCGCCTGGTCGGGTCCGCCCACGCCCTCGACCTGTTGTTCTCGGCGCGCAAGGTCAGCGGCTCGGAAGCGGCCGCCATGGGGTTGGTCAACCGGGCGGTGCCCGGGCTCGATCTGCTCCCCACCGTGCGCGCCTACGTCGAGCAGATGGCCGCCAGTTGCTCGCCGGCGTCGCTTGCCGTGATGAAGCGGCAGGTGTACCAGCAGCTGCACCAGGGCCTCGGCGCCGCCGAGCGCGACGCCCAGCAGCTCATGCTCGAGAGCTTCGAACGTCCCGACTTCGAGGAGGGCGTGCAGTCGTTCCTCCAGAAGCGTCCACCACAGTTCCCCAGGATCGGAGAGTGACCACGATGGCCCGACAGATCCATTCCACGTTCACCGACGACGGCCACCTCGAGCTGGCCGTCGTCGACGTCGAGATGCCCGAGCCCGCCGATGACCAGGTCGTGATCCGTGTCGAGGCGGCGCCGATCAACCCGTCCGATCTCGGCGTCATCTTCGGCCCCGCCGACATGAGCACCGCACGCGTGGTCGACGGTGACGCCGGCCCCAAGGTCGTGGCCGACGTTCCTGCGCACCTGCGCTCCATGGTGCAGGGCCGCATCGGGCATGCGGTTCCCGTGGGCAACGAGGGTGCCGGCGTCGTCGTGGCCGCAGGTTCGTCGCCCGACGCGCAGGCGCTGCTCGGCAAGACCGTCGCCACGCTCGGCGGAGGCATGTACTCCGAGCTCCGGGTGGCCGACGCCGGTCAATGCCTGCTGCTCCCCGACGACGTGACGCCCGAGCAGGGGGCGTCGTGCTTCGTCAACCCGCTCACGTCGCTCGGCATGGTCGAGACCATGCGCATCGAGGGTCACACCGCGCTGGTCCACACGGCGGCGGCATCGAACCTGGGTCAGATGCTGGTCAAGCTCTGCTTCGCCGACGGCGTGCCGCTGGTCAACATCGTCCGCCGCCAGGAGCAGGTGGACCTGCTCCGTGACCTGGGCGCCGACCACGTCTGCAACTCCAGCGACGACGACTTCCGCGCCACGCTCGTCGACGCGGTGGCGACCACCGACGCCACCATCGGGTTCGATGCCGTCGGCGGCGGCCGACTGGCCAGCGAGATCCTCGGCGCCATGGAGGTCGCCCAGAGCCGCAAGGAGGGCTCGGTCGGGCGCTACGGGTCCAGCCGCCACAAGCAGGTGTACATCTACGGCGGCCTCGACCGGTCGCCGACGGAACTGGTCCGGACGTTCGGCATGGCCTGGGGCGTCGGGGGTTGGTTGCTGCCCTACTTCCTCGACCGGGTCGGTCGCCAGCGAGCCGACGAGCTCCGCCAGCGGGTGGCGTCGGAGATCACCACCACCTTCGCCAGCAGCTACACCGCGGAGGTCTCCCTCGACGAGGCGCTGAGCCTCGACGCCATCGCCACCTACGGCAAGCAGGCCACGGGCGAGAAGTACCTGGTGAAGCCGTCGCTCACTCGGTGACCACCGCCTTGAGGACGTCGAGACGAGCGGCCCGACGGGCCGGGAGGATGGCCGCTACCACACCGGCCAGCGCGGCCAGCAGCACCACGACGGCCAGGCTCGGCACCGGGATCGCCAGCGTGCCCAGCCCCTGGTCGGCCATGGCCAGCACCAGAGCCCAGCCGAAGAAGATGCCGATCACGAGGCCGAGCAGCGCTCCCTGGACGGCGATGATCACCGACTCCCAGCGGATGGTCGAGCGCAGCTGACGGCGGGTCATGCCCACCGCACGCAGCACACCGAGCTCACGGGTCCGCTCGAAGATCGACAGCGCCAGCGTGTTGCCGATGCCGAGCAGCGCGATGACGATCGCCAGGGCGAGCATGGCGTACACCAAGCCGAGCATCTGGTCCACGATCGCCATCTGCTCCTGCTTGTACTGGCTCTGGTCGAGCACCTTGGCGCCCGGGTAGTCGGCAGCGACGCGCTCCACCGCGGTCATGGTCTGCTCGGGCGAGACGCCGTCGGCGGCCTTGATGAAGATCTGCGCGTCGAGCTGGTCGACGTAGTTGGCCTCGTAGGCGGGGAGCCCGAGCACCCAGTTGCCGGCCGGCTGGTTCTCGCCGTAGATCAGGGCGACGGTCAGCGTCTTGTGCCCGGTGGCGACGAAGTCGACCGGCACGGCGTCGCCGAGGGACAGGCCCTTGTCCTTCGCCGTCTCGTCCCACACCGCGATCGAGTTGGCGTCGAGGTCGGCGGACGAGCCGGCCACGGGCTCGACATCGAAGAGCTCGAACGTGGCGTCGTCGGCGCCGAGCAGGTACACCGCCGACCCGTCCACCTGGGCGACGCCGCCGCGGATGCCGGCGGCCGTCTCGACCTCGGGCAGCTCACGCAACTGCTGGGTGAGCTCCGGCGACAGACCGCCGCCCCCGCCGAACTGCTGGGGGGACGTCACGATGACGTCGCCGGTGAACGTCCGATCGATGATGGCGTTGAACGACGCCTTCGTCGACGAGGCGAAGATCGTGATGAACGACACCAAGCCGACGCCGATCATCAGCGCGGCGGCCGTGGCCGCCGTCCGCTTGGGGCTGCGCATGGCGTTCTGACGGGCCAGATGCCCGGCGATGCCCCGCAGCTTCGGCAACGGCCAGCCGATGACCCGGCTGAGCGGCAAGGAGATCGTTCGGCCGAGCACGGACACACCGAAGAAGACGATGACTGCCGACCCTCCGACCACGGCGAGTGCGTTCGACGGCGAGCCGAACAGGCCGTAGAGCAGGCCGGCGACTCCGGTGGCGAGCACGAAGATCCCCACGATCACCCGCTCCTTGGAGCCGTAGCCGCTGCTGGTGACCTCGATGTCGCGCATGGCGGCCACTGGCGGGACCTTGCCCGCCTTGCGGGCCGGCGACACCGCGGACACCACGGTGACGATCAGGCCCGCGGCCACGGCGACGATCGCCGTGTTCGCCGTGAACACGATGCCGCCGGCAGGCAGCGCCACACCGAAGGCGGTGAGCAACGCCTTGAGCCCGGCAGCGACCAGGAC
Organism: uncultured Acidimicrobiaceae bacterium; assembly: GCA_963800295.1. Classification (GTDB taxonomy): domain Bacteria; phylum Actinomycetota; class Acidimicrobiia; order Acidimicrobiales; family Salinilacustritrichaceae; genus Salinilacustrithrix. Next base: position 145,465 of record CAWDAJ010000008.1, read on the forward strand.
CCCGGCGCCGAGCCCGATGACCGACGCGATCAAGCCGATGGCGATGGCCTCGGCCAGGATCGAGACGAGCACCTGGCGTCGACTGGCCCCGATCGCCCGCATGAGGGCGTGCTGCTTGGTGCGCTGGGCGACGGTGATGAAGAACGTGTTGAAGATGGTGAACCCGCCCACCAGCAGGGCGATCACGGCGAACACCATCATGAAGGTGTCGAACATCGACATGGCGTCGGCCATGGCGTCCTGGTTCTCCTCGACCAACGCCTCACCGGTGATGGCCTCGGTGCCGGTGGGGAGCACCTCCTCGATCCGGGACACCAGCTCCGCCTGCGACACGCCGTCCGCGCCGGCCACCGACACGCTGTCGATCTTGCCCGGTTCGCCCAGGTGGGCCTGCGCCGACTCCAACGTGAAGAGGGTGAACGAGGCGCCGGCGGGGGAGTCCGAGCCGGCGAAGGTGACGACGCCGGTGATGGTGACGTCCATCGGCTTGCCGTTCACGAGGACCTCGGCGCGATCACCGGCTCCGTAGCCGGCGGCGTCGGCGGTCTGCTTGTCGACCGCGACCTCGTCATCGGCGACCGGTGCCTGGCCCGACTCGAGCGTCCAGGTGTTGAGCTCGCCTTCGGGCCAGCTGGCGCCGAGGGTGGGCGGACCCATCTCGGGGTTGCCGACGGGGTCCCCGTCCCGGCCGATGACCTGTGCCACACCCCAGACGTCGGCTTGGGCGACGGCGACGCCGTCGACGGCGGCGACGGTGTCGACCACGGACTGGTCGATGCGGGGCCGGACGGCGATGCCCTCCGGTGTCTCGAAGGTGGATTCGGCGCGCACGAGGGCATCGGTGCCCTCGTAGGCGTTGGCGAACATGGTGTCGAGGGTGCGACCCAGGGTCGAGCTGAAGATCATGGTGCCGCTCATGAAGGCGACGCCGATGAGCACGGCCAGCCCGGTGGTCAGCAGGCGCAACTTGTTCGCCGAGAGGTTGCGGAGCGCGGTGCGGAGCATGTCAGTCTCCGAACTGCTTCATCCGGTCGAGGACACGATCGGAGGTCGGGTGCAGCATCTCGTCGACGACGACGCCGTCGGCGAGGAAGACGATCCGGTCGGCGTAGGCGGCGGCGACCGGGTCGTGGGTGACCATGACGATGGTCTGGGCGAAGTCGTCGACCGCGGCGCGGAGGAAGCTCAGCACGTCGGCACCCGATCGGGAGTCGAGGTTGCCGGTGGGCTCGTCGGCGAAGATGATCCGCGGCTTGCTGGCCAGCGCCCGGGCCACGGCCACGCGCTGTTGCTGGCCACCGGACAGCTCGCTGGGTCGGTGCTTCAGCCGGTCGGTGAGACCGACGGTCCGGATGACCTCGTCGATCCAGGTGCGGTCGCCCTTGCGGCCGGCCAGGGCGAGGGGAAGGGTGATGTTCTCCTCGGCGGTGAGGGTCGGCACCAGGTTGAACGCCTGGAACACGAAGCCCACCTGGTCGCGTCGGAGCACGGTGAGGTGGTTGTCGTCCAGCGTGCTCAGGTCGATGTCCCCGATCGACGCCGAACCGGAGGTGAGCGTGTCCAGGCCGGCGATGCAGTGCAACAGGGTCGATTTCCCCGACCCGGACGGACCCATGATGGCGGTGAACCGGCCGGCGTCGAACGCGACGGTGACGTCGTCGAGGGCGCGCACCTCGGTGGCGCCCTTGCCGTAGATCTTCGACGCGTGCGACGTGGACGCCGCCGGGAGGGCCTGAGGCAGATCACTGGCGGGCGGGGAAGCAGGGGTGATGATCGTCACGATGCCCTCCGTGTCGTGTTCGAGATCGGACGGTGTGGTACCTCTGTCACCGTGCGCCCCGCGCCGCCTTCGCCCACAGGGCCGAAGGTCCTACCTGGATGGTGGCGGCCGTCACCGCGGCTGGTCGGCCTGCTGTTGCTGTGCACGCTCGGTGCGCTGTCGACCGCGTGTCGTGCCGCCGGAGACGATGCCTCCCCGGATCTGCGCGGTCAGCAGATCGAGGTCGTGGCCGTCTGGCAGGACGCCGAAGCCGACGCGTTCCGGGCGGTGCTCGATCGCTTCGAAGCGACCACGGGGGCGACCGTCACCTACACGTCGACCGCCGGCGAGGACATCACGGCCGTGCTCGACCGGCGGATCGGCGCTGGCAACCCGCCCGACGTCGCCGTGCTACCGCAACCCGGCCTGCTCGAGCGGTACGCACGGTCTGGCGACATCCTGGCCGTCGACGACCTGGTCGGCGACACGGTGCGCTCGGGGTGGGCGCCGGTCTGGCAGCGCCTCGGGAGCGTCGACGGCGAGCTCTACGGCGTCTGGTTCAAGGCGGCGAACAAGAGCCTGGTCTGGTACTCGATCGCCCGTTTCGAGGACGCCGGCGTCGTACCGCCCGACGATCTCGACGGCCTCGGGACGGTGGCGGACCAGTTGGCCGCTGACGGCGTGCCGGCGTTCTCCCTGCCTGGCGTGCCCTCCGACGCCTGGGTGCTCACCGACTGGTTCGAGAACCTCTACCTGCGGCTCGCCGGGCCCGAGCGCTACGACGCGCTGGCCGAGCACCGGCTGCCGTGGACCGACCCGAGCGTGGCCGAGACCCTGCGTGTGATGGCCGACCTGCTGTCGCCGGCGCGCACCCTGCGGGTGGCCGGCCCGGAGACCGACTTCCCCGACTCGGTCAGCGCGGTGCTGTCCACCGACCCGGCCGCCGCCATGGTGATGGAGGGTGACTTCGTGCCCGGCGTGGTGGCGGGCACCACGCGTGCCCAGCTCGAGGTGGATGCGGACGTGTTCGACTTTCCGGGACCCTCGACCGGTGTCCGGTACGTGGTCGGTGCAGGCGACGCGGCCGTGCTCATGCGGCCGAGCGACAGCGGCGAGGCGCTGCTGCGCTACCTGGCCTCACCGGAGGCGGCCGAGGTGTGGGCCGCCCGGGGTGGCTTCGTCTCGCCGAACGAGAACGTCGACCTGGCCGCGTACCCGACGGCGGTCGCTCGTCGGGTCGCCCGTTCGCTCCTGGAGGCGGGCGATCTGTTCCGCTTCGACCTGTCCGACCTGCAACCGGTGACCTTCGGCGGCACCACCGGTGCCGGTCTGTGGTCGGGGCTCTCCGACTTCCTCGACCACCCCCGCGACGTGCGGGCCACGACCGAGCGGCTCGAGGCCGACGCCGCCGACGCATGGGCGGGTCGCTGACGGCCGCGTCCCCCAGGCCTCAGCGTGCGACCAGGTCGTGACGCACCAGCCAGCCGTGGGCCTCGGTCTCGATGCTGGTGCCGGCGTGTGCCATCCGCCAGTTGAGGAAGCGCAGGCCCCGCGTGGTCAGCGAGCCCGAGACCTCGTCGAGCGCCTTGCGGACGGCGTGGTCCTCCAGGACCGTCGTGCGAACCAGCGGCACGACCTGGTCGGGCGGCTGCAAGCCACGGTCGTCGTCGAGGACCACCAGGTCGTCGTCGGCCAGCTCGGCGTCGGTACTGAAGAGCACGCCCACGTCGATGACGTCGTCGTCCAGCGCGCGGCGCACCAACGAGGCGCCGGCGAGCGGCACGAACCGCCTGACCTCGAGCCCGTAGCGCTCCTGCACGCCGCGGCAGGCACCGTGGACGGTCCCGGCACTCGGGCGGGCCGCCGAGGACGACGGGCTCTGTCCGGGCGAGGTCGCTGATGCTGGTCAGCCCGAGCGTCTCGGCCGTCGCTCGCGTCACCGCAAGGACGTTCTGGTTGGATGCGGTCGAGGGCGCGAGCGTCGTGAGCCCCCACGGAGCCACGGCGCGGTCGAGGGCGGCGAGCACGCTGGTCTCGTCCGATCGATCGGCGGAGGAACCCGGGGCAGCGGCGTCCAGCGCCGAGCCGGCATATTCGGGGACCACGTCGACCAACCCGTCGCGCATTGCAGGGAGCACCAGCTCGCGTTGGCCCAGGTCGAGCTGGCGCTGCACGACCACGCCCTCGTCCTCGAGTGCCTGGGCGTAGATCTCGGCCAGCAGGCGGCTCTCCTCGAAGTTGAACGACGCCACGACGACGCCGCTCGCCCGCGGCGACGGCCGGTCCACCGACCCGGTGCAGCCCGCGGCCAGCAGGAGGACCGCTGCTGCCACCTGCACGCGCCGCATGGCCCTAGTATCGCTCCCGAGTACGAGGTGGACGGAGCGCCCATGCTTCCCCAGCGATCGTCGCCACCGCCCGAGACCGAAGGCGTCACGCGGGCCAGGCGGCGCCCATCCGGCGAACCGCCGCCACTGCCACGCCCGGTGAGCCCGGCCATGCGCGCAGCCGGTCTCCTGCTGGTGGCCGTCGCCGTCCTCTCGGCGTCGCTCGCCACGCACACCGGCGTGCGCGTCGTCACCGCCGCCGACCTCGTGGTGCTGCGGGCGATCGATTCCCTGCGGTGGAGTCCGGTGACCGACGCGGCACGCGCCATCGTCGATGTGCTGTCGACCGGTGCCTTCCAGGTGGCGGCCTGGTCGGTCCTGCTCACGCTGTTGCTCGTGCGCCGGTTCCAGCACCTGTTCACGTCGCTGGCGCTCCTCTTGGTCGTACCCGTCGTGGTCGCCGCCCTCCGTCAGGGCATCGGCCGCATGCGGCCGGCGGGGCTGGAGATCGCGGCGCACTGGGACGGCTACGCCTACCCGTCCCGGCAGGTCGCCGCCCTCGCCCTGGCGCTGACCATCGCCAGCCTCGTGCTGGCGCCGCGCGGTCGCTGGCGTTCGATCGCGGCGTGGTCGTCGGTCGGCATCGTGGCGCTGGTCGTGCTCGCCCGCCTGTACACGGCGGTGGACCACCCGTCCGACATCGTCGCCGGGCTGGCGCTGGGTGCCGCGGTGCCGTTCCTGACCTTGCGGGTGTTCACCCCCGAGGAGGCCTTCCCCGTCACGTACCGTCGCGGGGTGCGTGCCCACCTGGATGTGGGCGGCCGCCGCGGGCTGGCGATCCGTGCGGCCTTCGCCGCCCAGCTCGACGTCGAGGTGTTGGAGGTCGAGCCGTTCTCCCTCCGGGGCAGCGCCGGCTCCACACCGCTGCGGATCACCACGTCCAGCGGGGTGCTGTTCGGCAAGCTCTACGCCGCGGTCCACCTGCGCTCGGACCGCTGGTACAAGCTGGCTCGCACGGTGCTGTACGGCCGGCTGGAGGACGAGCGGCCGTTCAACTCGGTGCGCCGGCTCGTCCAGTACGAGGACCACATGCTGCGGGTGATGCGCGACGCCGGCGTCTCCACGGCTGCGCCGCTGGGCATCGTCGAGATCACGCCCGAGCGCGAGTACGTGCTGGTGTCCGAGATGATCGCGGGCGCCGAGCCGATCGGTGCCGGCGAGGTCACCGACGACATCATCGACCAGGCGCTGGCGATCGTCCGCGCCATGTGGGACGGCGGCATCGCCCATCGCGACATCAAGCCGTCCAACGTCCTGGTGGCCGACGGGGGCGTGCGGCTCATCGACGTGGCCTTCGCCGAGGTCCGTCCCAGCCCGTGGCGCCAGGCGGTCGATCTGGCCAACATGATGCTGTGCCTGGCCCTGCGCTCGGCCCCCGACCGGGTCTACGCGCGGGCGATCCGCCAGTTCGCGCCCGAGGACGTGGCCGAGGCGTTCGCCGCGACCCGGGCGGTGACGGTCCCCGGGCAGCTCCGATCGCTCCTCCGCGAGCGTGACGACGACCTGGTGGCGCAGTTCCGTGCGCTCGCACCGCCGAGACCGCCGGTGGCGATCCAGCGCTGGACGCTGCGCCGAGCCGGGCTCACCCTGGGCATGCTCTTGGCGGTGATCGTCGCGGTCGCGTTCGTGGTCGCCAACCTCGGCCTGGCCGGCCTGTTGTGACCGTCCGCCAAGCTCCGCTCGTCCTCCTGGCGCTCGTGGCGTCGCTCCTGACCGGCTGCGGTGACCCGGCCGAGCGCGTCATGCCACGTTGCGAGGCCGGCTCCAGGCTGGCGATCATCGCCCAGTCGGTCCCCGACGCCGCCTACGTGCCATGCGTGGCCGACCTGCCCACCGGGTGGTCGTTCGAAGGCCTCGACGTGCACGACGGTGGGGCGACCATCTCGCTGGAGTCCGACCGCGCCGACCGGACGGTGCACGTCGAGTTGGTGCCGTCCTGCGACGTGGCCGAGGCGACGCCCATCACGCCGAGCGATGCCGGCGTCCGCACGTATCACACCGTCGTGTCGATCGATCCCCGCTTCGCCGGCCGTTTCTCCGATGTGTTCCCCGGCGGATGCGTCGTGACCAGTTACGACTTCGCTCGGGGACCGCACGTGGCGCTGGTGACCGAGCTGCGGTCGATCACGGAGCTGTTCCCCCGACGGGAGCTACGGCGGGCGCTGGCCGACGACCTCGGCATCACGCTGGACCCATGATGCCCCGGACGGCGCGCTCGGTGGCCACGCCCAGTGCCATGCCGCCGGCCACGTCGAGGGGCAGGTGGGCGCCGACGTACATGCGGGTCGCTCCCACGCCCGCGGCGGCGACGAACAGGGGGCGCGCCAGGCCGGGGGGACGTGCGGCGCAGCGGCGAGCGCCATGCCGACCGCGACGGCGGCGTGGCCGGAGGGGTAGCCGAGCCCGGCCTGCTCGCGTCCCAGCACCCGCGTGGCTTCGACCAGGAGCGCCGGCCGGGCCCGGTGGGCGAACGGCTTGACCGCCTTGGAACCAAGCCAGGCCAGCGAGCCGACGGTGGTCAGCCGGTGCCCGAGGCGGGGCCGGCCGCTGGCGCCCACCGCAGCGCCCGTGGCGATCGATCCGCCGAGGCTGCCCAGCTGCATCAGCACCCACAGCGGCAGGCGCGCCCGCTCGCTGGCCGAGTTGACGCCGGCGAACCAGCGCAGCTCGGTGGCCCGCACCGACGGTCGCCGGGCTTCGACGGCGCCGACGGCGACCGCCGCCAGGGCGGCGCCGGCGGCGGCGAGATCGGCGCGTCGTGCGTGCACGCTCCGATGCTACGGAGCGCACGAGGTCCTTCGGCCCTGTCGCCGCCTCGGCGTGCCGCGGTACTGGTCGATCATGGATCTGCCGAGCCGCCTGCATCGCCCGCAGGGAGCGGGACGCGCCCCCCGGCGGTCGTCGCCGCCGGTCGCCGTCGTCGCGTTCGGCGCCGGCCTCGTCACCCTTCCCATCGGCGTCGGGCTCGCGCTGCCACACCTGTCCAAGACCGGCCTGACCGCCACGGGGGCGTTCGGTGCGCTGGCGCTGGTCGGCGGACTCGTGCTGGTCGTCGGTGGTGCGGTCGCCGTGGTGCGATCGGTGTCGCGGTGGTGGCGGGTGCTCGTGGTGCCGGCGCTGGTCGCACTGGTCGTCGTCTCGCTGTACACGCTCGGCCAGGCCGTGGCCTTCACGCACGTACCCCGAACCGCCGTGGGCACGGAGACACCCGCCGATCGTGGGCTGCCGTACCGGGACGTCACGTTCCCGAGCCGAGACGGCGTCACCCTGTCGGGCTGGTACCTGCCGTCGACCAACGGCGCCGCGGTCGTCCTGCTGCACGGGGCCGGATCCACCCGCTCCGATGTGCTCGACCACGCGGTGGTCCTGGCCCGCCACGGCTACGGCGTGCTCGCGTTCGATGCCCGGGGTCACGGTCGTAGCGAGGGGCGGGCCATGGACGCCGGCTGGTGGGGCGACGACGACATCGCCGGGGCACTGTCCTACCTGGAGGACCAGCCGGACATCGATGCAAGCCGGCTGGCCGGCGTCGGGATGTCGATGGGTGGGGAGGAGGTCCTCGGTGCGGGCGGCACGGACGAGCGGCTCCGCGGCGTGGTCGCCGAGGGTGCCGGACAGCGGGTCGCAGCCGACAAGCGCTGGCAGTCACAGGAGTACGGCTGGCGTGGTCGGGTGCAGGAGCAGATCGACCGCCTCGAGTTCGCGCTCGTCGACCTGTTCACGGACGCGTCACCCCCAGCGTCGTTGCGCGCTTCGGTCGCGGCGATGGCGCCGCGTCCTGCGTTGCTGATCGCCGGCGGGGCGGCCGACGAGGAGTCGACCGTCGCCGACTACATCGCGTCGGCCTCGCCGGCCACGGTCGAGGTCTGGATCGTTCCCGGCGCCGGCCACACACGTGGGTTGGCCACCGCGCCGGCAGCCTGGGAGGAGCGGGTGGTCCGCTTCCTCGACCGCGTCACGGCGTCGGGCGACCGGCCAACGCCCTGACGGTCGCCGGCGGTGCAGCGTCCGGAGCGAGCTCGGGGGCGTCGACGGGCTCGCCCCACGCGGATCGCAGCGGGACCTGCCCGGCCCAGTGAGGACCACCGATGTCCTCCGGATCGTCCGCGGGCGGACCCGTGCGGATCTTGCCGGACACCTCGGCCAGCGGGACGCGGATGACCAGCGTCTTGCGTATCTCGGCGTCGGTCGGCGGGCGGCCGGCATCCCACGTCGGCACCACGTGGTCGGTGATCAGCTGCAGTGCGACGCGCTTGGCGTCGCCCTCGACGAGCTCGGCCCGGCCCCGCACCACCACCGAGCGGTAGTTCATCGAGTTGTGGAACGGCGAGCGGGCGATGACCAAGCCGTCGACCAGCGTCACCGTCACGCACACGTCGGTGTCGACGGCGTGGCGGAGCAGGGCATTGGCCGCCGCACCGTGCAGATAGAGGTGCTCGTCGGTGCGGCCGTAGGCCATGGGCAGCACGATCGGCCCGTCGGATGTGCTCACGCCGACGTGGGCGACCAGGCCGGCGTCGAGCACGTCGAACATCCGCTGGTCGTAGGCGGCGCGGTTGCGGCCTCGGCGCAGGGTGGTCCGTTCGCTCCGGGGTTCGTCCACGGCGGCGCAAGGTAGTGATCCCTCCGCAGACGTCCGGCATCGGTTTCCGCCACCGCGACCGGGGTCTGTCGCCGTGGCAGGCTCCGGTCGTGGCCGACTGGACGATCCGCCCGTACACCGCAGCCGACGAGGACGCACTGCGCGTCGTGAACGCCGCCAACGTCCCCGAGGTGGGTGCGCTGGACGACGACCGCCTGGCGCTGTTCCGGGCCGAGGCCGCCTTCTTCGACGTCGTCGAGCTCGACGGCGTGGTGCTCGGCCTCTTCGTCGCCCTGGGCGAGGGCTCGTCGTACCGCAGCCCCAACTACCGGTGGTTCGCCGACCGGCACCCCCGCTTCGCGTACGTCGACCGGATCGCCCTCCAGCCCGAGTTGCGGGGCACTGGCGTGGCCGACGCGCTCTACGGCCGCCTCGAGGACTGGGCCCGAGACACCGGCCGGCCGGTGGCCTGTGCCGAGGTGAACGTCGAGCCGCCCAACCCGCGGTCGCTGCGGTTCCACCAGCGGCGGGGCTACGGGGTCGTCGACGAGGTGGCGCCGTACGGCGGCGACGAACGCGTGGCGATGGTCGAGAAGCAGCTCTGACCAGCGCTGGTGACCGCACTGGTGGTCGGGGCACGGTCGCCGAATGTGGGAACGACGGCCGCGGCACGTGAGAATGTCCCGATGGAGCGCTACGACCTCGCCGTGATCGGGGGCGGCCCCGCAGGAGCGGCGGCGGCCATCCGGGCAGCGCGTGGCGGCGCCCGCGTCGTGGTGTTCGAGAAGGGCCCCCTCGGGCGCGACAAGGTCTGCGGTGACGGGCTCACCCCACGTGCCGTCGGCGCCCTCCAGGAGCTCGACATCGACCTCGATGGCGCCCACCGGATCGACGGCCTGCGGATGATCGCCGGCCGGCAGCGCCGTGAGCTGCCGTGGCCCGAGCACGGTCGCTTTCCCGCCCACGGAGCCGTCTGGCCCCGGCGCCGGCTCGACGCCCACCTCGTCGAGGCGGCGGAGAAGGCCGGCGCCGAGCTGGTGTACGAGACGACAGCCTTGCCGCTGCTCGACGGCGATCGGGTCGTGGGCGTCGAGGCGGGGGGTCGCACCATCCACGCCGACCTCACGGTGGTGGCGGCCGGCGCCCAGGGTCGGGTGGCCCGCATGCTGGGCGCCGTCCGTGACCCCGACGAGCCCTTCGGGCTGGCCATCCGCTCCTACGTCGAGTCGCCCCGCCACCTCGACCGGCACCTCGAGGCCTGCCTCACGCTGCGCGACCGCAACGGCACGCCGGTGCCGGGCTACGGGTGGATGTTCCCCGCGGGCGACGGCACGGTGAACATCGGCGTGGGCGCGCTGTCCACCATGAAGCGCTTCACCGACCTCAACCTCAACACGTTGCTCGACGACTACCGGGCGCTGGTGCGCGACGAGTGGGGCGTGGGCGAGTACCTCGAGCGGCCCCGTGCGTGGCGCCTGCCGATGAGCTCGGTCCGCCGGCACGGTCCCGGCTGGGTCGCCATCGGCGACGCCGCCGGGCTGGTGAACCCGATGAACGGCGAGGGCATCGACTACGGCCTCGAGTCGGGCATGCTGGCCGCCGACCTGTTCCTGGCCGACCCCGCCACCGCGCCCGGCCCGCTACGACGCCGAGATCGGCCAGCGCTTCGACGCCTTCCTGCGCACCGGGCGACGCTTCTCGTTCCTCATCGGTCATCCGTGGATCCTGCGCAACGGCCTGCGGCTGGCCGTGGGCACCCAGCAGATCGCCAACATCACGCTGGCGGTCATGGGCAACCTCGTCGACAACGAGACGCCCGGCGCCGCCGGTCGGGTCCTGCGGGTCGCCGACCGGGCACTGGCCGCTGCCGACCCGCTCCTGCGCCGCACCCGCGCCGCCGCCTGACCGTGGTGTGACGCAGCGGCTGCCAGTTCTGGTACGGAGCGACTGCCAGTTCTGGTACGGAGCGACTGCCAGTTTCCGGAGAGGGGGACTGGCAGCATGGGGTGGTGTCGAACATCACCCGCCTGCTGATCGCCAACCGCGGCGAGATCGCCGTCCGCATCGCACGTGCCGCCCGTGCCGAGGGCATCGAGTGCGTCATCGCCCACAGCGAGGACGACGCCGGCGCCCCGCACCTGCGCGCGGCCGACGCCACCCAGCCGCTGCCCGGCACCGGACCGGCCGCCTACCTGTCGGTCGACGACGTGGTCGCCGCCGCCGTGTCGGCGGGTTGCGACGCCGTCCATCCCGGCTACGGCTTCCTCAGCGAGAACCCCGCCTTCGCCCGGGCGTGCGCCGAGGCCGGCGTACGGTTCGTGGGCCCGGGCGTGTTCCAGCTCGAGACGTTCGGCGACAAGCTGGCCGGCCGTGCCGCGGCGATCGCCGCCGGCGTTCCGGTGCCGGCGGCCACCCAGGGTCGCACCGACCTGGCCACGGCCTCGGCGTTCCTCGCCGAGCACGGGGCGCTCATGGTCAAGGCGGTGGCCGGCGGCGGCGGTCGCGGCATGCGCGTCGTCACCGCCCGTGCCCAGCTGGAGGAGGCCTTGGCGGCGTGTGCCCGCGAGGCCGAGGCGGCGTTCGGCGACAGCGCCGTGTACGTCGAGGAGCTGCTGGTCGGCGCCCACCACATCGAGGTGCAGATCATCGGCGACGGGCAGCGCGTCGAGCACCTCTACACCCGGGACTGCAGCCTGCAGCGCCGCCGGCAGAAGGTCGTGGAGCTGGCGCCGGCGTTCTGGATCGACCAGGCGGTGCGCACCCGCCTGCACGACGCCGCCGTCGCGCTCGGCGAGTACACCGGGTACGACTCGCTGGGCACGGTCGAGTTCCTGGTGACCGGCGACCGCATCGCCTTCCTCGAGTGCAACGCTCGCCTCCAGGTCGAGCACACGGTCACCGAGGAGATCACCGGCCTCGACCTGGTGCGCCTGCAGCTGCAGCTGGCCGGCGGCGCCACGCTGGGGAGCCTCGGGCTCTACAGCGCGCCGCCGAGCAACGGTGTGGCCGTCCAGGCGCGCGTCGCCATGGAGACCGTCGGTGCCGACGGCGAGGCGGTGCCCACCGGCGGCACCATCACCCGGTTCGAGCCGCCGGCCGGTCACCGCGTCGACGCCTTCGCCGCCGATCCCGCCGACCTCGAGGGCTACCGCACCAGCGCCCGCTACGACTCGCTGCTGGCCAAGCTGGTGGTGCACGCCGACGAACCCGGGCAGCTGCTCGACGCCGCCGCCCAGGCGCTGGAGGCGTTCCGGATCGAGGGCGTCGACACCAACCGCGACTTCCTGGTGGCGCTCCTGCGCGACCCCGACGTGCGGGGCGGTCGGATCGACACGACGTGGCTCGAGGCCAACGCCGCCCGTCTGGCCGGTCGCCGGCGCACCGCGGGCGCCACCATCGACCGCACCGACCCGCTCGCCGTGCTCGAGCACGGCCGCTCGGGTGGCGCACGCCAGGAGGTGGCCGCCGCTCGCACCGACGGACTGGTGGCCGTGGTGGCGCCGATGCAGGGCACGGTGGGATCGCTGTCGGTCGGCGTCGGCGACCAGGTGCCCGCCGGTGCGCAGGTGGCGGTGATGGAGGCCATGAAGATGGAGCACGTGATCGCCGCGCCCCGCAGCGGCATCGTGCGCAGCCTCGGCGTCGACGTGGGCGACGCCGTGTTCGCCGGTCACGAGCTCGTGCTGCTCGAGCCGGCCGAGGTGGAGACCGGCGCCGCCGAGGCCGAGCAGGACGTCGACCTCGACGAGATCCGCCCCGACCTGGCCGAGGTGTTCGAGCGCCACGCCCACGGTCTCGACGAGAACCGGCCCGACGCCGTCGAACGGCGACGCAAGCTGGGCAAGCGGACGGCTCGCGAGAACGTCGCCCACCTGATCGACGAGGGCTCGCTGATCGAGTACGGCCCGCTGATGGTGGCGGCGCAGAAGAAGCGCCGATCCGTCGACGAGCTGCGGGAGCGGACACCGGCCGACGGGCTGGTGGGCGGCATCGCAACGGTCAGCGGGCATCCCGTCGCTGTTGCCTCCTACGACTACACCGTGCTGGCCGGCACGCAGGGGCTCAACAACCACCGCAAGAAGGACCGCCTCTTCGAGGTCGCCGAGCAGCAGCGCCTGCCGTTCGTGTTCTTCACCGAGGGCGGTGGCGGCCGGCCCGGCGACACCGACGGCACCGGCGTGGCCGGGCTCGACTGCCTGGCCTTCCACTACTTCGGTCGCTTGTCGGGGCTGGCGCCCCTGGTCGGCATCGCCAGCGGCCGGTGCTTCGCCGGCAACGCCGCCCTGCTCGGTTGCTGCGACGTGGTCATCGCCACCCGCGACGCCAACATCGGCATGGGCGGTCCGGCGATGATCGAGGGCGGCGGCCTCGGCGTGTACCGGCCCGAGGAGGTCGGTCCCATCGAGGACCAGATCGCCAGCGGCGTCGTCGACATCGCGGTGGAGGACGAGGTCGAGGCGGTCGAGGTGGCCAAGCGCTACCTCGGCTACTTCACCGACCCGCACCGTGACGCCTGGGACTGCGCCGACCAGCGGTGGCTGCGCCGGGCCATCCCCGAGAACCGGCTGCGTGTGTACGAGGTGCGCGACGTGATCGCGACCATGTTCGACACCGACTCGGTGCTGGAGCTGCGCCGGGGGTTCGGGCTCGGGATGGTGACCGCGCTGGCCCGCATCGAGGGTCGGGCGGTGGGCGTCATCGCCAACGACCCCCAGCACCTGGCCGGCGCCATCGACAGCGACGCCGCCGACAAGGCGGCCCGGTTCATGCAGCTGTGCGACGCCCACGACCTGCCCATCGTGTTCCTGTGCGACACGCCGGGGATCATGGTCGGCCCCGATGCCGAGCGCACCGGGCTGGTCCGCCATGCCAGCCGGCTGTTCGTCACCGCCGGCGGCCTCACCGTTCCGTACATGACGATCGTCCTGCGCAAGGGCTACGGGCTGGGTGCGCAGGCCATGGCCGGTGGCTCGTTCCACGCGCCGCTGTTCACGGTCGGCTGGCCCACCAGCGAGTTCGGCGGCATGGGTCTCGAAGGGGCGGTGAAGCTCGGCTACCGCAACGAGTTGGCGGCCATCGACGACCCCGAGGAGCGCCGGCGGACGTTCGAGCAGATGGTCGAGCGCATGTACGAGATCGGCAAGGGCGTGTCGATGGCCGAGGCCTTCGAGATCGACGACGTCATCGACCCGGTCGACACCCGCCGCTGGATCACGACCGGCCTCCGGTCGGCGCCGGCGCCGGCTCCTCGCACCGGCAAGAAGCGCCCGCACATCGACACCTGGTGACCGGCTCCGTCGGCCGCAGTGCGGCCTCGTCGCTCGACAAATGCTTCGCATTCGTCAACGGACGCGCACGGGCCCGGACGGCGTTGCCGTCCGGGCCAGGCGTCGGGATCCGCCGCCGGGATCAGGCGAAGCGGTTGCGGAAGCGGCGCAGTGCCTCGCCGACGCCGACCAGGCTGGCGCCGAGGGGCAGCAGTGCCAGGCCGCCACCGGTGCGGGGCAGCGAGGACGGGCCACCGGCCGGCGTCGTCACGTCGTCGAGGACGTCAGGAGCGCTCGGGCTCGGTTCCGGGGCCGTGGGCGCGGCAGCCTGTTCCTGCGACGAGGCGAGGATGACGCCGGCGACCAGATTGTCCTGGCCGGCGCCCACGTCGGCCACGGCCGTCGTGGGACCGTCGGCGCTGTGCAGCCCTTCAGCGTCGGCGGCCAGGCAGATGATGTCGATCAGCGGCTCGGCCGGGATCTCGCATCCGTCGACCTGGTCGCTGGTGCCGATGCCCTGGTCGTTGATCTGGGCCAGTTCGCTGGTGCCGTCGTCGTCGCTGCTCTTCTCGGCGTGCAGGACGTAGAGCTGGAAGTCCTCGCCGAGCATCAGGTAGACGGCGCTGGACTCCGAGGAGCTGTGACCGGGACCGGCGATGGCCTCGGAGGAGAGCAGCTCGGCGTGCAGGGTCCCCTCGGGCCCGTTCACCTCGGCCAGTGCGGCGTTGGCGCGAGCGTTCTGCGCCTGGTCGACCTCGGCGTTCCAGCCGCCGACCGTGGCCGAGCCGAGCGGCGTGTCGCCGGTGCCGACGATGTCGCCGCTGTTGGTGCCGGGACCCTCCTGGCTGCCGCCGGCCACGGTCTGGTCGCCGAGCTCGAGCGAGTTCGCCTCGGCGCTGGAGCCGGACGGATCGGAGGTGGCCTGGGAATCGGAGACGGTGGCGACGCCGTCGACCTTGGCCGCGGTGGCCCGGGCCGACGAGGTGCCGCCGCCGTCGGCGGCGAACGCCGGGGAGGCCGCCAGGGCGAGGGCCGGGGCGGCCAGCATCGTGGCGAGGGTGAGTCTGCGCATTGGGGATGTACCTCACAGGGTGGGGTGCAGGGGAATGGGGGTTACCCCCGTCCATCACCAACGCAGCTTGAAAGTATGACCGTTTCGTTACGAAATGTGACCGATGACCAGTTCTGCCCGGTTCAGGAGACGCTGAGCCGCCGCTCGGGATGGGCGGCCAGGTAGTCGGCCACGGTGATGCGCTCGGCCTGCTCGTATCCGGTGGGCAGCAAGATGTCGCCGAACTCGGACAGGTAGACGATCTGCCAGTGGTAGAAGGCGCGGAAGGCGTGCGGATCGTCGGTCATGATCGACGCGTAGTACTTCACCCCGTCCACGTAGCGGTGGTCGTGGTTGTAGTTCCACAAGGCGTTGTCGATGTCGCCGGTGCCGCCGCCGTTGTGGGCCAGGTACCGGGCGGCACCGAGGATGGCGTCGTGGGGGCTGTTGATGTCGCCACCGGCCCCGAAGATCTCCCAGGTGGCGGGCATGAACTGCATCGGGCCCTGGGCGCCGGCGACCGAGGTCCCCCGGATGCGTCCCATGCCCGTCTCGACCAGGTTGACGGCGGCGAGGATCTCCCACGGCACACCGAAGGTCGCCTCGCCCTCCTGGTAGTAGGCGAGCAGTTCGTCGGCGGGCGCCGGGATCGACGATGCGCCAGGCGGGCAGCGTGGTGGACAGCTTCCGGGCCATGTCGCGGAACTCACGGCGGGCCGACGCGTTGGCCCAGGCCGCGTAGCGGTAGGCCTCGGGGAGCGCGTCGAGCACGGCCGGTTGCCAGTCGGCACGGCGGCCGAGCTGGCGGTACAGCACCTGCAGTTCGAAGCCCGCGGCGGCCACACCGGTTTCGGGCGTGGCGTCGTCGCGGACGGTCGCCTCGGCGGCGGCGATGCGCGTGGCCAGCTCCTGGACGTTCTTGGCGGGACGGGGCGTCGTGTCGGCGGGCGGTGCCTGCTCGACGGGCGTGGGCGCGGGCGCGCTCGTAGGCGGAGGAGGCGTCGCCACCGTCGTGGAAGGAACCGTCGTCGGTTCTCTCTCCGCGATCACCTCGGTGTCGGGAGCCGCCGTCGCGGAACGTTCGATCGTGGGGGTCGTCCCGGAACCGCACGAAGCCAGCAGCAACGCCGTTCCCACCCACGCACCTGCCATGCGTCGTGTCATCGCCGCACAGCGTAGGGACCACCGGGGTCCAGGAGTAGTCGCCCCCTCAGCCGCTGGCCGGGGCCTGCATCCCCGGCTCGCCCGCTCCGCGGGAGTCGCTCTGGTGCTCGTTGCGGGCGGCGTCCACGGCGTCCAGGTAGGCGTTGAACACGCGGCCAACCGCCCCGACCACGAGGAAGATCAGCACGAAGCCGATCACGTAGCGGAGGCCGACGGAAACGATGTCGGCCTCGCCGGCGGCGGCCATCCGGAGGTTCTCGGCCGATACCAGGAGCGACAGGACCAGGCTCAGCGCCATGCGCGTGTCGGGGTTCATCTCAGGCCGCCAGGAGTCGCTCGTCGAGGACGGCTGCCCAGCGCGCCGGCGTCGCCGCATGGCCGTCCAGGAGGCTGACGGGCAGGCCGGTGGTCAAGATGGCGGCGGGGCTGGCGGTCTCGCCGGTCCGGTCGATGGCCACGGCGTCGACGCCACCGATGCGCTCACCCCAGGCGACCACGTCCTCGGGCTTGCGCTGGGCGTCCACCACCGCCCACACGGCGGCCGGCTCCAGCGCGTCGAGGACGTGGCGGGTCCACGTCGTGTGCCGGAGCCCGACCGGGGCGTCGACGGCCACCAGCACAGGCGTCGACCGCCGGCGCCACGAGCGGCGCAGCTCGGCGGCTCGGTCGTGGTCGGCGATGCGCCGCTCCAGCGGGAAGACCTTCTCCTCGTTGCGCGTCGCCAGCATCAGCCGGTCGGGCGCCAGGCCGAGCTGCTCGTTGACCCAGGCGACGGCGTGCTCCATGGCCGAGCGGTCGCCCACCAGGGCGATGACGGCGTCGGGACCGGTGGGCAGCGGGCGCGGTCGTGGGAACGACTCGGCCAATTCGAGGAGGGCGCTGATGCGGTCGGTGGCGCGGAGCGGGCGGTCGAGCACGTCGGCGGGCAACCCGAGCTCGGCGAGTTGACGCCGGTCCAGTGCCAGCCCGGGGGTTGCGGGTCGAGACGGGCTGTTGCGGGGCCGCTGGCCACGCACGGGCGTTCGAGGTCCGGGTTCGCTCGCCCGGGCGGGCGCCGGCGCGCGTCGGGAGGACGACGCGGCCCGTCGGGCGTCGTCCGCGAAGGAGCGGAACGGCTCGTCGTCGGCGGCGGCCGACGCCGGCGTGCGGGTGGGCTCCTCGGTCGAATGGGCGATGCGGCGCAGCACGTCGGCGAAGGCGTCGCCGTCGGTGGACACCGTGGTCTGCGGCACGGGCGCCCGTCCCCGGGACCGGGTCTCGTCCAACTGGTCGAGCAGGGCCTCGACGGTTTCGGGCGACGCCAGGGTCTCCCACTCGAGGTCGTCGGTCTTCTCGACGTCGTAGAACTGCGGTTCGGGCCCGTCGTCGACGGCATCGACCAGGTCCATCAGCGTGCGTGGCCCGGACGGGGTGCGGGCCGGGTTCTCGTCGTCGACCTCGACCACCACCTCGAAGAGCTCGCGTGCGAAGAACCCGCCGACACCGCCGCGGCGGACCTTGTTGGCTTCGACGATGGCCACGTCGTCGCCGTAGCGGTGGCGGACGTCGTCGACGAGCTGCTCGAGCTCGGGCCCCTCAAACCGTTGCTGGCTGGGCAAGGTCGATCACTCCCATGGTTTCGAGTCGGAGGTTGCGGGCGAGCTCCGGGTAGGCGAGGACGGGGAGCTCCCGGTGGACAGAGCGCAGGAGCCGGCGCAGCGGGCCGCGCACCCGGGCCGACACGAGCAAGGCGGGGTTGCGGCCCTGCTCCTCGGCGGCGCGGACGGTGGTGGTCACCGCGTCGACGACGCGTTCGAGGATGGACGGGTCGACGTCGAGGACGGGACCGTCCTCGCCCAGCTTCACCGCCTCGGCCAGCGCCTGCTCGACCAGCGGGTCGAGCGTCACCACGGCGAGCACCCCGTCGGGAGCCAGGCCGGAGGTGATGGCCGGGCCGAGCGCCTCGCGCACGGCCTCGACGAGCTGAGCGGTGTCGCGGGTGACGCGGGCTCGCTCCGACATGACCTCGAGGATGCGGACCAGGTCGCGCACGGCAACCTGCTCGTCGAGCAGCCGTTCGAGCACCGTCTGCACCTCGGCCAGCGTGAGCCCGGCGGCCTGCACCTCTTCGGTGACGACGGGGTCGGACAGGCGCACGGTCTCGAACAGGGCCTTCACGTCCTGGCGGGACAGCAGGCTGCCGGCGTGGGCGCGCACCACCTCGGCGAGGTGGGCGGTCAGCACCGAGGCGCGGTCGACCACGGTGAGGCCCTGCAGCTCGGCCTGTGGCCCGTACTCGGCCGGGACCCACGAAGCCTGCATCCCGAACACCGGGTCGACGGTGTCGGTGCCGGGCACGTCGGGCGGGCGCTGGCCGAGGACGAGCACGTGACCGCCGGGCGCCTGGCCGCGTGCCACCTCGGCTCGGTGCACCCGGATCACGTACTCGTGGGGTTCCAGGTCGATGTTGTCCCGGGTGCGCACGGGTGGGATGACCACGCCGAGCTCCAGCGCGATCTTGCGGCGCAGCGCCTTCACCCGGTCGAGGAGGTCGCCGCCCCGCGCCTTGTCGACCAGGTCCATCAGGCCGTAGGCGATCTCGAGCTCGAGCGGATCGACCCGCATCTCCTCGAGCAGCTCGTCGGTGGGGTCGCCCGCCGGCCGGGTGTCCTCGGCGGCTTGTGCTTCCCGCTCTTCCTGCTCGAGCTGGGCGGCCCGGTTCTCGGTGCGGCTGGCGGCGACCCACAGGGCCACGGCGACCACCACGAAGGGCACCTTGGGCAGGCCCGGCACCAGGGCGAGCGCGCCGAGGCAGCCGGCGCCCACGCGCAGGGCGTGGGCGTGCTGGCCGAACTGGTACAGGAGGTTCGAGCCGACGTCACCGCCGGCGGTGCGGGTGACGATGAGGCCGGACGCGATGGAGATCAGCAGCGCCGGGATCTGGCTGGCCAGCCCGTCGCCGACCGTCAGCAGCGAGTAGGTGCTGGCCGCCTCGCTGAAGGACAGGCCTCGCTGCATCGTGCCCACGACGAAGCCACCGAAGAGGTTGATGATCGTGATCACCACGCCGGCGATGGCATCGCCCTTGACGAACTTCGACGCACCGTCCATCGCCCCGTAGAAGTCGGCCTCCTCGGCGATCTCCAGCCGTCGGGCCCGTGCCTCCTTCTCGGTGATGAGTCCGGCGTTGAGATCGGCGTCGATGGCCATCTGCTTGCCGGGCATGGCGTCGAGTGTGAACCGGGCACCGACCTCGGCGACTCGGCCGGCGCCGTTGGTGATCACGATGAACTGGATCACGACCAGGATCAGGAACACCACGAGGCCGACCACGACCGAGCCGCCGATCACGAAGTGGCCGAAGCTCTCGATCACCTTGCCGGCGTAGCCGTGCAGCAGGACCAGGCGCGTGGAGCTCACGTTCAGCGCCAGGCGCAGCATCGTGGCGATCAGCAGCATCGAGGGGAACGTCGAGAAGTCGAGGGGTTTGTCGACGTACAGCGAGATCAGCAGGACCAGGACCGCTCCGGACATGTTGCACACCAGCAGCAGGTCGAGCAGCGGGGCCGGCAGCGGCACCACCATCATCAGCACGATGCCGACGACAGCGGCGGGGACGCCGATCTGGCCGATGCGGCTGCTGGGGCGACTGGACGTCACGCGTGCTCCTCGAGAGACCTGCGGTGGGTGCCGTCCATGGACCCGATCGACGGCGCCGTCCTGGCGCCGGGTTCACGATCGGCTGCCCGCCACGCGAGTTGAGGCTCTGGCAGCCGTTCGCGATCACTCGAGCGGGTGATTGTGGAACCCTGCGTCGATCGGGCAACCTGCGCCGTGCGCCCGGCGACCGAGGTTCCGTCCCCCGACGTTTCGTCCAGCGCAGGCCGGGCGGCCGACATCCGGCGGATGAAGGCACGTGCGACCGTCCTGCTGGGCCTGGTGACGTTGGCGTTCCTGGCCACCGCGACCCTGACCGACGGCGAAGGCGCCAGCGGCTACCTGCGCGCCGCGCTGGAGGCGGGAATGGTCGGTGGGCTGGCCGACTGGTTCGCCGTCACCGCCATCTTCCGCCACCCGCTCGGGCTGCCGATCCCCCACACGGCGGTCATCGTGCAACGCAAGGACGCCTTCGGCCTCACGCTCGGGGACTTCGTCCAGGAGCACTTCCTCAACGCCGAGCAGCTGGCGGCCCAGGTGGAGGCGATCGGTCCCACGACCCGGGCGGCGGACTGGGTGCTCGAACCGGCGAACACCGACCGGGTGGCCGGCCACGTCGGCGGTCTGGCCGTCCGGCTCGCCGACGCGATCGGCGACGAGGAGGTGGTGCACCTGGCCGAGCGAGAGCTGCGGGCGCGCGTGGAGGGACTGGACGTGGCCCCGCTCGCCGGTCGTCTGCTCGCCATCGCGACCGAGGAGGGTCGTCACCGCGAGCTCGTGGACTCGGTGCTGCGCGGCCTCGACCAGTTCCTGTCGGAGAACGAGCACCTCCTGCGCGACCGCTTCCGCGAGGAGACGCCGTGGTGGCTCCCCGAGGTCCTCGACGATCGCATCTTCCAGCGCCTCGTCGCCGGCGTTCGAGCCATCCTGCGAGGTGACACCGTCGGCGGGCGGGACGAGCTCCGCGACCGGCTCGATGCGTCGGTGGCACGGATCGTGGACCGCCTCGAGCACGATCCCGTGTGGGCTCGTCGCGCCGAGGAGCTGGTGCGAGAGCTGCTCGACCACCCCGAGCTGCGACGGTTCCTCGCCGACATCTGGGGCGACGTCAAGGAGAGCGTCCGTGCGCAGTCCGAGGCGGAGACCTCGGCCCTGCGGGTCCGGCTGGCCGACGCCATCCGCTCCGGCGTCCACCGGTTCCAGCACGACCCCGGTCTGGTCGAGCAGGTCGATCGGCTGGTCGTCTCGGCCGTGGGGGCGGTGGCGTACGAGTTCCGCCACGAGATCCGCGAGCTCGTGGCCTCGACGATCCGGCGCTGGGACGGACGCGAGACGGCGGACCGCCTCGAGCTGCTTCTGGGGCGCGACCTGCAGTTCATCCGGATCAACGGCACCGTCGTGGGGGCGATGGCCGGAACGGCGATCCACGCGGTGGCGGTGCTGGTGGGCTGATCACAAACAGCTGCCAGGAGCGAGGGGGTCAGCCGGGAACCGTCTCCGGCATGGGTAGGGGAGCGGCGGCGGGGTTCTCGAGAACCCCACCGAGGAGCGACGCCCGGCGTCCGAGCTGCATGACGAACGCCAGCAGACGGGCCACCGCCTCGTAGAGGTCGGACGGGATCGTCTGATCGACCCGGCACGCCTGCTCGAGCGTGCGAGCCAGGGGGATGTCGCGGACGATGGGCACGAAGTTGGCGGCGGCCTCGGCGCGGATCCGGTCGGCGATGTGCCCCCGCCCCTTCGCCACGACCCGGGGGGCGCCGTGCCCCTGCTCGTAGCGGATGGCCACGGCGACGTGGGTCGGGTTCACGACGACCACGCTGGCGTCGCCCACCGCCGACAGCATGCGGTTCCGGGTCATCTCCTGCTGCCGTCGCCGGCGCTGTCCCTTGACGTGCGGGTCACCCTCGGACTGCTTGTGCTCGTCCTGTATCTCCTTCTTGGACATCTTCAGCGATTTGCCGACCGACCAGCGCTGGAAGGCGTAGTCAGCGATGGCGAGCACCAGGCCGACCATGGCGACGGTCCGCATCAGGCCGACCGCGGTTTCGACGACGGCACCGGCGGTGGGAATGATGCCGACCCGGCCCGAGTCGAGGATGCGGGTGGAGATGTCGAGCACCGGCGACCAGGAGAACGATGCCAGGATCACCAGCTTGGCCAGCGACTTGGCGCCCTGCCACAGGCTCTGGGGTTTGAAGAGCCGCTTGACCCCGGCGATCGGGTTGACCTTGGAGAACTTGGGCTTGGCCGCCTTGGTGGCCAGCACCAACCCGGTCTGGGAGGCCAGGGCGACCACACCGATGACCACCATCAGCAGTGCCAGCGGCAACACGGCGGTGATGGCGATCCCGAGCCCGTTGGCGAACAGGCCGACCGCTGCGACCGGATCGGGCGACTGCGAGATGCGCTCGATGTCGGCGGCGAAGTCGTGCAGGCCGTGGTAGCCCCGCTCCATGGTCAGGCGGATGCCGAAGCTGGCCACCAGGATCTGGAGCCACATCCCGAGCTCGGGCGTCTTCGGGATCTGCCCTTCCTTGCGCGCGTCCCGCTTCCGCTTCGGTGTCGGGGCTTCGGTCTTGTCGGCGTCGCTCGCCCCCACGACTCAGCCCCCGAGTCCGAGGCCGTGCCGGACGGCGGTGTCGGTGAGGTGGGACACCGTCCCGGGGAACACCGGGATGACCACGCTCACCAGGCTGATGGTCACGAAGACCTTCAAGGGAAGGCCGAGCAGGAACACGTTCATCTCCGGCGCCGCCCGGCTCAGCAGACCGAGCGCCACGTCGGTGAGGAAGAGCGCGGCGACCAGCGGCGCGGCGATCTCGAGGGCGGCCAGGAAGAAGGTGGAGAGGTCGGCGGTGAAGACCTCAGCGAGCCGGTCGCTCTGGAAGCCGGAGATCGGCAGCGCCTCGAACGACGTCAGGAACCCCCGGACCAGCAACAGGTGGCCGCCGGTGGCGAAGAGCAACACCGACGCCACCAGCGCGTAGAAGCGCCCGAAGACCGAGGTCTGCACGC
Organism: uncultured Acidimicrobiaceae bacterium; assembly: GCA_963800295.1. Taxonomy (GTDB): domain Bacteria; phylum Actinomycetota; class Acidimicrobiia; order Acidimicrobiales; family Salinilacustritrichaceae; genus Salinilacustrithrix. Next base: position 168,329 of record CAWDAJ010000008.1, read on the forward strand.
CACTCACCGGGTCGAAGGCCTGGGCGATCGAGAAGGCGCCGAACAGGTCGATGACCGAACCTGCCGACTGGAACGCCGCGAACAGCAGGTGGGCGAGGAACCCGAGCGCGGCGCCGGCGGCGACCTGCAGGACCATGGCGCCGATCAACGGTGCGGTGTCGAGCGGCACGGTCTGCTCGGCCAGCCGGGGGCCGAGCGCCAACGCCAGCGCCGCGGCGAACCCGGCCTTGATCCGGATGGGCACGAAGCGGGCGTTGAACGGTGGTGCGACGGCGATCCAGGCACCGGCCCGCGCCATGGCGAGCACGTAGCCCACCAGCAGCGTCGAGTCGATGGAGAGCGTCACGCCGGCGAACCGCTCAGCCGATCAGCGTGGGGATCGTGTCGAACAGGGCGTTCGTGTACCCGATCAGCTGGCCGAGCATCCACGGCCCGGCGATCAGCAGCACCAGCCCCATGGCCACGAACTTGGGCACGAAGGTGAGGGTGAACTCCTGGATCTGGGTCACCGACTGCAACAGCGAGACGGCGAAGCCGACGACCAGGCTGACGATGAGCATGGGGCCGACGATCTTGGCCGTCACCAGCATGGTCTGGACGATGAGGTCGATGAGCGTGGCGTCGTTCACGGGAGGTCCTCCGTCAGTGGAAGCTGGTGATCAGCGACCGGACGATGAGGTCCCAGCCGTCGATCATCACGAAGAGCATGAGCTTGAAGGGCAACGAGACGAGGACCGGCGGCAGCATCATCATGCCCATCGACATCAGCGACGAGCTGACGATGATGTCCACCACCAGGAACGGGATGAAGATCACGAACCCGATGATGAACGCGGTCCGGAGCTCGGAGAGGATGAACGCCGGGATGAGTGCGGTGAGCCCGACGTCGTCGGGGTTCTCCGGACGGTCGGCCCCCTGGAAGGAGAGGAACATGCCGATCTCCTCCTGCCGGGTCTGGCCCATCATGAACTCGCGGATCGGTCCGACGGCGTTGTCGTAGGCCTCGCCCTGCTCGATCTGGCCGGCGAGCAGCGGTTGGATGGCGTCGTCGTTGATCCTGCTGAGCGTCGGGCCCATCACGAACAGGCTGAGGAACAGCGCCAGCCCCACGATGACCTGGTTCGGGGGGACGCCCTGCAGCCCCAGCGCGTTCCGCGTGAGGGAGAGGACGATGGCGATCCGGGTGAAGCTGGTCATCATGATCAGCAGCGCCGGAGCGACCGACAGCACGGTCAGCGCCAGGATGATGATCACCGACTGCGACGGCTTCTCGGTGACGTCCGGCAGCTGGACGGTGACCGAAGCGGGCGAGCTCGGTTCGGGAAGCACCGTGGAGCCGTCGACGGTGCCGGTCAGGCCGGTTGGGCGCTCGGGGATCTGCTGGGCCGATGCGGGCGATGCCACGCCGATGAGGGCGCCGAGGACCACGGCGGCGCCGGCGGCCAGCACCGCAACGGCGCGCCGGATGCCAGCGGCGCGCGTCCGTGGCGCGGCGTGCATGGTGGTCGATGCCACGAGGCAGGGGTCAGCGCGCGGGTCAGGACCGTCGGACGGTCCGCTCCCGCAGCGCCTCGGCCACGTTCCTCCATGGCGAGCCGGCGACCGTCGGGTCGCCGATGGGCGGCACCGTCCGTGGTGCCTCCTCGATGGTCAGTTCGTCGGCCGAGGTCTCGGCCAGCAGCGTCACGTGCTGGTCGGTGACGCCGAGCACGAGGCCCCGTGAGCCGGCCCGCACCAGGGCGACCGACGATCGCCGGCCCAGGCTCTGGCGGGCCAGGACCTCGATGCGCACGGGACGGCCGGGGCGGCCGCGACCGGCCACGAGCGATCCGTTCGACATGCGCTTGAGCGCCCAGGCCGCGGCCGCCATCACCGCGATCACGACGCCGAGCGACACGATCAGCCGCACGAACAGCGCGCCGACCGAGACCTCGGTCACGACTGCGGCGCGCCCGTGATCGTCTGGTCCTGACCGACGATCTCGGTGATCCGGATGCCGAACTCCTCGTCGATCACCACGACCTCGCCGCGTGCGATGAGCGTGCCGTTCACCAGCACGTCGACCGGAGCACTGGCGGCGCGGTCCAGTTCGATCACCGATCCGGGGGCGACGGTCAGGATGTCGCGCAACTGCATCCGGGTGCGGCCGAGCTCGACGGTCACGCCCATCTCGACGTCGTGCAGCACGTCGAGGCCCGATGCGGCCGCCGGCGCGCTCGACGACACGATCGGCTCGAAGGATGCGGCGTCGGGGCCGTCCGCTGCATCGGGCGGCGACACGATGACGGTCACGACGTGCTGCTCGCCGTCGAGCAGCGCGCAGGACGCGGTGCCGGCGGACGGCTCGGCCAGCACGGCGTGCGGATCCATCGGCTCCATCTCGGCGGCGACGTCGAACCCCAGGGCCTCGGCGATGGCCTTGACCGCCGGGGCGAGGCCGTCGAGCAGTCCCTCGGCCGGCGGTGGCCCGGCCTGGATGCGCGCCTCCATGTCGGCGGACACGACGAAGACGACGGTGTGGTCGCCGAGGCGGGCGCCGGCGGCGCGCACGTCCCCGTCGGGAACCGTGGGGCCGCCGCTGTCGGGGATGACGCTCCACCCGTCGTCGGCGGGGAGCAGCGCCGCGGCGGCGTCGCCGATGCGCGCGGCCAGGCCGGTGTCGGTCTCGGTGATGGTCATCGGTGTCAGACCTCTCCAGTGGTGTCGGTGACGAGGCAGGCGACGCGCTTGCCTCTGGTTCCGGCGGTGGCCAGGAAGCGGGGCACGCCCGCCACCTCGACCGTCAGCGGCTCGTCGAGTGGTTGGTCGAGCGACAGGACGTCGCCGGGCGCCAGCGACGCCACCCGCCGCGAGGGGAGGGTGATCTCGTCGAAGCGGACCCGGACCTCCAGTGGCGCCGACCCCACGCTGCTCTCGAGCGCGGACCGCAGCTCGCTGGCCAGGCTGTCGTCCGCGACCTTGTTGCGGTTCGCCGCCTGCTCCAGGACGGGCTGCAACGTGGTGAACGGCACGGCGAGGCTCACATCCGAGGGCGAGCCGTCCACCCGCACGGTGAAGCTGATGGCCACGATCATGTCGGTGGGCGCGGTGACCTGGGCGAACTGCGGGTTGGTCTCGGTGCGGTTCAGCTGCGGCCGTACCGGCAGCAGGGCGTCGAAGGCGGTGCCGAGCCGCTCGAGCACGCGGTCGAGCAGGTTGGTCAGCAGGCGCATCTCGATGTCGGTGGGTGCCCGGAGGGGCGTCTGGCCGACGCCACCGGCGCCACCCAGCAACCGCTCGACGATTCCCATGGTGAGCGACGCCGGCAGGTGGAACATGCCGGAACCCTTCAACGGCGGCAGGTCCAGCACCGTGAGCAGCGTGGGGTTGGGCAGCTCGCGGACGTACTCGTCGTAGGTCAGTTGTGCGATCTCGTCCATCGACGTCGACACGCCGGTGCGCAGCGATGTCCCCAGCACGGTGGTGAACTGGCGCGCGAAGGTCTCCCCGACGATCTCGAGCGCCCGCACGTGCTCACGGTTGAGCTTGTTCGGACGCCGGAAGTCGTAGGCCGAGATCTTCGCGGCACGTCTGACCAACATCGGGCAGCCCTATCGGCGCCGACGTCAGAGAGTTGAGCGGGCGGTCACTGCATGACGAACTCGTGGAAGAGGACGTCCGCGATGGCGCCGTCGGACACCCGCTCCAGCTCGGCGAGCAGCTGGCGCTTCGCCTCGACGCGTCCGCCCGGCGCCACCAGCTGCTCGTAGGTGAACGAGCTCATCGTGTTGATGGCGGCATCCAGCTCGCGGGCGAAGCCCTTCGTGATCTCGTCCGGGGCGTCGGACTCGGGTGGGTAGTCGACGCCGTCGTGCACCTCGAACGACAGGCCGAGCTTCAGGAAGCGACCGTCGGCGAGGTTCAGCGTGATGCTGTCCAACGTCGTGATGGGTCCGGGCGGCTCGGTGGTGGTGGTCGTCGGCTCGTCGGCGGCCGCGGCCGTCGCACCGCCGGCCAGCACCTTGCTGCCCAGGCCGGCACCGGCCACCAGCAGCACCACGGCTGCCAGCACGAGCTTGAGCTTGCCGCCCTTGCCCGCGTCCTGGGTCGCTTCGCTCTGCTTCTTCTTGCCCATGGTTCACCTCGCTCCGAAATCCGGTTGACGACTCTCGGTCACGCTGCGCACGACGATCTCGACCCGCCGGTTCGCCGCCCGGCCCTCGGCGGTCTCGTTGCTGGCGACCGGGCGTTGGTCGGCGTAGCCGGCGGCGCTGAGCTTCCCGGGAGGCAACCCGTGCTGCTCGACCAGCTCGCGCAGCACGGTCGAGGCCCGGCCGACCGACAGCTCCCAGTTGCTCGGGAAGCGGATGGTGTGGATCGGGCGTGAGTCGGTGTGGCCCTCGACGGTGATCTCGTTTGGCAGGCCGGTGAGCCCGACCGCCAGGGCGTCGACCACGTGCTGCCCGTCGGCGGTGAGCGAGGCCGATCCCGGCTCGAACAGGACGTGGTCGGTGACGATGGTGATCACCAGGCCCCGCCGTTCGACCCGGAAGCTCACGTCGCTTCCGACGGCCACGCCTCGGAGGGCGTCGGTGATCTGGGCCTGCGTCTTGGCGAACGCCTGCTGCTCGGTGTCGGGGTCGCTGCCGGAGCGGGCGAGCTGCCCGTTGCCGCCGGGCCCGTCGAGGTCGTCGGGCGAGTTCACCAGCTCGGGGCGGATGATGGCCTGTTCGAAGATGCCCTCGCCGTTCTCCATGAGACCGTCGTCGATCGGCGTGGATCCCGAGCGGGCGATGCCGTTCTTGAACCTCTCGAACTTGGCCAGGTCGAGCTGGCCCATGGCGAAGAGCACGATGAAGAAGATCAGCAGCGAGGTGATCATGTCCGAGTAGGTCATGAGGTACGACTCGACCGCCGGGCACACGTGGTCGTCGGCCTGCCGGCGCTTGCGTGCGGCCATGGGTTACGCCGCCTCGTCCAGGTCGGGGCTGCGGTCCTCGGGCACCAGGAACGACTGCAGCTTCTGCTCGACCATCCGGGGGTTGGATCCCGCCTGGACGGACAGCACGCCTTCGAGGATCAGCTCCATGTGCTTGGCCTCGAGGTCGCCGAGCCGGGCGAGTCGCTTGCCGATCGGTGTGGCGAACAGGTTGGCCACGATGACGCCGTAGAGCGTGGTGAGGAACGCCGAGGCGATGAGCGGGCCGAGCGTCTCGGGCGTGGACAGGTTCTGGAGCACGCCGATGAGGCCCATGATCGTGCCGATGACGCCCATCGTCGGACCGAAGGTGGCCAGGTTGGCGAAGAACTCACCCTTGGCCTTGACCGATCGTTTCTGCGCCTCGATCTCCATCTCGAGGATGTCGCGCAGCTCCTCCGGGTCGGTGCCGTCGACGGCCAGTTGGATGCCCTTGCGCAGGAACGGGTCCTCGATCGACTTGGCCGCCTCCTCGAGGGACAGCAACCCTTCGCGACGGGCCTGGTCGGCGAACTGCACCACGGTCTCGATGGCCTCGCTGGAGTCGACCGCGCTACCGGTGATCGTGGGCATGATCGCCTTCAGCGAGCTGATGGCGTCGGGCAGCAGACCGGTGGCCAGGGTGGCGCCGAAGGCGCCGCCCAGGACGATGACCACGGCCGAGGGCAGGATCATGCTGGCCGGGTTGCCGCCGTCCATCAGCATGCCGATGAGGATCGACAGGAAGGCGACGACGATGCCGACGACGGTTGCCGGATCCATCGCTCAGCGCTCCCGCTCGTTGGTCACGACGCGCAGGTCGGGTGGTTCGACCTCGCTGCCGGGTCGCGAGATCCCGATGTGGTTGGCCACGGCGAGGATGGTGGCCCGATGGCAACGGATCTCCTCGAGCACCGTGTCGAGGTTCTCCGCCACCAGGTAGCGGGTGCCGTCGACGAGGGTCAGCACGGTGTCCGGTGTCTCGTCGACTCGTTCGATCAGGTCGCTGTTGACCAGGAATCGACTGCCGTTCAGGCGTGTGAGCTGGATCATGTTCCGTCCTTGGAAGTCGCCCCGCGGTCCATCCGTGGACCAGGACTGTGGTTCTCATCGGCGACCGGACCGCCGGGTTGAGGTCGTCGGCGGGATTCCCCGCCGACGACCCACCTGTCGAGAGCGCCTATCGCTTGAGGTTGACCAGCTCCTGGAGCAGTTCGTCGGAGCTGGTGATCACCCGGGAGTTCGCCTGGTAGCCGCGCTGGGCGATGATCAGGTTGGTGAACTCACGGGCGAGGTCGACGTTGGACATCTCCAAGGTCGAGCTGAGCAGCGTGCCGCGTCCGCCGCTGCCCGGGGAGCCGATCTGGGGGTTCCCCGAGTTGACCGTCGCCCGGTAGGTCGAGTTGCCCGCCTTCTCCAGGCCTCCGGGGTTGGTGAAGTTGGCGAGGGCCAGCTGGGCAAGCGGGCGGTTGCGGCCGTTGGAGAACACGCCGGTGACCGTGCCGTCGGCGCCGATGGTGAACGACTGCAGCGTGCCGAGCTCGAAGCCGTCCTGACGTAGAGCGGCGGCACCCGAGGGTCCGGCGAACTGCACCAGGGCATCGGGATCGCCCGGCGCGCCTGTCTCGACGGTGATCGGACCGCCGAACGTGGCGAGGCCCGTGTCGACGCTGATGCTGCCACCGGAGACGGCCCCGGTGACCGGGTCGAAGGTGAGGGGACCGCCGCTGACGGTCAGCGGGTCGGCGGTGCCGTCGCCGTCGGTGTCGGCCTCGGCGGTGACGTCCCAGCTGTCGGCCGCGGTCTTCTCGAACTTCAGGGTGAGGTTGTACGGGGCTCCCTGCTGGTCGTACACGGTGATCGAGCTGGTGATCACCTTGCCGACGGCGGCGGAGGCGTCGAGGTTGCCGCCGACGGTGATGCTGGTGGTCTCCTTGGGCTGCAGTTGCTGCCCGAGCGGCATGACGATGTCGCCGACGCCGGCGTTGCTGTTGATCGTGCCCGTGCTGTCCGCTGTCCAGCCCTGGAGGATGTCACCGCTCGAGGTCACGAGTCGGCCGAGGGCGTCGAAGTTCAGTGAGCCTGCCCGGGTGAACAGCTGCTGGCCGGTGGCGTTCTCGACCATGAAGAAGCCGTCGCCCTGGATCGACAGATCGGTGGCCCGGCCGGTGAGCTGGGCGGCGCCCTGGCCGAAGTTTGTGGTGATGCCCCCGACCTTCACGCCGAGGCCCACCTGGCTGGGGTTGGTGCCGCCGGCGTCCTGGGTCGGGAGCCCGGCGCCGCTGATCACCTGCGACAGGAGGTCCTGGAAGACCACCGACGAGCTCTTGAAGCCGAACGTGTTGACGTTGGCGATGTTGTTGCCGATGGTGTCGACCATCGTCTGGTGGGAACGGAGGCCGGACACGCCGGAGAACATGGAACGGAGCATGGGTACTTCCTTCGGGTTGCGTCAGGGTCGGGTACGGATCACGACGCCGTGGCGCCGGGGGTGCCGTCCGTGGCCGCTGGGGTCGTCGACGCATCCGTGCTCGACGAAGGATCGGGAGCGTCGCTGACGGAGGCGACGCTGTCGAAGGGCACGTCGGTGCCGTCGACGACGAGGACGGGACCGGCGGTGCCGAGCCGGGCCGTTTCGACCAGACCGTGGCCGTAGGTTCCGTCGGGCTTCAGCCAGCTGATCTGGCGACCGACCATCGACACCGCGCCCAGGTTGCGGCTGGTGACGGCACCGGCCTCGGCGTGGTCGGCGAGCTGGGTGAGCTTCTCGACCATGGTGAACTGCGCCGTCTGGGCCAGGAACTCGGTGCCCTTGGCCGGCGACGTCGGGTCCTGGTACTTGAGCTGGGCCACCAGCAGCTGGAGGAAGACGTCGGCGCCCATCTGGTCGGCGACGGCGTCGGTGGCCGAACCGGCGTCACCGGAGGCGGAGGCGGACGTTGCGGCCGTGCGGGCGGCGCTGGGGTCGATGGCGGAGACGTCGGTCATGGGTCCTCCCTCAGAGCAGGACGTCGACAGCGGAACGGGAGCTGGCGGGTGAGGGCGTGCGGCGCACCGGTGCCACGACGGCGCCTTGGACGACCTCGGCGTGTGGTTCGGCGCCAGTGCCGGCGTGGTCGTCACGTGGCGGGCCGCTCCAGGCCTGGTCGCCGACGTCGAGGTCGCCGGCGTGCACGCCCGCGTCGGTCAGCGCGTGCCGGAGCTCGCTCATGGATCGGGCCAGGAGGCGGCGGCTGGCGGGGTCGTCGGCGTGCAGTCGGACGTGGACCATGCCGTCGTCGAGGGTGACCCGCAGCCGCACCCGTCCGAGCTCAGCCGGAGCCAGCTCGATCGTGATCTCGTGCGAGCCGTCCGGGCCGTCGATGAACGGGGTGACGTGGCCGACGAGCTGGTCGACGACCGGCGGTGGTGGCGCGGTGACGGGAGCCGCCGGAGCCGAAGCGGCAGCGGGGGTGGCGGGCGCGGGTGGAGGCGCCGCCGCGGCCGGGCCGGCGTGAGCGATCGTTGGCTCGATCCGCGAGCCGGGCACGTCGTGCTCGATGGCGGTGCCGTCCGGCGTCGATGCCGTGCCGGCGCCGGTCGTCGTGCTCACGGCGCCGGTCGTCGTCGACGAGGCAACGTTCGTGCTGCGGCCTGCGGTTGACCGGGTTGCCGCGTCGGTCTGTCGGTTCCGACCCCGTGCGTCGACCGCCGCATCAGGGTCTGCCATGGTCGCCTCCTCGGTGGCGACCGGTGACGGCTCGGTGGCGACCTCGGCATCGTCCACCGTGGCCGACGCCTCCACGCCATCCGCCACCGCCTCCACGCCATCCGCCGCGGTGGGCGTCGTCGCGTCAGCATCGGTCGTGGGTCCGGACGGTGCCGGGTCCGCCGGGAGGTGGCCGGCCGGGTCGAGCGCCGAGCGGCCCCGCGACGCGGTGCTCGCCGGTCCGGTCGTGCCGTCGGTGTCCTCGCTGTCGACAGCGGATGGCGCGTCGCCAGGTGCGGCTCCCGCGTCCGTGCTGTCCGGCACCGTGCTGTCCGGCACCGTGCTGTCCGGCGTCGTGCCGCCCGCTCTGTCGTCCGAGCTCGTTGCGCCATCCCGAGCGACGGCGCCCGGGGACTCGGCGGTGCGGCCGGCGGGACCGGCGCTGCCGTCGTCCCCGGACGCGGTGCGGCTGTCGTGGTGGGGTGGCGATCGGGTCTGGTCGACGACTCCGGCGGCGCCGGCCTCGTCGGATGCGGGCGAGCGGTCGTCGTGCTCGTCGCTGCGGCGGCGACCGTGTTCGGCGGCCCGAGGTCGGTGGCCATCGGCTCCGTCGACCGCGGTGCGCAACGCGTGGTCGAACGCCGCCGAGTCGACGCGGTCGCTCGGCGGCCGGGTACCCCCGGCGGGGGTGGGCGGAGGCAGGACCTCGGGGATCATCGGCTCAGCTCCTGGTAGCGACGGAGGACCTCGGGCACGTAGCGCCGGGTCTCCTCGAACGGGGGGATGCCGCCGTAGCGGGCGACGGCGCCTCCGCCGGCGTTGTAGGCGGCCACGGCCAAGTCGGTGGAGCCGAAGCGGTTCAGGTGGCCGGCCAGGAGGCGGGCGGCGCCATCGATGGCTTGGGCCGGGTCGAAGGGATCGGTCACGCCGAGCCCGGCCGCGGTGCCCGGCATGAGCTGCATCAGCCCCTGGGCGCCGGCGCGGCTGACCGCCGACGGCTCGTACCCGGACTCGGCGCCGGCGACGGCGGCGAGCAGCGCCGGGTCCACGCCGTGGCGCTCGCCGGCGGTTTGGAAGAGCGTGGCGAAGGGCACGCCGGACAGCCCGGCGGCCGGTGCCGTCGACGCGGCGGGCGGAGCAAGGGCGGCGACCGATGCCGGTGCGCCGGTCGTGTGGGATGCCAGCACATGGTCGAAGTCCACGGTGGGTCTGGTGTCCGAGCCGTGCGGTCGGTGGACACCGAGCCGGGACTCGATGGCCGCCATCCGGCTCTGCGCGGCGAGCACGCTCTCCACGTTCATCGCCCCGACCTCGCCGCGAGGGTGGTCGTGCGGTCGTCGACCTCGCGCCGCTCGGCTCGGAGGTCCTCGGCCCGTTCGGCGCTGCCGAGACGCTCGTCGAGGCGCTCCATGGCCTTCACGGCCTGCGAGCGCAGCTGCAGATCGGCGCGTTGCTCTTCGGCGTGGGCCAGCGCAGCGCGCACCTGCGCTCGGCCGCGCTGGATCGCCTGGGCCTGCAACGCGCGTACCTCGCGTGACCGCAGCCGTTCCGGCACGAGGTCGTCGTGGCGGTCGAGATCGCGGTGACGTTCGTAGTGGCGGTGGATGGCCTCCAGCGAACGCTCCGCCTCGCGTGCGGCAGCCGTGGCGCGCGCCAGCTCGCCGGCGGCTTGTTGCTCTTGCACGCGGCGAACGCGCAGGACGGTGGAGACCCGATCCCGGCTGGTCATGTCGTTGCCAGCTCCTGGTCGGAGCGGAGGACCTCGGCGAGCAGGCGCCACGCGTCCTCCGCTGGTGTGCTCTCGGACATGGGCTGGCGGAGGAAGCGGCTCACGGCGTCCTCCAGGCGCACGGCTCGGTCGACGGTGGGGTTGGCACCCGGCACGTAGGCACCGATGTCGATGAGGTCCCGCGCATCTCGCAGCGCGGCCAGCAGCCCACGCAACTCGGTGGCGAGCTGCTGCTGCTCGGGGGTGGTCACGGCGCCCGTCACGCGGGAGATCGACTCCAGGACGTCGACGGTGGGGAAGTGTCCAGCGGTGGCCAGACGCCGCGACAGCACGATGTGACCGTCGAGGATCGACCGGGCGGCGTCGCCGATCGGGTCGTGGAGGTCGTCACCCTCCACGAGCACCGTGTACAGCCCGGTGATGGTGCCGTCCTCGCCGGCGCCCGCCCGCTCGAGCAGGCGTGGCAGCAGCGTGAACACCGACGGCGGGTAGCCACGGGTGGCCGGCGGCTCGCCGGCGGTGAGCCCGACCTCGCGCTGGGCCATGGCGAAGCGGGTCAGGCTGTCCATCATCAGCACGACGTCGTCGCCTCGGTCGCGGAAGAACTCGGCGATGCGCGTGGCGGTGAACGCGGCCCGCAGCCGGACCAGGGCGGGCTGGTCGGACGTGGCCACGACCACCACCGAGCGGGCCAGGCCCTCGGGCCCCAGGTCGCGCTCGAGGAACTCGCGGACCTCCCGGCCGCGCTCGCCGATCAGCGCCAGCACGTTCACGTCGGCGGTCGTCCCCCGGGCGATCATCGACAGCAGGCTCGACTTGCCGACGCCGGACCCGGCGAAGATGCCCATCCGCTGCCCGCGGCCGCAGGGTACGAGCGTGTCCAACGCGCGCACGCCCAGGGCCAGTGGGCGGTCGACGTTGCGACGCCGAAGCGGATGCGGCGGTCGGCCGTCGATGCTGACCCGCTCGAGAGCGCCGTCCGGCGCGCCCGGATCGAGCGGGCGGTCGTCGAGGGGACGACCGAAGCCGTCGAGCACCCGGCCGAGCAGCGATGGCCCGACGAGCAACGACGGCCGATTGCCCGTGGCCCGCACGGGAGTGCCGTTGGCGACGCGATCGAGGTGCCCGTGGGGCAGGCACACGGCGGTGTCGTCGTGGACGGCGATGACCTCGGCCGGCATCGTCCCGTCGTCGGCGTCGATCAGCACCTCGTCGCCGATCGACACGTCGACGCCGGCCACCTCGATGTGCAGGCCCACGACCGATCGGACGCGACCGGTGACCAGCGGGCGGACGGCCGCCACGGCTTCCGCGACGCGGAGATCGGCGATCACGACGTTCCCTCCAACGCGAGGAGCGCCCGTTCGAGGGCCGAGTCGATGCATGCATCCACGCTGCGGTCGTCGGTGTGGCCCAGCGCATCGCCGCGCCGAACGGCGGGGTCCGGTTGCAGCTCCACGTGCGCAGGCAGGTCGGCGCCGTCGAGCAGGGCGATGTCGTCGGGGTGGAGGCGGAGCCGGATGTGGTCGTGCCGCCCCAGCGCGGCGAGCGCTCGCTCGCACGCGGCCACCGCGGCGATGGTCTCGTCGGAGAGCTCGCGCTGGACGATGGCGCCGGCCAGCCGCACGGCCACGCCCGCGACGCTCGCTGCGAACGACGCGCTGGCTCGCTCCTCGGCGAGGGCGAGCCGGTCGGCCGCCGCCTCGAACGAGGCGAGCAGCGCGCCGGCCGCCCGCCGGAGCTCGTCGCGGTCGGCCTCGAGCTGGCGCCGCCCGCTGGCGACGCCGTCGGCATGGCCGGACTCGAACCCGGCGCGGTAGCCGTCGTCGATGGCCTGCTGCACACGGGCCGGATCCCAGCGGGACATGCCGTCGGTGGTGAGGTCCAGCGACGGCGACCAGGCGTCGGTCACGGCAGCATCACTCGACGAACTCATCGTTGCTCCTGGCGAGGACGAGCTGACCCGACTCCTCGAGGGCACGCACGATGCGCACGACCGCGCCCTGGGCGTCCTCGACGGTCTTGAGCCGCACGGGTCCGAGCAGGTCGATCTCCTCGGCGAGGTTCTGCGACGCCCGCTCGGACATGTTCTGCAGGATCCTGGTGCGGACCTCGGACTTGACGCCCTTGAGGGCGACGGCGAGATCCTTCGAGTCGACCTGGCGCAGCACGAGCTGGATCGAGCGGTCGTCGAGCCCGGCGATGTCCTCGAACACGAACATCTTCTGGCGGACCTCGTCGGCCAGCTCCTCGTCGGCCATCTCGAGGCCCTCGAGGATCAGGCGCTCGGTGGCCCGATCCGAGCGGTTGAGGATCTCGACCAGCGATGCCACGCCGCCGACGTCGGCCAGTTCGCTGGACTGCACGACCGAGGAGATGCGGTTGGCCAGCACCTCCTCGACGTGGGCCACGACCTCGGGACTGGTCTGGTCCATCGTCGCCAGTCGGACGGCGACGTCCTGCTGCAGGTCCTCCGGTAGCCCGCCCAGGACGAGCGCGGCCCGATCCACGGGCATGTGGGCGAGCACCAGCGTGATCGTCTGGGGATGCTCCTCCTGGAGGAACGACAGCACCTGGCGTGGGTCGGCGTGGCTGAGGAACTCGAAGGGCAGGTCGAGGCGCCCCCGGGTGATCCGGCCGATGATCTCCGAGCCGCGGTCTTCTCCCAACGTCTCGGCCAGGAGCGCACGCGCCAGCTCCAGACCGCCCGAGGTGACGGTGATGTTCTGCTCGGCCATGTCGCTGAACTCGGCGAGCACCTCCTCGACGATGTGTCCGTCGACGTCGCGCAGGCGGGCCACCTCGGCCATGATCTCGGCGACCTCGGACTCGCGCATCTCCCGGAGCACCTTGGCCGACCGTTCGTTGCCCATCTGGAGCAGGAGGACGGCGACCTTGGCCGCGCCCTTGAGGTCGGCTGCGCTCTTGACCGCCATCGTCACGCCCTCCGGTCGGCCAGCCAGGTGCGCAGCACGGCGGCCACGTCCTCGGGCTGGCGGTCGATGAGCTCACCGATCTGGTTCTGGAGCACCACGTGCCGGGACGGTTCTGCAGGTGCCAGGGCGCCGGCCGCATCGGCCCGCTCGAGCTCGTTGTCGAGCTCGGCGAGCAGCGCGGCCGTCTCGTCGGCTGCGCTGGGAAGCGGTACGGCCACCGGGTAGCGGGCCAGGCTCGACTTGCGGGCGCTGCGGTAGGCGAGGAGCAGGACGATCAGGACCAGCAGGAGCACGCCGCCGATCCGGGCGAGGGACAGCATCATGTCGTCGGCGGGAGCCTCGGAGCTGGTGCCGGCGCCGAGCTCCATCGGACCGGTGTCGCCGAACGCCATGGCGCTGACCTCGATGCTGTCGCCGCGTGCCGGCACCAGCCCGGCGCCGGCGGTGACCAGGTTGGCGATGTCCTTGGTGTTCACGCCGGCGGCCTCGTCGACGAGCACGGCGATCGACAGCCGCTGGACGCTGCCCGGTGCCGCCTTGACCTGCTCGGTCACCTTGTCGACGGCGTAGCTGCGGTTGGTGTCCTGGCGGTTGTACTCGCTGCCACCGTTCTGGTTGTCGGTGACGGGGACGGCATCGGGTCCCAGGACGCCACCGACGATCTGGCCGTCGGCGTTCTTGTAGGTCTCGGTCTTGGTGTCCTCGGACACCACCGGCGCGGTGTCCGGTTCGCCGAAGGACTCGGTGACGCTGGATTTCTGCGAGAAGTCGAGGTCGGCGGAGACGACCACCCGGCTGCGGCCCGGGCCGGTCACGGGGTCGAGCAGCGACTGGATCGATCGGGCGACCGCGGCTTCGTAGGCGGACTTCTGAGCGAGGCGTTGATCGCCGGCGGCGACGTCGAGCCCGTCCTCGCCGGCAGCGGAGAGGACCCGTCCGGTCGTGTCGGCCACGGTCACGTACTCGGGCAGCATGCCCTCCACGCTGGAGGCGACCATGTGCACGATCGCCTGCACCTGGTTGCTGGCCAGGGGCTTCTCGCCGGTGTCCACCAGCACCGACGCGCTCGGGTGCACGTCGTCACCCGAGAACAGATCGTCCTGGGGCATCACCAGATGGACGTTGGCCGTGCTCACCGCCTGGATCGAAGCGATGGTGCGGGCCAGCTCGCCCTCCATCGCCCGCTGGTAGTCGACCCGCTGACGGAACTCGGAGGTGGTCAGGCCCTGCTCGTCGATCAGGTTCCAGCCGTCGGCACCGACGCGGGGGAGCCCCTCGGCGGAGAGATCGAGACGGGCCCGGTACACGTCCTGGCGGTGCACCAGGATCGTCGAGCCACCGTCGGCCAGCTCGTAGGCGACGCCCATGCTGTCGAGCTGGTCGGTGACGTCGGCGGCGTCCTTGGCCTCGAGGTTGGTGTACAGCGGTGCCCACGACGGGGCCGAGGCCCACTGCATGAACACGAAGCCACCCACCAGCAGGCCGATGCCCGCCAGGACCACCATCGCCCGCTGGCCGGCGGTGAAGTCGGCGTAGATGTCGTTGGCGCGTCGCTTGAGCGCCTGGCTGTCGACCTTCACGAAGCGCTCCTCACACCTGCATCCGCATGATGTCGTTGAAGGCCTCGACGGCCTTGTCCCGGACGGCGACCGTCAGCTGGGTGGCGATCTCGGCTTCGCTCGCCGCGATCGTGTACTCGTGCACGTCGGTCAGGTCGCCCGTGGCCGCCTGGATGGCCAGCTGGTCGGCGTTGTGCTGCAGCCCGTTCAGGTTGTCGATGGCGCCCGCGACCATGTCGCCGAAGCCGCCGGCGGCGTCCACCGCCGGGGCGTGGTCGGTGGTCGGGACCGAGGGCAGGCTCGGCAGCGCACGCAGCGCCGAGGTCGCCGTCGAGATCGGGTCGATGGCCATCAGCCGCGTCCGATCCGGAGTGCCGACTCGTACATGTTCCGGGCCCGCTCGACCACCGAGATGTTCGCCTGGTAGCCGCGCTGGGCCATGATCATCGACGTCATCTGCTCGTTCATGTCGATGTCGGGCAGGCGGATGTTGCCGTTCTCGTCGGCCAGCGGGTGCTCGGGATCGTGCACCAGGCGACCCTCCTTCGACCCGAACTCCACGCGATTCACCCGAGCGCCCTTGCCCACGCCGGGTGCAGCGGCGTTCCCGTAGTCGACGGCCTCGGCGACGATGTAGCGGGCGGCGAAGGCGTCCTCGTCGCCCGGGCGCACCGTGTTCACGTTGGCGATGTTGTCGGCGATGGCGTCGAGCCAGGTCTTGTAGACCGACAGGCCGTTGCGGCTCGTCTCGAGCGCAGAGAAGACGGGGCTGATCGAGCTCATCGTCACCGCCCCATCGCCGTGCGCAGCAGGCGGTACTTGTAGTTCATGCCCTCGACGGCGAGCTGGTAGCGCATCTCGGTGTCGATCAGACCCAGCGTCTCGTCGTCGAGGTTGACGTTGTTGCCGTTGGGGTTGGTGGCGGACAGCGAGTGGCGGCTCGTCACCTCGAAGCTCGACGGATCGCCGCCGGCGATCGCCTCACGCAGGCTCGACTCGAAGTCGACCCGGCTGGCCATGAACTCCGGGGTCTCGACGTTGGCGACGTTGTCGGCCAGGACCCGCTGCCGGGCACTGAGTCCACGGAGGGCGCTGTGCAACGCGCTGAGCGCAAGGTCGTGCACGAGGGACTCCTCGGTCGATCAGACGAGCCGCCGGTCCGTGGCAGCGAGTGCATTCCTTGCAGTGGTTGTCCATCGGACGCGGGCGTTGACTGTTGAGCCGGGGACCGCGATTTCCGCGCGCTCAGGCCCGATGGTCGAACGAGCTGGGCGGTCGCGGCCCGCGCGGATCCATCTGGCGCAGCTCGTCGAGCTGGCGCGCCGTGTTCCGCATCTCGGCGCGCACGACCTCTGCTGCGCCGGCGAGTGCGGCCAGGGTCGACCGGGCGCGGTCGGCCAGCTCTCGGGGCAGCGGTCCGAGGTCGTCCGGCGGGAGGAACTCGGTTCGCGCCCGCAGGCGCGCCGCACCGGTCCGCTCCACGGCGTGGAGCTCCGACTCGAGCGAGTCGAGGAAGGCGGTCCAGGCGGCGCGGTCGCTCAAGGTGTGCTCATGCGCTCAGCGGTGTGTCTCGTGCCGGACGGGCGCATTCGAGCGCCGCCTGTCGCCAGGCGTCGCGGAGCGGCGTCAGCAGGTCGCGAACGGCGGCGACCCGGGCGGCGTCCTTGGTGAGGTTGGCCTCGATCAGCTGCCGGGTGACGTAGGAGTAGAGGTCGGCGAGCGCCCGCCCGCCCGACCAGGCGTCGACGTCCAGCGTCACGTGGAGCTCGGTGACGATGTCCTGGGCGTGGGTGAGGAGCGCATGGCTGCTGGGCACGTCGCCGGCCGAGATGGCTGACTCCGCCCCCTCGAGGTCGAGGACGAGGCGGTCGTACAGCTGCACGAGAAGCGTCGAGGGTGAAGCCGTGGCGAACGAGTCGCCGAGGTAGCGGTCTCGGATGAGGGGGTTCATGAGGATGCCTTCCGTGGCAGTGTGGTGGTGCGTGGTCATGCCGTGGGCAAGCTCGCGAGCTGTCCGGCCAGCCACTGGCCCTGTTGCTGCATGCGGCCGAGTGCCGTCTCGAGGTTGGCGAACTGCCGGCGCAGCGCCGTCTCCCGGAGCTCGAGGCGCACGTCCCAGTTGTCGATCTGGTCGCCGATGGCGTCGATGCGGCTCTCTCGGCCGTCGATGTAGCTGGTGATCCGGCCGGTGTTGAGCCGGGTGGCCGACTCAGCCAGCAGCGACACCCGTTCGGCCACACCATCGTCGGTCGTGTCGCCTGCGACGTTGGCACCGAAGAAGGCTTCGACGCCGGCGGGGTCGTCGGCGTAGGTGGCCAGGAACGCCTCGCGGTCGAAGCTGATCTTGCCGTAGCGGTCGGTCTCGATGCCGACGCTGCTGCCGACGAGCGACGATCCGGACACGGGATCGATCACGGCGTTGAGCAGATCGGTCCGCAGGCGCCCGGGCATGGACTCGCCGAGGAAGATCCCGGCCTTGCCGGTGGCCGAGTCGTACGCGCTGTTGTCGGTCACGTACTTCTGGGCGTCGTTCATGGCGGTCACCAGGGCCTCGACCTTGTCGGCGATGGCCTCGCCGTCGTTGTCGACGGTGATGGTCGCGTCGCCCAGCGAGACCGCGGTGAAGCTCAAGCCAGGCATGACGTCGGCGAACGTGTTCGGTCGTGGACGTCACCTGGTAGGCGCCGGGCCCGGTACCGACCGTGATGGCTGGCGTCGGCGCCGGTGGCCACGGTGTCGAAGGTGCCCAGCGCCGCGCGTCAGGCCGGTACCGCCGACCGTGAACGAGCCGGCGGCGCCGGACGTCTTGGACGCGAGCTGCAACCGGTAGTTGCCCGGGCTCACCTGCACGGTGGTAGCGGTGACGCCCGCGGCGGATGCGTTGATGGCGGCTGCCACCTCGGCGAGCGTCCCGCCGCCGTACTCCGCTGCGGTGATCGTCGTGCCGTTGACGGTGAAGTCGGTGCCGTCGGCCACGACGGCGTCGGTGCCGGCGACGGTGTTTCTCGAGATGACCGTGTGGGTGGCGGCCAGGCTGGTGACGGTGAAGGAGAGCGCCCCGGCCGCCGGTGTACCCGTGACGTTGGTGGTCACGACGCTCTCGTCGCTCGAGGTCGCCTTGCGGACGGACCAGTCGGCCGTGCTGGTGAGCTCGTCGGCAGCGTCTTGGACTGCCTGGAACCTGGTGTTCAGCTCCTTGAAGGCGGCAACCGTCTTCTGGAGCTCGGACTGCTTCCGCTGCAGGAGGCGCTGGGGTGCCCGCTCGGCGTTGAGCAGCTGCTGGATGAGGCTCGTCGTGTCGAGCCCGGTGACGAGCCCGTCGATGCTCATTCCGCCCATGTCGTTCGAGCCTCCTCCTGTGTCGGGCGAACGGCGTCACGACCCCGCGCCGGGGAGGGCTGAATCCGCCCTCCCCGGCTACCGGGGGTGGTTCTCCTAGCGCAGGAGCTGCAGCACGGACTGCGGCACCTGGTTGGCCTGGGCCAGCATCGCCGTGCCGGCCTGCTGGAGGATCTGTGCCCGGGTGAAGGACATCATCTCCTGGGCCATGTCGGTGTCTCGGATCCGGGACTCCGACGCCGAGAGGTTCTCCGACGCCACCTGACAGGTTGGCGATGGTGTGCTCGAGCGGTTCTGCGACGCACCGAGCGTCGACACGCTGCGACGAGACCGTGTCGATGGCGGTGTCGAGAGTGGTGATGCGGCGGCGGACGCTGCGGTCTGCACGTCGAGGGTATCGACGCTGAGCGCGGTGGACGGGAGGGCCGTCGTGGTGACCTGAGCGTCTCGCCTGAGCCCGCCCCGACCTGGAAGTCGAGCGCGACCGGCGTCCGCAGCCGGAGGATCTTCTTCCCGGCGAACGAGGTGCGAGTACCGATGTCGTCGAGCGCGGAAGCCAGTTCATCGATCTCGGCCTGTTCGGCGCTTCCCGTGTTGGTGCCGTTGGAGGCGGACACGGCGAGCTCGCGCATGCGCTGGAGGATCGAGTGCACCTCGTTCATCGCGCCCTCAGCGGTCTGCACGAACGAGATGCCGTCCTGGGCGTTGCGGACCGCCTGGTTGGTGCCCCGGATCTCGGCCCGCAGCTCTCGGACTTGGTGAGTCCGGCGGCGTCGTCGGCGGCCCGGTTGATGCGGAAGCCGCTGGAGAGCTTCTCCAGCGACTTGCTCAGCTGCCCGTCGGTCGTGGTCAGGTTCCGGTACGCGTTCATCGCCGCGATGTTCTGGTTGATTCGCAGACCCATGGTTTCCTCCTTGAAGTGGGTCGGGAGCGCCGAATCCTTCGGCACCCATCCGGCCAGGAGTCTCTCCCTCCCGGACGGGTGCTCTGATCGGCGGGCGCTCGGGGGAGTTGAGGCCGCCGCCGAACTTTTTCGCCGGGGTCAGCTGACCCGGGTCACCCTCGAGGTCAGGTCCGGCGCGTCGGCCGAGACCCGGGTGGCGAAGTCCGACGCCGCCGAGATGGCCGCGTAGTAGTCGGCCTTCTTCTTGTCGGCCGGCGTCCGGACGTCGATGTCCCCGTCGTTGTCGAACTGGGCGTTGATCCCGTCGCGCAGGAGCTTGATGGCCTCGGCGCGCAGCTGGGAGACCCGCGAGACGGTCACGTCGAGATCGGCGGCGATGTCCTTCATCGGTCGGTCCTCGAAGAAGTACTCGACGACCACCTTGCGCAGCCGGTCGGGCAGGGTGAGGACCGCATCGCGCAGGTAACCGCGCATCTCCTGTCCCAGGAGCTGGTTGACCGGATCCTCGCCGGGCTCGGCAGCCAGGCTGTCGCTGCCGCCGGTGCCCGGCTCGAAGGCGTCGAGGTGCAGGACCGTCGATCGGCGGACGTCATCACGGATCCGCTCGACGTCCTTGTCGGTGACGCCGAGCTGCTTGGCCACCTCGGCGGTCTCGGGCTGACGTCCGAGCTTGCCGGTCAATTGCTCGGTGACCACATGGAGGCGCCGGGTGTCCTGCCGGGCCGAGCGGCTCGCCCAGTCGCGGCTGCGCAGCTCGTCGAGGAGCGCACCCTCGATGCGGCGTCGGGCGTAGTGCTCGAAGCTCACACCGTGAGCCGGGTCCCACGACTTGGCGGCCTGGGCCAGGCCGAGCAGGCCGGCCGAGACCAGGTCGTCGTGTCGCACGTGCCGCGGCACGCGGGCGGCCACGCTGGACACGCAGTAGCCCACGATCGGCATGGCGTCACGCACCAGCGCCTCACGGTCGACCTCCTGCTCCGCTTCGGCACCCTCACTGACGGCACGTCGAGTCACCACAGTTGTCTCCCCCTCGTCCCTCTCCAAGGTTCTTGATGTGACGCTCAGTATTTGGGCAACCACGCGTCGTGGGAATCGGGGGCGCGGTGGATTGGATGACCTGTGGTCCGTCGTATCGGTGGTTGACAGTTCCGCAGATGGGCTAGTCACTCATGCACACTCGTGGCACGACCGGCCCAGGAAGCATGGTCAATCTCCTTCCGTGCCTGTGATTTCGAGGGGTTACCGGCAGAAACGTGCACGAGCGGTGACGCCACCTGTGTTGCTGCGCGTGGTCGGAGTAGTACCAGGGATCGCCGCTCCGGGGGCCCACGGAACGTGGTGATCCGTCTACCCTCGGGCGACGTCAGCCTGCAGGAGGGAGAGGAGCAGATGGCCGAAGGACCGGCCCGCATCGTCGTCGCGGAGCGATGGTCGGTGCTCCGTCGCGGTCTCATCGGGGTCCTGCAGAGCGCGCACACGGTGGTCGACGAGCTCGACGATGCCGGTGACGTCGGCAAGGTCGTGGCCAACCGTCCCGTCGATGTCGCCATCCTGGGCGACGAGGTCGGCCTCGATCTGGCGCACCTCGTCAAGGACCTCGCCGGCCGGCCCGACGCACCGCCGCTCGTCGTGCTGTCCGACGACATGGATGTGGCCCGGTTGCGTGGGGTCCTGCGGGCCGGGGCCAAGGCCGTCTTCTCCAAGCGGGTCGACGACGACACGCTGCTCGACGGCGTGGCTCGGGTGCTCGTGGGCGACCGGGTCATCGACCAGCGGTTCCTCCCGCTGCTCTTCGGCGGCGAGAACCTCTCGGCCGACCCCGCGGACGACGAGCCCTCGCTGCTGACGCCACGCGAGCGAGATGTGCTCCAACTGCTGGCCCGGGGCTGCTCCAACCGCGAGATCGCCGATCTGCTGGTGCTGGGCGAGTCCACCATCAAGACGCACCTGCGCCGGATCTACACCAAGCTCGAAGCCGATGGCCGCCACCAGGCCGTCGGCCGGGCGATGGAGCTCGGGCTGCTCCACTGAACGAGGCCGGCCGCCGCATCCTCATCCTCAACTTCGTCGTCGTCCTGCCGATGGCAGGGAGACGGAAAGGACGTGGACGTGAGCCTCGCTGAGTTGTCGAACGTGCTCTGGCGGCAACGCCAACTGCTCGACCTGCTGCTGTTCCGCATGACCGTGGAGCAGACGCTGCTGGTGGGACGACAGGTGCGCTGGCTGGCGCGAGCCACCGACGAGGTCGAAGCCGTGCTCGAGGAGATGCGCGACACCGAGCTCGTTCGCACCGTCGTGCTGCAGGAGGTGGCCGAGGAGCTGGGCATCGGCACCGACCCGTCCCTCCGGGAGCTCGCCGCTGCTGCGCCCGAGCCCTGGGGTGACATCTTCGAGGAGCACCGGCGTGCGTTCCTCACCCTCACCGACGAGGTCCAGACGATCGCCGCCTCGAACCGCGAGCTGCTCGGGCGCGAGCAACGGGCGACGCGGGAGCTGATCGAGGAGCTCTCCGGCGCTCCGTACGGGCGCCGCTCCGGTGACCATCCCGACTACGGCCGCGCGGGCAGCGCCGGCGCCGCCATCGTCCTCGACCAGGCGCTCTGAGCCGTGGGCACGTTCGACGGCATCCAGATCGGCTCGACCGGGCTCAACGCCCAACGCCGTGGCGTGGAGGTCGCGGGTCAGAACATCGCCAACGTCAACACCGATGGCTACACGCGCCAACGCGTGGAGATCACGCCCGATGCCGGTCCGGTCACGCCGGCCATCCACTCGACCTGGGACGGTTCGGGGTTGGGGGTGCGCAGCGTGGAGGTCGCCCGGCTCCGGGACGCATTCCTCGACCGCCGGGCGAACGAGGAGACGTCGCTCCAGTCGCAGCTCCAGACGACGGCCGATGCCTACCGCTCGATCGAGCAGATCTTCAACGAACCGAGCGACACCGGGTTGTCCGCCGTGCTCAACGACTTCCTCGCCGCGTGGGACGACCTGGCGAACCAGCCCGGCGATGTCGGCGCGCGCACCCAGCTCGTCGAGAGCGGCCGGACGCTGGCCAACGACATCAACCGCATCGGTGCATCGCTCGACTCGGTGCGGGACAACAGCCAGGTCGAGCTCGAGTCGCTCGTGGCGCAGGTGAACGCCGACGCTGCCCAGGTGGCCCGCCTCCAGGACACCATCCGCTCGGCCACCGCCGCCGGCCTGAACGCCAACGAGCTGCTCGACCAACGTGACCAGCTGCTCGCCGGCCTGGCGGCGAAGACCGGTGGCACCACCCGCTACGAAACGGACGGCACCGTGTCGTTCTTCGTCGGCAACGTGGCCATCGTGCGGGGTAGCAACGCCTACGAGCTCGGCCTCGACACCAGCGGTGCCACCACCCAGGTGGTGTGGGCGCTGGATGGCACCGACGTCTCCGTCGGCGGCGAGGCCGCCGGATTGCTCGGCGTCGTGAACGACGTGGTGCCCGACCTGCGGGCGCAGCTCGACGCCATGTCGTCGACGCTGCTCGGCGAGGTGAACGCGCTGCACACCTCCGGCTTCGATGGCAACGGGGATCCCGGCCTCGACTTCTTCGTGACCGGTCCCGACGGTGTCGCGGTGAACCCGCTCATCGCCGCCGACCCCGACCGCGTCGCGGCGGCGTCGACGCCGGGCACGTTGGACGGATCGGTGGCGCTGCAGATCGCCGGTCTGCGCGGTGCCGGCGACGCCTACCGCGAGATCGTGGTGCGCCTCGGCGTCGCCAGCCAGACCGCGCAGCGCCGGCTGGGACTGCAGAACGCCGTGGTCGAGCAGGTGCGGGCCGAGCAGGAGGCGGCCAACGGCGTGAACCTCGACGAGGAGCTGTCCGACCTGGTGCGCTTCCAGCGGGCCTTCGAGGCCAGCTCCCGCTTCATCTCGTCCGTCGACGAGCTGTTGAACACCCTGGTCAACGGAACCGGTCGCGTCGGTCGCTAGGAGCAGATGCCATGAGCCTTCGAGTCACCCACCGTTCGCTGTTCACCACGAACCTGGCCAACCTGCAGCAGAACCTCAGTCGGATCCAGTCGACGCAGGAGAAGCTGTCGTCGGGCAAGCTGCTCGGTGCCCCGTCGGACGACCCGGGCGGCACGAGCGCCGCCCTGCAGCAGCGAGCCGAGATCGATCGCGGGACGCAGTTGGCCCGAAACGCCAGCGACGGACTGGGTTGGTTGGAGACCGCCGATTCGGCGCTCGACACGGTGGGCACCACGCTCGGACGGGTGCGCGAGCTGCTGGTCCAGGCCAACAACACCGGCACGATGAACCAGACGACGGCAGAGGCGATCGCGGTCGAGGTCGACTCGCTGCGCGAGCAGCTGCTGTCGGTGGCCAACACGCAGTACCTCGACCGCCCGATCTTCGGTGGGACCACGGCTGGGAGCCAGGCCTACGACGCCAGCGGCACGTTCGTCGGGAACACGCAGTCGGTCGAGCGTGCGGTTCGCCCCGGCGTGACGATGCAGGTGAACGTCCCCGGCCCCGACGCGTTCGGTCCTCCGGGCTCGGACGTGTTCCAGTTCCTGTCCGACGTCTCCGACCACCTGCGCAACGACTGGTCGCAACTCGGCAACGACCTCGGTGCCGTCGACGGGCACCTCCGGAACGCCTGGACCGCTCGGTCGCTGGTGGGGGCGCGGTACGATCAGCTCCAGAGCATGCGCGACCGAACCGACCAAGATCTGCTGCTGCTGAAAGAGCGGCTCAGCGAGATCGAAGACATCGACCTGCCGGCGACCATCGTCGACCTGCAGCTCCAGGACACCGCGTACCAGGCGGCGCTGTCGGCCACGGCGCGCTCGGTGCAGCCCAGCCTGCTGGACTTCCTGCGATGAGCATCTCCGAGACCGTCAGCGCCGGCAGCGGCGTCGACCTCCCCGAGCTGCGCTTCCGAGGGGGCCTGCCCGGCTTCCCCGATCGCGAGCGGTTCACGCTGTCGCCGTGGGGCGACGAGTCCAGCCCGTTCTCCCTGCTGCGTTCCCTCGACAGCGACGACCTCTCCTTCGTCGTCGTGCCCCCCTCCCTCTTCTTCCCCGAGTACGAGCCCGAGGTCGCCGACGACACGGTGGCCGAGATCGGCATCGAGACCGCCGACGACGCCATGGTGCTCGTCATCGTCACCGTGCGTCGCCCGGTCAGCGAGTCCACCGCCAACCTGCTGGGCCCGCTGGTGGTCAACGTGCACACGCTCGAGGGCGTGCAGGCGGTGCTCGACCCCGACCGGTACTCGCCGGCCGAACCGCTCGCTGCCGCCGGGTAGCGTGCAGGCGTGCTCGTACTCAGCCGCCGCGCCAACGAGAGTCTGATGATCGGCAACGACGTCGTGATCACGGTGCTCGAGGTGCGAGGCGACCAGGTGCGGCTGGGCATCAAGGCGCCGCGCTCGGTGGCCGTCCACCGCGAAGAGGTCTACGCCGAGCTGGTCAAGCAGAACCAGGAGGCGGCCAGCCCGGCGGCCGACGAGCTCGACGGCTTGGGCGAGCTGCGCCCTCTTCGTCACGAGGGCTGACCGCCACCCCACGCCGTTCACACGACCAGATCTGACGCGATCGGGTCGATTCCGGTCGTGCGAAGCGTCAGCCGCGGACGATGCGGTAGACGGTGCCTTCCTGGCTGAGGACCAGGACCTCGCCCGACGCCTCGACACCGAAGGAGATCACCGGACCAGCATCCACGTCGAACGTGCGCGCCTCGACCGTGTCGGTGTCGTCGACCCGGATGGCCCGCACGGTCGGTCGGCAGAAGTCGCCGAACAGGTAGGCGCCGTCGAGCTCTGGGATCTGCGCGCCCCGGTAGACGGGGCCGCCCGTGATCGAGCAGCCGTCCTCGTGTGAGTACTCGTACACGGGGAGGACGTCGCCGTCCGGTGCCGGGCCGTCGTAGGTGTGCGTCCCCTCGAGCTGGTTCCAGCCGAGGTTGGCGCCACGTCCGCGGCCGGCGTCGGCGCGCAGCACGTCGACCTCCTCCCACTCGTTCTGCCCCACGTCGGCGATCCACAGGTCGCCTGTCGCGGGGTCGAACGTGTAGCGCCACGGGTTGCGAACCCCGTACAGCCAGATCTCGGGGCGTCCGCCGCCGCCGGCGAAGGGGTTGTCGTCGGGGATGCCGTAGGCACGTCCGTCCGAGGGCTGGGACGGATCGATGCGCAGGATGCTGCCGAGAAGCGTGGCGGTGTCCTGCGCGTTCTCGCGTGGGTCACCACCCGAGCCGCCGTCGCCGAGCCCGAACCACAGGTAGCCGTCGGGGCCGAAGTGGATGTCGCCGCCGTTGTGGTTGGCGAAGGGCTGGGCGACGCGGATGATCTCGCGGCGAGTGCTGGTGTCGACAGGACCGCCGTCGAAGGCGTACTCGTCCACGACACCGGCCCCGTCGTCGTCGGCGTCGCTGTAGGAGATGTAGAGGTGGCTGCCGTCGGGGTCGAAGGCCATGCCGAGGAAGCCCTGCTCGCCGTTGTCGCGGACGTGGTCGCTGATGTCGAGCACCAGGTCGCCGGTGTCGAAGGACCGCACCCGCCCGGCCTTCTCGCCGATCCAGCCCGAGCCGTCGGGATGGGCGCGGAAGACGGTGGGAACCTCGAACGTGCCCGCCGGTTCCAGGGCGAGGTCGACCTGGTCGAGCGGGACCGGGCCGGCCGATCCGGCGCCGTCGCGGCCGGTGGTGTCGGGGCTCGACGAGCCCGAGCCGGGTGCCGGTGACGTCGCCGCGGTCGTGGACGAGGTGGTGGTCGCGGTGGCGGCGCCGTCGTCGCTGCAACCGGCCAGCAGCGACGCGACGGCGAGGGCGGCCACGGCGAGCCGGCGGCTCGAGGCCGGCCGCGACTCCTGATCGGCGTCCAACGCGTCCTGGCTCACCGACCCATCTTGCCCGACCCCCGTTTCCCGTTCTGGCAGCCGCTGCGTCACACCCGGTGGCTTCGCGCTCCAGCCGGTCGGCCCACGTGCCGATGAACCGGCGTGCGAGATCGTCTTCTCTCCGTCGACCGGTTGGCGCTCGGCAAGCTGCTCCGCTACTCGGGCGCGTCGGTCGTCGGCGTGGTCATCACCCAGGTGCTCCTCTTCCTCGGCCACGGGATCCTCGGGATCGCCGCCGGCCCCGCGAATGCCGCTGCGGTCCTGTTGACCGCGGTGCCGGTGTTCGTGTTGAACCGGACGTGGGTCTGGCGCATCACCGGTTCCGAGTCGCTGCGCCGCGAGCTCGTTCCGTTCTGGGGGTTCACGGTGGCGGGACTCGTGCTGTCGACGCTCGCCGTGGCCGCGGTGGCGTCGTTCACCGACTCGTCGGTCGCCGTGTCGGCGGCCAACATCGGGGCCTTCGGTGTGCTCTGGGCGGTGAAGTACGTCGTCCTCGACGGCGTCGTGTTCACCGCCGCATCCGCTGCGTGATCTGCCGGCCGCGGCGTTAGGGTCGCCCGCCGTGCCGATGGACCCGCAGCTCCGCGCCGCCGCCGAGGCAGCCCGCGGCTTCATGCCTCCCGACGAGGGGCTGGCGTTGCACGATGCCGCCGCCGACGTGGCGGTCGACGGTCCGTTCCTCGAGGTCGGCAGCTACTGCGGGAAGTCGAGCGTGTACGTGGGGGCAGCAGCCGCCGCCCGGGGCACGGTGCTGTTCGCCCTCGACCACCATCGCGGCTCGGAGGAGAACCAGCCGGGTTGGGAGTTCCACGAGCCCGACCTGGTCGACCCCGACGTCGGCCGCATCGACACGCTTCCCCGGTTTCGCCGCACCGTTCACGACGCCGGCCTCGAGCCCCACGTCGTGGCGGTGGTCGGCGACTCACCCACGGTCGGGCGCTACTGGACCACGCCGCTCGCCTTCCTGTTCATCGACGGTGGACACGGTCGCGAACCCGCCCATGCCGACTTCGACCGTTGGATCCCCCACGTCCGGCCCGGCGGCACGCTGGCCATCCACGACGTGTTCCCCGACCCGGCCGACGGCGGCCAACCGCCCTACGAGCTGTACCTGCGCGCCCTCGCCGGCGGGTTCGAACCCGTCTCGGCCACCGGCTCCCTGCGCGTCCTCCGCCGCCCCACCTGACCGAGAATTTCGTCGTCTGGTCAGGGGGCTGCTGACCGACTGACGAAATTCCCCGGTGGCCGGGCTTCAGGTGAGAGAGGGGTCGTGCTCGGGGAGCAGCGGCAAGACGTCGTCGTGGTCGACGAACAGGGCCGACCCCCGTCCGGTGCCGCTCAACGCCTCGGCGGCCAGGACCACGGCGGCGGCCGAGTAGGTGCTGGTCTCCTCGGCGGGGAAGTGCACCTCCTGGGGGTGCACGATGCCCGTCCAGTAGCGGCCGTCGTCGAGGCGCTGGTCCTGGATCACCGAGAACAGCTCGAGCGCCCGGTCGCGCCGGCCGACCGACAGGTAGGCCATGGCGCACTCGCAGGTCTCGGCGGTGGTGATCCACGGGCGGTCGGACACGCACCGGATGCCCAGGCGCTCCTTGGCGAACGTGTCGTAGCGGGACTCGAGGTGCTCGGCACCCCGCTCGCCGGTGACCACGCCGGCGAGCACCGGGTAGTACCAGTCCATGGCCCAGCGGTGCTTGGGGGCGAAGGCGTCGGGGACGTTGCCCACGACGTGGGCCAGCGCGGCGGCCGACGCGGTCCAGGACGGACGCTCGTGGCCGAGCTCGCCGGCGATGGCGATGGCCGAGCGCAGCGAGTGGCAGATGCTGGACGAACCGGTGAGCAGGGCGAAGGTCCACGGCGACCCGTCGGCGTGCCGGGCCCAGAGGATCTCGCCGCGAGGGGTCTGCAGATCGAGGACGAACTCGACCGCCGCCTCGACGGTGGGCCACAACGTCTCGAGGAACCCGGTGTCCTTGTGGCGCAGGAAGTGGTGCCAGACGCCCGCGGCCACGTAGGCGCAGACGTTGGCGTCGAGCTTGTCCTGCTCGACGCGATCTTCGAGGTAGTACTGGTGCCAGGCGCCGTCGGGTCGTTGCAGACCGATGAGCCAGTCGTAGGCCCGCTCGGCCTCGGCGCGGAAGCCGCCGACGTCGAGAGCCATGGCGGCCTCGACGTGGTTCCACGCGTCGGCGTGGCCGCCGGGGAACCAGGGGATCATGCCGCTGGGCAACTGCCAGTCGGCGATGGCTGCCGCGGTCGACTGGACCTGCTCGGCGCTGAGCACGCCCGGCACCTCGGGCACCGAGCAGGTGCCGGGTCGGGCGCGTTCCTCGCCGCTCACGCCGGCGCTCCGGCGGGGACGCGGGCGGGCACCGGCTTGCGCGAGTAGATCACCAGGCTCTTGCCCAGCACCGGGTTGAGCGCCCGGTCGGCCAGCTTGGTGACCACCGGCTGCTGGGTGATGTCCCACGTGAGGAACTTCAGGTACGCCTTCACCAGCGGGTGGTCGTCGCTGTTCTGCGGGTCGATGGCGCAGCGCAGCCACCAGTAGGGCGAGTGCAGCGAGTGCGCCCGGTGCGAGGCGCCCGGCTTCAGTCCGGCCGACCGCAGCTTCCGGCGCATCTCGCCCTCGGTGTAGATCCGCACGTGCCCGCCGGCGACGTGGGGGGCGTGGTACTCGTCGGACAGCGCCCAGCAGATCTGCTCGGGCAGCCACGACGGAATGGTGACGGCGATGACCCCGCCGGGCTTGAGGACCCGGTGCAGCTCGGCGATGGCGCCCTCGTCGTCCGGGATGTGCTCGAGCACCTCGGCGGCGATGATCCGGTCGAAGCAGTCGTCGGGAAAGGGCAGGCGCACGCCGTCACCCTGCACGGTGGCCATGTCGTCGAGGCTGGCCAGCTCGCCGGCCTCGACCATCGCCGCGCTGAGCGTGCGGGCCTGGGCGAGCTCGCCGGTGTCGTAGTCGCACAGCACGACCCGGGCCCCGCGGCGGAGCGTCTCGAAGGCGTGTCGCCCCGGCCCGCTGCCCAGGTCGAGCACCAGCTCGCCGGGCTGCAGGCCCAGCCGGCGGTAGTCGACCGTGAGCATCAGACGGAGCCCCCGCGACGCTGGTCGAGCAGGATGCGGTACTGCTCGACGGTGCGCTCGGCGGTGTGGCGCCAGCTCCAGTTGTCCTGGACGCGCTGGCGACCGGCCAGGCCGATCCGGCGTGCCTTCTCGGGGTCGTCGAGGGCGTCCTTGATGCGCAGGGCGAGCGCCTGGCTGTCGCCGGGCGGCACCAGCATGGCGGTCTCGTCGTCGGCGCCCACGACCTCGGGGATGGCGCCGCCGGTGGTGGCCACCAGCGGGCACCCGCACGACATGGCCTCGATGGCGGGCAGCGAGAAGCCCTCGTACAGCGAGGGGACCACCGCGACCTCGGCCTCGGAGTACAGCTCGATGATGCGCTGCTCGGGCACGCCGGTCACGAACTCGACGTGGTCGCGCAGGCCCAGCTCGGCGATGGTCTGGCTGGACCGGCCGCCGGGCTTCTCCTTGCCGATCACGACCAGGTGCAGGTCGTCGCGCTCGGTGCGCAGCTTGGCCATGGCCTCGAGCAGGTAGCGCAGCCCCTTCATGGTGACGTCGGCGCTGGCCGTGGTGACCAACCGGCCCGGGACGCGGGCCACGCCGTCGAGCGGACGGAAGACGTCGGGGTCGACGCCGACGGGGACGATCGCCATGCGATCGGGATCGACGCCGTGGTCGGCGACGATGTCGTTGAACGAGTTCTGCGACACGGTGACGACGCGCTTCAGCCGCCGGGCGACGCGCGACTGCATGTCGGTGAACGAGTACCAGCGGTTCAGGCTCCAGCGCTTCGTCCGGCTGGGCGCGTGCTCGACCTCGAGCCGACGGTCGACCGTGATCGGGTGGTGGATCGTGGCCAGCACCGGCAACCCCATCGCCTCGAGACCGAGCAGGCCGTAGCCGAGCGTCTGGTTGTCGTGGACGATGTCGAACTCGCCACGGCGGTGGCGGAGGTGGTCCCAGGCGCGCAGCGAGAACGCCAGCGGCTCGGGGAACTGCCCGGTCGAGAAGCTGAGGACCTCGGCGAGGTCCTTCCAGTCCTTGATCTCCCAGAATCCCGGGGGACGGGCAGGGAAGTGCTCGTTGTAGATGTCGAGGCTGGGCAGCTTCACCAAGGGCACGTCGTCGGGCAGCTCGGGGTAGGGCTGGCCACCCAGGACCTCGACGGAGTGGCCGAGCTCGGTGAGGGCCTTGGCCAGCTGGCGGACGTACACACCCTGACCGCCGACGTGGGGCTTGCCCCGGTAGGCCAGGAGCGCGACGCGCAGTGGTCCGTCGGCGGCCGTGTCCCGGCTCTCGTCAGCACGCATAGCGGTCAATCGTCGCCGGTCGTTGACCGAACGGTCAAGCGGGGCGAAACCACCGCCACGTCGTCGTGAGCACCATCGGATCGTCGGCGGTGACGGTGCGCAGGTCGATGCCCGAGTTGTGAGCGTCGGGCGGTGCGCTCTGCGGCTCGACGCAGACGGCGTGAGACTGCTCGTCGAAGACCACGACGTGCTCGCAGTCGGAGTCGATGACCAGCGACAGGACGCCCGGCCACCGCACCTCCACCGGTCCGATCAGGGCGGTGAAGCAGTCGTCCCACGGTCCCGGCGGTGGGTCGACCAGCGTGCCGTCGGGGATGCCGTCGCCGTCACGGCGCCACATGCGCTCGGCCGGCAGCTCGATCTCGGCCGAGGCGCCGCCGACCCGCCGCAGGAACCACGGGTGCCAACCGGCCGAGACCGGCATGGGGTCGCCGTGGGCCTCGATGCGCATCGTCAGCGTCAGGGAGTCGGGTGCCAGCTCGACCCGCTGGCGGACCGTCCCCGGCCACGGCCAGTCGGCGCCGAGGTCGCAGGACAGCTCGCCTGGCCCGTCGTGGGACCACGCCTGGAGGTGGGCGGTGCCGTGGATGGCGTGCGGCGGCATGTTGATGGGCAGCTCGATCGTGCGGCCGCCCCACGGGAAGCGGCCCTTGCGGATCCGGCCGGCCCACGGCGCCAGCGGGTATGCCCCCCAGCCGGTGGGGTCGAGCAATCCGGTGCCGACGCTGACGAGTAGCTCGTGGCCGTCGACGATCAGCGACGACAGCCGTCCGCCGTGCTCGTGGTCGATGGTGACGGCGGCATCGCCGGCGGTCAGGGTCTCCATGGCGCCGGTCATTGTGCCCGAAGCGAGTGCGGGCGCCGGTACGCTCCGCCGGCGTGCGAGCGCTGGTGCAACGGGTGACCGAAGCGAGCGTCACCGTCGACGACGAGGTCGTCGGTGCGATCGGCCCGGGCCTGTGCGTGCTGGTCGGCGTCACCCACGACGACGGACCCGAGCAGGCGGCGAAGCTGGCGGCCAAGGTCGCCAAGCTGCGCGTGTTCGACGACGCCGAAGGCGTCATGAACGAGTCGGCGCTCGACCATGGCCTCGACGTGCTGGTGGTCAGCCAGTTCACGCTCTACGGCGACACGGCCAAGGGCAACCGTCCGTCGTGGATCCAGGCGGCCCGACCCGAGCACGCCGAGCCGCTGGTCGACCGGGTCGTCGACGAGCTCCGGGACGCCGGCCTCGCGGTCGAGACCGGTCGCTTCCGCACCGAGATGGCGGTGGCGCTGGTGAACGATGGGCCGGTGACGGTGCTGCTCGAGGTCTGACCCTGCGGACCTACGGAGCCACCGACGCCATGTCGTCGTCGGAGCGCTCGGCGGTGCGGTCGCCCCACCGCCGGTCCAACGCCCAGCCCACGGCCAGACAGGCTGCGGCGTAGACCAGCGCCAGGTCGTCGCCGAGCCGCGCGTAGATCGTCTCGCCCGTGCGCAGCTCGATCGTGTCGTAGAGGACGCGCTGCTCGGACACGGCGGTGCGCTGGCGCACGTCCCCGTCGGGCGTCACCACGGCGCTGAACCCGGTGGGGGCCACTTGGGTGACCCAGCGGCCGTTCTCGATGGCCCGCATGCGCGAGCTGGCCACCTGTTGGGTCTGGACCTGGGTGCCCTCGAAGCTGGACCCGTTCGTCGGGTTGAGGAGCACCTCGGCGCCGTGGGTGGCGGCGTCGCGGGCCCGCTCGCCGAAGAAGACCTCCCACGAGATCATGACCCCGAGCGTCCCGTGCTCGGTGTGCACCACGGCGGGCTCCTGCCCGATGAGCGCGTCGCGGTCGGGCACGGAGCCGCCCGACAGCGGCTCGATGATCGACCGCATGGGGACCCACTCGCCGAACGGCACACGCTCGACCTTCTCGTAGCGGTCGAGCTCGTCACCCGCCGGGTCGTAGACCACGGCCCAGTTGTGGAACGCATCGGCGCCTTCGTCCTCGACGACGCCGACGATGAGCGTCGTGTGCAGACGGCGGGCCAGGTTGCGCAACTGCCGGTCCTCGGCGCTGCCCCGCAGGGTGGCCACGTCGACGACGTCCTCGGGCCAGATCACCAGGTCGAGGTCGTGTCCGGAGTCGATCTGGTTCGACGCGTCGATGTGGCGCTGGAACACCACCGACGGGTCGGTCTCGTCGGCGCGCGTGCCCTGCGGGCCCCCGCCCTGCACCAGGGCGACGTCGAGGCGCTCGCCGGTCGGGTTGCCGTCGGGGGCGACGATGGCGACGCCGAGGACGACGGCGGTGAACGCCGCCAGGGCGAGCGCGATGCGGGGCTGGCGCTTCCACGCCGCGGCGAGCACGCAGCCGACGGTGACCGTCATGCCGACCACGAACAGGGCGCCGCCCACGCGGAGCATCGGCGCCAGCGGGCCGGCCACCTGGCCGATGGCGAGGTTGGACAGCGGCACGCCGCCGAAGGGCCACCGCCAGCGCACCCATTCTGCGAGCATGATGCCCCCGGGCAGGGCGACGAAGCGTCCCGGACCGGTGGGTGCCAGCAGGGTGCCGGCGGCCAGGAAGCCGGCGTAGGCGGCGGCGGCGATGACGTAGCCGGGCAGGGTCATGGCCCGCATCCAGAAGATGGTGGGGTAGAGCAGGGCGGCC
Source organism: uncultured Acidimicrobiaceae bacterium (assembly GCA_963800295.1). Lineage (GTDB taxonomy): Bacteria > Actinomycetota > Acidimicrobiia > Acidimicrobiales > Salinilacustritrichaceae > Salinilacustrithrix. The sequence goes on from CAWDAJ010000008.1 coordinate 201,316, forward strand.
CAGACCAGCCACGCCCGACCGAACCGGGCCCATCCGGTGGTGCCGTCGAGCACGTGGTCGAGCAGGGCGATGCCGAAGAACGCGGCGATCCAGAAGCCCCACGGGGGTGTGGCCGCCGCCAGCAGCAGCCCGGCGAGCAGCGCGAGGACGTAGGGAACGGAGCGTCGCATGAGCGCGCCGAGTCTGGCACCGAGAGGTGCCCGATTGGCAGGCAGCTCGGCCGCCGAGCGGCCGCTCAGCTGTCCTGCGGAGCGCGGATCTGGTCGGTGTCGACCACCTCGACCGTGGTGGTCACCGGCTGCAGGTGGAAGTGGGCCACGATGCGGTGCCGGGCCGAGAAGCGCGGGTGGCAGCCGAAGAGCGTGGCCGTGCGTGCCGACGTCTGGTCGACGATGTGGGTGTCCTCGGGGTCGACGATCTCGGTGTAGTCGTGCACGTACACGTACCGGGTGCCGTCCTCCATGGTGAAGATCAGCTCGTCACCGGGCTGCACCGCCTGCAGGTCCCAGAACGGACGGGTGTAGGTGGTGCGGTGACCGGCGATCACCACGTTGCCGATCTCGCCGGGCATCGCCGTGCCCGGCCAGTGGCTGGGCCCGCGGTTGATGGCGGTGAGCGTGACGCCTTCGAAGAACGGCTGGCTCAGTCCGATCGAGGGGATCTCGAGCGTGCCGTGCCGCACCTCGGGCGTGGGGGCGTGGGGGTCGAGCGGGGCCAGCTCGGGGACCGGGAGGCTGGCCTGGTCGGTGCCCGACACGTGCACCTTCGCCTGGGCGACGGTGATGCCGGCCAGCGGGTCGAGGTCGGGTTGGGCATCGGCGTCGGCGGAGGCGGCCAGCGCCACGGCGGCGACGGCGACGTCGTGGGTGTCGTGGCCGTCGTCGGGGCCGCCGATGGCCATCGCCGCGCCGACGGCGACGAGCGTCGCGGAGACGCCGGCGGCGAGCAGCCGCTGCCAGAGCGGGTGGCGCCGGAGCCAGCGGGGCGAGACCATCGGTCTCGGTGTAACACGCGCACGCCCGTGGCGTCAGTCGCGCCTCAGGAGAGCAGCTGGCGGGTCGCCTTCCGGCCGCTGCGGATGCACGCGGGGACGCCGATGCCGTCGTAGGACATGCCGGCCAGCGCCACCGGGCCGATGGACCGCACGGCGTCGCGGATGCCGTCGACCCGGTCGAGGTGGCCGGGCCGGTACTGGGGGAACGACCGGGGCCAGCGTCCCACCCGGGTGCCCACCGGGACGATCTCGGTCTCCATGATCTCCTGGAGGTCGGCCACCGCGGTGGCCACCAGCTCACGGTCGTGGCGGCCGCACCAGTCGACCGGGTCGGCGTCGTGGCCGAGCGAGAGGCGGAACACGACGTGCTCGCCGTCGTTCCAGTGCGACCACTTCGACGACGCCCAGGAAGCCGCGGTGATCGACGGGCCGGCGGTGCGGGCGACGACGAAGCCGCTGCCATCCAGCGGGTGGTCGACCCGGTCGGCGTCGGCCACGACCGTCACCATCACCACGGATGCGAAGTCGGTCGCGGCCAGCGGCGAGGCCACCCCTGGTACGGCGTCCGCCAGGACGTGACCGGCGACGTCGGCCGGCGTGGCCAGCACGACGCCGGCGAACCGCTCGCCGTCGACGGTGACCCCGCCGCCATGGGCGGTGACGGTGCGCACGGCCGCCCCGGTCCGGATCTCGGCCCGCAGCGCGTCACGCAGCCGCCGGGGGAGCTCGGCCATGCCCGCCGCGGGGGTGGCGAAGACCGGGGCGTCGCCGGTGGCTTGGGCCTTCATGGCTGCCGCGGCGCGGATGAGCGAGCCGCCCTTCTGGGCGCACGCCCAGATCTGCGCGGCGGCGGCCTGCGCCGACAGCCCGTCGGCCTCGCCGCCGTTGATGCCGCCGAGCAACGGCTCGACCAGGTGGTCGCACACCTCGTCGCCCAACCGGCTGCGGACGAGCTCGCCCACCGACAGGTCGGACGTGGGCGGCGCGGCGTCGGAGTCGAGGTCCTGGCGGGCGCGTGCGATGCCGGCGGGAGACACCAGTCCGCTGGCCGCCACCTCGTCGAGATCGGTGGGCAGCCCGAGCAGTTGGCCCGTGGGGAGCGGTCGCAGGCGGTTGCCGGCGAACACCCACGCGTTCCTCGCCGCCGGGTGGACGAGGTCGTCGATCCCCAGCTCGGCGCACAGCTCGAGCGCGTCGGGGACCCGGGCCAGGAACGCATCGGCGCCCTCGTCGAGGGGGAAGGCCAGCCCGGGCACCGGCGACTGCTGCAGCTTGCCGCCGGTGTCGGGCGTCGGCCTCGAACACCACGACCTCGTGCCCGGCTCGCTCGAGCTCCCACGCAGCGGAGAGACCCGCGATGCCGGCGCCGACGACGGCGAACCGGGCCATCAGGCCGCCGCCCCTGCGTCGCCGTCGGTGCGGCCGTGCTCGTGGACGTGGTCGACGACGCGGGCGAGGATGTCGGGGTCGGTGTCGGGCAGCACGCCGTGGCCGAGGTTGAACACGTGACCGGGGCGCCCGTCGTTGCGGGCCAGCACGTCGTCGGTGGCGGCCCGCGTGGCGTCCCAGCCGGCGAAGGTGACGGCCGGGTCGAGGTTGCCCTGCACGGCCTTGCCGGGCACCCGGAGACGGGCGGCGTCGAGCGGCACCCGCCAGTCGACGCCGACCACGTCGGCGCCGGCGTCGGCCATGAGGGCCAGCAGCTCGCCGGTGCCCACGCCGAAGTGGATCCGGGGCACGCCGAGGTCGGCGATGCCCTCGAACACCTTGCGCGAGTGGGGGAGCACGTAGCGCTCGTAGACCGGCGGGCTGAGCGCGCCCGCCCACGAGTCGAACAGCTGGACGGCGCTGGCGCCGGCGGTGATCTGGTCGCGCAGCGATGCGACGGCGATGTCGGCGAGGCGATCGAGGAGGGCGGCGAACAGCTCGGGTTCGGCGAACATCATCCGCTTGGTCTGCTCGTAGCTGCGGCTGGGCCGGCCCTCGATCAGGTAGCTGGCCACGGTGAACGGCGCGCCGGCGAACCCGATGAGCGGCCGGTCGCCCAGCTCGTCGACCAGGATGCGGACGGTCTCCGCGATGTAGGGCGAGTGCTCCTCGGGCACGAGAACCGGCAGGCGGTCGAGGTCGGCCTCGGTGCGGAACGGGTGCTCGGCCACGGGACCGACGCCGGCGACGATGTCGATCCCGAACCCGACGGCGCGGGCGGGCACGACGATGTCGCTGTAGAAGATGGCGGCGTCGACGCCGTACCGGCGCACGGGCTGGAGCGTGAGCTCGGCGGCCAGCCCGGGCTTCTCGACCGCGTCGAGGATCGACAGGTCGCCCTTCACCTGGTTGTACTCGGGCAGCGAGCGGCCGGCCTGGCGCATGAACCAGACGGGCACGTGGTCGGCCGGCAGACCGCGGCAGGCCTGCAGGAAGGGATGGTCGGGGCGCGGCGCCATGGCCGCAACCTATGAGACGACCGGGCGCGGTACGCAGCGACTGCCAGATCGGGTGGGTAGCGTCGCCGGATGCCTGCCCCCCGTCCCCGCAAGGAGCCGGTCACCCGCGAGCTCCACGGCACCACCACCGCCGACGAGTACGCCTGGTTGCGAGACGACGAGCGCAGCGACGAGGAGGTGCTGGCCCACCTCGAGGCCGAGAACGCCCACACCGCCGAGGTGCTCGCCCACACCACGGACCTCCAGGAGCGGATCTTCGCCGAGATCAAGGGCCGGGTGCAGGAGACCGATCTGTCGGTGCCCGAGCGCGACGGCGACTGGTGGCACTACAGCCGCACGATCGAGGGCGAGCAGTACAGCGTGCACTGCCGGCTGGCGGCCGGGTCCGAGGCCGATCCTCCCGACCCCGACGACCCCGAGGTGCGAGCGGCCGAGCAGGTGGTGCTCGACGGCAACGTCGAAGCGGGTGACGGCGACTACTTCGCCCTCGGGGTGTTCGATTACTCGCCCGACGACACCGTGCTCGCCTGGGCTGCCGACCGCAACGGCTCCGAGCGCTACACGCTGCGCTTTCGCGACCTGGCCACCGGTCGGGACCGCTCGCTGCCCGACGGCTCACCCGACGAGGTCACCGGCGTCTACTACTCCACGGCCTGGTCGGCCGACGGTCGCCACTTCTTCTACACGCGACCCGACGCGGCCACGCGCCCGCACGAGATCTGGCGCCACACGCTGGGCACGCCCGAGTCCGCCGACGTGCTGGTCCACCGGGAGGACGACGAGCGGTTCTTCTGCTCGATCTCCGAGACCAAGGACCGGCGCTGGCTGGTGCTGGCCATGGGCTCCAACGTGACCAGCGAGCTGCGGGTCTGCCCCACCGACGATGCGACGGCGACGTTCCGGACCGTGGCACCGCGACGCCAGGGGATCGAGGTCGACGTCGAGCACCTGGACGGCACCTTCTACCTGCTCACCAACGACGACGCCCTCGACTTCCGCGTGGTCTCCGTCCCGGTCGACGACGCGCTGGCCGCCGGCGAGACCGGTCCGGCGGGGTGGCAGGACGTGGTGCCGCACCGTCCCGGCGTGCGCCTCGAGCAGCTCGACGTGCTCGCCGGCCACCTCCTGGTGGAGGAGCGCACCGAGGCCACCACCCGGGTTCGCCTGCGACGGCTGGCCACCGGCGAGGAGTCGTTCCTCGACCAGCCCGAGGAGGTCTCGGTGATCTCCCTGGCCGAGAACCCCGACCTCCACTGGCCCCAGCTCCGCCACGTCTACACGTCGCTGACCACGCCCCCGACGGTGGTCGACGTCGACCTCGACACCGGTGAGCGCCACGTCCGCAAGGTGCAGCCGGTGCTGGGCGGCTACGACCCGGACGACTACGTGTCGCGCCGCATCTGGGCCACCGCGGAGGACGGCACCAGGATCCCGGTCAGCCTCGTCCACCGTCGCGATCGCCAGGCCGGCGGTCCCGCGCTGCTGTACGGCTACGGGGCCTACGAGATCTCCATCGACCCCGGCTTCTCCATCGCTCGGCTCTCCCTGCTCGACCGGGGGTGGGCCTTCGCCATCGGCCACGTGCGCGGCGGTGGCGAGATGGGTCGGCGCTGGTACCTCGACGGCAAGCTCGACCACAAGACCCACAGCTTCGACGACCTCATCGCCTGCGGCCGCCAACTGATCGACGAAGGCGTGGCCGGCCAGGGACGGCTGGCCATCCGCGGCGGCTCCGCCGGCGGCCTCCTGGTCGGCGCCGCTCTCAACCGGGCGCCGGAGCTGTGGGCGGCTGTCGTGGCCGAGGTCCCGTTCGTCGATGCGCTCGACACGATCCTCGATCCGAGTCTGCCGCTCACCGTCATCGAGTGGGAGGAGTGGGGCAACCCTGCCGAGTCGCGCCGGATCTTCCAGCTCATGGCGTCGTACACGCCGTACGAGAACGTGCCCGCCCGCCGGCTGCCGGCGGTGCTGGCCACCGGTGGCTTGCACGACCCGCGGGTCGGCTACTGGGAACCGGCGAAGTGGGTGGCCCGGCTGCGAGACGTGGCCGGCGACATCCCCGGGTCCGGACCGTTCCTGCTCAAGACCGAGATGGGTGCGGGCCACGGTGGGCCGTCGGGTCGCTACGACGCATGGCGTGACGAGGCGCTGGTCCTGGCCTTCCTGCTGGACACCGTGGGCGAGGGTTCGCTCGGAGCGGATACGCTGTCGGATCCCCTTTCGCAGTCCTGAAGGCGAGCCCCGTTGACGGAACACCCCGAACTGGCTGCAGAGCAGGCCTACGTCGACCACGCGTACGACTGTCTGGAGTCCGCCCGCCACCGGGCACGCCGGCTCCGCGGGATGGTCGAGGTCGGTCGGGGAGGCACCGAGCAGGCTCGCTGGGAGCGGGAGATGATCGAGGGGAACATCGCCACCCGCCTGGGGCAGCTCGAGCTGGGGGAGGGGTCGCTGGTCTTCGGGCGGCTCGACACCGACGTCGACCACGGCGCCGACACCTTCTACATCGGTCGCACGTCGGTTGCCGATGACGACCAGGAGCCGGTCGTTGTCGACTGGCGGGCGCCGATCGCCGAGTCCTTCTACCGGGCCACCGGGCGCGACGCCATGGGGCTGGCCCGCCGCCGGCACTTCACGGCTCGGGGCCGCACGCTGCTCAACCTCGAGGACGAGCTGTTCGGCGACGCCGTCCACCACGCCGACGGCGGCATCGCCCTGGCCGAGGACGACCGCATCCAGGGCCACGGTGCGCTGATCCGGGCGCTGGAGACCACCCGCACGGGCAAGCTCGGCGACATCGTCGCCACCATCCAGGGCGAGCAGGACGAGATCATCCGGTCCGAACTGGCCGGCGTGCTCGTCGTCCAGGGCGGCCCCGGCACGGGCAAGACGGTGGTGGCGCTGCACCGCGCCGCCTACCTGCTGTACACCCACCGGTTCCCCCTCGAGGGCCAGGGCGTGCTGGTGCTCGGTCCCAACCGGTTGTTCCTCGGCTACATCGACCAGGTGCTGCCCTCGCTGGGCGAGGCCGGCGTCGACCTGGCCGTGCTCGCCGACCTGGTCGAGCGCGAGCGCGTCGACGGCCAGGACGCGCCCCGCACGGCCAGGGTCAAGGGCGACGCCCGCATGGCCGAGGTCGTCCGCAAGGCCATCCGCGACCGGCAGCGCCCGCTGCGCGCCGACCTCCGGGTCGGCTTCGGGGCCCAGACGCTGCGGTGCACCGTCGCCGAGTCGGCGGCCATCGTCGCGCGACGCCGCCCGGCGGTACCGGCGGCACAACGCGGCCCGCAAGTTCGTCGAGACCCAGCTGTTCGAGGCGCTCGCCGCCTCGGCCCGCAACCCGGTCGACCCCGACAGCGTGCGCGCCGACCTGCGCCGCCACCCCACCGTGGTCGAGGCGCTCGAGTGGATGTGGCCGCTGCTCAGCCCGGCCGAGCTGCTGCACGACCTGTTCGGATCGCGGGCGCTCATCGAGCTCGCCTCCCGCAAGTGGCTGACGCCCGACGAGCAGGCGCTGCTGCACCGGCCGCGCTCGGCCTCGGTCGACGACGTCGTGTTCACCTGGCACGACGTGCCGCTGCTCGACGAGGCTCGCGAGCGGCTCGGCCCCAAGCGCAAGCGCAAGCGGGCCGACGGCCTCCACGAGGAGGAGATCCGCACCTACGGTCACATCGTGGTCGACGAGGCCCAGGACCTGTCGCCGATGCAGCTGCGGATGGTGGCCCGCCGGTCGCTGAGCGGGTCGCTCACCATCGTCGGCGACATCGCCCAGGCAACCGGCGCGTGGGCCCACGAGAGCTGGGACGAGATCCTCGAGCACCTGCCCACCAAGCGGGGCAGCCGCCAGGTCGAGCTCACCGTGGGCTACCGCATCCCGGCCAGCAACATGGAGCTGGCCGCTCGCGTGCTGCGCGAGGCGGCGCCGCAGCTCACGCCGCCGACCTCGGTGCGAGAGGGTGGCGAGGCCCCGCTGATCCGCCAGGCCGGCGCCGGCGAGCTGGCGGCGGTCGCCGCCGAGGTGGCCCGAGCCGAGCGCGATCTGATCGACCCCGGTTCGCTGGCGGTCATCGTGCCGTCCACGCTGGCCGACGACGTGTCCGAGGCGCTCGACCGGGCCGGCGTCGTCCACGGCCGGGCCACCCGCCAGGGGCTGCGTTCCCCGATCACGGTCGTGCCGGTCGGGATGGTCAAGGGCCTCGAGGTCGACGGCTCGGTGGTGGTCGAACCGGCCGCCATCGTCGACGAGGAGGCACAGGGCTGGCGGGCGCTCTACGTGGCGCTCACCCGCTCCACCAAGCGCCTGGCCATCGTCCACGAGCGACCCCTCCCCGACGTGCTCACCGAGCCGGCAGGCGGTCGTTCCGACACCGCCGGGTACGCCGAGGCCCCGTCGTCCAACGGGCACGTCGACCGTCGTCCCCAGCGGGAGGCCGGGTGAGCTCGGCGGCCCACCGCGGTCCGTCGTCCCGTTCGATCGTCGCCCGGCACCGGTAGGTCGCCGTTCCGATGCACGTCGTCGTCGGTGCTGGTCCCGCGGGCCTGGCCACGGCCTGGCGGCTGCGGCGCGCCGGCCACGAGGTGCTGGTGGTCGAGGCCGGCGAGCGGATCGGGGGCATGGCGGCGTCGATCACCGTCGGCGGCATCCGGGCCGACCTCGGCAGCCATCGTCTCCATCCCTCGACCCCGCCGTGGCTGCTGGACGAGCTGCACCAGTGCGTGCGGCTGCAGGAGCGACGCCGGCACGGCCGGATCCGCTTGGGTGAGCGCTGGCTCCCGTTCCCGCTCACCCCGGTGGGGTTGGCGCGCGGCCTGCCGGCCGGCATTGCGGTCCGCGCCGCGCTCGACGCGGCGGTGGCGCCGGCCCGCCGGGCCCGAGGCGACTCCTACGCCGACGTCGTCCGTGCCGGCCTGGGCCCGATCGTCTGGTCTCGCTTCCACCAGCCCTACGCGTGGAAGCTCTGGGGCACCGACCCGCGGCAGCTGGCCGGCGAGCTCGCCCGCCGGCGCATCTCGGCGTCGTCGCCCGGTGAGGTGGCCCGACGGCTGGTGCGCGGGGTGCGTTCCAAGCCCACGTTCCTCTATCCCGAGGGTGGCTTCGGCAGCATCGTCGAGTCGCTCGCCGAGTGGGTGCCGGTGGAGACCGGCCGCCGGGTGACCCGTCTCATCGAACACGACGACCGCGTGATCGTCGGGCTGTCCGACGGTCGCATCGTGACCGCCCAGCACGTGTTCGCCACCACGCCGGCGGCGGTCACCGCCTCGTGGCTGGGGTTGCTCGACCCGGTGGTGCCTCCGCGCATGCGGGCCATGGTCCTCGTGTACCTGGTGCTCGACCGGCGGCCCTACACGCCCTTCGACGCCCACTACCTCCCCGAGCGGCACGTGCTGCCCACGCGCCTGTCCGAACCCACCAACTACCGCGACGATCCCGACGACCCACTCGACCGCACCGTGCTGTGCGCCGAGATCCCCTGCTGGCGCGACGACGACGTCTGGCGGGCGTCATCGGCTGACCTGGGCCGACGGGTCGCCGACGACCTGGTCCGGGTGGGCCTGCCCGACCCACGTCCGGTCGAGGTGCACGTCGAGCGCCTGCCCGCCGTCTACCCGGTGATGACCCCGCAGACCCTCGCCGACCTCGACCGCGCCGAGCAGGCCATGGCGCGCTCGCACCGGGTCACCGTGCTCGGCCGCCAGGGGCTGTTCACGCCCGACAACACCCACCACGTCCTGCAGATGGGCGTGCAGGCGGCCGAGTGCGTCCGTGATGACGGCTCGTTCGACCACGCCGCCTGGGCCGTGGCGCGGGAGGGCTTCCGCGACTACGTGGTCGAGGATTGAGCCGTTCGCTTCGCTCACAGACCGGCGTCGGTCAGCGCCGCCTCGGTGCAGACCCGGCCCAGCTCGATCAGCTCGGGTGCCCGGTGGAACTCGAACGTGCGGGCGCTGGCCTTGGGGATCTCGACGAGCACGTCGGGCGGGTACCCGGCGAGCTTGTAGGAGGTCAGCGTCGCCTGCATCACCTCGTAGGCCATGTTGACGATCTCGAGGCGGCCGACGTCGGCGACGTCGACACCCGGCGCCGGCGCCGTGGGCGTGGTGCGGTCGGCGCGGGCCAGCATGGCCCGCACCGCGTCCCAGTCGAAGAAGCGGGCGGCCCGCTGGCGCAGCGTCACGGCATCGGAGCTCGAGCTGTTGTCGCCGGCGAGGGTCGGTTCCTCGAGGACCGGGGCGGTGACCGGACCGGACGCCCGGGTGGGGGAGTGGCGGCGGACGTCGCCCGACAGGCTCACCGCGATGGTGACCTCGGCGTTGGCCGGCAACGTCGGCAGGATCGGCACCGGGTTCAGGAGCGCCCCGTCGACCAGGAGCTGGTCACCCGACACCACCGGCGTGAACAGCGACGGGATGGCCACCGAGGCCCGGATGGCATCGGCCAGGCGCCCCTCCTGGAACCACACCTCGCGGTGGGACAGCAGATCCGTCGCCACCGCCGTGTAGGCCACGGGGAGATCCTCGATGAGCGTGTCGCCCACCATGTCACGCACGACGGCGAAGACCTTCTCGCCCCGCATGGCGCCGCCGGCCGACAGCGACAGGTCGACCAGACGGAGCAGGTCCAGGTGGCGGAGGCCGGTGACCCACGCCGTGTAGTCGTCGAGGCGGCCGGCTGCGTACACGCCACCGACCAGGGCCCCCATGGACGAGCCGGCGACGGCTACGACGTCGAAGCCACGCTCGAGGATGACCTGCAGCGCACCGATGTGGGCGTAGCCGCGGGCGCCGCCGCTGCCGAGCACGACCGCAGCGGTCCGGGGTCGGTCCTGATCGGGTGCCATGTCCGAATGATGGCCGATCGGCCGCGCCGCGCGCCCCACGAGCGGCGGACCCGCCACATGGCCGGCAGGACCCGCCGCAGGTAGACGGGCAGGCGCACGAACGAGCGCCCGATCTCGCGGTGCGCGTAGGAGATCGGCACCTCGGCGTACCGGAAGCCCTTGCCGATCAGGTCGAGCGTCAGGACCTGGGCGTAGTTGTAGTCGTGGGCGATCTCGGCGGCGCGTGCTGCGTCGGCCGACAGGGCGCGGTAGCCGGACTGCCCGTCGGTGAGCGCGACCCGCCGGCCATCGGGAGGGCCACCGACGGCCCACCGGGTGAGCACCGTGAGCACCCGGTTGCCGAGGTTGCGGTGGGGCTTCATGCGCCGAGGTCCACCGAGGAACCGCGAACCGACCACGTAGTCGGCGCGGCCGTCGAGCACGGGTGCGACGAGCTCGGCGAGCTCGGCCGGGTCGTACTCGAGGTCGGCGTCGCAGAAGGCGACGGCCGCAGCGTCGACCGTGCCGGCCCAGCGCAACCCGAGCGCCACCGCTGCGCCCAGGCCGACGCCGTCGGTGCGCAAGACGTGCGCGCCCGCTGCCCGGGCGGCGTCGCCGGTGCCGTCGGTCGACCCGTCGTCGACCACCAGGGTCCGCACCGGGTGCTCGACGTCGGCCACGCGCACCGACGGCGGGATCCGGTCGAGCACCGCCCGCACCGTCGCGATCTCGTCGCGGGCGGGCAGGAACAGCACCACCGGTGCCGGCGCACCGGCCGTTCGGGCTGCCGACGTCCATGGGTTCTCCACGAGCATTAGGCATACCTTACAGATCTTGATCGGCGTCCCAGCATCCGAGGCCCTAGCATCGGACGACGTGTCGTCCCGACCCGGCTCCCCGTGGCGCTCGCCGGCGCGGGTGCTGGCGGTGGTGTTCGTGGCCACCGCGCTGTGGTCGGGTCTGGGTGCCGGCGTGCGGGCGACCGCCGGCGGTCGGGTGACGGCCGATGAGCCCCAGTACCTGCTCAGCGCCATCAGCCTGGCCGAGGACGGGGACCTCGACATCGCCGACGAGCTCGACGCCCAGCGGTGGCGGGCCTTCCACCGGGCGCCGCTTCCCACCCAGACCGAGCCACGCGCCGACGGCACCACCCTGAGCCCGCACGACCCCTTGTTGCCCGCCTTGCTCGCCCCCGGCGTCGCCGTGGTGTCGGCAGTTGCGCCCGATTGGCAGTACGCCGAGCTGGCCGGCGCTCGACTGGTGATGGCGCTGCTGGCCGGGGCGCTGGCCGGCGCGCTCGCGTGGACAGCCGTCGCCCGCCTCGGCGTGTCCGTCCGCACCGCGCTCGTCACCGTGGGCGGGTTCGCCGCGGTGGCGCCCTTCGCCGCCTACGGCTCGCAGCTGTACCCCGAACTACCTGCCGCGCTGGCGGTTGCCGGTGCTGCCGCCGCGCTCCTGCCGACCAGACCGGAGGCGCGGTGGACGCCGCCGGCTGTCCCGACCTGGACGGGCACGGCGATCTGGGTGGGCGCAGTGGTCGCCCTTCCCTGGCTCGGCGTCAAGTACGCCGGCGTGGCCGCCGCCATCGCCCTGATCGGTCTGGTGAGCGACCGTCGCCACCGGCGAGCAGCGCTCGTCGTGCTCGCCCTGGCCGGCGTCGCCTACCTCGTGTTCCACCAACGGCTGTACGGCGGGTGGACCGTGTATGCCGCGGGCGACCACTTCACCGCCGGCGAGCTGACGGTCGTCGGACAGCACCCCGACCACGTCGGTCGCACGGTGCGGCTGCTCGGCCTGTTGGTCGACCGGCACTTCGGGCTCGTGGCCTGGGCGCCGGGTTGGCTGCTGGGGGTGCCCGCCCTGGCCTGGGTGGCCCGCCGTGGCGGCCGCACCGCCGTCGTGTTGCTCGTGCCCCTCGCCGCCGGCTGGGCCACCGCCACGTGGGTGGCGCTCACCATGCACGGCTGGTGGTGGCCCGGCCGTCAGGTGGTGGTGGTCCTGCCCCTGGTCGTGCTCGCCGTGGCCGCGTTCGTCGACGACCGGTTCGTCAAGAGTCCGCTCGCGGGACGACGGTGGCTGGCCGCCACGGTCGTCGCTGGTCTGTTCGGGGCCGTGGCCTGGCTGTGGACGGTCGCGGAGTCGACGTTCGGGCAGTTCCGGCTGATCGTCGACCTCGACCGCAGCGCCGGCTGGCCCCGTCCGTGGTCGCTGCTGCTGCCCGACCAACGGGCGACGGGCACCGCCGTGGTGGCCGGCGACGTGGTCTGGGTTCTGGTGCTGGTCGGGCTGGCGGTGCTGGGCTGGCGGCTGGCGTCGGGAGGGGACCCCGGGCGGCCGGATGCCGGGCGCAGCTCAGCGGCCGGCGACCAGGATGCGCTCGCTGGCGAACGCACCGATGCCGATCGTGTGCCCGTCGACCTCCACCGTGGTGGTGCCGTCGGGCGATGACGCCGTGACCGTGCCCTCGGTGCCGGGGGTGAGGTTGGCGTCCTCGAGGAAGTCGAGCAGGCCGGGCGTGAACTCGAGCTCCTCGGGGATGCGCGACACCACGAACCCGGTGCCGACGTCGACGGCGGACAGCGGCGTGGTGGTCGGCTGGTCGTAGCTCGACCCGGGGATCGGGTTGCCGTGCGGGCACGTCGTGGGCGAGCCGAGCAGCGTGTCCATGGCCGCTTCGACCTCGTCGGACATGACGTGCTCCCACTTGCCCGCCTCCTGGTGGGCGACGGCCCACGACAGGCCGAGCACGTCGGTGAGGAAGCGCTCGGCCAGGCGGTGGCGGCGGACGACGCGCTCGGCCAGGCGGCGGCCGTCGGCGGTGAGCGAGATCTTGCCGGCGTCGGCGCGCACCAGGCCCTCGCCGTCGAGCTTGCGGATCATCTCCGACACGGCCGGCCGCGACACGTCGAGGCGGTCGGCGATGCGCGCCTGGATGACGGCGATGTCGTCCTCGGCCAGCTCCCAGATCGCCTCGCAGTACTCCTCGAACGCAGGGTGCCACTCGGGCGCTTCGTAGGCGGCCATGGGCGCGATCCTACGTGGGCGGGGGCGCGCTCCCCTCGGCGAGTCGGCAGCCGTGACAGCATGCGGTCGTGTACGAGGGGCGTCTCCCGGTCACCTTCGAGGACGTGCAGGCCGCGCACCGCGCCATCGCAGGCGCGGTCGTCCGCACGCCGATGGCGCGCTCGCGCACGCTCTCGGCCATCACCGGTGCCGACGTGTGGATCAAGTTCGAGCACCTCCAGTACACGGCGTCGTTCAAGGAGCGGGGGGCACGCAACCGCCTGCTGGCCCTCACGCCCGAGGAGGCCCGGGCCGGGGTGGTCGCCATGTCCGCCGGCAACCACGCCCAGGCGGTCGCCCACCACGCCACGCTGCTGGGCATCCCGTCCACCATCGTGATGCCGCTCGGCACGCCGGTGAACAAGGTGGCCAGCACCGAGGACAACGGCGCCACGGTGGTGCTCCAGGGCGAGACCCTGGAAGAGGCCAAGGAGGTCGCCCAGCGGCTCGTGGCCGAGCAGGGCGCCACGTTCATCCCGCCGTACGACGACAAGCTCATCATCGCCGGACAGGGCACGTGCGCGGTCGAGCTGTTCGAGGACGGCCCCGCGCTCGACGTGCTGGTCACCCCCGTGGGTGGCGGCGGGCTCTTCTCCGGCGTGTGCCTGGCCGCCCGCAGCATGTCGCCCCGCACCGAGCTCATCGGCGTCCAGTCCGAGCTGTACCCGGCGATGGTGGCGGCCACCGGACGCTCGGTGACCGAGGCCGATCCGCTCTGGGGTCCCACCATCGCCGAGGGCATCGCCGTGAAGGCCCCCGGCGTGCTCACCACCGAGATCATCGCCGCGCTGGCCGACGACATGGTCGCCGTGCCGGAGCGGACCATCGAAGAAGCGGTGGTCTGGTACCTCGAGATCGAGAAGATCGTGAGCGAGGGCGCCGGCGCCGCCCCGCTGGCCGCCTTGCTGGCCGACCCCGACCGCTTCGCCGGTCGCACCGTCGGGCTCATCCACTCGGGCGCCAACATCGACCTGCGCCTGCTGGCGTCGGTCATCATGCGCGGCCTGGCCCGCACGGGTCGTCTGTGCCGCCTGGTCATGGAGGTGCCCGACGCCCCGGGCGCGCTCGGCAAGCTCACCGCCGCCGTCGGAGAGGCCGGCGGCAACATCATCGACCTGTGGCACCACCGAGAGTTCGGCGTGCACTCCGCTCGCGTCACCGAGATCGAGCTGCTGGTCGAGACCCGCGACCGCGCCAACGCCGAGCAGCTCAAGGCCGAGCTGTCCAGGCGGGGCTACGTCGTCGACGACATCCCCCGCCGCATGCGCTGACCGCACCCGACGCGTGTGACGCGCCCGTGCGCGTCGTCCGCACGTGCTCGGCGGCGCCCGACGTGGCACCGTGAGGCGGCGCCGCGCGCGAACGTCGACGAGGCGAACCCGAGGGAGGAACGTTGAACGGGGCAGAGCTGCTGTTGCGAACCGCCGCCGATCGTGGCGTCGAGGTGTGCTTCGCCAACCCGGGCACCACCGAGATGGAACTGGTCGGCGCGCTCGACTCGGTGCCCGGCATCCGAGGCATCCTCGGGCTGTTCGAGGGGGTCGTCACCGGTGCCGCCGACGGCTACGGGCGGGTCACGGGCCGGCCGGCGCTGACGCTGCTCCACCTCGGTCCCGGCTTCGGCAACGGCATCGCCAACCTGCACAACGCCCGCCGCGCGCACACGCCGGTCATCAACCTGATCGGCGACCACGCCACCTGGCACCTCGATGCCGACGCACCGCTCACCACCGACATCGAGTCCCTCGCTCGACCGGTGTCCCGCCACGTGGGTCGCCTGAGCCACGCCAGTCACGCGGCGGCGGCCATGACCGAGGCCCACGCCGCGGCCATGGGCCCGCCCTCCGGCGTCTCCACGATCATCGTCCCCCAGGACGCCGCCTGGGGCTCGGCCGACCTGCACGACGTGGTCGCCCCCGACGACGAGGTCGATCCGTTGGACGCCGACGCGGTGGGCGTCGCCGCCGCTCGGCTGCGCAGCGCCGACGGCGTGGCCATCCTGCTGGGCGGCACCATCCGCCGGGCCGAGCTGATGGCCGCCCACCGCATCGCCCAGGCCACCGGCGCCCGGGTGCTGGTCGACACGTTCCCGGCCGTGCTCGAGCAGGGCCGTGGACTGCCGCGCTTCGACGCCATCCCCTACTTCCCCGAGCAGGCCATCGACGCCCTCGCCGACGTGCGCACGCTCATCTGTGCCGGCACCCGTTCGCCGGTGGCCTTCTTCGGGTACCAGTCCCTCGGGCGCAGCGACCTGGTGGCGGACGACTGCGAGGTCGTCACGCTGGTCGGGCCCGGCGTGCGCGGCCACATCGGGCTCGACGCGGTCGTCGACGCCCTCGGCTGCCCGCCGGCCGACGTCCCGTCCGTCGACGCCGCCGAAGCGCCCGACAGCGGCGACATCGACATCTTCACGCTCGGCGCCATGGTGGCGGCGATGCAGCCCGAGGACGCCATCGTCGTGAACGAGTCGGCCACCTCGGGCCTGGGCTGGGCCATCAACGCCGCCGGCGCACCCCGGCACGAGGCGCTCTCGCTCACCGGCGGTGCCATCGGCCAGGGCCTGCCCTGCGCGGTGGGCGCGGCCGTGGCCGCCCCCGACCGCAAGGTCATCGCCCTCCAGGCCGACGGGTCCGGCCTCTACACGCTGCAAGCGCTGTGGACCATGGCGCGTGAGAACCTCGACGTGACCGTGGTGGTGTGCGCCAACCAGGCGTACCGCATCCTGCAGATGGAGCTGCACCGCACCGGCAACGACGACCCCGGTCCCCAGGCCCGCGCGCTCACCGACCTCGGCGGCCCCGCCCCCGACTGGGTGTCGCTGGCCCGCGGCTTCGGCGTGGAGGCCAGCCGCGCCAAGACGCTCGACGAGCTGCGCGACGGCATCGCCCGAGGCCTGGCCAGCGAGGGCCCGTCCCTGGTCGAAGCCCTCCTCTGACCGCCCCCTGAGAATCTGGCAGTCGCTCCGTACCGAATCTGGCAGCCCCTCCGTACCAAGGGGGTCTGGCCGAGGGCATTCGGTACGCGCGAGCTGCCAGTTCCGGTACGCGCGGGCTGCCAGTTTCGGAGGGGTGGGTCGTAGGGTCGGGGGCATGCGCATCGGCATCAACGGCTCGTCCCTCCTGGTGAACCCCGACCTCGGGACCATCACCACCGACATCGTCAGCGCCGAGGCCGAGGGCTTCAGCTCCTACTGGCTGGCCCAGACCGGCATGGCCGACGCGCTCGGTGTGCTGGGCTCGGCCGGGCCGGCCACCAACGTGATCGAACTGGGCACCGCCGTGGTGCCCACCTGGACCCGCCACCCGATGGCGCTGGCTGCCGCCGCGCTCACCGCGCAGGCCCAGACCCACGGCCGGCTCGTGCTGGGCGTCGGCCTGTCGCACCAGCCGGCGGTGGAGGACCGTTGGCACATGACGTGGGAGAAGCCGATCCGCCACATCCTCGACTACCTCGAGGTGCTCGGCGGGCTGCTGCGGGGCGAGACGGTGCAGCACGAGGGCGAGATCTGGAGCCTGACCGCCGACGGGCCCATGCCCCGTCCCACCGACACCCCGCCCAAGCTGATGCTGGCCGCGCTCGGTGATCAGATGCTGCGCATCGCCGGCAAGCGGTCCGACGGCACCATCCTGTGGTGCGTGGGCCCCAAGACGATCGCGTCGCACATCAAGCCCCGCATCGACGAGGCTGCCGACGAGGCCGGTCGTGCCCAGCCGTCGATCGTGTGCAGCATCCCGTGCTGGGTCACCGACCAGCCCGGCCCGGCCCGCGAGTTCATCGGCAAGATCCTGGCCAACTACGCCGAGCTCCCCAGCTACCGCGCCATGCTCGACATCGAGGGCATCCACGGCCTCGAGGACCTGTCGTTCGTGGGCACGGAGGACGAGGTGCGCGAGGGCATCGCCTCTGTGGCCGACGCCGGCGCCACCGACTTCACCGCGGTCGTCATGGGCGGCAACCCCGACGAGACCGCGGCCACGCGCGCGCTGCTGGCCCGCGCCGCCGGGGCGTGAGTGCGCTGGCCCGAGCGTTCGTCCGCGAACAGACGTAGCGTGGAGCCATGACCTCCGTGCAGCCGCACTGGCGGGGCATCAACCACCTCGCCCTCATCACCTCCGACATGGACGCCACCGTCCGGTTCTGGCACGGCGTGCTCGGCGCCCGGTTGGTCACCACCATCGGCACGCCGGCCTTCCGGCACTACTTCTTCGAGTTCGGCCCCCAGCAGACGGTGGCCTTCTTCGAGTACCGCGACATCGAGCTGGCGACGTTCGCCAAGCCAGCCGGCGTCCCCGATCCGCGCGCCGTGCAGTTCGACCACCTCTCGTTCAACCTTCCCGACGAGCACGCCCTCGAAGAGCTGGCGTCGCGCCTGAAGGAGCACGGCTGCGAGGTCACCGACGTGGTCGACCACGACGTGATGCACTCGATCTACTTCACCGACCCCAACGGCATCGCACTCGAGGCGTCGTGGTGGGTCGTCGACCCCACCGGCCGTGCCGCCGACTACGCCGACGATCGTCTCTTCGCCGACCCCGATCCGGTGCCGGCGCTGCGTGAGCTGCGCGAGCACGGGCGGCTGCTCACCACGCCGACCACGCAGCTGGCGGGCGACGACGGTGGCGCTGACGCCGACCCCGCCTGATCGGCGAGCGTGACGGTCGACGAGGACGAGGGGGCGCGGCAGGAGCTCCTGGCCGCCCACACCCACGAGGTCACGCTGCCCGACGGCGGCCGCATCCGGTTGCGCCCGGTGCTGCCCGAGGACAAGGAGGAGCTGGCCGGCGGCTTCGAGCAGCTGTCCCCCGAGTCGCGCTACTTCCGCTTCTTCTCCCACCTCGACCACCTCAGTGCCGAGCAGCTCCGCTACCTGACCGAGCTCGACTACGACGACCACTTCGCCCTGGCCGCCTTCGATCTCCAGGACCCGAACCAGTCGGGTGTGGGTGTGGCCCGGTACGTGCGGGCGAACCACGACGACACCGACGCCGAGCTGGCGGTCGCCGTGCTCGACGACCACCACGGCCGGGGCATCGGCGTGGCGTTGATCCGGGCGCTGGCCGCCGTGGCCGTCGAGCACCGCATCACCCACTTCGTGGCCTACTTCCTGCGCGACAACCACGCCATGCGTGACGTCTTCGAGTTCCTCGGCGCGCAGCTCTCCGCCGCCGAGCCCGGGGTCGTCCACGCCGAGCTCGCCGTGCCGTTGCAGGTCGACCTCGACGCCGACGAGGACGTCGCACCAGCACCCGCCGATTGGTGACCTCCGGCCCTACACCGTGGTCGCTCGCCGGCGCACGATCGACGATGTAGACGAAGGCGCGGCGTCCCGAGAGGGGAGGCGACATGCGCGAGGTGACCGGTTCTGGTTCCATCCAACTGGACGACTCCGAGCATCTGTTGAGCGCGGTCCTGGTTCGAGCAGTCGAGGATCCTCAGCGACCGCTGCTCTCGTACCGGGTCGGCGACACGTTCGAGGAGATGGGCACGGCCGAGGCCGTGCGCCGCGTGCGGGCGTTGGCGCGCGGGCTCATCGCCATCGGCGTGGCGCCGGGCGACCGTGTGGCCCTCATGTCCCACACCCGCTACGAGTGGCCCCTGGTCGACTTCGCCGTGCTGGCGGCGGGAGCGGTGACCGTGCCGATCTACGAGACGTCGTCGGCGTCGCAGATCGAGTGGATCCTGGCCGACTCGGGTGCCGTGGCGCTCGTGGTCGAGGACGGGATGATGCGGGCGCTGCAAGAGAAGATCGCCGAGGGCACACCGCTCTGCCGGGACGTCTTCGTCATCGACGAGGGCGGCCTCGAGGAGCTGGAGCGGCGGGGCGAGCCGGTCGGCCCCGAGCTGGTCGACGAGCGCCTGGCCCGGCTGCGGGTCGACGATCTGGCCACCATCGTCTACACGTCGGGCACCACGGGGCGCCCGAAGGGCTGCATGCTGAGCCACCGCAACCTGCTGGTGAACGCGCGGCAGTGCATCGACGCGGTCGAGGACATGCTGCGCGACGACGACCACAGCATCCTGTTCCTCCCATTGGCGCACTCGCTGACCAAGGGCAACCTCCTGGTCGGCAGCGAGCGGGGTCTGTCCGCTGCCTTCGCCACCGACATCGGCCACCTGGTCGACGAGCTCCCGATGGCGCAGCCCACGTTGTTCACGGCCGTGCCGCGCATCTTCGAGAAGGTCCACGCCGGCGCTCGGCGGAAGGCCGACGCCGAGGGCAAGGCCCGGATCTTCGACGCCGCGGCCAACGTGGCCATTCGCTGGTCGCGCCAGAGCAGCGAGGGGCGCGTGCGCCTACCCACCTTCCTC
Organism: uncultured Acidimicrobiaceae bacterium; assembly: GCA_963800295.1. Classification (GTDB taxonomy): domain Bacteria; phylum Actinomycetota; class Acidimicrobiia; order Acidimicrobiales; family Salinilacustritrichaceae; genus Salinilacustrithrix. The sequence continues at coordinate 220,947 of CAWDAJ010000008.1, forward strand.
GCCCACCTTGCGTTCGACCCGCTGGTGTACGCCAAGGTGCGCGGCGCCTTCGGCGGCCATCTGCGGTTCGCGTTCTCCGGCGGTGGCCCGCTCGGTGAACGGCTCACCCACTTCTTCAACGGGGTCGGCGTCAAGGTGCTGGAGGGCTACGGCCTCACCGAGACCAGTCCGACCCTCACGGTCAACACCGCTTCGGCATGGAAGCCGGGCACCGTCGGACGGCCGGTGGCGGGCACGACCATCGCCATCGCCGACGACGGCGAGATCCTCGCCCGGGGCCCGCAGGTGTTCCTCGGCTACTGGAACAACCCCGAAGCCACCGCCGAGGTCCTCGACGACGAGGGCTGGTTCCACACCGGCGACATCGGCATGCTCGACGACGACGGCTTCCTGCGGATCACCGGGCGCAAGAAGGACCTCATCGTGACGGCCGCCGGCAAGAACGTGGCGCCGGCGCCGCTCGAGGACGTGGTGCGCTCGCACCCGCTGGTGAGCCAGGCCGTGGTGGTCGGCGACCAGCGTCCGTACGTCGCCGCCCTGGTCACCATCGATGAGGAGGCGTTCCTGGACTGGGCCCAGCGCCACGCCCGTGACGGGTTCGGCGTGGCCGAGCTCGTCGACGACGATGCCCTCCGCGCCGCCATCCAGGAGGCGGTGGATACGGCGAACGACACGGTGTCGCACGCCGAGCAGATCAAGCGCTTCGGCATCCTCCCCCACGACCTGTCGATCGAGGACGAGGAGCTCACGCCCACCCTCAAGGTCCGCCGGGCCTGGGTGGTGGACGCCTACGCACGCGAGGTGGAGGCGCTGTACGGCTGAGCGGTCACGTCGCGCCGGTACCGTGCCGCCGATGGCCGACGACCGGAAGGACGACGCGCTCGGGCGCTTCAGTCCCGCGGTGCGCGCCTGGTTCGAGACGTCGTTCCCTGCGCCGACACCGGCTCAGGCGCAGGGCTGGCCGGTCATCGCCGGCGGCGACCACACGCTGGTGCTGGCGCCGACGGGTTCGGGCAAGACGCTGTCGGCGTTCCTGTGGGCCATCGACCGCCTCACGTCCACGCCACCACCCGACGAGCGGACCCACCGCACCCGCGTGCTGTACCTGTCACCGCTGCGGGCGCTGGCGGTCGATGTCGAGAAGAACCTCCGCGCACCGATCCAGGGCATCCGCCTGGCCGCCGAGCGTCTGGGCGTCGCCTACCACGAGCCGACGGTCGGCATCCGGACCGGTGACACGCCGGCCGACGAGCGCCGCAAGCTCATCCGCAACCCACCCGACATCCTCATCACCACGCCCGAGTCGCTCTACCTCATGCTCACCTCCCAGGCCCGCGAGACGCTGCGCGGCGTCGAGGCGGTGATCGTCGACGAGATCCACGCCGTGGCCCGCACCAAGCGCGGCGCCCACCTCAGTCTGAGCCTCGAGCGTCTGGTCGAGATCGCCGACGTGCCGCCGCAGCGGATCGGGCTGTCGGCCACCCAGCGGCCGCTCGAGGAGATCGCGGCGTTCCTGGGCGGGCGGTCGGGCGCGACAGAGGGCGGGCGGTCGGGCGCGACCGGGGCATGGCGGAGGGTGGCCATCGTCGACGCCGGCGTGCGCAAGGAGCTCGACGTCGAGGTCGTCGTGCCGGTCGAGGACATGGGCGACCTGGGCAAGGTCGTCGACGAACCGGTGAGCGGGCCGGCGTCGGCGGGTCCGGTGCGCCGGAGCATCTGGCCGTCGATGCATCCCCGCCTGCTCGAGCTCGTGCAGGAGCACAACTCGACGCTGGTGTTCGTGAACGCCCGTCGCCTGGCCGAGCGCCTGGCCACCCGCCTGAACGAGCTGGCCCACGACCAGGAGGATGCCGGCGACGCGCAATCCGGCGTCGGCCACGTCGACGCCGACGCCGACGTGCCCGAGCTGGTGAAGGCCCACCACGGGTCCATCAGCCGGGAGCGTCGGCTGCAGATCGAGGACGAGCTGAAGTCGGGTCGGCTGAAGGGACTGGTCGCCACCTCCAGCCTCGAGCTGGGCATCGACATGGGCGCCGTCGATCTCGTCGTGCAGGTCGAGTCGCCGGGCAGCGTGTCTTCGGGTCTGCAGCGCATCGGCCGGGCCGGCCACCGGGTGGGCGAACCGAGCCGGGGCAAGCTGTTCCCCAAGCACCGCCAGGACCTGCTCGAGGCCGCCGTGGTGGTGCAGCGGATGCAGGAGGGCCTCATCGAGCGCACCCGCTACCCGCGCAACCCGCTCGACGTGCTGTGCCAGCAGATCGTGGCCGCGTGCGCCCTCGACGAGTGGAAGGTGGACGACCTGTTGGCGATGGTCCGGCGCAGCGCCAACTTCGCCACGCTCACCGACGAGGTCTTCTACGCATGCCTCGACCTGCTCGCCGGCCGGTACCCGTCCGAGGAGTTCAGCGAGCTCCGCCCCCGCATCGTGTGGGAGCGCACCGCCGGCGAGGGAGCGGGCGGCGTCGTCCGTGGCCGCGCCGGCGCCCAGCGGTTGGCGGTCACCAACCCCGGCACCATCCCCGACCGTGGCCTGTTCGGCGTGTTCCTGCCCGACGGCACCCGCGTGGGCGAGCTCGACGAGGAGATGGTCTACGAATCCCGCGCCGGCGAGACGTTCCTGCTGGGCGCGTCCACGTGGCGGATCGAGGACATCACCTTCGACCGTGTGGTGGTCACGCCGGCACCGGGCATGCCGGGCAAGATGCCGTTCTGGCACGGCGAGGGACCCGGCCGGCCCCTGGAGCTCGGTCGCGCCATCGGCCAGTTCGTGCGCGAGGTGCGCGACCGTCGGGTCACGCCCGATCCGGTGGCGACCCTGCGCCAGCGCCACGGCCTCGACGAGCTGGCCGCCCGCAACCTGGTCGCCTACCTCGACGAGCAGGCCGAGGCCACGGGCGCCGTCCCCGACGATCGCACCATCGTGGTGGAGCGCTTCCGCGACGAGATCGGCGACTGGCGGGTGTGCGTGCTGTCGCCGTTCGGTGCCCAGGTGCACGCCCCCTGGGCCATGGCGCTGCGCCACACCCTCGGTGAGCGTTGGGGCGTCGACGTCGAATTGATCTGGTCCGACGACGGCATCGTCGTGCGCCTGCCCGAGGCGTTCGACGAGCTGCCGGTCGACGAGCTGGCCATCCCGCCCGACCGGATCGAGGACCTGGTGCTCGGCCAGTTGCCGAGCTCGGCGATGTTCGCCAGCCGCTTCCGCGAGTGCGCCGGCCGGGCGCTGCTGCTGCCCCGCCGGCGGCCCGACCGCCGGCAACCGCTGTGGCAGCAGCGCCAGCGGGCGGCCGACCTGCTCGGTGTGGCGTCGAAGTACCCCAGCTTCCCGATCCTGCTGGAGACCACGCGCGAGTGCGTCAACGACGTGTTCGACCTGCCGGCGCTGAAGGAGGTCCTCACCGACATCCGCAGCCGGAAGGTGCGCATCGTCCCGGTCGAGACCGACGCCGCGTCGCCGATGGCGCAATCGCTGCTGTTCGGATGGATCGCCGTCTACATGTACGAGGGCGACGCGCCCCTCGCCGAGCGCCGCGCTGCCGCGCTGGCGCTCGACCGCGACCTGCTCCGCGAGCTGCTCGGCTCCGAGGAGCTGCGCGAGCTGATCGACGCCGACGTGCTCGCCGACCTCGAGCTGGAGCTGCAGCGCCTGGTCGAGGGGCGCCGGGCGCGCGACGCCGACGAGGTCCACGACCTGCTGCGCGTGCTCGGCCCGCTCACCACCGAGCAGGTGCAGCAGCGGACCGACGGTGACGCGGGGGCGCTCGTCGGCGAGCTCGTCGACGCCCGGCGGGCCTACGTCGCCGGCATCGCCGGCGAGGACCGGTGGGCGGCCACCGAGGACGCCGGCCGGCTGCGCGACGCGCTGGGCGTCGCGGTCCCGCTCGGGCTGCCGGCCGCCTACACCGACCCTGTCGACGACCCACTCGCCGATCTGGTCGCCCGGTACGCCCGCTCGCATGCCCCGTTCACCACCGGGTCGGTCGCCGCCGCCTACGGCATCACCACCGACCGCGTGCTGCCGGCGCTCGAGCGGCTCGAGTCCGAGGGGCGCCTGCTGCGTGGCGAGTTCCGGCCCGACGGCCACGAGCGCGAGTGGACCGACCCCGACGTGCTGCGCAGCCTCCGCCGGCGGTCGCTGGCGGCGCTGCGCCGCGAGGTCGAGCCGGTCGAGGGCGACGCGCTCGGGCGGTTCCTGCCGTCGTGGCACGGCATCGGTGCCAACCGCCGGGGCATGGACGCCCTGGTCGATGTCGTCGCCCAGCTCCAGGGTGCGCCGATCGCGGCGTCGGTGCTGGAGACCGACGTGCTGCCCGCCCGGCTCGCCGATCACCCGCGCGCCGACCTCGACCAGCTGTGCGCCACCGGCGACGTCGTGTGGGTCGGTGCAGGTTCCCTCGGTGCGCGTGACGGACGGATCCGCCTGCTCTTCCGCGACCAGGCCGGTCTGCTGGTCCCCACCGTCGACCCGGTGCCCGACGGCGCCGCGCACGAGGCCATCGTCGACCAACTGCGCCAGCGTGGCGCCAGCTTCTGGTCCGACCTGGTCGCCGCCTGCCAGCAGGCCGGCGCCGACTACGACGACGCCTCGGTCCTGGCCGCGCTGTGGGACCTGGTGTGGGCCGGTCACGTCACCAACGACTCGTTGGCGCCGCTGCGATCGTTCCTCGCCGGCACCTCCCGGCGGGCCCCCCGGGGCGGACGGCGTGCGGCCGGCCGGCCCCGTCCTGGTCGCCTGTCGCGGCTCGGTCCGCCTGCCGGCGCCGGTCGCTGGTCGCTCGTCGAACCGCTGCTGGCGCCGGTGCCCAGCCCCACCGAGGCGGCGCATGCCAAGGCCCGCCAGCTCCTCGAGCGCTACGGGGTGCTCACCCGTGAGGCGGCACTGGGGGAGGGGAGCGAGGGCGGCTTCGCCGGCGTGTACCCGGTGCTCAAGGCGCTCGAGGAGCGGGGCGAGGTCCGTCGCGGCTACTTCGTGGCCGGACTGGGTGCGGCGCAGTTCGCGTTGCCCGGTGCCGTCGATCGACTGCGGTCGCAGCGCGAGCCCGGCGGTGCGCACGGCGGCGAGCACGACACCGTGGTGCTGGCCGCCACCGACCCGGCCCAGCCCTACGGCGCCGCCCTGCCGTGGCCCGAGTCGCCCGGCCGCCCGGCCCGGCAGGCCGGCGCCCACGTGGTGCTCTGCGATGGCCACCTGATCGCCTACCTCGAGCGGGGCGGTCACTCCTTGGCGACCTTCGCCGGGACCGATCAGCACCCCGAGTGGGCGTCGGCGCTGCGCCGGCTGGTGGACGACGGCCGGTATCGCAGCCTGGAGATCCGCAAGGTCGACGGCGAACCGGTGCGCGAGACATCGGTGCGCCACGTGCTCGAGGCGGCCGGCTTCCGCGACGGCTACCGGGGCCTGGTGCTGCGCTCCGGCTGACCGTGCGTGCGCCGGCGGTCCGGGGGCGCCACCTCGGAGCGACAACGACCACGCCGCCACCCCCACCCCCCGGGACCGCGGTGTCGCCGGCAAGGATCCGCGCGTTCGGTGTTTCGGGCGTATCGCCGGCGAGGGTCCTCGGGTTCGAAACGCTCAACCCCCGCCGTGTCGCCGGCGAGGGTCCGCGCGTTCGGTGTTGCGGGCGTATCGCCGGCGAGGGTCCTCGGGTTCGAAACCGCCGGGAGATCAGGCGACGACGATGGCGTCGACGCGGTGCTCGATGCCGTCGGCGGTGCGGATCCCGGCGGGCACGACGCCGGCGATCGGCCAGCCGATCAGCTCGACAGTGCCGCTGCGGAGCGAGCGGTAGTACCCGCTGGACCGGACCGCGGTCGCCGTGCTGGGCGGCGCCTGTGGTGTGAGGTGCCGGCGGGCCCACCCATCCGGCACGCCTCGACGGAGGTGGCACGCGGCCACCGCGCCGGCGATGCGCCAGCGCAGTGCCGGCGGGACGAAGCGGGCGAGGGCGTCGATCCGCTCTCCGAGCGGGCCGAAGGCCGGCAGCACCCAGACGCCGTCGGTCTGGAACACCTTGATGGTCGATGCGTGCCCCACCAGGAGGGGCACGACATGGGCGACCCGACGGGGCTCGCCGATGAGAGCGACGCGCACGCCGGCCAGCGTGGCCGGCTCGACCGTGGCCGCGTCGACGACCGGTCCCGCGAAGGTGTCGAGGCCCGGCGTCGCCGGTCGCGTCAGGCTGGCGCTCATGCCACCGGCTCGTAGGTGAGTTCGTTGATCCAGCTCGGCGGCTTTCCCAGGGCGGCCGTCGGGATCCGGTCGGTGAAGGCCATGAGCACCTGGGCGAGGGCGTTGATCCAGTGGTCTTCCTCGAAGAGGCGGGGGGTGGCGTACCGAAGCCGCCGGTACGACGGGTTGTTGGTGGCGGCCGGCTCGCGCGCCGCCAGCTGCCCGAAGCGCTCGATCGACGCCTCGAGGCGCTCGGGGTCGAGCCCCATCCGGATCAGGTTGTCGCGCATCTTGGTGAACAGCGGGAGGCCGATGGGGACCGAGGCCAGCACGCCGGGCCTGAACAGGTCGAGCGCCGGCTCCCACGTGCGGCTGCCCTCGGACTGCTCGCCGAGCATGCCGAGCACGTGGAAGTCGACGGCCAGATGACGGGACTCGTCGTTGTTGATCCGCTCGAACACGTCGTGGCACAGCGGGTCGTGCACCTCGTCGAGCAGGAACTTCAACAGGGCACCATCGAGGGCGACCTCGAGCAAGGGGATCACCGTGGCCAGGACGCGCAGTGGAAGGTCGTCGCCGAAGCGGTCGAGCCATCCGATGACCAACCGGATGTTGGTGTTGGGCTCGGGAATGTCGTCGCCGTCGAGCATCTCCCAGCGGCGCATCAGCGCCAGCTCGGCGTTGGCGTGGCGCTGCTCCTCGGCGTGGAACCACCGGTAGATCTCGGCCAGCGTCGGGTCGTCGGCCTGGCGGGAGAGCGAGGCGAAGCCCCGGGAACCGACCTGTTCGATCCACACGAGATCGGCCATGAACGCGCGCAGGGCGGGCCGCTGCTCGTCGGTGATCCGCTCGGCACCGGGGGCGTCCCAGTCGAAGTCGGCCAGCGCCCACTGGCGGCTGCGGATGCGGTCGAGCATCTTGTCGAGATCGACGGTCATGCGTGCTCCCGTGTCGTCGGGGTTGGAACGGCGTCGGTGGTGGGATCGAGCACCGGGTGGAGCACGGCGCCGAGGAACTCGCGCAGGTCGCCCGGAGGCGGTGCGACCAGCAGGCTCAGACCGATGCGGACGCACCACTCGACGATGGCGGTCGGGTCGCGGTCGGCGAGCACGCCCACGGCCATGCCGACCTCGACGGGCGTGGCGAACACCTCGCGGAGGCGGGCGATGACGTCGGGTACCGCGCCGACCAGCACGCCGGCGAGCAGCTCGGGCTCGTCCTCGCGCACCTTCGACAGCAGTTCGTGGTCCCAGCAGTACTCCACCGAGCGGGCGACGATCTCGACGACGACGTCGGCTCCGGAGGCATCGGTCGGGATCCAGCCCGGGATCGCTTCGACGAGGGTCTGCAGCTCGTCGGCGACGACCAGCCGCTGGACCTCGGCCATCGACCCGACGTGGCGGTAGACGGTGGTCCGCTCGACCCCCGCCTCCCTGGCGATGTCGCGCATCGTGGTGCGCGACCAGCCGAAGCGGCGCATGGCTCGACCGGCGGCCTCGACGAACGGTCGACTCGACGCATCGGGTCCGGCGGGGGCGTCGCGTTGCTCGATGATCTGCTGGGCGAGGTCGGGCACGCGGCCCAGCGAACCACGCTGCAACAGATGACGTCAAGCGTTGCAGCGTTGAACGCGTCCCGAGCCGGTGCTCGGAGCGCTCCCGACGACGCCTGTCGCAGATGCCGTTGCGGTACCCGGCCGCCCCGGAGGACCGAGCATCGGTCAGGATGACGGCCGTGGACGGCAAGGTGGAGATCCCGAGCTTGGCGGAGCTGGTCTCGACGCTGTCCATCGCGTCGGACCTGGGCATGGGCCGTCCGGTCGAGCGGGTGCTGCGTCAGACCGTGATCGCCATGCGCCTGGCCGACGCGGCGCGTGTCGCTCCCGACGTCCGGGCCAGCACCTACTACACGTCGCTGCTCACCTGGGTTGGGTGTGCAACCGACACCAGCGATCTCACCGCGCTGTTCGGCGACGAGGAGGGGCTCTACGCCGACACCCACGACGGCGACCTGACGCCGATGGCCATGGGCATGTTCGTGGCCCGCCACCTGGGGCGGGGCGGACCGGCACTGCGCCGGGTCGGACTCGTGGGCCGCTTCCTCGCGACCGCGGGCCGATCGGTGCAGAAGGTGATGGAGGCGCACTGCCAGGCCGCCGGCGACTTCGCCGATCGTCTGGGCCTGGGGGAGCAGGTCCGGACACCGTTGCTCCAGGCGTTCGAGCGCTGGGACGGCAAAGGCATGCCCGGCAACGTGGGGAACGAAGCCGTCGCTCCCGCGATCCGACTGGTCCACCTCGCCGACAACATCGAAGCCTTCAACCACGTCGGCGGCATCGACGCTGCCGTCGCCGTGGCGCGCGAGCGACGCGGTACGCAGTTCGACCCCGACCTCGTCGACGTGTTCTGCGATCACGGCCACGAGATCCTCGCCGGCCTCGACGACCTGTCTGCCTGGGACGAGGTGATCGCGCTCGATCCGTCGCTGGGGGCGCCGATGGACGAGGACCTCTTCGAAGAGGCGCTGGCCACGTTCGGTGACTTCGCCGACCTCAAGGACCCCACCCGCACCGGTCACAGCCGTGGAGTCGCCACGCTCGCCGGCGGCGCGGCGTCGTTCCTCGGACTGGCGAGCGCGGAGGTGACGAACATCCGTCGGGCCGGCTGGCTGCACGATGTGGGCGTCATCGGTGTGTCCAGCACGGTGTGGAACGAACCGGGACCGTGGTCGCTGGGTCAGCGCGAGCGGGCACGGACGCACCCGTATCTCACCGAGCGGATGCTCGTGCGGTCCCCGTCGCTGCGGAGGATCGGACAGTGCGCCGCCCTGCATCACGAGCGGCTCGACGGCTCCGGCTATCCCAAGGGCCTGACCGCCGATGCCATTCCGATCAGTGCTCGGGTCCTCGCGGCCGCCGACGTCTACGAAGCGCTCCGCCAGCCCCGGCCCCATCGCCCCCCGGTCGACGCCCCGACCGCCGAGCGCGTGCTGCGCGACGACGTGTCCGCCGGCCGCATCGACGGCGACGCCGCCAACGCGGTGCTGGCGGCGGCCGGACATCGCGTACGCCGGCGGGCGGGTCTGCCCGGCGGGCTCACCCCGCGCGAGGCCGACGTCGTCGTGCAGCTGGCCCGAGGACGGACCAACCCGGAGATCGCCGCCGCGCTCGGCGTGTCGCGCCGCACGGTGACGTCACACCTCGAGCACGTGTACACCAAGCTCGGCGTGTCGAGCCGAACCGAGGCGGCGCTGTTCGCCATGCGCCACGGCCTCCTCGAGGAACAGCCGGAGGCCTGAACGCCCAGGTCCGGCAGGATCATCGGTCACCTGACCGATTCGCCGGAGGCGCGGAGTCCGTACAACGGACGCATGACACCTGCGAACGATTCCTCGACCATCCACTCGAACGACGACGGGGCGCTCAGCCTTGCCGTGGCGGGCCGCTTCATCGACGGGCTCGGCGCCCGCGACTTCGACGGCGTGGTCGCGACGCTCGCCGACGACGTGCACTTTCGAGCTCTGCTCCCCAGCCGGGTGCTGGATCTCACCGGCCGCAACGCCGTACGCACGACGTTCGACACCTGGTTCGGCGATGCCGAACGCTGGGACCTCGTCGAGGCCGTGGTCGGCGAGGTCGGTGGCCGCGTCCACCTGCGGTGGCGGCTCAGCCTGACCAACCCGCAGGTGGCTGCGGGGAACCTGCTCGTCGAGCAGCAGGTCTACGCCGATGCCGGCCCGGACGGGCGTCTCCAGGACGTCGCCCTGCTCTGCACCGGCTACCGGCCTGACCAGCCGTGACCGAGGTCGTCTGGGGAGGCTGGGACGATGCCGTGCGGGACGACCCGTTCCCGACCATGGCCCAGGCGCGCCGCCGGTGTCCGGTGCAACGCGTGCGGCTCCCGGACGGACACGCCGCGTGGGTGGTGCTGAGTCACTCGGCGGCCCGCGAGGCCCTGAGCGACAGGCGATTGTCCAAGGACATGGTCGCCGCACTCGAACAGGACCCCGAGATCGTGGGCGAAGGACTCCCCGGCCCCGAGTTCGCCCATCACATGCTGGGCATGGACGGTGCCGATCACCGCCGTCTGCGCGGCGTCGTCGCCTCCGCGTTTCGTCCGGCTCGCGTTGCCGCGATGCGGCCCGCGGTCGAGCAACTCGCGAGCGAGTTGCTCGACGAGCTCGCGGCGCAGGGCCCCGACGTGGTCGTCGACCTGCGAACCGGCTTCGCCCACGCCCTTCCGTTCGGGGTCATCTGTGAACTGCTCGGCATACCGGGAGAGCAGCGCCGTGTGCTGCAGGACGCCTTCGAGACGCTCCTGCGTCCGTGGCCGTGGCCCCCGCCCGAGGAAGCCGTGGCTGCCTCCGATGTCGTGACCGGCACCCTGCGGGCGCTCGTGGCCGGGGCCACGGCTGATCCCGACGGCGATCTCGTGGCGGTGGTCGTCGACGCCATGGAGCAGGGCGCGGTGTCACGGGTCGAGGCGTTGTCGTCGCTCTTCCAGCTCGTCGTCGCCGGTCACGACACGACCAGCAGCCTGATCGGGAACGGTGTCGTCGCGCTGCTGGACCATCCCGACCAGATGACCATGCTGGTGCGCCACCCGGATCTGCTGCCGGACGCGATCGAGGAGCTGCTCCGCTTCACCGCCGCGGTCCCGCACGCCACCTTCCGGGTCACGACCGAGCCGCTCGAGCTCGACGGCGTCCGGGTCCCCGCCGGCCAGCAGGTGCTCGTGAGCCTCGCCGCGGCCAACCGCGATCCCTCGCACACCGAAGACCCCGACCGCCTCGACATCACCCGCCCGCCCCAGCATCACCTCGCCTTCGGTCACGGAGCGCACCACTGCCTCGGCGCGCCGCTTGCCCGCCTCGAAGCGGAGGTCGCCTTCGGACATCTGTGCCACCGGTTCCCCGACTTGCGTCTCGCCATCCCCCGTGGCGATCTCACCTGGTCGCACGGCGACGGACTCGTGCTCCGCGGCCTGGACCGGCTCCCCGTCGTCCTCGGTCCTGACCGCGCCGAACGCTGAGCCGCGTCGACGGCGCAGGCGGGGGTCCCGGACCTGCACCCACCCCCCGGCCGTTACCGTGAGCGCGTGGTCCACCCCGCCGACGTCGAACCCCGCCTGCAGGCCCATCTCCGCTCGTGGCTCGGTGCCTGGCCGCCCGAGCGCCGGCTCCACATCGTCGGTTCCGAGCAGCGCGAGCTCCCGGGCTGGGACGGGCAGGTGCGGGTGCTCAACGGGGTGATCACATCCGACGGCGGCGTGCTGTCCGTGCCCACCGATGCGGTCGACCAGGTGCGGGCGGCCGGCGACGACCTGACGAACGCTCGGACCGAAGCTGCCGGCGATCCTCGGTCGCCCGAACGCCGAATTCGGCTCGGGCATCTTCCGGTGGTCGACATCGCCCACGCCGGGCGACGACCCCGGGGAGTGGCTCCCCACCGACGATCCCCGGGTGCCGCCGTGGCTGCAGCCCTTCAACGGCGACGTGCTGGTCGGGTGGGAGGGCGACGACCTGGCCGCCGGCGTCGGCCGCAAGCAGCACGACGACCACGGCCACGAGCTGGCGGTGGTCACCGAGGAGGGCCACCGCGGGCGTGGCTGGGCGCGGGAGCTGGTCACCCAAGCCGCCCGGCGGGTGCTCGACGAGGGCGCCGTGCCCGTGTACCTCCACGCCCCGCAGAACGCGGCGTCGGCTCGCACGGCCGACGCCTCGGGGTTCCCCGACGTCGGCTGGCGCATCGTCGGCCTGTTCGACGCCGACGCCGACGCCGACGCCGGCGCGGACGACGACTGAACGACGGTGCCCGAGGGCGACACCATCCACCGGGCGGCGGCCCGGCTGCGACCGGCGCTGGCCGGCCATCAGCTCGTGCGGTTCGACGCTCCCCGTCTGGTGGGTGACCGGCCGGCACTGGGCGAGGACATCGACGACGTGGAGGCGCGCGGCAAGCACCTGCTGATCCACTTCGGCGGCGGACTCAGCCTGCGGACGCACCTGCGCATGGCCGGCTCGTGGCACCTCTACCGCGAGGGGGAGCGCTGGCGGAAGGGCGCGCACCTCGCCCGAGTCGTCGTCGGCGCGAGCAGCGGCTGGGTGGGGGTGTGCTTCCAGGCGCCGGTGGTGGAGACGTACCACCGCGCGGTCGGCGAACCGCCGGCGCTCGCCGCGCTCGGCCCCGACCTCACCGCCACCGATCCCGACCTCGATGCTGCGGTCGCCCGCGCCCGTCAGGTGGAGCCAGCCACGTCGATCGCCGACGTCCTGCTCGACCAGCGGGTCGCCGCCGGCATCGGGAACGTCTACAAGTCCGACGTGTGCTTCCTGCACGGCCTGCACCCGTTCACCCCGGTGGCCGAGCTCACCGACGACGAGCTCCGCCGCCTGTTCGCCACCGCCCACCGGCTCCTCGTCGCCAACCTCCAGCGCTCGGGCAGGGTCACGTACGAGGGTGGCCTCGCCGTCTACGGCCGCCAGCGTCGGCCGTGCCGACGGTGCGGCACGCCGGTGCGCATGCGCCGCTCGGGTCCGATGGCCCGCTCGACCTACTGGTGTCCCACTTGCCAACCACCCCGGACATTGTGAAATGATTCACGAGATGAAGGACTCGCCCGACGCCACGCCCGGAGTCAGCCGGCGGCCGCGGGTGGTGGTCGTCGGTGCCGGCTTCGGTGGGCTCGCCGCGGTGGAGGGCCTGGCCGAGGCGCCCGTCGACATCACCGTCGTCGACCGCAACAACTTCCACACGTTCCTGCCGCTGCTCTACCAGGTGGCCACCAGCGGGCTGAACGCCGCCGACGTCGCCCACCCCATCCGCGGCATCATGAACCGCCACCACAACGTCGACGTCCGCATGGGTGAGGTGAGCGGCGTCGACGCCGGGCGCCGGCTGCTGTGCTTCGACGACCAACCGCCCCTCGCGTTCGACCACCTGGTGGTGGCGGCCGGCTCGTCGTCCAACGACTTCGGCATCCCCGGCGTCGACGAGCACGCCTTCCCGCTGTACTCGCTGGCCGACGCCGCCCGGCTGCGCAACCGCGTGCTCGAGCGGTTCGAAGCCGCCGACCGCGACCCGTCGCTCGTCGACGACGGCGCCCTGACGTTCGCCATCGTCGGCGCCGGTCCCACGGGCGTGGAGACCGCCGGCGCCCTCGCCGAGCTGTTCGACAAGGTGCTCCGCAACGACTTCCACACGCTGCCGGTGCAGCGTGCCCGGGTCGTGCTCATCGAGATGGCCGACTCGGTGCTGGCGCCGTTCGGTCGCCGCTCCCAGCAGCACGCCCTCGACGCCCTGCGTCGGCGGGGGGTCGAGGTGCGCCTGTCCACGAAGGTCGAGTCCCTGCACGCCGACCACGTCGTCCTCAACGGCGGCGAGCACCTGCCCGCCCACACGCTGGTGTGGGCCGCCGGCGTGAAGGCCAACCCGCTGGCCAACGCCTTGGCGCGCGACCTCGGCGCCGAACAGGGGCCGGGCGGACGCATCGTCGTGGATCGCGACCTGTCGGTGCCCGGACACTCCGGCATCTGGGTGATCGGCGACCTGGCCCACACCCCGGGGGCGGTGGACGGAGACGGCGCCGCGCCGCAGCTGGCGCCGGCGGCCATCCAGGCCGGCGAGCAGGTGGCGGCCAACATCCGTCACGTGCTGGCCGGCGAGCCGACCGAGCCGTACCGCTACCGCAACAAGGGCACGATGGCCACCATCGGCCGACGTGCCGCCGTGGCCGAGATCCCCCACGTCCCGCCACTGGTGGGCACCGTGGCGTGGGTGGCGTGGCTCCTGCTGCACCTGGTGATGCTCATCGGCTTCCGCAACCGGCTGTCGGTGCTCGTGAACTGGGCGTGGAACTACCTGACCTGGGACCGTGGTCCACGGCTGATCTTCGGCCCCGACCCGCGCCGACCACCCGGCGCCTGAAGGTCCGGCCAGCGCCCGCCGCCCTCGCCGTTCACGCCCGTCCCAGGATCCGGTCGACGGCGATCTCGATGACGACCCGGTCCTCGCGGGCCTTGGGCTCGCGGTAGCGCTCGGCGTAGCGCCGTTCGGCGTCGCGGCACCGCTCCGGGTCGGCGGTGACGGCGGCGCTCCCCTCCAGTGACAGCCAGCGACCGCCGTCGACCTGGCACACCACGGCCCGGCCGCCCGGATGGGCGGCGACGTTGCGCGCCTTCTTCGAGCTGTCCCAGGTGATGATCCGCACGACGCCGGCCTCGTTGTCCCACGTGAAGCCGATGGCCACGACGTGCGGGGTGCCGTCGGGGCGCAGCGTGGTGAGCGTGGCCAGGTGACGCTCGGTGAGGAACGTCAGGGCGGCCTCGTCGAGCTCGCTGGGGGTGAGGGACATCGGCACGGCTCCTGGCGCGGTGGGGGCGTGGTCCGAGCATGGCAGGTGCCGGCGCCCCATCGAAACGCCCACCGCAGCGCGATCGCGGATCCTCCGGGGCAGGGATCGGCTTCCGCCGTAGGATGGGAATGGTGATCTGTCCGCAATGTCGAGCCGACGTGCCCGCACGCGCCCGGTTCTGCCCATCGTGCGGACACGAGCTCGTCGTCGTCGGCGACCAGCGCCGGATCGCCACCGTGCTCTTCGCCGACCTCGTCGGCTTCACCTCGCTGTCCGAGACGCTCGACCCCGAGCAGGTCAAGGGCCTGGTCGACCGATGCTTCGACCGCCTGGCCGCCGACATCGAGGCCTTCGGGGGGCGCGTCGACAAGGTGGTGGGCGACGCCATCGTGGCGCTCTTCGGCGCCCCCGTCGCCCACGAGGACGACGCCGAGCGCGCCGTGCGCGCCGGCCTGCGCATGCAGGAGACGTTGTCGGCGATGTCGTCCGACACGGGTCGCAACGTGCGCATGCGCGTCGGGATCAACACCGGCGAGGTTCTGGTCGGCTCGGTCCGCGCCGGACGCGAGTACACGGCCATGGGCGACGTCGTGAACACGGCCAGCCGCCTGCAGGAGGCGGCAGCGCCGGGCACCGTGCTCGTCGGACCCGAGACCCACGCCGCCACCCGCGACGTCGTCGAGTACGAGGACATCGACCCGGTCGAGGCCAAGGGCAAGCGTCTGCCCGTGAAGGCATGGGTTGCGTTGCGGGCCCTCGCACCTCCGGGCCATCGCCAGCGCCGCACGCGGGCGCCGCTGGTCGGCCGCGAGACCGAGCTGTCGTTGCTCAACAACATCGCCGCCACCGGGGTCGACCGCTGCCGAGCATCGTTGCTGATGATCCACGGCGAGGCGGGCATGGGGAAGTCGAGGCTGGCGGCCGAGACCGCCGAGTACGCCATGAACCAGCTCGACGCCCTCGTGCTCGAAGGCCGCTGCGTGCCCTACGGCGAAGCGAACGTGTGGTGGCCCATCGCCGAGGCGGTGCGCACGGCGGCCGGGCTCGACCCGAGCGTCGCCGAAGCGCAGGCCGACGCCGCGCTCCGTCGGGCCGTGGCCGAGTCCCTCGCCGAGTCGGGCCGCAGCGACGAGCTCGACCGTGTCGTCAGCGGCCTCCACCACCTCCTGGGCTACGACGGTCTCCGCGGCATCGACGCCACCCGGGCCCGCGACGAGGCCATCCGGTCGGTCGTGGCGCTGCTCGAGGGGTACACGCACCGGCAACCCGTCTTCCTGGTGCTGTCCGATGTCCACTGGGCCGAGCAGGAGGTGCTCGATCTGGTCGACACCCTCCTCGGCCGTCTGGCCCGCCGGCGCTTCGTGGTGCTCGCCACCGCCCGCCGTGCCCTGCACGAGCGCTGGGTGCCCTCGCCCGAGGCGGCCAACACCGTGGTGCTGCACCTCGATCCGCTCGACGAGGAGGCCAGCCATCGCCTGCTCCGCCAGCTCAGCGACGACAGCCTGCACCCGTCCATGGCGGCCATGCTCGTCGACCGCGCCGGCGGCAACCCCTTCTACCTCGAGGAGCTGGTCTCGCTCATCCAGGAGGCCGGCGTGCACACCGTCGACCAGCTGCTCGACACCGAAGCCGGCGAGCTGCCCACCACGTTGCGGGGTCTGGTCGCCGCCCGGCTCGACGCACTGGTTCCCGTCGATCGCCAGATCCTCGACGACGCCACCGTGCTCGGCCGGCGGGGCCGATTGAGCGCGCTCATCACCATGGTCGAGGTGAAGCGGGGCCTCGACCGCGAGGTCGTGCGCTCGCACCTCGAACGGCTCGCGGCTCGAGAGTTCCTGGTGCTCGACGGCGACACCTACGCCTTCCGCTCCGATGTCATCCGCGAGGTGGCGTACTCGACCCTCACCAAGGCCGACCGGGCCCGCGCCCACGCCGGCATCGCCCGCTGGATCGAGGACCACGAGGATCCGCACAAGACGTCGGTCGTCGACCAGATCGCCAGCCACTACGCGGCCGCCGCCGAGCTGGTGGCCGACATCGGGCACGTCGGCGGTGTCCCCGACGACGTGCGCCGGCGGGCGCTCGACTGGCTCCGCGCCGCCTGGGTCCAGGCCGACTCCGACTCGCTGCCGGCCACGGTGGTGGCGCTCGCCACCCGGGCCCTCGAGCTGGCCGACGACGATGCCGTCCGCCAGGACATCCTCCTGCGCCGGGCCCAGGCGCGGGTCGAGACCTACGACCTCGACGGGGCCATCGCCGACACCGAGGAGGCTCGGGCCCTGGCCACCGTGCGGGGTGACGACGCCGCTCTGGCCAGCGGGTTCCTCGTCCTCGGCGAGGCGCTCCGTCACCGGGGTGCCTACAGCGAGGCGCTCGAGCTCTTCGTCGACGCCCGCCGGCTGTTCGCCGCCCTCGGCGACATCGCCCAGCAGGCCGAGGCCGAGCGCCGGCGGGGCATGGTGCTCATGTTCACCGGTGACTTCGCCGCCGCCGACGAGGCCTACCGGTCGGCACTGGCGTCCTTCGAGCAGGTCGACGACCGGCGCGGCGTCGCCTGGGTGCTGCAGAACCTGTCGTGGTCGGCCTACATCGCCGGCCGGGTCGACGAGGCCGAGCAGCGCGTCCAGGCGGCCATGGAGACCTTCGAGGAGCTGGGCGACCCGGTCGGGTTGACCTGGACCCGCGGACTGCTCGGGTGGGTCCGCTTCCACCAGGGTCGCGACGAGGAGGCCGAGGCGCTGGCCGACGAGGTCGGCGAGGACGCCCGCGAGCGGGGCGAGGTGTGGGGCGAGGCCATGATGGTCGTGCTGATCTCGGCCATCGCCCTGTGGAACGGGCGCACCGACGAGGCCATCGACCGGGGCCGGCGCGCCGTCGACCTGTTCGCCGAGATCGACGACCACACCGGCGAGCTGCAGGCCCGCTGCGGCCTGGGCCGGGCGCTGATCATGGCCGGGCGCATCGACGCTGGTCTCGACGAGCTCGCCTACGCCGTCGAGTCGGCGTCATCGGGTGGTGGCGCGCAGGAGGGGCTGCCGCGCATCGCCACCCTGTCGGCTGCGGTCCAGCTCGGCGACGTCGCGCTCGCCGAGTCGATGGCGGCCGGCCACCTGAGCCCCGAGGTGCGCGACTCGGTCGCCGGCACCGACGAGGTCGCCGCCCTGGCGCTGCACCACCTGCAGTGCGGGCGCCTCGAAGCGGCCCGTGCTGCCGTGTCGGCGGCGTCGGGCGACCCGCGCGGCTACCTCGGTTGCACGCGGGCGTTGGTGGCCGCCGTCGCCGGCGAGCACGGCGAGGCCCTGCACCTGGCCGATCAGGTCTCGTACCAGCCCCACACCTACCTCGACCGCGCCTACGCCGAGATCGCCCGGGCACTGGTGCACGCCGCCACCGGCGACGTGCTCACCGGCCGCGCCGACCTGGCGGGCGTCCTCGGCGTCGTCGACGGGACGGGCGACCGCGTGGCGCAGGCGCTGGTCCGTCTCACCGACGCGACGTTGGCCGAGTACGGCGACACGGTCGATGCGGCGACGGTGCGCGATGGCGCCGAGGAGCGCCTGCGCGACCTGGGCATCGAGGCCGAGGGCTGGCGCGAGCTCCTGCGGAGCGCACTCGAGCCCGTCGCGGCCGGTTAGGAGCCCGTCGCGCTCGCCGCGGGCAGGTGGAACGCCCAGAGGCCGGCCACCCGCTGCTGCGGGTCGGCCCCCACCAGGTCGGCCACCCCGGGTGGGACGGCGCCGGACAGCGCGGCCGGCAGCACCGAATCGGCGCCGGTGAGCTTGAAGCCGGCGTCGGTCTGGCGGGTGCCGGCGCCGAGGAAGATGCCGTCGGCGGTGACGGCCACACCCGACGACGGCGGACCGTTCAGCGGCGGGCTCGTCCAGACCGGTGCGCCCGAGTCGGCGGCGAAGGCCTGGACCGAGAAGCTGGCGGTCGACGGCACGAAGACCAAGCCGTTGGCGTAGGTCGGGTGCCCGTAGGTCTGGCGGGTGAGCGGTTGGCGCCACAGGATCGCCCCGGTGGCGGCGTCGATGGCGTGCAGCGACAGCAGGCGTCCAGGGTCCTCGGCCAGCGAGCGGTCGAGCATGTCGGCTGATGGCTCGTCCACCGGTGCGCCGATGGGTGTCGAGATCGCCGTGGTGACGAAGATGGCGTCGCGGGCGCCGGCGACGCCGAGCGCGGGCGAGCCCAGCACGCCGCCGATGGCGAAGTCGTGGTTCAGGTGTCCGGCCTGCCCCACGTGGGTCTGCCACACCGGGGTGCCCTGCGCCGCGTCCAGGGCATAGAACCAGCCGTCCTTGCTGGCGATGCCGGCCAGCAACCGGCCGCCGGCGTCGTACAGCACCGGGGACGAGCCGAAGTCGTCGTCGACGTGCGGGCCCTGCGGACGGTCGGGTGCGAAGCGCCAGCGCGTGCCGCCGTCGCGGTAGCTGATGCCGAAGACCTCCTCGCCCCGCACGTCCTCGTCGCCGCTGTCGGGGACGCCGTCGGGTCCGGCCGTGCCGCTGGAGCACGAACCGGTCCCGAACACCACGAGGTCGGCTTCGGGCTCGACGGCCGGCGTCCCCCAGACCCCGCCGCAGCCGCCGCCGGTGCCGCTGCCCGCGGTGAGGGCGCCGGGTCCGGTCAGGGCGGCGCCGGCCTCGGGGTCGTACTTCCACTCGGTCTCGAGCGACCAGTGCGGACCGGCGTGCGCCAGGCGCAGCTTGACCACGCCGGTGCGGCCGATGCCGCTGGCGTTGTGGACGTCGAGCCCGACGACGATGCTCGCCGTCCTGCCCGCCTCGGGAACGACGGCCGGCGATGACTCGATCTCGATCTCGTGGTCGCCCGATCCGTCGCAGCGGTCGTGGTCGCGGGGATCGAGGCACGCCTGGGCGAGCACAGCGCCGCCGTCGGCGTCGAGCACGTACACCGTGGCGCCGCCGCCGAACACCACGACCCGGTGCCCGCCGACGTCGGCGACGCTGGCCGAGGACACGATGCGGCCGAAGGACACGCCATTGCCGTCGTCGATCCGCGTCCGCCACTTCGGCTGGACCATGGAGACGGACGTTCCGTCGAGCGACGGATCCCCGAACCCGCTGGCCTCGGTGTCGAAGGCGTAGAACGAGCCGTCCCAGGCCCCGACGTAGGCGACCCCGTCGACGACGGCCGGCGTGGCCGACACCGAGTCGCGGGTGCGGAAGAGCATGTCGGGTGTGAGCGTGGCGACGTTGCCGGCCCCGATGCCCGTGCACGCGGACGACCCCTGGTTCCGGATCCCGTTGCGGAACGAGATCCAGTCACAGGGGTCGCCGGTGCGCTGGGCGTCGGCGCGCAACGGCACCAGCGCCAGCAGGACGATGGCCGCGAGGGCGGCCGTGGTCGCGGTGCGCGTCGCTCGCATCGAAGCTCCCCAGCTCGTCGAGTTCCTCGGCGAGCGACGCTACCGCGTCCGGGCGGTCAGCTCGGCTGCTTGGTGAGGCGCAGGTACGGCTTCTTCTTGTCGAAGTCGCCGAAGCGCTCCTTGGCGTCGTCGTCGCCGATGGACGGCGAGATGATGACGTCGTCGCCGTTGTTCCAGTCGGCCGGCGTGGCCACCGAGTGCTTCGACGTGAGCTGCAGGCTGTCGATGACGCGCAGCAGCTCGTCGAAGTTGCGGCCGGTGGAGGCCGGGTACGTCAGGGTGAGCTTCACCTTGTTGTCGGGGCCGATGACGTACACCGAGCGCACGGTGAGCACCTCGGAGAGATCGGTGCCGGCGGTGGCCGGGAGCATGTCGTAGAGCTCGGCGATCTTGTGGTCGGTGTCGGCGATGAGCGGGAAGTTCAAGGCGTTGCCGGTGACGTCGGCGATGTCGCCCTTCCAGCCCTCGTGGTCGGTGAGCGGGTCGACCGACAGGCCGATGACCTTCACGTTGCGCTTGTCGAACTCGGGCTTGAGGCCGGCCACCCGACCGAGCTCGGTGGTGCACACCGGCGTGTAGTCCTTGGGGTGGGAGAAGAGCACGGCCCAGGAGTCGCCCTTCCACTCGTGGAACGAGAGCGTGCCGTCGGTGGTGTCTGCGGTGAAGTCGGGAGCTTCGTCGCCCAGTCGGATTGACATCGGTGGTTCCCCTTCGGAGGTGTACGTACGGGTGATGCGCGCCCGAGCATAACGGGAGCCGCCCGAAACCCGACCATGTTGGTCGGGTTTTCCCGACGGGGGCGGTGACGCACGCCACATGGCGCATCAAGCACGTGCTTGATACACTTAGCACATGACAACCCCCCTGATCACCACCGTCACCGAGTACGAGGAAAAGGCGCTCGAGCTGATCGCCAAGGCGCAGGAAGAGATCCTCGGCTACATCAAGCAGGCCGTCGAGCTGCTCGACGAGCGCATGCCCGAGATCGAGGTCCCCGACCTGGCCGTCCTCGACCAGATCCCGACGCTCTCCGAGATCGTGAACACCCAGTTCGCCTTCTCCAAGAAGCTCCTGACCAACCAGGAGAAGTTCGCCAAGAACGTCGTCAAGACCGTCAAGCCCCTCACCCGTGAGGGCCTGAAGACCACGACGAAGACCACCAAGACGGCCACCAAGTCGGCCGCCTGAGCCAGCTCTCCCCCTGGTAGTGCGTGACGGGCGGCGCTTCGGTGCCGCCCGTCAGTGCTTCTCGTCGGCCTTGGCCGCCGTGTTCTGCGCGATGTAGCTGCGGTACACGGCGAGGATCGCCGACTTCTGGTCGTCGGAGATCTTGGGATCGGCCCGCACGGCGTCCTCGACGCTCGGGTGCTCCTCGTCGTTGCCGTCGCCCTCGAGGAGTCCGGCCTGGACCAGCAGCGACTCGGCCGACACGTTCAGCGCGGCGGCGATGGCCTTGAGCACCCGCACCGACGGCGTGTGCAGCCCGCGCTCGATCTGGGACAGGTACGGGTTGGAGACGTTCGCCCGGTCGGCCAGGTCGCGCAGCGAGTACTCGGCCTGCTTGCGCCGGTCCCGGATGAACTGTCCGAGCGACTCCAGTTGCTTGCGAGCGGCATCGTCGAGGTCCATGGTGACCACGCAGCGTACCGGCGCCCCCGCCCCAACCGGCGCCGCCACCCCTTCCCGTTCTGGCAGCCGCTGCGTACCAGGAGCTCGGTGATCACTGCCGTCGACGCGTGCGGGCGGTCGGCGTGGCCGTGGTCGGGTCCTCGGGCCACGGATGCTTGGGGTAGCGGCCCCGCATGTCGGCGCGCACCTCGGCGTAGGCGCCGTGCCAGAAGCTCACCAGGTCCTGGGTGACCTGCAACGGTCGCCCGGCGGGGGAGAGCAGGTGCAGGACCACGGGGACGCGGCCGCCGCCGACGGTCGGCGTCTCGGTGGCGCCGAACATCTCCTGGAGCTTCACCGCCAGGACGGGTGGGTCGGTGCCGTAGTCGACGCGGTGGCGGTTGCCGGACGGCACCTCGATCCGCTCGGGTGCCAACCGGTCGAGGTCGGCTCGCTGGTTCCACGGCATCCCCGACAGCAGCACCTCGGTGAGGTCGACCGAGCGGAGGTCGCGCCGCCGGCGGGCGCCGGCCAGGTGCGGGGCGATCCGACGCTCGGCGTCGTCGAGCAGCGCCTCGTCGTCGACGGCCGGCCAACGCTCGGGGTCGAGCCCGTGCAGGAACTGCAGGCGCGCCTGGAGTCGCCGACTGTCGTCGTCCCACGGCAGCAGCCCGGCGCCCTCGCGCCGCAGCCCATCCAGCAGGGCGACGACGAGTGCGTCGGCGGGCGGATCGGTCAGCGGACGCTCGACCAGGACCACCGCACCCAGCGCCTCGACCTCGCGGGCGACCACGTCGCCGTCGCGGTCGTCCCAGCGCACCTCGCTCCGGATCTCGATGGCCTCTCCGGCCGCGTCCCGCACGTCGGCCTCGCCGAGCGGTGCCGCTTCGAAGATCCGAGAACGCGTGGCCCGCCCGTCGAGCTCGGCCACGCAGAGGTATTCGCTGTCGGCCAGCGGATCGGTGCCGTCGACGAAGGCGCCCCGCCCGTTCACCAGCAGGAACTCGCCGCGCTGACCGGCGCGGACCCGGCCGATCCGATCGGGGTATCCCAGCGCCAGCAACAGGCCGACGGCGTCGTCGCCGGCGTCTCCGGGCCGCCCGCCGGCGCCGACGAGCTCGCGGTACCGACGGCTGTCGGCTCGTGCCCGCTCCACGGCGCCCCGGTCGTGGTCGCCTGGCGACCGCAACGCCCGCAGCCGTGCGGCGACGTCGGTGCGCGACCGGCGCGAGAGCCCGTGCTCGTGCAGGACCGCAGCCAGGTCGGCCGCCAGTGCGCCGTGCCCGAGCTCGGCGCCCCGCAGCAGCAGGTGGGCCAGGCGCGGGTGCATGGGCAGCTCGGCCATCGCCCGGCCGTGGGTGGTGACGTGGTCGTCGGCGTCGAGCGCACCGAGGCGGTGAAGTAGGCCCCGGGCGGCGGCCAGGTGGGCGGCCGGCGGCGGGGTCAGGAACGCCAGCTCGTCCTCGCCGGCGCCCCAGGCGGCCAGGTCGAGGGCCAGCGGCGTCAGGTCGCTCACCTCGATCTCGGGCTCGGGGTGGTCGCGCAGCGTGGCCTGCTCGGCGCGGCTCCACAGGCGGTAGGCGACCCCGGGCCCGAGCCGCCCCGCCCGCCCCGCCCGTTGCTCGGCCTCGGCCCGGGTCACCGGGAGCGTGACCAGCCGGCTCATCCCGCTGCCCGGATCGAGGCGGGGCGTGCGCCGCCAGCCGGCGTCGACCACCACGGTCACGCCCTCGATGGTCAGGCTCGTCTCGGCGATCGACGTGGCCAGCACCACCTTGCGCCGGCCGGGCGGCGACGGCTCGATGGCTGCGTCCTGCTCGCTGCCCGACAACGCGCCGTACAGCGGCCGCACGTCGACGCCCGCACCGAGGTCGCCGAGCGCCTGCTGCGTCCGCCGGATCTCGGCGGTACCGGGCAGGAACACCAGGACGTCGCCGGCGTGGGCGCGGACCGCTTGCTGCACGGTGGCCGCCACCGGCCCCTCCATGCGGGCCCGGCGATCGGTGTCGACGTGCACCACGTCGACCGGGTGCATCCGTCCCTCGGAGCGCACCACCGGCGCCTCGATCAGCTCGGACACCGGGCCGGCGTCGAGCGTCGCCGACATGACCAGCAGGCGCAGCTCGGGGCGCAGCGACTCCGCCACCTCCAGCGTGAGCGCCAGCCCGAGGTCGGCGTCGAGGCTGCGTTCGTGGAACTCGTCGAAGACCACGGCGCTCACGCCGGCCAGCTCGGGGTCGCGCTGCAGCCGACGGGTCAGGACCCCTTCGGTCACCACCTCGATGCGCGTGCGCCCCGAGACCTTGGTGTCCTGGCGCATGCGCCAGCCGACCCGCTCGCCGGGACGTTCGCCGAGCAACGATGCCAGCCGGCGGGCGGCGTTGCGCACGGCCAGACGTCGTGGCTCGAGGACCAGGATCGTGCCGTCGCACCAGTCCTCGGCCAGCAGGACCAGCGGGATGATCGTGGTCTTGCCGGCGCCCGGCGGCGCGTGGAGCACCGCCCGACCCCGATCGGCCAGCGCGGTCCGCAGGGGGTCGATGGCTTCACGGATCGGCAGGTCGCCGGCGAGCGCGGCGGCCTCGTCGGGTGTCACCGACGGGCGTGGGCGTCGAGCACGCGGCTCACCGACGCCGTGAGGCGACGGGCCGTCGGCAGGTGCAGGAACTCGTTGGGTCCGTGGGCGTTGGAGCCCGGTCCGAGCACCCCGGTGATGAGGAACTGGGCGTCGGGGAACCGGGCGCCGAGCATGCCCATGAACGGGATCGTGCCGCCCTCGCCCATGGCCGCCGCCGGCGCACCCCAGTGGTCGAGCGACGCCCGGTCGACCGCCTGCTCCAGCCACGCTGCGGTGGGCGGCGCGTTCCACCCGGCTTCGGCACCCCGCACCTGCACCGTGACGGTGGCGCCGTACGGGGGGTCGGCGGTGAGCACGTCCCCCAGGGCGCGGGCGGCGGCGTCGGGATCGGCCGCTGGTGCCAGCCGGCAGGAGAGCAACGCCTCGGTGTGCGGGCGCAGCACGTTGCCCGCACGCTCGGGCGGCGGGAAGCCGCCCATGGCGATGGTGGCGATCGACGGCTCCCACGTGCGGGCCCGCACGACCTCGGCCGGCGTGCGGTCGCCGTAGCCGGTACCGCCCGCCCACGGGAACGCCAGGTCGTCGGCGAGCTCGTCGGCCGTGTCCTCGATCTGGCGGACGCGCTCGTCGGGGATGTCGCACCACAGCTCGTCGACCAGGACGCGGCCGGTGTCGGGGTCCTCGATGCGGTCGAGCAGCCGGCGCAGGACGCGGAACGAGTCGGGCACGACGCCGCCCGCCGACCCCGAGTGCACGCCCTCGGTGAGCACGTCGACACGAACGCCGGCGACGAGCACGCCACGCAGGGAGGTGGTGACCCAGAGCCGGTCGTAGTCGGCCGCGCCCGAGTCGAGCCCGATCACCAAGCTCACCGAACCGAGCCGGTCGCCCAGTGCGTCGAGGTGCGCCGGCAGGTCGGGGCTGCCCGACTCCTCGCTCGCCTCGATCAGCACCAGCAGCCGGGCGTGGTCGCCACCGGCCTCGCGCAGCGCCTCGATGGCAGCGAGCGCGGCGAAGGCGGCGTAGCCGTCGTCGGCGCCGCCCCGCCCGTACAGGCGGTCGCCATCGAGCACCGGCTCCCACGGCCCGAGCCCGTCACGCCAGCCGGTCATCTCCGGCTGCTTGTCGAGGTGTCCGTAGAGCAGGACGGTGTCGTCGGCCAGGTCGGGTCGGGTGGCCGGGATCTCACAGAGCACCACCGGCGTTCGGTCGTCGACCTCGAGCACCTCCACGGTCATGCCGTCGACAGTCCGGTCCTGGCACCACTGCCGGATCAGCTGGGTGGCCCGGGCCATGTGACCGTGCTCCTGCCAGGCGGTGTCGAAGGCCGGCGACACGTTGGGGATGCGGATGTAGTCGTGCAACCGGTCGACGACATCGGTCCGCCAGCGGTGGTCGACGACGTCCTGGACGGTGGCGGGATCGAGAGGCACGACCCCTCACTACTCGGAGCCGGCACCGCCGGCAACCGGCGCCGATGCCGTCGTCGCGCCAGGATGGAAGACGTGCTGCTCGACGCCATCGACCACGTCCAGCTCGCCATGCCCCCGGGCGGGGAGGAGCTGGCCACCTGGTTCTACGAAGAGGTGCTCGGGGTCCCCCGCGTGCCCAAGCCTCCGCACCTCGCCGTCAGGGGCGGCTGCTGGTTCGAGTCGGGGATCGTGCGGATCCACCTCGGCGTGCAGGAGGACTTCGTGCCCGCCACCAAGGCGCATCCCGCGTTCGCCGTGAGCGATCTCGACCGCCTCCAGGCGACGCTGGAGACCCGCGGGGTGAACCCACGGCGCGAGGAGGACCCGATCGGCCCGCCGGCGGTCTACGTCGACGACCCGTTCGGCAACCGCCTGGAGTTCCGCCCCGAGCGGCCGGTGGAGGACGTCGCCGAGTACACCGACACCATCGTCGAGGTTGCCGATGGTGTCGTCGGCGAGCGGCTGGCGAAGCAGTTGGCCTTCGTGCAGGAGCTCGACCGGCTCAAGACCGTCGAGCGACAGTCGTTCATCGTCGGCGGCCTGCGCCGCGAGAACACCGCCGAGCACTCGTGGCACGTGGCCATGCTCGCCGCGGTGCTGGCCGACCAGGCGGGTGACGACGTCGACATCGCCCGCGTGCTGCTCCTGCTGCTGGTCCACGACATCGTCGAGATCGACGCCGGCGACACGGGCATCTACGACGGCGAGTCGGCCGAGACCAAGCACGAGCGCGAGCACGCCGCCGCCGACCGGCTCTACGGGTTGCTCCCCGCCGACGTCGGCGAACAGCTGCGGGCGGCGTGGGACGAGTACGAGCACGGCGACACCGCCGAGGCCCGCTTCGCTCGCGTCTTCGACCGGCTCTCGCCGCTGCTGCTCAACCTCGGCGCCAGCGGGTTGTCGTGGCGCCGGTGGGGCGTGTCGGCCGACCGGGTGCGCGAGGTGCTGGCGCCCATCCAGGAAGCCCCCGAGCTCTGGCGCTTCGTCGAGGCCATGCTCGACCGGGCGGTGGCCGACGGCCTTCTGCCCGCCGGCGGCTCCGGCCTCCTCCTCCCCTGACCCGGCCGTACGATCGCCGGGATGCGACGACCCGCCCGCCGCAGCATGGCGCCCATCGACCTCGACCCGAAGCGACCCCGCTACCCGGTGATCGGTGCCGTCCACGGCACCCCCATCACGCACCTGCCGTCCGGCACGCAGGGCACGGTCGAGAAGTTCGCCAACTCGCGCCTGCTGATCAAGGACCGATCGGGGCGCACGCACACCTTCACGGTCGTGCCCGGCGAGTTCGCCATCGACGGCGTGGCCTGCCACCCGGTGTTCGGTAGCGCAACCCCCGAGTCGAAGCGCCGGATCTCGGCGTCGGGTTCCATCGCCGTCGACCACGAAGCCCGCGTTGCACGGGCCAGCCGCATCGTCGTCGAGGGTGTCCACGACGCCGAGCTGCTCGAGAAGATCTGGGGCGACGACCTGCGTCACGAGGGTGTCGTGGTCGAGCGCCTCGACGGCATGGACGACCTCGCCGACGTGGTGCGGGCGTTCCGCCCCGGACCGGGCCGCCGGCTCGGCGTCCTGCTCGACCACCTGGTCGAGGGCTCGAAGGAGTCCCGCGTCGCCGCCACGATCCAGGACCCCAACGTCCTCATCACCGGGACGCCCTACGTCGACGTGTGGCAGGCGGTGCGACCCTCGGTCGCCGGCATCGACGCCTGGCCCGACGTTCCGATGGGGGAGCCCTGGAAGGAGGGCGTGCTCCGCCGCATCGGCCGTGACGGGCAGGCGCCTGGCGAGTTCTGGCGGGAGCTGCTCGGCCGCGTCGCCACCTACGCCGACCTGCACCCGCCGCTCGTCGGCGCCGTCGAGCAACTCATCGACTTCGTCACCGAGTGAATCTGGCAGGTGCTGGCGGCGCTCCGATCGCCGTGGTCGGTCCAGCCTCTGCCAGATTCACAGGTCGAGCAGGGCGTTCTCGACCACCTCGGTCAGGGCCGGGTGGATCCACATCTGCTCCTTGGCCATCTCGTCGACCGTGCGTCCGAAGCGCATGCCCTGGATGAGGGTCTGGATCAGCGTCGGCGCCTGCGGTCCGAGGATGTGGGCGCCGAGGAGCCTTCGGGTCTGGGCGTGGGCGATGAGCTTCACGAACGAAGAGGTGTCCTCCATGGCCCAGCCGTAGGCGGTGGACCCGTACTCCTTGACCGTGGTCACGAAGGGGACGCCGTCCTCGGCTGCCGCCCGCTCGGTCATCCCCACCGACGCCACCTGCGGGTTGCCGAACACGGCGTGGGGGATGATCGAGTAGTCCATGAGCTGGTGGTCGCCGGGGTGGGCGACGTTGTGGAACACCACCTTGGCTTCGGCGTTGGCCACGTGCTTGAGCTGGTGGTGGTTGACCAGGTCGCCGAGTGCCCAGATGCCCGTGACGTCGGTCTGCAGGTTCTCGTGCACCAGGACACGCCCGGAGGGGTCGGTGCGCACGCCGGTCTGCTCGACGGCCAGCAGGTCGCTGTTGGGGATGCGGCCGGTGGCGACCAGGAGCTCGTCGACTTCGAGATCCGACTCCTCGCCCCCCTCGACGATCCGCAGGCGGACGGCACCGCCGGGCGTGCGGGCGACCTCGTGCACCGTCGTGTCCATCCGCAGGTCGAAGCGGCCGGCGGCGATCTCGGTGTAGCGCTCGGAGATCTCGGTGTCCTCGGAACGGAGCAGGCGGGGCCCGCGGTTGAGGATCGACACCCGGGTGCCGAACGCGTCGAACACGTGGCCGAGCTCGGTGGCGATGTAGCCGCCGCCCAGGATGGCCATCCGCTCGGGCAGCTCGGGCAGGCGCATGACCGTGTCGGAGGTGTGGTAGCCGACCTCGTCCAGTCCGGGGATGTCGGGGACGAACGGTCGTGAACCGGCGGCGAGGATGAACTGCTCGGCGGTGATGCGGTGCCCGTCCACGTCGAGGACCTTGTGGTCGACGAAGCGACCGGTCCCCTGGAGCACCGTGATGTTCTCGCAGTCCTGCACCCGGTAGCGCTCACCACCGTCGACGATGGGGTCGATGCGGCCGAACACCCGCTCGACGATGGCCGGCCAGTCGACCCCCTCGAAGCGGGCGTGCACGCCGTAGCGCTCGGCCTCGCGCACGTGGGTGGCCACGTCGGCGGCGTACACGAACATCTTCGAGGGGATGCAGCCCACGTTGAGGCAGGTGCCGCCGAAGCGACCCCGCTCGACGAGGGCGATGCGCTGGCCGTCGAGCGTCGGCGGGATGGCGTTGCCCGAACCGGTGCCGACGATGATCAGGTCGAATTCGTCCACGGAGTCAGTGAACACGTCGCACCGTGCTCCTGTTCCAGTCGGCGGGACGTGACCTTGGCCTCTGGTGGGCCCGACGCCTACCGGGCCTGGGCGCAGGCGCAGGGCAGCGATTCGGTCTGGGGCCGCTGGAGGCGACGCCCGGCGCGCTCGACGAGCTCGGCCACGCCGAGGAGCAGATCGCCCGCACGGGTGCGCCACGCCGGTGATGCCGGTCGAGCGGTCCGCCACCGCAACGCGTCGCGCCGGCGGTCGGCCAGTGCCGTCTGGGCCAGGAGGTCGCTCTGGAAGGGTTGCATCTCGGACTCCTCTCTCTTTCCACGACCAGCGTTGCTCCGCTATGGTGTCGAAATCAACTGATTAGAGGAATCCAGGATCAAATGGCTGTCACCCTCCAGTTCCCGCCCGGCCGGGCCATCGACCACATCGGGTTCGCCTGGTCGCCGCTCTTCGAGGCAGTGCTGTCGATGCGTGCGGTCGCCCGGCCGAAGCGCACGCCGATGCACCTGCCCTGGGTGCGCCGGTGCCGTGAGCTCCCCGGCGACGTCCAGGACGAGATCCGCGCCATCGTGGCACCGTTCGATCCGTTCATCCCCGGCATTTTCGAGGTCGGTCTGCTCGGCGACAGCCCCACCTTCGAGGACGAGCTCGAGGCCTTCCGCGCCCTGGACGGAGACCTCGTGCTGTTCGAGCTGTCGCTGGCGGTCGGCAACACCGGCTGCATGCCCGAGAACCACGACGTGACCTTGCTCGAGGACCGCCGCTACCGCGAGGACGTGCTGACCGCCGCCGCCGCCGAGGGTCGCGGCGACCTCGCCCGCGAGCTGTTCGACGATCCGCTGGCCGTGCGCGACCGCTACGCGGGTCTGCTCGAGCGGTACTGGGAGCTGGCGTTCCGGGCCGAGTGGGAGCGGATCCTGCCGCGGATCGAGGCCGAGGTCACCGACGGCGCTCGCGCCCTGGTGACCCAGGGCATCGCCGGCCTCGTCCACGAGCTGCTCCCCGAGGGTCGGTGGGACGCTGACCGCTCGGTCATCGAGGTGCAGAAGGAGTGGGAGGGCGAGTGCGACATCGGGGAGCGGGGCCGCCTGCTGTTCGTGCCCACCGTGTACGGCTGGCCGTGCGTGCTCCTCGAGCTGGCCGCCCCGTGGGCCACCGCGCTGTTCTTCCCGCTGCGCGAGCTGCGCCAGCCCGAGGTGCCCCACGCCAGCGACCACGAGGTGGTCGACGGGTTCCGGGCCCTGGGCGACGAGACCCGTCTGCAGATCGCCCGCCTGGTCGCCGAGCACCCGCGGTCCACCAAGGAGCTGGCCGAGCTGCTCAGCCTCTCCGACTCGGCCATCTCCCGGCACCTGAAGATCCTCGACGCCGCCGGCATCGTCTCGGGCCGGCGCGACGGCTACTTCGTCCTCTATCGACTCCAGCCCGAGCGCCTCGACGTGCTCGGTCGGGCCCTGCGCGGCACGCTCGGGCTCACCCAACCGGCGAGCGGCGACGTGCCCGCGCTGCCGGTTTCCTTGCCCCGTTCTGCCGACCGGGAGCCGAGCCGGCGGTGGCCAGCAGGTCGGCCATCCCTGACTCGATCCCCGAGATGACCACGTCGATGTCGGGCGCGGTGTCGAAGTCGCCGGTCACGCCGAAGCTGATCTTCCCGTTGTAGGAGATCACCGCCACGCCGATCCGGACGCCGTGGCTCAACGGGACGAACGGCCGGTACTCGAGCATCTCTCGCCCGGCGGCGTACAGCGGGAACTGCGGACCGGGGACGTTCGTGACCACCGTGTTCACCGAGTGCTGCGGGAACCGCTGCAACAGGCGGGTGCCGGCGCGCATCAACGGCGCCTGGAGCGCGCCCGAGCCGTAGCCGGCGAGCGAGACCACGGCACCCCCGCCCTCGGCCTCGTGCGAGGTCTTCAGCGCGTCCATCCGCGCCCGGACCTCCTGCAGCCGTTCCGCCGGATCGGCCAGGTGCGTCGGCAGTTCGAGCAGGATCGACGAGACCCGGTTGTCGGTGAGCCCGCGGGCGTCGTCCGTGCGCACCGACACCGGGATCAAGGAGCGCAGCACGACCTCGTCGGGGTCCTCGCCGCGGTCGAGCACCAGCGCGCGGAAGCCGCTGGTGACCGCAGCCAGGACGACGTCGTTCACGGTGCCGCCCAGCGTGGCGCGGACGGTCCGGACGTCGTCGATGGTGGTCTCGGCCACGCCCCAGCGGCGGTCGGGCCCGATGCTGCCGTCGAGCGTCGTGGACGGCGTGGGGTGCACCAGGTCTCCGGTGAGCGTCCGCAGCCCCTTGGCGACGTCGACCAGTGCGCTCGCCGTCCGCCGCGGCGTGCGGAGCGCGGCGCGCACGGCCCGGTACTGCTCGTACGGGCTGCGCAATCGGTGCGTGAGGGCGTCGACGGCGAGCGACGCACCCGACGGCTGCGCCTCGGGCTGCCACTCGTCGGGCACCGGCGGTGAGGGCTCGCGCGTGTGGTCGAGCACCAGCGCCATCAGGTCGGTGCCGGCGACGCCGTCGACCATGCAGTGGTGGACCTTGGAGATCATCGCCCACCGGTCACCGTCGAGGCCCTCGACCATCCACGTCTCCCACAGCGGACGGTTGCGGTCGAGCGGCCCGCTCATCAACCGGCCCATCAGGGCGCGCAGCTCGGCCTCGCCACCCGGCGCCGGCAGCGCGGTGCGCCGCAGGTGGTACTCGGGGTTGAAGTGCGGGTCGTCGACCCACACCGGGCGGCCCAGGTCGAAGGGCACGAAGTGCACCCGCTGGCGGTAGCGGGGCACGAGCGGCAGCTTCCCCTCGAACAGGTCGAGGATCTCCTCGAAGGGCGGCACCGGGCCCTCGAACACCGCACAGGACGCGATCGTCATGTGGCTGATGCCGTCCTCGATCCAGAGGAAGCTGGCGTCGAGCGGGTTGAGGCGTTCCATCATGCGCCTCCGGGCACCTCGTAGGCCTTGGCGGCGTCAGAGCTGAAGTTCACCTTCAGCGCGCCGAGCGCGAACGGCTTGGCCGGGTCGATCTCGAACACCGACGACACCCGCGGCGGGTCGCGATCCTCCGGAGGACCGTACGTGTAGTCGCCGATGATGCCGCCGAAGTCGAGGACGTCGATGCTGTTCATCGCCTCGATGATCCCGTCACGGCTGAGATCGCCATTGGCGACCGCCTTCTCGAGCACCTGCTGCACGGCGACGGCCTGGTAGTTGCCGAAGCTGAAGTAGTAGTCGGGCTCCTGCTGGGGGCGGTAGCGCTGCAGGCGGTCCATCAGTTCCTGGACGCCCGGGTACGACGTGTCGCCCCACTCCGGGCCGACGGCCACGATCCACACGTGCTCCTGGTAGTACGGCGCCAGGTCGGTGGCGGCGAACTCGTCCACCCACGCCGGCGACTGCCCGATCCACCGGGGGGTGAAGTCGAGGTTGTCGGCCGTGGTGATGATCCCGTTGAACTCGCTCGGCAGGGCCGTGGCGAACACCATGTCGCAGTTGGCGGCCTTCAGCGCGCTGACCTGTGCGGTGAAGTCGGTGTCGCCCAGCTTGAACTTGGCGATCTGGGCGACGTCGAAGCCGAATTGCTCGGCTGCGAACTCGAAGCCCTCCTGGCCGGCGTCGCCGTACACGTCGTTCTCGACGACCGCGCAGAACGTGTCGTCGGTGGTGCCGCCGCCCTCGTTCAGGTAGTAGTCGAGCGCGTTGATGACGTCGATCTGGTACGGCTCGATGATCGGCAGCATGTGCTGCTCACGGATCCAGATCGAGTCCTGCGACGCCGGTGCCGACACGATGTTGTCGTCGTTCAACAGCGGGAGCAGCGCCTGGTTGTGCGGCGTCCCCATGACCTGGGCGAGCATCACGACGTCGCCCTTGATCTTGTTGTACTTCTGCACCGTGGTGTTGACCTCGTAGAGCGTGTCTTCGAGGACCACCTCCACCGGGTACTTGCCGGCGATGCCGCCCTGGTCGTTCACGTAGGCCCAGTACGCCTCCTGCCCGGCGGCCAGCGGGTTCCCGATGAGGGAGGCGAGCCCGCTCAAGGGCACCAGGATCCCGAGCTTGATCGTCGTACCGTCGAAGCCGGGTGCGGCTTCCGGCGCGCCTGCGGTGGTCGACGTCGAGTCGTCGCCACCGTTGTCGGCGGCGGCCGTGGTCGTGGTCGAGTCGCCGGCACTGGTGTCGTCGTCGTCACCACAGGCGGCGGCGAGCAGTGACAGCGCGAACAGCGCTGCCAGGAACCGGATCAGAGGTGGTTTGCGCATGACGGTGCCCCCTTCAGGAGGAGAACGGTTCAGTAGGAGAACGGCCAGGCCCGGAAGTAGAGGCGCAGGCGCAGCCAGACGGCGGCGAACCCGCGGGGCTCGAGGACCAGGAACAGGATGATGAGCAGACCGAAGATGGCCTGGTTGAGCGAGAAGACGGTCATGAAGCCCCCACCGCCGGTGTCGGTGGAGACGAACGGCAGGCTCGGGCTGATCTGCTCGATCACACGGGGGATTGCGGTCACGAACACCGCCCCCACGACCGAGCCGAACACGACGCCGACGCCGCCGACCACGATGATGGCGATGTAGGTGATCGAGAGCGTCAGGCTGAACTCGCCGGGGTGGACGAAGCGCTGGTAGGCGCCGTACAGCCCGCCGGCCATGGCGCCGAGCGAGCTCGAGAGCACGAAGGCCAGGACCTTGTAGCGGGCCGCGCGCACGCCGATGGCCTCGGCCGCCTGGTCGCGGTCACGCACCGCCTGCATGGCCAGCCCGACGCGGCTGCGCGTCAGGTTCTTGGCGGTGAGCGCCACCACGCCGACCAGGCCCCACACCAGGAAGAACCAACCCTGGTCGCGTGTGAGCGTGTGACCGAACACCTCGAGGTCGGCGAAGTCGAACGGGCCGACCTGCACCGGGGCCGTGACCGACAGACCGTTCTGGCCGCCGGTCACCGACGTCCAGTTCTCGAACACGTGCTGGGCGACGAAGACGAGTCCGAGCGTGACGATGACCAGGTAGTTCCCCCGGAGGCGGAGGGCGAAGGGGCCGATGACCGCGCCGATGAGCGCACCCACGAGCGCGGCACCGGGGAGCCACAGGAGGACGGGCAGGTCGAGCTCGCCGCCGAGGTAGGCGCCGGTGTAGGCGCCGATGCCGAGGAAGGCGGCGTGGCCCAGCGAGACCTGACCGGTGAACCCGGTGAGCAGGTTGAGCCCGATGCCGGCGATGGCGGCGATGCCGGCGTACACGGCCACCGAGCTCTGGAAGTCGCTCATCCGGAACGGCGCCACGAGCGCCACCAGCACCAGGGCGGCGACGCCCCACGGGCTGACCGTTCGCCACAGCCGGATGTCGTCGGCCTGGCTGCGGGACAGCTCGCGGCTGGCCGAGTCGCGGCGGAGCACGGAGGGGATCACAGCCGCGCCACCTCCTTGGTGCCGAACAGCCCGTAGGGCCGCACCATCAGGATCAGGATCATGAGGACGTAGGGCATGATCACGTGGAAGCTCTCACCGAGCCACGGCAGGTAGTCGGGCTGGTAGCCGGCGGTGAGCGTCTGCGTGACCCCGATCAGCAGACCGCCGATGACGGCGCCGCCGGGCGAGTCCAACCCGCCGAGGATCATCGCCGGGAACGCCGCCAGCGCGATCAGCCAGATGCCGGGGCTCAGTGCCGCCGGGCCGGCCGCGAGGGTGACGCCGGCGAGGGCCGCGACGCCGGCGGCGATCGCCCACGACAGCGCGAAGATGCCCTTCACGTTGACGCCCCGGGCCAGGGCCGCCTCCTGGTCGATGGCGGTCGCGCGCATCGCCAGACCGATGTCGGAGTAGCGGAAGAAGGCGAAGAAACCGGCCAGCACGACCGCCGCCAGCCCCAGCGTCCACAGGTCGCGCACGGGGAGGACGACGTTCGCGATGGTCACCTTGTCCTGTCCCCACGGGTCGCCCAGGTTCAGCGACTCCTGGCCCCAGATCCAGGTGATCATCTCGTTGACCACGAACAGGATGCCGACGGTGATCATGATGAGCGCGAACGCCGGCCGACCAACCATGCGGTTCAGTACCGCTCGCTCGGTCGCCGCACCGAACGCCCCGCCCACGAGGACGGCCAGCACCAAGGCCAGGGCGAACGGCAGACCCCACGTCTGGCGGAAGTTGAACGCGAGGTACGCGCCGAGTGCCACGAAGGAGCCCTGGGCGAAGTTGATCACCCCGGTGGCCTTGTAGATCACGACGAAGCCGAGGGCGACCAGCGCGTAGCGGGCACCCAGCGCCAGGCCGGCAAAGGTCAGCTGGAGGAAGTCGGTCATCGGTACATCTCCTCGACCAGGCCACCGAACTGCTCCGAGATGGCGCGACGCTTGACCTTCTGGGTCGCGGTGAGCTGCCCGTTCTCGTGGTCGAGCCCCTCGGGCAGCAGGCGGAAGTCCTTGATCTGCTCGACCTGCGCCAGCTCGCGGTTCACGTGTGCCACCCACTCGCGGACCAGCTGCTCCACCTCGGGTTTCGACGCCAGGTCCGCGTACGTCGTGTACGGGATCTGGCGTCGGCTGGCCCAGTCGCCGACCGTGTCGAACTCGATGCCGATCAGCGCCGTCAGGTACTTGCGCCGGTCGCCGATCACGATCGCCTCGCGCACGAACGGCGACACCTTCAGGCGGTTCTCGATCTCCGACGGGCTGATGTTCTTGCCGCCGGCGGTGATGATCAGGTCCTTCTTGCGATCGGTGATCTGCAGGAACCCGTCCTCGTCGAGGTAGCCGACGTCACCGGTGTGCAGCCAACCGCCGGCATCGATCGTGGTCGCCGTCGCCTCGGGGTTCTTGAAGTACCCCAGGAAGTTCCCGGGCGACCGGGTGAGGATCTCGCCGTCGTCGGCGATGGCGATCTCCACGCCGGGCATCGCCCGGCCGACCTTGCCGATCTTGACCAGCTCGGACGGGGTGAACGTGGCCAGCGCCGCGTTCTCGGTCTGGCCGTAGACCTCTCGCACCGGGACGCCGAGCGCCCAGAAGAACTCCAGGACCTTCGGGGCGATGGGTGCGGCGCCGCTGAGCGCCAGCCGGGTGCGGCGCAGGCCGAGCTTGGTGCGCAGCGACCGGTAGAGGGCGAGCCAGCCGACGAAGTAGACGGCCCAGTCGACGGCCCGCATCGTGTCGGTCATCCGCCGGCGGGCGACGCGCTCACCACGACGCATCCAGAACGAGTACGTGTGCCGCTTGAGCCACGACGCGTCGGCCATGTGGATCTCCACGGCAGCGAGCATCTTCTCCCACACGCGTGGCACGCCGAGGAAGGCCGTCGGCTGGACCTCGGCCAGGTCCGAGGCGAACGTGTCGCTGCCCTTGCCGAAGTTCACGACGACGCCGAACCAGAGCGCGTCGATGAGCGAGGTGGCCAGCTCGGCCACGTGACACAACGGGAGGTACGACAGGATCTCGTCGTTCGATCCCGCCTCCTCGACCCGGTCGAGCGAGGCACCGACGCTGAGCAGGTTGCGGTGCGAGAGCATCGCACCCTTCGGGGGTCCGGTCGTGCCCGACGTGTAGACGAGCGTCGCCAGGTCGTCGATGCCGAGCAGTTCGACGCGCTCGGCGAACTCCTCCAGCGGTCGGTCGGCAGCCAGGGCTTCCAGCTGCTCGAAGCTGAGGATCTGTGGGTCGTCGAGGTAGCCGGACACCAGCGTGGTGTCGACGACGACGATGTTCCGCAACGACGGGACGCGTTCGCGGATCTCGAGGGCCTTGTCCAGTTGCTCCTCGTCCTCGGTCACCAGCACGACGGCCTCGCTGTGGTTGAGGAGGTACTCGAGCTCGGCCGGTGGGCTGGTCGGATAGACGCCGACCGGGACGGCGCCGATGCCCTGCGTACCGAGATCGGCGTACAGCCACTCGGGCCGGTTGTCGCTGTGGATCGCCACCCGGTCACCGGGTTGCACGCCCAGCGCTGCCAGGCCGAGCCCCACGTTGGCGACCCGGCGGGCGTACTCGGCCCAGGTCGTCTCCGCCCAGACGCACTCCTCGTGGTGGCGCAGCGCCGGGCGATCCGGCGTCACCTCGGCGCGGCGGAGCAGCAGCGCGGGCAGCGAACGGGCATCCTCCACCGAGTCGGCGAGCACGGCCGGTCGGCGGGTCCGGGGCGGGGCGACCGTGGTGGTCATGGCAGCACCTCGCCGTCGTCGGCGCCGCCGAGGTAGGCCTCGGCGACGCGGGGGTCGGCCTGGACCTGTTCGGGCGTGCCCAGCGCCGCCACCTCCCCGAAGTCGAGGACCAGGACTCGGTCGGCCAGGTCCATGACGAAGTCGAGCTGGTGCTCGATGATGACGGTGGCGCAGCCGAGCGCCTGGCGGATCTCGATGAGGTGGCGGGCCATGTCCTCGGTCTCCTCGAGGTTCATGCCGGCCACGGGCTCGTCGAGCAGCAGCAGCGTCGGCTCCATGGCCAGCGCCCGGCCCAGCTCGATCCGCTTCTGGATGCCGTAGGGGAGCATCCCGACCGGATGGTTCCGGTACGGGATGAGATCGAGGAACTCGATGATCTGCGCGCAGCGTCGGCGGTGCTCGACGACCTCGCGCTTGGCGCGGCCGAACCAGACGGCGCCGCTGATGGCTCCGGCGTGCATCAGCCGGTGGCGGCCGAGCATCAGGTTGTCGATCACCGACAGGTTCGTGAACAGCCCGAGGTTCTGGAAGGTGCGGGCGACGCCGGCCTCGACGGTGTCGGGCGGCGATGCGCCGATCAGCTCGTGGCCGCCCAACCGGATGCTTCCGGACTGCGGGCGGTACACGCCGTTGATGCAGTTCAGGATCGAGGTCTTCCCGGCGCCGTTCGGGCCGATGATGGCCAACAGCTCGCCCTCGTGGACGTCGAAGCTGACGTCCCGCAGGGCCTGCAGGCCACCGAAGGAGAGCGACACCGAGCGCACGTCCAGGGTCGGCGTGCTCCGGGTTGACGTCGGCGCAGGCTGCGTGTCGACCGTCGTCGGGAGATCTCGGGGAGTGTCGAGGTTGGTCATGGGTCAGGCGCTCCACCGCTTCTTGCGTCGGTAGCTCTTCACGTCGGCGAACGAGCGCCGGCCGGACTCGCCGATGCCCAGGTAGAACTCGCGCACGTCCTGGTCGGCGGCGAGATCGCTCGCCGTGCCCTCCTTGACGACCTTGCCGGCCTCGATCACGTAGGCGTGGTCGGCGATGGACAGCGCCATGCGGGCGTTCTGCTCGACGAGCAGGACGCCGGTGCCCTGGGCGTTGATCTGGACAATGAGGTTGCGGATCTGGCGAGCGTTCAGTGCGGACAGGCCGAGCGAGGGTTCGTCCAGCAGCAGCAGCGTGGGCTTGGCCATCAGCGCTTGACCGGTGGCGACCATCTGCTGCTCGCCTCCTGACAGGACGCCGGCGCGCTGGCGCTGCCGGTCCTTCAGGACGGGGAACAGCTCGAGCACCTCGGCGTAGGTGTCGGCGACGTCCCGTGTGTTCCTTCGGGCGATCGCGCCGAGGCGCAGGTTCTCGGCGACGGTCAGCTCGGCGAAGATCCGCCGTCCCTCCATGACCTGGGCGACACCGTGTCGGATGATCGTGGCGGGGTCGCTGCCGACGACCGGTTCGCCTGCCACCTCGATGGTGCCCTTGGTGACCTTGCCCCGGTGGATGGGCAGCAGACCGGTGACCGCCCGCATCAGCGTGGTCTTCCCGGAGCCGTTGGCTCCGAGGAGGGCCACGATGCTGGCGCTGGGCACGTCGAGGCTGACGCCGCGCAGCGCGGGGATCACGTCGTCGTACACGACCTCGAGGTTGTGCACTGCGAGAATCGCCTCCCGGCCCATCGCGTCATGAAGCGCCCCCGGCCGTCGCCGCGGCAGAGCCGAAGGTCCCGCGTTTGCGCTCGCTATGGTCCGCGCATGCCCACCTTCTCCTTCGAGGGCAAGCGGCCCTCCGTCCATCCCGATGCTTTCGTCGCCCCCACCGCCACTCTCGTCGGCGATGTGACCATCGAGGAGGGAGCCTCGGTCTGGTACGGCGCCGTCATCCGGGCCGACTACTCACCGGTGATCGTGCGGGCCGGCGCCAACATCCAGGACGGGTCCGTCCTCCACGGCCCGCCCGACATGCCCTGCGAGATCGGACCCCGCGTGACGGTGGCCCACCTGTGCGTCGTGCACGGCGCGACCATCGGCGAGGAGGCGCTCATCGCCAACGGGTCGACGGTGCTCGACGGCGCCACCGTCGGCGCTCGGACGATGATCGCCGCGCACTCGCTGGTCGCCGCCGGCGCGGAGATCCCCGCCGAGGTGCTGGCCGCGGGCGCGCCTGCGGTGGTCAAGAAGCCGATCGCCGGCACCCCCGCCGAGTTCTGGGTGAAGATGAACCCAGGCGCCTACGCCGACCTCGCTCGCCGGCACGCCGCCGGCGTCGAACCCGCCGACTGATACGGGTCAGCTCGCACCAGCCGACGGCAGGGGCAGCTCGGCCAGGCGGGCCATGCCGGCCAGCCCGTCCGGGGCCAGATCTGCCACGCGGTTGACCGCCGCTCGGATCTCGGGATCGTCGCGCCGGGCCGGGTCGATGCGCGCCGGGTTGAGCGCGCAGTCGTTGGCCCACGCCGCGATGTCGGCCTCGGCGCCGTAGGCACGGGTGGCCAACGTTCCACGCACCTGCATCTGCGCCCAGTCGGCCGGTGTGTTGGGGAGGTTGGTGGGTGGGCACAGGCGATTGCGCTCGCGGTCGTCGTCCCGGGTCGCCTCGACGTACCCGGCGAGGGCGGCGCAGAAGCACGGGAACCCGACCCGGATGGTCTGCAGTCGGATCTTGTCGGGCCCCCACAGCGGGACGAGCGGCGGGTACTGCAGCCCCGAGGCGGCGCAGTGGACGACCAGTGCGTTGCGTGGCAGGGGAACGACGCCATCCTCGAGCACCATCTCGCCGGGTTCGACGCGCACGATGTGGCCGAGGCGGATGACGTCGTCGATGGTGCGGAGCAGGTCGAGCTCCCAGGTGGCGAGCGTGGGGGTCTTGGCCATGGCCGGGACGCGCTCGGTGTCGATGCGCAGCATCACCCCGGCGGCTTCCAGTCGGAGGAACAGGTCGTCGAGCGACTCGGCCTCGGCGGCGGCGCCCATCGTGTCTGCGGCCAGGCCCAGCGCGACCACCGGGTCGGGCTGGACCACGGCGCGGTTGAGCATCCACGGCTCGCGGGGCCGCACCCACGAGATCCGGTCGGCCGGCACACCGTTGCGGAGCAGCCAGACGATGGCGTCGGTGGCGGTCTTGCCAGATCCGACGATCACGTAGCGGCTCGGAGCCTCGGCCAGGTCGGCCAGCTCGTTCACCGGGACCACCCGGACACCGTCGGCCGCCCCGAACGGTGGTGGCGTGGTCGCGGGGATGGTCGGCGACAGGTAGGCCGCGTCGACGACGCGTCGTCGCACTCCGATGCGGGACGTCTCGCCGCTCACCCGCGACGTGACGAAGTGCGACGTTCCGTCGGTGTGGTACTCGCTCCCCCCGAGGAACCGGACACGCCCCGAACCGACGAAGCGACGCCGAAGGATGTCGTCGTAGTAGTGCTGGATCTCGGCACGGTGGGCCCGCTGCTGCAGCCCTGTCTCGGGACCCTCTCGTTGCACCGCACCGGTGCCGAGGACGGTCGACGCCACGCCGTAGAAGAGCGACGCTTGGTGGAGCTGGACGAACGGATAGGCGTCCTGCCAGTGCCCGCCCGGCGCGTGGCGCCGGTCGACCAGTGTCACGTGCACGTCGGCGTGGTCGATCAGGGCGTCGGTGAACGCCATCCCCATGGCGCCGGCACCGACCACCAGGTAGTCGGTCTCCACGTTGTGCGTCGCCATGGCGTCCCCCTCCACGGTCAACGGATTCCGTGACCCGACCCTACGACGCCAGCAGCGGTCGGTGCATGGGGCGTCGCCGGTCTCTACGGCATCTGGTGCAAGCCGGCGCTACGTTCGGGAACGCATCCGGTCGACGAGATGATGGGGGAGAACCATGTACCAGATCGTTTCCAGCCCGCCGATCGAGCCGGTCGACGGTCACGTCGACGCCGACTTCGCCGACCGGAGCGGCTGGGTCGAGAACATGGGGGCCACCGTGCTGCCGCTGCTGCTCGGCGACGAGAGCTGCGGACCCTTCGTCGTGCTCAGCTACGTGGAGCCCACCGACGAGCAGATGCCCCTGTCGTTCGCCCACGCCCACGCCTCGGACAATTGGCGGATCTCGGTCCGTGGCACCACCAACATGGGTCGCGACACCTACGAGCAGGGCCAGTTCCGCTTCCACGACGGTGGCGTGCCCTACGCCAGCGACAACTTCGCGTGGGGTCCCGACGGTGGCTACGGGATCATCATGTTCGCCGACCGGCGGGGCTTCGCCATCCGCCCGGTCAAGGCCGAGATCGCCGAGCGGGTGACTCCCGAGCAGCAGTTCGCCGGCGAGGCCATGGGCATCGACATGCGCGATCCGTGTCCCGGCGCACCGGCCATCGCCACGACCCTCGGCCCGACCACCCGGGCGCACCTCGACGGCGGCTTCGACGCCACCGACCAGTGGGCCGAGATCGTGCCGGGCGTGCGCATGGCTGCCGGTCTCGCCGGCGAACCGACGTGCGGGCCGGTGCTGGTGTTCCTCGACGCTGCGGCCGACACCGAGGTCGTCCCGGCTCGCACGATCGGCTCGGAGACGATGGTCGCCCCCGTCTCTGGTTCGCTCGACGCCGGCGGCACCACCCTCGCCCAGGGCGACGTGCGCATCGAGGAAGCCGACGTCGACCACCCGCCGCTCGTCGCCGGTGCCGACGGCGCGCAGCTCGTGCTGCTCTTCGCCGATCGGCGTGCGCTGCGCTCGGCGCTCGCCGACGGTGCGATGGCCGGCGCGCTGGGTTCGTCGCTGTCCACCGTGCTCGCCGAGCTTCAGGACGAGCTCCTGGCCGGCTCGGCATCGTGACCACCACGTAGCGGGCTCCGGTGCAGCCGCCGCACAAATGGGGCGTGCGGCCGTTCTGGCAGTCGATACGGTCCGGTGCATCCACGGTGGCACGATCAGGACCGAGCGGCTGGAGCTCCGGCCGTTGGAACCGGCGGTATTGCGGGCCGTCATCGCCGGCGAGCGCAACCTCGCGAGCTCGCTCCTGGGCGCCGTCGTGCCAGCGGACTGGCCGGCCGATCCCGGCGTCTTCGAGCTGCGGCTCGCGCAGCTCGAGCGCGAGCCGAGCCTGCAGCAGTGGTTGGTACGAGCCGTCGTGGAACGCTCGACGGAGACCGTCGTCGGCCACATCGGCTTCCACGGACCACCCGGCATGGACTACCTCGACGAGTGGCTGCCGGGCGGTATCGAGTTCGGGTTCGAGGTCGTCCCGGATCGACGGCGCCAGGGGTATGCCCGGGAGGCCGCGAGGGGACTGATGGCCTGGGCCCGCAGCCAGCACGCGGTCGACCGGTTCGTGTTGACGATCGCTCCTGACAACCCGGCGTCCCTGGCGCTGGCGGTCGACCTCGGGTTCCGACGGATCGGTTCGTGGGAGGACCCCGACGACGGGACCGAGATCGTCTTCGCGCTCCGGGGCGCCGAGCAGCGATAGTCGATGGCGAGCTCGACCTTCGGCGGCATGCGCAGACCCGGTGCAGTGATCAGTCGGGCGTGACGATGTCGACCGAGATCTCCACCGCGGAGGTCGTTCCCCGGTTCTCGAGCCAGTGCAGCGTGTTCCTGTCCTCCGGCCACCCGACTCCCGGGCCGTAGTCGGTCGCGACCCCATCTCGATGGTCCGTGATGGTGCCCTGGAGGATGTACACGAGACCCGGTCGGCCTCGATGGTCGTGCTCCGGGCCGAAGACAGCGCCGGGCTCGAACGTGAACATGCGCATGCGGAGTTGGCGTCCGGCCATGCCCTCGATCTCCGGGCCGAGGTCGAGGGTCGCAAGCAGTTCCGCTTCGACACCCTTCGTCTCCGGTACGGGTCTTTCGCTCATCGCGCCTCCTGTGGCTGAGCAACGCTCGATCAGGAAGATCATGAGGCCGCCCCCGAGGGTGGTCCAGCGGCAAATCCCCGTTGCGGAGCACCAGTGCACTCGGGCGCGCCGTGTGCCGGTGGTCCCGGAGCGCCAGCAGATTCATCCCCCAGATGTCGCGTGCCCGACGCGGAGATCGGCGCCGCGGTAGTCGCCGAACGTCCACAGGTTGCCTTCGGTGTCTCGGATCGTCATCACTCGAGAACCCGCGCCGGACCCGAAGACCGTCTGGTGTGGTTCCTCGATCACCTCAGCTCCTGCTTCGATCACTCTTCGGTACACGGCGTCCACATCGGGAGTCACGAGGTAGAGCGCGTTCGTTCCAGCCGGCATGGCGCCATGAACGGATTCGTTGTGTTTCGTTGAGCCCACGACGATCGCACCACCGCCCGGCCAACGCAGTTCGGCGTGCACGACGTCGCCCTCGTCGTCCTCGGCCACCGCAGCCGGGGTCATGCCCACCACGTCGACGAGGAATCGAACGGCCTCCCGGGTGTCTGCGTAGTGCAGGATCGGCCAGAGCGACGCTGGATCGTTCATCACGCGGTGGCACCGTATGCCGCTCCGAGGCGCCGTCGCTGTGCACGTCACAACGAGGCTGCCGTCCGGAACACGTCATCTGCCCGGACGTAGGCCCAGAGCACGTCGGTCTGGGTGCCCGAGGCGCAGGTGGGTACGCAGTCCGATGCGAGCAGACGCGGCGTCGAGGGGCAGGAGGACGTCGACGGCGGCGCCCTCGTCGACGTCACGTCCGACCAGGGCGACTGGGTCCCCACCCACGTCGAGCGGTGGCGTGGACACGACGACGTCCGGGTTGGCTGTCAGGTAGTCCGCCAACACCTGCTCGGTGTCCACGCAGGTCCCGCCGCCGGCGGGATCGCACCTGGAGTTGTCCGGGACGGCGCCGACGCGGGCGTATCCGTTCTGACACTCGGTGATCTCGATGGCCACGATCTACAGGGAGGAGGGGTCGCCGACCGCGGCTTGGACAACGGGCAGCATGGCCGCCGGGTCACACGGCGCGGCCGCATCGGTGGCGGAGGACTCCATCGTGACGGACGAGGAGCTCGTCGACGACCCTGCTCGGGCGGAGGTGGTGGTGGCGTCCGCAGGCGATGAACCGTCGCCACATGCTGCGAGCACGGACACGATGATCAGGGCCGCCACGATCCCACGCATGACGTGGAGTGAAGTCGCACCCGTCAAGGTACGTAAGGGCCATACGGTCCTTGATTCGTCAGGCGCAGCGCGCCGTGGTCCGTTGGCTACAGCTCCAGGACGTGGCGCCGCGCGTGGGGATCGTCGGCATGGCGAGCGACGCGCAGCTCGTGTCGTCCGGACGGAGCGTGCCAGGTGTGGCGCTGCGGGTCGCGGGTCGCGAGCCGCTCCAGCGGGATGGTGATCCGCACTTCACCGGTACTGCCCGCGGCCACCTCCACTCGCTGGAAGCCGATCAGGCGGGGCGAGGTCTCGGTGCCAGGGAGCTCGGCGTAGACCTGCACGACGTCGGCGCCGTCACGGGCGCCGGTGTTGGTGACGGTGGCCCGGACGACGAGCTCGTCGCCCTCCCGTCGGATGTCGGTGTCCGCGACCTCGAACGTCGTGTACGACAGCCCGAACCCGAACGGGAACGCCGGCTCCGTTCCCTGGCGGGCGAGG
Source organism: uncultured Acidimicrobiaceae bacterium (assembly GCA_963800295.1). GTDB lineage: Bacteria > Actinomycetota > Acidimicrobiia > Acidimicrobiales > Salinilacustritrichaceae > Salinilacustrithrix. The sequence continues at coordinate 265,481 of CAWDAJ010000008.1, forward strand.
TGCCACCAGCCGTGCCAGCGGTCGTAGCGGAAGGACGTGGCGTCTCGGTCGAACGCCGGCAGGTCGGATTCGACCTTCGGGACGCTGAAGGGCAAACGGCCCGACGGGTTGGTCACGCCGGTGAGCACGTCGCCGAGCCCGGTCCCGGCCTCGCATCCGCCGTACCAGGCTTGGACGACGGCCGGCACGTCTCGCACCCACTCGTCGACGACGACGGCGCTGCCGGCCTGGATGATCACGATGGTCCGCGGATTCGCTGCGGCGACGGAGCGGATCAGTGCGACGTCCTGATCGGAGAGCCGGAGGCTCGTGCGGTCGCCGCCGACGCTGAACCCCCGCGGCCGTTCGGCCATGCGCTCGGGTATCTCGGTTGATGGCAGCCCGGCGATGCGGGCGTGGTACCGCTCGACGACGTCCGGCTCGTCGCCTTCAGGGAACAGCGCACCGAGCGACGGGTCGGTCTGGCCGATGTACTCGCCCTCGTCGAGATACGTGTAGCCGACGACGACCACCGCAGCGTCTGCACCTACAGCAGCCTGCGCGGCTCGCTCGATGTCCGAGCCGTCGTCGTGGACGACCGCGGCGACCGCCCCCCGCAGCCCGTCGAGCACCGTCGCGCAACGGAGGTCCCACACATCGCTGGATCCGCCGTCGCCCAGGTTGACCCGGTCGGCCAGGGAGCCGACCACGGCGACGGTCGCGTCGCTCGGCACCGGTAGGACGGGCCGGCCGTCGACCGGTTCGTTGCGGAGCAGCACCACCGAGCGGCGTGCCACCTCGCGCGCCAGAGCGCGGTGCTCGGCCGAACCGAGCACGTCCCGCGGCGGGGCTGGTGCCGAGAGGATCTCGTCGAAGCGCAGCAGCGTGGCGATCACGCGGGTGACCGCGGCATCGACGTCGCTCCACGTCACCTCTCCGCGCCCGAGCGCACCCGGCAGGTCGCGGGCTCGCACCATGCGGTACGGCATCTCGATGTCGAGCCCGGCGGCCACGGACGTGGCGGCGTCGCGGATGCCGAAGATCCAGTCGCTGATGACGAAGCCGGCGAAGCCCCACTCGCCCCGCAGCACGTCGTCGATGAGTTCGCGGTTCTGGCCGCACCACTCGCCGTTGACCGAGTTGTACGCGGTCATCACCGCGGCGACGCCCTCGTCGACGATCCGCCGGAAGTGCGGCAGGTAGACCTCGTGGAGCGCGACCTCGTCGGCCTGGATGTCCACGCTGAAGCGGGCGTTCTCCATCGAGTTGCAGGCGAAGTGCTTCACACACGCGAGGACGTGGCGCTGCAATCCCCGCGTGAGCGCGGCCCCCATCTCGCCGACGTGGTGAGGGTCCTCCCCGTAGGTCTCCTGCGCCCGACCCCACGCGGGGTGGCGGAGCAGGTTCACGCAGACCGCGCCGGTGAGGTCGGCGCCGACCGCTCGCAGCTCTCGACCGATGACGTCACCGACCTGCTCCTCGAGGTCGGGGTCCCAGGTTGCGCCCCGGGCCATCGACACCGGGAACGCGGTTGCGTTCCCGACGACGCAGCCTCGCGGACCGTCCGCGAAGTGAACCCCCGGGAGTCCTACGCGCGGCACCTCCGCGGCAGCGAACGGCATGCGGTGGTAGCCGTCCTCCTTGCTCAGGTACCCGAGACCCGCCCACGTCGGCGCGTCGCCGTCGAGGCACCACAGCCGCTCGTCGGGGGTCAGTTCCGCGACGAGCTGGCGCGCCGCCTCCTCGGGTTTGGTGCCGCTGCGCACCGCGGCGCGGGCGTCGTCGAACGTCATCGGTCGTCTCCTCCAGCGATGTGTGCGTACGCCTCGCGAATGCCGGCGCGGTCGACGGTCGGGTCGGGTTGCACGGTTTCCACCTCCAGTGGCCATACGGCCGCGACGTCATCGATCGAGCGACCGGTGAGGACGGCGGCAGCCTGGATCGCCGACCCGCGGGCCACCAGTTCCTGGTCACTGGGAACCAGGACCTCGGCGCCGGTGAGGTCGGCAACGCACCTGCGGTACGCAGGGCTGCGAGCGCCGCCACCGATGAGCAGGACCCGGTCGCCGGCCGCGCCGAGGCGGTCGGCGCCGGCGAGCAGGTTGCACACCACGCCCTCGATCGCCGCCCGTGCGAGCTGGGCTCGGGACACGTCGGAGCGAAGACCGGCGAGCGTGCCTGTGGCATCCGGACGGTCCGGCGTCCGCTCGCCGTCGAGGTGTGGGACCAGCACCAGGCCGTCGGCGCCGGCAGGCGCGTCGAGCGCCAGGTGATCGAGCCCGCCGGCGTCGGTCCCGAGCAGGCGGGCCACCGCGTCGGTGACCTTGGTGGCGTTCAGCGTGCACACCAGCGGGAGATAGCGACCGGTGGCATCGGCGAAGCCGGCGACGGCACCGGTGGGATCGGCGCTCGGCGTGTCCGCCACCCGGAACGCGGTGCCACTCGTTCCCAGGCTGAGTGCGAGGTCGCCGGTGCGCAGGCCCAACCCCACCGCGGCCGCCATGTTGTCGCCGGTGCCTGGACCCACGGCGATCCCGTCCCAGTCACCGGCACCCTCGACCGGACCGAGCACCTGCGGCAGCCGAGACGGCCAGTCGACATCCGGATCGACGAGCGCGAGCAGGTCTGGTCGGTAGCGCTCCTCCGCCGGCGACCACCAGCCGGTACCGGATGCATCGCCCCGGTCGGTGGTGCTGCGGCCGGTGAGCCGGGCGGTCAGCCAGTCGTGCGGGAGCTGGACGCGCGCGACGTTCCGGTACGTGGCGGGTTCGTTTCGTCGAAGCCAGCGCAGCTTGGTGATCGTGAAGCTCGCCAGGGGCACGCTGCCGCAGGCCTGTGCCCACTCGGCAGCGCCCAACTCGGCGACGAGCTCGGCAGCGTCGCTCGCCGACTCGGTGTCGTTCCAGAGCTTCGCCGGTCGCAGCGGTGCGCCACCTCCGTCGGACACGACCAAACCGTGCTGCTGCCCGGCGATGGCCACCGCGGCCGGCCGGTGGCGGCGGTCGGCGCCAGCTTCGGTCCACGCCGCAGCGAAGGCGTCGGCCCACGCGCGTGGGTCTTGCTCGCTGCGGGGCGGCGTCGTCGGCGGATGCGCCGCGCGGCCCGACGACACGAGCTCGCCGGTGTCTGCATCGCGAATCTCGACCTTGCACGCCGACGTCGACGAGTCGACGCCGGCGACGAGCGGCACGATCAGCGAGCGCCGAGCAGGTGCTCGACGGCCAGCTGATCCAGGTGGCTGACCCCGTGGCTCCGCTGTCCCTTGGCCTCGGCGTCGAAGGACTCGAACGCCGTTGGGTCGGCGAGCAGATCGGCGAACGTCTCGCCTTCGGCGAGGGTCGGAACGGAGAGCTCGGGGACGCCAACGGTCTCCAGCGCCGCCTGCACCTCCGGATCGGCCCGGAACGCCGCGGCACGCTCCTTCAGCAGCAGGTACGTGCGCATGTTCGCCGCTGCCGACGTCCACACCCCCTCGATGGTCTCGGTGCGCAAGGGCTTGTAGTCGAAGTGGCGCGGACCGTCGTAGCCACCGGTCTCGAGCAGGTCGACGAGGGCGAAGGCGCTGAGCAGGTCGCCGTGCCCGAAGACCAGGTCCTGGTCGAACTTGGGGCCGTGCTGGCCGTTGAGGTCGATGTGGAACAGCTTCCCGTGCCAGAGGGCTTGGGCGACGGCGTGCACGAAGTTCAGGTTCGACATCTGCTCGTGGCCGACCTCGGGGTTGAGCCCGACGATGTCCTGGTGCTCGAGGGTCGCGATGAACGCCAGCGCGTGGCCGACGGTGGGCAAGAAGATGTCGCCGCGGGGTTCGTTGGGCTTCGGCTCCAGCGCGAAGCGGATGCCGTAGCCGCGGTCCTTCACGTAGGCGGCCAAGGTGTCGATCGCCTCCCGGTAGCGGTCCAGCGCCGCCGCCACGTCCTTGGCGACGTCGACCTCACTGCCTTCACGGCCACCCCAGAAGACGTAGGTCCGGGCCCCCAGCTCCGCGGCGAGATCGAGGTTCCGCATCACCTTGCGGAGGGCGAACCGGCGGACGTCACGGTCGTTGGCGGTGAAGGCGCCCTCCTTGAACACCGGGTGGGTGAACAGGTTCGTCGTCACCATCGGCACCACGAGGCCCGTGTCGTCGAGCGCCTCGCGGAAGCGCTTCAACTGTGGCTCGCGCCTGGTGGCGTCTTGGTCGAAGGGCGCGACGTCATCGTCGTGGAAGGTCACGCCGTACGCACCCAGCTCGGCGAGGCGATGCACCGTCTCCGCCGGATCGAGCGGTGGCCGGCTGGCGTCGCCGAACGGGTCGCGTGCCTGCCAGCCGACGGTCCAGAGTCCGAAGGTGAACTTGTGCTCGGGTCGAGGAGTGAGCGCGTCGGTCACGTCGCGTTCCTAGCGCACCTCCGTGACCGGATGCCGGCGTGCGCGACCACACGTATCTCTCGGACTCAAGCGGTGGTCGTCGTCAGGAGATGACGACTTCGTCGTCGGGCGGAGAACCCGAACAGGCCTGACGAAATTCAAGCTCCGAAGGCGGCTGGCCCGCAGGTACAACTCCTCCCATTGACGGTCAGCCCGAGGTCCGTGAAGACGGCGATCACCGCCTCGAGATCGTGGACGGCGTTGGCCACGTTCTCGAACTTGATCGCTTCGAGGATCCGCTCCCGGTATGTCGCCGTCATCGGGAGCGCATCGTGGACTTCCCTGACGTATGTGTCGATCAGGTCGTCAGCCATGAGACCTCCTTGAATATCGAGTCGACTGCATCTCGGAACTCGGTCCAGGCGGACGCTTCCTCGACGAGAGTCGCTCTGCCGGCAACGGTCAGCGAATACGTCCGGCGCCCCGCCGAACTGGAAATCGCGAGCGGACGATGTCGCGCTGACGTGGCGCTACCAGGCCACCATCGAGCGGAGCTCGGTCAGCCGGACCGCGTGTCGAAGTCTGTAGCTAGGCCGGTGACCAGGAAGTACGGGCCTTCACAGCCCTCGGGGGGCTCCTGGACCCAGTCGACTGGCCTGATCTCGTATCCGAGGAGGGGGAGGCCTGTCGGGGAGTTCAACGGGATGCTCGCAAGACCTGCGCCACCGTCGTTGGTCGTCGATCGCACCTCCAACCGGCGCTCCCCTCCCACATGGTTGAGCTTGGCTTGGCCGTCAACGAACACGAGAGTGAAGTCTCCCGCATGGAGGCAGTAGTCGTCGGTGAGAGTCACGGGAGCGGCCGCCCCGGCGGTCGCGTCCTCATTCGGTACCGCGCTCTCCCGTACGGACGGAAGGGCGGAACCGTCATCGCCTTGACACGCCGCGACGAAGGCGGAGGAGAGGAGTATCGGCAGGATCATACGGCGGCGTATGTCTCCAACGATGCCAGATGCACGGTGTGCGGTGCATGTAGCCAACTGTCGGTTGAGGATGCGTCAACGCCAGCGCGAACTGGACGATCGGGACGGCCTCTGTCGCTCCGACGTGGCGCAGCGGGACCACCAACACAGGCACTTCGGTGCGGCTCGACGGAAGGCAGTCTGGTGCTTGTGCGGATCCACATCTGGCCGAGCGAGCACTGGGTTGACGACGAGGCATGGTCCACGATCGTCGAGGTCGCCAGCGGCGCCGAGGGCGAGATCCGGGAGCATCTCCCCACCCTTGAGCGTGACCTGTATCTGATCATCAACCCCTCCAAGCTGGTCATCCCCGAGACCGGTGACGGCGCCTTCACGCTGGGCCCCCACTGCATCCGGTGGGACGTTGACCCCGAGCGCGGCATCGCTGCGGTCGCCCGTGAACACCTACGGCGCACCTTGTTCCACGAGTGCCATCACGCCGTCCGCCTCCAACGAAGGCCGCAAGAAGCCGAGGTCGTCGACTGGCCGACCGTCGCCGTCTTCGAGGGCCTGGCGTCTGTGTTCGAGGGCGAAGCCGGAGGACCGCGGCTTCCGTATCAGGAGTACGACGAGCTGGTCATCGCCGACTGGGCCACCGAGCTCTTCGCGCAGCCCGTCGACGACACATGGCCGCAGTGGAAGTTCGAGCACCCGGACGGTCGCCGCAACATTGCCTACCGGGTCGGCACGTGGATCGCCGATCGGGCCGTCAGATCAACCGGACGAAGCGCCGCCGATCTCGTGTGGGAGCCGCCCGACGACGTTGTCGCCCTGGCAGGCATCTGAGCCGAACTCCACGGCGAGACGTACTGGTCGATCGGTGCGTCAGCACCCGACCGACTCCGGTTCCGAGAGACACCGACGAGCGGCACATCTACTTGCCCCCCTCGCGCTGCACGCGCCAGATGTATCGGTAACGGACAAAGACGCACTCCCGGACGTCTGATGTAAGTCTCTGATACACTGGGTGATGCCGAAGGCGTCGATCACCTTGACCTACGACGAGGCGCTCTACATCGCCGACCTCTTGGCCGTTGCCGCGGACGCCGCCTCGAACGACGAAGACGTACCCGACACCTTCCCCGCCGAGGCACGGCTTGCGATCAACCTGATCCTCTCCCGAACGGATGACTGACATGTCGACAACACGCCCTGTCATTGACATCGAGACCACCGGCCCAAAGGCCGCCCAACGGTTGCTCCAGCTTGTTCGCCACGGCGCACAGAATGCTGACCGCGCCATCCGCTCGCGGGACGCGGCGATCCGCGAGGCACATCGCGCCGGTGCGTCTCTTCGTGACATCGCGGAGGTCGCAGGCGTATCGCACATGACGGTCAAGCGAATCGTCGAACGCCAACAGGCGGAGTAACGCCCCGTGGGGAGCGCGCGTATTGCCGGGTGTTCAGCGCCGGCGCCACGCCGAACTGGATCTGACGTGTGCGAGCTTCAGAAGGCGAACCGAATTACGTCACGGTTCGGCGCAGCCGCTTTGATCGGACTCATCGCGGCGGTGTTGGCGGAGCGGTAGCTGTGCTCTGACGGCTGCAGGCTGCTCTGTTGGTCACCCTCTCACCCGGTCGTACCCGAACGCCGGGTCGCCGCAAGCGGATGAGAGATGTTCGGCTGTCGGATCCGCGCGGTCGTTTGCAGTGCCCCCGACAGGATTCGAACCTGCGACGCACGGTTTAGGAACGGGCCGGGGCGTGTGTGGTCTCGCTCATCTGGCACAAAGAGCCTGGTCAGGCGCACCGCCGAACGCAACGAGTTCGGTCCGGCGCAGCGAATTCGGTTGCCAAGACGGGCAACTGGATGGGCAGGCTTTCGCGTCGATCGCCTCGGTCCAGCTGCGTGGATGACGCCGAAGTGGTCTGTCGTGCCGTTCAGAGGCCGATCTCTCCACTCCGTGCGTCGCATGCCGCATGATTCGTCGATCGCGCCGCCGATCCCGCGTTCGGCGGCACCAGGCCGAGTTGCCCATCCCTCAGATGGGCAACTCTCGGACTCAGGCGGTGGTTGTCCTCAGCAGCGCATGATCAGGGTGACACCTGGGATGCCGACTGGCACCACGAATGCGACGAGTTCTGCGAGGATCCCTGCCCGTGGCGGAAGATCACGCCCTGAATACCGATCTCGGTGACGTGTTGCCCGTCCGAGGATGTGCAACCGCAGTCGTCACCTCTGCTTCTTGGAGTCCGAAGCGAGCGCCCTCGCCACCGCGCTGACGATGCGATCGGCGACGTCGGCTGCGGCACGGACGTGATCGGCATCGAGCTGTCGAGAGGCGAAGTCGCCGTACTCGGCCAGTGCTCGATCCTGGCGGATGTCGTTCGCCTCGATCAGGTCGTCCTCGGTGATGACGTCGCCGAGTTGATGGCGGGCGTAGTCGAGGACGATGCGGTGCGCTCCTTCTCCGCCGCGGGCGCGGAGTCCGTTGGCGGCCATGTGGCCGGTCACGGACTTGCGGATGGCATCGTGGCAGGCGGCCATGGCGAGCGTCGTGTCGTCCTCAGCGAGCAGCCGCGCCGACCGAACGTGCCGCCGGGCGTCGTTCACGCGCTCACCGGCGGCGCCCATGTTGGGCTTCACCCGCTCGAGGTCGCGAGTGGCGAGCGCCTCTGCCAACCAGTCAGCCATCGCGCATGTCCTCGAGCCGGATGGGTACGAGCGGCTGTTCCCGGATCTGGGCCACGAACGGCTCCGGCTCGTCGGCGTCCCAGCGGCCACGGTCGATGACGACGGGGTTGATCTCGATCCGCAGATCCTGTTCGACCGCGCGGCACGCGTGCCGGACGGTCCGCAGGGTGGCATCACCGACCACCACGACGTCGACGTCGTGCGGAGGCGGGCCCGGTTCGCCCTCGTAGCGGGCCGCCCATGACCCGAAGATGTAGGCCTCGTCAGCTCCGCGCACGTCGTTGAGCGCCTCGCCGAGTCGGCCGAGAACTCCCACCGTCTGCACGAGGATGGAACGCAGTTCCGCTGCCCACGGAAGGTCCCAGTTCGGTCGGACCAGCTTGTTGCGTCCCATCGTCCGGGTGACGACGAGACCGTGCTCTTCGAGCCGGGCGATCTCCCGGCTTGCTGTCGCCTGTGCGACTTGGGCTCGCTCGGCGAGTTCGCCGAGCGGGATCTCACCCTCCGCTTGGGCGAAGAGCACCCCGAGTAGACGGAGTTGTTGGTCCGACCGGAAGAGCGGCAGGAGGGCCGGCGCGGATCTACTCACATTCTCGATCATATCATCGAGAGTGTGAATGTAAGCAACGGGCTGTCGTGTGCTCATTGGTAGACGTGCCACGAACGCTCGCGACCATCGGCGAGGCGCTGGGGCAACTCGCCTGGTAATCCGCTCAGCAGCTCGTCGCAAGCCTGTGACCTGGCCTTTTGCAGTGCCCCCGGCAGGATTCGAACCTGCGACGCACGGTTTAGGAACTGCCCCGACGCACGGTTCCGGGTGCCGTCGTAGGGTGCAATCCGGACACGTTCTCGCAGGTCAAGGCGGCAGGCGACCGCGGTGAAGCTGTCCATCCCGAACCGGCCAAGACCGCTCTGTCCATCCAAGACCGGGCGACGCGAGTCACCTTGGATGGACAAACGGATGGACAGCCACCTCGGCGCTGAGACCGTGCATCGCAGGAACCGGGTCGATGATGACCCTGTGCCCCGTGCATGATCGAGGCGTGGGAGACACCGAGGACGCGTTCGAGGCCGAGGCGAAGGTCGTGCTGCAGCGCCTGCTCGGCGGTGTTGTCGTCGACCGCGACGTTCCGGGCGCGCAGGGTGTCCGCGACTTCGATCTCGTCGACGCTGGTGGCCAGGTCACCCACGCCATCGAGGTGACATCGGTCCAGCTCGGATCGGCTCGCGCCACCCGTGCTGCGCTCGAGAGACTCAACACGAGGGACCTCGGGCTGACGGCGTCATGGCACCTCTACGTTCATGAGGAGGCGCCGATCCGGCCCATCGAGCGGAACGCTCCAACCCACCTGAACCTGCTCGATGCGAATGGCCTGACCGACTTCAGTGACTTGGATCCACCGGGGGATCCTCAACTCGCGCGCGCCGTTAATGCATTGGCCGCCATGCACGTCCCGCGCGGGTTCAGGCTGGACGAGACCCCGTTTCGTCTCTCCGCCGGAGGTTTCGGGAGCGGGAGCCTGGACCCCATGAACCTGACTCGGGCCGTCGAGGCCTCCGCGGCCGAGACCGACAACCGACGAAAGCTCGCCGCGGCCCCGAACGGCGCAGAGCGTCATCTCATCGTGTGGCTCCACGACTCGAACTGGTACGTCTCGAGCCTCCTCCGGGACCCAATTGCACCGCCGCCGCGCCCACTTCTGCCAGACGAGGTCGACGTGGTGTGGATCGCCGTCGGCGACGGGCCCGGCACGCTGACATGCACGGCGCTTCTTCGAGGCGACCGCCAAGAGCTCGTCGAGATCGACGTCGACTCTGGCGCTCGGCTGCCACGGCGGAGTCGCCCCGGCGCGGTGAGCGGTCCGCCGGATACCGCCCCGACCTGCGTCGTCTGTGGTGGGCCGGGGCGGTGGGAAGAGCGGGTCGTCGAGCAGACCGCGCCCAACTCGGACCAGGCCGAGCAGGTTCTCATCTGGCAGGCGACGTGCAAGCAAGATCCGGACCATTGGGCGATGCCTGGACGGATGCTGTCGGCAGCGGAACTCGCCGAGCGGCAGCCGTAGAAGCCCCGAGGGCCAGCAGCGCCTCGGGGCACCGAACCGGACTCGGTGCACTTCCGTTGTCGGCACCAAGAGCCGCAGCCCGATGGCGAGTGGCCGCGACCATCCACCACCCGAAGCCGCTGGCACGGCACTCTGGTGAACATGGGTGGAGTGTCTCCAACCCGCGGTACTCGGACAGGCGAGATCGCCTGGTACCTGTCCGCGTCGCTGAGCACGGCGGAGGCCCACGAGTACGCCCACGCCAGCGGCGGTGTAGTGCTTCGCGGTGAGAGGGGTCTGGCGACTGCACACGACCTCCGACGAGTGGGGTGGTCCGGCCGCATCTGGCTCGACCCGGCGACGTACGAACGACCTGGGAAGCAGTCCGATCTGACGCTCTTCGGCGACCGGTGGGCTGTCGCGCAGGATGAACTCGATGTCGTGGAGCGGATCAGCCCCGGCACCTATGTGGCGGCTGGCGACGAGCGGGCACTGCGCCGGGCGCTCGCCAGAGAGGGCGACTGGCTCCAGCATGCAGGAGGGGGTCGGACGTCGCTCGCTCTCCACGCCGAATGGCTCGTCGACGGCGCACAAGTCGTCATCGACGCGCTGCGGCGTGTGGACGCGCCCGTAGCGCTGGCACTCGCCGATCCGACCGATCCACTCGGCCGCAGCGGCGCAGTCGCTGGACTCGTAGCGATCGTGAGCGAGATCGAGGATCTGATGCTCCTTCGTGGGGACCTTGGTGCGCTCGGCGCGGTTGCCCATGGTGCGAACCAGGGCGCGATCGGGACATCGACAATCGTTCGCCATGCGCTCCCGCCGGGGACGTACGGCGGCGGGGTACCAGGCGACAAGACCCCGTCCGTGTTCTGGCCTTCGCTGCTCGGCTTCCGCCTGGGATCGTTCATCGATCAGCTTCCGCGTGAGGCGGTGCCGATCTGCGACCTCGCGTGCTGCCTTGGTGCGCGTCTGAACCGGTTCAACGACGAACGAATGGAGGCTGAGGCTCGCGTCCACAACCGACTGGCTATTCAGGCTCTCATCGACTCCGTGCTCGAAGTGTCCGCCGCGGATCGAGCGGAGCTGTTCCGGTCGCTGTGCCATCGAGCGGTCGTTGAGACCGAAGCCCTGAGCGTGCAGGCTCGTCGGCGGATCACTCCCTCACGGCAACTCGTGTCGTGGGCGGGGATCAGCTGACGCCGACGATCTCCGAGTAGAGCAACTCGGCGACATGCCATTGGTAGGCGCCGAGGTCGGGACGCATGGGCTGCGCGTGGTTGAGGACGTGGACCCTGTGCCCATCAACCGCGCCGACCCCTACTCCGAAGAGCTGGGCGTCCAGTAGGGCCGGGTCGTCTGGTGTAGGTGGTCGCGCGGTCACCACTGCGGCCGTGGCGCACACTGACGACAGCTGACCGACGGCGTCAAGGATTCGGGAGAGGCTGGGGCCTGTTCCGGCCGCCGCGTGAATCGTCAACGGTGGACGCAAGTCTCGCCGAATCGTGTTCGAGGCATCCCGGGGGATCTGCGTCTTAAGGCGCTCGAGCACCCAGTCGGGAAGGGCGCTTCGGGGGAAGTCGATCCCGTCAGGGAGTTCCCACAGGGCATTGATCACACCGCGGTCGACGATCGCACCGACGCCGGCAGCATCCCGGCGACGGATTTCGTCGGTGTTGGCGTCGACGAAGAACAACATCGGCACGTTGCCGAGACGGTGCTGGATCGAGATCGAGCCGGTGAAGCCAAATGCGTCCTGAACGACCTCCGCACTGGGCCTCATGCCCGTGACCCCTCGTCGAGCTGTTCCAGGGGGACGCGAAGCGCCCGGGCGAGGTCCGCGACGGTGAAGAAGCTCGGCCCGGCGCTCCGTCCGCTGAGGACAGCGCGGACCGTCTCGTAGTGCACGCCCGATGCCGTCGAGAGGTCGTGGACACTCCAGCCGCGCGCGTCCCTCGCGTTGGCAAGGGACGCGACCAGCCGTTCGGCCCGGATCCGGTCGGCTTCTTGGATCGCTCGTCGGCCCATTGTCGTGTTATATTACCGGAAAACAATACGATCGGAGATCGGGCCGACCGAGCTCGGTCCGCATGCAGCAGATAGAGGCCTTCAAGCCCTCTGGACCTCGCCAGGTCAGGGAGCCAGCTGAAGGTCTGGATCGCCGAGTGGGTGTGTCTCGGAGTTGAAGAAACGCACGGGTCCGACGAGTCGCTGTTGGATGCCGGTCTTCATCGCGATGACAGCGAGATCCGCATCCGGTCGAACCGCCACCGCTACAGGCCGGTCAGCGTGTCGATTGATGGCCCGGACCAGGTGAGCGTCCTGATCGCTGAGGCTGTTCCCGAACACCACCAGGGGCCGGTCCTCGTCCTCGAGAGCGCCGTAGGCGAACGACAGGTAGTCGGATGAGCGGATGACCTTCATCTTGTCGTCGCTCGTCCCCTCGCTGACGAAGAGCGGCAGGTCGATGCCGTTGAAGGGTTGGCCGAGGAGGTCCAGCAGTGTCTGGCCTGGCGGAGCAACCCGCTTGACCGTTCCACCATCCGGTGTGCGATAGAGGTGCAACCCGCCATGTAGGTAGTGGATGAGCGTCATCGCCCAATCCGGCTCGACGTTCATGTCGTCGAACACGAGCCCGGGGTTCCAGAAGGTGTCGCCCCATGCGCCGCCCAGATGCATGAGGCTCCAGTAGGCGAGCAGGTCATAGTTGGTCGAGTAGATCGCCTCATGCTTGAGAAGCGCCGTACCGAGATCGTCGAACACCCACTGTGCCGTTGCCCATGGGATGTGCGTGTCATTCACGATGGCTATCAGCGCGCCCTTGATGCTGTCGTAGCGAGACTGGACCTCATCGGCGTCGTGGCCGAGCTGATCGCACACGAGCCGACTCACGCGGAGCGCGTCCAGCACTAGCTCGAAGTTCGTGGTCTGGCCGAGCGCGTCGAACAGCTCCTCGTCCTCGACCGTGAGGTCAGCCTCCTCGTAGAGCTTGCCGTAGCTGAACTGCTCCCAGACCGCGATGCTCGCGCCGTTCCCGAGTAGGAGCGCTTGCCACGGACCGTCCTGCTCGACCTGGCCCCAGTCCTCGAGATCGGCGTCGACCGCTGCGGCGGGCATCTTCGGCTCGATGATCAGGCTTCGTCGACGGTGTGGTCGACGCCGAGCTGGCGGAGGCCCTCCTTCACCACGAGGTCAATCGTGTTGCGAGGTACGCCGCTCGGGCCGTCAGCACTGACTTCGACGGTGACAGCCACGTCGGCACCCGCAGCCGCGAGCGGCGTGACGGCGACCTTGATGACATCGCGAATCTTGTCGGCGGAGACACCGGTCACGCGAACCGTCAGGTGTGTCGGATCACTCGAGGCGCTGGCGTCGTCCTCCGTCGACACGGTGTCGCTTGTCTCGGCAGGCGTCGGCGCGGGTGGCTGTTCGTCAGGAGCCGTGCCTTCGGCCGGTTCGGGCGCGCGTGCGTCACGCAGCGCCTTGATCGCTGCGGCCCTGGAAGGTGTCGGGCTCGGCGAGTGCTGGTGCGATATTCGTGACGTCGATGTCAGACGGGCTGGGCCCGAGCCCGCGGGTCAGGAGTGCTCGGCCGATCGCCGCCATATTGTCGTAGACAGCATCGCCGTACAGCTGCGCCAGCACCGAGTGGTCTGCTTCACGGGTCGGGAGCGCTGCCCGTTCGACAGCTGGTAGATCGACGAGCCCGCTTCGGTGGTACCGAGCGGCGAGGCTGGCCAGCGCGACGTCGACGTGTCGGCCGGGCTTGACGACGAGCGCCTTGAACTCGCCGAGGTCGACCTCGGCCTCGGGAGCGAGGCGGACGTGGAGACGGAGCTCCTCGAGCGTCAGCCGTCGGACCGGGTCGGGTGGCTCGGGAGCCAGGGAGTCGAGCGCCCACGCGTAGATGAGCAGGTGCAGGTCGTCGGCGATGCCGAAGGCGTCGGCGATGACGCGGAGGTAGTGGCCACCGACGCGGGTCTGGCCCGACTCCCACCGCTCGTACTTCACGTACTGGGTCGCCTCGGCAGCAGCGAGGATCGTGAGCCCCGCGTCGCGCCGCAGCTCCCGCAGCACGGCTCGGAACGGATAGACGGGATGCGCCACCAGCACACCTCCTTCGGAGGGGCCAGCCAAGTTACACCCGTGTGATTCGCCTGTCCAGGGGTTGTTGTCGCTGTAGGCGGGTCAGGCCTCGAACAGCTCCGAGTGGAACGCCTCGATCGCGAGAACGGCGTCGGCTTCAAGCGTTGTTGGATCGAGGTCGGGGTGGTCGAGATGCATCTGCTCCGCGTACGCCGTCGGTCCCTGGTCGCCCGGCGCCGTGAAGTTGGCGAGCAGGTCGTCGAGTGAGGTGCGGACCGCACCGACGAGTCGGTCGGCGAACCTGGCCTTCACGGCTTCCGCGGCTTGCCGGGGTCCGCCCTGGTCGTTGTGGAGCAGTACGAAGGCGATGTCGTACCAGTCCTTCGGGGTCCGTCTGGACTTCGCCGCAGCCGCCTTCGCCAGAAGGAACCCGGCGAGGCCGGTCACGTTCACTTCGACGGTCAGCAGCTCGCCGCCGATCTTGGCGTTGAGCGTCCTGGGCTCGATGTCGAGCGAGGCGAACCCGGTCCCACGAAGGTTGACCGCTCCGAGGCGATCGCACTCGTCGAACTCGACGGTCGCTTCGTTCGGTTGGTCGTCGAGGTCGGCCAGCAGCTCGAACTTGACGATGGTCTTCGTCGGCGCGCCCTCCGCCCTCCATCGCCAGACTCTCGCGCTGTCGGGCTCGAACTCGGCGTTCTTGAGCGCGGTCTCGAGCCTCGCGGTGTTGACCGAACCGCACGCGATCTCGAGGTCCACTTGGACGTCGACGTCGGTCGTACCTGCGTGGCGCCAGGCGCTGCCCGCGCACAGCATCTCGGGAACGAGCCCGCCGAGGACCACGAACTCGGGGCGCGAGCCGTAGTGATGAACGACTCGCACGAGAGCGGCCTCGGAAGCGGCCCGGGCAGCTCGTGACCGTTCGGCGTCAGCCACCTTCGATCACCTCGAGCAGGTGCTCGGCGGCCTCTTCACCGCGTACGCCGGTCTCTCGGAGGTCGACGTAGACACGGGGCCAGGGCGCGACACGAAGCTCACCAGCGGGCGCGCACAGGCGTTGTGTGACTGGGGTCGGGAACGGGCGGAGCACGAGCCGTCCTCCTTCCATCGGTCTGAGCTCTGACGTCTCGGCCAGGGCGTCGAGCGTCGCCGGCGTTGGTGCGTCGACGTAGACGTCGACGGAGTTCACTTCGCCGAGGTACGGAGCGAGCGCCGACGCCGCGGCGCCGCCTGTTGCAGCCCACGCCACTCCGTCGGTGTCCCACCGACGACCGAGCTGGACCAGCTCATCGAGCAGGTCGCCGAGGAGACCGACTCGAAGGTGAAGCGGCCGAGTTGCCGCGGTTGCGGCTTCGGCGTACGAGTCGAGGAGGGCCTTCCGGTCCGCAATCTCGCGAGCGGACCCCCGACCTCTCGCGGCGTCGGATCGCAAGAGTCCGAAGTCAGTGAGTGTGGCGAGGGCCTTGGTCGCCGACCCGGCGGAGAGCCCTGTGGCGCGCTCGACCTCTGCCACGGTGGCCCGCGTGCCGAGGAGCAGCGCTTCTGCAGTGCCGACCACCGATGGCGTCCACTTTGGGGGCGCTTCGGTCTTCTGCGGGTGGCGCCCCGTGCGGGACACGACAATTCCCGGGAGTGCGATCTCCGCAGCGCCCGACTCATCGACCCAGCCCAGGCCAGCTTCCCGTGCTGCCTCTCGGGCACCAGGTGACATACGTCGAGCGACGACGATGTCAACACTGCCGGGCTCCAAGGCAAGCAGCGATCGGAGGTCGCCGAGCCAGCCCTTGCCGATCCATGCGGCGCGAAGCGTCGTGCCCTCGACTTCAACTTCGGCCAGGCCGTCCTCGCCTTCGACTAGGCGTACGGGCGCGCCTGTAGGCAAAACCGCCTCCAAGGCCTGCTCGATGCGCTGGATCGATGGCGCAGTGGTCCGAGCCATGGGGAGCACTATACCTCAGCGATCCCTAATCCTCACTGCGGAAGTGAGGATTAGGGTATTGATGAGGTTTAACAGGCCAGAGTCCCACCTGCTCCCGCAGTAACTCGCCGGCGGGCGGAGACGGCTGGCCCGTAGAATTACAGGATTGTGGTTCAGCGCAGCACCGAGGACAGCGAGACAGCGGAGGAGCGCATGGCTCGCGCGCTTGTTGAGAGCGATCTCGGTCGGCCGCTCGACCGCGTGACTCCGATTGACCAACCGACCGTCGACTATCGGCTCGCCGACGGGAGCGTCGGCGTCGAAGTGAAACGGATCACCAGCGAGGCCTACAACGAACTCACGGCTGCCTTCGCTGGCGCGAGGCACATCGACTCGGAGCTCCTCACTGGCCGCTGGACGGCCATGATCGAGCGTCCCACACTGTCAACGACCCTGCAGCCGCTACCCAAGTTCGCGCCGGACGACGAGGGGACGATCGAGAGCCTTCAGGCCGCCGGGTTCACCGTGAAGCGCCTGGCGGAAAGGGAGGCCGAGTGGCGAGCGTCGCACCCCGGACCGAGAACGCAATCGCCGCGCCTGGCTCGCCTGGCCGAGGCACTCGAGCCGCATCTTGCGGTCATGGAGTTGCACAGCCTCACTTCCACGCACGGCGTCTATCCGTACGGTCAGCCCATTGACCTCGCGACGGCCGTCGTCGAGATCGCGCGACTCGCAAGCGGAGGTCTTTGCCACCGTCACGAGCCGTTCACGGGCCAGCGGCCAGGCGTCGATCTCGCGCTCTCATCCGGTTACACACGCACCGGCCGACCGGACACCGTGGTCGGCCGGATCGAGCTGTGGCTCGACAGCGATCTCAGCGCGAACCTGCGTGACTCGCTTCGGAACGAACCGCCCGACACGGTGCGTCACGCCGTGCTGGTCTTCGATGCGGCGACCGAGCCGGAGCACAGCGCAGCTCAAGAACTGGGAACAGACTTCCTCCCGACGGCCCAGTTGCGGCTGCCGCCGGAGATCGACGTGCTCTGGTTCGTTCTCGGCGAGGTCGCATGCCGATACGAGCGGGAATCTGGGTGGAGGGCCCTCGAGGTCCCGAGTGTCGAGGAGCGTGCCCGATGAAGTTCTCGGCGCACTTCGGGATCACTCGCCGGCGAGCGGACGACTGGTTCGATCCGGACTTGTCCGTCGACACGAAGCTCTTTCTCGATCCGTTTCTCTTGCTGGACGAGGCGTCGAATCCGAAGTCGATCTGGAATACCGCTCACGATTCGCTGATCGAACACTTCGCTCGCTGCTACGACCTCTTGGCGAAGAGCGGAGCAAAGGGCACGCAGAGCGAGGGAATCGCACGTGGCCTCCTCTCATTCCCTGAGCCGTCGGAACTGTGCCTCGGCTACACGGCGGCGGGAACCGCCGGATCAGGCAGCGGCCGACGGAACGCCGACTTGATCATCGGATCCATCGTGACCGCGATCGCCGCAGGACTCGACCGACCCGAGCACATCGAGGAGATCGGCATCCTCAATGAAGGCATCGGTGCAGATCGGATCTCCGACGCCACCTGCAACGTGCTCAAGCCAATGATCATCGACTACACGCAGGCCGTGGTGCGCCGCCACAAGCTGCCGACCACAGAAGTCAGAGTCCGTCACACCCGCTGCAACATCACCACTGGGCGATGGCTGGACGAGGTCCTCGATCTGCCCCTGAATCCATTCACCGGGCGTGGCGTGCTTCTGGTGCCGCAGCGCTTCTTGAACCGCCTGCCGACATTGAATGCCGACGACTGGTTCGACTCGACCTTCAACGCAGACCTTCGGCGCGACTTGAACGTGCAGGTTGGCCAGCGGGTGCCGAAGAAGGAGATCGTCAAGGCCGCCCGCCACCACCCGGAACGAATCCGGTCGTGGGCCGACGAGCTGCGTCAGTCCGGTGCCGTCCGTGGCTACGACTTCGCCAACGACCCGCTGGGCATCGTCTCGTGGCAGGAGGCCGGCCAGGAGTTCGCCGAGGCGAACCCGTTGAGCGTGCGAGTGCGAGACGCGGCCGAGCTCCGGTCGTTCGTGAAGCGGGTCCTCGAGATGTTCAAGCTGTTCATCGAGGAGCAGGGCGGATGGAAGCTGCTCTGGAACGACAACAATGAAGAGAAGAACGAGGAGGCCGCGCAGCTCGCATTGCTCGGGCTCGCTAGGCCGTACTGCCGGGACCACGGCGTCGAGCTGGACCGAGAGGTCAACCTTGGGCGTGGGCCGGTCGACTTCAAGTTGACGGGCGGCCCGTCTCTACGGCTGCTGGTCGAAGCGAAGAAGCTCCACAACGGTGACTTCTGGAACGGTCTGGAGCGACAGCTGCCGTCCTACATGGTCTCGGACGAGACATCCGACGGCTGGCTCCTCGCGATCAGGTACCGCACCGGAGGAGTCTCGAAGACGAGGGCACGAGAACTCCCTCGCCGGGTGAAGGCCCTCAACGACGCCGGCGGCATGAACGTCGGGTTCACGCTGATCGACGCCCGCCCGAAGCGGTCGGCGTCGAAGCTCCGCCGCGGGAACTAACAACGTCCTGCTACTCGCCGGGCTCTTCCTGCTGCTTCGCCAGCGCCGAGCCGACGATGCCCGCAGCCCTGGTGTCCGCACCTGGCATGAGGTGGCCGTAGACCTTCAACGTTGTCGAGGTGTCGCGGTGGCCGAGGCGAGCGGCGACGACGGTGACGGCTTCGCCGGCGTCGAGGAGCATCGACGCCTGAAGGTGGCGGAGGTCGTGCAGACGAGCCTTCACGCCGACGTCCTGGCAGCACCGGCGCCAGGCCTGGCTGATGCGGTCGGGTGACATCGGCTCCGTGCTGCCGGGCTGGCGTTGGAACACGAAGTGCTCGGGCTCGGGCGGCACACCGCCGGCGAGGCCGATCTCCACCGCTCTCTTCCACTGATCCCGAAGAAGTGCGGCGGTGTCTGGGTCGAGGCCGACGGTGCGGACGGCGTGGGTCTTCGTGGCCTTCACGATGAGCTGGCGTTCGACCTTCACGACGGCCCGGCGAAGTGTCACGGTGATCGGATCGGCGTCGAAGTCGACGTCGCCCCACTGGAGGCCGACGACCTCGCCCCGCCGACAGCCGGTCGCTGCCAGCAGCCGGAACACGAGGGCGTTCTCCGGGCTGCGCGACTGCTCGGCGGCCTCGATCACCTTCAGCACCGCGTCGACTTCGGGCGGACGGACCTCGTCACGGTGCACACGCGGCGGAGTGGCCCGATCGATCGGGCTGCGCTCGACCCATCCCCAGCGCTCGGCTTGCCCGAAGGCGGCTCGAAGCACGGCGTGGAACCGCTGCACCGTCGCCGGCTTGCGTTTCCCGACGGTGCCGAGGTGGCGGTAGAGGTCGTCGACGAGCTTGGGCGTGACCTTGCCGAGCGGCTTGTTCTTGAAGCCGTCGGGGAGCTGGGCCACGAGGCGGCGGTAGCCGTAGAGCGTGGTCGGCGACCGGCCAAGGTGCTCGATGTGCTCGAGCCACGCGTCGAGCAGCTCGCCGACCGACTTCGCTGCCGGAGCGACCGCGCCACGATCGACCTCCGCGACGAGCGCGTTGAGCGCCTTCTGTGCCTCGCGCTTGGTGCCTCGGAAGGTCTTGGAGCGATAGCGCTTCTTGCCGGAGATCTCGTCGACGCCCTCGAAGACGCGCAGCTGCCAGGTGCCGGGGCTGCGCTGGCGGAGTGAGCCGCTCACGGCATTGCGGCGAACAGATGGACGGCCACGGCGGCGACGTTAGCCGTTGGATGGACACGGTGGATGGACAATCAGAAACCGTGCTTCGATTGTCGCCCTTCAGGTCAGAGCTACAACGCTCTGACCAGGTATTTCACTGGTGCCCCCGGCAGGATTCGAACCTGCGACGCACGGTTTAGGAAACCGACGCTCTATCCCCTGAGCTACGGGGGCGGGGGCCGTCCGCGCCGCGGTCCGCGTGGACCTCTGCGCTTCCGTACGGCCGTGAGGCTATCCCCGCCGCTCGGTGCCGCTGGGACCTTCAGTAGAGACGCTCGGCCTCGTCGGCCTCGATGATCGCCTGCATCTCGTCGACGGAGATGTCGAGGCCGCCGTGCTCGACCATCGTGGTGGCGAGGAGCCGCTCGTCATCGGAGGTTGCGTGACCGTCCTGGCTCCACAGCTTCGAGCGGATGATGCACTTGGCGCAGTGGAAGTACCCGGTCGTCACGTGGACGCACAGCGCCAGCTCGGGCACCTTCCCGTCGACCGCCATCGATTCGCGGATCTCGGTGTCGCGCACGATCTCCGCTCGACCGCGGACGCGCAAGGTGTTGCGGTGGCCGGGTACGAGGAAGATGAGGCCCACCCACGGGTGCCGAAGCACGTTGAGGAAGGTGTCGGTGCGGTGGTTGCCCTTGCGGTCCGGGACGGCCAGCGTGGTTTCGTCCAGCACCTGCACGAAGCCCGGTGCGTCGCCCTTGGGGGAGATGTCCACCTTGCCGTCGCCGTCGGTGGAGGCGACGAGCAGGAACGGTGCGCGGGCGATGAAGTCGCGGCAGTGCTCGTCGAGCCGGTCGATCTCCTTGTCCGTCACGAAGTGGCTCGGAGGCGCCATGACCTCCCGGAACTGCTCGATCGTGTCGATCGTGTCGCGGAACTGCACCTGTCACCTCGCACCGTCGCGGATCTCCACCATCGGTGACGACCACCGTGTCGTCAACCGCACGGTCGGGCACGGAGGTCTGCCGCCGTGCGGTCAGCTTCCGGCGTCGGCACGCGTCCTCTCGGTGATGCAGGAGCAGGTGCAGTAGCCGGGGTGGGTCAGGGCGTAGGGGTGGCGGCCGTACCGGCACGGTTCGCAGAGGGCAGCGGCCGTGGCCCTCCGATCGTCCCGGTCGCCACCGCGCTCACCCGGGGAGACGGTGCACAGCGGGCAGGTGTAGGAGTCCTCCGGGATCACGACCTCGTGCCCGCACGTCCCGCAGGTCACCGTCTTGGCGTTCGGCGCATCCGTGCACACGATCCGGCGTCCGTCGATGTGCAGCGGCGGATCGACCTCGGGGTCCCGGTAGGCGTCGACGAAGGCGAGATGCCGGTGGGCCCGACAGGCCCAGCGACCGCTCGGTCCGGCCAGGCGCCGCTCGGCCCGCGACGTGCAGTACTCGCACAGCGGACGTCCGTCGGCGCCGGCGGCGGCGATCGCCTCGTCCAGGCCCTCGACGGGATCCTCGCTGGCGTTGCGCATGGTGCGCCACCCGCGCTCGTGGCCCACCGTCTCGATCTGACCCGGCCGCCACGACGCCACCGTTCCGTTCGCGTCCGCTCCCGAGTCGACGACGATGCGTTCGATGCGGTCGCCGTGCTCCTCGGAGTCGGCGACGCGCTGGCGCAGGTCGTCGCGCGGGGTGGCCGATCCGAACACGAGCGGGAAGTCGCCCGGACCGCCGGTGCGGATCGTGACCGTCGCCGGCCAGCACAACGGACGGTTGCGATATCCCGGTTCGACCCACGTCTCGGGGCCCATGTGCAGTCTCCTCACTGCCGGCGCTGCCTCCCATGGTGCCGTCATCGGCGCCGACTTCACAGTCGGAGCGTGGGCATGCCGATACGGTCGCGCCGATGCGACGCACCCTGCCGGTCATCGCGGCGATGGCGATCCTGGCACTGGCGGCGTCGTGCGGACGTGGCGATGACGGCGCCGAGACCGGATCGTCCGGCGGCTCGATCACCGTGTTCGCCGCAGCGTCGTTGACCGACGCGTTCGACGAGGTCGCCCAGGCGTTCGAGCAGGCGCGTCCAGGTGTGTCGGTCGACCTGAGCTTCGCCGGGTCGTCGTCCCTGCGCGAGCAGATCCTGGCCGGTGCGCCGGCCGACGTGTTCGCGTCGGCCAACATGGCCAACATGGAGCAGCTCGTGGCCGACGGGCGGGTGGCCGAGCCCGTGACCTTCGCGACGAACCGACTCCAGATCGCCGTCCCGCCTGGAAACCCGGGCGGTGTCGAGGGCCTCGCCGACTTCGCCGACGCCGGCCTGCTCATCGGACTGTGCGCCGAGCAGGTGCCCTGCGGGGCGTTCGCGCGCCAGGCATTGGCGTCGGCACGTGTGGAGCCGTCGCTCGACACGAGCGAACCCGACGTGCGCGCCCTGCTCACCAAGGTCGAGGAAGGCGAGCTGGACGCAGGCATCGTGTACACGACCGACGTGATCTCGGCGGGTTCGGGCGTCGAGGGCATCGACATCCCCGAGGCCGACAACGTGGTCGCCACCTATCCCATCGCCACCGTGGTGGACTCCGGCGCGCCGGACGTGGCGCGCCGCTTCGTCGACTTCGTCCTGACCGACGAGGCGCAGGCCATCCTCCAGCGCTACGGGTTCGACGCGCCGTGAGCCGTCGACGGACGACTCGGACACCATGGGTGCTGGTGCCGCTGGCCGCCGTCGGTCTGACCTACGTCGTCGTGCCGCTCGTCGCGCTGCTGCAGCGCGCTCCCTGGAGCGATCTCGGGTCGCTGGTCACCGAACCGATCGTGACCGACGCGCTCCGGATCAGCCTGGTGAGCGCGTTCGCCGCCACCGGACTCTCGTTGCTGGTCGGCGTGCCGTTGGCCTGGATGCTGGCGCGGGTCTCGTTCCCTGGGCGTTCGCTGGCCCGCGCCGTGGTCATGCTGCCGATGGTGCTGCCGCCGGTGGTGGGTGGGGCTGCGCTGCTGTTCGCGTTCGGTCGGCGAGGCCTCATCGGGCAGCCGGTCTACGACCACACCGACTTCCTGCTTCCGTTCTCGATCTGGGGGGTGATCGCCGCCAACACCTTCGTGGCCATGCCGTTCCTGGTCATCACGGTCGAGGCCGGGCTGCGGGCGGCCGACACGCGCTACGAGGAGGCGGCGGCCACCCTCGGCGCCGGCCGGTGGACGACCTTCCGCCGCATCACCCTGCCCAACGCCCTGCCCGCCATCCTCGCCGGCGCCGTCCTGTGCTGGGCCCGGGCGCTGGGGGAGTTCGGCGCCACCGTGACCTTCGCCGGCAACCTCCAGGGTCGCACCCAGTCGATGCCGCTCGCCGTGTTCCTGGCGCTGGAGTCCGACCGCGACGCCGCCATCGCCCTGTCGCTGGTGCTGATCGCCGTCTCGCTCGCCGTGCTCGTGCCGCTGCGCGACCGCTGGTTGCGCTGACGTGCTCGACGCGCACCTGCGCCTGCGCCTCGGCGACCTCGACCTCGACGTCGAGCTGACCGCCGGCGCCGGCGAGGTCGTCGCCCTGCTCGGTCCCAACGGCGCCGGCAAGACCACCGTGGTGCGGACGCTGTCCGGTCTGCTCCAGCTGGACGCCGGACAGATCGCTCTGGACGGTCTCACCCTCGACGATCCGGCGGCGGGGGTGTTCGTTCCCACCGACCAGCGACCCATCGGTGTCGTCTTCCAGGACCACCTCCTCTTCCCGCGCATGAGCGTGCTGGAGAACGTGGCATTCGGGCTGCGGGCCCGAGGCGAGCGTCGTCACGCCGCCGACGCGCACGCCCGCGACTGGCTCGAGCGGTTCGGGCTCGCCGACCGCGCCGACGCGCGACCGGCGTCGCTCTCCGGGGGACAGGCCCAACGGGCGGCGCTGGCCCGGGCGCTGGCCTACGACCCGCACCTGCTGTTGCTCGACGAACCGCTCTCCGCGCTCGACGCCACCACGCGCGCCCACGTGCGCGCCGAGCTGCGTCGCCATCTGGAGACGTTCGACGGGGCCCGGCTGCTGGTCACCCACGACCCGCTGGATGCCCTCGTCCTCGCCGACCGGCTGGTCATCATCGAAGCCGGGCGCATCACCCAGGAGGGCACGGCGGCCGAGGTCACCGCCCGCCCCGCCACCGCCTACGTGGCCGACCTCCTCGGCATCAACCTGCTCCACGGCCGTCGCCGGGACGAGCACACGGTCGTCCTGGCCGAGGGTGGCGAGCTGATCGTCGCGTCGCCACTGCCCGACCAGTCGGATGAAGTCGCGGTCGCCATCCGGCCGCAGGCCGTCGCCCTCTACCGCGACCGGCCGAGCGGGAGCCCCCGCAACACCTGGCAGGGCACCATCCGCGACCTCGAGCTCACCGGAGACCGGATGCGCGTGACCCTGACCGGATCGGTGCCGCTCACCGCCGAGATCACCACCGGAGCCGCCACCGGCCTCGGGCTGCGCCCGGGTGACACGATCTGGGCCACGGTGAAGGCGGTGGACATCGACGCCTACGAGGCGTAGACGAACGCCGTCGTCGCATCCTTCAAGTCTCCTTCACGACGTGCCGATGAACCGGACAGAGCCGTCGGTCCGGGACAAGGCGGGCGGCCGTTCGGACCACACCGAGGAGCAGCTCGTGGCGCAACTCCACGCCGTCGCTGACCGCCACCGCACCGGCCAGGATCTGGGCGCACTGGTGCAGTCGGCCCGCGCCGGTGACGAAGCCGCCCTGGCCCGGCTGCACGCGGAGCACAACCCGCAGCTCGTCCGCTACCTGCGGGCGATCGCCGGCCCCGACGTCGAGCGGATCGCTGCCCGCGCGTGGATCGGGCTCGCCCGGCGACTGGGCGAGCTCCCGAACTCGGGTGTGGGGTTCCGAACACTGCTGCTGGAGCGCGCTCGTCACGAGCTCGACCGGGAACGTCGCGGACCTCACGCCTGGGATGACGACCCGGTCGGCCGACGGCTGCTCGGACACGCAGTGCTCACCACCGACGACCCAGCCGAGTTCGCGGCAGCGACCATGGCGGGTGACGCCGCGGCCAGCCGCATCGTCGACGCCCTTCCTCACGAGCAGGCCGACCTCACGCTGCTGTCGGTGGTCATGGGCTGCACGGCCGCCGAGGTCGCCGACGTCGTCGGATCCACCCCGGTGGCCGTGCAACAGGTCCAGGCCGAGGCCGGGTTGGCATTGGAGCAGGCCTTCGGCGCCGCCGGCCTGCATCGCCTCCTCGAGCGCGCCTCCCAGACCCCGGAGTTGACACCACCGGACGACCTCGTGGCCGCGATGTCGACGGCGGCGCGCCGCTACGCCAAGCACGGGTTCCGGCTGACCCGGATGGTGACGGTCAAGGGTGCCGTCGTTGCGGCGTTGGTCCTCGGCACTGCGACCGGCGCGGCCGCCGCCACCGGGTCGTTGCCCGACGTCGCACAGACCCGCATCGCAGCCATCGCCAGCCACGTCGGTGTCGAGCTCCCGTCGGCCGGGGATACATCGGTTGGCGACGAGTCCGATCTACCGCCGACCGACCAGCCAGCGGACATCGACGGCCCTGGATCCGGGGTCTCCGACGACACGCGTGGCGCGGTCGTGTCAGGCGTGGCAACCGAGACCGAGCTGGAGGGCAGCGAGAAGGGCCACCAGATCGCGGACACCGCCAAGGAACAGGGTGGTCCGCCGGAGGGTGTCGTGTCGGGACCGCCCGAGGACCGACCAGCGGCACCGCAGGACGGATCTGCCGAGTCGAAGCCTCGGCCGCCTCCGGCCGCCGCCAGACACGGGCGCCACTGATCCCAGGAAGGGAACGGGACGTCGGCGCCCCTAACGTTCGGGCATGCCAAAGGCCGGCCGACACGGGAAGCACCGCCGGTCCCGTGTCCGACGGCAGCTCTCGCTGGCGGGGCGGTTGCTCATCTTCGCCGCCGTGCTGCACTTCCTCGTGCTGCCCCAGATCGGTGGCACCCGGCGGGCCCTGACGCTGCTGACCTCGCTCAACCCCGCGCTGGTCGTGGCCGCCATCGCCCTGGAGGCTGCGGCCCTGGCGGCCTACGCCCAACTGACCCGAGCGCTGTTGCCGCTTGAGCATCGGCCAAGCCTGGGACGGATGTTCCGCGTGGTGCTGTCCTCCCTGGCGGTCAACCACGTCGTCCCCGGCGGCGCAGCTGCCGGCGGCGTCCTGCAGTACCGGCTGCTCACCGACTCGGGCGCCGACCCCACCAGTGCCAGCTTCGCCATGGCCGCGCAAGCGGTCGGCTCTGCGCTGGTGCTCAACGTCCTGCTCTGGATCGGCCTGATCGTCTCGATCCCTGCCACGGGGTTCAACCCCATCTACGCCACCGCCGCGCTGGTCGGCGTGGTCCTGTTCACGCTGGCCGGCGGCGCCGTGATCGCGCTCACTCGCGGTCGTCGTCGAACCCTGCGCTTCGTGCGCGCCATCGCCGACCGGACGCCGCGGATCGACGGCGTGCGGGTCAGCCGGGCCTTCGAGCGGGCCGGCGACCGGCTGGCTGTGCTGGTGCAGCGTCCGCGCGAGGGCATGACCGCCGTCGCCTGGGCCGCCGTGAACTGGTTGCTCGACGCCGCCGTGCTCTGGTTGTTCCTCGGCGCGTTCGGGCACTGGCCGTCGATCCCCGGACTCCTCGTCGCCTACGGACTCGCCAACGTCCTGGCTGCGATCCCGCTGTCGCCCGGAGGACTCGGGGTGATCGAGACGACCTTGATCGTGAGCCTCGTGGGGTTCGGCGCACCGCGGGCCACGGCCAGCCTCGGCGTGTCCGCCTACCGGTTGGTGCAGTTCTGGGCACCGATCCCCGCCGGCGTCGTGTCCTGGGCCAGCCTCCGGGGCGGCGGCTGGCGAGACGCGGTGGGCGCCTTCAGGCAGCGGGTCTCCGAAGCCACGTCGCCAGCGCTCGACGCCGAGTGAGTCGCCTCAGGTACGAGCGGCGGGGTCCTGCCGGTAGAAGCCGCGCAGCACGTCGTAGAGGTCGGGTTCGGCATCGCGCAGCGGCCCAGATGCGCTGAAGAACGACTCGGTGGCGACGGCGAAGAACTCGGCGGGGTTGGTCGCGCCGTAGTCGCTCAGAGGCGGTCGATCGACCCCGTGTCGGAGGTCGTCGTACACCGCGGTGCACACGTCGACCCAGCGCCGCATCTCGCCCTGATCCAACGGCGGCGTCCCGTCGACGATGCCGTCGAGCATGTCGATCTTGTGGGCGAACTCGTGGAACACGACGTTGCGCCCCCGCTCGGGGTGGCGCGCGGCCGCCAGAGCCTGGTCCCAGGCGATGAGGACAGGACCGCGCCGATCCTGTGCCAGGCCGTGGATCGGCAGGATCGAATCGGTCCGCGTCCCCGGTACCGGGCCGGCCCGCTCGCCTCGGTGCAGTGCGGTCGTGGGGTGGACGATGACGGCGGTGACGAGCTGGTAGTGGTCCACGCTCAGGCCCAGTATCGGGATCGCGGCTTGTGCGGCGATCACCGTTCGGATGGTGTCGTCGAGGACGAATCCGGCGGCCGCTTCCCAGTGCTTGTGGTCGAGCAGCCACGCCGTCAGCTCGAGCAGCCGTGTCTGCTCGTCGGGCGTGAACAGGTGCCAGCTCGACAGCGTCCCGGAGATGACGATGTCAGCGTCGTCGGGCAGGCCGCGCCGCCGCCAGCTCATCGGTCGGCCGGGCCTGCGTTCATCGGTCGAACCTATCCCGCGTCCCGACGCCGACGGCACCGCGCGTTCGCGCTACGACACCGGGCGGTGTGTCAACGGTCACTACTGTGGCACCGGTGGCGGAGGTCGACGAGAGACGCAGCGAGGACCTGAACGCGCAGCGCGCGGCCGCACTCGGCTGCATCCCGTCGGCGGTGGCCCTGCTCGACGCCACGGGCCGTCCCCTGTGGGTCAACCAGCCGATGCAGCGGCTGCTCGGCGGCAGCGACGCGCCGGCCATCGCCCAGGCGATCGTCGTCCCCGACGAAGCGGACGATCCGCTCCGGCGGGCGCTGCGCACTGCGGTCGAGGACGGCGGAGCGACGCGGCTGTCGTCGATCCGCTTGCACGGTGCCGCCGGTCCGGTCGACCGTGAAGCCTGGATCGGGCCGCTGCCGACCACCGCCGGTGAGGCGCCACCGGCCGTCGTGCTGGTCGTTCCGCCCGACGAGGAGCGACTGCACCCGCTGCTGGCCAACACCTACGACGTCATCTCCGTGCTCGACGCCGACGGCACCATCCGCTACTCGAACCCGGCGGCCGGACGCCTGACCGGGTACGAGGGCGAGGTGCTCGGTGGCACGAGTGCCATCGACCTCGTCCATCCCGACGAGCAGGACATCGTGCTCGCGGCGTTGTCCGACCTCCCGGCGTCGGGCGACGACCCGCTGCGGTTGCGCCTGCGCTTCGGTGACGGCCGTTGGCACCACTGCCTGGTGCACATCGCCAACCTGCTCGACGATCCGGCGGTCGGCGGTCTCGTCGTCACCGTGCACGACATCACCGAGCAGGTCGAGGCCAACGACGAGCTGCGGCGCAGCGAGCAGTGGATGCGGAGACTGCTGGCCCAGCTCACCGACGTCGTCGTGGTGTTCTCCGAGGACGGCGAGATCACCTACGTCAGTCCCTCGATCGAGGCTCTGGTGGGTCAACCCGAGTCGGTGCACCCGGGGACCGACGCCTTCGAGACCATCCACCCCGACGACCTGGGTGTCGTCGACGACGTGCTGGCACGGGTGCTGCGAGAGCCCGAGTCCGAACAGCGCGGCACGGTCCGTCTGCGCCACGCCCTGGGCCACTACGTGTGGGTCGAGGCGGTGGTCACGAATGGCCTGGGTGACCCAGCCGTGCGGGGCATCATCGCCACCCTGCGCGACGTCACCGAGCTCAAGCAGGCCGAGCAGATGTTCCGCGGCCTCGTCGATTCGGCGCCCGACGCCATGGTGGTGGTCGACGACGCCGGCACGCTCGTGCTGGTCAACGAGCGGGCCGAGCAGCTGTTCGGCTGGAGCGCCGACGAGCTGGTCGGCCAGTCGGTCGACGTGCTGGTTCCCGACGCGGTCCGCGAGCGCCACGAGGCGCACCGGCGCGACTTCGTGGCGTCCCCGCGCACGCGGGCGATGGGGGAGGGGCTCGAGCTGATGGCCCGTCGGCGCGACGGCTCCGAGGTGCCTGTCGAGGTGAGCTTGGCTCCTCACGAGACCCACCGGGGGCGCCTGGTGTCGGCCGCCATCCGGGACATCACCGCCCAGCGGGAGACGCGTCGTGCACTCGAGTCGGCACTGCACGGCGAGCAGGACGTGGTGCGCCGCCTCGAGAAGGCCGATGCCCTGCGGGCCGAGTTCGTCTCGACCGTCGCCCACGAGCTCAAGAGCCCGCTCACCGCCATCAGCGGGTTCGCCCAGATGCTCCAGCGGGTGCTCGGTGAGGACGACGGCAGTCCGGCGAGCCCCGGTCACATGGCGTCACGCATCCGCGTCAACTCCGACCGCATGCTCGACATGATCGAGCAGCTGTTGCGCTTCTCGCGGCTCGAGGCGGGGTCGGCGCGGCTCGAGCGCGAAGAGGTCGACCTGCGGACCGTGGTCGATCGTTCGATCGAGCTGCTGGGCGAGGCGTTGTCCGGGCACGATCTGCAGGTCGACATCCCCGACGGCCTCACGGTGTGGGCCGACCCCGACGGCCTGGCCAACGTGGTCCGCAACCTGTTGAGCAACGCGGGCAAGTTCGGGCCCAAGGCGACGCGCATCTGGGTCGACGCCGAACAGACGCCCGACGGCGTACAGGTGTCGGTCAGCGACGAAGGGCCGGGTGTGCCGCCCGGCGAGCGCGAGCAGGTCTTCGAGCAGTTCCACCAGACCGAGACGGGACGCCGGCGGGGCGGCACGGGCATCGGGCTGAGCATCGCCCGCCGCTACGTCGAACTGCACGACGGTGACATCTGGGTCGACCAACGTCCCGGAGCCGGTGCCCGCTTCTCCTTCTTCCTGCCCGGCAGCGAGCCCTGACCCGGCCGATCGACGGGCGGATCAGCTGCTGGAGGCCCCCGAGGCGGCCGGTTGGCGCAGCTCGCGTGGTGCGGGGTTCGACAGCGTCATGGCGTCGCCGTCGACGGGGGTGCGCTTGAGCGTCCGGTAGTCGTGCAGGTAGCTCTGGCGCACCAGCCATGGAGCACGCGAACCCTGCTTGGGGAACTTGTGCGCCGAGCGCTGGATGTACCCGGAGGTGAGCCCGAGGAGCGGCTCGGCCGACACCGACGTGTCGTCGTTCACCGGCGTGGCCTGGCGCATGCCGGTGGTGCGCATGCGGTTGAGCAGGCGGCACACGTAGTCGCACGTGAGGTCGACCTTCAGCGTCCACGAGGCGTTCGTGTAGCCGATGGCCATGGCGAAGTTGGGTACGCCTTCGAGCATCATGCCCTTGTAGGCGAGGCGGTCGGGGAGGTCGATCGGCTCGCCGTCGATGGTCACGTCGATGCCGCCGATGAACAGCAGCTCGAGGCCGGTGGCCGTGACGATGATGTCGGCGTCGAGCTCGCGCCCCGAACGCAGCGCGATGCCGGTCTCGGTGAACGATTCGATGTGGTCGGTGACCACCGAGGCGTCGCCGGCTCGGATGGCGTCGAACAGGTCGCCGTCGGGCACGAGGCACAACCGCTGGTCCCAGGGGTCGTAGCTCGGCGTGAAGTGGGTCTCCACGTCGAAGTCCTCGGGAAGCTGTCGCTCCACGCCCTTGATGAGCATCCGCTTCATGAATCCCGGGAAGCGGCGACTCAGCTTGAAGCTGGCCAGGGTCATCAGGGCGTTGAGCCACCGGATGGCCGGGCCCTCGATGCGCTCGGGCAGCACGCGACGAAGCAGGGCCACGAGCGGGTTCTTGGCCGGCAGGGCGGCGATGTAGCTCGGTGACCGCTGGAGCATGGTCACGTGCCCGGCCTCGTCGGCCATGGACGGGATCAGCGTCACCGCGGTGGCGCCGCTGCCGATGACCACCACCTGCTTGCCGGCGTAGTCGAGGTCGTCGGGCCACTGCTGGGGATGCACGATGGTGCCCTGGAACCGGTCCATGCCGGGGAAGTCGGGCTGGTAGCCGTGGTCGTAGCGGTAGTACCCGGTGCAGGAGAACAGGAAGCCGCACGTGAGCTCGAAGGTCTCGCCGGTGTCGGTCCGCTCGGCGGTGACCTGCCAGTGCGCGTCCGACGTCGACCAGTCAGCGCTGACGATCCGGTGGTTGAAGCGGATGTGCCGGTCGATGCCCTCCTCGGCGGCCGTGTCCTCGATGTAGCGCAGGATCGACGGGCCGTCGGCGATGGACTTCTCGCCCGGCCACGGCCGGAACGAGTAGCCGAGGGTGAACATGTCCGAGTCGGAGCGGACCCCGGGGTAGCGGAACAGGTCCCACGTGCCGCCGATGGCGTCGCGCGCTTCGAAGATGGCGTACGAGGCCCACGGGCACTCGGCCTGCAGGTAGTGGCCGGCGCCGATGCCGGAGAGGCCGGCTCCCACGACCAGGACGTCCAGGTGCTCCGTTGTCATGTCTGGTTCTTCTCCTCCGCGGTCGCCACATCCTGCCATCGTGGACTGGCAGCTTCCGAACTCAGGTGCAGTCGGCGCAGAGCCCGACCAGGTCGAGCCGGTGGTGGTCGGCCACGAAGCCCTCGGCCGCGGCCACCGCACCCAGGACCCGGTCGAGGTCGCCCTCGACGCCCCGATCGAGGGTGAAGTCGCTGACCGCCCCACACGACCGGCAGATGAGGTGGTGGTGGTGCTCGGTGAGGTCCTCGGCCAGTTCGTACCGGGAGAAGTCGTCGTTGGTGACGATGCGGTGCACCACGCCGGCCTGCTCGAGCACGGCCAGGTTGCGGTAGGCGCTGGACTGGGCCAGGACGGGGTCGCGCTCGAGCAGCTCGGGGATGGTCACCGGGCCGTCGGCCCCGGACAGCAGCTCCACCAGGGCCCGCCGGCGGGTGGTGTAGCGCTGGCCGCTGGCACGGAGGCGGGTGAGGGCCACGTCGTGGACGTCGCCGGCGGTCATGGCTCGTACGTCCCGTGGACACCGAGGTGGACGTCGTCGAGCAGCAGCTCGCCGCCGGGCAGCTGGAACACCCGGCCGCCGAAGGCCTTGCGCAGGTTGGCCTCGACCAGGACCTCGTCCGGCGGGCCGGCGGCGACCAGCTCGGTGGCCAGCAGCACCACGACGTCGCAGCTGCGGGCCTCGTCGAGATCGTGGGTGGACATGAGCACCGTGCGACCCTCGGCGTGCTCCTCCTCGACGACCTCGAGGATGCGGGCGGCCGAGGTCAGGTCGAGTCCGGCCACCGGTTCGTCGAGCAGGAGCACGTCGGCCTCCTGGGCCAGGCCTTGTGCGACGAGGACGCGCTGGCGCTGCCCGCCGGAGAGGTCGTGCAGGCGACGGTCGGCCAGGTCGGCGACCTCGAGGCGCTCGAGCGCCCGCTCCACGGCGGCGTGGTCGTCGCGCCGCAGGCGCCCGAAGAGCCCCCGCCGGGCGTACCGGGCCATGCGGACGGTGTCCCGGACGGTGATGGGCAGGGCCTCGTTGGTGGTGGTGGTCTGCAGCACGATGGCCACCTCGCCCCGGACCGAGACGCTGCCGGCGGTGGGCGGCTGGAGGCCGGCGATGCAGCGCAGGAGCGTGGACTTGCCCGAGCCGTTGGCGCCGATCACGCCCACCGACGCACCCGACGCGATGTCGAGCGAGAAGGGCTCCAGGGCCACGATCGAGCCGTGCCGGACCAGGAGGTCCCGGATCTGCACGGCGGTCGGGGGAGCGGCCACGGGTACCAGCGTATCCTGAGAACGAGTCCGGTTCTCATTTGCAGTTTCGAGCACCACTGCTACCGTGATCGGGAACGATTCTCAGGTCCGGCACCACGGGAGGAGGCCGCATGTCCCACGCTCACCGCCTGCGGGTCCTCGTCGGTGTCTTCGCCACGGTCCTCTTCGCTGGCCTCCTGATGGCGGCGTGCGGCTCGGACTCCTCCGATGGTGGCAGCACCGCCCAGCCGACCGTCGTGGTGTCGACGTCGGTGCTGGGCGACGTCGTCGGCGACCTGGTCGGCGACCGCGCCCGAGTGGTCACGATCATGCCCCCGGGCGCCTCGCCGCACGAGTTCGCGCCCTCGGCGCGCCAGGTGGCCGAGATGGCCGACGCCGACGCCATCATCGTGAACGGCGCCGGCCTCGAAGGCGGCCTGCGCTCGGTGATCGACAACGCCGTGGCCGACGGCGTGCCGGTGTACGAGGCGATCAGCGCCGTCGACACCCGCACCTTCGCCAACGGCGACGTCGATCCGCACTTCTTCACCGACCCGCACCGCATGGCCGAGGCCGTGCGCGGGATCGCCGACCAGCTCCGCACGGCCGTCCCCGTGCTCGACGACGATGCCTTCGCCACGGCGACCGACGCCGAGGTGGCCGACCTCGAGGCGCTCGACGCCGAGGTGGCCGACATCCTCGGCGCGGTGCCTCCCGAGCGCCGGCAGCTGGTGACCGACCACGAGGTGTTCGGCTACTTCGCCGACCGCTACGGCTTCGAGGTCGTCGACACCATCGTGCCGACCGGGTCCACGGCGGATGGCGCCAGCGGCGCCCACCTGGCGTCGCTCGCCGCCACCATCGACCGGTTGGGCCTGCCGGCCGTCTTCACCAGCAGCTCCCACAGCTCCGACCTGGCCGACGCCCTGGCCGCCGAGGTCGGCGGTCTCACCGTGGTCCCCCTGTTCGCCGAGTCCCTCGGCGGGCCCGACTCCGACGCCGCCACCTACGACGCCATGATCCGTACCGACGCCCAGCGCATCGCCGATGCCCTGCGCCCCTGAGCCCGAGTCCCCGCCGTGCACCTGATCTTCGACGCCTTCGAACCCGCCTTCATGCAGCGAGCGCTGCTCGGCGGACTCGTCGCCGTGCTCGCCACGTCACTGGTGGGCACGTGGGTCGTCCTGCGCGGTCTCGCCTTCCTGGGCGATGCGCTCGCCCACGGGGTGATCCCCGGCATCGCCCTGGCCCTGCTGTGGGGGTTCAGCCCGATCGTCGGCGCCCTGGTGGCGGCGCTGGTGATGAGCGGCGTGGTCACCCTCGTGTCGACCCGCGCCACCGTCCGGGAGGACACGGGCATCGGTCTGCTGTTCGTCGGCATGCTGTCGCTGGGCGTGATCATCGTGTCTCGGTCCGACTCCTTCACCACCGACGTCACCGCGCTGCTCTTCGGCGACGTGCTCGGGGTGACCGCCGCCGACATCCGGGGTCAGCTCGTGGCCGCCGTCGTCGTCCTCGCCGTGATCCTGGTGGGCCACCGCTCGTTCCTGGCGCTCACGTTCAACCGCGACAAGGCGGCCACGCTGGGCATGCACCCGGCGCTGGCCCAGGCGGCGCTGCTCACCGTTCTGGCCGCCAGCATCGTGGCCAGCTTCCAGGCCATCGGCACGCTGCTCGTGTTCGGCCTGCTGATCGGCCCACCCGCCACGGCGCTGCTGCTGGTGCGGCGGGTGCCGGTGGCCATGGTGGTGTCGATCGCGTTCGGCTCGGTCAGCGTGGTCGGTGGGCTGGTCCTCAGCTTCCACCACGGCACCGCCGGAGGCGCGACGATCTCGGCGCTCTCGGTCGCCCTGTTCTTCGTGGTCCTGGCCGGCGTGGAGGTCCGCCGGCTGGCGCAGCGGCGAGCGGCCTAGGTCAACAGCTCGTGCACGTCGAGCACGAGCAGCACCATCAGGAAGCTGATGACCGTGGAGTTGAGGGCCGTGATCGGCCACTTCCACTTGTGGTCGGCGGCGTGGAACCGCCGGATGCTGGCGATGTTGAAGGCGATGGCGACCAGGCTGATCGGGATGCCGAAGCCCGGACCGGTGGCGCCGCTGATGCCCACGGCGGGAAGCAGCCAGGGGAAGACGACGTAGGCCAGCGTGCAGCGGATCCCGGACACCATGACCGAGAGGCTGAACATGCGGGTGGCGTCGTCCTGGGTGACGGCGGGGGCGGCGGGCTGGCTGACGACCGTGTCGACCTGAGACATCACCCGACAGTCTCGCCTGTCGGAGCGCGCGAGACAAAGCAACCCGCCGAGCGGATCGGTCTGCGGGGCCGATCAGTTCAGCGGACGGTCGGTGGGGGCCACCGGTCGGGGCAGTGCCGTCTCACCCATGAGGTGCTCGTCGACGGCGGATGCGCAGGCCCGCCCTTCGGCGATGGCCCACACGATGAGGCTCTGGCCCCGGCCCATGTCGCCGCACACGAAGACGTCGTCGACGTCGGTGGCGTAGGCGGCGTCGCGGGCCACGTTGGTGCGCTCGTCGAGGCTCACGCCGAGCTGCTCGAGCAGCCCGCCCTGCTGGGGGCCGGTGAAGCCCATGGCCAGCAGCACCAGTTCGCAGTCGAGCTCGAACGCGCTGCCCTCGACCTTCTCGAACTTGCCGTCGACCAGCTCGACCTCGACGGCCCGAAGGCCGCGGAGCTTGCCGTCGTCGTCGCCGAGGAACGCCTCGGTGCTGACGCTGTAGACGCGCTCGCCGCCCTCCTCGTGTGCGGACGTGACCTTGTAGACCATCGGGTAGGTGGGCCACGGGTTGGTCTGGGTCCGCTCGGCGGGCGGCCGGGGCATGATCTCGAACTGGTGCACGGACGTGGCGCCCTGCCGGTGGGCGGTGCCCAGGCAGTCGGCGCCGGTGTCGCCGCCACCGATGATCACGACGTGCTTGTCCTTGGCCGTGATCGGCACCTCGTCGACACCCAGGTCGCCCTGCTGGGCCTTGTTCGCCCACGGCAGGTACTCCATGGCCTGCCAGACCCCGTCGAGCTCGCGGCCGGGGATGGGCAGGTCGCGCCACTGGGTGGCGCCACCGGCGAGCACGACGGCGTCGAAGTCGCGCCGCAGGTCGTCGGCGGAGATGTCGACGCCCACGTTCGTGTTGGGACGGAACTCGGTGCCCTCGGCCTCCATCTGCTCGATGCGGCGATCGATGTGGCGCTTCTCCATCTTGAACTCGGGGATGCCGTAGCGCAGCAGCCCGCCGATGCGGTCGGCCCGCTCGAACACGACGACGTCGTGACCGGCGCGGGTCAGCTGCTGGGCGGCGGCGAGGCCGGCGGGGCCGGAGCCGACCACGGCGACCTTCCTGCCCGTCTTGACCGACGGCGGGATCGGCTTCACCCAACCGTGCTCCCAGGCGTGGTCGATGATCTCGACCTCGACCTGCTTGATGGTGACCGGGTCCTGGTTGATGCCGAGCACGCACGCCCCTTCGCAGGGGGCGGGGCACAGGCGACCGGTGAACTCGGGGAAGTTGTTGGTGGCGTGCAGTCGCTCGATGGCGTCGCGCCAGCGGTCGCGCCAGACCAGGTCGTTCCAGTCGGGGATGAGGTTGCCGAGCGGGCAGCCGTTGTTGCAGAACGGGATGCCGCAGTCCATGCACCGGGCGGCCTGGTCGCGGAGGTGGTTCTCGGGGAAGTCCTCGTAGACCTCCTTCCAGTCCTTGATGCGGACCGGCACCGGTCGACGGGTGGGTGTCTCGCGCTCGTACTTCAGGAAACCCTTGATGTCTGCCATGTCGTCCTTACTCCTTCTCCAGCGCCGCGGACGCCATGATCGCCTCGTTGACGTCGAGGCCTTCGAGCTTGGCCTTCTCGGCCGCCTCGAGGACCCGCTTGTAGTCCTTGGGCATGACCTTCTTGAAGTGGCGCACGTTGGTGTGCCAGCGGTCGAGGAGCCGCTGCGCCACCGCCGAGTTGGTCTCCTCGCGGTGCTGGCGCACGACCTCGCGCAGCCACTCGGCGTCGGTCTCGTCGAGCGGGTCGAGGTCGACCATCTCGTTGTTGAGGTTCCGGTGGAACAGGTCGTCGGGGTCGTACACGAAGGCGATGCCGCCGGACATGCCCGCACCGAAGTTGCGGCCGGTCTCGCCGAGGACCACCGCCCGACCGCCGGTCATGTACTCGCAGCCGTGGTCGCCCACGCCCTCGACGACGGCGACGGCGCCCGAGTTGCGGACGCAGAAGCGCTCGCCGACCACGCCGCGGATGAACACCGACCCGGCCGTGGCCCCGTACAGGATCACGTTGCCGGCCACGATGTTCTCCTCGGCAACCAACTGCTCCGGACTCTCGTCGGGCGGCCGGACCACCAGGCGGCCACCGGAGAGGCCCTTGCCCAGGTAGTCGTTGGCGTCGCCGTGCAGGCGCATGGTGACGCCCTTGGGCAGGAACGCACCGAAGCTCTGACCGGCCGATCCGGTGAACCGGATCTGGATGGTGCCGTCGGGCAGGCCGTCCTCGCCGTAGCGCTTGGAGATCTCGTGGCCGAGCATCGTGCCCACGGTGCGGTTGAGGTTGCGGATGGGCAGCTCGATCTCCACCGGCTCCTGGCGCTCGATCGCGGGGGCCGCCGACTCGATGAGCTGGTTGTCCAGGGCGGCGTCGAGGCCGTGGTCCTGGGTCTTGGAGCAGTGGAGATCCTGCTCCCACGGCGAGGTCGGCTTCACCAGGATCGGTGACAGGTCGAGCCCGTCGGCCTTCCAGTGCTTGACGGCCCGGGTGACGTCGAGCGCCTCGACGTGCCCGATGGCCTCTTCGAGCGAACGGAAGCCGAGCTGGGCCAGGTACTCGCGGACCTCTTCGGCGATGTACTCCATGAAGTTGACGACGAACTCGGGCTTGCCGTTGAAGCGCTTGCGCAGCTCGGGGTTCTGCGTGGCCACGCCCACCGGGCAGGTGTCGAGGTGGCAGACGCGCATCATGATGCAACCCGACACCACCAGCGGGGCGGTGGCGAAGCCGTATTCCTCGGCACCGAGCAGGGCGGCGATCATGACGTCGCGGCCGGTCTTGAGCTGACCGTCGACCTGCACGACGATGCGGTCGCGCAGGCCGTTGACCAGCAGGGTCTGCTGGGTCTCGGCCAGGCCGAGCTCCCACGGCGTGCCGGCGTGCTTCAGCGAGTTGAGCGGCGAGGCGCCGGTGCCGCCGTCGTGCCCGGAGATGAGCACCACGTCGGCCTTGGCCTTGGACACGCCGGCGGCCACCGTGCCGACCCCGACCTCGGACACCAGCTTCACGTGGACCCGCGCCGAGGGGTTGGCGTTCTTCAGGTCGTGGATGAGCTGCTTGAGATCCTCGATCGAGTAGATGTCGTGGTGCGGCGGCGGCGAGATCAGACCCACGCCCGGCGTCGAGTACCGGGTCTTGGCGATCCAGGGCCACACCTTCTGGCCGGGCAGCTGGCCGCCCTCGCCGGGCTTGGCGCCCTGGGCCATCTTGATCTGGATGTCGTCGCTGTTGGTCAGGTAGTTCGACGTGACGCCGAAGCGACCCGAGGCCACCTGCTTGATGGCCGACCGGCGCAGGTCGCCGTTGGCATCGGGCGTGAAGCGGTCGACGTCCTCGCCACCCTCGCCGGTGTTGGACTTGGCGCCGAGCCGGTTCATGGCGATGGCCAGGTTGGTGTGCGCCTCCTCCGAGATCGACCCGTAGGACATGGCGCCGGTGGAGAACCGCTTGACGATCTCCGACACCGGTTCGACCTCGTCGATGGGCACCGGCTCGCGGTCGCCGACCTTGAAGTCGAACAGGCCGCGCAGGGTGGCCAGGTGCTCGGCCTGCTCGTTGATGCGCTGGGTGTACTCCTTGAACACGTCGTAGCGGCCGCTGCGCGTCGAGTGCTGCAGCTTGTAGACGGTTTCGGGGTTGAACAGGTGGTACTCGCCCTCGCGGCGCCACTGGTACTCGCCGCCGACCCACAGGTCGCGGTGCGCCGCTTCGCTGGGCCGGGGCAGGTGGGCGAAGCGGTGGCGGCGGGCCACCTCCTCGGCGATCACGTCGAGGCCGATGCCGCCCAGCTGCGACGTGGTGCCGGTGAAGTACTCGTCGACCAGCTCCTGGCCGAGGCCGACGGCCTCGAACACCTGGGCGCCGCTGTAGGACGCAACCGTCGAGATGCCCATCTTGGACATGATCTTGAGCACGCCCTTGGTGCACGCCTTGATGTAGTTGCGCTGGGCCTGGCGCTTGGACCGGTCGACGATGATGCCCTCGTCGATGAGGTCGTCGATGGTCTCGAAGGCCAGGTACGGGTTGATGGCCGTGGCGCCGTAGCCGATGAGCAGCGCCATGTGGTGCACCTCGCGGGCGTCGCCGCACTCGACCACCAGGCCGACCTTGGTGCGGGTCTTCTCGCGGATGAGGTGGTGGTGCACCGCCGAGGTCAGCAGCAACGACGGGATCGGTGCCAGCTCGGCGTTGGAGTGGCGGTCCGAGAGGATGATGATCTTGGCGCCACTGGCGATGGCCGCCGAGACCTTCTCGAAGACGTCGTGGATGGCCCGGCGCATGCCCTCGCCGCCCTCGGCCACCGGGTAGAGGCCGTCGATGGCGAAGGGCTTGAAGTGCTCCATGTCGCCGTCGTCGTTGATGTAGAGGATCTTGGCCAGGTCCTCGTTGCTGATGATCGGGCTGGGCAGCACGATCTGGCGGCACGACTCGGGGGTGGGCTCGAGCAGGTTGCCCTCGGGTCCGAGCACGCACTGCATCGACGTGACCTGCTCCTCGCGGATGGCGTCGAGGGGCGGGTTGGTCACCTGGGCGAACTGCTGGGTGAAGTAGTCGAACAGCAGGCGCGACCGGTTGGACAGCACGGCCACCGGCGTGTCGGTACCCATCGAGCCGATGGGCTCGGCGCCGTTCTGGGCCATGGGCGCGAGGAGGATCTTGAGCTCTTCGGTGGTGTAGCCGAACACCCGCTGGTGCATCACGACCGAGGCGTGCTGGGGCGTGAGCAGGAAGCGAGGCGGCAGGTCGTCGAGGCGGACCAGGCCCTGGTGGATCCAGTCCTCGTAGGGCTCGGCGGTGGCCAGGCCCTGCTTGATCTCCTCGTCCTCGACGATGCGGCCCTGTTCGGTGTCGACGAGGAACATGCGGCCGGGCTGGAGGCGACCCTTGCGGATCACCGTGCTCTGGTCGATGTCGAGGACGCCGACCTCGGAGGCCATCACCACGAGACCGTCGTCGGTGACCCAGTAGCGCGAGGGGCGCAGGCCGTTGCGATCGAGGACGGCGCCGATGACCGTGCCGTCGGTGAAGGCCACCGAGGCGGGGCCGTCCCAGGGCTCCATCAGCGAGGCGTGGTACTGGTAGAACGCCCGCTTCCAGTCGGGCATGGTCTCGTGGTTCTCCCACGCCTCGGGGATCATCATCAGCACGGCGTGGGGAAGCGACCGGCCGGCCAGGTGCAGCAGCTCGAGGCACTCGTCGAAGCGGGCGGTGTCCGAGGCGCCGGCGGTCATGATCGGGTAGGCGCGGGGGAGGGCGTCGCCGAAGCGGTCGGTGTGGAACGCTCCCTCGCGCGCCCGCATCCAGTTCTCGTTGCCCTGCACCGTGTTGATCTCGCCGTTGTGGGCGACGATCCGGTACGGGTGGGCCAGCGGCCACGACGGGAACGTGTTGGTGGAGAAGCGCGAGTGCACGAGCGCCAGGGCGGTCGTGTAGCGCTCGTCCTGCAGGTCGCGGAAGAACTCGCGCAGCTGCGGCGTGGTGAGCATGCCCTTGTAGACGATGGTGCGTCCGGACAGGCTCGGGAAGTAGGTGTCGTCGACTTCGTGCTCGATCCGCTTGCGCAGGACGAAGGTCCGGCGTTCGAGGTCGAGGCCGCTGAGCGGCTGGTCGGTCGGTCCGGCCACGAACAGCTGCCGGAACGTCGGCTCGGCCTCCTGGGCGAAGATGCCGATCATCGAGTTGTCGATGGGCACGTCGCGCCAGCCGACGACGCGCAGCTGCTCGTCGGCCACGATCTTGTCGATGGCGGCTGCGGCGGTGTCGGCGGCGGCGGGATCCTGGGGCAGGAACCCCATGCCCACGGCGTAGGAGCCGGCGGGCGGCAGCTCGAAGTCGCAGACCGCGCGGAAGAGCTCGTCGGGGATCTGGGTGAGGATGCCGGCACCGTCGCCGACGTTCTCCTCGGCGCCGGTGGCGCCGCGGTGGTCCAGGTTGCGCAGCGCGGTGAGGCCCTGCACGACCCGCTCGTGGCTGCGTCGCCCGTGCATGTCGACCACGAAGGCGACACCGCACGCGTCGTGCTCATAGGCGGGGTTGTAGAGGCCCTGCTTGGCAGGAAGATGCATGATCTGGATGTCCCGTGGAGAGTCGAACGGTGGTTCAGGCTCTGCGACAAGGGACACCATTGGCCCAGGGCAGGACTGACCACCATAGCGTCCGAGGTCGAGGGCCCCGAAACCGAGATCGACACGACCAGGAGGACGAGGATGGACCGGAGATGGGTGGCAGGTGGCGTGGTGATCGCACTCGTCGTGCTGGTCGTGGCCGTCCGCGCCCTGTCCGGTGGGGGCGACGACGAACCGCTGAAGAGCCGGGGGGCCCTGGTCGCCGCCGGCGACTGCGTCGACCTCCCCGCCGATGACGCCATCCTCGAACCGACCGACTGCGGTGACCCGCACGACGCCCAGGTCTTCGCCGAGTTCGACCTCGAGGGTGACGCCTATCCCGGCGACGCCACGGTCCGCGACCGGGCAGACCAGGGCTGCGTCGACCGTTGGCAGTCGGCGGTGGGCACCAACTACTTCACCGACACGACCTTCGACTACCAGAGCATCGCCCCCGACGAGGGCCGCTGGGCGGACGGGGTGCGCGAGGTCACCTGCCTGCTCGTGACCGAGGATGGCTCGCCGATGATCCGCGACCAGCTGGGGTTCTGACGACGTCGCTCAGCTCATCGTCGCTCAGCCCATCAGGGTGGCGGCCAGCGTGGCGCCGAGGTTCCAGCAGGCGTCCAAGGCGTCGCCGTCGGGTCGGTCGAGCACGCGGACGTGCTCGGTCGCCTGCCGCCAGCCGAGTCCGGTGACGATCTTGTCGACGTCGCGCAGGGCGCCGTCGACGTCGCTGTTCCCGTGCACCGCACAGGCGAACGGCCGCCCACGCGTCTCCTCCAGGCAGGGGTAGTAGACGGTGTCGAAGAAGTGCTTCAGCGCACCGGCCATGGTGCCCAGGTTCGCCGTGGTGACCAGGGCGTAGCCGTCGGCGTCCAGCACCTGGCTGGCGGTGGCGGCCAGGGCGGCGGCGGTCGACACCTCGACGCCTTCGATGCCGTCGGCGCCGGCCCCCTCGCGCACCGCGTCGAGCATCGAGTGGACCGACGGCGACGGCGTGTGGTGGACGATGAGCAGACGAGCCATGGGACGAGCTTCGCGCGGCCCTGCTACCGGCGGGCTTGCCCCAAGGTGTTAGGAGCACCTAACTTCGCCGCCCATGACCGGCACGATCGCACCGATCCGCTCCCGCCCCACCCGCCTGCTCGGCACGCTGCTGGTGTCGTCGGCGCTCGTGCTCGCCGCCTGCGGCGACGACGGCGCCGGCGTGCGCGACGGCGGCGGCTCGGGCAGCGGCAGCGGGATCGGCTCGGGCTCGGGCATCGAGGACAGTGCCGCCTGCAGCCCGGTGGGTGAGGACATCGCCGACCAGGCCGACACCACCGTCGACGTCGAGCTCAGCGACTACGAGATCTCGCCCGACTCGATCACGGTCGACGCCGGCGTGGTGACCTTCGAGGCGACCAACGTCGGCGACGAGGCCCACGAGCTCGCCTTCCTGCCCGGCGACGGCGACGTTCCCTTCACCGACGGCCACCCCGACGAGTCCGCCCTCGAGGACCGCGGCGCCTTCGAGCTCGAGGGCTTCCCGCCCGGCGAGACCTGCACCGCCACCTACGACCTCGAGCCCGGCGAGTACACGCTGTTCTGCATCATCACCGCCGCCGACGGCGAGACCCACTACGAGAAGGGCATGCGCGGCACCCTCACCGTCAACTGACCCATCCCGAGAATTTCGGCGGTTTGTCAGAACCGTTCCTGACCAACTGACGCAATTCCGGTGTTGTCCGAGGGCCCGGGTACCTTCTGGGCCACTTCCCCTCCAAACGAACCAGAGGGGAAGCCATGTCCGAGATCGAGGCGCTCCGAGGAACTGCCGAGACGCTCCGCTGCCAGCACGGCCTGATCACCGCCGCCCAGGCACACGAGCTGGGCGTGAACCGGGAGCGCTGCCGGCAGCTGGTTCTGCGCCACATCTGGGAGCGGGTCCGGCGCGGCCTCTACGGCCCGGTCGGTATGCCCTGGACCTGGCGCCGTCGTCTGATGGCGGCCGTGCTGCTCGCTCCTGAGGGCTCCCTGGCGTCGCATCGGTGCGGCGCCCACCTCCTGGGGGTCGGCGGCCTGGTCGAGCCGCAGCCGGAGATCACCATCGCTCGAGGCAAGCGGATGCGGCGAGACGACGTTGTCGTGCACGAGTCGACCGATCTCCAACTCGCCGACCGCATCGTCATCGACGGCATCCCGACAACCGGCCCGCGGCGCCTGGCGATGGATCTCGGCGCCGTGGTCTCCGAAGCACGGTTCCGCCACACCCTCCGAGAGCTGCGATTCCAGCACGGGGTCACGAGCGAACAGTTGCTGCGGACGTACCTCCGGCACAAGCGGTCCGGCCGCGATGGAGGCGGCGCACTGCGGGACTGGCTCGACCGCTATTACGCGGTGGAGGGGGTGGCCGAGTCGGGTCTCGAGCAGGTGACCCTCGACGCGTTCATCGATGCCGGTCTGCCGACGCCCGTCCTGCAGCTGTGGATCGACACCGGCGCCGGGCGGTTCCGCGTCGACATGGCGTTCCCTGGCCTTGCCATCGTGGTCGAGGTGGATGGTTCGCAACACGAGGGCGTCGGCGCCACCTGCGACGACGCCATCCGTGATGCCGCGCTCGAGGCGCTCGGTTGGACCGTCGTCCGGATCCGACGCAGGACCTTCGCCAGCGACCTCCAACGGGCGATCCGCGTCATCCGAGCGAAGCCTCTTGCGGCGGTTCGTCAGGACCGCCCCTGACAAATCGCCGAAATTCTCGGTGTGGGTGGGGGCTACCGGCGGCGGAGGCCGTCGAAGGTGGCCTGGATGGCGCCGGCGTCGGCGCTGGCGGGGAGGTCGACGGTGATGGCCAGGTACCACTCGTCGTGACCCTCGGGGTCGGCGAGGATCTGCTCGATCGACCAGGTGTCGCCCTCGTCGGCGAGCACGAACCGATCGGGGCCGCGGGCGTCGCCGTCGATGCCGATCAGGTCGACGCCCGTGACGTCGTGGCTGGCCTGGTAGGTCTCGTGATACGGGGCCAGCTCCTCGGACAGCTTGCGCTCGTTCCAGCCCCGATCGCCGGCCTCGAACAGGTCCTCGGCCCACGTCTCCCACTGGCCGGTGGCGGCGAACTGCACCCAGCGGAACACGCGGGTGCGCACCAGCGACC
Organism: uncultured Acidimicrobiaceae bacterium; assembly: GCA_963800295.1. Taxonomy (GTDB): domain Bacteria; phylum Actinomycetota; class Acidimicrobiia; order Acidimicrobiales; family Salinilacustritrichaceae; genus Salinilacustrithrix. The sequence continues at coordinate 309,497 of CAWDAJ010000008.1, forward strand.
GGAACGCCCGGCGGTCGGTGGTGACGTCGGGGGCGGCGTCCTCGCCCTCGAACGCGTGCTCGGCGGTGTCGAGGTCGACCTCGTCGGGTCGGAACAGCGCCATCCACTCGTCGAGCAGCGACGAGTCGGTGGCCCGGATGACCGCACCCAGCCAGTCCTGCAGCTCTTCGACCTCGGGCGTCTTGGCCTCGTCGGGCACGGTGCGGACCAGGGTCTTGTAGACGTCGGACAGGTAGCGGAGCAGCAGGCCCTCGGACCGTTTGATGCCGTAGTGGCGCACGAACGACGGGAAGTCCATGGCCCGGTCCCACAGGTCGCGCACCACGCCCTTGGGGGCGATGTTGCGCTCGCCGATCCACGGGTTGGTCGTCCGCCAGGCGTCGAAGACGTCGTAGATCTGGTCGCGCATCGGTTGGGGGTACTGGATCTTCTCCAGCTCCTCGATGCGCTGCTCGTACTCGACGCCGGCGGCTTTCATCTCGGCCATGGCCTCGTCCTTGGCCTTGTCCTTCTGGGCCATGAGGATGGGGAAGGGGTTGTCGACCACCGACTCGACCAGCGCCAGCACGGCCAGCGGATAGCCGTCGTCGTCGGCGTCCAGCAGCGGCACGGCGTGCAGGAGGAACGGCGCCAGGAGCTGGTTGAGGGCGAAGTCGTCCTGCAGCTCGCGGTCGACCTCGACCCAGCGCCCGTACTCGTCGGGCTCGTCGAGCACGCGCACCACGCCGGCGGTGCGCAGCGCCTTGTAGAGACCGATGGTGTTGCGCACGTGCGTACGTTGACGGGTGCGGGGCTCGTGGCTCCCGAGCAGCAGGTTGCGGCCGTGCTCCCACGCGCTGCCGGGCCGGTCGAGCAGCTGCATGAGCATGCCCGGGGTCATCGTGAACGACGACTCGAGGGGCTCGGGCGTGGCCGACTGGAGCTTGTCGAAGGTGTCCTCGTCGTAGTGGACGAAGCCCGCGGGGCGGCTGCGACTTCTTCAGCTTGCGCTTCTTCTTCGGGTCGCCCTCGGCCTTGGCCTCGGCCGACTCGTTCTCGGCCACGTGGTCGGGGGCCAGCGCCACGACCAGTCCTTCGGTGTCGTAGCCGGCCCGTCCGGCGCGCCCGGCGATCTGGTGGAACTCGCGGGCGGTCAGCAACCGGTTCTCGATGCCGTCGTACTTGTAGAGGCGGGTGAGCACGACCGTGCGGATGGGCAGGTTCACGCCCACACCGAGCGTGTCGGTGCCCGACACCACCTTGAGCACCCCCTGCTGGGTGAGCCGCTCGACCAGGCGGCGGTAGCGGGGGAGCATCCCGGCGTGGTGCACGCCCACGCCGTTGCGGAGCAGGCGGGCCAGGTCGCGCCCGAAGCCGGCGGGCAGCTTGGCGGCGGCCAGCTCGGCCGAGACGACCTCCTTGGCCTCGTCGGCGAGCTTGGTGACGCTGGCCATGGCCGTGGCCTGGGCCACGGCGTCCTTCTGGGAGAAGTTCACCAGGTACAGCGGGGCGGCGTCGTGGGCCAGCAGGTCCTCGACCGTGTGGTGGAGGAGGGTGCGCCGGTACTCGAACCGCAGAGGCACCGGCCGCACGGCCTCGTCGACCAGTGCCGTCGGCCGGCCGGTGCGGCGGGTGAGGTCCTCGCGGAAGAACCGCACGTCGCCGAGCGTGGCCGACAGCAGCAGGAACGACGACTGGGGAAGCTCGAGCAGCGGCACCTGCCACGCCCAGCCACGGTCGGGGTCGCCGTAGAAGTGGAACTCGTCGAGCACCACGGTCTCGGCGTCGGCCTCGGGACCGTCGCGCAGCGCCACGTGGGCGAGGATCTCGGTGGTGCAGCAGATGACCGGCGCGTCGGGGTTCACCGCCGAGTCGCCGGTCATCAGCCCCACGTTCTCGGGACCCAGCTCGCGGCACAGGTCGAAGAACTTCTCCGACACCAGCGCCTTCACCGGCGCGGTGTACCAGGATCGGCCGCCGCCGGCGACCGAACGGGCGTGGGCGGCCAGCGCCACCAGCGACTTCCCCGAGCCGGTGGGCGTGGCCAGGATCACGTTCGACCCCGACAGCAGCTCGAGGATGGCCTCCTCCTGGTGGGGATACAGCTCGAGGCCGCGCTCGATGGCCCAGTCGGTGAACGCCTCGATCAGCGCATCGGGGTCCGGGCCGCCACGGGCGGGACGGGGGAGCAGGTCGACGAGGCGCGTCACCCGGCCAGTGTGCCGGAAGCCCGGTCGAGACGAACGAGTACGTTCGCCTCGATGTTCGCCCCGGGAGAGCTGTCGCCACGCGTGCGCAACCTCGCCGCCGGGCTCATCCACCGGTCGTGGGAGTGGATCTGCGCCGTCGGTGCCGTGGGCCCCGACGACGCCCACGGCAAGCGGTTCCGCCGGATGGGGGAGCGGTCGATGATCGCCTTCCCGCCCGGGCAGCGGTTCAACGAGCACTGGATCGAGATCGGCGACCACACGCTGATCGGCCCGCACGTGTCGATGTCGGTGGGCATGTGGAACGAGCCGCTCGATCCCGCCGCACCGCCGGTGCTGCGCATCGGCCGGCGCTGCAACATCGGTCGCGGGGCGTCGCTGATCGCCCGGGTCGGCATCGACATCGGCGACGACGTCACCACCGCACCCGACCTCTACGTCACCGACCACAACCACGCCTACGGCGACGTCGACGTGCCCATCGCCCAGCAGTGGCCGGTGGCCGAACCGGTGTCGATCGGATCGGGCTCGTGGATCGGCGCCGGCGTGGTCATCCTGCCGGGCACCACCATCGGCGAGCACGTGACCGTCGCCGCCGGCTCGGTCGTGCGCGGCGACATCCCCGCTCGCAGCGTCGTGGCCGGCGTGCCCGGCCGGGTCGTGCGCCGGTTCGTCGACGGCCGCTGGGACCCACCGCTGCCCGAGCGCGACGACGAGATCCCCGACGACTGGCCAACCCGCTGATGGGTCTGGGCTGATGGGTGTAACGACGACCGGTGCCGATGGTCTCAGACCCGTGGAGGAGTTCCGTCGCGTCGCGATCGTCAACCGGGGCGAAGCCGCCATGCGGCTCGTCCACGCCGCCCGCGAGTTCGACGGCGACCTCACCACCGATCGCGCTCCACACCCGCGCCGAGCACCGGGCCATGTTCGTGCGCGAGGCCGACGAAGCCGTCTGCCTCGACGACTTCGGCCCCTGCCACGCCAGCACGCCCTACCTCGACCTCGACCTGCTGGCCCGGGCGCTCACCGCGGCCCGCGCCGAAGCGGTGTGGGTCGGATGGGGCTTCGTGGCCGAGCGCCCCGAGTTCGCCGAGCGTTGCGAGCAGCTCGGCATCACGTTCGTCGGTCCGTCGGCCGATGTCATGCGGCGCCTCGGCGACAAGATCGGCGCCAAGCTCCTCGCCGAGGAGGCCGGCGTGCCCCTGGCCCCGTGGAGCGGCGGCGCCGTCGCGACCGTCGACGAGGCGCTGGCCGCAGCGACCCAGGTCGGCTTCCCGCTGATGGTCAAGGCCGCGGCCGGTGGCGGCGGTCGCGGCATCCGCCGGGTCGACCGGGCCGACGACCTGCCGGCCGCCTTCCAGAGCGCGCGGAGCGAGGGGGCCAAGTCCTTCGGCGACCCGACCGTGTTCCTCGAGCGGGTCGTGAGCGACGCCCGCCACGTCGAGGTCCAGATCATCGCCGACCACCACGGCACCGTCTGGGCGCCGGGCGTTCGCGACTGCTCGATCCAGCGCCGCAACCAGAAGGTCATCGAGGAGTCGGCGTCCACGGCGCTGCGCCCCGAGCAGGAGCAGCGCCTGCGGGACGCCGCAACCCGGCTGGCCCAGGCGGCCGGCTACACCAACGCCGGCACCGTCGAGTTCCTGTACCAGCCCGACCAGGACCTGCTCGCCTTCCTCGAGGTCAACACCCGCCTCCAGGTCGAGCACCCGGTCACCGAGGTGACCACCGGCATCGACCTGGTGCGCCTCCAGCTCGAAGTGGCCATGGGCCGGGCGCTGGAGGGTGCCCCGCCGGCGCCGTCGGGCCACGCCTTCGAGGCCCGCCTCAACGCCGAGGACCCCCAGGCCGGATTCGCACCGGCCCCCGGCGTCATCGAGACGCTCGTGCTGCCCACCGGACCGGGCATCCGCGTGGACACCGGCGTCGACACCGGCGACGCCATCGCCCCCGAGTACGACTCGATGGTGGCCAAGATCATCGCCTTCGGCTCCGATCGCGACCAGGCCCGGCGCCGCCTGCGCCGGGCGCTGCGCCAGACCACCGTGCTCGTCGCCGGCGGCACCACGAACAAGTCGTTCCTGCTCGACCTGGTCGACCGGCCCGAGGTCGTCGAGGGCAACCTCGACACCGGCTGGCTCGACCGCCTCACCGCCGCCGACGAGCACCGCACCGACCGCCACGCCGACATCGCCCTGCTGGTCGCTGCCATCGACGTGCACGCCGAGGAGAGCGACCTCGACCGCGCCCGCTTCCTGAGCACCGCCGCCCGTGGCCGTCCCGAGGCCGACGGCGACGTCGGACACCTGGTCGAGCTGCGCTGGCGCCACGACGAGTACCGCGTCCACGTGGCCACCGGCGACCACCACGGCTGGTACCGGCTGACGCTCGACGGGGCCACGGTCGACGTGGTGCTCGACCGGCTCGACGAGGCCCATGCCCGCCTGCTCGTCGGCGGCCGCACGCACCGGGTGGTGTCGCAGTCGTACCGCACCGACCACCTGGTCGAGGTCGACGGCGTCGTGCACCGGTTCTCGCGCGACGACGGCGGCCTGCTGCGGGCCCCGGCGGTCTCGCTGGTGGTGTCGGTCGAGGTCGAACCGGGCGTCACCGTGCAGGCCGGCCAGCGGGTGGCGGTGGTCGAGGCCATGAAGATGGAGACGACGCTGGTGGCCCCGGGCTCGGGCGTGGTCGAGGAGATCTTCGTGTCGCCGAACACCCAGGTCGACGCCGGCGCCCCAATCCTGCGCATCCGTGCCGTCGACGCCGACGGGGACGACGGCTCGGGTCGCCCCAGGCTGCAGCTGTCGCCCGAGCAGCTCGCCACCGAGCGGACGGCGGCGTCGATGAGCCGCCTCGACGTGCTGCGCTCGATGCTGCTCGGCTTCGACGTGGCGATGACCACCCAGGGCGCCGAGGCCAGCATCCTCGACGTGCACCGCCGCGACGCCGACCTCGATGATCCCGACGTGCGCCGGGGCGAGCTCGAGCTGCTCGGCATCTTCGCCGACCTGTGCGGCCTCACCCGCGAGCGTCGGCTCGCCGGCCGCGACCAGGACCTCGAGGCCCGCAGTCCCCGCGAGCACTTCAACGCCTACCTGCGCTCGCTCGACGCCGACCACGAAGGACTGCCCGACCGGTTCCGCGCCCGCCTCCACGACGCGCTGGCGCACTACGACATCGACTCGCTCGACCGGACGCCTGCTCTCGAGGTGGCCGTCTACCGCATCCACCAAGCCGCCCAACGTCGGCACGAGCAGGTGCCGATCATCCTGGCGCTGCTGGAGCGCCGCCTGGACCACTGCGGCCCCGACGACGAGCGGGGCGAGCTGCGCGACACGCTCGACCGGCTGGTGGCCGCCACCCAGGCCCGCTACCCGAGCATCGGCAACCTCGCCCGCAGCGTGCGCCACCGCTGCATCGACCAGCCCCTGGTCGAGGCCACCCGCACCTCGGTACGCGGCGAGGTGCGCGCCGCACTGGCCGCCCTGGCCGACACCCCCGGCGATCCCGCCCTCGTCGAGCAGCTGGTGGCTTCGTCGGTGCCGCTCATGCGCACCGTGGGCGAGACCGACGCGCTGGCCGTCTCCGATGCCGTCTCGACCGCCATCGTCGAGGTGCTGACCCGGCGCTACTACAAGATCCGCGACCTGCGCGACGTCCGGCGACACGACCGCGACGAGGCGACGGTCACCGCCGCCTACTTCCACCGCGGGCGCGACGTCTCCGTCGTCGCCGCCGCCTGCGATCTGGCCGACATCCACGAGACGGTCGACCGTCTGCGACCGCGGCTCGTCGACGCCGGCGCCTCGACCGTGGTCGACCTCTACCTGCGGCTCGAACCGGAGACCACCGTCCACGACCTCGCCGCGGTGGTCGACCTGACGCTGGCGACGGTGCAGCTGCCCGAGGGCGTGCAGCGCGTGGCGGTGGTGGCGGTGGCCGCCGGCGTCCCCGACCCCGAGGTCCACCACCTCTCGTGGATCCGCGACGACGCCGGCGTCTTCCACGAGGACGTGGTCTTCCGGGGCCTGCACCCGATGATCGGCCGGCGCCTGCAGCTGTGGCGGCTCGAGAACTTCGAGGTCACCCGGCTGCCCAGCGCCGAGGACACCCACGTCTTCGACTGCGTGGCCAGGCACCGCAACGGCAGCGGCCCGGCCGACGAGCGGTTGGTCGCGGTGGCCGAGGTGCGCGACATCACGCCCCTGCGCGACGCCGACGGTGCGCTGATCGCCATGCCCGAGCTCGAGCGCGTCCTCGCCGGCTGCCTCGACGGCATCCGCCAGGCCATGGCCGCCGACTCGCGCCGTCAGCGCCTCGAGTGGAACCGGGTGATGCTGTTCGTGTGGCCGCCGGTCGAGATCACCCTCGACGAGGTCAACGCCGTGGCCAAGCGGCTCGTGCCCATGACCAACGGCTTGGGCATCGAGCAGGTCCTGGTGCAGGGCCGCATCGTCGACCCCGCCACGGGGGCCAGCGACGACGTCGTGTTCCGCGTGGGCTACCGCGCCGGCTCGGGTATGACGCTGCAGATCACCGAGCCGCCCACGGCGCCGATGCAGCCGCTGGACGAGTACACGCAGAAGGTCCTGCAGTGCCGCCGGCGGGGCACCGTCTATCCCTACGAGCTGGTCGGCCTGCTGACCCGGGCGGCCGATCCGGACGTGGCCGACGACGAAGTCGGCACCTTCACCGAGCTCGACCTCGACGACGACGGACGGCTCGTGCCGGTCGACCGCCCCGCCGGCCAGAACCACGCCGGCGTCGTCGTCGGCCTGGTCACCACCCCCACCGACAAGTACCCCGAGGGCATGACCCGCGTGGCGCTGCTCGGTGACCCGACCAAGGCCATGGGCTCCATCACCGAGGCCGAGTGCCTGCGCATCCTCGCTGCCCTCGACCTGGCCGAGGAGCGCGGCCTCCCGGTCGAGTGGTTCGCCCTGTCGGCCGGCGCCCGCATCGCCATGGACAGCGGCTCGGAGAACCTCGACTGGGTGGCCACCGTGCTGCGACGGCTCGTCGAGTTCACCCAGTCGGGCCGCCGCCGCCCCAACGGTGAGATCAACGTCGTGGTCGCCGGCGTCAACGTCGGCGCCCAGCCGTACTGGAACGCCGAGGCCACCATGTTGATGCACACCTCGGGGATCCTGGTGATGACCCCCGACTCCACGATGGTGCTCACCGGCAAGCAGGCCATCGACTTCAGCGGTGGCGTGTCGGCCGAGGACAACATCGGCATCGGCGGCTACGAGCGGGTCATGGGTCCGAACGGCCAGGCCCAGTACTGGGCACCCGACATGGCCGCCGCCGTCGGCGTCCTGCTCGCCCACTACGACCACGCCTACGTGGCCCCCGGCGAGGACGGCCCCCGGCGGGCGTCGTCCAGCGACCCGCACGACCGCGACGTGCGCGGCGAGCCCCACGTCGGCGAGGGCACGACGTTCACGACTGTGGGCGAGATCTTCGACGTCGCCACCAACCCCGACCGCAAGAAGCCCTTCGACATCCGCTCGGTGATGCGGGCGGTCATCGACCACGACCGCGCCCCGCTCGAGCGTTGGGCGGAGATGGCCGAGGCCGAGGCGTCGGTGGTGTTCGACGCCCACCTCGGCGGCCGGCCCGTGACGGTGGTGGGCGTCGAGTCGCGGCCGCTGCCCCGGTCCGGCCAGCTCCCCGCCGACGGACCCGCCCAGTGGTCGGCCGGCACCCTGTTCCCGCTGTCGTCCAAGAAGGTGGCCCGGGCAATCAACGCGGCCAGCGGCAACCGCGCGGTGGTGGTGCTGGCCAACCTGTCCGGCTTCGACGGCTCGCCCGAGTCGCTGCGCCGGCTGCAGCTGGAGTACGGCGCCGAGATCGGCCGGGCGATCGTCAACTTCGACGGCCCCATCGTCCTGTGCGTGATCTCCCGCTACCACGGTGGTGCGTTCGTGGTGTTCTCCGGCCGGCTCAACGACCGGATGCAGGTGCTCGCCGTCGAGGGCGCCCACGCCTCGGTCATCGGCGGCGCTCCGGCTGCCGCCGTGGTGTTCACCCGCGAGGTCGACGCCCGCACGCAGGCCGACGAGCGGGTGCGTCGCCTCGAGGAGGCCATCGCCGCCGCTCCGCCCCAGGACCGCGCCCGGCGCCGCGCCGAGCTGGCCGGCGTCCGCTCCGCGGTCCGCAACGAGAAGCTCGGCGAGGTGGCGGCCGAGTTCGACGCCACCCACAGCGTCGAGCGGGCCAAGGCGGTGGGGTCGGTACACGAGATCGTCGCCGCCGACCGCCTCCGGCCGTCGCTGATCGACGCCGTCGAGCGGGGGCTGGCCGGGACGTAGCGGTACGGCGGGACCCTAGGGTGACGCCCGTGCGTCGCCCCCTCGCCACCGCCCTGGTCGTCCTGCTGCTGCTCGCCGGCGCGTGCAGCGGCGACGACGACAGCGCCGCGCCCGACGGTTCCGGCGACACCGCATCGGACACGTCCGGTCCGGCGATCCGGTTCTGCGACGCCTTCCTCGACTACCTCGAGGACCCGAGCCCGGCCCACCTCGACACCGTCGAAGCCTCGTCCGACGACCCCAAGGTGTCCGAGTACGCCGACATCATCCGCACCGACGATCGCACCGGCCGGGTGCTGGCCGCCGACTCGGATCTGCACACGCTGGCGCGCGAGCGTTGCCAGAACGAGTGGATCGCCGGCACGCAGGGAGCGGGCGACACGGCCTCGGCCGCGCAGGCCCTGCTCGACGCGCTGGTGGCCGGCGACCGCATGGGTGCCCGCAACGTGGCGTCGGCCAACGCCATCGCCGTCTTCGCCCCGTGGGAGCCGATCGAACCCGACCCGCAGCTGGGCACGCCGGCGCTGGTGTCGGCCGACGAGCACACGTTCACCCTGGCCCTCGACGCCGACCGGCTGGCCGAGTGCCAGGTCGAGACCGGCGTGATCATCGCCTGCACGCTGGCGCGGTGACGGCATGGGCGACGACCAGCGCTTCGATCTGGCCGAGTACCTGGTCCAGCGCGGCGTCGACCGGGCCGAGGTCGCCGTCGCCGCCGAAGCCGGGCCGGTCGCGCTCCGGCGCCTGGCCCATGCGGTCGTGCTGCTCGGCGAGGACCCCCACCTGCGGCCGCCCGAGGTGTGGGGGCGGACCGATGCCAGCGAGAGCTTCGCCCGGCAGCTGTGGCGGGCCATGGGCTTCCCCGAGCTGCCCGACGACGCCGTGGCGCTCACCGACGCCGACGTCGAGGCCCTGGCGGTCATCGCCGGCAACCTCGACGGGCTCGGCATCGGCGAGGAGACCGCGGTGCGCTTCGCCCGCCTCCTGGGCCAGACCATGGGTCGGGTGGCCGACGCCCTGCTGTCCATCGTCGACGAGGGCCTGGCCGAGTTCGATGCGCTGCCCGCCGGCGACGTCGAGGACCTGGCCGTCGTGGCCGCCGACCTGGTCAACCCGCTGATCGAGCAGGAGCTGGTCTACCTGCTCCGCCGGCACCTGTACGCCGGGGCCATCCGCCGCCTCGGCGCACCGGACAGCGGCCAGGAGGTCATGGTGGTCGGCTTCGCCGACGTCGTGTCGTTCACGCGGCTGTCGGGCGAGATGGCCGAGGGCGAGCTGGCAGAGCTGATCGAGACCTTCGAGGCCACCACCGCCGACGCCATCGCCGAGCACGGCGGCCGCGTGGTCAAGCTCATCGGCGACGCCGTGATGTTCACCTTCGAGGACGCCCGTGCCGCCGGCCGGCTGGCGCTGCTGCTCATCGAGTCCTTCGGCGGCGATCGACCCGAGCTGCGGGTCGGTCTGGCGCGCGGGCCCGTGGTCTCCCGCCTGGGCGACGTCTTCGGCTCGACGGTGAACCTGGCCAGCCGGCTGGTCGGTTTCGCCCGCCCCGGCACGGTGCTGGTCGACGACGCCTTCGTCGGCGCGCTCGGCGACGACCCCGCCTTCTTCACCAAGTCGTTGCGACCCCGCGACCTGAAGGGGTTCGGCACCACGCCGCTGCACGTGCTGCGGCGGGCCCGGTCGTGACCGGCGCTCAGGGCGTGGGTGGCACCATCTGCTGCATGTCGTCGTCGAGGCCGGCGAGGACCTCGTCGGCCACCGCCTGGCGCAGCCGTCGCTTGGTGAACGCGTAGGCGCTGGCCGGCAGCTGGCCGAGCGTCCGCGCCCGGTCGATGGCGGTGTCGACCACGGCGTCGCCGGCGACCAGCTCGTCGAGGTAGCCGGCGTCGAGGGCGCCGGCCATGTCGAAGATCTCGGCCTGCAGGATGGCCCGCTGGCGGTAGCGCATCGACAGCCGGGCCTCGCCCAGCCGGATGCCGTACCAGGGAAGGCCCATCCCGATGGCGGTCTCGTTCAGACCGATCTTGGCCGGCAGGTCGGCCGAGCCGATGCGGGTGTCGCACGCCACGCACAGCAGCGCGCCGGCGGCCAGGGCATGGCCGGTCACCGCGGCCACGGTGGGCTGGGGGTGGGTGAACAGGCGCATGAGCAGCTCGCCGCCGGCCCGCACCAGACCACGGGTGGCCTCGGCACCCTGGGTCATCACCGACAGGTCGAAGCCGGCGGAGAACTTGCCCTCGCGGCCGACCAGCGCCACCGCCGACGCGTCGGCGCTCGCCTGGTCGAGGGCGCCGTGGAGCTGCTCGATGAGGGCGTGGGAGACGGCGTTGGCCTTGCCGTCGTCGAGGCGGACGACGGCGACGCCGTCCTCGATGGTGCACTGGACGGGATCGGTCACGCCGGCGACTGTAGGCGGGCGCACTCCCAGGTCCGGATCCCGCCAGACACGCGGGGGTCGGTGGGGGCAGGATCGTGTCGTGGACCTCGAACCCGGCCGCTGCTACCAGGCCCTGCGCAGCCGAGACCCCCGCTTCGACGGGCGCTTCTGGGTCGGCGTGCGCACCACGGGCGTGTACTGCCGCCCGGTGTGCCCGTCGCGGACGCCCAAGGAGGCCAACGTCGACTTCTACGCCCACCCGGCGGCCGCCGAGGAGGCCGGGTTCCGGCCGTGCCGACGATGCCGACCGGAGACCGCCCCCGGCTCGGTGGCGTGGACGGGTGGCGCCGGACTGGTCGACCGGGCCGTGCGGCTCATCGAGGAGGGCGCGCTCGACGAGGGCGGCGTCGACGACCTGGCCGGCCGCCTCCACGTCGGCGCCCGGCACCTGCGCCGGCTGTTCCACCAGCAGCTGGGCACCGGCCCCGACGCCGTGGCCCGCAGCCGGCGGGCGCACCTGGCGCGGCGGTTGCTCGCCGAGACCGATCTGCGGGTCGCCGACATCGCGTTCGCCGCCGGCTTCGGCAGCGTGCGCCAGTGCAACGACGTCCTGCGCGCGACGTTCCAGGCCACGCCCCGGGAGTTGCGCTCGGCGACGGGGCACCGCCCGGGCTCGCTGACACTGCGCCTGGCCGTCCGCCCGCCATTCGACGGCGCCGCCCTGCTCGACTGGTTCGCCAGCCGCGCCGTCGACGGACTCGAGACGGTCGACGGCGACCAGTACCGGCGGCGCGTGGCCGTCGACGGCCGCACGGGCAGCATCACCATCCGCCCCGGTGCCGAAGCCGTGACGCTGCTCGTCGACCTGCCGCCCGCCACCCAGCTCGGCCGCCTGGTCACGGGCGCCCGTCGTCTGTTCGACCTCGACGCCGACCCGGCCGCCATCGACGAGCACCTGGCCGCTGACCCGTTCCTCGCACCGGCGGTCGCCGCCCGGCCCGGCATCCGAGTGCCCGGGGCGTGGTCGGGCTTCGAGGCCGGCGTGCGGGCCGTCGTCGGCCAGCAGATCTCGGTCACGGCCGCTCGCACCGTGCTCGGGCGCATCGTCGCCACCCACGGCGACGGTGGCGCCTTCCCCGAGCCCGAGGCGCTGGTCGATGCGCCGCTCGAGCAGCTCGGCATCATCGGGCGCCGGGCCGACACGATCCGCAAGCTGGCATTCGACGTGCTCGACGGCGAGCTGGCGCTCGACGGCAGCGTCCCCCACGACGAGCTGGTCGCCGCGTTGGTCGCCCGGCCCGGGATCGGTCCGTGGACGGCCGAGTACGTGGCCCTGCGCCTCGGCGAACCCGATGGCTTCCCGGCCGGCGACCTCCACCTGCGACGCGTGCTCGAAGCATCGGGCGGAGCGTCGAACGAACGGACCGACCGGTGGCGCCCGTGGCGGGCGTACGCCGCCATGCACCTCTGGCAGCTCCCCAGGGAGGGAACATGACATCCGCCTCTGTGCCACCGGCCGACGCCGTCGTCGTCGGCACCGTCGACACGCCCGTCGGCCCGCTGCGGGTCGCCGAGCGATGCGGGCGCGTGGTCGTCCTCGCCTTCGCCGACCACTTCGACCGCGTGGCCGAACCGGTGCGCCGCCGCTTCCCCGGACCGTGGGAGGAGGGTCACCCCGCCGCCCTCGGACCGCTCGCTCGCTACGTCGCCGGCGAGCTCGACGCGCTCGACGAGATCGAGGTCGACGTGGCGGGTACGCCGTTCCGTGAGCGGGTGTGGGACGCGCTGCGGCACATCCCCGCCGGCGAGACCCGGAGCTACGGCGACATCGCCCGGGCCAGCGGGGCCGACGCCGCCGTGCGCGCGGTCGGTTCGGCCAACGGCGCCAACCCGGTGTGGGTCGTCGTCCCCTGTCACCGGGTGGTGCGCAGCGACGGCTCGCTCGGCGGCTACGGCGGCGGCGTCGAGCGCAAGGCGTGGCTGCTGGCCCACGAGGGCGCCCGGGCATGAGCGTCCGGATTGGACGTTCCGCGCACCTTCCGCCGTAGGCTCCCCTGACCGCTTCGGGAGGGCTCGATCGTGTTCATGACCATCGGCGGCTGGTGCTTCCGCCACCGCAAGACCACCGTCGGACTGTGGCTGCTGCTGATCGTCGGCGTGTTCACCACCGTCTCCATCGTCGGTTCCGACTTCGGTGGCCAACCCGAGGCGCCGGCATCCGAGAGCCGGGCCGGTTTCGAGCTGCTGCAGGAGCACTTCGACGGGATCGGCACCGGCCAGAGCGGCTCCATCGTCTTCCAGGCCGACCAGGGCGTGAACGACCCCCAGGTGAAGGCGGGCATGGAGAAGCTGTTCGCGTTCGCCGAGGCCCAGCCCGGCGTCACCGTGGTCAGCCCGTACGGTCCCGCCGGCCAGTTCCAGATCTCCCAGCGGGGCGACCTCGCCGGCAAGGTGGCCTACGCCCGGGTCGAGCTCGGTGCGCCCATCGACTTCGGCAGCGGCGGCGAGCTCGGCCGCGCCCTGCTCGATCACGCACCCGACATCCCCGGCCTGCGCGTCGAGATCGGGGGCGACGCCCTCGCCGGCTTCGAACCACCGCAGTCCGAGCTCATCGGCGTGTCGTTCGCCATCGTGGTGCTGATCATCTCGTTCGGCTCCGTGCTGGCCATGGGGTTGCCCATCGCGGTGGCCGTCGCCGGCGTGTCGGCCGGCGTCGGCCTGGCCAACCTGATCTCCCACGTCGTGTCGATGCCCGACTTCGCCACCACCATCGGGGCGATGATCGGCCTGGGCGTGGGCATCGACTACGCGCTGTTCATCGTCACCCGCTACCGCGAGAACCTCCACCTCGGCGACGGCGTGCACGAGGCGGCCGAGGGTGCCATGGACACCGCCGGCCGCGCCGTCGTCTTCGCCGGCGTCACGGTGGTCGCCTCGCTGCTGGGCCTGCTGCTCATCGGCCTCGAGTTCGTCGCCGGCATGGGCGTGGCCGCCGCCCTCACCGTCACCGTCACCATGCTGGCCTCGGTCACGCTGCTGCCGGCGCTGCTCGGCTTCGCCCACCTCCGCCTCGAGGTCACCCGCTGGCGCGGGCTCATCGCCGCCGCGCTCGTCGCCGTGGCCCTGCTCGGCGTCGGCCTGAACGTCCAGCCCATGCTGGTCGCGCTCCCGCTGGCCGCGCTCGTCCTCCTGGCGGGCGCCTTCGTGCCGTTCCTCAAGCGCGAGGTGCCGCGGCGGACGCCTCGACCGCTCCGCGAGACCGGCTGGCACCGCTGGAGCCGCATCATCCAGGCCCGGCCGTGGCCCTTCGCCATCGGCGCCACGCTGTTGCTGCTCGCTCTGGCCCTGCCGGTGCTCGGCATCCGGCTCGGCTTCTCCGACGAGGGCAACTTCCCCGAGGAGACCACCACCCGGCAGGCCTACGACCTGCTGGCCGAGGGCTTCGGACCCGGCTTCAACGGTCCGTTCTTCGCCGTCACCGAGATCAGCGGGCCGCAGGACCTCGCCGCCGTGCAGCAGGTGGCCGACGCCGTCCGGGCCGACCCCGGCGTCGCGTTCGTCTCGCCGCCCATCCCCAACGACCCCCAGGACCCGCAGGCCGCCCTCCTGCAGATCGTGCCCACCACGTCGCCCCAGGACGAGGCCACCGCGCAGCTCATCCACCGCCTGCGCGACGACGTCATCCCGTCGACCGCCGCCTCCGGTCTCGACGTCCAGGTCACCGGATTCGTGGCCGTGTCTGTCGACTTCTCCGCCTACCTCGCCGAACGGAGCCTGGTGTTCTTCGGCGTCGTGCTGCTGGTGTCGTTCTTCCTGCTGATGGCCGTGTTCCGGTCGCTGCTGGTGCCGCTCAAGGCCGTCATCATGAACATGCTGTCCATCGCCGGCGCCTACGGCGCGGTGGTGGCCATCTTCCAGTGGGGGTGGCTGTCGAGCATCACGTCCATCGAACCGGCGCCCATCGAGCCGTTCATCCCGATGATGATGTTCGCCATCGTGTTCGGCCTGTCGATGGACTACGAGGTCTTCCTGCTGTCGCGGATCAAGGAGGAGTACACGCGCACCGACGACGCCTTCAACAGCGTCGCCGACGGGCTGGCCTCCACCGCTCGGGTCATCTCGGCCGCAGCGGCGATCATGGTCGTGGTCTTCGGGTCGTTCCTGCTCGAGGACAGCCGCATCACCAAGGTGTTCGGCACCGGTCTCGGCCTGGCCGTGCTCCTCGACGCCACGCTCGTCCGCATGCTCCTGGTCCCGGCCACGATGGAGCTGCTCGGCCGGCGCAACTGGTGGCTGCCGCGCTGGCTCGACCGGATCCTGCCCCAGCTCAACGTCGAGGGCACGCCCCGTCACTCGCTCGACGAGACCATGGGCGATTCGGCGCCTTCCGCGCCGCCACCGCCGACCGAGCCCAGCCAGGTCACCGTCTAGCGACGCGCTCAGGCCGGCTCGACGCGGCCGCCCGGCAGGATCACGACGCCGACCGCAGCGGCCAGGCGCACGACCTCGGCCAGGGGCAGGCCGATGACGTTCGAGTCGCTGCCCGACACCGCGGCCACGAACGCACCGCCCGCGCCCTGGATGCCGTAGGCGCCCGCCTTGTCCATCGGCTCGCCGGTGTCGACGTAGGCGGCGATCTCGCGCTCGTCGAGTGCCCGGAACCGGACCTCGGTGGTGACCACCTCGGTGGCCCGCCGGTCGCCCCGGCGGACGTGGACCCCGGTGCAGACCCGGTGCTGGCGGCCGGACAGCTGGCGCAGCATCGCCACCGCGTCGTCGGCGTCGGCCGGCTTGCCCAGCACGACGTCGTCGACGACCACGACCGTGTCGGCGGCGATCACGAGGGCGTCGTCCGATGCGTGCACCGCGGCGGCCTTCGCCTCCGCCAGCCGGACCACGTGGTCCTCGGCGACCTCGTCGGGCAGTTGGCGTTCGTCGACGTCGGCCGGACGAACCTCGGGATGGATGCCCAGCCGCTCGAGCAGGGCCCGCCGGCGTGGTGACGCCGAGGCCAGCACCACCGGCACCGGTTCCGGCGTGCCCGCCGTCATCCCCCGGACACCACCAGATCGGCAAGGCGATCGGGTGGCGTCAGCGCATCGGGGTCGTCCAGCCAGCCGTCGGGCAGCTTCACCGGGCGGGGACCGGTGGTGTGGCCGCGGGCCAGGCGCAGGGCCGAGCGGGGGAAGGGCAGGTTGGGGTCGAGATCGCCGAGCAGGCGGTCGAGCTCGTCGAGGCTCGACACCGAGCGCAGGGCGTTGCGCAGCGGGCGGCCCACCGGGAAGCCCTGCAGGTACCAGCCGGTGTGCTTGCGCAGCTCGCGCATGCCCGACTGCTCGCCGAACCAGTCGGCGAGCAGCTCGCCGTGGGTCCGCAGCATCCCGATGATCTCGCCCGACGTCGGCGGCGTCGGCACCGGTTCGCCGGCGAACGCGGCCACCAGGTCGCGGAACAGCCAGGGGCGACCCAGGCACCCCCGGCCGATCACCACGCCGTCGCAGCCGGTGGTCCGCATCATCTCGATGGCGTCGGCGGCCTCCCAGATGTCGCCGTTGCCCAGCACCGGGATCGTGGTGACGGTCTGCTTGAGCTCGGCGATGGCCGACCAGTCGGCCACGCCCGAGTAGAGCTGTTCGGCGGTGCGGGCGTGGACGGCCACGGCGGCGGCGCCGGCGTCCTCGGCCATGCGGCCGGCCACCAGCCAGGTCTTGTGCTGCTCGTCGAGTCCGACCCGCATCTTCACCGTCACCGGGATGTCGCCGGCCGCTTCGACGGCGGCACCGACCACGGCGCCGAACAGGCGGGGGCGCACGGGCAGGGCCGACCCACCGCCGTGGCGGGTGATCTTGCGGGCCGGGCAGCCGAAGTTGAGGTCGATGTGGTCCACGCCGACCTGGTCGCGCACGCGGCGCACGGCCTCACCCATCACCTCGGGGTCGGTGCCGTACAGCTGGATCGAGCGCACCGGCTCGTCGTCGGCGAACCGGGCGATGTGGAACGTCCGCTCGTTGCCCTCGACCACCGCCCGGGCACCGACCATCTCCGACACGTACAGGGCGGCGCCGTAGCGCCGGCACAGAGCGCGGAACGGGCCGTTGGTGACGCCGGCCATGGGGGCCAGCACCACCGGCGGGTCGGCCACCAGTGGTCCGATGCGCAGTGCCGGGAACGACGACATGGTCGTCCAGTCTCGCCCAGGAACGGCCAAGTGGCACCATCGGCAACCGTGATCCTCGTCGACGCCACCGGGCTCCGTGCCGCCCGCCCCGACCGGGTGCTGTTCGACGACCTGTCGCTGACGATCGCCTCCGGCGACCGGCTGGCCGTGGTCGGCGTGAACGGCACCGGCAAGTCGACGCTGCTCAAGGCGCTGGCCGGCACCCGGGCACCCGAGGGGGGCACGATCCGCCGCGGCCGGGGTGCCCGCGTCAGTTTCCTGGACCAGGACGCGCCGCTTCCGGTCGGCACCGTCGCGTCGGTCACCGGCGACCGGTGGGAGGCAGCCGCCGTCCGAGACCGGCTCGGCCTGGCCGGGCTCGAGGACCGGCCCACCGACCAGCTCTCCGGCGGTCAGGTCAAGCGGGTGGCCCTGGCCCGGGCGCTGCTGGCCAGCGGTCCGCCCACCGGCGGCCCGGCCGACGCCGACGACCTGTTGATCCTCGACGAGCCGACCAACCACCTCGACGTGGCGGCCATCGCCTGGCTCGAGGAGTGGCTGGCCGGGTTCCGCGGCGGGCTGGTCCTGGTGAGCCACGACCGCCACGTCCTCGACCGCGTCTGCACCCGCATGCTCGAGCTCGACCGCGGCAGCCACCACCTGCACGACGGCGGGTACGCCAGCTACCTCGAGCACCGGGCGGCCCGGGCCGAGCAGGCGGCGGCCGCCGATGCCAAGCGCCGCAACCTGGCCAAGGTCGAGCTGGCCTGGCTGCGGCGTGGCGCTCCGGCTCGGTCCAGCAAGCCGAAGGCGCGCATCGCGGCGGCGACCAAGATGGTGGAGGGCCCGCCGCCCGACGCCGACGTCCGCGACCAGGCGCTCCAGCTCCACCTCGGCACGCCTCGTCTGGGCGACAAGGTGATCGAGGCCACCGGCGTCGGCATCGACGTGGGCGAGCGCACCCTGATCGACGGTCTCGACCTGCTGTTCGACAACCGAGAGCGCCTGGGCATCGTCGGTCCCAACGGTGCCGGGAAGACGACGCTGCTGCGGGTGCTCGCCGGCCAGCGGCAGCCCGAGCGAGGCTCCATCGACGTCGGGCCCACCGTTCGCATCGGCACCTTCAGCCAGGACGCCGCCGAGCTCGACCTCACGGCCCGGGTGCGCGACCTGGTCACGGGCGGCAAGAAGGACCTGTCGTGGGAGGACACGGCGCTGCTCGAGCGGTTCTGGTTCGACGGCGACGCCCAGTGGGCGCCGGTGGGGACGCTGTCGGGCGGCGAGCGCCGGCGCCTGCAGCTGCTCCTCACCCTGCTCGCCCAACCCAACGTGTTGTTCCTGGACGAGCCCACCAACGACCTCGACCTCGACACGCTGCGCCTGCTCGAGGACTTCCTCGACGAGTGGCCCGGCGCCCTGGTGGTCGTGTCCCACGACCGCGCCCTGCTCGAGCGGACCGTCACCGACGTCCTCGTTCTCGACGGTCACGGGCACGCCGCCCGCCGTCCCGGCGGTCTGGCCGCCTACCTCGCCGACGTCACCGGGTCGCGCGTGCGGGGCAAGGCCTCGCTGGCTGCCCCGCCGACCTCAGGCCCGGCGACCAGACCTCCGCGATCCGCAGGGCCGTCGGCGCCGACGACGCCGGCCAAGACGCCGGCGAAGACCCCGTCGACCATCCGCCGTCAGATCAACGAGGCCGAACGCACCTTGCAGAAGGCCACCGCGACCCGTGACCGCATCGCCGCCGAGCTCGAGGACGCCATCGGCGACCACCGGCGCCTGCACGAGTTGGGCGACGCGCTGGCCGCCGCGCAGCGCGCCGTCGACGAGGCCGAGGAGCGGTGGCTGGCCCTGGCCGAGGAGGCCGAGGAGATCAACCCCGGCCTGCTCTGACGGCCCCCCTTCGGAAACTGGCAGCCGCTGCGTAACGCGGAGCTCAGCTCGACGATGCCTGACCCGCGCTGCGCAGGTCGAGAAACGCCGCCGCCGCTGCCGTGGCCCGCTCGATCAGTTCGGCCGTGCGGGAGAAGTCGGTGCGCTTGACGCCGCCAGGGTCGATGCCGGGCAGGACGACGACCTCGACGTGGTCCGGTGTCCGCTGCAGGTCGTGTTCGAAGCCGGCGTTCCGGGCGATGGAGAACGACTGCAGCAGGACGTCGATCGGCCGCTTCGGCGTGGGGCGGGGCCGCTCGAAGTTGCCGACGTGTAGCACGACCACGCGGTCGGCGCCGAGCGTGACGGCGCGGGCGATCGGCACGTTGTCGACGACACCGCCGTCGATGTAGGTGCTGCCGTGGATCTCGACCGGCGGGAAGGCGGCCGGCAGCGCGGCCGACGCCAGCACCGCCTCCCGGACGGGACCGGCGTCGAACCATCGGGCTCGGCCGGTGTGCAGGTCGGTGGCCACGCACTGCACCGGGATCGGGTAGTCCTCGAACCGAGCGTGCGGCGCGCTGCGCTCGATCAGCGCCACCAACCCGTCGTTCGGGTAGAGGCTCGGACCCCGACGCAGCAGCTGCCACGGCCCGTTGATCCGCCCACTGGGGAAGATGTGGGCGCCGTCGAGGCCCAACCAGGTCTGGCGGAGCCGCTCCACCCCCTCGGGGCTGGGGTCGTCGGCCACGGCCAGGGCGTTCAGCGCGCCGACCGAGCAGCCGAGGACCAGATCCGGGCGTTCGCCCCGGTCGGCCAGCGCTCGCAGCATCCCGACCTGGACACTGCCCAGGTTGCCTCCCCCGCCGAGCACCCACGCGGTGCGGGGCCGGCGGCGGGAGTCCAGCGTCGTCACCGTCATGGTGTCCTCCCGTCTCCCGGTCCCCATCATCGGTGCCGCACACGTCCAGGTCAGCGCTGTCACCGAATCGACACGAGATCGTACGGAGGAACCGGGACGCTCCCCGCGAGCCGGACGATTCGCCGCCGGCGCACCTGGGCGTCGAATCGCCGTCGAATCGGTGCCGACGAATCGACGACGAATCGGTCGAATTCGTCGAATCGCCGTCGAATCGGCCCCGACGAATCGTCGACGAATCGCTCCCCAGGGCCGGTGCGCCTACATTCGCCGGCCATGGCGACAGGGGAACTGGACGGACGCATCGCACTGGTCACCGGGGGAGGACGGGGTGCCGGGCGTGCCATCTCGCTCGGCCTCGCCGAGGACGGCGCCGACGTGGCCGTGAACTACCGCAAGGACGCCGACGCGGCCGAGGCGACCGCTGCCGAGATCCGCGCCATGGGCCGTCGGGCCCTCGCCGTCCAAGCCTCCATCGACGACCCCGACGCCGATGCCGCCATGGTCGACCGTGTCGCCGGCGAGCTCGGACCCATCTCGATCCTGGTCAACAACGCCGGCCGGGCGAGCCGGGGCAACGCGGTGGCCGACACCGATCCGCACGAGACCGGGCAGGTGCTCGCCACCCACGCCATCGGCCCCCATCACCTGTGCCGACTGGTGCTGCCGCACATGCGCACCGTCGATCGCGGCGACATCGTGTTCATCTCGTCGGTGGTAACCGACAGCAACGGCGCCAACGGTGCCCCGTACAACATGGGCAAGGCAGCCATGGAGGCGCTGGCCATGACGCTGGCCAAGGAGGAGCAGCGCCACGGCATCCGGGTGAACGTCGTGGCGCCCGGCCTGATCGAGACCGAGATGGGACGGCGTCTGGTCAAGGCCGGCGGCGTCGACGACATCGCCACGCTCCACCAGCACTACCCGTTCGGTCGGGTGTGCCAGCCCGAGGACGTCGCCGACGTGGTCCGCCTGCTCGTCAGCGACCGGGCGTCCTACGTCAGCGGCGTGCGCATCCGCGTGGACGGCGGCGGCCTGCAACCCGGCCGCCGCCGCTGACCCGCCGCGTCAGCGGCCCTGGAACTCGGGGTCCCGGCCCTCGGCGAAGCTGGAGATGCCCTCGAAGAAGTCCTTGGTGCCGAACAGTTGCATGGTCTGCAGCAGCACGTGGTGCGTGTGTGCGGGGAAGTCCTCGGTGAGGCCGTGGCGGTACAGGCGCTTCATCGCCCGGATGGCCAGCGGGGCGTTGGCGGCGATCTCGCCACACCACGACCGGGCCTCGTCGACGAGGCGATCGTCGGGCACCACGGCGTTGGCCAGTCCGTACTCCTTGGCGGCGGTGGCGTCGAGGTCACGTCCGAGGAAGCCGATCTCGGCCGCCTTGGCCCAGCCGAGCAGGCGGGGGAGGTACCAGGTGCCGCCCGACTCGGGCACGACGCCACGCTTGGCGAACCCGGGCAGCAGCCGCGACGACTCGCCGAGGATGCGCATGTCGCACCCGAGCGCCAGGTCGAGGCCGTAGCCGGCGGCGGCGCCGTTGACGGCGGCGATGATCGGCGTGTCGATCTCGAACAGGATCGACGTGGGCAGGTCACGCGTGTTCTGCAGGATCGACGCACCGCCGCCGCTGCCGCCGCCACCGATGCCGGTGCCGGCCATGGCGTCCTTGATGTCGAGACCGGCGCAGAAGCCCTTGCCGGCGCCGGTGAGCACGATGGCCCGCACGTCGGGGGAGCGGTCGGCCTCAGCCAGGACGTCGGCCAGCATGGTCAGCATCCGCACCGAGATGGCGTTGCGCCGGTGCGGGCGGTTGAGCGTGATGGTGGCGACGTGGTCGGCCACCTCGTACAGGACCGGATCCTGTTCGTCCTCGGCTGGCGTGCTGGTCTTGTCGCTCATGGCGTCCCCTTGGTCTGGTCCCGTGGTCGTGCCCTATTGGTGTGTCCGGGATCGTCGGTAGCGTAGAGGCATGTCCGCGACCGAGTCCCAGGCCACCGCCACCGACGACCAGCGCGCCGAGGAGCAGGTGATCCTCACCGTCACCGAGACGGCCATCACCAAGATCCTCGAGCTGCGCGAGTCCGAGGACGAGCCCCAGGGGCTGGCGCTGCGCGTCGCCGTCACCGGCGTGCGCGGGCCCGAGTACACCTACGACCTCACCTTCGAGCCGCTGGCCGACGCCGGCGAGGACGATGTCGTGTACCAGCAGGGCGAGCTCCCGGTGCTGATCCCGGCCGACTCGACCGACCCGCTGCACGGCGCCACGCTCGACATGCCCAGCACCGACGGCCAGGGCGGTCTCGTGCTGCGCAACCCGAACCGGCCCGACCCACTGGCCGGCGTCGAGCTCGACCTCCAGGGCTCCACCGCCGAGAAGGTCCAGCAACTCCTCGACCAGCAGATCAACCCCAGCCTGGCCGCCCACGGTGGCTTCGCCGAGCTCAAGGGCGTCGACGACGACAAGGTCTACGTGCTCATGGGCGGTGGCTGCCAGGGCTGCGCGGTGTCGGCCATGACCCTGCGCGAGGGCATCGCCGCCTCCATCACCGCGGCCATCCCCGAGATCTCCGAGGTCATCGACGTGACCGACCACGACGCGGGCATGAATCCGTACTACTCGTAGCGGCAGCGCGAAACGCGTGCCCGTCCGGGGTTCGTAACCCAACTTTTCTTGCAATCGGCGTCACGACTTGGAAAGCTGTGAGTGTTGTCACCTTCCAAGTGGGGGCGACCAGGGGGAGAGGCCCGGGCCCACGGTCCGGGCCTCGTCGCGCGTCCCCCGTGTCCGGGACGCCTCCGCTGGGGTCGGAGAACGGAGACGTCCCGGGCAGGGAACACAACGTCGGGAGGGAACCGTGACGTTGCTGGCCGTGGAACGGCGGCTCCGACGGAACCTTGCGGAGAAATCCGGAAAAGCTTCGCGCCGGCTCAGGCGCGCGTGCTGGGCGCCTGCACGACCCGCCGCACCGAGTCGGCGATGCCGGCGGCGTCGAGGCCGAGGCGACCCAGGATGACGTCGACCTTGGCGTGCTGGATGTACTGGGTGGGCACCCCGAGGACGTCGACGCGGGGCACGGTGCGATCGGTGCACGCATCGCCGATGGCGCCGGCCAGCAGCGAGCCGGCACCGCCCTCGCGGTAGCCGTCCTCGATGGTGACGACGGCCGGGTGCTCGGAGGCGTCGCGGATCATCTCGGGGTCGGCCGGCTTCACGCAGCGGACGTCCCAGACGGTGGCTTCGACACCCTCGGCGGCCAGGGCGTCGGCGGCCTCGAGCGCCGGGTGCAGCATCTTGCCCACGGCCAGGATGCACACGTCGCGCCCGGCGCGGACCCGCCGGCCCCGGAGCCCGGAGCCGACCTCGTCGTGGCCGACCTGCGCGGCGGTCGTCTTCGGCCACCGGATGAGCACGGGGCCATCGGTGATGTCGAGCGCGTCGTGGAGCATGACCGCCACCTCCTGGTAGGAGGACGGTGCCAGGACGGTCATGTTGGGGATCTTGGTGAACAGCACCAGGTCGAGGATCCCGTGGTGCGACGGTCCGTCGTCGCCGGTGATGCCCGCCCGATCGAGGCAGAACACCACGGGCTGCTCGTGCAGGCCGACGTCGAGGTTGACCTGGTCGAAGGCCCGGGACAGGAACGTCGAGTACACGGCGAACACCGGCCGCAGACCGCCCATGGCCATGCCCGCGGCGGACGTGACCGCGTGCTGCTCGGCGATGCCGACGTCGATCACCCGGTCGGGGAAGCGCTCGGCGAAGGGGAGCAGGCCGGTGGAGTCGGGCATCGCCGCAGTGATGGCCACGACCTCGGGGCGCTCCTCGGCCTCCTTGATGAGGGCCTCGGTGAAGGCGGCCGTGAACGACCCCGGCGAGATCGCCTTCGAGATCGGCCCGGAGCCCGCGTCGTGCATGTTCTTGACGGTGTCGTTCTCGGCGGGCGCGTAGCCCCGACCCTTCTGGGTGAGGACGTGCACGACGATGGGGCCGTCGTACTCGGCGGCATCGGAGAGGGCGTGCTCGAGGCCTTCGATGTCGTGGCCGTCGAAGGGGCCGCTGTAGCGGATGCCGAGGTCCTCGAAGAACGCCGGTGGCTCGAAGTACTCGCGCAGGCCGGCCATGGTGGCTTCGAAGCCCCGTTCGAGCCGGTCGCCGAGCAACGGGACCTCGCGCAGCACTCGTTCGAAACGGGCTCGGTTGCGCATGTAGCGCGGGTCGAGTCGGAGGCGGGCCAGGCTGTCGCCCAGACGACTGACCGTGGGGGCGTACGACCGGCCGTTGTCGTTCAGGATGATGATGGCCCGGGAGCCGGCGTGTCCGAGGTTGTTGAGGCCCTCGTAGGCCATGCCCCCGGTGAGGGCCCCGTCTCCGACCACGGCCACGATGCGCCGGTCGGTGATCTGGTTGCGGGCCATCGCCGTGGACAGCCCGTGGGCGTAGCTGATGATCGTGGACGCGTGACTGTTCTCGATCCAGTCGTGGGGCGACTCGTTCCGGCTGGGGTAGCCGGACAGGCCCCCTTCCTGGCGGAGTCCCTCGAACAGGTCGCGCCGGCCGGTGACGATCTTGTGCACGTACGCCTGGTGCCCGGTGTCCCACAGGACGATGTCCTTGGGTGACTCGAACACGCGGTGGATGGCCAGGGTGAGCTCGACGGCACCGAGGTTGGAGCCCAGGTGGCCACCGGTCTTGGACACCGCCCCCACGATGAAGTCGCGGATCTCGCCGGCCAGTTGGTCCAGCTCGGGGCGGGTGAGTCCCCGGAGGTCGGCCGGGCTGTGGATCCGTTCGAGGAGCATCTGGTGCGGTCTCCGGGAGGTGGGCGATTCAGGACGCGCCGGCGCCCTGCCAGCGTTCTACGGTACCCGGGCTCCGCTTGGATCGACCACGTGACCGGCTTCTGGACCTCACGTCTAGATTGCCGGGAATGGCGTCGATCGATCGGGCCCGCTCCCGCGGCCAGGACGCCCTCGACGGGCTCCGCCGCCGGCTGACCGAACATGCCGCCGCGCTGCTCAACGAGCATCCCGAGTTCGCCAGCGGCGCGGCCGAGGTCGGTCTGGTCGACCGAGCGTGGCTGGAGGACCCGGCGAACCGGCCCATCCGCACGGCCACGTCGCTCGACGTGATCCAGCGATTCCTCGAGCGCTCGGTCGAGCAGGAGCCGTCGTTGATCGCGGCGCTCGGGCTCAACGCCATCCAGCTGCTCACCATGGAGAGCGACGGTCGCCGGGCCGAGGGTGCCCGCCAGGAACTGGCCATCGTGTTCACCGACCTCGAGGGCTTCACCAGTTACACCAGCCGGGCCGGCGACGAGGCGGCCCGCGGTCTCATCGAACGCCACCACCGGGCGGTCGGGCCCGTCGTGCGCAGCCGGGGTGGACGGGTCGTCAAGACGCTCGGCGACGGGCTGTTGCTCACGTTCCCTGCGCCCGAAGCCGCCGTGCTGGCCACGCTCGAGCTGGCGGACACCAACGGCACCGGCCTCCGTCTGCGGGCGGGTGTGCACTGCGGCGAGGCCGTCCTGATGGGCGATGACCTGGTCGGCAACGACGTGAACCTCACCGCCAGGGTCGCCGACTCGGCCCACGGCGGCGAGATCCTGGCCACCACGCAGGTGCGGTCGGCGGTGGGCACCCTGCCCGGGGTGTCCTTCGGGCGTGCCCGGCGGCGCAGCTTCAAGGGCGTCAGCTCGTCGGTCATGGTCTGCCCGGTTCGGCGTGCCTGACCGGGGCGCATCGGACGGGTCGCTGGCCGGCCGCCGGATCGAACCGTCGCGCGATCTGGCCATGCGCGAGGTGCTCGAACTGCAGCGCCGGGCGTGTGCCGATGCCGGTTCGCCCCTGTACGACCGCATCCTCCGCGGCATGATCGCCGACGTGGTCGCCGGCGGCGTCTGCGAGCAGATCCTCGCCCCGTGGTCGGCCAACGCCATGGCCGACGCCATCCCGCTTCGCCTGCTGGCTGCCGTGCACCACCTGGTGCTGGCCGGACAGGCGCCGGAGCTGGCCCGCTACTACCCGTCGGCCGGCGGCACCGACACCGGCGACCCGGTACCGGCGTTCCTGGCCACGGTGCGCCAACACCGCGATCTCATCGCCTCGCGCATGCACCTCGGCGTGCAGACCAACGAGGTGGGCCGAGCGGCCGCCCTGGTTGGCGGCTTCCACCGCGTCGCCGCGCGCACCGGCCTGCCCCTGCGCGTGCGCGAGGTCGGCGCCAGCGGCGGGCTCCTGCTGCGCTGGGACCACTACACGTACCGGGCGCAGACGCCGTCGGGGACCGTCAGCTGGGGACCGGACGAGGGCCTGGCGTTCGAGGACCCGTGGACCGACCGGATGCCCGAGCTCGATCCAACGCTGCGCGTCGCCGACCGACGGGGCTGCGACGTGGCGCCGATCGACCCGCACACCGACGAGGGGGTGGCCCGGCTCCGCAGCTTCCTGTGGCCCGACCAGGTCGAGCGCCGCCGGCGCCTCGACGCCGCCATCGAGATCGCCCGCCGGGTGCCGGCCACGGTCGACCGGGCCGACGCCGGCGAGTGGGTCGAGACCCAGCTGGCCGAACCGGTGCCGGGCGTCGCCACCGTGATCCACCACTCGATCGTGCTGCAGTACCTGCCCCGCCCGTCGTTCCAGCGCATGCGGGCCGCCATCGAAGCGGCGGGCCGGCGGGCGACGCCCGAGGCACCGATCCACTGGCTGCGCATGGAGCCGGCCGGGCCGGTGGCCGACGTGCAGCTGCGCACCTGGGACGGTCGCACCGACGGGCCGGTCGACGAGGTGCTGGCCACCACCGGCTACCACGGCCCGCCGGTGACCTGGTTGGCGTGATCAGGTCGGGACGGGCCGTCGCTCGCGCTCGTGGAACCAGGCGGTGAGTGGTCGGGCCAAGCTGGCACCGATCGCGAGCGCGATGAGGCCGCCGATGGCGTCGAACCAGTAGTGGTTGGCGGTGACCATGATCGTGAAGAGGGTGAGGAACGGGTAGGCGCACACGAGCGCCCGCAACCACTTGCGCCGGGTCATCGGGAACAGGACCAGCGCCGACCACACCGACCAGCCGATGTGCATCGACGGCATGGCCGCGTACTGGTTGGTGAGCTCGGCCGCCTTCTCGTCGTCGAAGGAGATCCAGCCGCCGTGCACGGCCAGCGTGTCGACGAACCCGTAGCGGTCGCAGCCGGGCACGACGTGCTGGCCCGGCTCGGCGGCTGCGGCGGCATCGGGGTTGTACAGGTGGCAGGCGCCGAACTTGCCGGGGTCGTCGAGCAGGCGGGGCGGCATCAGCGAGTAGCTGGCGAACCCGACCAGGGCGACCGCGGTGGTGAAGGCCAGCGTGTTGCGCCAGCGGGGGTAGCGCTCCTTGTTGGTGCGGAACAGCCAGAACAGCGCACCGCCGGTGACCACGA
Organism: uncultured Acidimicrobiaceae bacterium; assembly: GCA_963800295.1. Taxonomy (GTDB): domain Bacteria; phylum Actinomycetota; class Acidimicrobiia; order Acidimicrobiales; family Salinilacustritrichaceae; genus Salinilacustrithrix. The sequence continues at coordinate 336,743 of CAWDAJ010000008.1, forward strand.
AGTGAGCGGTGCCGTAGAGGATGTTCCAGACCCGGATGGCGCCCATCGCCGGCAGGTCGAGGTACCACCGCTGCAGGTGGGCCTCGAAGAACAGGCCCACGGCCTTCTCGATGTCGATGATCTGCCGGGCGTGCTCGAAGGCCACCGAGGCGTCGATGTGGTCGCCGGTGCCCTGTGACCCGAACAGGTTCCGGACCGTGGAGTAGATGACGTAGAACGCGCCGATGTAGAGGAGCTCTCGCCACCAGCGCAGGCGCGGGCGGGCCGCCGGCGCGGTCGCCGACGGGGCGCCGGCGCCGTCGTCCTCGGCGGTGGTACCCGCCACTGAGCTCTCCGTCATGCGGCGGCTACGGTACTGAACACGGCTCGGTGGACGGCCCACGCCCGCCCTCGTCCCGTCGCACCCGGTTCGTCCGGTTCCGGCGGTCGATCCGAGAGGTGCATCCATGCTCCCGTCCCGTCCGTTCACCACCGTCCTCGTCGCGCTCTGCCTGCTCGGCGCAGGCTGCGCCGGCAGCTCCGCGGCCCGCCCCACGACGCCGGCCTCCGACTCCCGGGCGGTGGCCGCCGCACCAGCCGGCGCACCCGTCGCGAGCGGCGCAGCGTCCGCCGAAGACCCGGTGCCGGCAACGCCGTACGCCGTCACCATCAGCACCGCGGTCAGCGGCGGCGGCCGCACCGGCACCGTGGTCGTTCCGCGCCACCGTCGTCGGCGACCGGCGCCACGTGGTGCTCGACACGCCGCTCGGTCGCATGGGCGAACACGTCGCAACGCCCCACGACCACTGGGTCCGCCTGTCAGCGACCGCCGCCGAACCGATCGGCTTCCCCACCGACTGGGTCCACATCCCGCTCGACGAGCTGGGCGACGTCGAGCTGCCGCCGTCGCTCGCCCAGGTCCGGGCGCCGCTGCCCGACCCGCGCACGGTCGCCGTGGGCGACCTGGTCTACGGAAGCCGCGAGGTGGTCGAGGTGCTCGAGCGCGACGCGGGTGAAGCCCACCTGGTGCTCGACGACGGGCGCACCGTCGTGGTGCGCCGGGTCGAGCTGCCGGCCGACACCACGGTCGACGCGCCCACTTCGGCCATCGATGTGCGGGAGCTGCCCGAGCTGATCGACCGCTGACCTGCCGTGCACCGGTCGGGCGCCCGACATCGGGCAGCATGGTCCGATGCAGGAGCGAGTGATCCACATCGGCGACGAGGTCGGCCTCTCGGTGCTCGAGGCGGGCGAGGGCGGGCGACCGTTGCTGCTCGTCCACGGCTTCACCGGCGCCAAGGAGGACTTCGCCGACCACGTCGACGCGCTCGCCGAGCGCGGCTGGTGGACCGTGGCGCCCGACCTGCGCGGCCACGGCGCCTCGTTCCAACCCACCGACGAGGCCGGCTACTCGCTGGCCCACTTCGCCGACGACCTGCTGGCGCTGGTCGAGGCGCTGGCGTGGGAGCGCCTGGTGCTGCTCGGGCACTCGATGGGCGGCATGGCCGCCCAGGTGGCCGCCGTCGCCCGGCCCAAGGTGCTCGACGGGCTGATCCTGATGGACACCGGGCACGGCCCGGTCACCAGCGTCGACCGGGACCTGGCCGTGATGGGCCAGTCCATCGTCCGGGAGGGCGGCATGCCGGCGGTGAAGGAGGTGCTCGACGCCATGGCCGAGGACGCCCCACTCACCACGCCGGCCAACGAGCGCGTGCTGCGCGAGCGTCCCGGCTACCGCGAGTTCGGCGACCGCAAGTTCCTGTCGTCGTCACCGGCCATGTACGCGGCCATGCTCCTCGAGTTGCTCGACCAGGACGACCGGCTCGACGCGCTCGCCGCCCTCGACGTCGACACGCTCGTGATCGTCGGCGAGCAGGACGAGCCCTTCCTGGCCGACTCGGCCCGGATGGCCGACGCCATCCCGCGGGCCCGGCAAGTGGTCATCCCCGACGCCGGACACTCGCCGCAGTTCGAGAACCCCGACGCCTGGCTCGACGCCCTGCTGGACTTCCTCGCCGACCTCCCCAGCGACTGAGAAATCCCTGTGGTTTGCCTCCGGTAAACGGGGGCAAACCACAGGAATTTTGGGTGGGGGAGCGGTGTCAGACGGTGATGTCGGTGGCGTGGCGACGTTGCAGGAACCAGCCGGCGAGGGCGACGAGCAGCAACGGGAGCGCCAGCATCCACAGCAGCATCGCCAGCGCGGACGGAGCCGCGGCGGAGGCATCCGCTGCCACCGGCGTGAAGTCGAGGACTGTGCTGGGCGGTGCGGCGATGGCATCGGACAGCCCACCATCGTCGTCGAATCCGTCCGAGAAGCTGGCGTCGGCGACGGGCGGGGTGCTCGGCGCCAGGTCAAGTGTGGCGGGCGCCGGTGCGTCGAACACGGGTGATGGGCGCGGCGCTGGCCGGGGTGGCGTGGCGAGCGACGGCTTGGCGGGCGTGAGCGTGCCCGTCTTGGTGTACTCGGGGGGCAGGGACTCGAACGGCGTGGGGTACGGGGTGGTGCTCCACGTGACGTCGAGGGTGTACGAGGGGCTCCGGCCTGCGGCGTTGTTCACGAGGATGTTCCAGTCGCCCACGGGCACGTACATCTGGACCTCTTCGGGGTTGGCCAGGCTGGCCGACGAGTAGGCGAAGCCGTCCTCGTCCGGTCCGGCGTCCTCGACGAAGGGGTCGTTCACGATCCAGAGGTCGTAGTCGTCGACGTCTACGTCGCCCTCGGTTGGCACGTTGTCGATCGTCATCGAGTCCCACGACAGGGTGATCTTCACGAAGAAGTCGGCGTCGTCGAGGGTGAACGTCCGAGGCGGCTTGACCGTCAACGGAATGACGTCGCAGAACGTCGCCGCCGTGCAGATGTCGGTGTTGATTGTCGTGGACGAGTCGATGAGCGCACCCTGATTCGCTCCGACCAGGGGGCCGTAGGTCACCGAGACCGACTCGTCCTCGCCCAACACGATGCGGTCCTTCTCGAGCGCCGACGCCGACGGGCTCAGAAACAGGGCAGCGATGCCACTGATCAGCAGGGCGACACCGAGCACGGCGCTGATGCGGGTGGTCGTTCGGAGGGACATGTCTGCTCCTGGGTTCACAGGTCGTTGGGGTCGGGTGGGCCGATGTTCTGTCGGAGAGCGGTGCCGTAGCCGAGGCACGGGTCGTTGTTGGGGTCGTATCCGGTGAGCGGATCCTGCGGCGCGATCTCCTCGAGGATCCGCCGGCGGGAGTCGACGATCCGGTAGCAGGCCCGGCGGGTGCTGTTCTGACCGCGTGCCGTCGGGTCCCAGTCGAGGATCACCAGGTCCTTGATGCACGTGTAGTCACCGGGGAGGTAGTAGCAGGACGGGATCTGCAGGTTTCGTGAGGGCACCGGCGGGATGGCGTGGAACCCACGATCGATCGACGTCGGGCCGAGACGAGGTCCTGCCACCTGGATGCCGATGAACAGCTGCCGCAGGTTGGCGTACATGTCGCAGCCCGTCCGGGCAGCATCCTGCTGCGGGGTGCTCGGGTCGACCGAACGCTGCGCCTGGAAGCAGATGCGATCGGTGTCGCTCGCCGGGCTCTGCGGCTGGTTCGAGACGACCACGGCGTTGTCCCACACATCAGGATCCTGGCCGTGGCTGCCGCGGTAGCCCTGCTGCGCGAACTCGTTCTCCATGTCGCCGTCACCGGCGACGATCCACTCGGGGTAGTAGTTGAGGTTCTTGGCCGCGGCCGTGTAGTTCACCTCGAGCCCCCCGGGCCAGATGATCGTGGTGACGCCGGCCTGCTTGAACCGCTGCATCACCTCGGTGGCGTAGCGGGGTGACGTCTCCGTATCGATCGAGTACCCGGCCTTGGGATGCGTGCCCTCCGCCGTGATCTTGCCGCCGCAACCGTCGAAGGCGTTGACGACGCGGTCCTTGAACTCGACCAGCGTCTGGTACCCCTTGTCCGTCGTGTAGACGAGGCCGTACACGCGGTCCTGACCCTGGTACTGCGGGCTGTGGGTGACCGGCCGGCCCACGTAGTAGTTGCACAGCACCGAGGAGAATTGTTCGGACTGGATCTCCTGGCTCGGCTGGTAGCCCCACACGAGCTTCGGGAACCGCGTGAAGAACTCGGCCTTCTGTCCGGCGAACTGGCCGAAGTTGAGCACGCCGCGGCGGGCCATCGAGTCGACGTAGCTGTCGCCGCCCCCCTCGAACTCGGAGAAGTCGAGCGTGGCGAACGGTTCGACCAACCGGAACGCCTCGGCGGCGTCGGCACGGCGGGTCTCTGGACTCGTCGACGTGCTCCGCGTCCCGAAGTAGAGGAAGAAGTGCACGTAGCGCTCGTAGGTTTGATACCGCTCGTTGAAGTACTTCTGCCAGAGCCGAGCCTGCCGGATGGTGTGGCACTCGTCGCTCTTCGGTTGGTCGTTGACCAGGTCGATGAGCTCGGTGGTGGGGCAGGTCTCCTGGCCGCGGCTCGTGCCGACCGTGCCGATGCCGCCGTCGAAGTACAAGACGATGCGGATCTCCTCGCCGGTGACCCCTTGGTAGGTGGCGCCGAAGTTGTCACCCTCGAAGAAGGGGACGCACGGGGGCGACAGGGGATCCTCGGTCTGGCGGACGACGCCGTCGGCGTCCTTGACGCAGCGGAACGTGGATGGCGTGTCGCCCTTGCCGTTCTCGATCGGGGCGGGCGGAAGCGTCGTGGGGCCGCCGCCGTCGCCGCCGGCTGCGCCGTCGCCCTCGACGCTTGAGGACTCACCCAGGCCGAGCTGGTCGAAGTTGCCCTCGGGCGGCGGAGGGTCGTTCGAATCGTCGGGCGGGACGGGGGCGTACTCGAGCGTCTGGGTCGGGTTCGACTGCGGCAGGTTGAGCGAGGAGGGAAGGGCGAACAGGGCGATCAGGGCGCCGGCCAGGATCGAGAGCAACGGTGGGTACCGGCGCGCGAACGAGTTGGTGCGGCGGTCGTCGGCAGCGGTGTCCTCGTCGGTCTCGGCGAGGACCTCGTCGTCGGTGAGGTCCTGATCAGCCATGGCGTTCCCTCGGTTCCTCCGGATCGGCGGGGCGTCCGGCACTGAGGGGAAGGTTCGACGGCGGCCTCCTGAACTCCTGTCGCCGTTGCCGACGTCACACGTGGGCGGTTCGCCCAGCACGGGCGGGATCCGCTGGCGAACCGTCCAAGGTTGTTTCCATCGGATGAACGTGGGGTCAGAAGCAGGAGGTCCCGCGTTGCGCGCCGAACTGGCAGGGGTGAGCCGGTTACCGACCGGTACCGCCCCCGCAGAAGCGGTGGCGGAGGGAACCACCAGCGAGGTACGACGGCGATGGCCACACGGAGTCGACAGCTCAATGCCCGGTCCGCATCTGCGGGCGACACCACCGAGATCGACGCCGCATCGTTCAAGCGAGCGTTCGACGAAGCGGTGGCCAACATCGAGTTGGTCATCAAGGGCAAGACCGACATCGTCCGGCTGGCCATGATCGCCATCCTGTGCGAGGGCCACATCCTCTTCGAGGACTTGCCGGGCACCGGCAAGTCGATGCTCAGCCGGGCGCTGTCCGACACGATCGGTGCCAGCAGTGCCCGCATCCAGTGCACGCCCGACATGCTCCCCGGCGACATCACCGGCTCGTCGATCTACGACGCCAAGAACGGCGTGTTCGAGTTCCAGCCCGGCCCGGTGTTCACCAACATCCTTCTGGCCGACGAGATCAACCGCGCCACCCCCAAAACCCAGTCGGCGCTGCTCGAAGCCATGGCCGAGCGCCGGGTCTCGGCGGACGGCACCACGTACGACCTGCCGCGCCCGTTCCTCGTGCTCGCGACCCAGAACCCGGTCGAGCAGGCCGGGACGTTCCCTTTGCCCGAAGCGCAGCTCGACCGGTTCCTGTTCAAGCTCTCGATGGGCTACATGGACCGCACCGCCGAGTTCGAGGTCATGTTCGACAACTCCGTCGACCTCGCCATCAACCGGATGCAGACGGTCATGACCCCCGAAATCGTCCAGGACATGATCGCCTACGCGTCGACGGTCGAGGTCAGTCCCGAGGTCGGCTATTACATCGTCGACATCGTGCAGGCCACCCGCGACGATGCAGCCATCGCCGCCGGCGGGTCGCCGCGGGCCACCATCTCGCTGATCAAGGCCGCACGAGTGCTGGCGGCCACTGACGGTCGCTCCCACGTGTATCCCGACGACGTCCGCGCCGTGCTGAAGCCCGTCCTCGGACATCGCATCATCCTCAATCCGGACGCCATCCTGCGCGGCGAGACGGCAGACTCTGCGCTCGAACGGGTGGTCGGGACGGTGAAGCCGCCGGTCTCCGGCGCCGACCTCCGCTCGGTCAGCGCCTGAACCGGGAGCCCCGGCGACCATGACGGCAATCCTGCGCCGACGACGCGACGTCGAGGTCTCGGCACCGGTCGCGAAGACCCTGCGGACCCGCGTCGACGCTCTCGTCGACGCCCTGGGTCCCCGCGCCCTGCGCAACCGGTTCCGGGCGCTCGAGCGTCGCATCGGCATCACCCGCGCCGGTTTCGCCGCGCTGGCGGGTGCCGTCGTGTGCTGGGTCCTCGCCTACGTCGTTGCCGGTACGGCCATGTACCTGTTCGCCTATGGCATCGTCCTGCTGTTGGGGCTCTCCTACGCCCTCGCGCCCCGCCAGCTGAAGCTCACGGGGGATCGCACGGGCCTGTTCCCGAGAGCGTCGGTGGGCGATCGCTTCGACGTCGAGGTCTCCCTGACCGCCAAGCGGTCGGTGTCGACGTTCCTCCTCGAGGAGCGCGTCCCCGAGCGTCTCGGCCAGACGGTCAAGGTGCCGGTCACCAAGCTGGGCAAGGGCGCGGCCCTCACCCACCGCTACGGGCTGCGTTGCGCTCGTCGTGGGGTGTACCGGATCGGCCCACTGGTCGCCGTCGCCTCCGATCCACTCGGTCTGTCCGAGAAGGAGACCGTCGTCGCAGAACCGTTCGAGCTGCTCGTGCACCCGCGCGTCGAGCTCGTCGAGGACCGTCCACTGACGTGGTCCTTCGAAGACCCGCCGGTGCGCCCACCGGTGTCGCGACCGTGGCCGTCCGGGATGGAGTTCTACGGCATGCGCGAGTACGTGCCAGGCGACGACACGCGGAAGATCGTGTGGCGGGCATCGGCGCGGACCGGCAAGACGATGATCCGTGAGGCCGAACGTGGGATCACCGACAAGGTCGTCTTGATCCTCGACACCGACCGGGGATCACACAGCCGCGACGGCGAGGATCTCTCCGAGTCCTTCGAGATGGGCGTCCGCGCAGCGGCGTCGTTGGCGGTGCGGCACCTGCGCGAGGGTTACGAGGTCGTGGTCGAGACCAACGGCGGGCCACTGATCCGCCCCGCCCGCGGCATCGGCCAGCAGATCGCGGTGCTCGACGCCTTCGCCCGCGTCGAGCTTGGCCGCGACTCGTTGACCGGCGTCCTCCAGCGACTCGTGGCGACGGGCGAGCGCGATGCCCACAACATCCTGATCACCCCGAAGCTCGGCGCCTCGCAGGCCACCCAGCTCAAGATGCTGCTGAACAGCGGGATGTCGATCATCGTCGTCGCCTTGCTCTGGGACGAAGACGACTCCGACCTCATGGGTACCGCAGCCTCACTCGGTTGCCAGGTGGTCGGCATGCGTCCCGACGACGATCTGGCCTCGACCCTGTACGCCGGGCTCTCCGGCGCTCGGAGGTAGTTGCGTGGCCACCGACGAGCGCACCGAGCTCGAAGACCAGGCCGAGCTGTCCGACGACGTGACAGCGGAGCTCGACCAGCAGGCCGACACCGTCGTGGAGGCACCGGACGACGGTGGTCGACGCCCCATCGGCCGGCTGGCGGTGGCCGTCGCGTTCCCGACCGCTGCGGCGGCCGTGATGGTCGGCGGCGTCTTCACCGAGTTCGCCGCCCGTTTCTGGGCCGTGGTGGCTGGGCTCCTCGGCATCGGGCTCGCACTCGTGGTGCGTCGCATTCGACAAGCGGCGCTGGCCAACGTCTTGGTGGTGGTGGGGCTGTTCGCCATCGGCTTGGTGATGATCGCCATGACCGGTCCGGACCACGTGGCCCGAGCCGGCGAGCTCGCACGCGATGCGGTGGCTTCAGGTGACCTGGTGCGACCGCCGGTCGCCTTCACGGCCGGCTGGTACGCGGTGGTCGGTTGGCTCATGGGGATCATCGGGTTCGGCGCGGCATGGGTCGCGCTGGTGGTCGACAAGCCCGCCGTCGGCCTACTCGTTCCCCTTCCGCTCGCCGCCTTCGCCGGCATCTCGGTGCCCGAGGATGCGCAGATCGCCTCGGGTATCGTCGTCTTGGTCCTGTTCGCGTTCGGCCTCGGGATGCTCTCGTCCGCCCGGCGGTACGAGGACGGCGCCCGCACCTCGCTGTCCTACGAGGTCCGCAAGCTGGCGAAGTCGGCCCCCCTCATCGGGGTCATCACGGTGTTCCTCATCGTGCTCGCCCAGACGGGTTTCCTGTTCCCCGATCCGAAGATCGATCCGGCGGAGGAGGCTCAGCTCCCCAAGACGGTGCCGCTCGACGACGTCCAGGACCGGCCGTTGTTCGAGGTCAGGAACCCCGACGGCGGGCCATTGACGGTCAGCGGCCCGTGGCGCATGGGCAGCCTCGACGTCTACGACGGCAGCGACTGGCGGCTCCCTGCGTTCAACGATCAGCGTCTCGACGACCTCCCCGACAGCGGTGTCGTCGACGAAGACCTGTTCGCCAAGCGAGGTCTCAAGGCCGAGTTCAAGGTCCGAGGTCTGGGCGGGGCGGCTTTGCCGTCGCTCGCCAACTCGGTGGCGATCGTGGCGCAGGGCCCCAAGCTGCAGTACGACCCGGTCACCGCCACGTTCCGCGTCGCCGGCGGCCAGGCGCCCTCCGGGCTCCAGTACACCGTCGCGGCCGCGTCGTTGCCCAAGATCGACGACCTGCGCGCCGACACCGAGCCGGTCCCGCCGGAACTGTCGTCATACCTCGAGATGCCGGAGCCGCCACCAGCGGTGGTGGCCCTGCTGGACGAAGCGTCGGCGACCTACGACAACGCGTGGGACCGCTTCGACTTCCTGCGCAACCACGTGCTCGACAACGTCACGGCGGCCGGTCCGGGCACTCCCACCAGCATCACGCCCGAGCGCGTGCAGGAGATCCTGGGCGACTCGCTCGAGGCAAGCCCGTTCGAGATCGTTGCGTTGCAGGCCATGCTCGCCCGGTGGGCTGGCGTGCCTGCCCGCATCGGCTACGGGTTCGACGGCGGCGAGAACGTCGGGGACCTCCTCGTCATCCGCCCCCGCCACGGAGCGTCGTTCGTCGAGGTGTACTTCCCTGGGTTCAAGTGGCTGCCCGTCGTCGGTACGCCGAAGAAGGCCAAGCCGACCGTCGGGTCGGACCCGAACATGCAGAACCAGAGCCCGGACATACTGCCGTCCGACGACATCGCTGTGCAGGTGTACCTGCCGGTCTTGCTGCCGCCGGACGCCGACGTCGTCGGGCTGCTCCGATCGATCGTGCTTGCGCTGCTCGGTGCGGCGTTGCTCCTGGCGGCGCTGATCATCGGGGTCCCGGCGCTTCGCAAGGCTCGCATGCGCTCGAAACGTCGCGCGGCGGCGCGCTCGGTCGGGCCGCGCGCTCGCATCGCGCTCGCCTACGCCGAGTGGCGCGACTTCGCCGCCGACTACGGGTTCGTCTTCCACGACGACACGCCGCTCCAGTTCCTCGAGCGCTTCGTCGACGACCCCGAGCACACCGAGCTGGCATGGCTCGTCACCCGTGCGCTCTGGGGCGACCTGCGCGACGAGTGCACCCACGAGCTCGCAGGCGCTGCGGAGGAGCTGTCCCGTGCCCTGCGGCGACGCCTGTCGCAGGCGCAGCCCGCGTCGATGCGATTCGTCGCAACGGTGTCCCGGATCTCGACGCGCGACCCCTTCGCGCCGGGCACGGACCTGACCTCTGCCGCGGCGCGGCCCAAGCGGCGTCTCCGGCGTCGCCGACGTCTGACAGCACCGACAGAGCCGGCCGTGCCACCGCCCCCGCCGGTGGATGTGGATACAGCCGATTCGACCGAGGAGGATTCCCGTGTTCCGGTCTCGCTCTAGCTCCGTTGTCGTGGCTGTCGGCCTGGCGCTGGCAGCCACTGCATGCGTCGACCAGGGTCAGCCCGGGGTTCGCACCGATTCGGCACAGGCCGACATCGTGTTCGGCGTCGCCAGCGCACAGGACGCCGAGCTCGCCGACCTCGTCGTGCCTCCGCCGCCGGCCACCGCCGATCCTGCCCAGACGATCGGACACGCCCTGCGGGTGCCGTTCCGCAACAAGCTGCCCAACCGCTTCTCCAACGTGGCCTTCACCGTCTCGGGCAACGACGTGAGCGCAGGCGCGTGCCCATCGGCGCCGCTCGGTGCGGCCCCCGAGGAGCTCGCCCAACGCAACGCCACCGAGCCGCCGCAGCCAGGTCTGTACCGCTATCGGGTGCAGGGCACGCGGACGATGACGGTCAATGGACAGGAGATCCCCGCGCAGATCGACTCATTCCAGCCGCGCATCGTCCAGAACGTCGAGGAGGTCAGCGACACGTCCTGGCGCTTCGAGCTGGTCGAACCGTTGGGCGACGGCACACGGATCACGACGTGGATCGTCGACACCGATCCCCAGGAGGTGCCCAACCCGACCTCCGAGGACACCGACGGCGACGGTGTGCCCGACGGTCGTGGCATCTCCCCGCCATACGTCGGACAGAATCCGGTGCGCGCAGGACAGCCCGACCGCGGCGTAGCCATCGAATCCATCGAGGACTTCGACGCCGACGGAAATCCTGCGGGATCCTTCGATGCCGTTCCTGCGCTGCTCCAGCTGCCGCTCCCCGTCTTGCCCGGCGAGTCCTTCCAGTCCATCGCGGTGGACCGCCAAGGGCAGTTCATGGAGGTCGACGCACAGGTGGGCGACCGCGAGACCGTCGACGCCTGCGGCGAGCTCGTCGACGGTTGGATGGTCAGCCAATCCGTGACCACCGCCCAGTCGATCGACAGCAACGTCACCGACCGGGACTACATCTTCTCGACGCCGCTCGGTGGGCTGCTGGTCTCCGAGCACGTGAAGGGCAGCATGGTCGACCCTGCGTCCGGTGTCTCCACCTCGTTCGACCTCACCTACTCCATCGGCCAGGTGGAGCCGTCGCCCGTACCGGGGGAGGACACCTGATGCGAGCGGTACTGTCCGGCCGCCCCCGGGCGCGCAGCGCTGTCGTGATGGCAGCGGCACTGGTGGCCACCCTGGTGCTGGTGCAGATCCTGCCCGGACCGGCTGGCGTGCCCGGTCGTGGCACCCCGTGGGCCGTCGTCTTCGACGGCGTCGTGCGGGGGATCGTGGTCGGTCTGACCGCGGCCGGCATCGTGATCATCTACCGAACGCAGCGGGTGCTCAACTTCGCCCAGTCGTCACTCGGCTTCGCGGGCGCCAGCTTCTTCTTCGGTCTCACGTACTTCACCGACGTGCCGTTCCTCGTGTCGCTCGGGCTCGGGATCACCTTCGCCGCGGTGTGCGGCGCGGTCGCCGGTACGGCGGTGCTCCGCTTCATGCACGCCAGCCGCCTCGTGCTCACCGTCGTCACGATCCTGGCCGCGACGCTCATCGTCAGCTTGTCGGCCAACGTCTATCGCCTGCCGTTCTTCCCGGAACCGCAGGACATGCCCCAAGACATCCGCTTCGGAGCCCGGCCGTTGACCGAGTTCCTTCCGTTCTCCGGATTCCACTTCCCGATAGGAGGGCTCCGGCCCGAGTTCGGGTTCAGCCACCTGCTCGCTCTCGAGTTGGCCGTGCTCACCGTGCTGGCCCTCGGTGCCTTCTTCCGCTTCACCCGGATCGGTGTGGCGCTGCGCGCCATGGCCGAGAACCCCGAGCGGGCAGCGCTGCTGGGCATCAGCGTCGGTGGCCTCACGATCCTCGCCTGGACCATCGCCGGCACTCTCTCGGGTGTCTCCACCATCTTGACCGGCGTCATCGACACACCGTCACGGGCGGGCGGATTCGCTCCCGCGCTGCTCATCACGGCCTTCGCCGCCGCGGTCATCGCCCGCATGGAGAGCATCCCGACGGCGCTGTGGTGCTCGGTCCTCATCACCGTGCTGCGGTCCTCGTTCGAGTACTCGTTCCCCAAGGACGCTGCGCTGGTGCCGGTGCTGCTGTTCCTGGCGCTGTCGGCGACGTTGCTGTTGCAGGGCCGCCGGCAGGGGCGCTCCGAGCTCGGCAACGCCGTGTCGTGGTCGGCGGCCGACGAGCAGAAGCCGATCCCACCCGAACTGCTCGAAGTGCCGTCCATTCGCTGGAGCCGCATCGGCCTGGCCGTCGCCGGGCTCGCCGGGCTCCTGCTCATGCCGTACCTGTTCTCCACCAGCGTCACCATCACGATGAGCGTGCTCTACCTGGCCTCCATCGTCACCATCTCCGTGGTCATCCTCACCGGATGGGGTGGTCAGCTGAGCCTCGGCCAGGTCGCCTTCCAGGGCATCGGCGCCATCATCGGCGGAGCGCTCACCGCCACCGTCGGGCTGCCCTTCTGGGTCGCCGTCCCGCTCGCCGCTGCCGTCACCGGTGCGCTGTCGATGCTGGTGGGTCTGCCGGCGTTGCGGATCCCGGGCCTGTTCCTGCTGCCGGTGACGTTCGCCTTCGCGGCTGCGGTCCAGGCTGCGTTCTTCGAGGACCGCTACTTCGGGTGGATCCTGCCCGACAAGCCGATCGAACGTCCGACGCTGTTCTTCCTCGACTTCGACCAGGAGAGGAGCATGTACTACCTGACGGTGGCGTGCCTCGTCCTGGCCATCGTCGTGGTCGCCAACCTGCGGCGCACCCGGACCGGCCGGATCCTGATCGCGCTGCGTGACAACGACGCCAACGTGCAGGCGTTCGGTGTCCCGGTGGTGCGGACCAAACTCCTGGCCTTCGGGGTGGCCGGTGCGCTGTCGGGGTTCTCCGGTGCCGTCTACGTCCACCAGCAGCGCGGCCTCAACGGCGACGTGTTCACGGCGTTCGCCGGCGTCACGACCTTCGCCGCCGCCATCTTCGGCGGCATCGGGTCGGCGTTCGGCGCCGTGCTCGGCACGGCGTTCTTCCAGTTCATCAACTACTTCGGCGTCACCGGGCTCGCCGGCACGTTCGCGCAGAGCGGGGGACCGCTCATCATCGTCTTCGCCGCACCGGCCGGGATCATCGGGGTGCTGGTGCTGATGCGCGATTCAGTGCTCCGCATCGTCGCCCAGCGCCGCCAGCTGTTCGTCCCCCGTCTGTTCGGCGTCCGGGCCGAGGACGCCGACGCCCGTCTGGTCCACCTGGCCGACCTCGAACCCAGCGCCGGCCTCGCTGCCCTTCCCGGCGACCGCCGCTGGAGCATGCGGTCGTACCTGTACCGCAGCCGTCTGTCCGCCGTGCTCGATCCGCCGAGCGGCGGAGAACCGGGTCGACGCGCATCCCCGCCGGCGACCGCGGAGGTTCACCCATGAGCGACCAGACCCTCCCCGAGTCGGCGACCCTCACGACCCCACCGCAGGCCGACGATCTCCTCGAGGCACCGCCGGCCGACGAAGCCGCCGGTCACGTCGACCTCGCTGGTGGCACCAGCGGCACGCTGCGGCCCGGTGAGGCCGAGACCGACAGCGACACCTCGATGTCGGTGCGATCCATCGTGCGTGCCTCGCTCGACTTCGCCCGCGTCAGCCGTTCGAAGTACGGGATCGTGCCCCTGTTGGTCATCGGCTTCACGTCGTTCTTCCAACGCTTCGACACGCAGGCGTTCAACCTCGCCGGCCCCGAGATCGCCCGCGACCTCAACATCAGCGTCGCCGACATCGTCGGCATCTCGGCGTTGGTCGGCACGGTGGTGACGTTTGCCGTCATCGGCGCCGGTTACGCCGCCGACCGCATGCGCAGAGTGCCGTTCCTCGGCATTGGCGGGATCGTGTCCGGTGTCTTCTCGATGCTCACCGGCCGTGGCACGAGCTTCGCCGGGATCGCGGCACCCCGCATCGCCGACCAGGTCGGCGAGGCCGCGGGCGACACGCCCGCCGGGTCGCTGCTCGCCGACTACTACCCCGACGAGATCCGGGGCAAGGCATTCGCCTTCCTCGGCGCGCTCGCCAACGCGGGCAGCCTCGTCGCCCCGCTGGCAGCGGGCTACACCATCTACCGCTGGGGCTGGCAGACGGCCTTCTTCGTCTTCGGAGCCCCCTTGGTCGTCATGGGCGTCCTGTCGCTCGTGTTCCTGCGTGAGCCGATCCGTGGCTTCTGGGAGCGCAAGGCCATGGGCATGCCCGACGATGTCGCCGCCGAGGAGGACGAACCGCTCTCCTTCGCCGAGGGCTGGCGAGCGACGTTCGCCGTCCGCACCGTGCGTCGGGTCACGGTCGCGCAGATCTTCTCCAACGCTGCCAACACGATGTTCGGGTTGTTCTTCCCGTTCTTCCTGGCCGAGCGCTACGGGCTCGACGCGCTCGATCGGGGGATCATCGCGATTCCTGCGGTGGTCGCGGCGATCGCCGGCGGACTCGTGGGTGGGGCGTTGGTCGATCGCTTCACCGCCATCAATCCGTCGCGCGTGCTCGTCGTGGCGGGCGTGTTCAGCGTGATCCTCGCACCTGCCTCGGCGATCTACGTGCTCCAGCCGCCGCTGGCGGTGCTGATCGCGGCCTCGATGGTGACCGGCTTCGGCGCCTCGATGCTGGGTCCCGCGGTCTCGGTGATCTTCGCCCGGGTAATCCCGCCGGCGATCCGCACCCAGGGCATCCAGCTCACCGGTCTCGCTTACCTCCCCGCCACCGTGCTGTTCGTGCCCCTCGCCCGCAACATCTTCCGCGACTACGACTACGAGGGCGTCTTCCTGTTCTCGATCCCGTTCTCCATCATCGGCGCCGTCATCTTCCTGACGGCCGCCGGGCTTCTACGAGCTGGACGTGCGCAACGCCTTCAGCCAGGCGGTGGCCAAGGAGAACTACCGCAAGGAGAAGGAAGCCGGTTCCACCAAGCTGCTCGTGGCGCGCAACGTCGACGTCCACTACGGCGACGTGCAGGTCCTCTTCGACGTGGACCTCGACATCCAGGAAGGCGAGATCCTCGCCCTGCTCGGCACCAACGGCGCCGGAAAGTCCACGGTCCTGCGAGCCATGTGCGGGCTGACGCAGGCATCCGGCGGCGGCATCGTCTTCGACGGCCGCGACATCACGCGCATGCCACCGAACGAGATCGCCGCCCGAGGCATCGTCCAGATGCCGGGTGGCAAGGGCGTGTTCCCGACCATGACCGTGCGCGACAACCTGCTGCTCGGCATGTGGCTGCTCGACGATCCGGGCGAGCGTGCCGAACGCCTGACCGAGGTGTTCGAGATCTTCCCCGACCTGCGCGAGCGGGCCGACGTCGACGCCGGCAACCTCTCCGGCGGCCAGCAGCAGCAGCTGTCACTCGCCCAGGCGTTCCTCAGCAAGCCGAAGCTGCTGCTCATCGACGAGCTCTCCCTCGGCCTCGCGCCGGCCGTGGTCGGCCAGCTGATCGAGATCGTCCGCGAGATCAACCGTCGCGGCGTGACGGTGGTCGTGGTCGAGCAGTCGGTGAACGTCGCCCTCACGATCGCCGACCGGGCCATCTTCATGGAGAAGGGCGAGGTGCGCTTCGACGGGCCGACCGCCGAGCTGCTCCAGCGCCCCGACGTCCTCCGGGCGGTGTACGTGAAGGGCACGGGCTCGCTCACCGGCGTCGCGCCGGCGAGTCGCATCAGCGCCGACGAGCTCGATGGCAGCCGCTCGATCCTCGAGGTCGAGGGGCTCGTGAAGCGATACGGCGGCGTCACCGCCGTCGACGAGGTGTCCTTCCACCTCAAGGACGGCGAGGTGCTGGGCCTCATCGGCCCCAATGGCGCCGGCAAGACGACGATCTTCGAGCTCATGTCCGGCCACCAGCGGGCCGACGCCGGCATCGTGCGCTTCGACGGCGTCGACATCAGCGACTGGTCCCCCGACCAGCGCGCCCGCCGCGGGCTGCTCCGCCGCTTCCAAGACGCCCGGTCATTCCCATCGCTCACCGTGCACGAAGCGCTGCTGATCTCCCTCGAGCAGAAGCTCGAGGTGCGCTCCTCGATCCTGGGTGCGTTCGGCGCCCCGCAGGTGCGCCGGGCCGAGAAGCGGGTGCGGGCCCGGGCCGACAAGCTCCTCGACCTCCTCGAGCTCGGTGCGCACCGCGACAAGTACGTCAAGGAGCTCTCCACGGGTCTGCGGCGCATCGTCGACCTCGCCTGTGTGCTCGCCGCCGAGCCCACCGTGCTGCTCCTCGACGAGCCGTCGTCGGGCATCGCCCAGGCCGAGGCCGAGGGGCTGGCGCCGCTGCTCCAGCGGGTTCGATACGAGACCGGGTGCTCGATCCTGATCATCGAACACGACATGCCCCTCATCAGCGCTGTGTCCGACGAGCTCATCGCGTTCGATCGCGGTGCCCTCGTGACCCGCGGTGCACCCGAGGCCGTGCTCGAGGACCCGCGCGTCGTCGAGTCGTACCTCGGCACCTCCGAAGCCGCCGTCAACCGCTCTGGGAGCATCTCATGAAGCCTCTCCTCCGCACCCTCGCGCTCCTCCTGCTCGCCGCCCTCGTCGTCGCCTCCTGTGGCAGCGACGAGAAGGTCGGCAACGACGCCGCCCTGCAGTTCGACCAGGACGACGCCAGCGCCTTCGGTGCAACAACGACCACGACGTCGACCACGGTGCCGGCCGAGACGGCGACGTCCGTCGAGGCGACCACCACGACGGTTGCGCAGACCACCACGACGCTGCCCCCCGAGGAGCAGGCGGTCTCCATCGAGGTCCAGATCCTCGACGGCAGCCCGTACTTCGATCCCAGCGTCGCCACCGTGCCGGTCGGCGCGACCATCCGCTTCCGCAACGCGGGCACGGGCACCTACAGCGTGGTCAGCGACACCGGTCAGTTCGACAGCGGTCCGCTCGCCCCTGGCGAGGTCTGGATCTACCAGGCGTCCACTCCCGGCCAGTTCAACTACACCGACGGTGGACGACCCTTCGCCGTCGGCCAGTTCCAGGTCGTGCAATGAGGGGAGTCCGCCTGCTCGCGTGCGCGGTGTCGGCCGCGCTGGTGCTCGGGGCCTGCGGCGCCGATCCAGCGGTGTCAGCTGCCGAAGCGCGTGTCATCGAACCGCTCGACGCCGACGCCCTTCCGGCCCAGCTGCTCGGCCTCGACGTGCAACGGGAGGACATCTCCGAGATCCTCGACGGTGCCCGGCGGCCCTACCTCGATGCCGCGTCGCTGTACTCGCTGCGCGACGGGAAGGAGCTCCAGGCGACCCTGCAGATCGGTCGCTTCGCATCCGACGCCGACTTCGCCGACGAGGGCTTCCGATCGACGCTGCTGAGCACGCTCGGGGGCGGTTCGATCCGCCAGCTCCGGGTCGGCGACGAGGCGGTCTTCCTCACCACCGGTGACCGCCAGCAGATCGCGGCCTGGTTCCAGGACCGGTACCTGTTCGTTCTGTCGACGCGCGACGAGTTCGAGCAGCCTCGCTCGCTCCTGCGCGAGGCGCTGGAGCTGCGCCCATGAGACCCGTACGCCTGCTCGTGGCCGTGCTGGCCGTCGGCCTGCTCGCCGGCGCCTGCGCCAAGAACGAGACCGACAACGAGGCGGTCGTCGACCTCGTCGACGCCACCACGCCGAACTCGTACCGGTTCATCTACGAGACCGAGACCGGCGGCGAGCAGTACCGGGTCCAAGGGCTCATCGAGGACGACCTGCGCTACAAGCTCCAGCTCTCGATCGGCGGCCGTCCGGCGCTCGAGCAGGTGGTCGTCGACGACGCAGTGGCGGTGCGCTTCCTCGCGCCGGGCCTCGTCGACCGTTTCATGGACGATCGGGTCGCCGACGAAGTCGACCTGGAGACCGATCTTGACGGGGCCGACGTGCTCGACGCCCTGCGGGCGCGCCGCTGGGTCATCGACCCTGCCGGCGCGCCTTCGGTCCTGCTCACGGCGGCCGATGCCGCCGGCACCGACGAGGACCGGGCCGTCGCCGATGACCCCCTGTTCGACTCCCGCACCGTGCTCGACTACGTGCGCCGGATCGCCCAAGGCCAGCAGCCGTTCGTCCGGTACGACCCCGAGAGCCTCGAGCCCACCTACCGCAGCGACGAAGACCCATTCCTGCCGCCCGAGGGCGACTCCGGCGTGACCCGCTACGACGCGGCGGTCTTGGATCTGCCGAACCCGGATGCCGCAGGCGGGGGGACCACCGCGGTGTTCCCCGGCTACCAGAACTTCCGGCGCATGGCCGTGTACGAGAAGGACGGACACATCATCGCCGTCCGCGAGGCGACTCGACCGACCGCCAGGCAGACCAAGGACTTCATCCACTACGCCGACACCCTGCTGGAGGAGACCGCACCGCCCGAGGTGGTGGCCGACTTCCGCCGCACGGTGGAACAGCTCGATCCGGCAAAGCTGCCCGACTTCCTCATCCAGGGCATCAACAGCTTCCGGAAGAGCTCCGGACAAGCGAAGGTGCGCTTCCGCACGATGGCACTGGAGATCCAGGACATCGGCGACGCCGGCATCTCGGTCGAGTTGCCCACCGACGAGCCCGTCCACGGCTCTCTCGCCGTCCTGCGGAACATGGGCCGCAAGCCGGTGGTCGCCGACGAGAGCACCGACGGTCTCCAATCCGATGACGCGCCCGGCTTCTCCGGTGCCTGAGCGTCGCGCCGTCGTTGGCGCCGTGGTCGCGATGTTCCTGCTGGTCTCCTGCGGCGGCGGCGCCGCCGGGAACGAGGATCACCTGCACGTGGCGCTCGATGGCTCACCTCGGGTGCCGGACGCGGCCGGGGTCGTCACCGCCATGGACGACGACTTCGCCACGCTGACCCTCGATGGTGACGACGTCCATCCCATCGACCCGTCGGTCCAGTCCTTCGCGAGCTTGGACGGTTCCACGCAACCGCTCCGCGCTCGCCTCGGTCAGTACGTGCACGTCGGCCTCGACGGAGACACCATCGTCTGGGTCGCTGGCATCGGCTCGGTGCTCCGTCTGCCCGACCAGCCCGAGACGGTCGTGTACCTCGGCGCCATCACCGAGGTCGACCGGCCCGGACGCCGGCTGATCCTGCGCGACGGAACCGTCTTCGCCATCGGCGACGAGCTCGCCCTCGACGACGTTCCCGATCCGTCCGACGGGCCGGTGCCGGCCGTGCTGCACATCTCGGTCGCGACCGACACCGTCGTCGACGTGGACGCGTCTTCGTGACCTGGCGGGTGCGCACGGCGCTCGTCAGCGTGGTCGGCTTCGTGGCCGCCTTCGCCGTGGTGCTGGTGGTGGGGACCGCCATGCGCAACGACGGGCGGCCGGACACCGACACGCTCGATGTCGTCGACGCACTCGCCACGACGTCCGGTGGCACGGTCGCTGTCCGGGGTTTCCTCTTCTACGACGAGGAGACGGGCCCGCTCCTGTGCTCGCAGCGCACCGACGACGATCCGCCGGCATGCGACGGCTCGGTCCTCGAGCTCGAGAACGTCGATCCGAACCGGCTGGACCTCATTCGGCCAGCGCAGACGGCGCATGCCTTCGACGCCTACAGCAGCGACGAGGTCGCCCTGCTCGGCACCAAGCTCGGTGCCGTGCTCCGGGTGCAGGACGTCCTGCCGTGAGCCCCCGCCACCCCCACCTGCGAATTTCGTCATCTCGTCAGGACGTCCCTGACCAGGCGACGAAATTCCCGGGGGTTGGGTCAGTGCGACTTCTCGAGGAACCGCTCGACGTCGACCACCACGCGGGTGACCTTGCCGGCGGCGATCAGGCCACGCGGGTCCGAGACCGACACGGTGAAGACCAGGCGCCGGCCGGCGACCTTCTCGAGCGTGGCCTCGGCCGACACGGTCATGCCGACCTTGGTGGGCATCAGGTGGTCGAGCTGCACCCGCTGGCCGACGGAAGTCTCGCCGGCGGCGAGCTGGCCCTTCAGCGCCTCCACGGTGGCCTGCTCGCACAGGCGCACCACGCGGGGCGTGGCCAGCACGGGCACGGTTCCGGAGCCGAGGGCGATCGCGGTGTCGTCGTCGGTGACGACCAATTCCACCGTTGCGGTCAGACCGGTCTGGAGGGACACATCGGTACGCTACGCCCTTCGGCCAGACCGCGGAGAGTCGTCGCACTCGCCCCTGTCCGAACATCCCCGAACCATTGGAGGGACACGTGATCGAAGAACCGGTGCTCCAAAGCGTCCTGCACCGGGCGCTGCAGACCGGCGGCGAGTTCGCCGAGGTCTTCGCCGAGGACAAGCAGAGCGGCAACGCCCTGCTCGACGACGGCCGGGTCGAGCAGCTCAGCTCCGGCCGCGATCGTGGTGCGGGCATCCGGGTCGTGGTGGGCGACACCACCGGCTTCGCCCACACCGCCGACCTCTCCGAACAGGGGCTGCTGACCGCGGCCGAGGCCGCATCGGCCGCCGCTCGCGAAGGTGGCGGTGGCGTGCGTGAGATCGCCCTGACCCGCCGCGACGTGCCCAACCCCAGCACCGTGCGGGTGTTGCCGGAGACCGTCGCCAAGGGCGACCAGGTCGCCATCCTCCGCCAGGCCGATGCCGCCGCACGTGCCGCGGCCCGGGAGATCAGCCAGGTCACGGCGTCGGTGGGCAACTCCCGCCGGCGGATCCTCGTGGCCAACAGCGACGGCCTGCTGACCACCGACGACCAGGTGCGCACGATGTTCGCCGTCAACGCCGTGGCCACCGGCGACACCGGCATGCAGACCGGCCGCAAGACCATCGGTCTCACCATCGGGTGGGAGCTCTTCGACCGCATCGACATCGACGAGTTCGCCGCCGAAGCCGCCCAGATGGCCATCACCAAGCTCCGGGCCCGTCCGGCACCCGCTGGGCAGCTGCCGGTGGTGATCGGCGCCGGCTCGGGCGGCGTGCTGTTCCACGAGGCCTGCGGCCACGGCTTGGAGAAGGACCTGGTCGACAAGGGCGCCTCGGTCTACGCCAACCGGGTGGGCGAGCTCGTGGCCAGCCCGCTGGTGACGCTGGTCGACGACGGCACCGTGGCCGAGGAGTGGGGCGCCTACGCCGTCGACGACGAGGGCACGCCGGCCCAGCGCAACGTGCTCATCGAGAACGGCGTGCTCACCGAGTACATGTGGGACTTCCTGCGCAGCCGCAAGGACGGTCGGCCCAACTCGGGCAACGGCCGCCGGCAGTCCTACAAGCACCTGCCGATGGTGCGCATGACCAACACGTTCCTCGAGAACGGCGACGCCACGCCCGAGGAGGTCATCTCGGGCACCGACCACGGTGTGTACGTGGCCAAGCTCGGTGGGGGTCAGGTCAACACCGCCTCGGGCGACTTCGTCTTCGGCATGCAGGAGGCGTACCTCATCGAGAACGGCGAGGTCACCGAGCCCATCCGCGAGGGCAACCTCATCGGCAACGGCCCCCAGTGCCTGGCCGACATCGAGGTCATCGCCAACGACTTCTCCTTCGGCGGTCCGGGCACGTGCGGCAAGGACGGCCAGGGGGTGCCCGTGGGCGATGGTTGCCCGACGCTCCGGGTCAAGCAGCTCACCATCGGAGGGACCGCAGGATGACATCCACCGCCGAACCACGCACCGGCGCCTCCGTCGAGGAGCTGCGCGCCATCGCCGACCGGGTCGTGGCCCAGGCCGCCACGGGCGAGCAGCTCGAGGCCTACGTGTCCCAGGGCACCAACACCTCGGTCGAGGCCTACGAGGGCGACGTCGAGTCGCTGACCCAGGCCGGCTCCGCCGGCATCGGCATCCGCGTGATCAAGGACGGCCGCACCGGCTTCGCCTACGCCGGCACCCTCGACCCCGACATCATCGCCGAGACCCTGGCCGAGGCGCGCGACAACGTGCCCTTCGCCGAGCCCGACGAGTACGCCGGCCTGGCCGAGCCCGACGGCGCCGCCGCCAGCACGCTCGACATCTACCGCGACGAGGTCCTGTCGACCTCGGTCGACGACAAGGTGGCCATGGCCCTCGAGCTCGAGCGCATGGTCCGCGGCGCCGATCCGCGGGTGAAGAACGTCCCCGGCGCCACCTACACCGACGCTGAAGGCGCGTTCGCGGTGGCCACCAACACGGGCATCTCGGTCGGCGGGCGCTCGACCATGGCGTACGTGATGGTGGCGTGCCTGGCCGACGACGGTGATGCGTCGGTGATGGCCGGCGGCGTGTCGGTCGGTCGTGCCCGCAGCGAGGTGTCGCTCGACGAGGCCGCCGACGACGCCGTCGAGCGCCTGCTGGCCAAGATCGGGTCGGTCAAGCCCGAGTCGGCCACGGTGACGCTCGTCCTCGAGCCCCGCCTCACCGCCACCGTGCTCGGCATCATCTCGGGGATGCTGTCGGGCGAGGCGGTGCTGAAGGGCCGCAGCCCGTTCGCCAACCGCGTCGGCGAGCAGGTCGGTAGCCCGCTGCTCACCATCGTCGACGACCCGACCAACCCCGACTCGCTCGGCGCCGAACCCTTCGACGACGAGGGCCTGGCCACCCGCCGGGTGCCGCTGCTCGAGGGCGGTGTGCTGCAGGGCTTCCTGCACAACACCCGCTCGGCCCGGCAGGCGGGCACCGCCTCCACCGCGTCGGCGGCCCGGGGTTACAGCAGCCGGCCGGGCATCTCGGCCCGGGCGCTCACCGTGCAGCCCGGCGAGGGCGACCTCGACTCGCTGCTGGCCACCGTCGACGACGGTGTCCTGGCCTCGTCGCTCGGCGGGCTCCACTCCGGCGTCAACCCGGTCTCGGGCGACTTCTCGGTGTCGGTCGAGGGGCTGCGCATCCGCGACGGTCAGCGGGCCGAGCCCATCAAGGAGGCCACGTTGGCGTCCACGTTGCAGCGCCTGCTGCTCGACGTGAGCCACGTCGGCGCCGACGTCGAGTGGCAGCCGGGCGGCACCGGCGGCGTGACGCTGCTCATCCCGGGCGTCACCCTCTCCGGGCGCTAGAAACGTTCGGCGCGGGCCGCCCCTGACCACCCGCGCGCCCCAACGGACCCCACACCATGCCCCTGTTGCACGCCATCGTCCTCGGCATCGTCCAAGGGCTGTCCGAGTTCCTGCCCATCTCCTCCTCGGGACACCTCGATCTGGTCCCGTGGCTCTTCGGCTGGGACGACTTCGGCGGCAACGCCTCGCTCACCAAGACGTTCGACGTGGCGTTGCACATCGGGACCTTGGCCGGTGCCATCGCCTACTTCGCCAAGGACCTGGTGGTCTACGTCCGCGAAGGCCTCAAGATGCTGGTGCCCCGCAACCGCATCGGCGCACCGCCCGAGGGCTCGATCGCCTGGCTGCTGGTGCTGTCGGCCGTACCCGGCGCCATCACCGGCGTGTTGCTCAACAACGCCATCGAAGGCCTCGACGACGAGTTCTGGCTCATCGGCCTCATGCTCATCCTCGGCGCCATCCTGCTGGCGATCGCCGACCGCCTGGGCGGGCCCCGCACCACGTCGTCGTTCCGCCTGCGCGACGCGCTGCTGATGGGCATCGGCCAGGCATTCGCCCTGCAGCCGGGCGTGTCGCGCTCGGGCGTGACCATCACCGTCGCCCGGGCGCTCAAGTTCGAGCGGGCCGCCGCTGCCCGCCTGTCGTTCCTGATGAGCCTGCCGATCATCGCCGGCGCCGGCCTGTACAAGTTCGCCGACGTCATGGGCGAGGGCGGGATCCCCTCGAGCATGACCAGCGCGTTCGTGGTCGGGATGCTCACCTCGGCCGTCACCGGCTACGCCGCCGTGTGGGGCACGATCCGCTACGTCCAGACCCGGACGTTCACCCCGTTCGTCGTGTACCGGATCGTGCTGGGCCTCGTGGTGATCGGCCTCGTGATCGCCGGCTTCCACTCCTGAGGAGCCCGCTTCCCGTCAGGGCGCCAACGCCAGCGTGACCACCGCGCCCACGAGGGCGGCGGCGACTCGAGGTGCGTCGGTGGCGGGCACGGCCACGGTCACCGTGTCGTCCTCGGCCACGTGCACCACCACGGCGCCGGCCACGACGACCGTTCCGGCCCAGCCGCCCGTGGTCTCGGGGTCGCCGGCGGCCAGCACGTCGACGTGTTGGCCGGGCTCGACCGGAAGGGCGCCGTCGTGGACGGGGATGGCCACCCCCCGCCAGCCGTCGGGCACGAGGGCGGCCACGCCGGTTCGGTCGGCGCCGGCGACGCTGCGACCGGTGACCACCTCGCCCCGCCGAAGCGGGGCCCGGACCGTGCGGCCGGTGGGGTCGTCGGCCACGGCGTCGTCGGCCACGAAGGCCACGGGTCGGGCGTCGAGGACCACATCGCCGGCGCCGACCACGGCGCCCACCGGGAGGTCGGTGGTGGCGGTCCACGCCGCGGTGGTGGTGCCCCACCGCTCGGCGGCGGCTGCCGCGGACACGGCGTGAGGCGGTGGACCACCAGACCGGCGAGGACGGCCAGGAGCGCAGCCAGCACCAGGCGGGTGGGCGGCCGGCGCAGGATCGGGTGACGGGCAGGGGCGGGACGCACGACGACCTCCGGGTTCTCGGAGTGGAGGGGGAAGTGCGCCGGCCGGACCGGCAGGGGAGAGGCTAGCGGCTGGCGGTGAGCAGGTCGTCGGGCACGGCGGCGATGGCCCGGAACAGCACCTGGCGCACGACCTCGGCGTTGTGGGCCATGACCGCGAAGACCTCGTCCTGGGTGACCGCCCGGATGTCGGGCCGGCCGGACAGACCGGCGTCGTAGTCGGTGATCAGGGCGATGGCCACATACGGGATGCCGACCTCGTTGGCCAGGGCGACCTCGGGGTACTGGGTCATGTTGACGACCTCCCACCCGTGGGCGGCGAACCAGGCCGACTCGGCCCGGGTGGAGAACCGGGGCCCCTGCACCACCACCACGGTGCCCGACTCGTGCACGGTGACGCCCTCGGCCCGGCAGGCGTCGATGGCCACTCGCCGGAGCCGTTCGTCGTACGGGTCGGCCATGGACACGTGGCCGGGCACGTCGGGCGAGGTCAGGGGTCCCTCGTCCCAGAACGTGTCGGCCCGTCCGGTGGTGCGGTCGACGAACTGGTCGGCCACCACGAAGTGGCCGGGCTCGACGGGCGGCTGCAACGATCCCGAGGCGCAGGGGGCGAAGATGGCTCCGACGCCGGCGCGGCGCATGACGTCGACGTTGGCCCGGTAGTTGATGGCGTGCGGCGGAAAGCGGTGATCGACCCCGTGCCGCGGCAGGAACGCCACCCGCCGACCTGCCAGCTCGCCCACCACCAGCGGAGCCGACGGCGCGCCGAACGGGCTGGTGACGTGGATCTCCTCGGTGCGGTCGAGGAACTCGTAGAAGCCGGAGCCCCCGAACACGCCGATGTCGGCGACCGGGCCGGCGCCCGGATCCATCAATCCGACGAGGACGAGGTGGTCGAGGCCGCGGGCGTCGAGCTCTTCGAGCTGTCGGTGGACGAGCTGTCCTTCGAGCCGGCGTCCGAGCTGGTGGACGCGCTGGTGGACGACGAGCTGGAGCTCTTCTTGGTGGAGGACGACGAGCGGGCGTCGTTCTTGTAGAAGCCCGAGCCCTTGAAGCTGATCCCGACGTTCCCGTACACCTTGCGCAGCTGGTCAGCGCCGCACTCGGGGCAGGTCTCCAGCGGGTCGTCGCTGAAGGACTGCTGGACCTCCAGGTCGTGGCCGCAGCTCTTGCAGCGGTACTCGTAGGTGGGCATCCCGACGCTCTCCGTAGGTGATCCGATCCGACCGGCGCTGGCAGTCGCGCCCTTCGAGTGCTAACGATACCGCCCCGGTAGCACCGCTCGTCCAGCCGGGCGCCGGATCCGGGTGGTCGCCGTGACCCGATCTACGCTCGCGGGCGTGGACGCCGTCGTCGTGATCGTCGTGGTGGCCGCGTCCTACCTGCTCGGTACCTTCCCGACGGCCGTGCTGGTGGGCCGTCGGCGAGGTTTCGACCCCACCGCTGTCGGCTCCGGCAACCCCGGCGCCTCGAACGTCACCCGCGTCGGTGGACGTCGAGCGGGCGCTGTGGTGCTGCTCGGCGATCTCGGGAAGGGCGCGCTGGCGGCCGGGCTGGGCTACGCGGTCGACGGCCGCACCCTGGCCTGGGTGGCCGGCGCCGCCGCCGTGGCCGGGCACCTGTGGCCGGTCACCCGCCGGTTCCGCGGCGGGAAGGGGGTGGCCACCGCCGCCGGTGTGGTCGCCATCTGCGCCCCCATCGTGTTCGCCGCCCTCGTGGTCGTGTTCGCCGCGCTGGTGGGCCTCACCAAGCGCGCCGCCGTCGGCTCGCTGACCATCGCTGCGCTGACTCCGGTGCTCGTGTTCGCCACCGGTCAGCGGGCTCGCGAGGTCGCGGTGGCCGCCGCCATCGGCGCCGTCGTCATCGTGCGCCACCGGACCAACATCCGGCGGCTCCTGGCGGGAACCGAATCCAGCGTCGGTACCTAGCTCGGGCCCGACCGGGTAGAACTCCTGCCATGGCACCCGTGCGTACCGCAGTGATCCCCGCCGCCGGGCTGGGAACCCGCTTCCTCCCCGCCTCCAAGGCGATCCCCAAGGAGATGATCCCGGTCGTCGACCGCCCCACGATCCAGTACATCGTCGAGGAGTGCGTCGCCGCCGGCATCGAGGACATCCTCATCATCGACAGCGACGGAAAGTCGTCCATCGGCGACCACTTCGACCGGCTGGCCGGCCTCGAGGCCGCCCTCGAGGCCAAGGGCAAGAAGGAGGAGCTCGAGCAGGTCGTCGCCCTCGCCGAGATGGCCGACATCCACTTCATCCGCCAGGGCGTCGCCCACGGTCTGGGACACGCCATCGGCGTCGCCGAACGCCACGTCGGCGGCGAGCCCTTCGCCGTGCTGCTCGGTGACGACATCCAGGTCGACGGCGGCGCCCTGCTGTCGGGGATGATCCGCACCCACGACGAGCGCGACGGTTCCGTCATCGCCCTGCTCGAAGTCGAACCCCACGAGATCAGCAGCTACGGCTGCATCGACCCGATCCCGATCCGCGACAACCTCTACGGGTTCGAGAAGATCGTCGAGAAGCCGGCCCCCGAGGACGCCCCGTCCAACCTGGCGGTCATCGGCCGCTACGTCTTCACGCCCGAGATCTTCGACGCCATCCGCGACACGCCGCCCGGCGTCGGCAACGAGATCCAGATCACCGACGCCATCGGCCTGCTCAACCGGACCCAGCCGGTCACCGGCTACTCGTTCCGCGAGGGCCGCTACGACTGCGGCAAGCCCCTCGACTACCTCAAGGCCACGGTCGAGATCGGCTGCATGCGCGACGACCTCGGGCCTGCCTTCCGCGAGTACCTGAAGGACTTCGTGGCGGGGCTGGACTGATGGACCTCGGTGTACGTGGACGTGTCGCCGTCGTGACCGCCTCGTCGAAGGGGCTCGGTCTCGCCTCGGCCAAGGCCCTGGCCGCCGATGGGGCGTCGGTGCTGATCAGCTCGCGCTCGGCCGAGCACCTCCAGCGCGCCGCCGCCGAGATCGCCGAGGTCCAGGACGGCGGCGAGGTCCTCACCGTCGAGGCCGACATGAGCGACCCCGACGCGCCGGGCCGGTTGGTCGACGCGGCGCTCGAGCGGTTCGGGCGGGTCGACATCGCCGTGGCCAACAACGGCGGCCCGCCGCCGTCGAAGGGCATGGAGGTGACCGACCAGCAGATCCTCGACGCGGTGAATGCCAACCAGCTGGCGTCGATCCGCCTGGTGCGCGCCGTGGTGCCCCACATGCGCGAACGGGGCTGGGGTCGGATCTGCTGCATCACCAGCGCCAGCATCAAGGACCCCATCCCGTTCCTGCCGTTGTCCAACATCGCCCGCACCGGGCTGTGGGCCTGGGCCAAGACCACGGCCGACGAGCTGTTCGCCGACGGCATCACGTTGAACCTGGCCTGCCCGGGCATGCACGCCACCGAGCGGGTCACGGGGCTGGGGGCCGACCGTGGCCCGCTCGGCGACCCCGACGACTTCGGTGCCGTGGTGGCGTTCCTCTGCTCGGATCAGGCGCGGTTCATGACCGGTACCGCGGTGATGGTCGACGGCGGTCGCTCCTCCGGCCTCCTCTGATCCGTCAGGTCGAGGTCGTGTCGGTGCGGCGGAGGTCGGGCTCCAGGTAGATCAGCATCTCCTGCGGGGCGGCGTCGCGCACCGCCACCTCGACCTCGTCGATGACGTCGGCCAGCCGTGACATCGACATCGACGGGTCGAAGGCCAGCTTGGCGGCGACCAGGAGCTCGTCGGGGCCCAGGTGCTCGGTGCGCATGTGGATGACGCCGGCCACGTCGGGGTGTGCGGTCATGGCGGCCGCGATGTCGTCGGCGGTCTCCGGGCGGGCCGATTCACCGAGCAGCATCGACCGGGTCTCCACGGCCAGCACCACCGCGATGATCCCGAGGAGCACACCGATGGTCAGCGTGCCGATGCCGTCCCAGACCGGGTGGTCGGTGACCGCCGAGACGGTGACGGCGGTCAGTGCGATGACGAGCCCGATCAGCGCGCCGAGGTCCTCCAGCAGCACGACCGGCAGCTCGGGAGAGCGGGTCCGCTTGATGAACTCCCACCAGCTGGCGTTGCCCCGCGTCAGGTTCGCCTCGGAGACGGCAGTCCGGAAGGAGTTCCCCTCGAGCAGGAGCCCGAGGACGAGGATGCCGATGGCGATCCCCAGGCTGTCGACCTCGTGGGGGTGGCGGATCTTCTCGATGCCCTCGTAGATGGCGAAGAGCGACCCGAGCATGAACAGCACCAGCGCCACGACGAACGCCCAGAAGTAGCGCTCGCGGCCGTAGCCGAACTGGTGCGTCGGCGTCGGGTCCCGGCGTGCCCGGCGTCCACCGAACAGCAGCAGGGCCTGGTTGCCCGAGTCGGCCAGCGAGTGCACCGACTCGGCGAGCATGGACGACGAACGGGTCAGCAGGAAGCCGACGAACTTGGCCACGGCGATGCCGAGGTTGGCCAGGAGGGCGGCGATGACGGCCTTGGTGCCGTGCCCGGGGGAAGACATAGGGCCAACACCTTGGCATCCCCCGTCAGGTGCGTTGCGGCGTGTCGGTCAGTGGAAGCCGTCGGATGCCTCGACCTGGGCGGCGAAGCCGTCGAGATCGGCCGCCGAGGGCTCGTGATCCCACACCTGGACCTGCGTCAGCAGGTCGGCGTAGCGCTCCTGTTGCTCGGGTCGCACCACGACGCGGATCGGGAGGTCGTCCCGTCCGAGCTGGCGGTACCGCTCGAGGATGGCGCGGTGCTGGTCGCGGTCGAGATCGAGCTCGAACACGACTCCGTGCGCGTCCTCGAACTTCGTGCACCCCTCGCCGCCCAGCAATGGGCACAGCGCCCCCACGTCGGGCCCGTTGCAGACGGTCACACGATGGCCGTTCCGCTCGAGGAAGGACTGCGCGAACTCCCCCTCGCCGCACAACACGTCGAGGAGGACGGCACCGCCTGGATCTTGGGTCGGTTGCATGGTGTCCACCTCCTTCCGCGAGTGTCCGTCGTCACTCCTGCGGCCACCAGGGTCATTGGTCACGCCGGACAAGGCGCGGGAGGGCCGTAGCCTCGGGGGACATCGACGCTCCCGGCACCCCTCCCGCCCACGATCGGCCCGACGTGATCCGCCGGGTCGTCACCGTCAGCCTCGCCCTGACGGCCGTCACCGCGCCCGTGTTCCTCACCGGGGCGCTGTCGACGCGCATGCGGGACGACTTCGGCGGGAGCGGTGCTGCCGTCGCCGTCACCGCCTTCTTCGTCGGCGCCGGCCTGCTGTCGGTCCCCACCGGCTGGGTCGCCGACCGCATCGGTGCCCGCCGATCGCTGCAAGCGGGCGTCCTGGTGAGCGGGGTCGCCGACCTCGTGATCGCCACCGTCGTCGGGGGGTGGTGGCAGGTCGCCGCCGTCCTGCTGGTGGCCGGCATGGCCGTCGGCCTGGTCGACACCGGCGGCGCCCGGGCGTTCTCCGACGGGGTGCCGGACCGCCGGCAGGGCCTGGCCTTCGGGGTGAAAGAGGCGAGCGTGCCGGCGGCGTCGCTGCTGGCCGGGCTGTCCATCCCGTTGCTGGCGCAGCAGGTGGGCTGGCGGGCGGCGTTCGCCGTGGCCGTGGCGTTCACGCCGGCGGTGCTCGTGCTGGCGCCGGCCGATCACGGACGCCGCGAGGCGGCCGAGCGACCGTCCGGAGGCGGCGGCCAGCGGGGACCGCTGGTGCTCTTCGCCGTCGGGATCGCGCTGGGTACGGCGGCGGCCACCGCGGCGGCGACGCTGTTCGTGCCGGCGTTCGACGACCGCGGCTGGTCCGAAGGCGGCGCCGGGTTCCTGCTGGCGGTGGTCAGCGCCGCCAGCATCACCGTCCGGCTGCTGAGCGGGTGGTCCAGCGACCGGCACCCGCCCAGCTCGTGGTGGGCCACGGCGTCGCTGATGGCGGTCGGCGCTGTCGGCGCCGCGCTTCTCGCGGCGACCGCGCACGGCGACGCTGCCGCGTGGGCTGTGGTGGGCGCTCTGCTGGTCATCGGCGGGGGCTGGGGCTGGACCGGGCTCGCCTTCCAGACCGCCGTCCGGGTCTCGCCGGGCGAACCCGCGCTGGCCGCCGGGATCGTGCTGGCCGGGCTGTCGGTGGGCGGCGCGGCCGGGCCGGCGGCGTTCGGCGCCATCGGCAGCGCCGTGTCGTACGGCGCTGCGTGGGCCACCGCGGCCGGCGCCTTCGCCGGCGGCACGCTGGCGGTGGTCGGCGCGCGCTGGTGGATCGGGAAGCGTCCGGACCCGAGCGCGCCGCGCGGCGGCGATCCGGTGCCAGGCTGCACGGCATGATCCCCCTCGGAAGCGCGCGCCGCCACGTCCTCGACCGGATCCGGGTGGCCGATCCGGTGCGCCTCGCGGTCGCCGACGCACTCGGTCTGGTGCTGGCCGAGGACATCGCGGCGACCGAGCCGGTGCCGCCGTTCGACAACACGGCCATGGACGGCTTCGCCGTGCGGGCCGCCGACACCGCCGGCGCACCGGTCGAGCTCGACATCGTCGAAACCATCGCCGCCGGCCACGCACCCGAGGTCGAGGTCGGCCCCGGCCAGGCCAGCCGCATCTTCACCGGCGCCCCCATGCCCGCCGGTGCCGACGCCGTCGTCATGGTCGAGCGGACCGAGGCCCTCGACGGCGACCGGGTGCGCATCGAGATCGAGGTGCCGCCCGGCAACCACGTCCGCCCCGCCGGCGACGACCTGGTGCCCGGGGCTGTCGTGTTCCGATCGGGCGACGCGCTCACCGCCGGCCACCTGGGCGTGCTGTGCAGCCTGGGCGTCCAGGAGGTGCTGGTCCACCCGCGGCTGCGGGTCGGCGTGGTCTCCACGGGCGACGAGCTGGTCGAGGACGATCGGGCCCTGCAACCGGGCGAGATCCGCGACTCCAACCGCCGCACGCTGCTGACCCTGGCCGCCCAGGCCGGCTGCGACGTGGTCGACCTCGGCATCGCCCGCGACACCGAGGAGGCGATCACCGAGGCCATCGAGCGGGGCGTCGACGACTGCGATGCCGTGCTCACCTCCGGTGGCGTCTCGATGGGCGACATCGACCTCGTCAAGGTGATCCTCGACCGCATCGGCGACATGCGCTGGATGCAGATCGCCATCAAGCCGGCCAAGCCGTTCGCGTTCGGCCTGGTGCGCGACACGCCGGTCTTCGGCTTCCCGGGCAACCCGGTGTCGTCGATGGTCAGCTTCGAGCTGTTCGGTCGGCCGGCGCTGCGCAAGGCGATGGGGCACACCGCCCTCGACCGACCGATGTCACGGGCGGTCGCCGACGAGGCGCTCGACCGGCGCAGCGACGGCAAGACCCACTTCGCCCGGGTGCACGCCTTCCACGGCACCGATGGTCGGGTGCACGTGCGCTCCGCCGGCGGCCAGGGCAGCCATCAGCTGTCGGCCATGGCCGCCGCCAACGCCCTGGCGGTGCTGCCCGACGACGACGGCATCCCCGCCGGCGGCGACGTCGACGTGCTCCTTCTCGCCGACCTCCCCTCCGAGCTGACCCTGGGTGGCTAGAAGAGGGTGAGGGTCTCCAGGTCGAGGGCCATGCGACCCGAGCGGTTGACCATGCACATGAACATCTCGTCGCCCCGGTCGGTGCGCCCGACGATCATCGACGAGATGACGCCCATGAGGAACCCGGCGAACGCGAAGCGCCGGTAGTCGTCCCAGCACTGCTCGAACGGGTACTCGCGCACGCCGCCGGCCTGCAGCGTCCGGTGGTACTCCTTGAGCAGGTCACGCTCATCGGTGGCCCGGAGCTCGGGCAGCAGGCTGGTGCCGAGGAAGTACGACACGTCGCTCGCGCCCGGGCCGAGCGCCACCGTCTGCCAGTCGACCGTGGTGAGTGGGGCGCCGCCCTCGGACGGTACCGAACAGCATGTTGTCGACCCGGTAGTCGCCGTGGGCGGCGGTGTGGGGCTCGGGTCGGTGGGCCAGGTACGCGTCGAGCCGGCTGATGAGCTGGTTGCCGGCGTCGATGACCTCGTCGTCGACCCGGCCGGCGTAGCGCTCGAGGAAGCCGGGCCACACCATGTCGAGCAGACCCTTGTAGAACACGGCGCTCTCGGGCGAGTTGCGGTTGAGCCACTCCATCGACTTCAGCGACGGGTCGCCCCACACCGGGGCGTGCAGCTTGGCCACCTCCTCGACGGCCAGGGCGGCCTCGTCGACCGTGCAGCCGTCGATCTGATCGCCCTGCACCGCCGGCGCCAGGTCGTTCATGATGATGGTGAAGTCGTGGCTCGCCATGTCGATGTCGGCGAAGTACGGCCGCGGGATGGTGATGTCCACCCGGTGGGCGAGCTGCTGGTAGAAGCGGGTCTCGATCTCGTAGGTGCGGACCTGCGTGGCCGTGGATCGGCTGGTCTCGTCCTCGGTGGGGAACTTGCCCACCACGGTCTCGGGCCCGGCACCTTCCCCGGACAGCGCAGCCTCGTCGTAGGTCAGCCGGAAGCGGACGCTGTCGCCGACCTGGCCGGTGCCCACGTACTCGGACTCGAGGCCGATGACCTGGCCCGAGCGCAGCACGCCGGCCCGGCGCAGCACCGACGTGAGCCACTCGGGCGTGACGTCGTCGGGATGGGGGACGATGGGGATGTCGACGGTTTCGGGCATGGTCCTCAGAGGGGGTGCTGCACGGCCGTGCGGCCGGCGAGGATCGGGCGGATGCGTTCCTGGATGACGGCCAGGTGCGCGGGGTGGTCGCGGTAGACCTCGTAGTCGGCAGGGGAGTCGAAGTCGGCCACGACCCCGAGCGAGGCGTTGTCGTCGGCCAGTCCGGCGTCGACGCCGACCACGTACGAGCGCAGCTCGGGGATGTCGTCGGGCAGCGTGCGCAGGGCGGCGACGATGCCATCGACCTGCTCGTCGGTGGCGTCATCGGTGAAGCGCAACAGCACGATGTGGCGGAACCCGGCCACGACTGACCCCCTCGAGGTGAACCGGCGGTGAACGGCTGCGGACCGTAGCAACCGGCACCGTCTGCCATAGCCTTCGGCCATGGCCGTGCCCGCTCCTGCCGAGGTCGCCGACGCCCGCGACGTGGCCCGCGCCCTCGAGGCCCACGACTACCTGCCCGACACCGGGCTGGCCACCGCTGTGTTCCTCGCCTTGAAGCTGCAGCGGCCCCTGCTGCTCGAGGGCGACGCCGGCGTGGGCAAGACCGAGGTGGCGAAGGTGCTGTCCCGGTGGACCGGCGGCGAACTGGTGCGCCTGCAGTGCTACGAGGGCCTCGACGTCAGCCAGGCCGTCTACGAGTGGGACTACTCCCGCCAGCTGCTGCACCTGCGGGCCGCCGAGGCCGCCGGCCTGGCCGAGGGGGCGGCGGTCGACCAGCTCGAGGACGAGCTGTACGACGAACGCTTCCTGGTCGCCCGGCCGCTGCTGGAAGCGGTCCGACCCCGGCAGGGCCCGCCCCCCGTGCTGCTCATCGACGAGGTCGACCGGGCCGACGACGAGTTCGAGGCGTTCCTCCTCGAGGTCCTCTCCGACTACACGGTCACCGTTCCCGAGCTGGGCACCTTCCACGCCGAGGAACCGCCCATCGTCGTGATCACCTCCAACCGCACCCGCGACGTGCACGACGCGCTGAAGCGCCGGTGCCTCTACCACTGGGTCGAGCACCCCGACTTCGAGCGCGAGGTCGCCATCGTCGGCGTCCGGGCGCCCGGCGTGGGCGAGCGGCTGGCCCGCCAGGTCGCCGCCGCCACCGAGGCCATGCGCGAGGCCGGCCTGTACAAACCGCCCGGCGTGGCCGAGACCATCGACTGGGCCGCCGCCCTGCACGTCCTCGGCGCCACCGAGCTCGACGTCGACACCGTCGACGCATCGCTCGGCACGGTGCTGAAGTACCGCGAGGACCAGGAGCGCGTGCGGTCGTCGGGGCTCGACCAGCTCGTGGCCCGCGCTGCCGCCCGCACCGGGTGAGCGGCGACGTGGCGCCGTCCCGCGTCCACCGCGACCCGGCCACCGCCGCTGTGGCCTTCGTCCGTGCCTTGCGACAGGCGGGCATGGTCGTGCCCATCGACTCGTCGGTCACGTTCGTGTCGGCGCTGGAGGCGATCGACCCGGCCGTGGGCGACGACGTGTACTGGGCGGGCCGGACCACGCTCGTGCGGCGGGCCGAGGACATCGCCGTCTACGACCACCTCTTCGCCGCCTACTTCGGCGGCGTGCCCCTGCCCCGGCCCGACCAGGCCAGGACGCAGTCGATCACGCTGGCCACCGACGACGGCGAGGACGACGCCGGCAGCGGCGACGACGTCGACGACGACGGCAACCCCACCGTCCAGGTCCGCTTCTCCCGCGTCGAGACGCTGCGGCACAAGGACTTCGCCACCTACGACGAGGACGAGCTGGCCGAGGCGTGGGCGCTGATGGACCGCCTCCGCCTGGTGGGCGCACCCCGACCGTCGCGGCGCCCCACGCCCACCCGGCGCGACCGCGGCCGTCCCGACCTGCGTCGCACCGTCCGGTACGCCCTGCGCTCGGGCGGCGAGCCGTTCCGGCGCGCCCGCACCCGCCCGGGCGAGCGGTTCCGGCGGGTGGTGCTGCTGATCGACGTGTCCGGATCGATGGAGCCCTACGCCCGGGCGCTGCTGCGGTTCGTGCACGCGGCGGTCGCGGCGCGCGGCCGCGTCGAGGCGTTCGCGCTGGGCACCAGGCTCACGCGCATGACCCGCGAGCTGGCACGGCGCGACCCCGACGAGGCGCTGCGCCGGGCCGCCGCCGTGGTCGAGGACTTCGCCGGCGGCACCCGCCTGGGCGAGGGCCTGAAGGTGTTCAACGACGAGTGGGGCGTCCGGGGCATGGCCCGCGGCGCGGTGGTCGTGATCCTCTCCGACGGCTGGGACCGCGGCGACCCCGACCAGCTCGACGAGGAGATGGGCCGCCTCCACCGGGTCGCCCACAAGATCGTCTGGGTCAACCCGCTCAAGGCGTCGCCGGGCTACGCGCCGCTCGCCCGCGGGATGGCGGCCGCCCTGCCACACGTCGACGCCTTCGTCGAGGGCCACAGCATCGACGCCCTCGACCGGCTGGCCTCTGTCGTCGCCGGCCAGATCCCCGACACCCCCGTCGGTGTCCACGGGCGCCCGACTCCGTAGGCTCGGAAGCGTGCGAGAGATCCTCAACGACCTCGATCGGTGGCGCAAGCAGGGCAAGGCCGTTGCCCTGGCGCGTGTCGTCGACGTCGAGGGCTCCGGGCCCCGCCTGCCCGGCGCGGCCATGGCGGTCAACGAGGACGGAGAGGTCAGCGGTTCGGTCTCGGGCGGCTGCGTCGAGGGTGCGGTGGTCACCGAGGCGCTCCAGATCATCGACTCGGGCGACCGGCGGGTCGTGACCTTCGGCTACTCCGACGACGAGGCCTTCGCCGTGGGCCTCACCTGCGGTGGCACCATCCACCTCTTCATCGAACCCCTCGACTGGTAGCGGCCCGATGACCCTGTTCGACACGCTCCGCGACGCGCTGCAGGCCGAGGAGCCCGTGGCCATCGCCACGGTCATCGACGGTCCCGGCGTGGGCGGACACCTGCTCGTGCGTCCGGGCGCCGACCCCGAGGGCAGCCTCGGCGACGCCGACCTCGACCGGGTCGTCGCCCGCGACGCGCTCGGCGAGCTGTCCGCCGGCACCACCGGCGTGCGCCACTACGGACCGCAGGGCCAGGCCAACGAGGCCGACGTCGCCGTGTTCGTCGAGTCGTTCGCCCCGCCGCCGCAGCTGCTGGTCTTCGGCGCCGTCGACTTCACCGGCGCCCTCGCCCGGGTCGGCAAGGTCCTGGGCTACCGGGTCACGGTGTGCGACGCCCGCGAGGTGTTCGCCACCAAGGCCCGCTTCCCGTTCGCCGACGAGGTGGTCGTCGACTGGCCCCACCGGCTGCTCGAACGGGTGGGCGACCAGCTCGGCCCGCGCGACGCCGTCTGCGTGCTCACCCACGACCCCAAGTTCGACGTGCCCGCCGTGCTCGCCGCGCTGCGCACCGACGTCGGCTACCTGGGGGCCATGGGGTCGCGGCGAACCACCGACGACCGCAACCGACGCCTGCGCGACGAGGGCGCCACCGACCAGCAGCTGGCCCGGGTCCGGGCGCCGATCGGGCTCGACCTGGGTGCCCGCACACCCGAGGAGACGGCGGTGTCCATCGTGGCCGAGATCATCGCCAGCCGCACCGGGCGGGCGGCGCCGGCGCTGCGTGACGCCAGCGGGCCCATCCACTGACCCGGTGGCTCGCGACGCCACCGGGTACCGCCCGCCCGCGATGATGGTGCCCATGTCCCCCCGACTCCGCGGCCTGCGTCGCGTCGCGCTCGTCCCCACCGTGCTCGCCTTCGCTGCTCTGGGCCTCGCCGGCTGCGGCGGCGGCGAGCAGACCCCCGATCTCAGCGGCCTGTCGATCTCCGACTCGATCGACGTCGTCGGTACCGAGATGGCCTTCGACCCCGACCGCATCGCTGTCGAGGCCGGCCAGATCCCGGTGACCCTGCGCAACCAGGGCACCGTGGTGCACGACTTCCGCGTCGAGCAGCAGCCGTTCCTGGTCGAGGCCCAGCCGGGCGAGACCGCCACCGACACCATCACCCTCGAACCCGGCACCTACGAGTTCTTCTGCTCGCTGCCCGGCCACCGAGAAGCCGGCATGGAGGGCATCCTCGAGGTCCGCTGATCGCCTCAGACTGCGGGAAGGTGGCTGGCGCGGAGATTGTGACGCCGCGGTCGAGGCGCAGCAACACTC
This sequence comes from uncultured Acidimicrobiaceae bacterium, assembly GCA_963800295.1. Lineage (GTDB taxonomy): Bacteria > Actinomycetota > Acidimicrobiia > Acidimicrobiales > Salinilacustritrichaceae > Salinilacustrithrix. Next base: position 373,957 of record CAWDAJ010000008.1, read on the forward strand.
AGCGCCGGCGCCTCGGGCAGCTTGTTCTCGTTCTGGGAGGCGATCGAGCCCAGATAGGTGGCGGCCAGCGCCACCAGACCGGCGGGCAGCGCGGCCCGCCACGGCAGGTAGCCGCGGATGCCGGCGGCCAGCGCGGCGGCGGCGTCGGCGGCGTCGACCGGCACGGCCCGCGCCGCCAGCTCGACCTCGTCGAGGCCGGGAGCCGGCATGAGGAAGGGCGCCGCCATGTAGAGCTCGCGGGCCCCGAACAGGCGGGCCAGGTAGGGGGCGGCCGGGTTGGCGGCCACGTCGATGCCGAACAGCTTCCCGGTGAGCCGGGGAGCGACGAGCGAGCCGACGCCGATGCCGGCGCGGATGCCGGCGATGGCTCTGCGTGCGGAGACGGGATCCATGCCCGCATGCTGCCACGTCGGCGAGAACCCGTTGACGCCCGGCCCTCGATGGTCCAGAGTGGACCATCGGGGACGCCGCACCGGTCGATCCCGCCCACCCACGAACCCAGGGGAGCGTCACCGTGACCGACGTCCAGCAGCCGCCGCGCACCAGCGAGAACCCGTACCTGCGCGACAACTTCGCCCCGCTCCCCTCCGAGACGACGGCCTTCGATCTGCCGGTCGTCCACGGCGCCATCCCGCAGGAGCTCGACGGTCGCTACCTGCGCAACGGCCCCAATCCCTTGGCCCCCGATCCGGCCTCGTACCACTGGTTCACCGGCACCGGCATGGTCCACGGCGTCCGCCTCCGCGGCGGCAAGGCCGAGTGGTACCGCAGCCGCTTCGTGCGGGGCGGTTCGATCAACGAGCAGATGGGCTGGGACGACCCCGGCGGCCCCGAGGGGGTCATGCAGGGCGCGGTCAACACCAACGTCATCGGCCACGCCGGCCGCACGTTCGCCTGCGTCGAGGCCGGCTCGTACCCCATCGAGCTCTCCGACGAGCTCGAGACCATCGGCCGCACCGACCTGTCGGGCAACGGTCGCCCCGGCCTGCCCGGCCCGTTCAGCGCCCACCCCAAGCGCGACCCCGTCACCGATGAGCTGCACGTGGCCGCCTACTTCTGGGGGTGGGACTCGGTGCAGTACCAGGTCATCGGCGCCGACGGTGTGGTGGCCCACCTGGCCGACATCCCCGTGCCGGGCAAGCCGATGATGCACGACCTCTCCATCACCGAGACCCGGGCCGTCCTGTACGACCTGCCGGTCACCTTCGACCTCGACCTGGCCATGGCCGGCACGCTGCCCTACCGGTGGGACGACGACTACGGCGCCCGCGTCGGCGTCCTGCCCCTGCGCGGGTCGGCCGACGACGTCGTCTGGATCGACGTCGAGCCCTGCTACGTGTTCCACCCGATGAACGCCCACGACCTGCCCGACGGTCGCATCGTCGTCGACGTCGTGCGTCACCCGTCGATGTTCCGCACCGACCTGCGTGGTCCGAACGAGGGGCCGCCCACGCTCGACCGTTGGACGATCGACCCGGTGCTGGGCACCGTCGTCGAGGAACGCCTCGACGACCGACCCATCGAGCTGCCCCGCGTCGACGAGCGCCTGGTCGGGCGGCCGGCGCGCTACGGCTACGCCACCACGTTCGCTCCCGACGGCGACGGGTTGGCCTTCGGACCCCTCTACCGCCACGACCTGCAGACCGGCGCCGTCGCCACCCACGACTACGGGCCCGGCCGTTGCTCGATGGAGGCGGTGTTCGTGCCCCGCCACCCGGATGCCGCCGAGGACGACGGGTGGGTCATGTCGGTCGTCCACGACGCCACCACCGACACGGCCGAACTGGTCCTGCTCGACGCCGGCGACTTCACCGGCGAACCCGTGTGCGCGGTGCGCCTGCCCAACCGGGTGCCCTACGGCTTCCACGGCAACTGGGTGCCCAGCGCGAGTTGAGCCGGCCGCCCACCCGAGCGGGCAGACTCTGCCGATGGTCGCGGCCGTCCTGCTCGCCGCGGGGGAGGGCTCCCGCTTCGCCGGCGACACCCACAAGCTGCGCGCCCTGCTGCGCGGACGCCCGGTGCTCTGCCACGCCGTCGACGCGGTCGTCGAGGCCGGTCTCGACCTGTTCGTGGTGACCGGTGCGGTCGACGTCGCCGACCTGCTGCCCGACACCGCCACCGTGGTCCCGAACCCGGACTGGGCGCGCGGGCAGGCCACCTCGGTCCGGGCCGGGATCGCCGCCGCCCGGGCCGCCGGCCACGACGCCGTGGTCGTGGGCCTGGGCGACCAGCCGTTCCTCACCTCCGAGGCCTGGCGTGTGGTGGCTGCCTCCGATGCGCCGATGGCCGTCGCCACCTACGACGGTTCGCCCGGCCACCCGGTGCGGCTGGCCGCCGAGGTCTGGGACCTGCTCCCCGAGGTGGGTGACGAGGTCGGGCGGGTGGTACGGAGAAGTCGTCCCGATCTCGTGCGGGAGATACCGTGCCCGCGCGGAGACGCATCCGACATCGACACCCTGGAGGACCTCCACCGATGGAGCTGACCAACGAGTTCACCGTGCCGGTGCCCGTCGAGCGGGCCTGGGAGGTGCTGAACGACGTCGAGCTGATCGCGCCCTGCCTGCCCGGTGCGCAGCTGCAGGAGGTCGAGGGTGACGAGTACCGCGGCACCGTCAAGGTCAAGGTCGGCCCGATCACCGCCCAGTACAAGGGAGCGGCCACGTTCCAGGAGCAGGACGAGGCCAACCGCAAGGTGGTCCTGAAGGCCGAAGGTCGCGACACCCGGGGTCAGGGCAGCGCCAGCGCCCTCATCACCGCCACCATGACCGCCAAGGGCGACTCCACCGACGTGGTCGTCGAGACCGACCTCACCATCAAGGGCAAGGTCGCCCAGTTCGGCCGGGGCATGATCGCCGACGTCAGCGCCAAGCTGCTCACCGAGTTCGTCGAGTGCCTCGAGCACAAGCTCGAAGACGACCAGCCCGCACCCACCGAGGCCGTGCCCGGATCCGACGCCGCCCAGGGGGGTGGCCCCGCTCCCGTGGAGACCACGGGCAGCCCGGCGGCCGAGGCGGCCAAGCAGCAGGCCGACGAGCCGGCACCCACCGACGCCGTCCCCGGAGCCACCGCCGTCCAGGGCGGCGGGCCCGCGCCCGTCGCCACGCCTGGCGATCCGGCCGCCGAGGCGGCCAAGCAGCAGGCCGACGACAGTGCGGCGCCGGCCTCCGGCGTCCGCAAGATCAACGCCCCCGAGGCCAAGCCGGTCGACCTGCTCGACACCGCCGGCGCGCCGCTGGCCAAGCGCCTGGTCCCGGTCATCGTCGTGCTGGTGCTGCTGCTGCTCCTCGGTCGCCGGCGCAGCAAGAAGCGCAGCGGCTGAAACCGGGCGCTGCCCGCGTGGCCGACCAGGCCGACATCGACGCGGTCGCCGCCCAGATCGGGCGTGCCCCGCAGGCCGACTTCGAAGTCGTCGTCCGCGACGCCGACGGTCGCCCCGTCGTGATCCGCAACGCCCCGCTGCTCGACGACGGGACGCCCATGCCCACCCGCTACTGGCTGGTCGGCGAGCACGAGCGCGCCCGCATCGGCCGCCTCGAGTCCACGGGCGCGATCGACATCGCCGAGGCCGAGCTCGGCGACGAGACCATCGCCGACGCCCACCGCCGCTACGCCGCCGAGCGCGACGCGGCGTTGCCGCCCGGCCACCAGGGTCCGGCACCGTCCGGTGGCGTCGGCGGGACCCGGCGCGGCATCAAGTGCTTCCACGCCCACTGGGCCTGGTACCTCGCCGGCGGCGACGACCCGGTGGGCCGATGGATCGAGGCGGCGCTGGCCCACGATCCCACCGGCGCATCGCTCCCGCCAGGCTGATCCGGCTCGATCCGGTTGGTCCGCGGGACCGGTGATTGGCAGGGTTGGAGCGTGAGCGCCCCGGTCCTCGCCGCCATCGACTGCGGCACCAACTCCACCCGCCTGCTGGTAGCCCGCGGTGCCGGTCCCGGCAACGAGCCCCTGGCCCGCATCAACACCATCACCCGGCTCGGTCGCGGCGTGGACGCCACCGGCACGCTCGAACCCACCGCCATCGAGGCCACGGTGGCCGTGCTGCGCGAGTACCGCGAGTTGTGCGACGCGCACGGCGTCGAACGCCTGCGGGTCACCGCCACCTCGGCGGCGCGCGACGCCGCCAACCGCGACGACTTCTTCGCCGCCGCCGAGTCGGTGCTCGGGGTCCGACCCGAGTTGCTCACCGGCGACGAGGAGGCCCGACTGTCGTTCGTCGGTGCCACCGCCGAGCTCGACGCGGCCGACGGGCCGTTCCTGGTGGCCGACATCGGTGGCGGCTCCACCGAGTTCATCCTCGGCACCTCCGAGATCGAGTCGTCGACCTCCATCGACATCGGGTGCGTGCGGTTCCTCGAGCAGTACATCGAGCACGACCCGCCGCTGCCCGAAGAGCTCCACGCCTGCATCTCGGTGACCGACGCCTGGATGGAGGACGTGTCCCGGCGCATGCCCGACCTGGGGTCGGCGAAGACGTTCGTCGGCCTCGCCGGCACGGTCACCTCCATGGCTGCGGTCGAGCTCGGCCTGCTCGAGTGGGACCGCAACGCCATCCACCACTTCCGCTTCGAGCGCGAGGCGATCGAGGACGTGTTCCGCACGCTGGTCACCGAGCCGATCGAGGACCGCAAGCACAACCCGGGGCTGGAGGAGGCGCGCGCCGACGTCATCGTGGCCGGCGCCTGCATCTTCGTGGCCATCGTGCGCTGGCTGGGCGTGGACGAGTGCCTGGTGTCGGAGTCCGACATCCTCGACGGCCTGGTGGCCTCGCTGGCCTAGAGCTGGCTGGCCGAGCCGATGGGCCGGTCGACCCGATCGGGCTCTAGCCTGCGCAACCGATGCCCCACCCCGACCGCATCCTGATGGGCCCCGGCCCGTGCAACCCGTATCCCGAGGCCATCGAGGCGTTCGCCCGGCCGATGCTGGGCCACCTCGACCCGGCGTTCCTCGCCCTGCTCGACGAGGTCTGCGACGGGCTGCGCACCGTCTTCGGCACCGACAACGCCCTCACCATCCCGATCAGCGGCACCGGCTCGGCCGGCATGGAGACGTGCCTGGTCAACGTCGTCGAGCCGGGCGCGCCGGTGGTCATCGGCGTCAACGGCGTGTTCGGCGCCCGCATGTGCGAGGTCGCCGCCCGGGCCGGCGCCGACGTCGTCCGGGTCGACTTCGACTGGGGCACCCCGGTCACCGCCGACCGCCTGCTGTCCGCCCACCCCGACCCGGCCGTCATCGGCGTCGTCCACGCCGAGACGTCCACCGGCGTCCGCAGCGACATCGAACCCATCGCCGCCGGCAAGGGCGACGCCCTGCTGCTGGTCGACTGCGTGACCTCGCTGGGCGGCATCCCCTTCGAGGCCGACGCCTGGGGCGTCGACCTGGCGTACTCGGGCACACAGAAGTGCCTGGGTGTGCCGCCCGGCCTGTCGCCCATCACCGTGAACCAACGGGCCCGCGACCGCTTCGTCGAGCGCAGCCAGTCGTGGTACCTCGACCTGCGGCTCATCGGGAACTACGTCGGCACCGCCGGCGCCACCCGGGCCTACCACCACACGGCCCCGATCTCGATGATCTACTCGCTGTGGGGCGGCCTCCAGGCCATCTTCGACGAGGGGCTCGAGGCCGTGCAGGCCCGCCACGCCGAGTGCGGCGAGGCCCTCCAGAAGGGCCTGGTCGACCTCGGGTTCGAGCTGTTCGCCGACGAGGGGCACCGTCTGCCCGAGCTCACCACCGTCGTCGTGCCCGAGGGCGTCGACGAGGCCGCGGCACGACGCACCCTGCTCGACCGCTACGGCATCGAGATCGGCGGCGGCCTGGGCGACTACGCCGGCAAGGTGTGGCGGATCGGGTGCATGGGCCACACCGCCCGCGTGCGGAACGTGACCATGCTCCTCGGCGCCCTCGCCGAGGTCCTCGGGCGCTGAGCAGGCTGCGTTGGCCTGGTCACCGTCGCAGACCCGCCTCCGCGGCCGGCGCGTGATGCTGCGGGCGCTGGACTCTGGCGACTTCGCCGAGTGGCGCGAGGTGCGCCGCCGCAACGTCGACTGGCTCACCAAGTGGGAACCCCGCCGCATCCCCGGTCAGGCCGACGTGATCGAGAACCGCGACGCCTACGCCGCCCGGTGCTCGGCCCGGGCCCGCGAGTGGCAGCTGGGCACCGGCTACGGGTTCGGCGTGTTCACCGAGGCCGGCGACTTCGCCGGCGAGGTGAACCTGTCGTCGGTGCAGCGGGGCCCGTTCCAGAACGCGTACGTCGGCTACTGGATCGACGAGAAGCACGCCGGCCGCGGCTACACGCCCGAGGCGGTCGTGGTCGCTGCTCGCTTCGCCTTCGAGGAGCTCGGCCTGCACCGATTGCAGGTGGCCATCATCCCCCGCAACCAGGCCAGCCGGCGGGTGGTCGAGAAGCTGGCGCTCCGCGAGGAGGGCGTCGCCCTGCGCTACCTGGAGATCAACGGCGTGTGGGAGGACCACGTGCGATACGCCATCACCGCCGAGGAGTGGGAGTCGCGGCGAGACGAGCTGTTGGAGGACTGGATCCTGTGAACCGCCGAATCGCCGTCGGTGTCGCCGCCGCGCTCTTGCTGGTGCTGTCCAGCGCCTGCAGCAGCGACGACGGGGGTACCGAGCAGTCCGCCTCCACCCAGCCCGCCGACACCTCGCCCGACTCCACCGTGTCCACCACGACCACGCAGCCGGTCGAGACCGGCGGCATCGACGTCCCGAAGATCCCCGGGACGTACCCCGCGGCGGTGCCGAGCCTGGGGTTCGGCGTGGCCATCCCTGACGGTTGGCAGGCGACCCTCCTGTCCGACGACGCCCTGTCGCGCCTCGAGGGCGCCAACCTGGCCGAGCCGTTCTTCTTGGACTCGGCCCGCCAGGTGGCCGCCACCGGCGCCGTGTTCTACGCCGCCGGCATCGACGACCAGAGCCGCGTGGCCGAGCTCAAGATCGACGTGCAGGAGGGCGCCGACACCGACATCGCCGCCCTGCGCCAGCTCGCCGACCAGGTGGCGGCCAACGAGGCGCTGGGCGACACCCAGGTGGTCGACCTCGAGAACGGCCGCATCCGCGTGGACTACCGGGTCACCTTGACCTCGGCCGACGACGGCGAGCCGATCGAGGCCTACGGCAGCCAGATCTTCGTCCCCGACGGCTCGCGCCTGTGGGCGATCATCGTCACCGCTGAGGACCAGGACACCCAGGATGCGCTGCTGCGCATCTTCCAGGCCGGCTTCGTGGTGGCCTGACCCCCCGCTACTTGCTGGAGATCCTCTTCTGGAGGGCGGCCAGCCGCTCCTTGAACGCCGGCTGGTTCAGGGACCACACCTGGGGGTCGAGCTCGCGCTCGACCGCGGCGGCATGGTCGGAGATGTCGGCCATGTCGCGGATCGAGGCCTTGATCTTCATGACCAGCTCGCGGGGTGCCTGTCCCGAGGCGCTGGCCATCTCGACGCAGTGGTCGAGGAGCTGGTCGTCGGGCACGCACCGGTGCACGAGGCCCACCCGCTCGGCCTCTCGGCCGTCCATGACCTGGCCGAACAGCACGGCGGCGGTGGTGGTCTGCGGGCCGGCGACCCGCCGGTACATCCAGGTGTGCCCACCACCCGGGTGCAGACCGAGTTGCAGGAAGCGGGTGTCGAACTTGGCCCGCTCGGCGGCGATGCGCACGTCGCACACGAGCGCCAGGTTCATGCCGGCTCCGACGGCGGCGCCGTTCACGGCGGCGATGGTGGGCAGCGGGCACTCGCCGAAGCGCAGGAAGCCCTGGTAGATCGACATCAGGCCCTCGCGCTGGGACGAGCCCAGGTGCGACAGGTCGGCGCCGGCGCAGAAGGCCGGCGGCTCGCCGGTGACCACCACGGCGCCGACCGACTCGTCGGCCTCGATGGCGTCGAGCGCGTCGGACACCTCGCCGACCATGTCGAGGTTGAGGGCGTTGCGCTTGTCGGGGTCGTTCAGGGTGACGACGGCGACCCCGTCGCGGATGTCGGTGCGGACGTAGCTCATCGGCGCCGAGTCTGGCAGACCGGCTGGGTGCCGTTCGTGGGTGCCGATCGTGGGCGCCGGTCGCGGGCGCCGTCAGCGGGACGGGTCGGGCTCGGGCCCGCGGATGTGGTCGCGCACACGCCGCAACAGGTCCGTGAGCTGCTGCAGCTCGTGGTCGTCGAGGGCGGCGGCGACCACCTCGTCGACGTCGCGCAGGTGGTCGGGCGCGATCTGGCCCAGCCGGCGCCGGCCCTCGTCGGTGAGCACCGCCCAGAAGCCCCGCCGGTCCGACGGGCAGGCCTCGCGCCGGACGTAGCCGGCGGCTTCGATGCGGTCGATGAGCCGGGTGAGGCCGCTGGTGCTCATGGTCATGTCGGCGGCGAGGCGGCTCATCCGCAGTCGCTGCTCGGGGGAGCGGGCCAGGGCGATGAGGACGCCGAGCCAGGTGACCGGCAGGTCGTGCGACGCGGCCAGACGGCGCTCGAGCTCGGCGGTGACCTCGTTGTGGGTCTCCAGGAGCATGCCGACGGCCTCGATCCGCGGATCGTCGAGCTGCGCGGCGATGTCCGGTCGGTCGGTCGTGTCGGTCACGACCCGAGGATACGGAGGAAGTTGTTGCAAGCGCAACGATCTGCTGGTAGAAATGTTGTTGCAGCAACAATCCCCTCCGCAACGACCAACAGGAGCACCCCCCACATGTCCGACACCCTCACCCGCACCGCCGCCGACACCACGGTTCCCGCCGCCGGCACCTACGACATCGACCCCAGCCACAGCAACGTCACCTTCCAGGTCCGCCATCTGGGCCTGTCCAAGGTCCGTGGTTCCTTCGACGACGTCGCCGGCGAGGTGACCATCGCCGAGGACCCCGCCCAGAGCTCGGTCGAGGTCACCATGGCCGCCGACAGCTTCAGCACCGGCAACGCCGATCGCGACGGTCACGTCACGTCGGCCGACTTCCTCGACATCGAGCAGTACCCGTCGCTGCGCTTCCGCTCCACCGGCGTCCGTCGTGACGGCGACAGCTGGAAGCTCGACGGCGACCTCACGGTCAAGGACGTCGCCCGCCCGGTCACCCTCGACGTCGACTTCGAAGGCGCCGGGAAGGACCCGTGGGGCAACGGCCGCATCGCCTTCGCCGCCACCACCGAGATCGACCGCGAAGACTGGGGCATCACCTGGAACCAGGCGCTCGAGACCGGTGGCGTGCTCGTCGGCAAGACCGTCAAGGTCGCCATCGACGTCCAGGCCGTCGCCCGCTAGACCGGTCACCGAGGAGGCCGAGGTCGTGGAACCCATCAAGATCACCGAGCTCAACCACGCCGTGCTCTACGTCCGCGAGGTGGACGTCGCCGTCGACTTCTACCGAGACGTGCTCGGCTTCACGGTCATCGACGAGATCCCGGGCCGCGCCGCCTTCCTCCGGGCCGGCGGCTCCGACAACCACCACGATCTCGGCCTCTTCGCCCTCGGACCACAGGCCCCGCACCCCACGCCGGGCACCACCGGGCTCTACCACCTCGCCTGGCGGGTGGGATCGATCCACGAGCTCGTCCGGGCACGCGACGCGCTGGCCGCCGCCGGCGCCCTGCGGGGCCAGTCCGACCACGGCGTGTCCAAGTCGCTCTACGCCGCCGATCCCGACGGCAACGAGTTCGAGGTCATGTACCTCCTGCCCGAGGACGAGTGGGGCGAATACGCCACCCGCGCCGTGGTGCAACCGCTCGATCTCGACGCCGAGGTGGCGGCCCGTTCGTGAACCGCCGGGGCGGAGGCCGGTCAGCGCCGGTCGCGCACCACCGCGGGTGAGCGGCGGAAGAAGTCCTCGACCTCGCGCTGGTAGCGGTAGCTGTGCTCGCGCTCGCCCACCGTGCCCCGCAGGCGCAGCGACTCGATGAAGGCCCGGACCGTGCCCGCCGACGTGTGGGTGTACTCGAAGCCGGCGCGCTTGAGACGGCCGTTGTCGATGCCGCGCCCGTAGCGGAGCAGGTCGACGACCTCGGGGGGCACGTCGACACCCAGACGGCGCAGCACGGGCAACAACAGCACCTCGCCGCCGGGGGGCAGCGCCATCGTGCGCTTGCCGCAGATGGTGGCGACCTCGCTCCAGGGCAGCAGCCCGTCGCCGGCCACGTTGTACACGCCGGCCAGGTCGTGCTCGAGGACGAACAGCACGGCCCGGATCACGTCGTCCTCGTGGACGAACTGGAACCGGGGGTCGAAGCCGAACATCGACGGCACCACCGGGAGCTGCAGCAGTCGGGAGAGGGGCGTGGTCAGCTCGGGGCCGAGCACGTTGGAGAACCGCAGCATCGACACCGCCACGTGCGGGTTGTCGACGGCGAAGTCGCGCACGTAGGACTCGACCTCGCCCAGCGACCGCTCGACGCGGTGGCGCGGGGGTGCCTGGCGGGTCGTCTCCTCGCTGAACCACACCGGGTCGCGGGGATCGGCCCCGTAGACGTAGGCCGAGGACTTGACCACCACGTTGCGCACCGACGACTCGGTGGCCGCGGCGAACAGGTTCATGGTGCCGATGACGTTGATCTCGTGCATCGTCCGCGCCCGCATGAGCGTCGAGTCGACGACCAGGAACGTGTGGACGATGGTGTCGACCTGCGTCGCCTCCACGATGCGGGACAGGATCGAGTAGTTCTCGTCGCTGCGCACGTACTCGGTGCGGTGGAGCTCGACCTGGGGCTCGTGGGTGTCGAGGCCGACGATGACCTCGACGTCGGGGTCGGCTTCGAGGGCCTTGGCCACCCGGCCACCCCAGAAGGTGCCCAGGCCGGTGACGAGGACGCGGCGCCCCATCATCCGCTCCAGACCGAGCGGCGGTTCCGGAGCATGTCGTAGAGCGCCTCCTGGATCTGCTGGCGGATCGACTCGGACTCGTCCATGATCCGGCTGCGGCTGTAGCGGGGCTGGTCGGGGGGCACGTCGAAGTGGACCGGGTCGAGCACCCGCAGCTTGAACTTGGCCGGGAAGTACAGCAGCGCGCCGAGCGGTCCGAGCAGCGGGCCGAACGCCAGCATGTTGGCGGTGATCGGCGCGTACGGCGCGCCCAGCGCCCGGGCCAGCGGCGCCATGTTGGCCAGCATCGGCATGGACTCCTCGGCGCCGACCACGGCGATGGGGATCACCGGCACGCCGGCCCGCATGGCGATCTGCACGAAGCCGCCGCGGCCGAACCGCCGGAGCTGGTAGCGCTCGTTGAAGGTCTTTGCCGGGCCCCTTCGAGCCCTCGGGGAACACCAGCACGAGCTGCTGCTGCTGGCGCAGGAGGCGGTAGGCGTTGTCGGGGTGGGCGAGGACGCCGCCGGCGCGGGACCACAGCGTGCCCACGACCGGCATCTTCTTGAACATCTCGTCGGCCAGGCCGTAGACGGGCCGCTCGAGCTCGGTCTCGATGCCGTGCATGATGACCGGCGCGTCGCTGGGGATGGCCGCGGCGTGGTTGGCCACCAGCAGGGCGCCGCCGTCGGTGGGGATCTTGTCGAGCCCCTCCCACTCGACGCGGAACCAGTGGTCGTAGAACGGGGCGAACAGCTGGCGGGCCAGGGCCCGGGTCCGCTCGGAGCGGCCCCACTCGTCGACGTCGGACTGCCTCGGGTCGTCCAGCTCCTCCGCCGGCGCCAGGGCCGGGACCGGCACGAGGTGGCCGGCGGGTCGGGGGACGTCGACAGGGGGACGGTCCATGGCCTGATGGTATGCCGGGGTCCGTCGTTACCGTGCACCCGATGGCGACCGACGCCGGCACCGGCCCCACCGACCCTCCGCAGCCGCCGGCGACCAAGCCCGGTCTGCGCGAGGCCGGCGCCGCCCTGCGCATCGTCGACTTCCGCCGGTTCTGGATCGGCGCACTGGTGTCCAACAGCGGCACGTGGATGCAGAACGTGTCGGTGCCCTACGTGCTGTTCCAGCTCACCGGCAGCGCCACCTGGGTGGGGCTGGCGTCGTTCCTGCAGTTCCTGCCCGCGGTGTTCCTGGGTCCGCTCGGCGGCACGCTGGCCGACCGCTACGCCCGGCGCACGGTGCTGCTGGCGGGGCAGTCGGCCCTGGCCCTGGCCGCGCTGGCGCTGTGGTTGCTGTGGGCCTCGGGTGCGGCCGAACCGTGGAGCATCACGTTGCTCGTGGCCGTCTTCGGCGCCTTCTCCGGGGCGACGATCGGTGCCTGGCAGGCGTTCGTGTCCGAGCTGGTGCCCCGTCACCTGCTGCTCAACGCGGTGACCCTGAACTCGGCGCAGTTCAACGGCGCCCGGGCGTTCGGGCCGGCGTTGGGTGGCCTCGTGCTCGGGACCCTGGGCCCATCGTGGGCGTTCGCCCTCAACGGGGTGTCGTACCTGGCCGTGCTGGCCGCGCTGCTGTCGATCCGCCCGCGCCGGGCGGCGATGGGGGAGGAGGAGCGGACGTCGGTCCTGGGTGAGCTGCGCGAGACCATCTCGTACGTGCGGCGCATGCCCGGCATCCGCACGTGCATCGCCGTGGTGGTCGCCCTGGGCTTCTTCGGCAACCCCGTGTTCCCGCTGCTGGCCGTGTTCGCCAAGGACGTCTTCTCGGTCGAGGGTCTGCGCTACGGCCTGCTCGGCGCGGCGCTCGGCGTCGGCGGCGTGCTGGCCACGCCGTTCGTGGCCGGCAAAGGCAGCGGCATGGCCCGCTCGACGCTGGTGGGCGGCGCGCTGGCCGTGTACGGCACGTCGCTGGTCGCCTTCGCCGCGTCGCCCACCTTCTGGCCGGCGGTGGCCTGCCTACTGGTGGCCGGTGCCGGGTACCTGGGGCTGGCGTCGACGCTCAACACGACCATCCAGGTGCAGGTCGACGAGGACCGTCGGGGGAAGGTGCTGGCGCTGTACGTGATGGGCCTGACCAGCAGCTACCCGATCGGCTCGCTGGTGCAGGGCGCACTCGCCGACCAGATCAGCGTGCGGTGGGTCACCGGTGGCGCCGGCCTGGCCTTCCTGGCGGTCTTCGCCCGGCTGCTGGCGACGGGTCGCCTGCGCACGATGGACGCCGACCCACAGCAGACCGGCGCTTGAACCACGCACGACGGCGGCGGCCTGGCGACGCCGATACCGCTCATGCCACCGCCACGTGCGTTCCCGGCCACCAGAACGGCGAGGCGTGCTCGCCGGCGGCCTCGGCGGCGACCCAGGCGCCACCTGGTTCGCAGTCGTCGAGCGCGGGGCACCAGGCGCAGTTGGGATTGGGCCGCACCGACGCCGGGCGCGCCGCCGTGCGGATCTGCACCATGCGCGTGACGGTGCGGATCACCCGTTCGACCGCGGCCTCGAGCCGTTCGGCGGTGACGGCCTCGGCCACCGGCAGGCCCGAGTCGAGGTAGAGGGTGGCCACCCGCCGGGCGGGGATGCCGACCTTGCAGGCGTCGACCAGGGCGTAGAAGCGCAGGTCGTCGCGGTGGTGGCGACGGTGCGAGCCGGTCTTGAGGTCGAGGATGACCTTGCCGCCCTCGGACGCCCGCCCGAGGGTGAGGTCGGGCCGGCCGGCGAGCACGACCCGGCCGCCGGCCAGGGGCACCCGGGCCAGGCCGTCGACCACCGGCCGCCACCGGCTCTTGAGCGGCGGGAAGCACTCTTCGAACTGGGTGACGAAGCCGACCGCCTCCTGGCGCAGCTCGGCCAGCTCGACCGTGGAGAGCGAGCGCACGAACGCGGCCAACGACGACTCGCCGTCGGTGAGGCGGACGACCGCTTCGTCGACCAGGCGGCCCGGATCGGACTCTCCCCGCCAGTTGGCCTGCAGCTCGATGGCCTTGTGGGCGACGGTGCCCCGGGCGGCGGGGACCGACCAGTGGAACGGGTGCGTGGCCTCGGCCTGCCAGCGTCCCTCGCAGGAGTCGAACTGGTGGAGCTGTGACTTGCCGACCCACAGGACCGCACCGCGGGGGATGCGCGACGCCACCGACCGCAGGCCGTCGTCGAGACGGGAACGGAGCGCCTGCACCTCGGCCGGCGCGACCGCAGCGACGTCGTCGTCACCGTGACGGCCCAGCAGGTCGATGACCCGCTGCTGGGCCGGGGTGTAGGTGCCCGGATCGGTCATGGGCGTACCTTCGCACGAGGGGGGTGACAAGAACGCGTACGGTCGCCGTCCGTGGAGACGTACCGGATCATCCTCAGCCACGTCGACATCGACGGCCTCCCCGTCGAGTTCCACTACGGCGACGTCTTCGTGGTGATCCGCGAGGGACGGGACGACCCCGCCGACACCGACTGGGAGGTGCAGCTGCGCACCCAGCAGTACGAGCGCGTCCGCCCCGCCCGCCACGACCTGGCCCTCACCCAGGCCGACGGGGTCTGCCTCCGCGGCGCCGCCATCGTCCGGTTCAGCGACGGGCACCGCCACCTGTTCCGGGGCGACGCCGCCCTCCAGGGGTTCGAGCGCGAGCAGCCGTACGGCTGATCTCGGGCCAGTCGCCGGCGGCTCGTCAGGGTCACCGGCCGAACGCGGTCTGCGCGTGGGTAACCGTGGGTACGGACGCCCGGATCACGAGGAGGAAGTGTGCCCCCCACCCTTGCGCGCCTGGGCTCTCGAGTCCGAGCGTTGCCCCCGTACGTGCGCTGGCCGCTGGCCGGCATGGCCGCCGTGTTCCTGGTGCTGTTCCTGGCCGGTGTCTGGCTCTGGTTCACCACCGATCTCCCGCCGGCCGGCGGCATCGGCCAGTCGGCCGTGGTCCTCGACCGCAACGGCGACGAGCTGGCGATCCTGTCCCAGGACGGCACGCGCGTCGCCGTCGAGCTGGGCGAGCTGCCCGACCACGTTCCCGCCGCTCTGGTGGCGGCCGAGGACCGGCGCTTCTACGAGCACGGCGGCGTCGACCCCATCGGCATCAGCCGCGCGCTCTGGAAGAACCTCACCGGTGACCACCTCCAGGGCGGGTCGACCATCACCCAGCAGCTGGTGAAGAACGTCTATCTCAACAGCGACCGCACCATCAGCCGCAAGGTCCGCGAAGCCATCCTCGCCGTCAAGGTCGAGCGGTCCTTCGACAAGCGCCAGATCCTCCAGCGCTACCTCAACACCGTCTACTTCGGTCGCGGCGCCTACGGCATCGAGGCGGCGGCGCGCGCCTACTTCGACCGCCACGCCTCCGAGCTCGACCCCGCCCAGGCCGCCATGCTCATGGGGATGTTGCGGGCACCCGAGTCCTTCGACCCGGTCAACCGCACCCGCGAGGTGAAGGCCCGCCGCGACGAGGTGCTCGACGCCATGGTCGACATGGGCACCCTCGACCCGGCCGCAGCGAAGTCGTCGAAGCAGGAGAAGATCCAGGTGGTCCAGGGCCCCCAGACCACCTCGCTCACCGCCGGCGTCGCTCCGCACTTCATCGAGCAGATCCGCGCCGAGGTCATCGACCGCTTCGGCGAGCAGGCGCTCTACAGCGGAGGACTGATCATCCACACCACGCTCGACCTCGCCGACCAGCAGGCCGCCGAGCAGGCGGTGGCCGCCCACCTGAAGAACCCCGACGACCCCCAGGCGGCCGTGGTGGGCATCGACCGATCGGGTGCCGTGCGGGCCTGGGTCGGCGGGCGCGACTTCTCCAAGCTCCAGCTCGACCTGGTGTCCGACGACTCGGGGACGGGCCGTCAGCCCGGGTCCACCTTCAAACCCGTCGTGCTGACGACCAACCTGGCCCAGGGACACGGCGCGGGGGTGCGCTACCGGGCGCCCCGCACCATCAGCCTCGACGTCGGTGGCCCCGAGCCGTGGGTCGTCGACAACGCCGGCGGCGAGAGCTACGGCTCGCTCACGCTCGAGGAGGCCACCATCCACTCGGTGAACACCGTCTACGCCCAGGCCCTGCTGAAGGTCGGCCCGCAGGCGGTGGTCGACATGGCGCACGCGCTCGGCGTGACCACCGAGCTGCAGGCCGAACCGTCGATCGCTCTGGGAACCGAGGAGATCACGCCGCTCGAGCTGGCCACCGTCTACAGCACGCTGTCGCGCGACGGCCGGCGCATCGACCCGTACCGGATCACCAAGGTCGAGAACGGCGACGGCGACGTGCTGTACGAGCACGACGACTCCGACGGCGACCAGGTCGTCCCGGCCAACGTGGCCGACACCGTGTCGGCCGTGCTGTCCGAGGTGCCACGTCGCGGCACCGCCACCCGTGCGGCGCTCGACCGCCCGATGGCGGCCAAGACCGGCACCACGCAGCGCAACGCCGACGCCTGGCTCGCCGGCTACACCCCCGAGTACACGGCGATCGTGTGGGTCGGCAACGCCGAGGGCAACCAGCCCATGGACATCGTCGACGGCCAGCGCGTCTTCGGTGGCTCGATCCCCGCCGAGATCTGGCACGACTTCATGGCCGAGGCGCTCCAGGACGTCCCGCCGACCGACTTCCCCGACCCCGACCCGAACCTGCTCGCCAACACCGACCCGACCACCACGCTGCCGCCGCCGACCACGGAGGCGACCACCACGTCGAGCTCCACCTCGAGCACGTCCAGCAGCTCGACCAGTTCGACGAGCTCGACCTCCTCCACGTCTTCCACGTCGTCGACCACCACGACGGAGCCGTCGTCGTCCACCACGAGCTCGACGACCACGACCACCGCAGCCACCACCACGACGACGTCGGCAAGCGCCGGCACCAAGTCCACCTCCACGACCGCGGCGCCGTGACGATGCTGCCGTGACCCGCCCCGGCGCCGGGATGCGTATCGTCGTGTCCCGGCCCGGGTGGCGGAACTGGCAGACGCAGAGGGCTTAAACCCCTCGGCTCCCACGGGAGCGTGTGGGTTCGAATCCCACCCCGGGCACGCCAACTCTCCAGTCGCTGTGCGACTTCTGAGGCGGGGGAAGACTCGGACCTACGTCGCCGACGCTGGCCGCGACCCGGCCACCGGTCGCCTCCGTCAGCGGGCCAAGGTGGCTTCCGCACCCGCAAGGCCGCCGAGACCAGCGCGGTCCTCCAGGCCGTCAACGGAGCGCTCGCGCTGAGGCGTGCTGGACGCCCGCGGAACGTCCCCCTCCCAGACGCCGATTGAGAGGACCTACGATGACCCACGTGGAGTCGCACCAGTGGATCGGGACGGTCGAAGCCGCCGAATCTCTCGATGTCGAACCGCGCGACATCTACCGCCTGGTCGACGAAGGCAAGCTCACCGCTGCACGCCGGGGGACCGAGCTCGTCGTTGATCGCTCTGGCGTCGAAGAGTTGCGGGCTTCTGCCTGACGCCGAGGTGCCGATCGTCTGCGGTCGCCTGAGCGCCACGTCGAAGCGACAATTGCGCCCCGATCTCCCAGATAGGTCGTGACAGACCCGCAGGTCATCCCGCAGTCGGAGCGGTCTGGTTCGAGAGGCCCCAGGTTGCCGGCGAGTCACCCGATGTGTGGCTGGAGTTGATTCGCGAGTTCGAGGATCTCGTCGGGCGCGTGATGGAAGATCTCTTACTCGTTGACCCGGACGCGATGTAGCCGGCAATACCGGGCGCTGCATCGACATCGGCTCGACAGCTGCCTTCCTAGCCAGTCCCTGCTTCCGGGCTCACCATCTTCCGTTGGACCAGTCCGACGCCGTTCAGCGACGCGTGGGCAAGAATCGCCGGCGCAAGCCGACCCGCCCTGGCAGGGAGCGTGAACCAATCCGAACGCTGCTCTCTGTACGACGGGCGACCACCGAAGCGAGAAGTCCCGTCAGCGTCGTCGCCGCCGCCAACCCCGCTGCGACCGCCGGAGTTGCCCAGAGCGCCATGTACGCGGGATCGCTCAGCTGGCGATTCCGACTCCAGTTCCCAATGCAACTCTGAAGCGACACCGCGCCCGTCGTGATGACGGCGCCCGCCTGCCCAGATTCGGCAGGCGTCCTGCCCTCGCTCGCTCCACACCTTCACGGTAGTCAACCGAGCAGACCGAGCTGTCGAGCGATGCCCATGTCGTCGACGTGGACCCACTCCTCCACGCACAGTCCGCCTGCGTACCGCTCGATTGCCACGAAGCTGACGTCGACAGATCGCCCGGTGGCTGCCACTCCTGCGAACTCGCTCTCATGGGTCCCAGTGAGACGCACTCGAGACACGACCTGGTCGCCCTCGACGATTTGATCCTCGATGAGCATCTGCAGGTCCGGGAAAGCGCCCAAGAGACCCTCCACCATCGCCGTGAAGCCCTCAACCCCTTCAATGGGCTCGGGTCTGCTCGTGTAATGCCCGACGTAATGGGGTGCGATCCAGTCAGCGATGACGCTTCGGTCTCGAGCGTTCCACAATGCCTCGTAGTACCGGCGGGTCTTGTGGGCGTTCTCTTCGGCGATGGTCATCGTGCCCTCCCAGTTGCAGCAACCGTAGCTGCGCGTGCCCCGGCAAGGACTTGTCGGAGACGCACCGAGGTGCCGTGGGTTGGTGGTCCCGGTGCGCCACGTCGGAGCGACAGCGGCCGCACCGATCAACCAGTTCTCCATTGACCGACTGTCGGGCTACCCGGCATTTCCTTGCGCCCCTCACCTAGGACGGTGTCCTCAAGGATCGCAAGCGACAGTGACGGCGAGCCCTTCCGCAGTGAGCGCCGCTTCGAGCTTCGGGGAGCTCACGGAGAGGTGAACGTGGGCATCGAGACGTGAAGCTGCGGCGAGTGCCTCCATCGCCAAGATGTTGAGCTGGTGGCGTGATCGCAGTCGGCCGATTGTCGGACCCAGGTCGCGCAAACTCAGCAGACCGATCGAGTCCGGTAGTGCGAGGAGGGCGTCGATTGCCGGCGAGCGGGCGGGCTCGGGGAGATCGAGGAAGGGGCCGGACAGCCGGCCGGGCTGTGAAGTAGCGGTGAGCACTGCCTGGCAGAGCCGGACGTACCAGTAGCCGGTGGTGAAGACCTCGGCATCGGGATTCGGTGGCGGGTCTCCTCGGAGGACTCGGCCGAGATGTTGGTCGTCGACGAGTTGGATCACTGGTCGGCGAGCTCGGGGTCGCCGAACCCGTTCCGAGCCTCCTGCCAGATCTCGTCGTCGATGGCGTCCAGGAGCTGGGCGCGTAGCTTGTCGACGCCACCGGGGACGAGGACGACGGCGTCGCCCAGGTCGAGGTAGCCGACATCGCCGCCTTCATCGAGGCCCCAACGGTGCCGGGCGCTCGCCGGGAGGCTCATCTGGCCTCGTGAGGAGATCTTGAGGTCACCGGTCGTCGACATGCCACCAGCCTACAAGGAGAGTCGGTGCTTCACCTTGTAGGCCGTCTCTGCTTCGTGAGCGACTCCCGGCCGCTGCATGGGCGATCGAGCGGTGCGCGTTGGGGCGCTGCACTCCCACGCTTCCGTGGTATTGTAGATATGTTCCTACAACGAGGTGAACGATGGCCCAGATCACGAGCCGGGAGTTCAACCAGGACACGAGCGGCGCCAAGAAGGCCGCGGAGAAGGGCCCGGTGTACATCACCGACCGGGGACGGCCCGCGCACGTCCTGCTCACCTTCGAGGCGTACGAGCAGTTGATCGGTCGACACCGCGTCGTCGACCTCCTCGCCGAGCCAGCCGGCATCGAGGACATCGAGTTCACGACACCGCGGAGTTCGGAACGCGCTGAACCAGCCCAGTTCGACTGATGTTCGTCCTCGACACGAACGTCGTCTCGGAGCTGCGGAAGGTCCGATCAGGCAAGGCGGCCCCGGGGGTGGCCAAGTGGGCCGCTGGGGTCTCGTCGGCTGAGATGTTCATCTCGGCGATCACGATCCACGAACTCGAACACGGCGTCCTACTCATGGAGCGCTCGGACCCAGCTCAAGGCGCGGTCCTTCGATCGTGGCTCGACGACAGCGTCGCGGTCGCCTTCGAAGAGCGCGTGCTTGCCGTCGACGACGACGTGGCCCGTCGCGCTGCCGCACTTCACGTGCCCGATCCCGCACCGTTTCGCGACGCGCTGATCGGCGCGACCGCTCTCGTGCATCGCATGACCGTGGTGACGCGCAATGTCTCGGACTTCGAGAACTTCGACGGTCTCGAGATCCTCAATCCCTGGAGCTGACTGACGGATCCGAGTCGAACAGCGCCAACTGGCATTCGGTCCCAGAGGGGCCGGCCGCGGAGCCCCCACGTCGGGGCGGGCGGCCGACACTGGCCAGTCAGCCTCGGAAGGCCCAGGAGACCATCTCGGGGAACTCGTCGTACCAGAACGCGCCGCCGTGTTCGCCGTCCCGCTCCTCGAGTACGACATCAGCGCCGAGTTGGCCGAGCGCGACTTCCCATCTCCTTGCATTGTCGAGGAACCACTGTTCCTGCGTTCCGCCGACGAGGTACGTGCGTGGGAGCGGACCCGGCAATTCACCGCTGGCTGGGGTGTAGCCGCCGCCGGGTGAGGCACAGAAAACGATTCCGTAGACCTTCGGGTGCCGCAGTCCCATGGCGAGGGCGAGTTCGCCACCCAGAGAAGCGCCCCATACCGCCGTGCGATCGGCGGTCGGTGTGACACCGAGGTTGGACTGCACCCAGGCGCGCACGTCGGTCATGAAGAAGTGTTCGAACGCCACGAAGCGTTCGCCGCCGAACGCTTCGACGTATTCATGCAGCCTCCCGTCGTCATCGTCGAGACCGTGAACACCGACGATCATCGTTGATCTGTTCCCAGAGTCCTCGAGCACACGGGCAAGACGCTCGGTGTGCCATCCACCGTCCGCGGCGTACACGACCGCCTTGGGCGGATCGGGCGGCACGTAGGCGGTGGCGCTACGTCCGCCGTCGAACGTGAACGTCTCCGTGACCAGTGCACCGTTGAGAGAAGGCACCGCCGCATTCTCTCGCATCGGCGGGTCACGAGATCCGAACGAGACGCGCACCGTCCCAGAACCGCTCGCGGTCGAACGCGGCCCCTCGGTGCGATGCTCAGCCGTCCGGAACGATGAGCGACACGGTCGGGAAGTAGCTCCTGTATCGGCCGACGTCTCTGGTGAGCAGGTCGAGATCGGCGACCGCGGCATGGGCGCCGATGAAGAAGTCCGGCAGTGTCGTGGACCTCGTACCCTTGTTCCGCCGGTAGTCGAGGAAGACCTTGCCGGCGAGGAACGCCGCCGCCCACGGGATCGGCTCGCGCCGATAATCCTGGGACGGGAGCGCGTCTTCGAGGGCCTCGACCGTGGAGAACCGGATCGACACCTCCGAGTACACGATCGGGTTTATGTACAGCGGACCTGCCTCGGCGGCCTCCGCGAGCGCATCGGTGGACCAGTCCTCCCAGCTGGGGTCCTCGGTCAGGATGTCGAGAAGGACGTTGCTGTCGACGAGCGTGCCTCCGGCCATGTCAGTCACCGCGGGTGAGGGCCATGATCTCGTCGGTGGTCATGGCGACGTCCCCTCTGCCCTTGAGACGTTCGGCGAGCTTGCGGCCGCGTGTCGGTCCACGGTCGCTCTTGCGGACGACGATGACGTCCTTGCGGCGTTCGAACTCGACCTCGGTTCCGGCGCCGATGCCGAGGGCGTCTCGGAGAGCCTTGGGAATGGTGACTTGACCCTTCTCGGTGACCTTCACGGTAAGAATCCTACTGGTCATACTTCTACCCATCGACCTTGTCGTGGACTGCCACGCATTCTCGAGGTGCCGGTGGCGGCGAGCCAGCCAACGTGCCCGAACGCGTCGTCCGATCTGATCTGGCCGTCGGAGCGGGGTCTCGACAACGGCCTCCCGGGCAGCGCCTGACCGGCGACCGCCCACCAGCACGAGTGTCGAACGTCGTGGACCCTCGAATGTGTGGCGCGCACGGATGCTGGCATGCATGCCGTCGACGTCGTCCTTGCGAACAACCACCGGATCACCGTGCGGATCACGGTCCGGATCGGCGTGCGGGTTCGAACCCCGCCCAGGCACGCCCTGCGGCCGTTGCGAATCCGAGGATCCTCGCTGAACCTGCGCCAGATGCGCCGAACCCGAGGATCCTCGGCCACGGGGCGCCACGTCACCGGGTGTGCGGCGGAGCGACGTCGGCGGCGGAGTCGCCGAGCAGGTAGCGCGGCCCGGCGCCCAGGCGGGCGGCGGCGTCATCGGGGTTGTAGAGCTGGCAGCGCTCCAGTGAGAGGCAGCCGCACCCGATGCAGGACGAGAGCTCGTCGCGCAGCGAGGTGAGCAGCTCGATTCGCTCCTCGAGGTCGGTGCGCCAGCGCTGCGACAGCCGCTGCCAGTCGTCGCCGTCGGGCGCGTGGTGCGCCGGCAGCGAGTCGAGCGCCTCGGCGATGTCCTCCAGCGTCAGGCCGACCCGCTGGGCGATGCGGATGACGGCGAGCCGGCGCAGGACGTCCCGCGGGTAGCGACGTTGGTTCCCGGAGGTGCGCGTCGAGCTGATCAACCCCCGTTCCTCGTAGAAGCGCAGCGCCGAGTGGGCGAGGCCCGAGCGCTCCGCCACCTGTCCGATCGTCAGCTCACGGTCCGGCACCGGATCTCCTCGTTCGAATCGCTTGACCTGAAGTTTACTTGAGGTCTTATGGTCCTTCGCCATGGACCTCTTCCACGATCCCGTCCTGACCGACGCCGAGCTCGTCGCCGCCTGCGCCACCGTGATCGATCGACCCAAGGCCGCGCCGCCTGCGTCGTTCGAGCTCCACGCGCCGCTCGAGCTCCTGGCCCGATCGCTGCTCCTCGACCGCATCCCCGAGTCGGCGCACGAGCTCGCCCGCGAGCGGCTTCGCTGGCTGGCCACCGAGTACGTCGACGCCGGCCCGAGCGCCCCACCGCAACCGGATCCGCCTCCCTTCGCCCCCGACGCAGTGGTCACCAGCCTCGCCGCCGCCGGCCACGCGCCGATCCTGTTCAGTCTCCGGCCACGCGTCGACGCCGTTCCGACGTCGTTCGGCGACCGCCTCGTCGCCACCGAGCTGGCGCGCCATCCCGACTGGCGACTCGAGTGGCCTGCTCGCCGAGACGACGATGCGCGCTCGTCGGGCGACCTGACCGAACGCCTGGCGCTTCCGCCGTCACCCGGCGACCCGGAGAGCAACTCGATCTACCCGACCATGCACCTGGTCGACGTCAGCGGACTGGCGGCCAAGGTGCTGGAGGAGCCGCTGGTCGGCCTCGACGTCGACGCCGCCTCCCGGACGCTGCAACGGGTGGCCGCCCAGTCGATGCTCCAGGACACCCCCGCCGCAGCGCCGTACGGATGGACGCACTGCCTCACCATGCCCCAGGCGGTGCTCGTCGCCGCCGGGGCGGGTGTCGAACGGTCGTTGGCGATCGCCGTGGCTGCCACCTACGTGCTCGGCTTCCGCAGCACGTTGGGTCAGGTCCGGCTCGATGCCGCGTGGGAGCCGGCGCCGGAAACGGCCGCTGCACGGGCCTGGTTCGCCGACGACGACCAACTGCCGGCCATCGTCGACGAGCTCGTGACCGTCGGCGCCGTGCACCCGGACGCGCATCTGGCCAAGTACACGCTCGCCTGCCTGGATGCGGCCGCTGGCGACACCGAGGCCACCCGGCTCTTCCTGGCGGCGGCGCTGCAGCTCCAGGAGTGGTGGTCGCAGCACCCGCCGACCGGCGATCCGATCCTGGCCCGCCTCGGTGAGCACCTGCCCAACCAGCCTGCGCACACGTGACGAACCCGAGGGTCCTCGCCGAGCAGACGCCGGTGGCATCGAACCCGAGGATCCTCGGCGAAGCCCCGAAGCCCCGAAGCCCCGAAGCCCGAAGCCCCGAAGCCCCGAACGCCCCGAGCGCTCCGAGGCCCCGAACGCTACGACGGCCGCACGGCGCCGGATTGTGGGAGCATGGCAGCTGGTCGACAAGTCGTCGGACCGAGAAAGGCCGGTATGGCCAGCAAGGACAAGGGCGGGCGGAGCAGCAAGACTCCCGCCGCCAAGACCGCCAAGGAGAAGCGCCACGACAAGAAGGAGAAGAAGGCCTCGAAGGCCTTCATCGGGCGGGAGGACTGACGCCGGACCCAGGGCGGATCACGAGCTGGCGGCTCCGCACGGTCATCGGGCGGGGTCCGCAGCGTCGGCGACGTCGAGGCTGGCGATGAGCTCTTCCACCCGGAAGCGGATCTGGTCGCGCACGCGACGCACCACCTCGATCGGCTGGCCGGCCGGATCGGTGAGCTCCCAGTCCTCGTAGCGCTTGCCGGGGAGGACGGGGCAGGCGTCGCCGCAGCCCATCGAGACGATGACGTCGACGGCGCGCACGACCTCGTCGGTCCACGGCTTGGGCTGCTCGCCGGCGATGTCGATGCCGACCTCGGCCATCGCCTCGACCGCTCGGAGGTTGATGGCGTCGCCGGGGGCGGAGCCGCCCGAGTAGACCTCGACCCGGTCGCCGGCGAGGTGGCGCAGCCAGCCCGCCGCCATCTGGGAGCGGCCGGCGTTGTGCACGCACAGGAACAGGACGGCGGGCGTGTGGTCGCTCATGCGGCGGTCTCCTCGAGCACGGTGCGGATGCGGTCGTCGAGTTGGGCGAGGGCGGCGTCGAACGCCTGCTTGGTCCCGGCTTCGGCAGGGTCGGCGATCGACCAGTGCCACCACGAGTCCGCGACCGCCAGCTCCTCGTGCGCCCGGTCGCAGACGGTGACGGTGAGCTCGGCCGGGGCGACCTCGGAGAGGTGGCGGGGCGGGGTCGGTTCGAGCGGCAGCCGGGCGCGACGGGCCGCGGCAACCGCACCGGGGTGCACGGCCGGGGCGGGATGCGTGCCGGCGGACGCGGCCGGCGTGCCGACGCGCTGGGCCCAGAGCGCCGCCGCCAGCTGCGACCGCGCCGAGTTGTGGGTGCAGACGAACAACACGGAGGCGGGAGGCGGCGTCGCCGTGACACCCAGGCCGTGGACGGCCGCGTGGCGGAGACGCACGTAGCGCCGGCGCCGGTCGCCCGACGAGACGAACCGCTCGATCAGCCCGGCGCGCTCGAGGACGTCGAGGTGGTGGGCGAGCAGGTTGCCGGGGATGTCGAAGCGAGTCGACAGCTCGGTGGGGGAGCGGTCGCTGGCCGCGAGATCGTCGACGAGCGCCAACCGCACCGGATCGCCCAGTGCGGCGTGCACGGCGGCTCGCCGTTCGATCTCCGTAGGCACGCCGGCACGATAATCATTCGAAAGAAGTTGAGTCAATCATCGGTGAGTGGATCGGTGAGCAGCTGGCCGGTCAGCACCTCGACGAGCCACGTTCGCCAGCGCTCCTCGTCCCAGCCGAGCTGCTCGGAGGCGAGCCGGTACGCGTGGCTGTTCACCAACGAGTAGAAGACGGTGACCGCGTCCTCGGGCGGAGGAGCA
Source organism: uncultured Acidimicrobiaceae bacterium (assembly GCA_963800295.1). GTDB lineage: Bacteria > Actinomycetota > Acidimicrobiia > Acidimicrobiales > Salinilacustritrichaceae > Salinilacustrithrix. The sequence goes on from CAWDAJ010000008.1 coordinate 399,141, forward strand.
CCGAGTGCCAGCTCCAGCAGGCTTCGCTGCGTGACCAGCCGCTGGGCGTCGTCGCGGCGAAGCAACTCGCGGATGTCGGGCTCGGTGGCGGCGGCGTCGCGCATCACCTCCTTCAGCGGTGCCGTGCGGGCGGCGATGCGGGCGGCGCCGCCGACCACGGCCGCCAGCCGCCCCCGCGCATCGGGCTCGGCACGGGCAGCGGCGACCCAGTCGCGGTCGAGGACCGCCACCGCGTCGGTGTCGCCGGCGATGGTCACGTCGAGGGCGCGCGCCAGCACCGCGGCCTTGGTGCCGAACGCCTGGTACACGGTGGCGGTGGCGACGCCTGCCTCGGCTGCGATGGCCTCGACCGTCGTGGCGGCGTAGCCGCGGTCGAGGAACAGGGTGGTCGCGGCGCCGACGATGCGCTCCCGAGTCCGGCGGGCCCGCCGCTCGCGCCGTCGGCCGGCTTCGGTGCGGCCCTTGACCGGTTCCTGAGCACCGTGCATAGTTCCACTTTATAAAGTCCAACTCTACGAAGTGAGAACTGCGTGCCGACCGACGACGACCCGACCTGCTCCGACCCGACCTGCACCGACCCGGACAAGTACCGGACGATCTTCGAGAACGATCTGGTGCGCGTCCTCGAGTACCACGACACGCCGGGTGCCATGACCTCGCCCCACCGTCATCCCGACAGCGTCATGTACACGCTCTCGTCGTTCCAGCGCCGGCTGCACGTGGACGGTGCCACACGCGATGTCGAGATGGAGGCGGGTCAGGCGCACTGGCTGCCCGCCCAGGTGCATCAGGGCGAGAACACCGGGTCGACCGACACCCGTGTGCTGTTCGTCGAGCTCAAGACGTCGACGGCCGCGGCACCGGGAGCGGTGCTGGGCCCGTCGACCTGAGGGGCGGGTTCAGCGCTGCTCGCCCCAGGTGTCCCAGAACGTGATGTCCTCGACCGGCGGCCGCGACGCGGGCTTGAAGTCGGTGCCGATGGTGTGAGCCACCGGGAACAGCGCCACCTGGGTGACGTTCTCGGGGATGCCGAGCAGCTCGGCCACCTCGCGCTCCTGGAACAGGTGCAGCGTGGTCCACACCGAGCCGAGCCCCCGCGAGCGCAACGCCAGCAGGAAGCTCCAGGCGGCGGGCAGGATCGATCCGTAGGCCGACGCCGCCGCTCCGTTGCTGGACAGGTCGATGGGACCCTCGACGCACGGGATGACGTGGACCGGCACCCGGTGGAGGATGTCGGTCAGGGCCACGGCGCTCTCGTAGACCCGCTTGGTCTGCCCCTCCTGGGCCGAGTCGGCGGCGCCGCGGAGGTAGGGACCGCCGATCGCCGAGTAGGCCTCGGCGATGCGGGCCCGCTTGTCGGGGTCGGTGACGACCATCCACCGCCAGGTCTGCGAGTTGCTGCCGGTCGGTGCCTGCACGGCGAGGCGCAGGCACTCGAGGATGACCTCGGGGTCGACCGGCCGATCCAGGTCGAGTCGCTTGCGCACGGCGCGGGTCGTGCTCAGCAGGCGGTCGGTCTCGGACAGGTCGAAGGGTGCCTCGTCAGTCACGGACCAGGACGGTACCGGTACGGCTCCGGTTCGGTACGGTGCGCCCATCGACCACCCCGGCGAAGGAGCACCCACGTGCCTGCACGGTTCGAGCTGAAGAAGTCCAGCAACGGCAAGTTCCGTTGGAACCTGCTGGCGACCAACGGGCAGGTGATCGCCACCTCGCAGATGTACGAATCGAAGCAGGCCGCCCAGAACGGCATCCGGTCGGTGCGCAAGTCGGCCGCCGACGCCGAGCTGGTCGACGAGACGGCCCCGGCCAAGAAGTCGGCCACCAAGAAGTCGCCGAGCAAGAAGAAGGCCACCAGGAAGAAGGCCGAGCGCGAAGAAGACCGGCGCGAAGAAGACGGTCACCAAGAAGAGGTCAGCGGCCAAGAAGGCCGCCACGAAGAAGGCCGCCAAGAGGAAGGCCGGCTCGAAGAAGGTGCCGGCCAAGCGGTCGGGCGCCACCAAGCGCAGCCGGTAGCCGCCCAGCCCCGGCGGGGTGGGTCAGCTGGTGGCCCAGATGTTGTTGCAGCGCTCGCAGACCTCTTCGGGGATGATGCCGACGCGCATCAACAGGGCGAACGCCTTGCACCCCAGGCACAGGCCCAGCGCCGACTCGAGGAAGGCGGCCGAGGCGAGCGCGGCGAGCGTGACCTGCGCGGCGCCCCAGAGCCCGGCCAGCATCAACAGGGTGGCGGTCACCGAGAAGGCGACGCCGATGCCCTGGGCGAAGCGCTTGGGCGGACCGGGCACCATGCGGGGCGCGACGGGGATCCGAGGCGTGACGACCCGCGTCACCAGCTGGCCGAGCGGGCTGAGCGTGGGTCCGGTCAGCACCCGGGCCACGAAGCCGTAGGCGATCACCGGGACCAGCCAGCGCAGGTCGAAGGTGATGGTGAGCACCGACATGGTGACCACGCCGGCGGCGACCAGGCGGGCCGAGACCTCGTTCACCGGATCGGGGAACGAGAACAGGGCGCTCCGGCGCCGGGTGGGGGCGGTGAGGACAGACATTTGCGGCTCCATGTTCGGGGGGTGCGATTCGTCCAACAACGACCGGACTGCACCTGTTCCCACGAGTCCAGTCGATCTTCGGTTCTGCGCTCCAATCCGTCCGGGTACAGAAGAGGGTCGCGACCGTGGACCGACCGGGCCCGCCGGTCGGACGGGTCGCGCCGAGAGGAGCACATGAACATCGCCACGGACCTGATCGAGCGCGAGCACGAGGACATCGAGCGTTGCATCACCGCCTTCGAGCGAAAGCCCCACCGCTCACGTGCCCTCGATCTGTGTGACCTCGTCGAACGCCACAGCACCATGGAGAAAGAGGTGCTGTACCCGCTGATGGAGAAGGTCGACCAGGACGCGGCGCAGGATGCCCGTGGCGAGCACGAGACCGTCGACGAGCTGGTCGACCGGGCCCGTGAGGCCTCCGATCGCAAGGACCTGCGTGCCGTCGTGGGTGAGCTCGCCCAGGCGCTGCGCGACCACCTCCCCGTCGAGGAGCGCACGCACCTGCCGGCGATGGAGGACGAGCTCGGCGTCGCCCGCATGAACGAGCTCGGCATGGACCTGCTGTCGTGGCAGCACCGGACCGCCCGCGAGCAGCGCGAGAGCGAGGAGAACCTCGAGGAGCTGCTGGCCCTCACCCGGGCCGAGCTCTACGAGAAGGCCCAGGCTGCCGACCTCGACGGCCGCTCGACGATGAAGAAGGCCGAGCTGGCCGAAGCGCTGGCCGAGATCTGAGCTAGCCCGCGGTCGCCGGTTCGTGCGTGCGCCGGAGCGCGCCGACCGAGACGGCCCACCAGAACGCGATCTCGACGCACCGCCAGAAGGCGGTGACGTCGTGACCGCGCACGAGCGCGGTCACCAGACCGAAGCAGGCGCTGCCCACGAACAGCCCGGCCACGAGCCCGAGGGCCAACCATCCCGCGGGCCGGCGTTGCAGCAACTGGATCACGATGGCCATTTTCCAGCGTGCAGGTCTGGTGGTCCAAACCGCCGGCGACCCGTCGACGAATAGGACCCCCCGACCGCCGGGTACGCGATCCGTGTATCGAACTCCGCAACGGAAGGAGCAGCCAGATGTCGACCATGACACCTACCCACGAACGAGAACGCGTGTACACCGACGATCGCACCCCGGACCGCGCCGGCCTCACCCGTGACCGGAGCCTGGTGTCCTGGTCCGGCATCCTCAGCGGCGGTGCCGTCGGCCTGGCCACGTTGTTCGTGCTCCAGTCCTTCTGGGCCGCCCTCGGCTTCGGCTCCGGCATCGACTTCTTCGCCGACAACCTCGCCTGGTGGGGCTTCGCTTCGTCGATCGTCGCCGCATCGGTCGGTGGTCTGGTCGCCGGGTACGCCTCCGGTCGCCGCTCGCCGATCGCCGGCCTCATCTCCGGCCTGACCGTCTGGGGGCTCGTCCTCTTCGCCGCCTCCGCGTTCGACGTCGCCGCGGCCGTCCAGGTCGTCGTCGGTGGCTCCGCGGGTGCTGACCGCCTCGGCATCGACGCACCCACCTGGGAGTCCTTCGCCTCGATCTTCGGTGGCTTCGTCATCACCGGCATCGGCGGCATGATCGGTGCCTCGATGGCGCCCGAGCGCCACGAGATCGACGTCCGGTGACGCACCGCTGACGTCGTTGTCACTCCAACACCACACATCGCAGCATCTGGCCCAGGGCCCGCCGCCGGCGGGCCTGGGTCCGCGTCGCACGGCGCGACAGACTCCCGGGAGTGTCCGACGTGAACGACCAGCCGCCTGAGCAGGAAACGGCAGCCTTCGATCCAGACGTCCGCGACCTGGAGTGGGCGGAACCGGCACTGCCGCTGATCCGCCAGTTCGTCCAGTCGTACTTCCGGTCGGACGTGCAGGGCCTCGAGCACATCCCCGACGGGCCGTCGTTGCTGGTGGCCAACCACTCGGGCGGGCAGCTCACGCCCGACAGCATCGTGTTCATCCTCGAGTACCTCGAACGCTTCGGGACCGATGCCCCGCTGTTCTGGCTCGGCCACGAGGCGCTGCTGCGCCTCCCGGTGGTCGGCGACTTCATGCGCCGCTCCGGCGTGCTGCCCGCCAACCCGCAGTCAGCGCAGGCCGCGCTCGAGGCGGGGGCGACCGTCATCGTCTATCCGGGCGGCGAGATCGAGATGCACCGGCCGTTCTGGGAGCGCAACACGATCAAGTTCCTGGGCCGGCAGGGCTTCCTCCGCCTGGCCCGCGACACCGGGGTCCCCATCGTGCCCGTGGTGTCGGCGGGCGCCCACAACACGTACCTGCCGCTCACCGACGGCCGTCGCCTGGCCCACGCCCTGGGCCTCGACCGACGCTTCAACCTCAAGGCGCTGCCGATCTCCATCGCCGCGCCGTGGGGACTGAACATCTCCGACTACCTGTTCCACATCCCGTTCCCCGCCCAGATCACCGTGCGGGTGCTCGAGCCCATCGAGGTCGGCGCCGACGACGACCTCGACGAGCGCTACCAGGTCGTCACCACCGCCATGCAGGAGGTGCTCGACGAGATCGGGCGCTGATCAGGTGTCGCCGGCCGACGGGCCAGCGCCCTGGCGAGCGACCTCCAGCTCGTCGCTGAGCGCTCGCTTGAGGATCTTGCCGGTGTCGTTTCGGGGCAGGTCGTCGCGGATCGAGATGAGGCGCGGCACCTTGTAGGAGGCGAGACGCTCGGAGCACCACGCTTCGAGCGCGCCACCGACCAGCGTCGCACCCGCCCGGGGCACCACGGCGGCCGCGATCTCCTCGCCGTACACGTCGTCGTGAACGCCGAACACCGCAGCCTCGGCCACGTCGGGGTGCTCGTAGAGCACGGCCTCGACGTCGGCCGGGTACACGTTGGAGCCACCGCGGATGATGAGCTCCTTGGCCCGGCCGGCCAGGTAGAGGTACCCGTCGTCGTCGACGTAGCCCAGGTCGCCGGTGTGCAGCCAGCCGTTGCGCCAGGTGGCGGCGGTGGCCTCGGGGTCGCGGTAGTACTCCCGGGGCCGTCGGTTGCTGCGCAGCGTGACCTCGCCGACCTCGCCGACGGGACGTTCGTTGCCGTCGTCGTCGACGATGCGGACCTCGGCCGGCGCCATGGGCTGGCCGACCGAGCCCGGTCGGCGGCGAGCCTCGCTGGCGGGCAGGGCGAACTGGGCGGCGCCGGACTCGGTGAGGGCGTAGCCGTTCATCACGATGCCGTTGGGCAGGCGCTCGTCGAGCTCGATGAGCGTGGCCGGGGCGATCGGGGCGCTGCCCACCGACAGGATCTCGATGCCGGAGAGGTCGCGGTCGGCGAGGTCGGAGCGGGCCAGCAGCATCTCGGCCATGGCCGGCACGATGAACGCCATGTGGATCTGGCCCGACTCGGCCAGGTCGCAGAACACCTCGGGATCGAACCGGGGCAGGTACACGCCGGTCATGCCCAGCTGCATGGGCACGAAGGTGAACGCCGCACCCGCGGTGGTCGAGAGGGGACTGGCGTGGAACCAGCACTTGCCGGTCCAGTGGGGCTCGGCGATGGGCAGCTGGGCGGCGTTGACGTGCCGGATCAGCACGCCCTTGGCCCGGCCCGTGGTGCCCGAGGTGTAGATGATGTCGGCCGGGTCGTCCTCGGTGACCGGCGGCTGCACCGGCTGGTCGTCGTCGACGAGCGTGGCCCCCCACGAGTCGGGACCGGCGCCGGGCTCGGGGATGAGCACCACCGGGTCGGACGCCAGGTGGGTCACCCGGTCGGCCAGGCTGGCGCCCGCCAGCACGGCCGCGGGCTCGGCGTGGGCGCCGATGGCCGCCAGCTCGGTGGGCGACAGGGCGGAGTTGAGCGGCACCGAGACGGCGCCGGCCAGCTGGGCGCCGACCGACGCCTGCAACCGGTGCAGCGCGTCGCGGCTCTCGAACAACAGGGCCACCCGGTCGCCCTTGCCGATGCCGGCGCCGGTCAGCGTGCGGGCGATGCGGTTGGCCTGCTGCCACCACCGCCGGAACGTCATGTCGCCGGAGCCGATGACCCGGTAGGCGGTCTCGTCGGGGTGCGACTCGACGAGGATGCGGAGCTGATCGGGGAGGATGGCCATGCGCCGGGGTGGATCGGGAACGGGGCGTGGTTAGCGTAACGGCACGATGCCGCCATCGCCCCGAGCCGTCCGGCGTGGCGTCGGCCGAAGCCGATGAGCTCCACGCCACTGCCCGCCCTCGTCCGCGGCGAGGGCCCACCGGTGGTCCTGCTGCCCGGGTTCGCCCTCGGCCGGGTCGCCTACGAGCCGCTGGTCGACGAGCTGGCCGGGTTCAGTCGGGCGATCCTCGTCGAGCTGTTCCCGCACGGTCTGCGCTGGAAGGCCGACGACATCTTCGAGCGGCTGGTGCAGACCCTGGACGAGCTCGACGTCGAGTCGGCCAGCTTCCTCTCGCACTCCTTCGGCACCGGCCTGGCGGTCGAGCTCACGGCGCGCCATCCCGAGCGCGTCACCGAGCTGATCATCTCCGACTCGGTCGCCCTCGACCGGCGGTGGGTGCTCACACGCGACGCGCTCAGCGGGTTCGACCTGGTCCGGCTGGCCAGCCCGCGCGCCGCCGTCGACTTCCTCTCCACCGCCGTGTTCCGGCCGTTGCAGATGGCCCAAGCGGGGTGGTGGGCATTCGCGTCGACCCGGGCCGACGACATCGCCGCCATCCGCGAGCAGCAGACGCCGTGCCACGTGGTGTGGGCCGACCGCGACACGCTGCTGCGACGGGACGACGGCCGCGAGGTCGCACGGCGTCTCGGCGCCACGTTCCACGTGGTCAGCGACACCGACTCCGACGCGGTCCTCGACCACGACTGGATCTTCCGCCATCCGCGACTGGTCCCTCCGGTGCTTCGCCAGCTCGGCACCGAGGTCGGAGCCGGTGCCCCCGAGTCGTCGGCCGTGGTGCTCCGGGACGCCTGACCAGCCGTCAGATCCCGAGCTTGCCCTCCTGCATCGACTCGATCTGACCCGACTGGGTGTGAACGATGGCGGCGGCGAACGCCCGCATCCGAGGGTCGTGCGACCGGTCGAGGCGGCGCTCGCTCATGTGGATCGCCCCGAGGTGGTGCGGCACCATCAGTTCGACGAACCGGTCGTCGAACGACGTGCCCGAACGCCCGGCCAGCTCGTCGACGTCGTCCTCGGGCGGCATGCCCTCCATGGCCTGGCAGTCCTCGTCGGACAGCGGCGGCACGGGTTGACCGGTCCAGCTTCGGTACCACGTCTCCATCACCTGGAGCTCGGATTCGTGCTGGGCGGTCATGAGACGGCCGAGCGCCTGGATGGTCGGATCGCCGCCTCGGTCGGCGGCGAGCTGGGCCAGCCGGAGACCGGTCACGTGGTGGCCCGACATCCGGTAGAGGAAGTCGATGTCCTCGTCGTGGCGGTCCTGGCTCTGCGGCCACGCCGGCACGCGGTTGCGTCGCTCGGCCCACCGGACGACGGCGAGGCCGGCGAGGGCGGCGCCCATCCAGGCCAGGGTGCGCTCGGCCGACCGGCGGTCGCCGTGGCGGAACGCCGAGAACAGCGGGTAGGCCGAGGCCGACGCCGTGTGCACCCCGAAGGCCGTCCAGTACGGCACCTGCATCCGCAGCACCGGCTGCACCCACGGCAGGAACACGGAGTACTCGGCACCGGCGGTGAGGGCGGCCCACGGCACGGCGGACGCAGCGATGACCTTCTTGCGGTGGCGCGGCGGCACCGGCGCCAGCACCAGGCCCCCGAACAGCGTGGCCCACATGATGTCGGCGAACTGGTGCGAGGCGATACCCATGGCCTGGCTGCCCCGGGTGGGGTGCCGGTGGATGCCGCGCCGGCGCAGCGGCACGGTGCCGACCTGCATCCAGTCGACGCCGGGATCGCGGCCGATCTGCCGGGCGCCGAGTTGCACGAACGCCGTCGAGAACGTGGAGCTCACGACGCCGGTGGCCAGCCCGGCGAGCCAGTCGGAGGACCGGACCGCGTCCACGACCGACGACGTGGCGCGCCGCAGCAGCGATCGGGTGGTCGTGTGGGTGGGCATCGCGGGCGTCCATGCCCGGGTGCGGCCGGGCTCACCACCGTGCTCACCACCGGCCACCCGGCAGAAGACGGCAGAACGGGCAACGTCTACTGATCCGGACGAACGGGTACGTCGGACAGGTGCCCCGGCGAAGCATCCTCGTCCTCGTCGCGTGCGTGACCCTGCTCACCGCCGCGTGCGGCACGCGCGTCCCCGACGAGGCGTTCCGCACCGACGGTGGCCGGTCCGGCGCGCCGTCCTCCAGCACGGACGCGGGCGACGGGACGTTCGCCGCCGCGCCTCGCCAGACGCGGGACCGGACCGGCTCGACGGCCGGCCAGCGCACGTCGGCCGCCGACGCCACCGGATCGAACGGCAGCGACTCGACGTCGTCGCCGTCGAGCAGCGCGGGCAACGCCCGACCGACCACCACCGCGACGTCCGGCGGTGGCGCCGCCTCCGGCCCGGGCGGTTCCCAGGCCCAGGCGCAACCCGATCAGTCGCAGCCGAACCAGGCGTCCGACGTCGGCGTGACCGGGAACGAGATCCGCGTCGGCATCATCGCCTCCAAGAGCGGCCCCCTGGGTGCCTCGATCTTCATGCCCAGCTACTACGGCGTGAACGCCTTCTTCCAGCGGCTGAACGCGCGGGGCGGTGTCCACGGCCGCTCGGTCCGGCTGATCTGGTGCGACGACGCCGAGGACCGCTCACGCAACCAGCAGTGCGTCCACCGACTGATCGACGACGAGAAGGTGTTCGCCCTGGTCGGCAACGCCACCCGCTCGTACGCCGGTGCCGGCTACGTGGCCCAGCAGGGCGTTCCCGACGTCGGTGGCCAGCCGGTGGGCAACGCCTACTACCGGTACCCGACCCACTTCGCCATCCGGGGCGACGACATGCCCCGCGACGGCAAGAGCGTGGGCATCGACGGCGACGTCTACCTGCAGACGCTCCAGTTCCGCTTCATCAAGCAGAAGGCGGGCGTCACCAAGGCGGCGATCGTGCACTACAACGTGCCCCAGTCGCAGAGCTACGCCAGCTACATGGTCGACGCCATGAAGAAGGAGGGGATCACGCCGGTCTCCTACGAGGTCAACCTCGCCTTCCCCAACTTCGACAGCGTGGTCGCCGACATGCGGGCCCAGGGCGTCGACGGCATCTGGGACGTCATGGACGCCACCGGCAACCGCAACCTGTGCGAGGCCATGTCGCGGGCGTCGTTCTCGGTGAAGGCCAAGGTCGGCACCACCCAGCAGTGGAGCCGGGGCGTGGGCCGCCAGCTTCCCGACGTGTGCCGGAAGGTGGCCTACGAGGTCGGCGAGTCGCGACCCAACGCCGACACGTCCAACCCCCAGGTCGACCTGTTCCGCAAGACCATGACCACCGTCTACAACGGCGCCCACGACGACACGCTCCACCAGTGGTCGCTCGAGGGGTGGGCGGCGGCCAAGCTGTTCACCGAGGGTGTCGAGTCGATGGGTGCCGCCCCGACCCGCCAGGGGCTCATGGACTGGCTCAACGGCCTGTCCAGCTGGGACGGCGACGGCCTGTTGACCCCCATCGACTGGCAGCCCGACGACGTGGCCGAGACCGGGCGCGAGTGCCTGTCGGTGGCCAAGTGGAACGACGACGTCGAGAACTTCACCGCCGTCGCGCCGGTGCCGTACTGCGAGGACGGCGTCCCCTTCGTCAGCTACCGCCCGGCGTCCTGAGCGCCTATGCGGCGCCGAGCAGGTCGCGGGCCGGCCCGCCGGGCTGCAGTTCGTGGGGCTCGCCGACGTGGACGACGCGGCCCGAGCGCATGACGTAGCAGATCTCGGCGACGTCGAGGACGGCGTCGGCGTGCTGGTCGGACAGCAGGACGGCGACGCCCCGGTCGGGTAGCTCGGACAGCGTGTCCAGCAGCTGCGTGACGATGGCCGGCGCCAAGCCGGTGGACAGCTCGTCGACCAGCAGGACACGGGGCGCTCCGAACAGGCCCCGGGCCAGGGCCAGCATCTGCTGTTCGCCGCCCGACAGCGTGCCCGCCACCTGGTCGAGCCGGTCGCGCAGCGCCGGGAGCAGATCGAACAGGTCGTCGAGCGTCGGTGCCCACCCGGCGAGCTCACCCTCGGTGGGTCGGACGACGTCGAGGTTGTCGGCCACGGTGAGACCGGCGAACACGCCACCGGTCTCGGGGACCAGGCGGATGCCGCGCCGCGCCATCTCGGCCGGCGAGCGGGCGTCGAGGGCGACGCCGTCGACGCGGACGGTGCCGCCTCGGCGGTCGACCGTGCCGCCGAGCACCGAGAACGCGGTCGACTTGCCGGCGCCGTTGGGGCCGAGCAGGGCGACGATGCTGCGGTGGGGCACCACCAGGTCGATGCCGTGCAGCACCTCGAGCCGGCCGTAGCCGGCCCGCACGTCGGACAGCTCGAGCGCGGGGCTCACGCTGCCCCGCCCAGGTAGGCACGCTCGAGCGTGGGATCGGTGCGCATCTGGTCGGGCGTGCCGCTGCTGACGATGCGACCGCGGTCCATCAGGTGGATCCGGTCGCAGACGGCCAGGACCAGGTCGAGGTCGTGCTCGACCAGCAGCACGGCCAGGTCATCGTCGGGCAGGGCCAGCAGCAGGTCGTGCAGGGCCGGCCGGTCGTGGGTGTCGAGCCCGCTGGCCGGCTCGTCGAGCAGCAGCACCCGCGGACGGGTGCACAGGGCCCTGGCCAGCTCGACCAGCCGCAGGGTGCCGACCGGCAGCTCGCCGGCGAGGCGATCGGCCACCGCGGTGGTGCCGGTGCGTTCGAGCACCTCGTCGATGGTGGCCTGCACCGCGTCGCTGGGTCGGTGGCGGGGGCGCAGCAGGTCGCGCCACGAGACGGTGGTGGTGGACTCGGCCGCCACCACGAGGTTGTCGCGCACGGTCATGCCGTCGAAGACCTGGAGCTGCTGGAACGTCCGGCCGAGGCCGGCGGCGGTCCGGTGCTCGGGCAGCATGCCGTCGAGCGACCGCTCGCCGAGCCGGACCGAGCCCTCGTCGGGCTGCTGGGCGCCGGCGATGCAGTCGAAGAGCGTGGTCTTGCCGGCGCCGTTGGGTCCGATGACCCCGGTGAGCGAGCCGGGCTCGACGCGCAGGTCGACGTGGTCGACGGCCACGACGCCGCCGAAGCGCTTGGTGAGCCCGGTGACGGTCAGGGGCGCGCTCACGACGTGGTCCTCCGGGCCAGGAGCTGGCGGGCGAGCGGCGACGGCACCAGCGGGCGTTGTCGCGGCGCTGGCCGCCGGGCGGCCTCGAACGCCTCGCGCGGCGGACGGATCCGGAAGCGGGACAGGTTGGCGGCGATGCCGCCCGGCATGCGTCCCAGGGCGACGGCGGCGAGGCCGGTCACGAAGATGGCCAGACCGTTCACCGGCAGCACCACGTCGAGCATGGTGAACGCGCCGGCCGCCACCAGGGCGCCGGTGATCGACCACGCCCCGGCGACGATCACCACGGCGAACCAGATCAGGCTGTTCATGGCGATGAAGCCGTCGGAGGCGAACGCCCGGCCGCTCTGGGCGAGCAGCGCTCCGCCCAAGCCGCCGAGGAACGACGAGACCCCGAACGCGAACAGGCGGTAGCGGCGCACCGGGATGCCGCAGGCGGCGGCGCCCGGACCGCTGTCGCGCAGCGCGGCCAGCACCCGGCCGAGCCGTCCCCGTCGGATGTTGCGGACCAGCGCCGCTGCCGCGATGACGACGACCAGCTCGAACCAGAAGAACGCGGTGTCGCCCGAGAGGTCGATCCCCAGCGGCGTCGGTCGGTCGACGCGGAGGGCGTCGGCGGCGGTGAAGAAGAAGTTCTCGAACACGTAGCGCTGCAGGATCAACCCGAACGCCAACGTGGTGAGGGCCACGAACAGCCCGCGGCGGCGGACCGCCGGCCAGGCCACGGCTACCCCGACGGGGATGCACGCCAGCGCCGCCAGCAGCGTGGCCGGGATCACCGGCAGCGCCGGGAACCCAGCGACCGTGCCGGCGTGCAGCCGGGCGAACAGGAACGCGCCGAGGCCGGCGAACCCGGCCTGGCCGAGCGTGATGTCGCCGGTCGAACCGGTGACGGCCACGATCGACAGGAAGACCACGCCGAGGGCCAGGGCGGTCTGGGCCGACCCGATGTCACCGGCGTCGAGGACCAGGGGCACCAGCGCCACGGCGGCCACCGCGGCGCCGACCAGCCAGCGAGGTGGCGACCAGGCGGTGGCGCCGGCTGCCATGCGGCGCACGAAGCCGGCGGTGTCGTCGAGCGAGCTCGACCCCAGGTGCCGGTTGAGCAGCAGCGCCCCGAACAGCACGAACACCGACAGGCTCGACAGGATCGGGTCGCCGACGGCGCCGATGGTGCCGGCCAGCCCGTCGGACGCACCGAGCAGCTCGGCCGGCCGGGCGAAGGAGAAGAGGCCGCCGTAGGTGGTGAGCAGCCCCAGGAAGAAGCCACCGCCGACGGCGAGCGGGAGGCTGACGAGGCGGGCGAGGACGGCGACGGCGAGGGTCTCGGTCACCAGCAGGGTCAGGCGGAACGGGTCGAGTCCGAAGGTGATCGGGGCGAGGAGCACGCCGGTGAGCCCGGCCATGCCGGCGCCGATGGCCCACGCCACCCGGGACACCCGGTCGGCGTCGACGCCCGACAGCTCGGCGGCGCGGCGGTCGTCGACGACCGCCCGCATCTCGAGGCCCAGCCGGCTGCGGTGCAGCAGCGCCCACAGTCCGGCACCGAGCAGCAAGACGACCCCGATCACGGCGAGCTGGTCGAGGCCCACGGTGAGGGTGAGCCCGCCGACGGGCAGCTCGCACGGGTTGCCACCGCAGCGCAGCGGAGTCGACGGGAACAGGCGGACGGGGTCGGCGTGGGTGTCGGGGCCCCAGACGGTGAAGACGAGCCCCACCGCCAGCACGAAGAGGCCGACGGTGGCCACGAGGCGCTCGGCGACGCTGGCCGAGCGTTGCTGGAGGCGACGGAACACCGAGCGGTCGATGGCCACGCCCAGCGCCGGCCCGCCGATGAGCAGGACGAGGGGGGCGGCGACGGCGGTGGGGACGCCCCAGCGCACCACCTGCCACAGCGCATAGGTGACGAGGATGGCGAGGGCGCCGTGGGCCAGGTTGAACACGCCCGTGGCCCGGTAGGTGGTGACGATGCCCATGGCCGACAGGGAGAAGATGGCGCCGACCACCAAGCCGGAGACCGTGAGGTCCACCAGCAGCTGGGCGTCGGGGTGGCTGCCGCCGATGGCGAAGAACGCCAGGAACGCCAGGCTGGCGACGGCGGCCGCCGTCAGCCGGGCGTCGGGACGCGACGTGGTGCTCACGGGCGCTCGGGTGCGTCGGCCGCCGTCGGTGCGGCCGTCGGGGTGCACAGCTTGCACGGGCGCAGGCCGCGCTCGTCGACGGCGCCGGCATCGACCGGTTCGACGTCGCCCTTGCCGCGGACCATGGAGCAGTCAGGGCGGTGGAAGGTGCGGCCGTTGGCCAGGGCCACCCGGTCGTCGCCGGTCACCGGCCCGGGCGCGGCGGTGGCGGTGGCGGCGTGGTTGGCGCCGGCGAGCTGGCCGGTGACGTCGGAGGGGTCGATCAGCAGCACCCGGTGCAGCTCGGCCAGCTGCTCCTCCATGACCTCGATGCGGGTGGCGGCCCCCCGGGCGTCGTGGAGCAGGAGGATGAACCCGCCGACCAGGATCAGCCCGACACCGCCGACGCCGCCGGAGATCAGGTACGGGATCTGCTTGGCCACCACGGTGGTGCCCGACACGCCCCACCAACCGGCACCGATCACCACCACGCCGGCGACGGTGAGGATCCACCCCACGACGGGGCGCAGCGCCCGGCCGATCCAGGCCCAGACGACGGTGGCGTCGGGTTCGGTGGTTGCTGGCGCGTCGGCTCGGCCGACGGCGGTGGTGGCGAGCATCACGGGCTCCTCTCGGGTCGCGTGCGGAGGTGGGCGGTGCGGGCGGCCGCCCGGGAGGCGAGGAAGACGCCGACGGCGGCGATCACGCCGGCCAGGTAGAGCGCTCGGATCTGCCCGGGTGACAGCGCGCCGAGCAGGTCACCGACGTCGGTCGGCGTGGCGGTCGACTGCGTGGTGGGTGCAGCCTGCTCGGGCGCCGGTGGTGTGGTGGGCGAGGTGGTGGCCGTGCCCGTCGGCTGGCCGGCGTCGACGGGCGGGGATGGTGTGGCGGCTGCACCGGCGTTCGACGGCGACGGCGCGGCGCTCGACGGGCCGGCCTCGCCGGCTGCGGGCGCCGGGAACGATCCGGAGAGCGAGCCGAAGCCGTCGGGATCGGCGAACGCCGAGCTGGACGCTCCGCCGATGACGATGCTGGTGATGTAGGTCCGGTAGGCGGTGCCGGGGAGGCTCGGGACGGTCGAGCCGTCGAGCTCGATCGGGGCGGTGATGAGCAGCCCGGTGCCCTGGGCCGAGGTGGTGGCCGATTGGTCGTCGTGCTGCGTCCCCAGCTGGCGGATGGTGATGCCCCGGGAGGCGAGCAGGTCGGTGACCGGCAGCGCGTCGCTCCCGGGCAGGCCGGGGACGCGCTGGCCGGCCAGGTGGATCCCGTCGGCGCCGACCTCGACCTCCTGTCCGGCGATGCGCACGCCCTGGACGGTGACGTCGGCCTGGCTGGCGTGGACGGCGGAGCCGTCGGAGCGGGACCGGGCGTGGGTGCGGACCTGGTCGATGCGGATGAGCCCGTCGAGGAGGCGCAGCCCGGTGACGATCGACGTGGACTCGACGGTGAGGACGCCACCGTCCATCGACTGGCGGCTGTCGGCACGAGCGGTGTCGAACTGCAGCACCGCCGCCAGGGCGTCGTGCGCCGGGGTGTCGTCGGAGAGCTCGGCGCTGGCCACGGCGACGTCGTCGCCGACGTGGGCCGAGGCCGAGCCGTCGGGCGTCTGGTCGTCGGGCTGGGTCGAACCCTGGGCGTTGGCCACCAACGGGTACGCGGGCGGGAAGCCGTCGGGGCAGGGGAAGCCGACCTGGCAGATCATGCCCGGCCCTCCGGTGCCCGAGGCGCCCGGGTAGAGCACCGACGCCCGGGCCGTGCCACTGACCTGGTCCCAGGTGGTGGCGGCGTCGGGCACGTCGACGAGCACCAGGTCCTCGAGGGGCACCAGCTTGGGTGAGGTGTCGAAGCCGACCTGGACGGCGAAGGCCTCGGCCTTGCCCGACCACAGCGCCGGTTCGCTCGACCCGGCCCGGGCGTCGGGCTGCGTGCCGAGCAGCGCGAGCAGCACGAGGACGGCCGCCGCCACACCGGTGGCGGCGCGCCGCATCAGGTGCGCGCTTCGCGCGTTCCGTGGCCGAGCCATCAGGCTGGGTTGTACCCGTCGGGTACGGGAACTATGTCCGGTTCGCGCCCTGCCTGGTCACGCGGATTCGGCGGCGGCCGTTCCTCGCCCGACCCCGTGCCCTGCCTCGGCCTCGGCCTCGGCGTGCCCGTCGCGTCCGGCCGACACGATCACCGATGCGACGACGATGAGCCCCGACAGGACCAGGACCACCCGACTGGCGGCCATGGCACCCACCCACGGCACGGTGATGTGGTCGAAGATGTCGGCGGCGGTGCCCGAGGCGATGGCGGCGATGCCGATGCCGATGCGGATCACGACGTGGAAGGCGGTGAAGGCCAGGGTGCGGTCGCGCTCGTTCAGCCGCTCCTGCAGGAAGCTCATGGCCGTGGCCAGCGCGCCGGCGGTGGCGGCACCGAACATCACGGCGCCGAGGAAGGCCAGGCCGATGTTCGGGGACAGGCTCATGCCCGCCACGACGACGCCCTGGCCGAGCACGAGGCGGCGCAGCACCGGCAGCGACGGGTCGACGCCCAGCAGGTGCAGGCCGGCCAGGCCGACGCCCGCACCGACACCGAAGAGGGCGACGAGCACGGCGAACTCGACGTCGGAGGCACCGAGCACGTCGCGCACGAAGACGATGCCGAGGGAGAACAGCGAGCCCAGGCCCATGGCGACCACGAAGGCGATGGGGGCGATGATCCGGACCAGCGGCAGGCGCAGCGACGCTCGGAAGCTGGCGTCGGCCTGCTCGTCTCCGTCGCCCCAGTTGCTGTCGTCGATCCGCAGTCGGGAGATGCAGGCGAACGACACGGCGAACGTGGCGGCGTCGGCCCAGAAGGCGACGACCGTGGAACCCGTGAGGGCCAGCACGGCGGCGAACAGGCCGGCGCCGAGGGGGATGGTGCCGTACGACGAGCCGAGCACGAGGCCGTTGGCCAGCGGCAGGTCGTCGTCGCCGGCCAGGTCGGGGATCGACGCATCGCGGGCGGGCAGGAAGATGATGCCGGCGACCTCGAGCAGGAACGCCCACAGGTACACCCACCACAGGGCGTGCAGCAGCGGCAGCAGCAGGACGATGCCGATGCGCACGGCGTCCATGGCGAGCATGGTCGACTTGCGGTGGAGGCGCTGGCTGAGGCGACCGGCCAACGGACCGGCGATGGCGGTGGGGGCCAGACGCAGCACGAGCACGCCGCCCACCGCGGTGGACGACCCGGTGAGCTCGAGCACCAGGGCCATCAGCCCGACCGTGGCCATCCAGTCGCCCAGGCCGGAGACGCCCTGCCCGATGAGCAGGAGGCGGAAGTCCCGGCGCGACCACAGGGTCCGCACGCTCGAGGTCTCTTGGGACGAAGATGGGGTGGCCATTCGGCGTGGCTCCTACCCGACGACACGGCGCCGCAGGACAGTTCCGCCGAACGGTACCGGCTCGTCACGGGAAGGGTGTGAGACCGGACACACGGGGAGTAGCCAGACATCCACGGGGGTACGAACACTTGGAAGGCCGCCCGCCACCAGATGTGAAGGAGCACGATTGACCCGACCACGGCGCGCCACCGGCCGCTCAGCTCTCGCCGTCGCCGCCGGCTTCGCCGCGGGGGCGATCCCGTTCTCCAACCTGGTGGCGCGGCGCGTCGCCGGCGTCGACCTGCGCTCGGTCGGCACCGGCACCGTCTCGGGCACCTCGCTGTACCGCGAGTCGGGGTTCGGCCCCCTGGTGGTCGGTGGGGTCGCCGACGTCGCCAAGGGCAGCGTCGGGCCCCTCGTCGCCGGTCCCGACCGGCCCGCGGCTGCCGCCGTCGCCGGCGCCATGGCCGTCGTCGGCCACAACTGGTCGCCTTGGCTCGCGGGCGCCGGCGGTCGCGGCATCTCGCCGGCCATGGGCGCGCTGCTGGTGCGCAACGAACCCGGCGCCGGCGTCCTGCTCAGCGGCCTGGCGTTCGGCCGGATCTTCGGCGAGACCGCCCTCGGCTCCCTGGCCTCGTTCGTCGCCCTGGTGCCGGTGCTGGCCCGCACCCGCGGACGCTCGGGCGCGCTGGCCGGCAGCGCCATCCTGGTGCCGCTCCTCGCCAAGCGCCTCTTCGGCAACCGGCCCCCCGACCAGCCGGGTGCCTCGGTGCTGTTGTGGCGCCTGCTCTACGACCGCGACACCCGGGCCGCCGAACCCGACGACACCCCCGATCCCCACCAGCCCCACCTCCAGGAGACCCCATGACCGTTGCCGTCCTGGTCGACAGCGCTGCCACCCTCCCCGACGACCTGGTCACCCGCCACGACATCGCGGTGATCCCGCTCCAGCTCGTCGTGGGCGGCGAGTCCTACGACGACGGCGACCTGTCGCTCGACCAGTTGATCGCCCGGTTGGGCGAGGGCGTGTCGACGTCGGCCCCGTCGCCGGGTTCGTGGGCCCAGGCGCTGATCGACCGCTCCGAGCAGGTCGAGCGCGACGGCGCGCTGCTGCTGACCGTGTCGTCCAACATGAGCGCCAGCCACCAGATCGCCACGCTGGCCGCCCAGCAGGTCGAGGGCGACGTCCGCGTGGTCGACACGACCACGGCCGCCGGCGGCGAGGGCCTGGTGGCCCTGGCCGCGGCCGAGGCGGCGAGCGACGGCTCCTCGCTCGACGAGTGCGAGGCCGTGGCCAACCGCGTCGCCGAGCGGGTGCACCTGGTGGCCACGCTCGACGATCTCGAGCAGCTGGCCAAGAGCGGGCGGGTGCCCAGCGCCGCCGCCTGGGCCGGCAACCGGCTCCACGTGAACCCGGTGTTCGAGTTCCGCGACGGCGAGGCCCATCCCCGTCGGCCTGCGCTGAGCCGCGAAGCGGCGCTCGACCGCATCGCCTCCGAGTGCCGCGACACGCGCCCGTCGGGAGCGGTGCGCCTGCACGCCGCCGCCCTGCACGCCCAGGCTCCCGACGCGGCCGACTGGCTCCTGCAGTCGGTGGTGACCTCCGAGGACGACCGGATCTTCCGCGGCGACTTCAGCGCCGCCATGGTCGCCCACACCGGACCGGGCCTGGCCGGTCTGGCCTGGTGGTGGGAGGAGATGTCCTAGATCTGCTGGGCCGGGACTACGCCGCGCCGAGCACCCAGGAGACCGCTTGGCTGATGACCGGCACGGCGGCCGGTCCGTAGGCATGTCCCATGCCTTCGACCAGGAACAGCCGGCGCGGCTCGTTGGCGGCGTCGAACAGCTGCTGCCCGTTGCGCTGGGGCAGGAAGCGGTCGCGGCGACCGTGCACGACGGCGACGGGCACCGAGAGCTGGGCGATGAGCTCGGCCGGGGGTGCCTGGCGGTGCCAGTGGCCGGCCATCCGCACGTTCATGCGCCCGGCGAGCAGCTTGCGGCCGGGTGACGTCTGGGTCATCAGCGCGGCCAGCAGACCCTGCGGGGTGCGGGGCAGCCGCCAGCGGGCCGGCGCGCTCACGCTGACCACGCCGTCGACGTCGTGGGCGTGCGCGGCGTGGCGGAGCACCGACACGCCTCCCATCGAGGCGCCGACCACGACGATGCGGTCGGCGCGGTGGCGCAGGTGGGTGACGCCGGCGGCGACGTCGAGGTGCTCGTCGTTGCCCAGGGTGCAGTGCCCGTCGGAGTCACCGTGGCCCCGGGCGTCGTAGCTGACGACGTGGTGACCGTCGGCGCTGAGGCGCTCGGCCACCGCCACCAGCTTGGGGTCGTCCTTGGAGCCGGTGAAGCCGTGGACGAGCACGATCCCGGTGCCCGACTCGACCTGCGGTTGCCACGTCCGGGCGGTCAGCCCGACGCCGTCGTCGGTCTCGAGGTTGAGGACTTCGTCGGTGAGGATCATCAGGTTCCCAGCAGCTTCGGTGGTCGAACGGGGGGAGGCGGGCCGATGACCAACCTATCCGGGGTCCCCGGCGGTCCCCCAGCGCGGGTCAGCCGCCGTCGGCGGTCCAGCGGCGGAACTCGGCGCGGGCGAAGTCGCACGACGACTGCCCGGCCGCCGGCGAGTCCCAGGCGTCGTTCAGCGACAGCGGCAGCTCGGGCACGTGCCAGGCAGAGGCCGCCGCCCGCAGGGTCTCGGCGCCCAGGTCGACGATGGCCGGTCCGTTGCCGCCGCCGTCGGTGATCGACCGGCGCAGCAGCGTGCGGATCTCGGCCGGGTCGACGGCGGTGCCGTGGAAGCCGCCCACCACCCGGACCGGCACGTCGAGGTCGGCCGTCGACGGGGCGGCGGTGACGCCGCCGATGGGCAGCAGGGCACTGATCTCGGTGCCCTGCTCGGGGCACATCATCCCGAGGCGCAGCGCCGGCGCGTGGTCGACCAACGAGCGGAGCATGGGCATGTCGGGGTCGAGCTGCCAGCCCGACAGCGAGCTGAGCGTCGACCCGAGCCCGTCGAGGAACCAGCCCGTCGCCTGTCCCCATCCGGCGTGCCCGTCGCTCGGGTAGTACACCCGGCCGGGGCGGACCAGGGGGCTGAGCATGATCAGCTCGCGCACGGCCGGTCGGGTCCCTTGCTCGAGGTACGTGCGGGCGACCACCGTCGCCTCGCTGGTGGCGACGATCACCACCGGTTCGCCGGTGCGCCGGTGCAAGGCCTGCACCTGCTCGTCCATCCGCTGGGCGAGATCCTCGATGGACTGGTGGGTGTCGGCGGCCTCGTAGGCCAGGGGCCGGTCGCCGGGGCCGAGCCCCCGGTACGAGAAGCGCACCGGGTGCAGGCCGGGGCCGAGGTCGGGCGGTGAGGTGCCGTCCCAGCTCGACCCGAATCCGGCGGCGACCAGCACGGGGTCGGGTTCGGTGGCCGCCGCGGCGCGGACCGATTGCGGTGGACGCTGTGGTTCGTGGCTGCTCGGACCGATGCCCACGAACACCGCCAGCCCGGCCAGTGCCAGGGCGTGGAACCCGGCGACGGCCAGAGGTGCGACCGGCACCCGGCGCTCGGCCGGCACGACACGGGCGAGGACGTCGACCTGCTTGGCCCACAGCACGGCGTCGACCGCGCCGGCGGCCAGAGCGACCAGCACCACGACGGGAGTGGGCACCACGGTGATCGCCGCGGCGGCGAGCATCACGAAGACCGCTTGTCCGAGCACCAACCCCACCGCTCGTTTCGGGGGCAGCTGGCGCCACCAGCCCGGGACCACCGCGGCGTGCGCCGACAGCATCGCCACGGCGAGGGTCACCGGCACGGCAGCGAACAGCGGCCACGACAACGAGGCGACGGCCATCGAGAACAGCAGCAGCGCGCTGGCCAGCAGCGCGACCAGGGCCACGCCCACGGCGATGGCCGATCGGGCCAGCTGCGCGCCGATGGGCGGGCGGTCGACGTCGTCGGGCCAGGCCAGGCGCACCAGCGCGGTGGTGAGCACCGTGCGGAAGACCACCAGCGCGGCGAGCTCGGCGCCGAAGGCCAGCCACCCGTCGTGGAAGACGAGCAGCCAGCGCAGGTCGTGGAAGGTCCCGAACGGGTACAGGGCGGCCGCTTGTGGGGCCAGCGGTGCCGCGGTGATCCCGCCGAGGGCGACCGCGACCGCCTCGGCGGTGGTGACCAGCGCGGCGACGCCGACCAGCAGGGCCCATCGCATCTTGTCGCGCCGATGGAGGGGCATCGGCCGTCCCATACCCGCTGACCGTCGCAGGGAGCACCGAAACCGGCGGCCCTGACTACAGATCGGGGCCACCGCGCCGATAACTTCACGTGTCCCCCGCCCACGAGCACGGCAGTTCCCCCCACCTCATGCACCATCGCATCATCGAGTTGCCGCGGCTCGGCCAGTTCGCCCGCCACGCGCTGCCCAACATCTTCGAGGCCACGCTCATCCCGCTGGCCGTCTTCTACCTGGCCATGTGGACGATCGGGACCTGGGGGGCGCTCGGGATGGCCCTGCTGTGGTGCTACGGCGCCGCCGGCGTCCGGCTGGCCCGAGGTCGGCGGCTCCCCGGCGTGCTCGTCCTCGGCGTGCTGCTCATGACCGTGCGCACCGTCGTGGCCGTGGCCAGCGGCAGCGTGTTCGTCTACTTCCTGCAGCCCGTGCTGGGCACCGTGGTGGTCGCCAGCGCCTTCCTCTTCTCGGTGCCGGCCGGCCGGCCGCTGGCCAAGCGCCTGGCCCTGGACTTCTGCCCGTTCCCCGACGGCTTCACCGAGCAGCACATCGTGCAGCGGTTCTTCGTGCGCATCTCGGTCCTGTGGGGGCTGGTGTACTTCGTCAACGCCGCCCTGACCACGTGGCTGCTGATGAGCCAAACCATCAACGTGTACCTGCTGGCCAAGACGGTGATGTCGACCTCGCTCACCGTCACCGCCATCGGTGCGTCCACGCTGCTGTTCTTCCGCACGATGCGCCGCGGTGGGTTCACCGTCCGTTGGGCACCGAAGGTCAGTGCGGCTCCGGCTGCGCTCGCCGTGCCCGCATCGGCGCCGGCCGTGGCGCTGGTCGAAGAGGCCGCGTAGCCCACGCCGGCGGTGTGCGCTCCATGCGCCACGCCGCCCGCACACGCCAGAGCAGACGCACCAGCACGACGGCCGTGGCCAGCGCGGCCAGGCCGCCGACGCCGTCGAGCCAGTAGTGGTTGCCGGTCACCACGATGGCGGTGAGCGTGAAGAACGGGTAGCTCACCAGCAGCGCCCGGCTCCACCACCGACGCAGCACCGGCCACAGGGCGAAGACGCACCACGACGACCACCCGATGTGCAGGCTGGGCATGGCGGCGTACAGGTTGGCCGCGTCCTTGGGGTCCTCGGACCACGGGCCCAGCCGGGCGGCGGTGTCGAGGATGTGCAGATCGGGCACGAAGCGCGGCGGCATCAGCGGGTAGACGACGAACCCGATGATGCCCAGCACCATGAGGGCGATGAACACGTCGCGGACGTACCAGTACCGCCAGCGCCGCCAGTGCCACAGGACCACGAGGGCGGCCAGCGGCACGACGAAGTGGATGGAGCCGTAGTACACGTTCCACGCCCGCACGACGCCCTCCCACGACAGGAACCACTGCTGCACCGAGCGCTCGACGAACAGGGCGAGCGCCCGCTCGGCGTGGATCACCTGGTGAGCGTGCTCGAGCGCCGCCGGCTGCGCGCCCTCGACCGCGCCACGCACCCGGCCGTACACCAGGTAGATCGCGACCATCACGGCCACCTCGACCAGCCAGTGGCGGGTGCCGAGCCGGCGGGACACGGCGGCCCGGATCCGCGATGGTGGGCTCGTCTCTCGTGCCTCGGGGGCGTGGGGCGTCACGGTCCCCATCCATATCCGTCGCTGGGTCCTCGGTAGACGGCTCGGAGTAGACGGCGGGCCGAGCGGGTACGGGTCTGCCGTGCACCGATGCTGTCCCCCCGCGCACGCGAACCGCCATGTGCTTCTCCGCTGAGGCCGACCTCGTGGCCGGCCTCGCCATCGGCGCGGTCGGTGTCGACGCCCTCGCCCACGTGGAGGACCGTCGCCAGCTGCCGCTGGCGCTGCTCCCCGTGACCCTGGGGTTCCACCAGTTCGTCGAGTCGTTCGTGTGGTGGGGGCTGCGCGGCGAGGTCATCCAGGAGGTCGAGCGGGTCGCCACCTGGACCTACCTGGCCATCGCGTTGATCGTGCTCCCCATCCTCGTCCCCGTGGCGGCCAGAGCGCTGGAACCGGCGCGCAAGCGCTGGATCTGGGACGTGTTCGCCGTCCTCGGCGTGGCCGTCGCCGTGGTGCTCGGCGAGGCGCTGGTCCGAGGACCGGTCTCCGCCCACATCGAGGGCATGCACCTGGAGTACTCGGTGGGCATCCCGTTCGGGCTGGCGATCGTGATCGGCTACGTCGTGGCCACCTGCGGGCCGATGCTGGCGTCCGACCTGCGCCACCTGCGCTGGTTCGGCGCCATCACGCTGGTGGGCGCCGGTGTCGTGGCCCTGGTCCGGTCCGGCGCGTTCGTGTCGCTGTGGTGCGTGTGGGCGGCGCTGGCCAGCATCGCCGTGGCCGCCCACCTGCGGGCCGTGCACAGCCGCCCACTTCCCGTTCTGGACGAGGACCGATCGGGTACGGGGAGCAACCAACCCAATCGCTGATCGATCTCGGAGGAACGACGATGGTCGCCCCCACGCACCAGTCGCAGCACCACCTGGCCGGAACGGGCAGCGAGTTCCGCCGCGTCGTCGACGGCGTCCAGGCCGAACGTCGCACGACGGCGGCCGCCCGCCGTTGCTCCCACCGCTCCCTGCTCGAGGCCGCCTGGGCCGTGGACGTCATCAGCCGCTGATGGGCGGACGCCGCCGATCAGCCGTCGCGGTACGGCAGGCCGGTGACGTCGAGGACGCGGCGGACCACGCCGCGGGGGTTGACGATCTCGAGCGCCCCGCCCCGGTCGCGCAGGCGGTTGCCGACGTCTTCGAACAGCGACACGCCGGCGGCGGTGCAGAACGTCAGCTGATCGAGATCGACGTGCATGCGGTGGATGCCGTCGTCGACGAGCGAGTCGAACATCATCGCCACGTCGGCGACGGTGGCCGGGCACAGCTCGCCCACCAGCGTCACTTGGGCGACGCCCGGGTCGGCCGGATGGTCGACCACCGCGGAGATCCCGAGGAGGACGCGATCGCCCACCTGGCTGCGATGGAGCCGGGGGCCGGCGTCGGCGCGAGCCGGGACGGCGGCTGGCATCCGGGAGTCGAAGCTTGCTGCCATCTCGGTCGACCTCCTAGCTCGATCTAGAGAGCGGAAGTCACCGGGGGCCGGGGCGACAGCTGACCTGATCGGCCAGCACACATCATCGGTGCGTTCCGCAACCCTAGGGGGATCCCGGCGGATCTGCAACGGACGCGTGCCCCCGGTTTGCCCCAGACCAGCCACCATGGGGGAGTGAGGCACCGGCGCAACACGCATCGCAACCTCGGGCTCACGCGCCGCGAGGGGCTGGCGGAGGGAACCGTCATCGCCGATCCCCGCGAGGCGCGGGCGCTGTTCGCCCGCTGTCCGGTCGCCGACACCACGCCGCTGCTCGCCGCGCCGGAACTGGCCAAGGTGGTCGGCGTCGGTGCGCTGTGGCTCAAGGACGAGCGCGCCCGCATGGGGTTGGGCAGCTTCAAGGCGCTCGGGGCGGCCCACGCCATCGCCCGCCTGGCAGCCGACCGGGTCGATGCACCCGGCGCCGACACGATGGCCACCGCGCTGGCCGGCACCACCTTCGTCTGCGCCAGCGCCGGAAACCACGGACTCTCGGTGGCCGCCGGCGCCCGGGTGTTCGGCGCCGACGCCGTCATCCACGTGAGCCGCACGGTGCCCGAGTCGTTCGTCGCTCGGCTCCGTTCCAAGGGCGCACGCGTCGTGCGCTCGGGCGACGACTACGAGGCGTCGATGGCGGCTGCCGCCGCCGATGCCGACGCCCATGGCTGGGTGCTGCTCTCGGACTCGTCGTGGCCCGGCTACGTCGAGCTGCCCACCCGCGTGATGGAGGGCTACCTGATCCTCGCCGCCGAAGCGGCCGAGCAGATCCCGCAGGCGCCCACCCACGTGTTCCTCCAGGCCGGCGTCGGCGGCCTGGCCGCCGCCGTCACCGCCTTCGTCCGCCGCCGCTGGGGCGACGGGCCCGTCGTCGTCGTGGTCGAGCCCGAGGCCGCACCGGCGCTGCTCGAGAGCATCGACGCCGGCGCCCCGGTGTGCGCCACCGGCCCGGTCTCGACCATGGGGCGGCTCGACTGCAAGGAACCGTCGCATCTCGCCCTGGCCGAGCTGGCCCGCCACGCCGACCACTTCGTCACCGTCACCGACGAGGAGTGCGACCGGACCGTGGCCCTGCTGGCCGAGCACGGCATCGACACCACGCCCTCGGGCGCCGCCGGCGTCGCCGGGCTCCACCACGCCGACCAGCACCGGGATGCTCTCGGCCTGACGGGCGACAGCCGGGTCCTCGCCATCATCACGGAAGGACGGGAGGACGTCGCATGAGTCGTACGGACATCGCCGAGCTCGCCGAGCTGCGCCGGCAGCTGCACCGGCACCCCGAGACGGCCTTCGACGTCGAGCGGACGGCCGCCCTGGTCGCCGACCGCCTGGCGGGCGCCGGTCTGGAGGTCACCCGGGGCGTCGGCGGCGCCGGCGTGGTCGCCACCCTGCGGCGGGGGAGCGGACGCCCCAGCATCGGCTTGCGTGCCGACCTCGACGCCCTCCCCATCACCGAGGCCAACACCTTCGGCCACCGATCGCAGCACGATGGCGCCTTCCACGGCTGCGGCCACGACGGCCACACCGCGATGCTGCTCGGCGCCGCGCTCCGGCTCTCGTCGGAACCTGACGGCGCGGGCCTGGACGGCACCGTCCACTTCGTCTTCCAGCCCGACGAGGAGAACGGTCGTGGCGCCCAGGCGATGATCGACGACGACCTCTTCGAGCGCTTCCCCATGGACGCCGTGTTCGGGATGCACAACCTCCCCGGTCTGCCCGTCGGCAGCTTCGCCACCCGGCCCGGCCCGTTCACCGCCTACGAGGAGCGCTTCGAGATCGAGATCCGCGGGCGGGGCGGCCACGCGTCGGCGCCCGAGAAGACGATCGATCCGATGGTCGCCGGCGCCCAGGTGGTGGTCGCGCTGCAGAGCATCGTGTCCCGATCGCTGCCGCCCCAGGCCCACGCCGTGGTGTCGGTCACCGAGTTCGTCACCGACGGCGCCGTCAACATCATCCCCAGCACCGTCACCATCCGGGGCGACGTGCGCGGCTACACCGAGCCGGTCAGCGAGACGATCCGGCGCCGCATGCGCGAGATCGTCGACGGCACCGCGGCCGCCCACGGCGCCACCGCCACCGTCCGCTACGAGCGGGCGTTCGAGCCGACGGTGAACACCGCGGCCGAGGTCGACGTGGTGGCCCGTGCGGTCGCCGGGACTGTCCTCGGACGGGGTCGCCGGCGCCAGCATCGACGTCGACCACCCGCCCATGGGCTTCTCCGAGGACTTCGGCCGGTTCCTCCAACACCGCCCGGGCTGCTTCGTGCTCATCGGCAACGGCACCGACGGCTCGCACGGGGCGACGCTGCACAACCCCGGCTACGACTTCAACGACGCGGCGCTGGCGTTCGGCGTCGGCTTCTGGGTCGCCCTGGTGCGGGAGCTGCTCGGCTGACCGCCCGGCCTGAGGGGCCGGAACCGGGCCGGCATCTGAGGAACCGGCAGGCGGATCTGAGGAGAACTGCCGATTCGCTCCATCGGGACATCGGCGCATCGTGGTCTCACACACCCCGGCGGCCGAGACGCCGGGCCACCTTAGGGGAGAACCGCCATGACATCTGCGTTCGCGCACCCCATCGCAATCGTCCGAGCGACGACGCCGCTGCTGCGACTCGCGCTGGCCGTCGTGCTCGCCCTCGTCCTGGCCTCCGGCGCCTTCGCCATCGGTCGGGCGACCGCATCCGATGGCCCCGGCGGTCCCGCGGTCACCACGGCGGTGACGGATTCGGGACTCACGTTCTGCCAGGCCCACGTGCCCTGCTGAGGAGGCCCGTAGATGCCTCTGTTCCTCGATGTCCTCGACAGCGTCGGGAGCGCGACCACTGATGCCGTCGCCGACGAGGTGATCCCCGTCACCGAAGGGGAATAGTGCGCGAAGATCGCGTCGTGCGCGGACCCCCCGGGGGGACCCGGTTCGTCGGTCGAGTCGCGGAGCTCGGTGTCATCGACGCGGCTCTCGCCCAGCTCCACTCGTCCCAGGCGGGGGGCGTGCTCATCACCGGGGAGGCCGGGATCGGCAAGTCCCGTCTGGTCGAGGAGCTGTGCCGGCGGGCGCGTTCCATGGGCGCCCTGGTCGCGACCGGGCGCACCGCTCCTGGTGGCGACGCCTTGCCGTACGGCACCGTGGTCTCGCTGACGCGTGATCTCGGCGCCTCCCTCGGGGGCGACGATGCGGCCGGGGCGGTCGACGTGCACCACCGGCTGCTCGTCGCTGAACCGGGCCCGGAGAACCAGGGTCGCCTGGCTCGGCTCGTCCTCTTCGAGGAGGTGCTGGCCGTGGTCGGCCGTCTGGCGGCCGATCGTCCGGTGGTGCTGGTCGTCGAGGACCTCCACTGGGCCGACGCCGGGAGCGTCGGCATGGTCGACCACCTGCTGCGCAATCTCGCCGAGGTGCCGATCCTGGTCGTGGCGACGTACCGGCCGAGCGACGTCGACGTGGCGGCGCCGACCCGGCGGGCCCTCACCGAGCTGCGGAACCTGCGGACGATGACCGCCATCGAGCTCGAGGGCCTCGACCGAGATGACATCGCGCTGCTCCTCGCCGACGTGCTGGGCAATGCACCGTCCTGGACGGTGGTCGACGCCATCCACCGACGTTCCGAGGGCAATCCGCTCTTCGCCGAGGAGCTCGTCGGGGTGACCGAAGGAAGCGCGCTGCCACCGGCGCTTGCCGACCCGCTGTCCCTTCGGGTCGAGGCGCTCGATCCCGGGGCCCGAAGGGTTGTCGGCGCAGCGGCCGTGATCGGGGAGGTGGTGGACCTCGAGCTGCTCTCGGCCGTCCTCGAGTGCTCGGAGACGGAGCTCGACGATGCCCTCGGTGATGCGCTCCGTGCCGGCGTGCTGGCGCTCGATCCGGCGGCCGGTGAGGTCCGTTTCCGGCACGCGCTGCTCCGGGAGGTCGCCTACGCCGGTCTGCTGCCGACGAAGCGATCCCGGCTTCACGGTCGTGCCGCCGCGGCGATCGAGGCCACAGAGCCAGATCGCCCGAGCGTGGTGGTGGCGTCGCTGGCCGAGCACTACTACCGCGCCGGCCAGTGGGCGGCGGCGTGCGCTGCCTCGCTCGCTGCGGCCGACGTCTCACTCGCCGTCCACGAGGTGTACGCCGCCGACGCCCACCTCACCCGCGTCCTGGACGCCCACGCTCGGGCTCGCTCCGGCTGCGCCCACGAGGAGACCGAGTCGGAGATCCTCGGGCGAGCGGCCGCAGTCGCGTACCTGACGGGTGGGGTCGACCGGGCGGAGCAGCTCGCCGGCCGGGCACTGGAGCTGGTCGACCCACACTCGACGCCGGCCGCCGCAGCCGGGTTGGCCACCACCTTCGCCCTTGCCGCCAACAGCGCCGAGCACGACGTCCGGGCGTTCGAGGTGCTCCGCGAGATCGCCGAGACGCTGGCGACGACCGACAGCATCTCGGCTCAGGCCGAGGTGGCGTGCACCGAGGCTCGGCTCCTCATGGGCAACGGGCACTTCGACGAGAGCAACGAGATCGCCCGTCGAGCTCTCGACCTCGCCCGGAGCGTCGGGGAGCGGACCATCGAGGGCCAGGCGCTGGCCACCATGGGAACGAACTTCGCCGAGCGCGGCGACTTCGCCGCCGCAGTGGCCGCAGCCGACGAAGCTGTCATCATCGCTGAGGAGGTCCAGGACGCGAACCTGTTGCTGCGGGCGTGGACCAACAGCACCGACGTCTACCTGACCGCCGGTCGCTACGACCTGGCGGCCGCCCCGGGGCTCGCCGCCCTACGGGAGGCGACGCCGCAGGCCTCGGTCCGCCTCGGCGGGGCGGGCCACAACGGTGCCGAGGCCCTCATCGTAT
This sequence comes from uncultured Acidimicrobiaceae bacterium, assembly GCA_963800295.1. Classification (GTDB taxonomy): domain Bacteria; phylum Actinomycetota; class Acidimicrobiia; order Acidimicrobiales; family Salinilacustritrichaceae; genus Salinilacustrithrix. Next base: position 428,463 of record CAWDAJ010000008.1, read on the forward strand.
TGGGGCGCTGGGACGAGGCGGAGCTGTTGCTGCGGGCCGCCGACGGACTCGTCGTGAGCTCGTGCATCGGCGGATCGAGTCTGGGCCTGCTTCTCGACCTCCGGCGAGGCGAGCTCGATGTGGTCGGAGCCTCGCTCCTGGACGGAACACCGACGTCCCGGCAGGGAAAGGCGACCAGCGGCACCATCCGCGCCGAGCTCCAGCTGGAGCGCGACGACATCGACGGCTGCCTCGAGTGCGTCGACCAGGTGCTGACCGCGCTCACCGGCACCGGCTTCCGGATCGAGGCCCTGTGGGCCCACGCGATCGGGCTGCGGGCGGTGGCCGACCGGTACGCGCTCGAGCGGTCGAGCCGCCGGCCGGGTGCCGATCGGTCGAAAGAGCAGCAGATCGCCGACACCATGATCGCCGAGGTCGAGCGACTCGAGGCGGAGGCAACACCGGACGGTGGGGCGCCCTCTCCCGTGGTGACCGCGACGGCGGCACTGTGCCGTGCCGAGCGAAGCCGGGTCAACGGCGAGGGGCCGGCACCGTGGGCGCTCGCCGCGGCGGAGTTCGGGGCCCTCGGCGGCCGCTTCCACCGGGCGTACTGCGCCTTCCGGGAGGCCGAGGCTCGCCTCGGCCGGCGCGGCGACCGGCGTGCGGCCTCCGCCTCGTTGCTCGACGCCTGGCGCACGGCACGCGACCTCGGCGCCCGGTGCCTCGTCGAGCGGTGCGAGCGGTTGGCGGCGCGGGCCAACATCCATCTCGACGATCCGCACGCCGCCGACGCTTCGCCGAAGGTTCGTGTCGCCGCCGACCTGGGCCTCACCGGGCGCGAGGTCGAGGTGCTCGAGCTGCTCGCCCGCAACTGCACCGACGGTGAGATCGCCGACGAGCTGTTCATCTCGAAGAAGACGGCCAGCGTCCACGTGTCCAACATCCTCCGCAAGCTCGACGTCCCCGACCGTCGGCGTGCCGGTGCCATGGGACGCGACTCGGGACTGGGCACGCCGTAGGGCGCCCTCAGCGCTGCGGGAACGTCTGCCGCACCGCGGCGTCGACCTCGAACGCGGCATCGCCGGCGAGCGCCGGTCGCCCCAGCAGGAAGCCCTGCGACGAGTCGCAGCCCAGCGCGTCCAGTGCTCGCAGCTGCTCGATACGCTCGACGCCCTCGGCGACCACGAACAGGTCGAGCTCGTGGGCCAGGGCGACCACGGCCTTGACGATCGCCCCGTCGGTCTCGCCGCAGGTCATCGCCGCCACGAACGACCGGTCGATCTTCAGCGCCGACACGTCGAACGTGGCCAGGCGGGCCAGCGACGAGTAGCCGGTGCCGAAGTCGTCGATCGCCACGCGCACGCCGAGCTCACGCAGACGGTGCAGGACCTCGCCGGCCGCGTCGGCGTCCTCGGCGAGAGCCGACTCGGTCAGCTCCAGCCACAGCGCCCACGGGTCGAGGCCCGTCTCGGCCAGTGCCTGCTCGACGGTGGCGACCAGGCGCGGGTCCGACAGCTGCCGGGCGGACAGGTTCACCGACACGTAGACGCGGCGGCCCGCCGCTCGCCACGCCGCGGTCTGCGCGGCGGCGGTGTGGAGCACCCAGGCGCCGAGTGCGGAGACCAGGCCGGACTCCTCGGCCAGCGGGACGAACTCGTCGGGCGCCAGCCAGCCGTGCTCGGGGTGATCCCAGCGCACGAGCGCCTCGAAGCCCTTGACCGCCAGGTCGGAGGTCCGGCAGATCGGTTGGTAGTGCACCTGGAGGGCACCGGCCTCGATGGCGTCGCGCAGGTCCTCCCGCGTCGACAACCGGCGCTGCGCCTGCGTGCGCATGGCGGTGTCGAAGACGGCGACCGTGCTGCCGGCTCGCTTCTTCGCCGAGTACATGGCGACGTCGGCATCACGGATCAGGTCGGTCGACACGTCGCCGCGCCAACCGAACGCGATGCCGACCGACGCCCCGACGCTGACGTGGTGGGTCGTGCCGGCGGCGTCGAGCACGATCGACGGTGTCACGACCTCGACGATCCGCTCCGCCGCCTCGGTGACGGCGTCACGGTGCATGCCGGTGCAGACAGCCACGAACTCGTCACCACCATGGCGGGCCAGGACGCAGTGCGGCCCGATGGCCGTGCGCAGCCGGCGGGCGACCTCGACCAGCGCCACGTCGCCGGCCTCGTGACCGAGCGAGTCGTTGATCTCCTTGAAGCGGTCCAGGTCGCAGAACAGCACCGCCACCGGCAAGTCGTCGGCATCGACGAGTGCCCGGTCGAGGTGGTCGATCAGGTACTGGCGACTCCGGAGGCCGGTGAGCCGGTCGTGGCTCGCGGCCCACTCGAGGTCCTGGGCGGCCCGGTGCTCGTCGGTCACGTCACGGAAGGACAGGACGGCGGCGACGCCGGCACCACCGAGCGGATGGCAGTTGACGCTGAGCCAGCGACGGTCTCCGTCGGGCCGGACGAGCACCACCTCCATGCCCTCGGACATCGTGCCGGCGCGCAGGGCGACGACCCCAGGCCACTCGTGCGGGGGCACGACGTTGCCGTCTTCGTCGAGGACGGTCAGGTCCAGGCGCGCCGTGGCGAGCGACGTGCCCTCGAGGTCGCCGACCGAGACGCCGAGGATGCGGGCCGCCGATTGGTTGACGGTCTGGATGCGCTCGTCCTCGCCGATGACGAGGATCCCCTCGTCGAGCGATGCGACGACGGTCGCGAAGCGCTGCTCGGCGGCCAGCCGGGCGGCCTCGGCGGCCTTTCGCTCGGTGATGTCGGCGCAGATGGCGACCGAGCCGGCCACGTCGCCGTCGTCGTCACGAAGCAGCCGGACCGAGGCCTGGACGGGGACGGTCGAGCCGTCCTTGCGCCAGTGTCGCGTCTCGCCGACCCACGAACCGTCGGCGAGGAACGTCGACAGCACCCGGTACTCGCGCCCGGGGTCCTGCCACAGCAGCTCGCCGACCGGGCACCCGATCGCCTCCATCGCGCTCCAGCCGTAGATGCGCTCGGCCGCCGGGTTCCACGACGTGATGCGGAAGCACTCGTCGGTGGAGATGATGGCGTCGGGGATGGCGGCGATCAGGTCGGCCTGCGCCGGCGGGGCGACCGGCGGCTGGGGCCGGTGGTCCAGGGCGCGCAGCACCAGCGGGTTCGCGCGGCGACCGTCCCCCGTCCCGGGCACGGCGAACACCGGAAGTTCCGCCGACCTGCTGTCCAAGGCGATGAGCGTAGTGCCCCGTACGACGGGTCACCATGTCGCCACGGAACGTGACCCAGGTCCCGCGCGCGGGTGGTCTCGAAGCGCCACCTCGGAGCGACAACTCGGGCGCCCGCCTCGGTCAGGTGGGCGGCGTCTTGTCCTGCATCTCCCAGGCGTGGTCGAGCGCGTGCCAGGCGAAGCGTCGGGCGGCGTACCGGAACGGCCACGGCTTGGACCGGGTGTGCTCCTGGGCGGGCACCGGGTCACGAGCGGCACGCAGGGCGTCCAGCACCATGGCCCGGAACTCGTCCACCGGCACGGGGTCGGACGTCTTGGCGTCGAGGCGGGGGACCACCACGTCGATGTGGCGGGCGTACTCGATGTCGGCCTCGAGCACGTGGCGGACCATGGCGTCCCGGTCGCGGCCACCACCCCGCGGACCCTTGATCAGCGCCGCCGGCGTCACGGCGGTCACCGCGTCGAGCTCGGCCCAGGCGGCACCGACCAGCGCAGCCAGGCGGGCGGCGTCGTCCTCGCTCAGCGGCGTGCCGTCTGCGGCGGTCACCTCGTACGGCACGCCGAAGTCGGTACCGCTCCCGCCCGACACCTGCTCGACCACGTCGAAGCCGACGTCGGCCCCGAGATCGAGCCCGGCCCGCCGCGCCACCGGCTCGTAGCGGTTCCGGTAGGCGGCCAGTGCCTCGATGGCTCCTTCCGCCGTCTTGGCGCCACGACTCCAGCCCGGCCAGTCGAGCGCGCTGGCGAAGACCTTCTTGGTGCCGGTCTCGATGACGATGTCCACCACGTGTCGAGTCTCGCACCCTGTCGCCGTCCCGGGGAGGGTCGGCGGCGAGTGTGGCGTGCGAGGTGGGCTACGGCGAGCTCGATGGCCTGCTGGCCGCCTGAGGCGGGCGGCCGCCCGACTGCAGCAGTTCGACGACGGCCGGTTGCCGGAGGAACTCCGCCCACTGGAGCGGCGTGGCGTGGAACTGGGGGTCGGTCGCCGTCGGGTCGGCGCCGTGGTCGAGCAGCGCCCGCACGACCTCCACTTCGCCGGCACCGGCCGCCAGGTGCAACGCCGTTCGACCGCTGCTCGACAGCGATGCGCCACGCTCCACGAGACCGAGGACCAGCTCCCACCGGTCGTATGCCGCCGCTCGGTCGACGAGCTCGGCCGAGGGTGCATCGCCCACCTCGTCGAGCACGGCCAGGTCGCCTCTGGTGACCCGCTCGAGCAGGGGGTCGTCGTCGAGTCGGCCGGGCTGCCAGCGCCACAGGTCACGTAGCAGCGCGATCTCGGCACCGTGGTGGACGAACTCGTCGAGCATGTGCAGGACGTACGACGTCCGCTTCCGTTCGGCGTAGGGCCCGCCCACCGGTCCGATGGGCTCGTCGAGCTGGTCGTCGGACACGAGTTGGAGGTGGGCGTCCCAGCGGTCGTGGGCCCGCTCGAGCAGCGCTACGGCTTCCGTCGCGGTGGCGGGCGGTGCCCCGTCCGGATCGTCGAGCCCGATCGGTGGTCCCTGCGCCGGTACGTCCAACCACCGGGGTGCCCGGTCCTCGCCGTACATGTCGATGAGGTGCCACAGCCGCCAGGCGATGGTCGTGAACGGCGCCGGCTCCGGTTCCGGCCGGATGCCGTCCGCCACCCAGCGGCCGTCGGCGCCCGGCCGGATCGACCAGCACCCGGGCGCCGGCTCCCACAGGTACTCGTCGTCGGTCAACCCCTCGAGCCGGGTACGCGTGCGAGCCCACACCTCGTCCGACAGCAAAACGAGCTCCGCCTTCGTTTCCCCCACGTCGCCGAGCGTACGTCTCTCCTGCACCGTCGGCACGGGCGGTTTCCAGTACGGGTTGCCACCGAGGTGGCCCCGTTCACGGCCACCGACACGGACGCCTACGGCGCCAGCAGTTCCACGTCGACGCCCAGCACCCGGTAGGTGTCCAGTGCCCGTCGATCGAGCGTCGCGAGCGCTCGCCGATGCTCGATCGCCGCCGCTCCGACGAGTGCGTCGTACACCGCGCCACCGGCGAGCTCGCCCGCGGCGAAGCGGGCGAACAGATCGGACGCGCCTTCTGCGGACAGGAAGCGGGTGCCCGGGAAGTTCTCCGCCAGCACGCGCGACACGACCTGCGGGGTTCGCCGCGCCGGCGGCGGCAGCCTCGTCAGCACGGAGAAGGTCTCGAACGCTGCGTGGCCGGCGAGGCCGAGCCGGCGTCCGTCCAGCGCCTGCACCGTGAGGTCGTGGAGCTCGTGGTCGGCGACAGACAGCGCGACGGCGACGCTGGTGTCGACCAGCACATCAGGTGCCTTACCGCTGGTCGGCATCGCGCAGGCCACGCACGTCGTCGACGGTGACGGGATCGCCCGACGCAGGGATCACGAGCCGGCCTCGCTCCTCTTCGACCGAGCCTTCGGCGACGGCCTCGATCCGCAGCGCCGCACCGTCGGCGGTGACCTCGACCTCTCCCGGCCGCAAGCCGAGCCGGTCGCGCAGCTGCTTGGGGATCACCAATCGGCCGGCCTTGTCGATGGTCGTACGCATACCATCAGATTACCATTGCCATGGCAATGCTGGGCCTGTCGGTGTCGAAGGTCACGCCGCCGGCCTCCGGTGTCAGGTCGACCGGGCCATGCCCCACGACGCCCGAGGCGGGGTCGCCGGCGCCTCGCCGGGCAGACCGAGGATGCACGCCCGCACCCGTTCGGCGAGGGGCACGTCCTCGAGCAGGCCGCTGCACTCGCGCTCGACGGTGTCGAGGTCGAGCGGGTCGGAGACGAGCTCGGCGTCGATGTCGCGCAGCAGCACGTAGCGGGCGCGGCGGTGCCGGCGGCGGTGGGCGTCCAGACGGGGTCGCACGAGGCCGAGCCATGCTTCGGCGAGCGCGTAGGGATCGGGATGTCGGTCTCCGGAGCCGGCGGCCGCGGTCGCCAGCGCCAACCAGCGGACGGCGGCCTGCTCGCGCCCGGCACGCCGGCTCTGCTCGGCCCAGGTCTCGCACGCCGAGCGCATCTGGTCCAGCGCCCGCTGCATCCGCCGGGGGAGCAGCAGGCGTTCGGCGTCGGCCGCTGCGTCCAGCACCGTCGACAGCCATGCGGTGCCCGCCTCGTCGAGTTCCACGGTCGCCGGGTCGTCGCCGAGCAGCGCACCGAGCTCGGCGCAGATGGCGTCGAGGTCGGTGATGGCTCGTCGTTCCCGGATCAGCATCCACCGGGGCGCGCCGTGGGCCGTGGCGGCGATCGAGAGGAAGCCGAAGGCGACGTCGCTGCGCACCAGGCTCAGGTGCGTGCGCGCCCGGTCCTCGGCGAGGCGGTGGTCCTCGTAGATGGCGGCGGGGACCAGGGGCTCGTCGCCGTCCACCAACTGCCGCACCGGGTCCAGGGCGTCGCGGATGCCGTCCCACTCCTGCTGCCCGCGCTCCTCGACCACCGCGATGTGCTCGTCGAGGTCGACCACCTCGCCGCGCAGCGCCGCGGGCAGGACGACGTTGGCACCGAGCAGGGCGTTGGACTCCTCGGCGCGCTTGGCCAGCAGCTCGTTGGCCCGGGTGGCGAACGCCGGCCCGTCGTCGGGCCACCACACCTCGATGGCGTCGTGTGGGCTGTCCATGCGGTCGACCCGACCCACCCGCTGCTCGGCCACCCGGAGGGTGGTGGGCAGGTCGAGGTGCACGATGGCGCTGGCGCCCTGCAGGTTGATGCCCTCGTTCATGGCGTCGGAGCACAGGGCGATGGCCTCGCCGACCGAGTCGCGGGCGAAGCGGCGTTCGACCTCCCGGCGGACCTGGCCGGCGCTGCCGATGGCCACGAGCACGGTCTGGCCCAGCTCGGCGAGCCGCTGCTCGAGCACGAACAGGGAGATGAGGTGGTGGTCGAAGGCGAGCACCCGCGGGTGGTCGGCGGTGAGCTCGGCGAGCAACGACGCCTTCCGCTGCTCGCGGGCTCCGGACAGCGTGCTGGCCTGGTCGAGCGCGGCCTCGTAGCGAGCGAGCTCGTCCTCGCACCGCCGGCGCCAGGCGTCTGTGTCGACGAGCCACTCGGGCAGCTCGCACTCGAGCTCCACCGTCGGCGGACCCAGCTCGGCGAGCGCGCGCAGGCGCTCGATCACGTTGCCGGTCGGCTGCGGCTTGAACGACGGCGGCAGCGAGAACGCCTCGACGGCGGCGGCGGTGCCGGCCAGGTGCTCGACCAGCGCGGCCCGCGACGAGCGCATCGCGCCGAGCACGTGGTGGCGGGCCAGCCCGGCGCTCGACTGGAGCCGCAGGTCGAGCCATCGCTCGTCGGAGTACTCGCGCCGCAGGGCGGCCGGTACCGCGATCTGCCGTTCGAGCTGGCTGATCCCGGTGAGGTCGTCGACGATCGAGCGGATGTGCTCGGCGGCGGCGATGTCGTCGTCGGTCTCGCCGGTTGCGTACGTCCGGGCCACGTGGACCGGGTAGCGGCAGATCCGGTTGCCGTCGGGGTGTCGATAGGCGTCGGGCTCGCGGTCGACGAGCGCGTTGAGCATGGTCTTGGTCCGGCGCACGGTGAACCGCTGGATCTCGCGCTGGAGCTGCGACAGCTCGCCGGAGCTGAGCAGGTCGTCGCCACGCCGGCGCTCCAGGCGCTGCAGGATCTCGAGGGTGGCGTCCTCGAAGTTGTCGGCGCCGAGCAGGCCGACGAGCTGGAGCAGGTCGGGCGCTCCCCGGTTGATCGGGGTGGCGGTGAAGAGGGCGACGTGGTCGGCCCGGCTCTCGCGCACCTGCTGGGTCCGGTTGGAGTCGCGGTTCAAGAAGTTGTGGGCCTCGTCGACGGCGAGCACCTGGGCGCGCTGCACGGCGTCGGTCTCGAGGCGGCTGCCGTGCGCCGCCGCCCGCGACAGCAGGCCGTGCGACACGGTGTCGAGGGACAGGCCGGTGGCGATCGACTCGGCCCGCCAGATCTCCTCGACGGCCGGTGGGCACACCAGCACGGTGAGGTCGCGGCGGACCCGGCCCGTGCTCCACAACCGGTCGCGGATCGCGCGGACGAGGTGGGCGCCCATGCGGGTCTTGCCCGAGCCGGTGGCGTCGGCCACGAGGACGCTGCCCACGTTCTCGATGATCCACAGCGCCTGGGCGATGCCGACCCGCTGCGACGGCCAGAGCGAGTAGCCCTCGGCGGTGTGGTCCACCTCCAGGTAGCGGCGGGCCCACTCGCCCTCGAGGAGCTCGGCGCAGGCGGCGGCGAGCGCCTCCTGCCACGGGGCGACGCGCAGCAGCGCTTCGAGCAGCGCTCGCAGCTCGGCGGTCCAATCCGAGCCGACGTCCCACAGGCGTTCGGCGGCATCGACCAGCTCTCGATGGCGAGCCGGCTCGGCGTCGACATCGAACCGGGCGTTCATCTCGAGGTTGGTGGCCAGGCCGGCGTGGGTGAAGTTGCTCGAACCCAGCGTGGCGGCCCGGTCGCCGACGAAGATCTTGGCGTGGAGCGGCCGATCGCCCACGACCGCCTTGGCGGTGAGCTGGCCCCCGTCGATCGCCTCGATGGCGGCGACGACCGCTCCCGACAGGTCGAGGGAGATCCCGCGCTCCTCGAGCCAGTACCGGCGGACTTCGTCGGTGAACCGGGCCTTCGGTGAGGCGAAGGCACGACGGCTGGTGCTGAACGGCTCGCTCCCCAGCAGCACCCGCACGCAGCCGTCGTCGCCCGCCTCCCCGGACCGGGTGCGCAGCCAGGCGTCGGCCAAATCCACCAGCTCGCCGATCGAGGTGAACCCCGCGATCACCATCGGCTGATCGCTGGCGAGCAGATCGGCTCGAACGGTGTCGCGCACCCGCTGGCCCGGGTGGTTGTGGGGGAAGCGGTCGGGGTCAGGCCACCGGTGCTCGCTCGACCGGTGCAGCGCCAAGGCGTCGGGTGCGACCGAGAACAGGTCGGCCTGCTCTGGCTCCTCCGATCCGCGGCGACGTGGCACGGAGCGAGGCTACGGCCGCCGACCGCACCGCTTCAGGACTGCAGCTCCGGGTTCAGCAGACCGGCGGTTGCCGGCCATGGGCACGCGCGAAGTCACGTCGGAACTGGCGCCGGCGGAACTCCTCGTCCAGGTATCGCTTGCGCGTCTCCGCCTGCCACCGCACCCGTGTTGGGGGATCGGCGTCGAGGATGACGATGCCGGTCATCGCGATGCGACCGCTGAGGTAGTCCGGAGCGCTTCGGAGGTCGACCAGGTCGACGGAGCCGGGCAACCGCCCGCGGAGGTCCCACTCGTCGAGGTCGTCCGGGCCCCAGTAGGCGATGTCGATGTCGGAGTCGCCGCGGGCCGTGCCCTCGGCGCGGCTGCCGAAGAGCAGGGCGAAGTCGACGCGTGCCTGCTCGAGGACATCGCGGATGTGCTCGATGACCTCCTCCATGAGGCGAGCATACGGCCGGGCGACTGCCACTCAGTGCGGCTCGGGTGCCGGCGGAGCATCGCGTCCGTGGTGCACGAGGAATGCCAGGTACTCGGTGAGGTCCACGTCGAGGCGATCGTCATGATCGGTGTTCGGTTCCCAGACGTGGCAGTGGGCGTCGCCGTCGAGCACGGCCGCCTCCGACTCAGAGCCAGTCGTGCTTGCGGAACACCACGAACAGCACCGACGAATCACGACCATGAGCGCGCTCGACACGGCGACGCCCCAGTGCTCGGCGAAGCCCGGGTAGGGGACGTTCATCCCGTAGAAGCCGGTGATCAGCGTCGGCACCGCGATGATGGCCGCCCAGCTGGTGACCTTCTTCATCACCTGGTTCTGCCGGTAGTCGCGCAGGCTGAGGTTGGTCTCCACGATCGTGCTGACCAGGTCGCGCAGCGCATCGGTCGACTCGCTGACCCGCAGGATGTGGTCGTACACGTCCTGGAAGTACGGGTAGAGGCTCTCGGCCACGGCCGTCTGCTCCCGTCGCATGAGGCTGCTGACCGCCTCTCGCATGGGCACGACCATCCGATGGAACTGGACCAGCGCCCGTCGCATCCCGAACCACTCGCGCTGCTGCTGCGGGTCGAGCGGCTCTTCCGAGAAGATCCCCTCGCTGACCTCGTCGTAGTAGTCGTCGAAGGCCTGGACGGTCTCGAAGTAGCCGTCGACGATCACGTCGAGCAGCCCGTAGAGCAGGAAGCTGACCCCGTGCTTGGTGAGGTCGGCCGAGCGATCCCACCGCTCGAGGACCGGCGCCATCGAGAACGCCTCGTTCTTGCGGACCGTGATCATCCACCTCGGGTTGATGAACGCATCGATCTCGGTCTCGTCCAGCTCCCCCCGCTCGGGGTCGACGTGCAGCGCGTGCACCGAGAGGAACAGGTGGGACGCGTAGTGGTCGAGCTTCGGACGCTGGTGTGCGCCCAGCGCATCCTCGACCGCCAGCTCGTGCAGCCCGAGCTCGTCGGTGAGCTCGTGGAGCTGCTCCTTGGACGGCCCGCACAGGTCGACCCACACCACGGTGTCGGGCCGCTCGAGGTGATCGGAGACGTCTGCGACCGGGAACCCCTCGGCCTCCAGCACGCCGTTGCGGTACACCCGGGTCTGGGGGGCGGTCAATCGGACTCCTCGTATCGGCCGGCGTCAGGGTACCGGCGGCGGCGAGCTCGTCGAGCGTGTCGTCGTCGAGTGGCGCCCAACCCGAGTTGCGCTCGAACCACTCGTGGGCGTTGCGGACCGCCTCGCTGGGCATCCAGCGCGTCAGGCGTGGACAGACCGGTCAGGTGAGCGTCGTCCAGCGCGGCGAGCACGCCGGTGGCCGCAGCGATGGCACCGCCGAGCCAGACCGTCTGCTGGTGGAAGCGTTCGACCATCTCGGTGCGGAGGCTGCCGACCTGCTGAGCTCGTCGAGCCGCGTCGGCGTGCATCTCGGTGCGGAGCTCGGCCAACTCGGCGCGTCAGGAACTGCTTGGTGACCAGTTCGTCTGCTTCGACGGAGGGGAACTCTGACATGAAAGCGTTGGCGTCGTCCTCACCCAGCAGCGGGATGAGCTTGTTGTAGATGGAAGAGCGATGGCGGGCGTCGAGAGCCATGGTGACGGACATCCTTCGTGTCGACAAGGACGAAGGGGGAAGTCGGGTTGACGGTACTCTCGCCGGCTGACAGGAACGGCGGGCCGGTAGCGGAATCGACGGCGGACCGAGGCGGTGGCGGTGGCGGTGGCGACGAAGACGATCAACCTGCGTTGGGCGACGACGTGCGCGGCGTGTACGTCGGAACTCCCCGCGGGTACTGCGGCGACGTGGTCCCGTACGGAGCGCCGGGCGTACTGCCTGGACTGCACGCCGACGGACGCCGTCGATGCGGCATCGCTGGATCCCGCCCCCGAGGACCGACGACCCCTCGACCACGGCGAGGCCGGTGCCTCCGCACGCCGGGAGTACGAGCGTCGGTCAGCTCGCGAGGCGAAGCGGAAGCAGCAGAAGCTCGACGACGACCGTGAGTGGCGTTCGCGGGTGAAGGCCGAGCGACCAGTGCTCGGACGCCTCGCCACCGCCCTCACCCCCAAGCCGAACGTCGCCCCGGGCGAGTCGCACGCAACGAACGCGTGGAAGACCGGCGAGGCAGGCGAACGACGCGTGGCCGAGATCCTCGAAGGATGCCGAGCCATCGCACTGCACGACCGCCGGGTTCCGGGTTCGAGGGCCAACATCGACCACCTTGCCGTCGGCCCACGTGGCGTGTTCGCCATCGACGCCAAGAAGTACAAGGGCCGAATCGAGAAGCGAGACGTCGGTAGCTTCTTCCGGGTCGACGAACGCCTCTACGTCCGTGGCAGGGACCAGAGCAGGCTCGTCGCTGGGGTGGAGAAGCAGTGCGAGGTGGTCCGGACAGCGCTCGGCGACCGGTTCGGACTGATTCCCGTGTACGGCGTCCTCTGCTTCGTCGAAGCCGACTGGGGATTGCGCATGCGAAGGATCGAGATCGACGGCGTCACTTGCATCTGGCCCAAAGGACTGCCGGGTGTGGTCGATGCCGCGGGGACCCTCGACAGCGACGCCTGCGACGACATCGCTCGGCACCTTGCCGAGACACTGAAGCCGGCATGAGAGGGCCGCCCCCACGGCTCAGCAGTCCACGACCAGCACGTCCCAGTAGCTGTGCGCCGGCAGCGGCGCCGTGCAGTCGCCCGGGTCGACGTCGTCGGCCTTCGCCCCGTGTCCCACGCCCACCGAGTCCGCCGGCGGCGGCGTGACGAAGGGCGCCTCCACCACCCAGCGAGCCAGCGCCGGCGACGGCACGGCGCCGGCGGAGAACAGCAGCGGCGCCAGGAACGGCAGCACCACCGCCGCCGCCAGCGCTCCCGCCCGGGCCCGATCGAACCGGCCGACGGGAACGGGCGCTCACCCGAGACGCCACCGCGACCCCAACGAGCCCGGGCAGCAGGAACAGCGCCGGCAACCACACCGCCTCCCACGTGGCCCGCACCAGCGCCAGCACGAACACCGCCACCGTCAGCGCCCCCGGCCACCCGGACGGGCACGGCGGTCGGCGACCCGGTGCCGGCGCTCGCCCAGCGACCGCACCCGACGCTCCAGCCGAGCGTTCCGCCACCGCAACCGCTCCAGCGTGAACCGGTCCCGGAACGCGTCGATGCGGGCCTGCCGCAGCGCGGCGGTGGCGTCGGCGACCGTGGGCACGGTGGCCCGCACCCGGTCGAGCTCGTTCTCCAGCTCGGCGACCCGAGCCCGCAACCCGGTGGCCTCGCGGGCGGCGTCATCCCGTTCGGCCTCGGCGGCGACCAGCCGACCGGACACCTCGGCCAGCTCGCGCCGCTCGGTCTCGTAGCGGTCGGTCAGGCCGACCAGCTCCTCGATGCGCTCGTCGCGCAGGCGCATGCGGCGGTGGAGGTCGTCGAGCGCCTCGTCGAGGTCGGCCTGACGGGCCCGCGCCGCCTCGAGCTGCACGGCGGCCTGCCGGCCGGGCAGGTGGCCGGCGATCACGTCGGGGTCGCGGTCGGCGGGGTCCCAGCGCAGCGCGGCGTCGAGCGCCGGCAGCAGGCGGGCGGGGACGCCGTCGAGGTCGAGGGGGAGGTCGCAGGTGACGATCGTGTGGTGGTAGCCGTCGACGGGCAGCGGCGGGTGGCCGGTGGCGGCGAAGCAGACCACGGCGGCCCACGACCACAGGTCGGCAGCGGGACCGGCCGGGCGACCCTCCACCTGCTCGGGCGCCGCGTACCCGGGGGTGCGGGGCACCGCCGCACTGTGGGGGCCGTCGCCGGCGTGGCGGGCGTTGCCCCAGTCGACGACCCGGGGCTTGGCGCTGCGGCCGTGCACGTGGACGTTGGCCGGCGTGAGGTCGCGGTGGGCCACGCCGTGCCGGCGGAAGAACGCCAGCGCGTCCCACAGGTCCTCGGCGAACACCTCGAGCGACTCGCCGGTGAGCGGCCCGGTGGAGCGCACCAGGTCGCGCAGCGTGGCGTCGGTGACCAGCTCGAACGCGGCCCACTGGGGGATGGCGTCGAGGTCCGAGCCGTAGTACTCGGGCGTCCAGTGCCCGCCCAGGCGCCGGGCCAGGGTCACCTCGCGGACGATGCGCCGCCGGTGGTCCTCGGTGGTGGCGGCGAAGAACTTCACGGCCGCGTTCTCGCCCACGCCGACCGTCCGCCACTCGGTGCGCACCGGCGTGACGGCGGCGGCCCGCCACACCGACCCGAACCCGCCGTCGGCGATGTGCTCGACAAGCCTCCACGGCCCGAACACCTCGCCGGGCCGGAGGAAGCTCCCCGTCCCGCGCTCGCCCCGGTCGTCGGTGGCTGCGTTGTTCGAGCGAGTCGGGGTGCGGGTCGGGTCGAAGGTGCCCTCCACCGTCTCCTCCAGCCACTGGGTCACGGCGCCGGCTCCGCTGCGAACCGGGGCCCGTGCTCGCTGGAGCGGAGCGGGCCGCCCTCGACCGGGTGCGCCCACCGCCAGTCGTCGAGGCCGAGGAACCCCAGCTCGACGACGGCGGCGACGAGCCGGGCGGTCTTGTCCCGGACCTTCTGGTCGTCGTCGAAGTCGACCATGCCGGCGGCGACCAGCTTGTCGCGCAGGCCCCGCAGCGTCTTCTCGACCGTGCCCAGCGACACGTACCAGCGCTCGGCGACCTCGGGCAGCGACAGGCGCCGGGCCCGCAGCGACCCGAACAGCTCGGGCTCGGCCAGCGACACGCAGAAGTCGACCTCCCGGGGCGTGAGCACCACCTCGGACGTGGCCGGCCCGGGCGGCGCCTCGGCCGAGCGCACCGCCGCCGCCGTGACGCCGGCGAAGCGGAACCGCAGCGAGTAGGTGGTGGTGCTGGTGGTCCGCCAGCGCACCTCGCCCACCCCGGGCAGGGGCGTGGACGCACCCGGCGGCACGGCGGTGGTGCTGCCGGTCAGCGTCACCACGTCGAGCACCGCCCGCTTCTTCCCCGGCGACCGCGGTGACGGGTTCTCGAGCGTCCACGTGCCGTCGCGGAACCGGAACGAGCCGACGTGGCGCGACATGTGCAGGTCAGCCCCACCGGACGCGTCCGGGACCACCAGCTCGAGGTCGGGCGCCCGACCGAACCGGACCGGCTGGTCGGTGGCCGGGTCGAAGCGGGCTCGTCGCCCGGCGAGGTCGACGTCGAGGGGGCTCCCCATGGTCAGCGGCAGGGTACCGATCAGGCGGGGAGGGGGCGGGACAGGTCGGCGGGTATCGCCATGCAGGTCATTACGCCACTGGCCGCTGGCGGCGGCCATGGAGGTTGACCGGAAATCGAGTCTCACGGGGTCCGGCCGAGGCGCACCGCCATCGCTCATAAATGAAGCGAATGCTTCGTCCATGATAGATAGTCGACTACGATGCTTGCGTGGACTTCCGGCGCCCGGTCGAGGCAGTGATCCCTGGCGTGCAGGGTCACATCCTCGCGGTCCTGGCCGAGACCACCGGGGAGCTCAACCTCCGGACCATCGCCCGCCTCGCCAACGTCAGCTCAGCGCAGACGTCACGAGTGCTTCCAGAACTGGTGGCGCTGGGACTCGTGGAGCGACGGGAGGCACCGCCGTCCGCGCTGTTCTCTCTCGTCGAGGAGAACGTCGCTGCCCGACTGGTGCGTGAACTCAGTCGTGCCCGCACCACCGTGCTCGACCAACTCGGGGCTCTGGCCGGAGCGATCGAGCCTGGACCAGTCAGCATCGTGGTGTTCGGCTCGTTCGCTCGTGGCGATGCGGACGCCGAAAGCGACGTCGATGTGGTCCTCGTTCGGCCGTCCGGTGTCGACGAGGACGACGAGCGGTGGGTCTGGGCGGTCGAGGCATGGCGGACCTCCGCCCGGCGGCTCACTGGCAACCCCGTCCAGGTGCTCGAGGTCGACGAGTCCGAGGTCGCCCGGCGCCTCCGACGTCCGGCCGAGCTGTGGTCCGACGTGCTCCGGGAAGGTGTCGTCGTGTTCGGTTCGTCGCTCGAAGACCTGCGAGGTCGACGCAGTGCCTAGACAGACCCGCACGCGGAAGGTCAGCGCAGCGCAAGTGCGCGCCTACGTCGGCAAGGCCGAGGAGTACCTCTCGGCTGCCGAAGCAGAGCTCGAAGCCGACCGGCCCATTGCTGCAACCAGCCTCGCCATCCACGCCGGCATCAACGGGGGAGACGCGGTCACCGGCGTTCGGTTGGGAGTACGCGCTGCGGGCCAGGACCACGACGAGGCGCTCCGGCTCCTCGAGACCGCCGGGCCTGATGGCACCGCTGCCGCCAAGGACCTCGGCCGGCTGCTACCGATGAAGACCCGGGCAGAGTACGAGCCTGACCAGATCCCCAAGTCCGACGCCACCAGGGCCGTCGAGCGCGCTCGTCGGATCGTCGCCGTCGCCAAGCGCGTGGCAGATGCTCAGAAGAACGACTGAGCGGGCCTGCCGACCCTCGAGCGAGCATCAGGGGAGTCGTGCGTCTCGTCGAGCCCGTTCGACGGGCGTCACTCGAACGGGCCGAACGCCGCCTCGCGAGTCGAGGGCGGCGAGCATCCCGACGACAGCGGCCTCGCCCTTCGGGGCCCCTCGGCTCGCGCCCCGTAGCGTCGGCGCGATGCGACGTGCCGACAAGGCCGAGCGGATCGGCGAGATCCTCGACGACCTCTACCCCGACCCACCGATCCCGCTCGACCACACCGACCCCTACACGCTGCTGGTCGCGGTGGCGCTGTCGGCCCAGACCACCGACAAGAAGGTGAACCAGGTGACGCCGGCGCTGTTCGCGGCCGCGTCCACGCCCGAGGAGATGGCGGCGCTGTCGCCCGAGGAGATCCTCGGCCACATCCGCGAGCTCGGCCTCGCCCCGACCAAGGCGAGGAACCTGTCGACGATGGCGCACCAGATCGTGGAGGCCGGCGGCGAGGTGCTCCCGGACTGGGAGTTCCTCGAGTCGCTGGCCGGGGTCGGTCACAAGACGGCCAGCGTGGTCATGGCCCAGGCCTTCGGGGTGCCGGCGTTCCCGGTCGACACCCACATCCACCGCCTCGCCGCCAGGTGGGGCCTGTCCCGGGGGACGACGGTCGAGCAGACCGAGCGCGACCTCAAGGCGGTGTTCCCCCGGGAGACGTGGAACCGTCGCCACCTGCAGATCATCTTCTTCGGGCGCGAGTACTGCCCGGCCCGCAACCACGACCTCGCCGCCTGCCCGATCTGCTCCTGGGCGGCGACGAAGAAGCGCGTCGCCGGCGAGGCCCGTCCGCGGCCGCGCCGCTGAGGGCCCGCCGCTACCCGAGCGCGACGGTGAGCACGTTGGTCAGCGCCGTCAGCACGAACGCGGCGACCAGCCCGAACATGAGGGTTCTCGTCTGGGCGGCGAACGCCTCGTGCACCGTGCGCTCGGTTGCCAGCGTCAGTCGGGTCTCCATCGCTTCCATGTCGTGGCGGAGGTCGTTGACCTCGTGGCGCAACGCGGCGATCTCGCGGCCCAGGTCGCGGCGCACCAACTCGGTCGCCGACGTCACGTCGGAGGCGGTGGCGAGGTCGTGGGCGGGGCGCAGCATCTCGATGACCAGGTCGGTCCGGTCGGCGAAGGTGGCGGCGAGCGCCTCGTAGGCATCGTGGCGCTGCCGGTCGGACAACGGCATCACGCTACAAGCGACAGGGCCGATCAGGCGGAGACGAGGAAGGACAGGTCGGGCCCGAACCGGACGACGTCGCCGGCGTGCAACAACGTCGGCGTGGCCGCGGCCCGGTCGTTGACGAACGTGCCGTTGGTGGAGCCGGCGTCGACGAGGGTCCAGCCGTTGGCGCAGCGGGTCAGGCGGGCGTGGCGGTGGGACACGGCGGGGTCGTCGAGCAGCACCTCGCATCGGCCGCTGCGACCGACGGCCACCTGCCGGGTCCGGGGCTCGAGCATGATCACCCGGGTGCTGCCCATCTCCCGCAGGCGCAACGACGTGGCTGCCGCACCGGTCGACCGCTCCTCGGTGACCTCGCCGTCGTCGAAGGGGCGGGTGTGCTCGTCATCGGGTCTCGCTGAGGGACGGTCGGCCACGGCGGCGAGGCGCCCGGTGCCGAGCTCGCCCGGCGGGACGGCGGCGATCGACGGGAACCCGGGACGCCCGCGCTCGTCGTAGGTGGCGTGGAACCGCGGCACCCGGTCCACGACCCAGTCCCGCTGCTCGGCGTCGGCCAGCAGCACCTGGACCACGTCGGCGAAGAACGCGGCCTCCACCGGCTCGACGATCGACCGGTCGGCCTCGGCGAAGGTGACCCGGAACGCGGTGGGCAGCCGGGTGATGCCGTTGACGGCGACGCACCGCTGCCGGCGGGCGCCGAGCAGCACCTGGTGCTGCAGCGACCCGTAGTCAGGGGCGGCGTACCCGGCGAGCACGCTGCCGGCCCGGGCCATGGCGACGATCCATCGCCGGACGTCGGGCCGCCGGCGCAGGTACACGCCGGCGCTTCCCGCGAGCGTGACGACCAACAACAGCTTCATGGTGACCTCCCCGTGTCGACGGCACCTCGATGCCGGTCAGGACACCACGGGCGGCCGGCCGTGGAAATGGAGGTTGACCGGAACATGCGTCGATCGAGCAGGTGGTCGCTCGGGGCGAACACGCGCCTGGGCGCGCCGAAGCGGGCCGGCTCCCAGGCCGGATGGGCCCATTGAAAGCTCCGTCGGCCGTTGCGCGATTTCCGGAGCTATGGTGGACTACGCAACAGGAGTGCCGCCACCCATCGCAGGAGCCGACGCCCATGGTGATCCCTGAGACTCTCGTTCGGGCGCGTTCGGAAGCCGGCCTCGGACAGGACGACGTTGCGAACTCGCTCGGGGTGAGTCGAGCGATGGTCAGCTACTGGGAGGCCGGAAGCCGTTCACCGAACGACCGGCAACTCGCCGCGATGAGCCGGCTCCTGCGGGTGCCCATCGGGGTCCTCATCGGGTCGGAGGAACCGGCTCCGACTCCCGACGTGGCGACCATGCTGATCCGCGGGGCCGACCAGGACCTCCCCGACGACGCGCTTCCGGGACTCCGGGAGTTCGCCGAGTTCCTCGATGCCTACGCCGACCTCGCCGAGGCGACGAGGTTCAGCGTGCGCGGCATGCACGAGAGTCCGTTCGTCAGCGTCGCTGGCTACGACAGCGGTGACGACGCACGACGCAAGGCCGAGGAGGTGCGGGCGCATCTTCGTGTCGGGCTCGGCCCGATCGGCGACATCGACGCGATCTGCGAGCTCCTCGGCATCACCGTCTATCGAGCCCCGCTCGGAGCGGATCTGAGCCGCACGATCTCGGGTGCCTTCCTCAACCACCGGCCGATCGGCTTCTCGATCTTGGTGAACCTCGACATGACGCCCGGTCGTCGCCGGTTCACGGTTGCGCACGAGCTCGCGCACGCGCTGTTCCACAGCGACTCGGGCTACACCGTCTCCACCGCTCGCAAGCCACCGAAGGAACGCTTTGCCGACGCCTTCGCCGGCGAGTTCCTGATGCCCACGGAAGGCCTCCGCCGCGTGATGGAAGAGCAGGGCTTCGGGCCACGCATCGACGATCCGAGCGAGGTCATCCACCTGCAACGCTTCTTCGACGTCTCCTACATCACCGCCCTGGTCCGTCTCCGACAAGCGAAGTTCCTGAGCCGGTCGAAGTTCGACGAGTTCACGCGCGTGCGGCCGGTTCTGCTCGCCCGCTCGCTCGGGTTCGAAATCGGGGAGGAGGAGCACAGCCCACGGCCTGAGCTGTGGCGCCTCGAGCGGTTCCCACCTCGATTCCGCCGCCTCCTGCGACTCGCAGTGCGACAGGGCGTGCTCTCGGTTCCCTCAGCATCGGCGATGACCGGCCTGTCGATCGACGAGATCGCCGAGCTCGTCGGTGCCGGCGTCACCAGCAACGAGCCGGTCGACGAGGAACGGGACGAACTCCGACAGTACGAAGACAGTGGCATCATCGGAGTCGCCTGAGACCGTCGTCGACACCGTCGTCCTCAGGTACTTCCTGATGGTCGACGAGTTCGACCTCTTGGCTGAGCTGGTCGGCGACCCCATCGCGGTGCCGAGAATCGTGTACGACCCCGAGGAGCCCGACCACCTCGACGAGGCTGCTCGAAGCGAGATCTCACGCAGCATCGGGTACCAACGACGATCGAGTCGCGATCAGGCACGGGACGGGTCGTCTCGAGCCATCGCGGAACGCAATGCCGTTCGGCTGGGCGCCCTCCGAGGTCTGTACGACGGCGGCCGCGTCGTCGTTCTCGACCTCACGCCGGACGAACTGGAGCTGGTCGGACGACTCACGAGCCGTGAGCGCTGCGGCGAGTTCGGACTCCACTTCCCTCTTGATGCCGGTGAGGCGGCCTGCCTCGCCCTGGCCGTTGAGCGAGACCTCGCGCTGGCAACCGATGACAACGATGCACTGACCGCCCTGGACCGGCACGCTCCTGGTCACGCCTACGAACGCATCCGACGTCTCCTCGTCGCTGCCACCGAGCAGGGCGTGTGCACGCAGTCCCGAGCGAACGAGATCCATGACGAGATGCGGCGGCTCGGCTTCTGGGACACGACACGCCCGTTTCCGTGAGCTGACGAATCGGCCCTACGACGTTCAGCTCACCACCAGCGACGAAACCGCCGGTGGGGCGCGCCGAAGCGCCCGGCGTCGCCGCCGGTGGTCGAGGACTCTCGTGCTGGCGCCGATCAGACGGGTGGGGTGATGGGTCCGCCGTCGTCGGGACGGTGGATGACCCACGATCCGTCGGCTCCGCGCTCGGGCCGGAAGCCCCGTTCCTTGATGCGGTTGTGGAACCCGCAGAACGCCTCGGAGTTGTCGATGTCGGTCGGGCCGCCCCGGCCGGCGGGTTCTCGGTGGTCGGCTTGCAGGCAGCCGCCCCGCCCGTCGCAACCGGGCCACAGGCACCGCAACCCGCCCGGGCCTCGCAGCAGGGCTTGGAGCATGGCGGCGTCGCGGCTCGAGCCGGTGAACAGACGGCGCTTGCGGCCCAGGTCGATGACGTTGCCGGCGGCGTCGACCACGACACGCCGGACGTAGCCGACCATCGCCGCAGCGAGCACGGCACCGGGATGCAGCGGCGTGCCGTCGACGGTGTGGCAGCGGCGCTGGTCGAGATCGTCGTTGGGGTCGACCTCGACCTCGTCGCCCGCCGCTCGGTGCAGCTGCTCTTCGAAGGTGCGCTGGTCGATCACGATGTTGACCAGCGGCTCGGGGGAGCGGGCGTCGGCCGGCATGGACGCGGCCCGGAGGAAGATGGCGAAGAGGGCGTCGGCCCGTTGCTGGGCCGGCGTGCGCGCCAGGTGCTCCTTCCGGGCGCCGTCACCCAGCCGCTCGCGGGCCTCGGCCCAGTCGGCCAGCACCTCGGCCCGCATGAACTGCTCGAAGATCTCGGCCATCGCCGCGCCCTGCTCGGCGCCGAAGATGGCCTCGAGGGAGAACGACCCGTTGATGGCGCTCTCCAACAGCGTGGCCCGCCGGCGGTCGTGGTTCTCGTCGGCCGACTGGTCGGCGCCGTCGGCATCGGCGAATGCCTCCCACTGGCGGAGCACGGCCCGGAAGTCGTCGAAGCCGAGCACCGCGGCGTGGCGGGCGAAGATCGGATCGGCGCCGGGCACGTGCTCGGCCACGCGGGGGTTGGACACCGCCCGGGCGATGGCCCGTACGTGTGCCGTGGGGATCTCGCCCCGTTCGTACGCGGCGGCGACCAGTGGGAGGTTGCGCAGCGCCCGGGCGGTCTGGACCCGGCCGTGCGCCTCGGCGCCGGGGACCCGGCCGACCGCCTTCAGCGCGCCCTTGGCCGACTTGTGGCCGTCGAGGCAGAACGCGGCGCTGCGATCGAGGTGACCGGCGGCGCGGTCGGTGCCGGCGTCGAGCCGCCGGCGCAGGACCTCGATGCGGCCCGCCAGGCGGAGCTCCTCCTCGGCGGAGAGCTGCTCGAGGTCGGCCGACTGGAACTGGTCGATCCCTTCTTCCAGCGAGTCGAGCGAGGACTCCAGGTCGGAGATGGTCGAGATCATGGACATGGCGCCGCCTCCCGAGGGACGGCACCGGTGGGGGGTAGACGCATGCTGCGCTCCTTCCCTTGGGTGCGATGGTCGGCGCGGAGCCGACGAGTGGCATGCCCAACCCCAGGCGGGCCGCCACGTTCCATTCTCCTCGGGGGGTCTGACAGTTACCCGTGTCAGGTCGACCGGGCCATGCCCCAGGAAGCCGGCGACCTCGTGGGCGCCGCCTCCCCGGGAAGGCCGAGGATGCACGCCCGGACCCGCTCGGCGAGGGGCACGTCCTCGAACAGTCCGCTGCACTCCCGCTCGACGGTCTCCAGGTCGAGAGGCTCGGCGGCGAGCTCGGCGTCGATGTCCCGCAGCAGCACGGAGCGAGGCTACGGGGTTTGCCGGAAGATCGAGTGAGCCTCAGGAACGTCGTGCGTCTCGTCGAGCTCGCTCGAGCAGGTCGTCCAGGCCCGCCTGCCGCGCCGTGCGCTCGAGGTAGTCGTCGTCCAGCCGACCGGCTTGCGTTCGGAGCACACCGAGGATGTCGCGCCACTGGCGGTCGGAGACCTGTCCGCCGTCGTCGAACCATCGCAGCTTCCGCAGGACGACGTCCTCGCTCGACGTGACCCACACCGACTGGGGTGGCTCCACCGGCAGTGGAACGGACCGACGTCGCTCGAGCTGACGCCGATCGAGCAAGTCGTCGCCCAGGACGAACACGTCGACCTTGAGCGCGCTCCGCCGGTCGATCAGATTGAACGACGATCTTGCCTTCACGGCAGCAGCGACCGCCGACTGGGGAACGTAGAAGTCCGCTGACACGTCCTCGACCAGCGGGTTGATCATCTCCGCAGACATCTCGACGGCGACGTCTACGTCCGCCGTGCTGCGAGGTTCGCCAACGAGCGCCGCTGCCAGGGAACCACCGATGACGTACGGGATGCCGATGCGGTCCAGCCGCCGTGCGACGTCGGCTGCCAGCTCGAGGGGCGTCACTCGACCGGGCCGAACGCGGCCTCGGCGAGCTCGGCGCCGAACCGGCGCGCCGCGAGGTGGCGCAGCACGTCGGTCTCGGTGGCGTCCGGGTGGTCGAGCAGGATCCCGGTGCGGGCGAGGCTGTCGACGGAGGCGCACAGGTCTCGGACCGCGAGGAGCTTCTCGGTCTCGCTCATCTCACGCCACGCAGCGATCTGGTGCGCACGGGCTGTCGCAGAGGTGTCGTCAACCGCCACAGGTGGATCGTACCGAGACCATGTGACGGTCAGATCAGGCGGAGACTGGGCGTACCCTCGCCGTTGGGGGAGCAGGGTCACCCGCTGCCGGCACCGGACGCCTTCGCTGCCACCCGTCGTCGCCTCGGCATGGGCGACGGTGTCCCGGTGGTCGCGTACGACGACGCCGGCGGGGTCATCGCCGCCCGGGTGGCGACCGGCGACTCGCCCGGCTGAGCGGGGCGACCAGCGCGTCGCGGCGGCGCCGCTACCCGAGCGCGACGGTGAGCACGTTGGTCAGTGCCGTCAGCACGAACGCACCGACCAGCCCGAACACGAGGGTCCTCGTCTGGGCGGCGAACGCGTCGTGCACCATGCGCTCGGTGGCCAGCGTCAGTCGCGTCTCCATCGCTTCGAGGTCGTGGCGAAGACCGCCGATCTGCGCTTCGAGGTCGTGGCGCAAGGCAGCCATCTGTTCATCGAGATCGCGGCGCAACAACTCCGTCGCCGACGTCACGTCGGCGGTGGTGGCGAGGTCGTGGGCGGGACGCAGCATCTCGATGACGAGGTCGGTCCGGTCGGCGAAGGTGGCAGCGAGCGCCTCGTAGGCGTCGTGACGCTGCCGGTCGGACAACGCCATCACGCTACCTCCAACCGCTCGAGCGCGTCGTCGAGGAGACCGCCGGCGAATGCTGTGGTTGTGAGCAGCTGGAACAGCGAGCCGTTGGAGGCGAGGGCGGCGAGCACGGGCAGCGCTCGCAACGTCGGGGTCGATGTCGAAGAGCGGTTCGGAGCGCTCGTTCGCGTGGTGGACGGCTTCCCACAGGTGCAGTGACATGGCGTACCTCGCACATCTCGCAACTTCGGGGGAAGTCCCACTGACGTTACGGAGTGGGTACGACAGCCACCGGCACGGCGGACCAAGACCGCCGTCGCCGCCAGCACCTCGATGACAGGAGGTCGGTGCGGTCGGGACCGACTCGGACCACGCCGCTGCTCAGCGCTGGATCACCTGGAAGACGCGTGGACTCCAGTACAAGCGGTCGTAGCGAGCGTCGTTGTACGGCTCGAGGATGCCGAGCTCGACGAGGCTCGCAACCGCGTTGCGGTTGGCCTGGTTCGACCGTCCGTAGCGCCTCTCGGCGTCAGCGACCGAGAGGATCGGATACTCGCCGGTGTCGCTCACGGCGAAGAGATGGTTCCGGTACTCGTCGGCTCGTTCCTCCAGCCACGGCGAGACGGCGAGGACCGGCGACCGGAGCGCACCCTCCCGAAGGAGCTGCAGGACGGCGATCAGCCGGCCGAGCCGGCCGTTGCCGTCGGTGAACGGGTGCAGCGATCCGCCCGGCTGAGCCAGGCGCCGGGTGCTGCAGCGGAGGTGGAGCGGGGGTCGACGGCGAACCCTTCCTCATGGCCCGCCGTCAGTCGCCCCTCGCTCGCCGAGGTCTCCTCGCCACGCTGCTCGCCGCGATCGCCGCAGCGTTCCTGGTCCCCGTCGCCCAGGCGGCACCGAATCCCGAGCGCGGCCCGAAGACCATGGTGGCCCTCGGCGACTCGTACGCGTCCGGTCCGCTGATCCCGCCCCAGGTCGACGAGCGGCCGTGGGGTTGCCTGCGGTCGAGCTTCAACTACGCCCACCAGGTGGCCGACGCGCTGGCGCTCGAGCTCACCGACGTCACGTGCAGCGGTGCCAGCACCAAGCACATGTGGGAGACCCACGGCGTCTCGCCCGAGGAGGAGTTCGCCGAGTACGGCGGCCAGTTCGGCTACGACGGCTACCCGGGCAACCCGCCCCAGCTCGACGCCCTCCGGCCCGACACCGACGTCGTCACCCTGCAGATCGGCGGCAACGACATCGGCTTCGGCGGCATCGCCACCACGTGCGGCGAGGCGGCCATCCGCCAGACCGGCTGCCGGCCGGCGGTCGAGGCGGAGCATCCCTTCGAGCGCATCGCCGCCACGGCACCCAAGATCGCCGCCGTGCTCGACGAGATCCACCGGCGCTCGCCCGGCGCCGACATCTACGTCCTCGGCTACCCCGGCATCTTCGCCATCGGCCCGACGGCGAGCTGCCCGGCGATGGGCGTGGGCGAGGACGACGCCCAGTACCTGCGCGGCATCGAGGAGGCGCTCAACGACATGATCCGCTCGGTGGCCGACGAGCCCGGGCGCACCTACAGCGACGCCACGACCTACGTCGACGTCTACGGCCCCAGCGCCGGCCACACCGCCTGCGACCTGCCGGTCATCCGCTGGGTCGAGCCGATCGTGCCCGTGAACGCGGCCGCACCGGTGCACCCGAACCTGGGTGGCATGACCGCCATCCGCGACATCCTCATCCCGCAGGTCTGGCCGAAGGGTCTGCCCCAGCGCTCGACGCTGCCCGGCCTGCCCGCCCCGCCCGACTCGCCGCTGTAGCCGGCGGCTCAGCCGATCGGCTCGGGCCCGCGCGTCCAGAGCTGGCGCCCGGCACCGACGACGCCTCCGCCCGCGCCCGGGCCATGGCCACGCACGGCGGTGAACCGATGCCCCACCGGATGAGGGCGGCCTGCGTGTGCATGACCGGATCGCCGACGGCTGTCTGGAACCACCGGTGGTGCCAGGTGCCGCTGACGCGGCGGGCCCACGTCGGCATCAGCGACATCGACAGCTGCAGGTCCAGCCGATGCCGGTACAGCTCGAGCGCCGAGCTGGTGTCCGGGTCGAGGTCGCCGGTGAGGAAGTCGACGAACGACCGGGTCTGGTCGTTCATCGCCAGGCGCGGGCGCATCTGCTCGACGAACGCCTCCAGCTCGTCGACGGACTCGGGCACCCACTCGGCGCCGCCCATGCGTCCGATCGTCGCCTGCTCGCGGAGGTAGCGGTCCTTCTCGGCGCGGTCGAGCGGCCGGCGGTACCGGTCGTAGGCCGTCATGATCGCCCACGGGATGCAGGTGTGGACCCAGGCGATGAGGTCGGGGTCCAGCGCCCGGTACGGGACGCCGTCCGGGCGGACGCCCTCGACGCGGCCGTGGATCCGCTTGACCCGCTCGACGATGGCCGTGGCCGCCTCGGTGTTCCCGAAGGTGGTCTGCATCACGTAGCCGAAGGTCGTCTTCGCCCGGCGCAGCGGTTGTTGGCGGTACGTGGAGTGCTCCTCGACGCCGGCCATCACCGACGGCTCGAGCACCTCCATGAGGATGGCCGCCGGACCGGCGAGGGCGACGACCGCGGTGTCGGCGTGGAGCCGCCACGAGACGCTGCCGGGACCGCCGACGAGGCCGGGGTCGCCGGCCGGACCGCCGTAGATCGCTTCTTCGTCGTGGCGCCCGACGGTGGCTTCGAAGTCGTGCCGCAGCCGGCGTCGGACGGGGGCGAGGGGATCGGGGAGCAACGACATGCGGTCACCGTCTCAAATCGGGTGACAGCTGTCAACTTTCTCCGCGGTCGTCCAGGACGAGCCCCCGGAACAGGATCTCCACGGCGGCGACCGCCAGCTCGCGGACGGCCTCGGGGTCCCCGGCGTCGACGCCGATGCCGAAGCGCCGGGCCAGCGCCGGCATGACGAACGGTCCGCCCGCGCCGTGGATCATGAAGAAGTAGACGAGCGCGGCGGAGTCGGAGCGGACCCGGCCGGCGGCGGCGAGCCGGCGCAGCATCTCGTCCCCGGCCGCTCGCACCGGCGCGATGTAGCGGTCGAAGAGGTGGTCGAAGCGCGGGCCGCCGGCGGTCGCCTCCTGGCTCACGATCTGCATCAGCGCCGGCCGGACCGCGTTGGCTTCGACGAAGCGGACGATCAGCGCCTTCAGCTGGGCCAACTCGTCGTCGGCGGCCTCGTCGAGCAGGGGAGCGAGCTCGTCGAGCAGCACGGCGAACCCGTGGTCGACGGCCGCGTGCCAGAGATCGTCCTTGGACCCGTAGCGCTTCGGGATCAGGTTGTGGCTCACGTCCAGCGATCGGGCGAGCCGGCGGACCGATGCCCCGTCGTAGCCGGCGGCGGCGAACTCGCGGAGGGCGGCGTCGAGCAGCTTCCCCTCGTCGAGCACGACCTGGTCGCCCGCCGGTCGCCCCGGTGGTCGTGCCATCAGCGCCGGCCACCGCCGGCGGACCCGGTCCCGACCGTCTCGCCGATGGGTTGCCGCGTCATGCTCAACACCGCACGGAGGCTACGCCGGTGGGAGGTTTCGAGGGCTCCGGCGGCGAAGTCCCGGTCCATGCGCGGGCGATCCTCGATCTCGTGGCGCCGGCGGGTCCTGCTCGCCGCCGCCGTCCTCACCCTGCTGCCGATCGGGCTGACCGACGCCAACGCGTCGGCGCCGACGTCGGGCACGCCGGCCGTGTCGCTCGCGCCCGCCGAGCTCGAGCCCCTGTGGGCGTACGGCCCCGACGACCTCGAGGTCGTGCAGACCCAGCAGGTGTCCGACCGCATCGTCGACGTCACCTTCCGCACGCCGGCGCTGGCCGCTCCCACCACGGCCCGCATCATCCTCCCCGCCGGCTACGACCCGCAGGCCGACGTCCGCTACCCGGTGCTGTTCCTCCTCCACGGCGGCGCCGGCCAGTACCCGGACTGGTCGAACAACGGCGCCGTCGAGCTCACCGCCGACCTGCCGCTCATCACCGTGCTGCCCGACGCCGGCCGCAGCGCCTGGTACACGGACTGGTACAACAACGGCGCCGGCGGCACGCCGATGTGGGAGACCTACCACCTCGGCCAGCTCCTGCCCTGGGTCGACCAGCACTACCGCACGGTCGGCACCCGGGCCGGTCGGGCCATCGCCGGCCTGTCCAGCGGCGGCTTCGGCACGATGAGCTACGCCGGCCGCCACCCCGACCTCTTCGTCGCCGCCGCCTCGTTCTCCGGAGCGCTCGACACCAACACCCCGCCGGTCGTCGCCGGCAAGGCGATCGACGGGCTGGCGGCACAGGACGGTGGCGTCCCCGGTTCGCTGTTCGGGTTGCGAGAGACCGAGGAGGTGCGCTGGCGGGGCCACAACCCGTGGGACCTGGCCGAGAACCTCCGGCCCCTGTCGCTCGTCGTTCGGGCCGGCAACGGCATGGCCGGCGGCGAGTTCGGCGGCGGCGGCCCCACCGACCCCGGCGGGTTCTTCCTCGAGCGGGCCACCCACGACATGAGCGTGAGCTTCCACGAGCGCCTCGTGGCGCTCGACATCGACCACGTCTGGGACGACTACGGCGCCGGCACCCACAGCTACCCGTACTGGATCGACGGCCTGTCCAAGGCGCTGCCCGTCTTCATGGACGCCTTCGACGAGCACCGCGACGACCCCACCGCCTTCTCGTACCGGAGCATCGAGCCCGCCTACGACGTCTTCGGCTGGCGGGTGGCGCTCGACCGGCCGGTGGTCGAGTTCAGCGAGCTCGCCACCAACGCCACCGGGTTCGTGCTCCGCGGCAGCGGCGTCGGCGACGGTGACGACCGCACCGAAGTTCGTGCCCAACCAGCCCTACGACGTGCAGCTCACCCCGAGCGACGGCTCGCAGGAGCAGCGGCTCGTCCGTGCCGACCGCAGCGGCCGCCTCACGCTCGACGTGCCCCTCGGCGCCGCCAACGCCGTGCAGCAGATGTTCCTGCCGACGCACGAGTCGCCGCTGACGACGGTGTACGAGACGCAGGTGAACATCGCTCCCGCCCGGGGCGCCGCCACGCCGGGGTGATCGATCTCAGCCGATCGGCTCGGGCCCGCGCATCCAGACCTGGCGCCCGGCGATCCGGTCGATGTCGACGACGGTCTTGCCGAACGGGGCCAGCGCCAGCAGGGCCAGCTTGAAGTTGGCCACGCCGAGCGGGATGCCGATGATGGTGACGCACAGCGCCAGCCCGGTGACCACGTGCCCGAGCGCCAGCCACCACCCGGCCAGCACCAGCCACAGCACGTTGCCGACGCAGCCGAGGGCCATGCTGGCGTCGGGATCGGTGACCACCACCCGCCCGAACGGCCACAGCGAGTACCCCGCCAGCTTGAACGACTGGATGCCGAACGGGATGCCGACGATCGTCACCAGCAGGATCAGGCCGGCGACCGCGTAGCCCACCGCCAACCAGAAGCCGGCGAACAGCAGCCACAGGATGTTGCCGATCGTGCGCATGGGGGTCGACGGTACCGGCGGATGAAGATGGCGGCCATCCCGACCGTCGGTCCCCCTACCGCTGGGCAGAAGCCTCAGGCGTGAGTGGCCGACCAGGTTGGGTCGAAGTCGGTGTTCTCCACGATCCACTTGGTGAGCCGGGGCACGACCCAGAACGAGTAGATCCCGACGGTGATGATCGTCAGGAACCACCACTTCAGCCAGTTGAGGAACAGGCTCGTGCCGGATCCGACGAACATCAGCCGGCGCCCGTTGATGTACGTGTGCTTCGCCCGCCAGCGATGCCGCAGCACGATCGCGAACGGCAGCGCGATCCCGATCGTGCACACCGTGACCAGAAACGCCAGGATCCCGGTCCCGAAGTAGGTCGCCGCTCCGCCGTCGAAGGCGAACACGTTGGACTTGCCCATGGAGATATTCCTCTCTGTTCGTTCTCGTCAGCCGATCAGTTGTCGACCAGCAGCTGGGCATCGCCGACGTCGAAGCCGACGCCGTGAGCCGTCCCGCCGATGGTCGTGCTGTAGTTGATGCCGCCGGTGACCTCGGCCCAGACGCGAACCACGTCGTCCGGTCCAACTGGCGTCAGGAAATCGCACGGCTCGTCCGCCTCGAGGATAGCGTTCTCGCCTCGGTATTTGAAGCTGTAGTCCTTCACGCCGGTGTCCCAGTGGCCCCTGAAGCCGCACGGTCCCGTGGCCTGGTCGAACTGTGTCACGTCGACGACGAAGACGTAGCACTCGCCAACGTGCTGGTCAGGATCTTTCTGGATCCACTCCACGTCAGGTGTGCCGCTGCAACGCTCATGGAACGACTTGGCCAGCTCGGGTGCCGCGCAGCCCTCGATGTCGGCGGCGAACGTGTCGGGCTCCATGCCGAGCACGTCGCCCCAGGACGGGTCGAAGTGCTTTCGTGCCAGCGAGGCGTTGGAGTCGGCGATCCGTCGTCGACAGCGCTCTGGCACGCCGTGAGCAGGGCGAGGTCATGCCCTTGCTCAGCCTCGGCGTGGATCTGCGGGTCGTACTTCGCTCGCAGAGCTTGGACCTCGGCCTGCGCCGACTCGTATTCCTTGGTGGTCTTGTCGAGGTGCCCCTTCGTGGAGCGAAGCTTCGACTGCGTGTCGGCAAGCTCCTCCTCGGTGCGCTTCTGCTCGGTCTCCATCTGAGCGACGTCGCCTTCGAGAAGCTGCGACGTCGTGCTCCCGCACGAGGTGGCGACGGTCGTCTTCGAGCTCGGTCACTTGATCGGAGTCGTCGGCAACGACTCCACCGATGATCGCCCCGAGGAGGAGCGCTGCGAGGGGAAGTCCGACTCTGCGGAGCCAAGTCTGTCGGCTCCCACCGCCTTCGGTTCCCGCCTCTTCGCCCGGCTCGAACGCGGGTGATGCGTCAGGAAGATCTGACATGTCAACTCTCCGTTCCGGGCGCCTCCCACAGCGCTCGTCGTGTATCCGCCGTCTCTGAACGTAGACCCGGTACGCCCACGATGTGACGCCGCGAATGCGATTTGAATCGTTCGACCCATCACGCTCGGGTCGATGGAGTGGTTCGGTCCGGTGCTCGTTGGGTGTCCTACGTTCGTCTTGCTGATGTTGTTGCAGCCGGCGATGCCCGACCGCAGGGTGGCGGGTCGAATTGATCGGAGGATGCGGTGAGTGAACGGCAAGGGTGGAGCAGCGACCTACGGGCGGCGTCCGGCGGAGCTCACCTTCGGGATCACGGAGTCCGGACGCTCGCTGATGGAAGGCCGAACTGGATCGTGGACGTCAACGACGAGGGGGTGGTCGTCCACACCGAACGATCCAAGGACGCCGGCGCTCCGCAGATTCGTTCCTGGGTGGATGTTCAGGGTGGCGTGGAGCCACTTGCAGCAGCACCGCTCGCTCACGAACAGGACCTTGCTGAACGAGCTCAACGTGAAGCGGTCGTCCGCCGTGTGCGCAGTGCTGGCGCAGTTGCCGGAGGTGACGGTGAGGTCGACCCGACCGATCAAGCTCGTACTGGCTGGATGAGATCGAATAGCAGCCGGAGCCATGGCCAGGGGCAGGTCCCTGTGCGGAAGGCACTTCGGCGGGGGCGGATGCGACACCACTGTTCGCCGGTCGTGGTCGACGGAGGTTGGCCGGGAACTGGACGCTTGGTGGGCGGCTTCAGAAGAACTGGTCGGCTACGAGCACAGCTGCGATTCCGACGATCAGGACTGTGATCGTGAGTCCCACACCGCCGGCGAAGTGCCGGAGCGTCGGCACTCGACGCGTTGCGAGAACCAACAGGCCGAGGACCCCGAGCATCGCCACCGAGGCGGCCGGGAAGCCGACCGCCGCTGCGAGTGAGCTCACCAAGGCGCCGCCGACCAGGAACCCGACGGGATACTGAACGAGGTCGAGCACCAGTTGTCCGAGGCGCCGGGGCGCACGCCCGTGCATCTCGAGATCGTGGGCATCGCGACGTTCGAGATGATCCGCGATGCGTTGCCATGCCGCGTTCGCAGCGGAGGCTCGAGTTGATGGTCGGGCAGCGACTCCACCCACTCACGAAGTCGATGCCCGGAGAGAACGGTGACGCCATCGATCTGTTGCGTGGGCACGGATCACGCGAGGGCCACAGTGCGACGACCGCATGCACCGGTGCCCCGCCGATCTCCGGGCGGAGGAACCGTCGAGTGTCACCGGCGTTGTCCAAGGCCTGCCGAGCGGCGTCACGGATTCGGGGAGCATGTCGCGGCTCGGTCCAGTCGCTGTTTCCGCCCTTGGTCTCGACGACGACCACGCCCGCCGGTCCCAGGAGAACATGGTCGATGTCCCATGGCCGGAAGAGCACGTGGTTGATGAGGTGCCAACCGCCCGACTTCGTCAGCGGTCGAAGTTCCTGGACGGTCCACTGCTCTGCGAGTTCGCCTTGCTGGAGATGTGCGACGCCGCTCATCTGGAACGTCAGAAGGACGACGAGCCAACACGACCGTCGCCGTCCAACCGCCCAGAGGAAAGCCGCGGAGCCACTCGGCTTGCAGCCAGATCAGGGGAAGGACGGCGATGTAGACGACGGGGAAGATGACCAATACTCGACGGTTCTCTCGCAGAAACCGGTACTGCTGCTCGACCGCCTTGCGGTGGAACCAGGACCCGGCCCGCCGCTCGCTTGCGAGGGCGCGTGCACGCCGCCGATCGATGTCTGCCACTGACGCCTCCGCCGGTCGACATCACCGTGCGTGACGATCTGACTGCGCAGGACCGAAGCCGTCCGGTGGGTGCGGCCCGAACATGGCGCCGTCGAGGTGGCTTGCGGCGTCACGCTGTGGCACATACGATCAGTTATTGCCTGATGTCGCCGGCGGGGAAGCAGGTGCTGTGGACAATCCGATTCTGAACTCGCCGTACGACGCGCCGGCCGCGCACTTCGTGCTGGGCCCGAACGGCCCGACCGGTGAGATCAAGGACGGCCGCCGGCCGAGCGAGTCGTTCGTGGCACTGCCGTCCGGCAGAGCGTGGCGCCGAGGAGAACGAGCAGCAGGGCCTGGACTTCGACCTCACGGGCGAGCGTCGCGAGGTCAACACGCTCATCAACGACATCCGCGCCCGGGTCGAGCTGTGGCGAGCCCAGGGCTACAACGGCGTCACACCGATCACCCGCAAGCTGCTCCACCACTGGGCCGACCCGCACCGCGAGAACCGGGTGCTGTTCTGCCAGCGAGAGGCAGCCGAGACGGCGATCTTCCTGGCCGAGGTGGCGGGCCGTCATGGCGAGCCGGACTTCCGAACCCGGCTCGAGCCCTACAACGCCGACCACAACGACGGCCTGCCACGGGTCGCGCTCAAGATGGCCACCGGCACCGGCAAGACCATCGTCATGGCCATGCTCATCGCCTGGCAGACGGCCAACAAGGCGTTCCGCCCGCGGGACGCCCGCTTCACCAACCGCTTCCTCGTCGTCACCCCGGGCATCACGATCCGCGACCGCCTCCGCGTCCTGCTCCCGGCGGACGACGGGAACTACTACCGCGAGCGTGACCTCGTCCCGCTCGACCTCTGGTCGACGCTCGGCGATGCGAGCATCGTCATCACCAACTACCACTCCTTCCTGCCCCGGGTCGCGAAGGAGCTGCAAGGCGTCGCGGCCAACACCCGCAAGTTGCTCACCGCCGGCAAGGCGGACGATCCGTTCGTGGAGGACGACGACCAGGTCGTCGACCGGGTGCTGCGCGACCTCATGGGCCGGGGCAAGGGCGAGATCCTCGTGCTCAACGACGAGGCCCACCACTGCTACCAGGACAAGCCGCTCGCGGCGTCGGAGCGTGCCGACGCCGAGGCCAAGGAGCGCAACGAGGGCGCCCGGGTCTGGTTCCGGGGTCTGAAGGCCGTGCAGGCCCGGGTCGGCATGAAGACGGTGTACGACCTCTCGGCGACGCCGTACTACCTCGGTGGCTCCGGCTACTGGGCCGGCCACATCTTCCCGTGGGCGGTCAGCGACTTCTCCCTCATGGACGCCATCGAGTCCGGGATCGTCAAGATCCCCCGGGTGCCGGTGGACGACGACGTCGCCGACGCCGAGTACGCCAGCTACCTCCATCTCTGGGAGCACGTCAGCGACGAGCTCCCCAAGCGGCGCACCTCGAAGGTGGAGTCCGAGCCCGACTGGGTCCCGCCCGTCGTGCTCGAAGGGCGCTCGCGCAGCCTCTACGACTCCTACGCCCGCCGCTTCAGCACCTGGCAGAAGGAGTTGGAGGCCTACGGCGAGCCGCCCCCGGTGCTCATCGTCGTGTGCCCCAACACCAAGGTGTCGAAGCTGGTCTACGACTGGGTCAGCGGCCAGGAGGTCGTCCCCGGTGACGACGACACGCCACCGGTGCTCCGGCCGGGCGCCCTGTCGCTGCTCTCCAACGTCGGCGACGACGGCCACTGGATCCATCGGCCGCGGACGATCCTCGTCGACTCGGCCGAGCTCGAGTCGGGCGAGGGCATGAAGCCGACGTTCAAGAAGGCCGCCGCCCACGAGATCGAGGTGTTCAAGAACGAGTACCGGCTCCGGAACCCCGGTGCCGACGTCGACAAGCTCACCGACGAAGACCTTCTCCGCGAGGTCATGAACACCGTCGGGAAGAAGGGCCGGCTCGGCGAACACGTCCGCTGCGTCGTGTCGGTCTCGATGCTCACCGAGGGATGGGACGCCAACACGGTCACCCACATCCTCGGCGTCCGGGCGTTCGGCAGCCAGCTGCTGTGCGAGCAGGTCGTCGGCCGTGGGTTGCGCCGGCGCTCGTACGTCGTCGGCGAGGACGGCAAGTTCGCTCCCGAGTACGCCGAGGTCTACGGCGTCCCGTTCGCGTTCATGCCCACCGACCGGCCCATCACCGATCCGCCGCCGGCGAGGCCCGCGCAGGAGGTGCGAGCGCTTCCCGAACGCGCGCATCTGCGCATCACGTTCCCCAAGGTCGAGGGATACCGGGTCGAGGTTCCCGAGGAGCCGGTGGTGTTCGACTACGAGGACGCGCCACAGCTCCACGTCGACCGGGAGAAGCTCGCCACGTGGACCCAGACGTCAGGGATGGTCGGCGATGTCGACGAGCAGCAGCTCGCCGAGGTTCGTCACGCCCGGCCGCAGCAGGTGGCGTTCGCCATCGCCGCCGATGTCCTCGCCCGCAAGATGCCGGGTCACGACGGTGCGCTGAAGCCCTGGCTGTTTCCCGCGCTGGTCGACGTCACACGGCGGTGGCTCGACACGAAGGTGACGCTGGCCGACGACACACCGCTCGGCGCTCTGCTCCTCGCCCAGCCCTGTGCCCAGGCGGCGGAGGCCGTCTTCAACGCCGTCGTCCGGTACCCGGACGCCCGCCAGGACATCCTCGTTCCCATCCTCCGGCCTGGCGACGGCGAGGGCTCGACCGACGACGTCGCCTTCATCACCCGCAAGGCGGTCATCGAGGCGACCAAGAGCCACGTGAGCCACGTCGTGCTCGACGGCGTGAAGGGCAACACGTGGGAGGAGATCATCGCCCTGCGCTGCGAGCTCCACCCCCAGGTCGCCGCCTACGTCAAGAACGACCGCCTCGACTTCAGCATCCCGTACACGTGGAAGGGCCGGTCCCATCGATACGTCCCCGACTTCCTCCTCCGGCTCGTCCGGGAGGACGGCGACGTCGAACGGACGCTCATCATCGAGGTGTCGGGCGGGCAGAAGTCCCCCGGGCCGACCAAGGCCAAGGCCGACACCGCCCGCAACCAGTGGTGCACCGCCGTGAACCACCACGGCGGCTTCGGCCGATGGGGCTACGTCGAGATCGACTCGATGGACAACGCCCAGGCCCGCATCGACCACGCCATCGCCAACCTGTACGCCGACGCACCGATCATCGGCGAGCCCGTCGCCTGAAGGAGATCATGGCCACTCGCAAGAAGAAGCCCAGCGGCCCGACGCCGGTCGACGCCATCACCCACGGCGACAAGCGGGCCAACATCCCGACGGCCGACGCCCACGACCTCGTCACGCCGACGGTCGAGGCGCCGCAGACCGTGACCTACCCCCGTGATCTGAAGACCCCGATGCTGGTGTGGCAGGGCAAGGAGGCGCTCGACGAGACCGACGTCGAAGCGGACGCCCCGCCGATCTACATCCAGGAGAAGATCGACCCCCGGGTGCTCGTCGAGAACCTGCGCAAGACGGCGAAGGCGAACGAGCCCGAGCCGGAGCTGACGCTGTTCGACACCTTCGACGGGCTCGACGGCCTCGACCTGGTCGAGTTCTACGAGCACGAGTCGAACTGGTCGAACCGGATGATCCTCGGCGACAGCCTCCAGGTCATGGCCAGCCTCGACAGCCGGGAGCGGCTGCGCGGCAAGGTCCAGATGATCTACGTCGACCCGCCGTACGGCATCAAGTTCGGCTCCAACTGGCAGGTGTCCGCCCGCAAGCGCGACGTCAAGGACGGCAAGGTCGAAGACATCGCCCGAGAGGTCGAGCAGATCAAGGCCTTCCGCGACACGTGGGAGCTGGGCATCAACAGCTACCTCACCTACCTGCGCGATCGGCTGCTGGTGGCGAGGGAGCTGCTGACGGAGAGCGGCAGCATCTTCGTCCAGATCGGCGACGAGAACGTCCACCTGGTCCGCAGCCTCCTGGACGAGGTGTTCGGGGCCGAGAACTTCGTGAGTCTGGTCGTCGTTCAAGAAGACGGCGGGCGGCAGCGCCAGCGACTCTCTGGCGGGGTCAACCGACTTCATGATCTGGTATGCGAAGACCTCGACCGTGCGAAGTTCCGCAAGCTGTATCGAATAAAGGAGGTCGGTGGGCTCGGAGCTAGTGCGTATGACAGCGTCGAAATGAAGGACGGATCGACGTCGGCTCACGGCTGCGGAGCGAACGTCCGGACAGGTGCCGTCGGATGGTCGTCTCTTCCGGTATCAGATCCTCACAGTCAGAGTCAGGGCCGAACTCGTGCGAGGGCGCAGCCTCTGGTTTCCGGTCGAATTGGACGGCCAGACCTTTCGGCCGACTGGTAATCGCCGCTGGTCGACCAACGAAGAGGGGATGGCCCGACTGATCGCAGCCGGTCGTGTCGCCGTGACGGGTAACACCATCTCGTACGTCCGCTACTTCGACGATTTCCCAGCTGTCGGCCTGACTGATTTCTGGGAAGACACGCAGTCTGGAGCTGCGCTGGACAAGGTCTACGTCGTCCAGACCGACGCGAAGATCGTTGAG
Source organism: uncultured Acidimicrobiaceae bacterium (assembly GCA_963800295.1). GTDB lineage: Bacteria > Actinomycetota > Acidimicrobiia > Acidimicrobiales > Salinilacustritrichaceae > Salinilacustrithrix. The sequence goes on from CAWDAJ010000008.1 coordinate 465,015, forward strand.
CGGTGCATGCATATGACGCACCGATCCGGGCGATCTGGTCCTGGACCCAACATGCGGGTCCGGAACGACTGCCTTCGTGGCCGAGCAGTGGGGTCGGCGATGGATTACCATCGACACATCCCGTGTGGCACTAGCGCTCGCCCGCCAGCGGCTGATGGGCGCTCGTTTCCCGTACTACTTGCTGGCCGATTCTGTTGAGGGGCGCGCGAAGGAGTCGGAGGTCTCCGCAACGCCGCTGCCACCCGCGACGCCGACCGAGGACATTCGACATGGATTTGTGTACGAGCGGGTTCCGCACATCACTCTGAATCCATCGCCCACAACCCGGACATCGTCGAGGGGATGAGCCGGGAGGAGATCGACGCCGCCATCAAGCGGCATGCCGACTTCGAGGTGCTCTACGACAAGCCGTACGACGACCGGTCGAAGGTGCGGGTGACCGGCCCCTTCACGGTGGAGAGCCTGTCGCCCCACCGCAGCCTGGCGTTCGCTCCGGCGGCGGAACCGGCCGGCGAGCGCAGTGCGGCCACCGACCCTGACGCTCCCACGTTCGAGCAGACCGTGCTCGAGAACCTTCGAGCCGCCGGCGTGCAGAACGGCCGGCGGGCGGAGCGGCTCACGTTCGACGTCGTCGAGTCGTATGCCGGCACCCACATCCAGGCCGTCGGCATCCGCGAGGAGGCGTCGGACGGCTCACCGAAGCGGGTCGGGCTGTCGATCGGACCGCAGTACGGAACGGTGTCGGCCGGCTTCGTGAAGGACGCCGCCCGTGAGGCCGGGCAGTCGATGGACCTCGACCTGTTGTGCATCCTCGCCTTCGCCTTCGATGCCCAGGTGCTCTCGTCCAACGAGGACTTCGTCGCCTCCGACGCCGGCTTCGATGTCGCCGGACAACGGTCGCTCGGCAAGGTCCCCGTCCTGCTCGTTCGGATGAACGCCGATCTCCTCATGGGCGAGGACCTGAAGAAGACCGGCGCCGGCAACTTGTTCACCGTCTTCGGCGAGCCCGACATCACCATCGAGCACGCGCTACTCGATGGCCCGCCCGGCTCCCCTGTCGGCGAGCACCTGACCGTGACGCTCAACGGCGTCGATGTCTACGACCCGACCACGGGACAGGTGCGGAGCGACACCACCGACCAGGTCGCGCTCTGGATGATCGACACCGACTACGACGGCGACAGCTTCTTCGTCCGCCACTGCTACTTCACCGGCGGCCAGGACCCGTACAAGCGACTGAAGACTGCGCTGAAGGCCGACATCGACTCCGACGCCTGGGCGTCGCTGTACCAGACCGAGTCCCGCCCGTTCCCGCTGCCGAGCACCGGCAAGATCGCGGTCAAGGTCATCAACGACTACGGCGACGAGGTGCTCAAGGTCTTCGACGTCGGCGACGGAGACGAGTGACTCGTGGGCGCCAGGAGCGAGGCCGAGGTGGTCGCCGCGTTCACGGCTTGGCTGCAACGCGAGGGCTGGGACGTGCGGACCGAGGTGGAGTGGGCCGACGTCGTCGCGGAACGGTCGGGCGAGAAGCTGATCGCCGAGGCCAAGGGCGTGACGACCGATCCAGGCCTGGACGTCGACACTCTGTACGGCCAGCTCCTCCGACGGATGGTGCCCGACGAGCGTGTCCGCTACGGCGTGGTCGTGCCGGAAGCGATCGTGCCGAAGGTCGAACGGGTGCCGCCGTTCGTGCGACAGATGCTCCGCATCGAGGTGTACGGCGTTGCCATGGACGGCACGGTGACGGTGGCGGGAGATGCACCTTCTACGAAGGCGCGGGCGCTCGCCCTGCTCGCGAGGTCCCTGGAGCACGACATCACGGCGAGGGACAACGTGGTCGTGGGTCTATACGCCGAGGCGGTGGTCGCGCTGGCGCTCAACGGAGTCCTTGCCTCCCATCGGTGGGAAATATGGGACTGCGTCGCTGAGGATGGAGGAACGGTCCAGGTAAAGACCTCGACGGGGATGTCCCTTGGCAAGCCAGAGACTTCGATCCCGAGCGCAGCCCGTTGGTCTGGACTCAAGCCTGGTGCCCGCTGGCTCGTCGAGACCGACGAATGGGGCCCGGTCGACTGGTACGCGGACGTCTGGGTGCTCGCTCGCGTTGATGGGCTCGACCCCTTCGATGATGCGTCGTGGTCGTTCTTCGTACTTGGTCGGGATGAGGTTCGCGCCCTCGGCGCGCAGTCGACGTCGGCATCTGCGCTGCGAAGGAAGGGTCACCGGCCAGTTGGACTCAGCGAGCTGCGTGCCGAGTACCTGAAGGTGGGGTCCGCAAGCTCGTAGAACGAGCAGGCCAACGGCGCGCGATGCGCCGTTAGGCAGATCTGTGCGCGACACGACGCGTCGTCTTTCGGTGCGGCCATATCAGGTGTCCCACGCCCAGGGAGCGGCGACGCGATATACCCCTGCTGACGGATCAGTCATCCATAGGCAGTTGTTCCGCGAGTCCATAAAGTCAACCTCCCGCTTGTGTCGCAGGTCCACTCGACGCCGTCGGCCACTCAGCGGTATCTGCAAGAGGCGACACGTCGAGCGCCCCCGCTCTGCGTTCTCATGTCTCGCGAGTGGGCGATCCCTCAGCAGCTAGATCGTCGAGCTTGGCGTTGATCTCATCAAGCCGTCGCTCGACGTATGTCCGCGCGTCTTCGCGTGATGCCAGAGGATCGTCGGGTGACGAATATTCCTTAGCGAGCCGGAAGCCGACGAGAAGCAAGACTAGGACCGCATCGACGGCGATGACAGCGCCCGTCGTCTTCGGGTCGACCGCTTCGACGAGGATCCACGACATCGCGGCGATGCAAGCAGAAACCCATGTGACCGTTCGCCTTGTTGGTTGATCCTTGCCAATCGGCCGTCGCTTGTAATCGACGTTCTTTCGGATCAGCAGACCGACAAGATCCCACAGGACATACAGGACGAAGGCAAGTGCGACGCATCGGGTCTCGGGCGCTGCGTCAGGCGCAACAACGCCCCTGTCATTACGTAGTTCAACGGTCACGGCTGCGAGCCAGTACGTGACGACCATGCCGATGTCGAGCAAGAACTGAGCGAGGGGAAGGTTCGGGAACCGGATCAAGTATCGGGGTCGGTTAACGCTGTTGTGGTACCCGATCCATGATGTGAGGGTCAGGACAACAGCGACAACTAGGTGTGCCCAGCTAACTGGCGCAATCGACTGAATATCCCGAAGGGCAGTGAAGACTTCGCCGATCACCAGCGCGAATAGGACGCCGACAAACGTGATTCCCACAGATGAGTCGTCGACCGCTGGTCTCCTACGAGGCCACTTGTGTAATGGTCGTGCTTTCACTGGTCGTCTAAGCGACTTCGTCAAGAAGGATCTCGGCCGCTTCTTTGAGAGAGGCGGCGGCGTGGAGGCGACCATCGAGAGGGACCGTCTCTCGGCGCTCGTGACCCCACACGTGGGCGTCGACCCAGATGGCGCTCATGCCTGCAGACAGGGCTGGATTCACGTCGGACGGCAGGCTGTTCCCGACTGACCAACAGTCCTCGACTGGGACGCCACACAGTTCAGCGATAGCCCGGAAGGTGGCCGGTGTCTTCTCCGGGACGATCAACACGGACTCGAAGTGGCCCGCGAGACCGCTGGTTGCGATCCTGGATGCCTGAACGCTCGGATCTCCCTTTGTGACCAAGACCATTCGAGCGTGGTCGCCGACAGTTGCGAGGACGTCAAGAACATGCTCTGCGAGTGGGGCGGTCGACGTGAACACCTTGTCTGCGAGCGACCATGCGGCGTCGCGAACCGCAGGCGATAACACCACGCCCGCGTCAGTAGCCACTCGCTCGAGCGCTTCGACACAGGAGGTCGGGAAGCGTCGCCGGGTGAGGCCCAGTCGCTCGACATTTTCGATGTCGATCAGGCGTTGGACGCCGTCCCAGGCATCTGCATCGAGGCCCGCCGCCGCAACGAGGCCGGCCACCGCGGCACGCGCCTCGTCGTACAGCTGCTCCACGAACCACAGCGTGTCGTCTCCATCCCACACGACTAGAGCATTCACTTCGGTCAAGGGTACGGCAGCCTGTGTTCGAACGCTCGGGTACATGTCGCAAGCATCCCAGTGGGGTATGACAGTTTCACCGCTGTCGCCCGCTACGCAGCACGCGAATCCCCGTTCCTCAGAGCACTGACGGCGGTATACCGGCATTGTTCCTCGTCGATCGGCGCATGTCAGAGGTGACATTCGGACGGGAGAAGACTGTGCGATGCGGCGACCCGTGACGTTGCCGAACCAGCGGCGGGACCCCGAACCGGCGGTGGCTCGGGCGTTGGCGCACATATCCACGGGCAGGCCGAAGCCGGACACCGCCCAATGCGGGAGAACTGGCGATCGCGCGAGCGCCGGCATCCTTGTGAGAAGGTGCGACACCTAGGTTGGTCGCTGGCGCTGTGCAAGATCCACCACGATGTGAGAGTGCTGAGGAGAGCGGTGTGAAAGCCGACACGTTGACCTTGAAGCAGGTGTTCTCGAAGGACATCCGGTACGTCGTGCCGATGTTCCAGCGGCCGTACGTGTGGAATCGGTCCAAGCACTGGGAGCCCCTTTGGGAGGACGTGCGAACGACAACGGAGCGGTATCTGCGGCTTCTCGGGGCAGAGAGCACCGTCAGCTCGGTGCATGCCGAGCAGCAGACGGTCCCTCACTTCCTCGGCGCGATCGTCGTGGACCAGATTCCGACCGACACCCTCGATGTCGAGGCGCGGCACGTCATCGACGGTCAACAGCGGCTGACCACCCTCCAGTTGCTGTTGGATGCCGTGCAGGAGGTGTTGGCTGCGAACGGCCTCACGCGTGACGCCAAGTTGCTGGCGAAGCTCATCCTGAACGACGAAGACGTCGTTTCAGGCTCGGACGATCGCTTCAAGGTGTGGCCCACAACGGTCGACCAGGCTGCCTTCCGTGCGGCGATGGACGACGAGCGCGATGCGTCCGACCACAAGGGAATCCCGATCGCGGACGCTCACCGCTTCTTCTACGAGCAGGCGGACGCCTGGCTGGCTGAAGGCGAGAACCTCGAGGAGCGAGGCAGCGCGCTGAGCACAGCGTTGCACGGCTTGTTCCAGCTGGTCGTGATCGACCTCGAGCCCCACGACAACGCCCAGGTGATCTTCGAGACGCTCAACGCGCGCGGCACGCCGCTGCTCGCCGCGGACCTGGTCAAGAACCACGTCATGCAGGAAGCCATCGCTGCCGGCCTCGACGCCGAGAAGCTGTACCACGATCACTGGGCGACCTTCGACAGCCCGTACTGGCGCACCGACGTCAAGCAAGGCCGTCTGACGCGACCGCGCATCGACATGTTCCTCGACTTCTGGCTCGAGCTGCAGGCCGCGTCCGAGGTGCCGGCCCACGACGTGTTCCCGCAGTTCCGTCGCCACCTGAAGGACGCTGGCAGCGACGTCGTTGCGGTGATGAAGGCCATCGAACGAGATGGCAAGGTCTACGAACGGCTTCACCGCGAGCGCGACCACTCGGCCGACGGGACATTCCTCTATCGGTGGGATGCGCTGGAAGCGCAGGTCCTGACGCCCCTGCTGCTCTGGCTGTTCGGCCAGTCCGAGTCAGACCTTCCCCCGGAGCAGAGGCATCTCGCCCTTCGGTCCTTGGAGAGCTTCTTGGTCCGACGCATGGTTGGCCGACTCTCGACGAAGAACTACAACCTGCTGTTCCTCGAGGCGCTGGCGCATCTGAAGGCGGGGAGCGTTGCGGACGCTGGAACCCGGCTCACCGAGTACCTCGCCGGTCAGACTTCGGAGAACCGCTACTGGCCACATGATCCCGAGTTCGCCGAGGCACTGCTCACCGAGCCGCTCTACTCGAAGCTCAAGCGGGCCCGACTAAGAATGATCCTCGAAGCCATCGAGGACGACCTTCGATCGCCGAAGACCGAAGACGAACACGTCACGCGGAACAAGCTCACGATCGAGCACCTCCTTCCGCAAGGATGGACAACGACTACGTGGCCGCTTCCGGGCGAGGGCGAGGCTGCCGCGGAGTCCCAACGGCGGAACGTGCTGCTCCACACGCTCGGAAACCTCACGTTGGTGACTTCCAGCCTGAATCCCGCACTCTCGAACGGACCATGGGAACAGAAGAGACCGAAGATCGACCAGCATGGAGTACTCCTGCTCCATGGCAGCTTCAAGCATCACGAGTTCTGGGGCGAACCCGAGATCGTCAATCGAAGTACCGAGCTGGCGGAACGCGCACTGAGGATCTGGTCGCGGCCCGAATCGAACCCAGCGAACGTGGCCTCGATCGCTGCTGGAGTACTCGATCGGCTCGTACCCCACCCCTCTGGGGCAACCGAAGAGAACGATTCGGAAGTCGGGCTGATGTGGATGCTCAACGAGGAGATCCTGGAGCCGGGCGAGGAACTGGTGGACCATGTTCCCAGCCGCGGTGTCACCTACGAAGCAGTGCTCGGCGAGGACGGCATGCTCACCATCAGCACGGGCGAGCGGTTCTACTCACCGAGCGGCGCGGCGAAGCACTTCCACGGTCGGCAGGTCAATGGCTGGAAGCGCTGGCGGGTTCCTCGGCTCGGCGAGCGACGCCTCAAGGACCTCCGGGACGAGTTCAACACCCCGGTGGAAGATGGCGGCGACGATGATGCCGATAGCTGAGGTCGTGGGCAGCGGTGCTGAGTGACGACGATCTCCGCCTCAATCACGACTTCGTGTCGGCCTTCGAATCGCTCCGAAAGCGATTCGGACTACGGGAGATGAATGACGAAGCGCTCCATGAAATCAGCGCGGAGACGGGCTACCCCTTCGAGTCACTTCGGATCGCTCGACACCTACGAAATGCCATCGCGCACGACGACCCCGTGAATCGTGATCTGGTGCGGGAACGCCTCGATGCTCTTCTCGGGGTCAGTGGCGGTTCCGTTGAGCCGGTATCCGCTGAGCCCGAAACTGAGGCCGAGCCGCAGGTCGCCTACCGGATCCATGCGTGGCGAGACGAACGACTGGAGCGGGAGATGCTCGCAAACGGATTCGTCAGCATGGGAGGCGCAGAGATCGGAGACCTCTCTCACGTTGACGACGCTGAGTACATCCGCGCGGAACTGACCGAGTCGATGCGTGACCGGTCGTCAGGGGCCATCGGACAGTTCGTCGGGTACTGGCGGCGGTTTCTGTGGGAGGCACAGGTGGGTGACTTGATCGTGCTCCCGACGAGGGCGAGGACGATCGCGATCGGCTCCTTCGTCGGCCGGTACCACTTCGTTGCGAATGCTGAAGAGCACGCTCGGCACAGACGAGCAGTCTCGTGGGACTCGACGAGCGTCCCTCAGTCGCGAATTGGCAAGGATCTACTGAGGACGATCCACAACAAGAACACGTTCCTCGAGTTCAAGGCGTCGAACGCCCCGCTCCGCCTGCGAGCACTCGAGGTGACAGGGATCGACCCAGGTCCTTGATCCTGCAGCACTTCTGCCGATCCCTCTGCCGGCCGGGCAGGGGTACAACCAGCCAACATCGCGAGACAAGCGCAGCTCTCAAAGGCCCAGGTCAACGCCACTCTCTGACATCGTCCATCATGGATGAACGCGATCGCGCAAGCGTCCACACCGTTGTGAGAAGGTGCGACTGTGGACGAGACCTTCGTTCGGATGGCGGCGTTTCAGTGGCTCTCGGAAGTCACCCAGGGCGGCGAGCTGCCGATCACCTGGGGACAGCTGCAGTCGTTCGGCGTCGACGGTCGACCAGTCACGCTGATCGGGCAGCGGGGCATCTGGTGGCCGTCGGGGTTCTCGATGCCGATCTCGATCACGACGGCGCCGCCTCGCACGGGCCGTGACGCCCCATACGACGACGAGGTCACCGACGACGGCCTGCTCCGGTACCGGTACTTCCAAACCGACCCGTCGCACCGGGATAACGCCGGCCTCCGAGCCGCCATGGCCACTGCGACGCCGCTCATCTACTTCAAGGGGATCCGCAAGGGCGTGTACCACGCCAGCTGGCCCGCCTACATCGTCAGCGATCACCCCGAGGATCTGTCGGTGCTGGTGTCGATCCTCGACCCGGGCGAGCTCCGCCCCGACCTCGATCCGACGACAATCAGCTCGGCAGAGCGTCGGTACTACAGCCGGCTGACGAGGCGGCGACTCCACCAGGCGGCGTTCCGGGTGAACGTCCTCACCGCCCTACCGGGAGGCGTGCACGATGTGCCAGCTCAAGCACGTCGAGCTGCTCGACGCCGCGCACATCGTCTCCGATGCAATGGGTGGCGCCCCGGTGGTCCAGAACGGGCTGGCGCTGTGCAAGATCCACCACGCCGCATTCGACCACCAGATCATCGGGCTGCGCCCGGACTACGTGGTCGAGGTGAGGGAGGACGTGCTCGACGAGATCGACGGGCCGATGCTTCGCCACGGGCTGCAGGAGATGCACGGGCGGTCGATCGTTCTGCCTCGGAATGTCGACGATCGGCCCGGTCGCGCCTTCGTCGAGCAGCGCTACGAGGCGTTCCGAGCTCGCTGACGCCGAAACTACGGGAGCCGGTCCGCGATGGCGGCGGCCTCGTCGGCGGAGAGCGACTGGGGTCGCTTGGTGATCTGCTTCGTCAGACCCCGCGACGAGCAGAAGCGCACGCCGTCGACCACGGGCTCCCGGAACCAGCCGACGGTGACGCCTCCACCATGGACGCACACGAGGGGGACTGCGGCGACGCCGGTCATCGCGGTGACCGCGTCGGCTTGCCGACGAGCCTGGGCGACGACCTTGCCCTGGTTGCGGCCGCCGCTGAACACCTTCCCGTGCTTCACCTCGATGCCGTTCTTGTAGTTCTTCGTCTCGACGGTGAACACGCCGGTGGGTCCGACGACGACGTGATCGATGTTGGCCTTGGAGCGTGGATCGGCAGGTCGTGGAGCACCCGGTAGGACGCCGGCAGCTTCTGCAGGGCCCGGGCGGTCAGTCGTTCGCCTTCGGCCCCGGTCCGCCACGCCTCGGTCGTCTGCCGGGCGCCGAAGGCGAAGCGAGCAGCGGTGACGGTGAGTGCGAACGCGGCGCAGAGCCCGACGAGATGGACGAGGCTGCTGTCGAACATCGGGCCCGGGTCGGCACCGTCGGTGGCCGAGGAGGCCAGCGACCGGAACTGCCCGTCGAGGACCGCCGCACCGAGCCGGACGCCGAAGTAGCCCACGAACGGCGCAGCCACCACGACGACGACCAACCGTCCGAGGTTCTGGCGAATCCAGGCCCTGTCGTTGCTGCGCCGGCGGTCGTACTCGGCCTGTGCCGAACCGCCGGCGGAGCGCTCGGGTGGCGTCGGCGGCCGCGACTTGATCGGCGCCGGTTCCTCGGAGGCAGCGACGGGCGCATCGGCAGCCCGGGGCGCGGGGGCGGGTCCCTCGACGCACCTCACGCAGCGCCCGACATCGTCCAAGTGGAACCACCAGGCCTGGTCGCCGGGCGCCAGCGCTTCGCCACAGTCCGCACACGTCGCCGCCCACCGCAGGCGCAACTTCTTCCCGCCAGTCATCTCTCCGCTCCCAACCGTTCCGCCGCCACCCGGCGCATCACCGATGCCGATGGCTTCAGGATCTTCGGTCAATCGGCCGCTCGATGCAAGCGTTCGAGGGTGATGCCGTCGTTGGGACGCCCATCCATTCTCAGTCCCAGCCGTCCCCGGCCATGTCTTCGTCGACGTCGCCGACCTGTCCGCGGGTCCGCCCGCACACCCGGCACCGGAACAACCACATGTCGTCGCTGACGCAGCAGCCGCCGAGCTCGACGTCGGCCCTGCCCGACGCCTCGACCAGCTCGAGATCGGGCATGCCGTAGACGATGGGCCGCATCGGTTGGCCGTGGCAGGTGGGTGGGTCGACGAGGTCCATCAGGCGGCCAGCGCCAGCGGGCGGTCGCAGAGGTCGATCACCGTCGGCCCGCACCCCAGGTACTCGACGTCCAGCAGGTGCGGCGTCCTCGTGGTCAGGTCCATCGTTCCCCTCCTCGTCAGCCAGGAGGTACGTCGCCGGCGTGACCGGGCCGACAGCGGGTGCGGCCGCCTCGGGGCGTGCAGTATTGAGCGTGATCGGAGCGGACGGGAATGGAGGTCGCCGATGACGTGCAGTGGGGTACTCGGGCACACCGCTCGCCACGAAGCTCGGGATCAAGGCCGGCCACACCGTGGCGGTGCTGAACGAACCCACGGGCTTCCGGGCATGGGTCGCCCCGCTTCCCGAGGGCGTGAAGCTGCGGAAGTCGATCGGTCGTTCACCCGATGTCGTCGTGTTGTTCGGGACGCGTCGGGCCCAGTTGCAGCGTCGGGTCGAGGAAGCCGCCTCGGCCGTGTTCCCCGACGGGTCGATCTGGGTCGGCTGGCCCAAGAAGTCCTCCAAGGTGGCGACCGACATCACCGAGGACGTCGTCCGCGAGATCGCGCTGCCGCTCGGGCTCGTCGACACGAAGGTCTGTGCGATCAGCGAGGTCTGGTCAGGACTTCGAGTGGTCTGGCGCAAGGAGCTGCGGACCGAGACCGCGCCAGCACCGCTGACGGCCGGTTCCGCTTCGGGGACTGGTCAGGGGAGGTCGAGGACGATGGCGATGGTCTCGCGGACCTGCAGCAAGGCCGCCGCTCCGACGTTGCCTCGAACGCCGACAACACGACGTGGTGACACGGCACGGATGTGTTGACACTGTGCGGCAGAGACGGTGTCGAGCCCGTTCTGCGAGTCCGGCTCGATCACAACCTCGGAATGGAAGGATCGGATGGTGCTCGTGAGAGGTACGACCTGGACGACCGACGGATCGGCGTCGAGAATCCGTTGCGCCGTGACCAAGACGGCCGGATGGCGAAAGCCGGCTTCCCGTCCCTCGGGCGCACCGAAATCGAGATCGACGACGTCACCCGAGATCGGCATCGAGCCAGGCGCTCTCGTCCTCTCGCAAGGGTGCGGTCAGGTCGGCTCCGACGCGGTCCTGACGGAGTGCTCGCACGGCCAGTGAGACAGTGTTGCCGACCGTCGTGTGCAGCTCGGCAGCAAGCCTCTTGAGATCCTCATGAGTCGCGGCGTCGATTCGCACGCTGGTGCTCTGCATGCAAATCAGCATACACAAGGCTTCGAGCGCGGCAAGGCGGCCACGTTCGAGCAGCTCACTGACACGGTCGAGAGCCACGAGGATCGAAAGGCAGGTCGCTAGGCCGACACCGGACTACGCCCGCGGCATGCAGTTCGTTCGCCCGGACGACTCGTGTCATCACCGCAGTATCGCTCCAGGCTCAAGATACGTCCCGGCACCTCGAGCACGACCCATCGGCGGGGCATCAATCCGGTGCTGAACACCCTGCGCCACAAGCGGGCATACCACCAACGCCAGCTCCTCGGCGAGTCTGTTTGCGAGCGTGGTCTTGCCCGCGCCAGACAGCCCGCACGTAAGAATCAGCCGGCGCCCTCGGCTCACGCCAGCCGGTAGAGGAGGAACTGCGGGTGCTCCACGTCGAGCACCTCGACGGCCGAGAAGCCGGCCTCGGCGGCGTAGCGGCGCAGGGTGTCGGGGCGCATCACCGTCCCCGTGCCGATCCCGCCGTTCTGCATGCTCACGGCCAGACAGTGGAGCGTGCTGAAGGTGTAGAAGAACCGCTCCGTCTCGCTCGCCGGCACGCTGAACGTCTCCTCGGCCCGCTCGTCGACGACCAGGACGACACCGTGCTCGCCGGCCAGGCGCTTCATGGTCCGAAGGATTCCCGACCGGGTCGGGCGTGTCGTGCAGCATCTCGACGGCCATCACCAAGTCGTAGTCACCGGCGATGTCCGGATCGGCGGCGTCGCGCAGCTCGAACCGGGCCCGCTCCCCGACCCCGGCGTCGGCAGCCTGCTTGCGCGCGACGGCGATGGACGCCTCGTCGAGGTCGAAGCCGTCGATCTCCGCGCTCGGATACGCGGCGGCGATGGTGAGGGCGGCGAGGCCCTCCCCGCAGCCCACCTCGGCGATCCGCACGCGCTCCCCTGCGGTCAACTTCGCCTGGACCTCGGGGAGCGCGGGCAGCCACGTCTGGGTGAGGTGGTTGACGAAGACCGGTCGGGTGAACGCGGCCTGGATGTCGTGCAGGTCGAACAGACCGAACGCCGCGCCGGTGCCGTGGCGGAACTCCTCGACCATGATGTCGATCGCCTTGCCGAGCCACGGCACGACCGCGGCGCACGCCTTCATGCACGCCTCGCTGTCGTCCTCGATGAGGACGTGCGCGTGCGCGTTGGGCAGCGTGAACCGTCGCTCGCCGGCGGGCTTGGTCTCGTCGTCGACCTCGAGCACGCCGGCGACGGTCTGCTGTTCGAGCCACTCCCGTGCGTACCGTTCGGCGATGCCCGCGGCCGCCGCGAGGTCTCCCGCCGTCAACGGCCCGGCGCCGGCCAGGGCCTCGTAGAGGCCGAGGCGGACACCGAGCTCGACGTTCCCGAGCTCCATCGCCGCGAGGCAGGCCATGAAGAGGTTCCCCGCGAACGCCTCGACCTCGGCTTCGTCCTCACCGGTCAACTCGATTGCCGTCATCAGCCGCCGACCCCCGTCACGATTGGATGGACCAGCTTCTCACCGTTCGCTGCCCGCTGCCCGCTGCCCGGCGACCGTGCCATCGTCGCCGGTGTGACCGGGCCCGGCCGGCCCGAGCCCGGACCGCAGATCCTCAGTCGAGCACCCGGGTGGAGACGGGCTGGCGGCGCATGGTCATGACCACGGCGGCGACCTTCTGTCGGGCCGGCTATCGGCCCTTGCGCTCGCGGTGCGCGCAACCCGGCCAGCAGCACGGCCGGCGCTGGCCTTCCTCGAGCTCCTCCTGGGTCCGCCGGATGCGCCGCTCCCGGGTCGCCTCCCGCTTGGCGTCCTCCACCCAGCAGATGAACTCGTTGCGGGCCAGCGGCGTGATGTCCTGCCAGGCGTCGAGCGCCACGGGATTGCCGACGAGCGCCTGGCGCAGGTCTCGCGGCAGCTGGTGCACGACCCCACCGGGTACCCGCGGTCCACTCACGCGGGAGACGGTATCGGTCGGAGTTCTTGTCAGGGGGGTCGTGGGAGGATCGGGTCATGGCCATCGCACCGGCGCCGGAGGGGAGGGAGTCCGATCGATTGGACGTCCTGTTCGACCGGTTGGCGGAGCGACGGAGATCCGCGGGTGGAGCCGGAGCGGTCGGTCACGAAGATCACCGAGGAGACCTTCGCCGAGTGGCGGATCCGGTTGCCGCACGTCGAGGCGGCGGTGTTCGACGCTGCGCTGCAGTCGCATCTCGATGCCCTGGTGGCCGAGTGGCGGCGTGATCACGGCGAGCGGGACGAGGCACGGGCGCCACCGATGGGACATGCCGCCGTTCCCGACCGGTGGTCCTCGACGTGATCCGGGGTCGTTCATGGGCCGGCGATGATGGGGTCGAACTGTCGGCTGTTCGGGACGGTGTGCCGACGGATGTGGCCGGCCCGGCAATCCCCACGGCTGCACCGGCACCACGGTGGTGCTGCCGGGGTGTGGGGCGACCCGGGGGCTGCACGCCCACCACATCTGGCACTGGGAGGACGGCGGTCCGACGGAGCTGTGGAACTTGGTGCTCGTCTGTGCGTTCCACCACCGGTTGCACCATCGAGGGCTGATCACCATCCGCGGTCCGGGTGATTCGGTGACGGTGACCGACGTGTCCGGCCGGGTGCTCGACGGGTCCTCGGTGGCCCGGCCGCCGTCGAAGGCCCCACCGGCGGCGCCGCCGTACGCGGGCCCCACCGGCGAGCGGGCCGACTGGCGCTGGTACACGCCGTTCGAACCCGAACCTCGCAGGCCGAGCGACAACTGACGATCCGGCGCGGGCGGGTCGGACGGTGCGCGGACACCGGGTCCAGCGTCACCCACCCCGAGTTGCGCCTCGGCGGCGGTCTCGGCGTGGCCACGGCGATGCTCGCCACGCTGATCACCCTGCGCTGAGCGCTCACCCGCCGGCACAACGCTCACCCGGGTGAACCGGCGAGCACCCGGTCCCCCGCAGTCGTCCGGGGGGTGGTGTCGGTGGTGGTGGTGTCGCGGCCCCAGCCACGGCGGAGGAGCCAGATGGTGAAGCCGAGCTCGGCGACGACCGACGGGATGGCCACGATGGCGAGGAACAGGTCCTCGTGGTCGGCGTAGTCGGCGAGGAGGGTGTAGGCCGCGGTGTCGAACAGGTAGGCGGCGCCGGCGACGGCGAGCAGGGCGCCGAGCACCCGGGCGCCCATGGCCGAGGCGAGCAGCCGGCCGACGAGGACCAGGTGGACACCGAAGGCGGCCAGGCCGATGAGCCAGGTGTAGTCGAACGCCTCGATGGCGAGCGCGGTCCACGCCTCCCGCTCGGACGCGCCGAGACCGGCGGCGAGGGACCCGCCGGCGAGCTGGAGGGCCAGGAACAGGAACGTGGCCGCGACACCGAGCAGGACGGTGTGGGCCAGCCGGAACCACGCCGCCACCAGCGAACGGGCCGGGCCGCCGGGGCGCAGCAGCACGTACAGCGCCCACGAGACGGCGACGTCGATCAGGAACACGGCGACGAAGGCGGCGATGCCCTGCCGGAACAGGGTGCCGTCGGTGACGAGGTTCTCGACGGTGGCGGAGGCGTCGTCGGGGTCGACGAGGCCCTCCCGCACGATGAAGTTGGCGAAGATGGCCAGGAAGAACAGGACGGCGTAGCCGAGGCCGGCGACGCGGGCGGCCGTCCGGGGCGTGGTGTCGGTGGTGATGGTGTCGGTGGTGGTGGTCATGGCGGGGCTCCTTGGTGTCGGTGATGGCTCGGGTGGTGGGTGGTCAGGCGGCTGGTCAGACGGCGAGGACGGTCTTGCCGCGGACGTGGCCGTCCTGGAGGTGGCGCATGGCGTCGGCCGCCTCGCCGAGCGACCAGGTGCGGTCGACGGCGGGGCGCAGCTGGCCGGCGTCGGCGAGGCGGGCCAGCTCGACGAGGTCGTCGCCGGCCTCGGAGGAGATGAAGGTGGTGAACGACTGGCCGACGAACGGCGACAGGAGCAGGGCCCGGAGCTGGCGGTGGACGCCGCCGGTGATGCGGTCGCCGCCCTCGCCGCCGACGATGACGAGCCGGCCTTCGGGCGTGAGCGCCCGGCGCAGGTCGCGGAGGCGGCGGTTGCCGGCGATGTCGAGGATGACGTCGTAGCGCACGCCGCTCCGGGTGAAGTCCTCCGGGTGTAGTCGACGACGTGGGCGGCGCCGAGGGAGCGGACGAGGTCGGCCTTGGTCGTGCTGCACACGCCGGTGACCTCGGCGCCCATGACCGGGCGATCTGGACGGCGAGGCTGCCGACGCCGCCGGAGGCGCCGGTGACCAGGACGCGCTGGCCGGGCTGGATCCGGCCCCGGTCGCGGGCCGCTTCGAGGGCGGTGGTGCCCGACACGGGGAGGGCGGCGGCTTCCTCGAAGCCGAGGGCGGCCGGCGTGGGGGCGAGGTGGTCCTCGTCGGCGACGGCGTACTCGGCGAACGAACCGTCGGCGGAGCCGAAGACGGCGTCGCCGGGCCGGAAGCGGGTCACGTCGGCGCCGACCGCCTCGACCGTGCCGGCGACGTCGCGGCCGATGACCGGCTGCTTCGGCTTCCGGACACCGAAGCCGGCGAGGCGGAGCAGGTACGGGCATGCCGGTCATCAGGTGCCAGACGTCGCGGCCGACGCCGGCGGCCGCGACCCGGACGAGCACCTGGTCGTCGCCGATGTCCGGAACGGGCAGTTCCTCGAACTCGAGCTCGTCGGTGCTGCCGTAGCGGTGGCGGGTGATCGCCTTCATGTCGGTTCCTCCTGGGTCGTGCGTGCGGGTCGAGGTACCACCATCCCGCCGGCGGTGTTGTGCGGACGCGGGAGATCGCTGGAGCCCGGGTTGAGCCGCCGGGACCCGGGATGGTGGGATGGGGCGGCGTGGAGAGGGCGGCGTCGTGGTCGAGATGCGGTTGCTCGGAGGGGTCGGCGCCGAGACCGACGCCGGCGATCCCGTGGACATCGGGCCGGCCAAGTGCCAGCTCGTCCTCGCCGCCCTGGCCCTCGAACCGGGCGCGCCGTCCCGGTCGCCCGCCTCGTCGAGCTGGTGTGGGGCGACGACGCCGCCCCGGACCGCCGAGCGGACGCTCCAGTCCTACGTCGCCCGCATCCGCCGGGGTCTCGGTGCCGAGTCGATCGTCCGGGCGGGGGCCTCGTACCGGCTCGACCTCGACCCGGGCCAGGTCGACGTCGCCCGGTTCGAGGCCCACGTCGGCGACGGCGACGACGCGCGGCCGCGCTCGCCGAGTGGACCGGTGCGCCGCTCGCCGGCCTCGAGGCCCCCGGGCTCGCGCCCGGCCGTCGACCGGCTGCACGAGCGCTGGCTGGCGGCCACCGAGGCCGACCTCGGGTCCCGGCTGGATCGCGACCCGGCGTCGGTCGTCGGCCCGCTCACCGAGCTGTCCGCGACCCATCCCTTCCGCGAGGGCCTGTGGGCGCTGCTGATGACCGCCCTGTACCGGTCGGGTCGCCAGGCCGACGCGCTCGCCGCCTACCGACGGGCCCGGCGCATGCTCGTCGACGAGCTCGGCGTCGAGCCGGGCCCCCGCCTGCGCGAGCTCGAGGCGCTGGTGCTCGACCAGGACGAGGGCCTCGGACGGCCGACCCGGCGAGCCCCCCTCCGGCCGCCGGTCCGGGAGACCGTCACCGGTGGCACCGTCGCCGCTGCCCCGGCTCGGCGCGCTCGGTCGTCGGCCGGGAGCCGAGCTCGGCCGACGTGGACGGGGCGCTGGCACGGAGCCGGCTCGTGACGCTCACCGGTCCGGGCGGCGTCGGCAAGACCACGCTGGCCACGGCGGTGGCCCATCGCCCGCGCCGGGTCCGGGCACGCGGTGCGCTTCGTCGACCTGTCGGTCGTGACCAGGGACGCCGACGTGCCCCGGGCGGTGCTCGACGCGCTCGGGGCGCCGATCCGACCGGGACCCGACGTCGCTGGCCGCCGCGGCCGACGCCGGTCGCCGGGCTCGGCCCGGTGCTGCTGGTGCTCGACAACGGCGAGCAGGTGGTCGACGGCACCGCCACGCTCGTGGCCGCGGTGCTCGACCGCTGCCCGGAGGCCGCGCGTGCTGGTGACCAGCCGGGAGCCGCTCGGCCTGGTCGACGAGCGGGTGGTGCCGGTGCGCGCCCCTCGACACCGCGGGCGCCGCGGTCGAGCTGTTCCTCGACCGGGCGGTCGGCGGCGGCCGGCGCCGCCGAGGTGGACCGACGCCGCCATGGTCGCGCTGTGCGGCCGGCTCGACGGGGTGCCGCTGGCCATCGAGCTCGCCGCGGCCCGCGCCCGCACGCTGACCCGGCCACGCTGCTCGAACGCCTCGACGGCGACCTGCGCGTGCTCGACGCCCGCACCCGGGTCGGCCGGCCCGCCACCGGACGCTGCGGGCCGCGGTCGAGTGGTCCCACGACCTGCTCGAACGCGACGAGCGGATCGTGTTCGAGCGGCTGTCGGTGTTCCCGGGCCGTTCGACCTGCGGGCGGCGGAGGCGGTCGTCGCCGACGACGCCCGGTCGACGGATCGAGGTCGACGACCTCCTCGATCGCCTCGTCCGCCAGTCGATGGTCTCCGTGCAGCCGGCGACCGTCCGGGCTGCGGTTCCGGCTGCTGGCGCCGATGCGCGAGCTGGCGGCCGAGCACCTCGCGAAGCTGGGACACCGACGCCGTCGGGGCCCGCCACACCGCCTGGTGCCGGGAGGGCTGCGCCACATCGGCCGGCTGCTCGAGGGGCCGGAGAGATCCAGGGCGTGGACCTGCTCCAGGAGCGGTGGGCGGACGTGCGGGCCGCGGTCGATCGGGCCAGCGCCGCCGGCGACGGGCCGCTGTCCGCGCACTGGTCGAGCCGGTCGCCACCGAGGTGTTCCTGCGCAGCCGGGACGAGATCGGCGAGTGGGCCGAGCGGGTCCTCGAGCTGGCCGACGGCGACGAGGAGCTGGTCGCGTTCGGGCTGGTGTGGGCGGCCCGTCGCTACCTCCGGCACCGGGACCGAGGGCCTACCGGCGCTTGGTCCGGCGGTTCGGGGAACCGGACCACGCCCTCGTCCGCCACGCCGGCGCGTTCGTGGTCGAGGACCACGAGCGCCTCGTCGGCCTGTGCGAGGAGGCCGCCGAGCCGCTGCGGGCCGAGGGACGGACGTACCTCGCCGACCTGTACGACATCGGCGTCGCACGGGCCCTGCTCGCGCTCGGCCGGCTCGACGAGCACGACGAGCTGGTCGACCGCTCGTCGAGCGGTTCGGCGCACGGACCGCCCACGTTCCTGCACTGGACGCTCGGCCATGCTCGGCTACTCCAAGCTCCGCCAGCGGCAACCGGGACGAGGCCGACCGGCTCTTCGCCGAGTCGGCGGCCGTGGAGGTCCCGCCGGGCACCCACTCCCGCAGCCAGCCGGTGGCCGCCCGCATGGCCGCCGCGGTCCGGCGAGCGCCAGCGGGCGTTCCGGATCCTCGGCCAGCACGCCGCCGACCTGCTCGAGCGGCGAGACCTCTACGAGGCCCGGTTGCTGTGCGTCGACGTCGTCAACCTGCTCGTGCGCGCCGAGGGCCGGCTCGACGACGCCGCCCGCCTCCTCGGCTACCTGGCAGGGACGGGCTGCTCGACAACCCCGCCTTCGCCGCCATCGTCGCGCGACAGCGCCGACCTCGGTCGAGCACCGGTCCCCGACCACGACCGGCTGCGCGCCGCCGGCCGGCGGCTCGACGACGGGGCCGCCCTCGACCTCGTCCGCACGCTCGCCGACGAGCTGGCACGGGAGGCGTCCTGACGGGCGGCGTTGGCCGTCCGCTACATGCGCGAGCACATATGTACGGGCCACCTGTCGTCATGGTCGGAGGAGCTCCATCTCTCAGCGCGTGCCTGCCGCGCGGCGAGGCGACGGTCTCCGGTGGGCGATGTCGCGTCCAGAGCTTCGGCCAGGGCGACGTACGCGGCGTCGTAGACGGTGAGGTTGTCGCGAGGCTCCAACACCGTGGGAGCAGCGGCGTGTGGGACACACGCTCCAGTCGCAGCGCCCGAAGATCATCGAGCGCGTGCTGCGCACGCCGCTCGTCGAGGTCGCCGCGGCGGCGAGCCGGCGCCACGCTGACGTGACCTCGAGGTCGAGCAGGTGCGGGGCGACGAGGCGTTCCCCTCGCAGCCGATCCCGCGCTCGATCTCCATCGTCGCCGTCATCGGCCAGCGCGGTGACGATGACGCTGGCGTCGACGACGATCAACGAGCGTCGCGATCGGCACGAACTGCCTTCGCGGCCCTCGTGAGCGGCGCGAGGCCACCGGCGCGGCCGCCGGCGCGATCGAGGACCTCTTCCAGGGTCGGCTGGTGGGCGTCCTCGACCAGTCGGCCGAGCAGGTACTCCTGCAGCGACATGCCCGCGGCCGCGGCCCTGCGGCGCAGCGTGGCGTGGACATCGTCGGGCACGTCCTTGACCTGGATGCTCGGCACGCCGTGAGCCTAGCGTCAGTGGCGCCATTCTGGCGCCACTGCATCTGAATCAGCGCCATCGTCGCGCATGTGCCGCCAGGCCGGTCAGCCGAAGGGGTGCGTCGACGGCTGGTCCGAGGCCTCGCGGATCATGGCGGCGAATCGGCCTCCTGTCATGTACGTGGTGTGCTCGACACGGCTGGCGAACCGCCAGCGGTCGCCGCCCCGTTTGTACGTGTCCTCGTAGACCGCCCGCCGACGTCGACGATCTCGTTCGCTCCCTCCCAGTGCACACCGTTGCGGTTGAACACGTGCACGTGTCCCCTCGCGGTCGTCCGGGCCCGTGAACATGATCTCGTGGGTGGAGGTCGAGTGGAGGCAGAACTCAAAGACGGACAGGCCTCGGGCATCGAGGCGGCCAGCTCGGCGGGGCTGCCGGCGATGCCCCCCGCCGACGTGTAGTCGATGTGGGCGTCGGGGAGGAACAGTGCCTGCCATCGTGGCCAGTCCCGGTCGTCGACGGCGTAGGCATACGAGGTGACGAGGTCCTGGATGGCCAGGACGTCGGCCACGCGGTCGGGCTCGTGCACGGTGCCGTCTCGGTGAGCCACGGGTGCCGAGCTCCTCGATGGCGGCGAACGTGTCGAGGTCGTCGACCGCGGCGACCGTGCGCGAGATGTTGGCGGCGGTGATCTCCGGGCCGTAGTTCTCCGGGCGGGCAGATGAGCCACCCGATGACCAGACCCCACAGGGCCGCCGCCCGGTACTGCTCGAATGTGTCGGCCGCCAAGGGGATATCGCCGACCCCGGCTTCGGCCAGCCGGCCGAGGTACTCACCG
>CAWDAJ010000009.1:0-176747 GCA_963800295.1 uncultured Acidimicrobiaceae bacterium
GCTACCGGGCATGCACGGTGCGTCGAGCGTCCACGTGGTGCACCCAGTTCCGGTCGCCGAAGCCGCCCAGCTGGTAGTTCGGTGACAGCCCGAGGTACTCGCCACGGGTCACCTCCGACCAGGCACGGGCGTCGAGCGCAGCCGTCTTGAAGAAGTTCACCATGTAGCCGTCCTCGAACAGCCGGACCTGGGTGAACCCGCCCGGGTACTCCTTGACGGCGCCGCCTTCGAAGAAGGGAACGTCGCCGGTGCCCGTGGCCAGGCTGCGGTTGTTGCGGTGCGTGTGCCCGGCGTAGACGCCGCCCACGTTGTCGTGTCGGGCCACGATCTCCCGGAACGCGGCAGCGTCGGCCTCGTCGACGCCCTGGCCGCCCGGCGGGATGTGTGACAGGGCGGCGAGATCCGATGCCGGGTGGTGGAACAACGGGATGGTGAGATCGCCGTGGGCGAGCTCCTGTTCGAAGTAGTCGAGCTCGCCCGGCCGCAGGACGCCGGTCTCGGACTTGTCGTTCGAGTCGAGCCCGACGAAGCGGTACCGCGCCCGGTCGTCACCGATCGTCACCGAGAAGTGGGTGCTGCCCGGCTCCCAGCACTGGGTGAAGACGTCGGAGAAGCAGTCGTACAGCCCGTCACCGACCGAGCTGCAGGCCTGGTGCAGCGCACCGCCGTGGGCACGGTCGTGGTTGCCGCGGGTCACGAAGTAGGCGGGGTCGTCACCGGGCCGGAGGTCGATCCGGCCGCGGCCGGCGCCTCCGCCGACGCCGTGGCTGCGGGGATGCCCGCCGACCGTCCCGAACACGTCCAGCGTCTCGCGGCACTCGGTCAGGGCGTCCGGTTCGGCTTCGTTGGACAGGTCACCGTTGGCGAGCAGGAGCGTGCACCCGAGGTCCTTGGCCTGCTGGACGGCGTTGCGGGCCATGAACCGCCAGTACGGGTGATCGGGGTCGACCGGGAACCCGGGTGGGAGGCCCCCGCCGGGCAGGTCGCTGTTCGAGTAGGCGAGGCCGGCGATCTGCTCACCGAAGTGCAGGTCGTTGAACCAGGCGACCCGACCGAGCTCCCGGCCGGCGGGTGGCACGAGCGTCGTGAACCTCGGGGGTGCGACGAGATCGGCGGGGTCGCCGTGCGTGAGCACCGTGAACGGTGCCACCAGCCCGTTGCTCTCCGCCCGCCAGTAGTAGGCGGTGCCCGGTTCGAGCCCGTCGACGACCACGTAGTGGAACGGCGTGGGCGCATGCGGCCCGACCACCCGCCAGGTCCGCGGATCGGGATCGGTTCCGATGAGGACACGACCGGGAGCGGAGACGGGCCGGGGCCGGTGGAACTCGTCGAGGTCGGTCGGATCGCCGGTGAACCAGGTGACGATGGCCTGCGTGTCGGTCACGGTGACGAGCTCGAGGTGCATGGGAACCGCCGGACCCTGGCCGACGGTGCCCCGGTGCGCCTCCAGCGCATCGGCGAAGGAGAGCGCGGGGGACACGGCAGACAGCACGGGAACGGTCGCGGCCAGCAGCCCCACCTGCCGCAGGAACTGACGACGCGTGAGCGCGGTCTGGCACATCCGATCTCCCCACCTCCCGCCATCGGGTCGTGGTGGACTTCGACGCCGGCGATGCCGCTACCTCCCGGCGGCGTCGTCAGGCGCCGGGGCCGTAGCAGGCCTCGAGGTAGTCGATGCCCTTGCCGTCGCACGCGTGGGCCTCGGTCTGGCTCCCCGGCCCGCCGACCACGTCGTGCCCGTTGTCCTTGGAGAAGTTGCCGAGCGAGTGCGTGTACGACGTGGTCTCGCCACCGGTGGCTCCGGCGGGAGCGCGACGAACCCGCCGTACCCCTGCCCGGCCCGGTCTGTTCGAAGATGGGCGTCTCACCGTCGAAGCCGATGATCGTGTAGTTGACCCCCGCCGTGGGCGCGTGGGCGTCCTTCTGCGGGTTGAAGCAGTCGTGCGCGTACGCCGGACCGGCCAACATGAGCAACGAGCCCACGGCCGTGGCAAGACCGGCAAGCAGCTTCGACAAAGACATGGCAACGCCTCCTGTCTGCGCCACCCCCCTGGTGACGCTCCAGACGTGAGCGTCTGCCTCCCTTGATGAGAAAGCGCGGAGAAGGCGACCGCGCTCGTGGGCCTCGACGTTCCCCGCAGCGGCGCGGTGCTAGTGATGCCCGGATGCCCCTGCGCCACGTGGTCCTGTTCCGCATGTACGACGAGTGCACCGACGACGACGTCGACGACATGGTCGAGCAGCTCCGCACCCTGGGCGACCTCCCCGGGATCCTGTCCTGGCGGGTCGAGAAGTCGATCGACGAGCGCAAGGGACGGGTCATCGTCGAGGACGCCACGTTCGCCACGGAGGAGGACGTGGACGCCTTCCGCCACGCCGAGCGCCACCGGGTCATCGCCGAACGGATGTCGACGATGGCCGACTGGCTGATCGGCGAGTACTGGGTCCCGACTGAGACGCCGATCGTGCGGGATAGGGTCAGCACAGGTCGCGCCCGACACCCCACAACGAGGACGAGATGGCTGACATCGAAATGCCCCAGCTCGGTGAGACCGTCACCGAGGGCACCATCACCCAGTGGTTCAAGCAGGTTGGCGACAGCGTCGCCGAGGACGAACCGCTCTTCGAGGTGTCCACCGACAAGGTCGACTCCGAGGTGCCCTGCCCGGTGTCGGGCACGCTCACCGAGATCCTCGTGCCCGAGGGCGAGACCGTCGACGTCGGCACCGTGCTGGCCCGCATCGGCGACGAGGGCGCGGCGCCGGCCGAGTCCGGCGGGGGAGAGCAGCAGCCGGCCGCCCAGGACGCAGCCGGCCCAGGACGACACCGCCCAGGCCCAGCAGGAGGCCGAGAAGGAGCCGGTGCAGCCCCAGAAGCCGGCCGAGCGCGAGCAGGACACGCCGGCGCCCGCCTCCAGCGGCTCGCACGCCGGCGGCAGCGTCGACCAGCAAGAGCAGCACTTCGACGTGGTCGTCATCGGCGGCGGCCCCGGCGGCTACGCCACCGCCCTCTACGGCGCCTCGGCCGGGCTCAACATCGCGCTGATCGAGAAGAACAAGATCGGCGGCACCTGCCTGAACGTGGGCTGCATCCCGGCCAAGGAGCTGCTGGAGACCGCCTCGGTGCGGCGCACGCTGGCCGAGGCCGGCGAGTTCGGCTTCGAGATCGGCGAGGTCGGCGTCAACTGGTCCAAGACCCTCGAGCGCAAGCAGGCCGTGGTCGACCAGCTGGTGGGCGGCCTCACCGGCCTGCTCAAGAACCGCAAGGTCACCCTGTTCGACGGGCACGGCAAGCTGCACGGCGGCCACAAGGTGTCGGTCTCCGGTGGCGAGTCGGGCGACGTCACCCTCTCGGGCGACAACGTCGTGATCGCCGTCGGCTCGCTGCCCCGCACCATCCCCGGCTTCGACGTGGACGGCGAGATCGTCCTCACCTCGGATGAGTTCCTGTCCATGGACCCGCTGCCGTCCAAGGCCGTGGTGATCGGTGGGGGAGCGATCGGCTGCGAGTTCGCCTCGACCATGGCCGACATGGGCACCGAGGTGACCATCCTCGAGGCGCTGCCCAAGATCCTGCCCGGCTGCGACAAGGACGTGGTCCGCCAGGTCCAGCAGTCGTTCAAGAAGCGCAACATCGACGTGAAGGTGGGCGTGAAGGTCACCGGCCACGAGCCCCGCGACGGTGGCGGCACCACCGTGAAGTTCGGCGACGGCGAGTCCATCGACGTCGACGTGGTGGTCGTCTCGGTCGGCCGCCGGCCCTACACCGACGACATCGGCCTGGACGACACCAAGGTCCAGCTCGACGACCGCGGCTTCGTGCAGGTGGACGCCCGCTGCCGCACCGACGAGCCCGGCGTGTGGGCGGTGGGCGACTGCATCGCCACGCCGGCGCTGGCCCACATCGGCTTCGCCGAGGGCATCGTCGCCGTGAAGGACATGCTGAACGAGGACCCGGTGCCCATCGACTACGGCAAGGTGCCGTGGGCCATCTACTGCCACCCCGAGGTGGCCTTCGCCGGCATGACCGAGGAGGACGCCAAGGAGGCCGGCTACGACGTGGTCACCTCCAAGCACCGCTGGACCGGCAACGGCCGGGCCATGATCATCGGCGACACCGAGGGCGTGGTGAAGATCGTCGCCGAGAAGCAGGAGGACGGCACCGGCGGCCGCATCCTGGGCGTGCACCTGTGCGGCCCCTGGGCCACCGAGCAGCTCGGCCAGGGCTACCTGGCCGTGAACTGGGAGGCCACGGTCGACGAGGTCGCCCACTTCATCCAGCCCCACCCGACGCTGAGCGAGCTGTTCGGCGAGTCGGTGCTGGCGATGACGGGGCGGTCGCTGCACGGGTGAGCTCCTACGTCTGTCCTCGTTCGCGGACAGTCACGGGATGTCGTCGAAGGGCTACATCGTCATGTGTTCGCCGGCGGTCGGTGGTCAGACCCGCTGGGTAGCCTCGTCGGCCGTGCCGACGTCCTTCGCCGCCCACCTCGCCGCCATGGACGACGAGCGGCTCGCCGGGTTGCTGCGCCGGCGGCCCGACCTGTGCCGGCGTCACCACGGCCCTCCGGTGTGGACCTTCGAGGACCTCGCCGACCGGGCCGGGCGGTGGTCGAGCCAGGCCGCGGTGCTGGTGCGCCTCGACCGCTTCGAGCGGGCGGTGCTCGACCTCGTGTTGCTCAACGGCTCGCAGGGCACGGTGGCCGACGTGGTCACCGTCTCGGGCGGGGTGCTCGACACCGCCGACGCCGCCGCCGGGCTCGACGCCCTCGCCGGTGTGGGGCTGGTGTGGTTCGACGGCGACGGCCGCTGGCACGTGGCCGGCCAGCTGCGCAGCCAGTACCTCCACCCGTGCGGTCTGGGCCGGCCCTTCGAACGCCTGGCCGCCAAGCTGACCAAGGACCAGGTGGTGACGATCGCCGACCACCTGTACCCGGTCCTCGACGTCGATGCCGTCGTCAAGGACGACTACGTGCGCGCCGTTGCCGACCTGCTCGCCGATCGGCGCCGGGTCGAGGCGGTGCTGGGCTCCTGTCCCGACGACGAGCTGGTCGACGGCTACACCGCAGCGGTCGAACGGGAGGTGCCGGTGCTGCAGGTGGGCTGGAGCTTCGGGGCGTCGCTCGGCCCCCGGGCGCGCTACGTCGGCCCGGGCGTGCGTCGTGATCCGGCCGACTGGCTGGCCGAGCGGGGGCTGCTGCTGCCCGCCGGCAGCGGTGTGGCCGAGATCCCCGCCGAGGTCGGGCTCGCCTTCCGGGGCGGGCGCCCGATCCCGACGATCACCCGGCACCCGCCTGCGGTGGTCGGGGTGGCCGCCGGCCCGCCCGGCACCGTCGCCGCCGCCACCACGGCCGCAGCGATGGCTGCGCTCGACACCGTCACCGGGCTGGTCCACGCCGCCGAGGGCGGATCGATCAAGGCCAACAAGTCGGGGGGCGTGGGCGTCCGGGCGGTGCGGACGCTGGCCAAGCAGCTCGACCGCGACGAGCGCGACGTCGCCCGGCTGCTCGAGCTGTGCGACCTGGCCGACCTCGTCGAGCCCGACCGGCAGCCCGACGGCGCCCGGGTGCGTCCCGGCGAACGGGCGGCCACCTGGCTCGACGCCCCGCCGGCCGAGCAGTGGCTCGCCCTCGTCCACGCCTGGGCCACCAGCGACCAGCTCATCGGACCCGCCGGCGGCCGCGACGCCGCCGACAAGCCCATCGGTCCCATCGGCGGCGGGTGCTCGCTGCTCACCGGCGTGGCCGACGCCCGCCGGCGGCTGCTCGCCACCCTGGCCGACCTCGGCGAGGACACCGCCGCCGAACCCGCCTCGCTGGGCGACCACCTCGGCTTCCTCGACCCGCTCTACGAGGCCACCAACCCCGACGTCACCGGCGGCGGCACGCTCGGCGACGTGCTCGCCGCCGAGGCCGACCTGCTCGGGCTCCGGGCCGCCGGCGGCGTCGCCGCCCCGGCCCGCGCCGTGGCCGACGGCGACTGGGACCGGGCCCTCGCCGACGCGTCGGCCCTGCTGCCCGACGTGGTCGACCAGCTCCTCGTGCAGGCCGACCTCACCGTCGTCGCCCCCGGACCCGTCTCCGCCGCGGTCACCCGGGCGCTGGGCACGATGGCCGACGTGGAGTCCCGGGGCGGGGCCACCACGTGGCGGCTCAGCGAGGCGTCGGTGCGCCGGGCGCTGGATGCCGGCTACACCGCCGGCATGGTCCTCGAGGTGCTCGAGAGCCACTCGGTGGGGGAGCTGCCCCAACCGGTGCGCTACGTCGTCGACGACGTGGCCCGCCGCCACGGCCGCCTGCGGGTGCGCGAAGCCACGGCGATCATCCGCTGCGACGACGAGGCCCTGCTCACCGAGGTCGCCGCCCACCGCAAGCTGCGCGGCGTGCTCGACCTGCTCGCCCCGACGGTCGCCGTGGCCACCGTCGACGCCCCCGACCTGCTCGACCGGCTCCGGGCCGCCGGGTTCCTGCCGGTGCTCGAGGACGCCGGCGGCGAGGTGGTGGCCGCCGGCCGGGCTGCCGACGATCAGGACGCCGGACGGTCCAGCCGGCGGGCGATGCTGCGCGCCGTCGCCCGGATGCGGGGCACCGAGGTCGACGAGGAAGACCTGCCGTGGTGGCAACGGTCGACGCTGACCTGGCACGACCCGCCGCCCGACGTCGACGGCCTGATCCAGACCCTGCGTCGGCCCGAGGTCTGAACCGGCGTGAGCGACGGCCCGATCATCGTCCAGACCGACCGCACGGTGCTGCTCGAGGTCGATCACCCCGACGCGGACGAGGCCCGGGCGGCCATCGCCCCCTTCGCCGAGCTGGAGCGCTCGCCCGAGCACGTCCACACCTACCGCATCACGCCGCTGGCGCTGTGGAACGCCCGCGCGGCCGGCCTCGACGCCGAGATGGCCGTCGACGCGCTCATGCGCTTCGCCCGGTTCCCGGTGGCCCACGCCGTGCTCGTCGACGTGGCCGAGACGATGGCCCGCTACGGGCGCCTGGCCCTCGATCAGGACCCCGACCACGGCCTCGTGCTGCGCAGCACCGACCCGGCCGTCGGCGCCGAGATCGCCCGCCACCGGAAGGTCGAGCCCCTCCTCGGCGACCGCCTCGACGACGACACCTGGCTGGTACCGCCCGCCAACCGCGGACGGCTCAAGCAGGCCCTCATCGGCGCCGGCTGGCCCGCCGAGGACCGGGCCGGCTACGTCGACGGCGCCGCACACCCCATCGAGCTGGGCACCGGCTTCGAGCTGCGCCCCTACCAGCGCCAGGCCGTCGACACGTTCCGAGCCGCCGGCTCCGGCGTGGTGGTGCTGCCCTGCGGGGCCGGCAAGACCCTCGTCGGTGCCGCCACCATGGCCGCCGAGGGCGCCCGCACGCTCGTGCTGGTCACCAGCACCGTCGCCGCCCGGCAGTGGCGGGCCGAGCTGCTCGCCCGCACCACGCTCACCAGCGACGAGATCGGCGAGTACTCCGGCGCCCGCAAGGAGATCCGCCCGGTCACCATCGCCACCTACCAGGTGCTGGTCACCAAGCGAGGCGGCTACGTACCCGCACCTGGCCGTGTTCGACGCCGAGGACTGGGGCCTGGTGATCTACGACGAGGTGCACCTCCTGCCCGCCCAGGTGTTCCGCTGGACCGCCGACATCCAGGCCCGGCGCCGACTCGGCCTCACCGCCACCCTCGTGCGCGAGGACGGGCGCGAAGCCGACGTGTTCTCGCTCATCGGGCCCAAGCGCTTCGACGCCCCGTGGCGCGACATCGAGGCCCAGGGCTGGATCGCCCCGGCCCGCTGCGTGGAGGTGCGGGTCACCCTCACCGACGACGAGCGCATGCGCTACGCCACCGCCGAGCCCGACGACCGGCACCGGGTGGCGGCCACCGCCGCGTCCAAGCTCGGTGCCGTCGACGCGGTGCTCGCCCGCCATCCCGACGAGCCGACCCTCGTCATCGGCCAGTACCTCGACCAGCTCCACGCCCTCGCCGAGCGCCTCGGCGCGCCGCTGATCACCGGCAAGACCCCCGTGCCCGAGCGCGAGCGGCTCTTCGACGCCTTCCGGGCCGGCGACGAGCGGCTGCTCGTGGTGTCGAAGGTGGCGAACTTCTCCATCGACCTGCCCGACGCCACCGTGGCCGTGCAGGTCTCGGGCGCGTTCGGGTCCCGCCAGGAGGAGGCCCAGCGCCTCGGCCGGGTCCTGCGCCCCAAGGGCGACGGCCGCCAGGCGTGGCTGTACTCGCTGGTCAGCCGCGACACCAGCGACGTCGAGTTCGCCGCCCGCCGGCAGCGCTTCCTCGCCGAGCAGGGCTACGGGTACGAGATCCTCGACGCCGACGCCCTCGACGGCTGACGACGGTCAGCGGATCTGGTTGATGCCCGGTCCCGCACCCCACGACGTGTCCGCCGTCCACACGGGGAGCGCCACCCGGTCGGCGAGTGCCAGGCACAGCCGATCGGCCAGCGAGAGGCCTTCGCCGGCCCGCCAGCGGCGAGCGGCCCGTTCGGCGTCGTCCTCGGTCACCGGCTCCACCCGGAGGTCGTAGCTGCGGAGCAGCGCGCGGGCGAGGTCCCAGTCGCGCTCGGCGGCGAGCACCTTCTGTGCGACCTCGGACCAGTTCGCAGCTCCGCAGACGGCGTCACCGGCGAGCTGCTCCTCGACGACGTCGGCGCCGGGTTCACCTTGCAGGAAGGCGAGCAGGGCCGATGCGTCGAGGACCGCGCTCATGCGGCATCTTCCGCCGCCGACTGGCGTCGACGCTCCTCCAGCAGCTCGGTCACGAGGTCGAGGCCGCCCAGGTCGGCACGTACCCGGTCCCGCAGCTGCTCCCGCGTCAGGAGCACCAGCCCGGTGGGTGTCTCGAGCATCACCAACACGGTGCCCTCGGCGATGCCGGCCCGCTCCCGGACCTCGGCCGGTACCACCATCCGGCCGCGGTCTCCCACAACGACCTGATGCGTACCACTCATGTGGCGAGCGTACCACGTGCTGGCTAGGCGTGGGCGGGCGTCTCGCTGAGGCCGGCGAGCACGAGGGCGAGGCCGGTGACGGCCATCCCGTCGAGGATCTCGCCGGCCGAGAGCAGGCGCCGGACCTCGTCCCAGGGCACCCACTCGATGCGGTCGGCCTCGTTCTGCTCGGTGGGTTCGCCGACGTGGGTGGCGTCGGTGGCGCGGAACAGGTGGAAGGTCTGGTCGGAGATGCCGTTGGTCGGGTGGTAGCGGTAGAGCGGGGTGAGGGGTCCGGGCCGCCAGCCGGTCTCCTCGAGCGTCTCGCGGGCCGCGGCCTGCATCGGCGTCTCGCCGGCATCCACGCGGCCGGCGGGCACCTCCCAGCCCCAGGTGTCGGTGGTGAAGCGGTGGCGGTGGATGAGCAGCACGGCGTCGCCGCGGTCGACCACGGTGCCGGCCGCCGGCCCGGCGGCGCGAATGACGTGATGGGGGACACGGGAGCCGTCCGGGCGCTCGACGTCGACCAACGACAGGTTCACCCAGTCGGACCGGTAGATGAACTCCTCGCCGTGGACGTGCCACTCCATGGGTCGGACCCTACGGCTCGGCTGGGCGGGCGGCCGGCGGCGGCGCTGTTCAGCCGGCGACGACGGCGAGGGCGTTGGACAGCGCGATGAGGACGACCGAGGCGATCAGGCCGAGCACGAGCGTGCGGGTCTGGGCGGCGAACGCGTCGTGGATCTCGGTGCGCACGTCGAGCCGGAGGGCGACCATCTCGGATGTGAGCTCGGTGCGCAGGTCGGCCATCTCGGTCTTGAGCTCGGTGCGCAGGTCGGCCATCTCGGTCTTGAGCTCGGTGCGCAGGTCGGCCATCTCGGTCTTGAGCTCGGTGCGGAGCTCGGCCATCTCGGTGCGCAGATCGCTGCCGAGGACGGCGAGGTCGTCCTTGGTGGCGAGCCGGTCTGGATCGTGCGGGAGTGCCTTGGTCATCAGCTCGGCGTAACGGTCGCTGATCGCGTGCTTGGCGAGTTCGTAGAGCTCGTGTCGCTCGGGCTCGGTCATGGACATGCTCGGTCCCTTCGGTGGAAGGTTCGGGCGGTCCGTGCGCCGAGTCTCGGACATGCCGAGCGTACCGCCGGTAGGAGCTAAGTGTCGACGGCCGAACGGGCGTTTGAACGCGGACTGTGGTGTTTCGTGGACGATCACGAGATCTCTCGGGTTTTCGGCACAAATGGGTTGTAACGAACATATGTTCCCGGGTATTCTTGTGTGTGCATGGGGAACGATCTGCTGGACGAGCTCCCGGAGCTGTTGGCGACCGAAGTCGACGAGCTGCCGGTCACGGAGCGCCCCGCGCACATGGCCAAGCTCGAGCGGGCGCGGGCGCAGGTCGAGGCCCGCATGCTGGGGCAGTTGGCCAGCTTCGAGGAGTCCCAGGCGTGGCGGCTCGACGCGTCGTACAGCGTCACCAACTGGTTGACCGGCCAGGCCGGCACGTCGACGACCGACGCTCGCCGGCGGGTGCGCCTGGCACGGCACCTGAAGGACATGCCCGGCACGCTCGCGGCGTTGCGCAAGGGGCAGATCACGGTCGAGCACGCCCGGGTGCTGTCCCGCTGCGTGGCCAACCCGCGGGCCAAGACGGCCTTCTACTGGGCCGAGAAGGGACTGGTGGACGCCGCTCGGCGCATGAGCGCCGACGAGTTGTCCCACGAGGTCGACAAGTTCCTGGCCGAGGCCGACCAGGACGGTCCCGAGCCCCGGGTCCCGACAAGGACGTCCTGTACGCCAGCCGGGTCGGCGATCGGGTGAAGATCGACGGTGACCTCGGACTCGACACCGGGTTGCCGTTCCTGGAGGCCCTGAACGAACGCAGCGACCAGCTGTTCCGCCGCGACCAGAAGGTCACCGAAGCCAACCCCGAAGACATGCTGGCCGCCCGCCCGCCGGCAGAGCTTCGGGCCGAGGCGATCGTCGAGCTGGTCCTGGCCGGTGCCGGAGACGACTCGAACCCGCGGCATCGCGAGCCGCTGCTCAACGTGCACGTCGACGCCATGACACTGCTGCGCATGGAGATGCGTCGAGACTCGGTGTGCGAGCTCGACGACGGTTCGGTCATCCCGATCCGGATGCTCGAGCAGTTGCGGTGCGAGTCGCGTTTGTCACGGGTGCTGCTCGATGCCAAGGAGGTCATGCTCAGCTACGGCCGCGACGAGCGCTACGCCAACCGCGAGCTGCGCCGAGCGCTGGCCGCTCGCGATCGTGGCTGTGCCGTGCCCGGCTGTGACCGTCCGCCCGAGCACTGCGACGCCCACCACATCGTGTTCTGGGACGACCTGGGTGAGACCAACGTCGACAACCTGGTGCTGCTGTGTCGGCACCACCACCGGATGATCCACCACAAGAAGCTGAAGGTGGAGATGATCGGTGGGCAGCCCCGCTTCTACGACTCCGCCGGCACGTTGCTGGACAAGGGCCGGTGGCGACCACCCGATGTGGCGGCCGCGTAGGACGCGGCGACGGCAGACCCCCAATGTGGCGACAACCGAACGATCCAGGGTCACCCCCGCCCCGTGCGGGGGCACCGTCGCGTGCCCGGTGCTGATTCGGAGGCCGGGTTCAGAGCAGGGCGGCGACCACGTCGGTGAAGACGAGGGCGATGACGCCGACCAGCAGGATCCACACGCCGATGCGCACCGACCGGGGGCGCCGTCGGTAGTGCGGCTCGTCGGAGTGCTCGGACGGTGGCGTGTAGCGGGGCACGTCAGCCGACGGTACCGACCTCCAGTCGGCCTGCCGGCGCGGCGTAACGTCCCGGGCGGTGGGTGGCGACTCGACGACACGGCGGAACCGGTGGCTCGTGCTCGCGCTGGTCGCCTACCTGGGCTTCGTCTTCTACGCCACGTTGGGGCCGAACCCGGGGGAGCGGCTCGATCGGGTGGACCGGGCGGTGGCCGAGGCGGCGTGACGTCGTGCGCCCCGCCCGTCCGTCGGCGTCGCCGCCTGGTCGCAGCCATCGCGGGCCGTGGCCGTTCGACCTGCGCTCGGAGGACGTCGGCAACATCGCCATGTTCGTGCCGTTGCCGATCCTGGTGGCGGCACGGTGGCCCCGGTGGTGGTGGGTGGGCGTGCCGCTCGGGACCGGGCTGAGCGGGGCGATCGAGCTGACGCAGGGGGCGTTCCTCGACTACCGGACGCCGTCGTGGAGCGACTGGGGGCTCAACAGCGCCGGCGCGGTGCTGGGGCTGGCGCTCTGGATGGCGGGGACATGGGTGGTGCGCCGGCGTGAACGAGTGCGGAGGCACGGCTGACCGGTGCCCGGGGCGGCCACCCAACCATCCGGTGGGCTGGCGGGTGGAAGTGATGTCATGGAAACGGTGGACGGCGGTAGCGCATCGGTGGAGGAGCTGTTCGCAGCGGAACACGACCGCCTCGTCCGGGGCCTGGGTACGGCGTTCGACCCGGTCGCCGCCGAGGACGCCGTGCAGGAGGCCTTCATCGCCGCCGCCCGCCGGTGGTCGAGGGTCCGCACTCTCGACGACCCGGCGCGGTGGGTCCGGCGGGTGGCGTTGAACCGGCTGCTCAACGGACGGCGCAACCGCCGCCGGCGCACCGAGATCCTGGCGCTGGTACGACCGGTCGCCCCCGACGACCTGACCGACGACGTCCTCGACCTGCGCAACGCCTTGCGGTCGATGCCGGAGCGGATGCGCGCGGTCGTCTGCCTGCACTACCTGTCCGACCTGCGCATCGACGACATCGCCGCCGCCCTCGAGATCGCCCCCGGAACGGTGAAGTCGACGTTGCACGACGGCCGGCAACGGCTCCGTCGCCTGTTGGAGGAGGCCCCCGATGTCTGACCTGTCCGACCGCCTCGCCCGCCTGGCGCCCTCCGTCGACCACGACGCCGCCCGCGCCCACTTCGACCGGACCCGCCGGCGTCGTCGCCGCCGCCGGACCCTCGCCGGCGCAGCGGCGGCGATGGTCGTGGTCGTCGCCGGGATCGTCACCGCGCTGGCCGTGGCCGGCGATGGTGACCGCACGCCGCTCGTCACCGCAGGAGACGGCACGCCGGCCGGTGGCGCACGGCTGGCCATCCCCATCGAGCGCCCGGACGGCACGACGCTGACCGCCGAGGCCTACGTGCCGGCCACGCCCGAGGAGGGCGCAGTGTGCGTCGTGTTCCCGTTCGGTGCCGTCAGCTGCGGGGGATCCGGCGGCCGGCTGCCGAGCCCGGTCGGTGGCGAGCGCCGGGAGGACACCGACGGCTTCGTCGCCCTGGTCGGTCCGGCGTCGGCGACCCGCCTGGACGTCGTAGCCACGACCGGGACCGTGACCGCCGAGGCCCACGTGCTGGCCGGCGATGCCGGCGAGACGATCACGGTCGCCGTCGCCGACGTGACCGGCATCGGTCAGGTCACCGCGCTGGAGGCCTTCGACGGCAGCGGCACGTCGATCGCCCGCAACGACGACGGCAACGACCTCGACATGCTCAACCGTTGGACCCGGCTGGGAACCGCTGCGGTCCCGACCACGTGCGGGAGCGGACTGCCGAGCGGATTCGAACGGGCCGACGGCGGCCCGCTGGCGAGCGGTCACGCACCGGGCGCCATGCCGGCGCTCTTCGGGCAGACGGTCGTGCACTGGACCAGCGACGACGTCGAGTGGGAGCTGCGCTGGCCGGCGACCCCGCAACCGCCCTACGGCGACGAGGTCCACGACGACGCCGCGCTCCCATCCCCGGCGATCAGCACGGCCCGCACCGGAGACGGCGGCCTCGTCCTCGACGTGTCCGGCGGCGGTCTGGGTGCGGGCGCGCCCGACCTACGGTTCCGGCAACCGAGCGCCGCTGCCGATCCGGGCTGCATCGTCGAGGTCACCGCCTGGAGCCAGGACGTCCGCACCCGGCTCGGGCTGCGGTTCGTCGACGATCCCGCCCTCGACGTGGAGCTCGTCGACCTCGATCCCGTCGTCGCCGCGACCAGGCCGGGGCCGGCGCCGACCACGCCGGCGGGCTGCGACAGTACCGGTCACCGGAACCGGTCCGGCGCCGGCGACGAACGTCCGCAGGACGACGCCGTCGGTGCACTGATGGCGTTCCTCGACACGGACTCCGCCGACACCTTCCCCCGCAGCGCCTGGACCGAGTTCACCGTCGACGCCGACACCGTCGTCTACGCCTGGGAGACGCAGCCCGGAAGCGACGAGTACGCCGTCATCGTCGGCACCGAACGGAACGCCGGCGGCTGGCGCGTCGTCCGGTGGCAGTCGTCGGGCTGCTGAGGCATCGCGCAACACATCTGTTGCGGGACCGATCTGTTGCGCGTAGCGTGGGAGCCGTGACGCAGACCACCACGTACGAGCCCGACTTCGAGCGCCGGGCCAGGACGCTGGCCGACGTGCTCACCCAGTCGGGACTGGCGTCCATCGTCGAGGTCAGCCGGTCGTCGGTGAGCCGGTGGGTCAACGGCGAGGACACGCCCAAGGGCGCCAACGCCGCCGCCGTGCTCGACCTCGACTTCCTGATCGCCCGCTACGCGCTGGTGTACCCGGTGGGCACCTTCCGCGACTGGTTCACCGCGCCCAACGCCTTCCTGAACGGCGCCTCGCCCAAGGACGTGCTCCACCTCGAGGGTCCGAGCCGGGTCGTCGACGCGCTCGGCTCGGAGACCGCCGGCTCCTACGCGTGAGGGCCTACCGCATCGCTCCGTGGGATCCCGGCGGCGGGGGCGGCCGGAGCCAGCTGCTCGACGGCGTGGCAGCGGTCCGGGCCGGGCAGCAGTCGGGGCGCTGGGACAACTCGCGCCTCTACGGCGCCCTGTACCTGTCGCTGTCCCAGGCCGGTGCGATGGCCGAGGTACTGGGCAACCACACCGAGTGGGTCGACGCACTGTTCGACTCGCCCGGCACCGGGCTGCGCCGCCACCTGCTCACGGTCGAGATCGCCGACCGCCTCGCCGGGGAGCTGTTCGACGTCGACGATGCCCGGTTCCTCGCCGACCGGGGCCTGCGACCGTCCGAGGTGGCCGGCCGGGCCCGCACCCGCACGCGAACGCTGGCCGCCGACCTGTTCAGCGAGGGAGCACCGGGCATCCGGTTCTGGTCCTACCACCGGCCCGAGTGGACCAACGTGGTGCTCTTCGTGCCGCCGGTCACCGGCGATGACGTCGAGGTGGCCGTGGCCGAGGAGATGACCCTCGACATGCCCTGCGTCGCCGCCGCCTCCGAGATGCTGTGCCGGGTGGTGCGGCGCCGCTAGCCCTCCGCTAGGAGACTGCTGAGCAATCCGGTCTGATCGGGTGCTCGCGATCTGCGCGGCGGGTTCGGTAGACCGCGGGTATGCAGGGCAGCAGCGATCAGGACCGGGAACTGCTCGACGCGGGTGCGCTGGTCGGGCATCTGGTGGCGGAGGGGTCGGTGCATCGGTTCTTGGCCGATCACCGCCACCGGTTGTTCCCCGACGAGATGTTCGAGGATCTGTTCCCGTCCCGGTCGGGGTCGGCCGTCGGTGCCGGCCGATGTGATCGCGACGGTGATGGTGCTCCAGGCGTTGGAGGGCCGCTCGGACCGCGAAGCGATCGAGGCGTTGCGCACCGATCTGCGCTGGAAGGTCGCCGCCGGGCTGGCGCTGGATCGACGAGGGGTTCCATCCGACGGTGCTGACGTTGTGGCGCAACAAGCTCCGGGCGAGCGAGTCCCCGGAGCGGATCTTCGACGCGGTCCGGGCCGTGGTGGCCGAGACCGGGGTGTTGGCCGGCAAGACCCGCCGGGCGCTGGACTCGACGCTGCTCGATGACGCGGTCGCGACCCAGGACACGGTCACCCAGTTGGTGTCGATGATCCGCCGGGTCCGCAAGGCCGATCCCGGCCGCCGCCGACGTCGAGGTGGTCGGCCCATGACTACGACAGCGGCGGCAAGCCAGCGTGTGCGTGGGACGATCCCGCAGCCCGTGACGAGTTGGTCACCGGGCTGGTCAACGACGCTCTGGCTGATGCTCGACCGCTCTCGACGGCGTCGAGCTCGACGATGACGACCAGCAGCTGGTCGCGTTGTTGGCGCTGGTTGCTGGCCAAGACGTCGAACCCGACCCGGAACGAGGCGAAGGGGCGTGGCGGATCGCCCGAGCGGGTTGCCTCGGATCGGGTGATCTCCACGGTCGATCCCGAGTCGCGGCACATGCACAAGTCCCGGTCCAGCTACCGCGACGGCTACAAGGCCCACGTCGCGGTCGAGCCCGACACCGGGATCATCACCGGCTGCGACCTCACCCCCGCCAACACCGGTGACGGGCCCGCCGGCGCTGGCACTGCTCGCCGGCGAAGAACCGGGCCTCGAGGTGCTGGCCGATTCCGCCTACGGCTCCGGCGACGTCCGAGCCGACCTCGCCGCCGCCGGCCACGACGCGGTGATCAAGCCGATGGCCGCTGCGCCGGAACCCCGAACCTCGGCGACGACCAGTTCAGCCGGGACGACTTCGCCATCGACCACGCCGCCCGGACCGTCACCTGCCCCGAAGGCCAGACCGTCCACATCACCGCCCGCGGCAACGCCACCTTCGGGGCCCGCTGCCGCGGCTGCCCGCCACGGCACCGCTGCACCACCAGCCGCCGACGGCCAGATCGTTCCACGATCACCGAACACGACCAGCTCCTCGCCGCCGCCCGGGCCGACTGGCGAGCCGGCACCGGCCTCGACGACTACCGCCAACACCGGCCCATGGTCGAACGCACCATCGCCTGGCTCGTCGCCGAACGGCAACCGACGAGTCCGACTACCGCGGCGTCGACCGCAACCGACTCGGCACTCAGCCACCCGAGTCGCCGCCCTCAACCTGCGACGACTCCTCAACCTCGGCCTCCACCACGAACCCACCGGCTGGGCCATCACCTGAACAGCGGGCCCGGGGAGGACAACGAAGGGACCACACCTACGGGTTCAACCCATCCAGGGCGGCCGGCTCACACCCTCTCCACGCCGGCTCTTCGGTTCGGCCACTTCCCCGGACCCACCACCAAGCCTAGAAGCGAGTTGCTCAGCAGTCTCCTAGGCCCGATCCCGGATCGCTTCGCCAAGAGCCGCGACCTAGAGGATGGCATCCGAGCCGTCCTCTCCGGCCTGTGGGAGGAGCGCAGTGAACTCAGTGGCGACTTCGATGAACACGATGAGGGCTTCGTCGCTGGTCTAGCGGCCGTTGAGCGCGTGCAAGACCCCGACGCCGTAGCCGCCCGGACAGCGCTCGCAGAATCGATGCAAGAAGCCATCGGGTCGGCGCCAGTGAACATTGGCCAGGCCCAGGCGAGCGAGACCGAGTGGGGTGCGCCGCGCCGGTTCGTGGACGCTGGTCTTGTCAATGGCGCGAGCGTTGCCGACACGCTTGCCGATGTGCTGGCATCGATGGCAGCGGCACCACCACAACCGCCACCCAACCCACCGCCGTTGGAGCCCTATCGACTGACCGTGACGCGATGGCTCCGCTGGACCGCGAACCACTGGGGGCCGGACGCAGGCGCACGAACCCTTGAAGCTGTCAAGGACTCTCCCTGGATGCCAGACCCTGGCCGCCAGCTCCTGATATTGCAGACCAGCGCAGCGACAGCACGTCGACATCCAGGCTTCGAGTCGCCGTACAGCGCCGCTGAGGTCGCCAAGATCGCCGATGAACACCGATTCAAGGTCAAGGACGGCGTGGCTTCCTGGCTCGAAGTCCATGCTGACGACCCGGAAGAGGCGTTCGATGTCCTGGAGTCCTTCCTACGGACCGATACAGCGTTTGCGAGCGTCGAGGCGGGAACGTTGGCGTACGTTGACAGGCTCGACGCAGCGCAGCGCCTGACCTTGGCACGCCTCGAGCTTGAGCGCTCCGAGTCCCGTCGAATCCGTACCGAGTTCCTACGCGCAGTCCGCTTCGGTGAAGTCGACGACCTCATGGGCGCCGACCTGATCGTCACCGAATACAAGCGCACCGGCACGAACAACGACCGGCGCCGAGACCTCCTCGATGCATGGCACGTACTGCAGGTGACGTCGCCGACCGCCCGCACACGCCTCATCGACGAAGTGATGCTGCCGATGCTGGCTGATGGCGGCAAGACAGGGCTGGACCACGTCAGAACGCGGATGGACCTCGTCTACGACCCGCACGGGCGCAAGAACGCTCTGCGCGATGCCATGCGGGCCGTAGTGGGGGGCAAGGGCAAGGACTCGCGCCTGGAAAGCGCTATGAAGCGGAACCGCATCTTGCGCGAGCGGAAGGGGCGCTTTGGCCTGATCACGCACGAGGTCGACGAGTAGCACTCTCGGATGCGACGCTCGCGAGTGGCCTCGCGCTTGGCGTCCTCGACCCAGCAGATGAACTCGTTGCGGGCCAGCGGCGTGATGTCCTTCCACGCCTCGAGCGCAACGGTGTTGGACGCCAGCGCTTGGCGCAGGTCTCGGGGCAACTCGTGCACCACGCCACCGGGGACTCGTGGACCGCTCACCGTTCCGAACGGTACCGGACCGGCGGCGACGTGCTCGGAAGCAGGCCGGGCGCATCGGGCAGCTGATGGTCGTACGGCACCGTCACCTCTCGTTGCGGCGACGGCTGGCTACGCTCGCGAGTGGCCTCGCGCTTGGCGTCCTCGACCCAGCAGATGAACTCGTTGCGGGCCAGCGGCGTGATGTCCTTCCACGCCTCGAGCGCAACGGTGTTGGACGCCAGCGCTTGGCGCAGGTCTCGGGGCAACTCGTGCACCACGCCACCGGGGACTCGTGGACCGCTCACCGTCCCGAACGGTACCGGACCGGCGGCGACGTGCTCGGAAGCATGTTGGCCACACCGGGCAGGTGATGGTCGCACGGCTGCTGCGCTGCCGTCACTGCCAAGGCGACCGATTCCGCCGAGGTACCGCCCAGCTCAACACCGCCGGTCTCACGTTTCTCGGCCTCGACTGGGCGAACCGCACGGCGACGGCCCACCTACGCTTTCGCCGTGGCGCATCCGCGAATGTTCGACGAGGACGACCCTTATCTCGCCCGCGTCCGCGAGCTGGCTGCGGCGTTCCCGGGCGCTGCGGAGAAGGTGTCGCATGGCCGACCGGCGTTCTTCACGAAGAAGGTGTTCGCCTACTACGGGGGTTCTCTGAAGACCGATGGCGAGTGGGTCGAACATCCCCATTCGCTCGTGGTGCAGCCGGACCCTGAAGATCGGCCAGCCTTGATGGAGGACCACCGTGTGTACCTGCCCGCGTACCTCGGCCCATCCGGCTGGATCGGAATGGACCTCGACGAAGCGACGGACTGGGTGGAGGTGACCGAACTCCTCGACGCCTCGTTCCGGTTGACCGCGCCTCGGCGCAACGTCGACGAGCTCGATCTGCCCGGTGGCACACGCGCCTGAGCGCCGGGTCGCGTTGGGCACGAGGCCTCAGAGCAACCCGTCGGCGAGCAGCGTCCGCACTCGCTGCGCGGCGTGGGCGACCTGGGCTCGGTACAGGGAACCGCCGAGGCTGATGCGGCGCACGCCGAGCTCGGCCAGGTCGGCGAGGCGGAACGGCACCGGGCCGTGCGGGTGGACCTCGGACAGCGGGACGAGGATGTTCACCGGGCCGCCGGCCTCGTCGGTGATCGTCTTGATCACCGGCAGGTCCCACGTCCCGGGTGCGTACAGGCAGTCGGCGCCGACCTGGGCGAACGCCTGCAGCCGGGCCAGCGTCTCGTCGAGGCCTCCGTCGAGGCCGTACAGGAGCACCTCGGTGCGGGCGGTGATGACGAAGGGGTGGTCGAGCGCTCGTGCTGCCTCGACGGCCGCCTCGATCCGGGCGACGGCGAGGGCGCGGTCGTAGAGCCCGCGCTGGGGGTCGCCGGACCAGTCCTCGATGCCCATGCCGCCGGCGCCGGTCGCGGCGAAGCGCTCGACGGCGGCGGCCATGTCTTCGGGTTCGTGGCCGTAGCCGTTCTCGGCGTCGACGTTGCAGGGGACCGACGACGCTCGGACGATGAGCTCGGTGTGCTGCGCGTGTTCCTCCATCGTCACCTCGCCGGCGGCGTCGTTGCGGTCGATGGTGGCCGCGTGGCCGCCGCTGGTCGTGGCCACGGCGACGGCGCCGGCCTCGCACACGGCCCGGGCGGTGCCGGCGTCGGCGACGTTGACCATCACGAACGTGCCCGAGCGGTGCAGCTCCATGAACTCCGTGCCACGGTCCATGCGCGGACGCTAACGCGGCTCCCGCGACGGACGTCCCGTCAGGTGTCGCTGTCGAGGATGGGCCGTGGCTTGCCGGGCGCGACGGTCCTGGCCAGGATCCCGAGCGTCGCCCGCAGCGCCGACTCGGGAACGATCGGGAACGGGATCGAGTCGCGGTACTGCTCGTGGATGTTCGACCAGTCGTAGAACTCGGTGACGATGCAGCCCTCGGGGATCTCCTCGATCTCGTAGCCGTAGACGTGCCCGATGGACGGCTGGAGGAACTGGCTCTCGATGGTCCAGGCGATGCGCCGGTCCTGCTCGAACTCGGTGATCCGAACGCCGACGTCGTACAGCCCGAGCGGGTAGTCGTTGAGCGCCTCGCGGTCCATGTGGACGGTGAACACGTCGCCGACCGCCTTCGCGGGCTCGCCCGAGGCGGACATCAGCATCCCGGATGCATCGATCGCCACGTGTCCCTCCGGACTCGACACGACGGCGAACACCTCGGCGGGGGTGGCGGCGATGGCCCGGCTGACCTCGATGCGCTGTTCGCTCATGAACTGCATCCTTGCATGCCAAATCTCACGGCCGTGTCACGTCCGCCGGATGGTGGCGAACCACGAGCGCACCGGCTCCGGTCGGATGTTCACCTCGAGGTCGGCTGGGTCGATGCTCTCCACCTCCCAGCCCTGCGCGAACGCCGAACGGATCTCGGCCTGGGTCACGCGGCGCGGCCCCCAGCCCTCGGGTTCCCGCTCGCTGAAGCAGAGGACGAAGTAGCGGCCGCCCGGTTCCAACACGCGGCGCAGGCTGTCGACGTAGCGCGGCCGGTCCTCGTCGTCGAACACGTGGAAGAGGCCGCAGTCGAGGACCGTGTCGAACGGGTCGCCCAGCGCCGGGAGCCGGCGAGCGTCAGCGACCAGGAAGCGTGCCTGCATCCCGCGCTGCGCTGCCTTGGCGTCGGCGAGACGGATGGCCGCAGGCGAGATGTCGACCCCGACGGCGTCGCACCCTGCCTCGACGGCCATCAGGGCGTGCTCGCCGGTGCCGCACCCCACGTCGAGCAGCCGCTCACCGAGCCTGCCGTCGGTGGCCAGGGACGCGAACGCCGCCTGGGGCCGGCCGATGTCCCAGGGCGGTGTCGACTCGTAGGACTCGTCGAAGTCCGCGGCGAGATCACGCTTCGGGGACGGTTCGTCGCTCACACGCGTTGTGTAGCACCCGCCGCGCTCCCGCGGGCGGAGACGCTGCTCGGATCAGGAGGCGAGGCGGTCCTGGATGGCGCCCTGGTCGCCGAAGAGGTCGGCTCGCCAGCGGGCGATCATCTTCGTGGTGTCGGTGTCGTCGGGATGGAAGCCCTCGTGCAGGTAGTCGCCCAGTCGTGAGAAGAAGCGACGGGAGATGAACGGCGACTGCACCAGGTGCTTCACGCTGCGCAGCGTGCGGAGCGGGTGCCGGCGGGCGTCGGGGTCGCTGAGCGTGGAGATGAGGGTCCAGGCGCCGATCTCGAGGCCGAAGGCGATGTTCATGGCGTGCATCGCCCGGATCCGCATCTTCTCGGAGCCACCGATGTGGCGGTAGACGTCGAACGCGACGGCCTTGTGCTCGCTCTCCTCGAGGGCGTGCCAGCAGAAGAGGTGGAGCACCCCGTCGTGCGCGAAGCGCTCACGCGCCTCGTCGATGCCGAGCAGGGTCTCGGCCACGACCGCGTGTGGTGCTCGAGCGCGGCGGTGATCGCGAGGTTGGCCTCGTCGGACAGGTGACGTTCCATTCGCACCGCGATCCAGTCGACGTAGCGCTCGATGCGCCCGACGGGGTAGCCGTGTTCGGCCAGCGTGTCGTTCAGCAGCGGTGCTGGGCGCCGTGTTCGTCCTCCTGGCCGATGAACGCGTCGCACTTCTGCTGGAGCTCGGGGTCGGTCACCCGGTTCCGCACCCGGCGCACGGCACGGACGAAGTACTCCTCGCCCGGCGGGAAGATGGCCGACATCACGGCGAGGAGGTGACTGGGCACGACGTCGTCGGGTGCGTCGGCGCCCATGAAGTACTTGGGGAGGCGGCGAGCTGCTCGTCGAGTGCCGGGTGGCGGACCTGGACCTGTGCGCTGCTCATCGCCTTCGAGGGTAGTGAGCGATTCCGTCGAGCTCCTGACCACGTTCGTGAACGTCAGCTTGCAGGCGGCGTTCTCCTCCCGCCGCGCCTGCCTGGTTGACGGATGAGACAAATCGTGCATACTGTCTGAGACAATCCGTGGGAATGTCTCACGGTGTCGGAGACAAGGGGACGTCGATGACGTATGCCACGCGTGTCATGCACGACGCGGACAGCCATCTCATGGAGGGCTTCGACTGGTTGCACAGCCACGCCGACGCCGCCACCCGGTCGCGGCTTCCGGACCTGCGCTCGGCGTTGGACAAGGGCGGAGCCGGCGCCGAGGACGCCGTCTCCAAGGGTCTCGACCGCATCGGCGACACCGAACGCACCGCGGCGCTCGAAGAGAACGTCATCGCGTCGGCCAAGGGATGGACGGCGCTCGGTGCCATGGACACCGCCGAGCGCTCACGGGCAATGGACCTGCTCGGGTTCGAGTCGCAGCTGGTGTTCTCGACGTTCTCGTCGGGGCTCTACGCGTTCAGCCCCGACCTCGACCTCGTCTACGGGGGAGCGGCGGCCCACAACCGGATGATGGCCGCGTTCTGCGGTGACGACCCCCGGCTGCTCGCCGTCGCATCCCTCCCGCTGCAGGACACCGACCGCTCGCTGGCCTGTCTCGACGAGGCGATCGACCTCGGCTGCAAGGCGCTGTGGGTGCCGCACACGACGGCGGGTGATCGTTCGCCGGCCCACACCGACCTCGACCCGCTGTGGGCGGCCATCGCCGAGCGCGGCGTGCCGGTCGTGCTCCACATCGGTGGTGGCCGCAGCCAGCTGAAGAAGGCGTGGCACGACAACGGTCATCCTCGCCCCAAGGACATCCACGGCGGTGGCGAGAACCTGCGGGCCAAGGATCTGCCCTTCGTCCACCACGGTGCCGAGACGTTCCTCGGTGTCCTCGCCCTCGACGGCGTGTTCGAGCGCCACCCCGGCCTGCGCGTCGGCGCCATCGAGCTCGGTGCCTCGTGGGTCCCCAGCCTCCTGCAGCGCCTCGACTACGCGGCCAAGAGCTTCAAGCGCGAGCCGCTGCTGGGCGAGCTGTCGATGGCGCCGTCGGAGTACCTGCGCCGCCAGGCGCGCTTCACGCCGTTCCCCGGCGAGGACGTCGGCGCCCTCATCGAGGCGACCGGACCCGAGCTCTACCTGTTCTCCTCCGACTACCCGCACCCCGAGGGCACCCGGGACCCCATCGGCAAGTTCGAGGCCAGCCTCGACGAGCACGGCATCGACGACGCCGCCCGGCAGCAGTTCTACGACGCCAACTACCGGCACCTCGTCGGCATCTGAAACACCGCGACCCACGACCACGCACGACCCACGAAGGAAACAACGATGAGCATCGAGTCCCGTCCCACCCACACCGCGGCCGCCGGCCCCACCGGCATCGACGACTTCTTCCCCGTCGTGCATCCCTCCGGGGCGTCGACGTCGTGTCACTCGGGTGGTGACTCGGTCTTCACGTGGGACTACGAGCGCAATCGCGACCGTCTCGACCGGCTGTACGAGAAGGCCAAGACCTCGCAGTGGAACGCGACCACCGACCTCGACTGGGACACGGTCGTCGACCAGGAAGAACAGGCCCAATGGCTGTCGAACAACAACCCCGAGACCGCGCTGCTCAAGGTGCTGTCGGCCGAGGACCGCACCAGCCCGATCTACGGGTGGGAGGAGTCCCGTTTCGAGGAGCTCGGCTTCCGGTTGCAGACCTATGCCCTGTCGAACTTCCTCCACGGTGAGCAGGGTGCGCTGATCTGCACGGCCAAGATCGTCGAGCAGGCGCCGTGGATCGAGGCCAAGTACTACGCGTCGACCCAGGTCATCGACGAGGCTCGCCACGTCGAGGTGTTCAGCAAGTACCTGACCGAGAAGCTCGAAGGCACCTACGACTGCTCGGGTCACCTGTTCGACCTGCTCGACCAGACCATCGCCGACGAGCGGTGGGACATGACCTATCTCGGCATGCAGGTGATGGTCGAGGGGCTGGCGCTTGCGGCGTTCAGCTTCATGACCAAGCTCACCAACGAACCGCTGCTCCGGAAGCTGCTCCGCTACGTCATGAGCGACGAGGCACGCCACGTCGCGTTCGGTGTGCTGTCGCTCACCGAGGCCTACGAGGGCATGTCGCAGGCCGAGATCAGAGGAACGCCAGGAGTTCGCCTACGAGGC
Source organism: uncultured Acidimicrobiaceae bacterium (assembly GCA_963800295.1). Classification (GTDB taxonomy): domain Bacteria; phylum Actinomycetota; class Acidimicrobiia; order Acidimicrobiales; family Salinilacustritrichaceae; genus Salinilacustrithrix. The sequence continues at coordinate 24,431 of CAWDAJ010000009.1, forward strand.
GTCGATCCTGATGCGCGACAAGCAGTTCGCCGACCAGGTGTGGGCCGACATGGGCGTCGACCCCGAGGAGATGCTCCGTTGGTACCGCCAGAACGTCCCGGTCACCACCACCGGGCTGTTGTTCTCCAAGCTCGTCCCCAACCTCAAGAAGCTCGGGCTGCTCGACGCCGGCGACGGATGGCTGCGGGCCCGCTACGAGGAGATGGACGTCATCCAGTACGAGGACTGGGTCGACACCGCAGAGGAATACGAGGCGCTCGACGAGGTCGCCGCCGACCGGGCCACTTCGTGACGCCCGGACCGACCGGGAGCGCACTGTGACCATGCACTTCGCCACCGTCGCCGAGGCCATCGCCGGCGTCATCCCCGACTCGCCCGCCATCCGCCAGGGCGACCGCGTCGTCACGTGGGGCGACTACGAAGAGCGCGGCGCCCGGTTCGCAGCCGCCATCGGCGCCCACGGCCTCGGCCACGCCAGCAAGGTCGGGCTGTACCTGCGCAACACGCCCGAGTACCTCGAGGCCAGCCTCGGCGCGTACAAGGCGCGGGCCATGCCGGTGAACATCAACTACCGCTACGTCGGCAACGAGCTCGCCTACCTGCTCGAGAACTCCGACGCCGAGGCGCTGGTGTTCGGCGACAGCCTCCGCGACGTCGTGGCGTCGCTCGAGCGGGATCGGCTCCCCGACCTGTTGGTCCAGGTGTCCGAATCGGCAGACGACGTCGCGCTCCTCGACGGGGCGGTGGCGTACGAGGACCTGCTCGCCGCGCACCGTCCCGCACCGCCGATCGAGCGCGACGACGCCGACCACCACATCCTCTACACCGGAGGGACCACCGGTCTGCCCAAGGGCGTGCTCTACGAGTTCGGCCCCCTCATGCGCGAGTTGGCCCGCATGGTCACCCCCGTCGCCGCCGGTACCACGGCCGAGACGATCGAAGACCTGGTGGCCATGGCCAAGACGGCCGCGGCCGACGGCACCTCACTGGTGACCGCGGTGTTCCCGCCGCTCATGCACGGCACGGGCATGGCGCTCGCGTTCATGGCCCATCTCGTGGGCGGATCGGTCAGCCTGCTCGAGGGGGCCGGCTTCGACGCCGAGGAGGCCCTCGACGTCATCGAACGCGACCGGGCGCGCGTGGTCAACGTCGTGGGCGATGCGTTCGCCCGCCCGCTGGTCGCCGCCATCGAGGCCCGCGACCCTGCGCCCGACCTGTCGAGCGTGTCGGTGTTCTTGTCGAGCGGCGCCATGTTCTCGGCTCCCGTCAAGGAGGCGGTGCTCGGCCACGTTCCCCAGGCGATGGTGCTCGACACGCTGGCGGCCAGCGAGGGCGCCATGGGAACGTCGGTCACGATGGCGGGCATGCCGACGACGACCGCGGCGTTCAGCGCGCGCGACGGCGTGACGGTGTTCGACGAGGACGACCGACCGGTCGAACCCGGGAGCGGCGTCGTGGGCGTCGTCGGTGTCCGCAGCACGAATCCGGTCGGCTACCACAAGGACCCCGAGAAGACGGCCCGCACGTTCCGGGTGATCGACGGCGTCCGCTACAGCTTCCCCGGCGACCACGGCCTGATCGAGGCCGACGGCTCGTTGACGTTGCTCGGACGCGGGTCGCACTGCATCAACACCGGCGGCGAGAAGGTCTACCCCGAGGAGGTCGAGGAGGCGCTCAAGTCGCACCCGGCCGTCACCGACGCGCTCGTCGTCGGTGTCGACGACGAGCGGTGGGGGCAGCGGATCGGAGCGGTCGTGTCCCTTTCGGCCGACATCGACGACGCCGAGCTCATCGCCCACGTCAAGACCGGTCTCGCCGGGTACAAGGCGCCGAAGTCGATCTGTCGGGTCGACACCGTCCCCCGCGCCCCGAACGGGAAGGCCGACTACGCGGCGGCGAGGGCACTGCTGTCGGCCGGGTCGCCGACATGAGCCGCACCGCCGAAGCCATCGAGCGGGCGGCCTCCGGTGCTGCGGGCTCGCCGCGCCAGCGGATCCTCGCCGCGGCCGACCGCCTGTTCCGCGACCGCGGCGTCGCCGCCACCAACGTCGAGGACATCGCGACCGAGGCGGGGATGTCTCGCGCCACGCTGTACCGACACATCGTCGGCGGGCGCGACGAGATCGTCCTCACGGTGGTGGCGTCGAACGTCGAGGCCTACATCGAGTCGGTCGTCGCGCGCGTCTCCGGCGAGACGCCCGAGTTCGCCGAGCGCATGGTGCGCCTGTTCCGACGACTGGACGCGGCCATCCGTGCCGACGAGTCCGATTCGGCGATGTTCCACCGTCCGTCGATGGGAGCGATGGTCTCGGTCGAAGGGTGGACCGAAGCGGCGATCGACGTGGCCGCCCGGTCGCTGGCGCCGATCGTCGCCGAGGCCCGCGATCGTGGTGAGCTCTTCGACGAGCTCTCCGACCGGCTGGTGGCCGAGTGGTTCATGCGCCAGTTCGCCTCGCTCGAGCTGATGCGCTCCGACGTCGTCGATGATCCCGACGGGCTTCGACCGCTACATCCGGTCGCTCGTCGTCGCGCCGCTCCTCGCTCGCCCGGACGCCGGGCGATGAACCACGACGAGGTCGAGGCCGTCGTCCGTCGGGAGATCGCCCGGTACGGCCGCCGCTGGGTGCCCGTCGGTCTCGCACTGCTGCTCGTGCTCGTGGTGTTGGCGACAACGCAGAACACGGCGGACCGCACCGGTACCGAGACCGCCGCCTCCCCGGTCGCCACCGACGGCAGCGGTGCAGCGGTGTCGGCTGATCCGGCCGGGGGCGAGGCGGGATCGGCAGCGGCAGCCGGTGCCGGGACCTCGGCGTCGGCATCGCCGTCGACGTCTTTCGCACCGACGTCGGTCGACGGCACACCCGCGGCCCCCGACGCAGACCCGGCCGACCCCGCCGCGCCCAGCACGACGCCGGAGGGCCCGTCCTCGGGGACGTCGCGGTCGGGTGTCGTGTGCGACGGCACCAACCGGCAGCTGCCGTTCTCGGATTACGGGCCCCGCTGCGTCCCGGAGTTCTCCGGGGACAACGGCGGCGCCACGTCCTTCGGCGTCACCGCCGACACCGTCACCGTCACGTTCCGGATCGCCGACTCCGCGTCGGTCGCCGCGTTGCAGGCCGCCGCCGGCGATGCGCTCAACTCGCTGGGTGCCGACCAGGAGGAGGTCGCCGCCGACATGGCGGTCCTGGTGGACTTCTTCAACAGTCAGTTCGAGCTGTACGGACGCCAGGTCGACTTCAAGACCTACTCCGGCCAGGGCGACGTGCTCGAGGAGTACCAGAACCGCGGCGCCCAGGGTGCACAGGCCGATGCTGCCCGGGCCAAGGACCTCGGGGCGTTCGCCGACGTGTCCATCATCGGGCAGACCCAGCTCTACGCCGAGGCCATCGTGTCGAACCAGATCGTCGCGATGAGCCCCGTCTACCTCAGTCGGCGGTGGCACGAGGAGCGGGCGCCGTTCTCGCACTCCGCACTGTTCCCCACCGGTGAGGCCGCCGCCGGCTTCCAATCGCAGATCGTGTGCCAGACGATGAAGGGGCAGAACGCCACGCGCTCGAACGACCCGACCATGGCGGCCAAGCCCCGCGTCTTCGGCATCGTGCACCCGGAGAACCCCGAGTACGCGGTGGCGGGCGAGCGGCTCGAGACCGCGTTGAAGGGCTGCGGTGCGCGCTTCGGTCGACGCATCGCCTACGCCCTCGACGCGACCACCGCCGGCCAGCAGGCCACCAACGGCATCGCCCAGCTCCGCGCTGCCGGCGTGACCACCGTGTTGTGCGTGTGCGACCACACGTTCCCCATCTTCTTCACGCAGGCCGCCGACCAGCAGAACTACGTCCCCGAGTGGTTCTCGACCCTGTCGTGGCCCGACCCGTTCCCCCGCCTCTACAGCCAGCGCCAATGGGACGGAGCGCTGTACGCCGGCGGCGCCCGCCCGGCGTTCCTCGAACTCGAGCCCGGTCGTGTCTACGCCATGGCCTCCGGTGGGGAGCAGCCGCACGCGCCGCTCACCCTCGACTGGACCTACCAGCAGATCCTCCTGCTGTTCACCGGCCTGCAAGCCGCCGGCCCCGAACTGAACCCCGCCACCATGTACCGCGGCCTCGAACAGGTGCCCTCGACCGTCGAGGGCGACTTCGGGCCGTGGGAGTTCGGGCCCGGCCCTGCCATCGTCCACACGCACTTCCAGCTCGGACGGTGGGATCAGCACGCGACCAGCAACCTCGATGGCAAGGACGGGGCGGTCGTGAGCTGCCGGGGTGGGCGCTGGTTCCGCTTCGACGCCGCCTCGGCCATCGGTAACGGCGGCCGGCTGGACTGTCCGTGACCTCCTCGGCCGTGCACGAGGCGAACCCCGGCGACGATGACGTCGACGTCGGGGCCGTCGTCGGCACGGTCCTCGCCGACACGGCGCGTCGCTACCGCGGGTCGGCCATCGTCGGGTTGGCTGCGTTGGTGGTGGTCGTGTTCGTGCCGTCGCTCAGCCCCGCGCCGGAGACGTTCGGTCTGGGACGCAACGCGCTGCCGGCCCCGGCCGGGCCCGTCTCGTCCCCGCCGCCGCTCACATCGCCACCGGTGGTCACCACCACGTCGCTCGCGCCCCAGCCGCCGACCTCGTCGACGAGCACGTCGTCCACCACCTCCACCTCGACCACCACGACCACGTCCACCTCCACGAGCACCACCTCCACGTCCACCACCACGTCGACGACGACCACGACGACCACCTCGCCGCCGACCACGGTGTTGCCGACCTGTGAGCTGCTGAGTGTGACGTGCCCGTGAGCGAGACCGTGGGGCCCGGGCCTGACGGACCGGCGACGAGCGTCGAGTCTCCGATGACCCGGCCACTCGCCCGCCCGTTGGGCATCACCGCTGCCGTGCTGGTTGTGTGGCTCGTCGCCGGCGCCCTGCTCCCCAACGGCCTGCCGGTGGGCGTCGTGGCCCTCGGCCTGGTGCTCGGGTCGCTGGAGGCCCTCACAGCACTCGGCCTCGTGCTGGTCTACCGCGCCGCCCGCATCGTCAACTTCGCGCAGGCCGACATCGGGGGATTGGCCGCGGGCGTCGCCGTCGTGCTCGTCGCCGGCGCGGGATTGCCGTACTTCGTCGCGCTCCTGCTGGCGCTCGCCGTGGCGGTGCTGACCGGCTTCGTCGTCGATGGTCTGGTGGTCCGGCGGTTCTTCACGGCGCCGCGGCTCATCCTCACGGTGGCGACGATCGGCGTGGCCCAGGTCCTCGGCGCCGGCCAGATCGCGCTCCCCACGCTCTTCGACGTCGACCGCGCCGAGCGGTTCGTGTCACCGCTCCAGATGAGCTTCCGGATCGGTCCGATCGTGTTCGGTGCCGACCACGTCACCGCAGTCGTCGTGGTGCCGGTGGTGTTGGCTGCGCTGGCCTGGTTCCTCGGCCGCAGCGATCTCGGCATCGCCATCCGCGCCGCGGCCGACTCATCGGAGCGGGCGCTGCTGCTCGGTGTACCCGTCCGGCGTCTGTCGCAGGTCACCTGGATGGTCGCTGCCGGCCTGTCCGGCCTCGGCGCCGTCCTCACCGTGCCCATCGTCGGCACCAACCTCGGTGGCGTGGCCGGGCCCGCATCGCTGCTCGGCCCGTTGGCGGCGGCGGTGGTCGCTCGCATGGAGCGACTCTGGGTCGCATTCGCCGCGGCCCTCGGTGTCGGCGTGCTCCGTCAGGTCGTGTTCTGGAACTACCCACGAGCCACCACCGTCGATGTCGCCCTCTTCCTCGTCGTGCTCGTGGCCCTGCTGACCCAGCGGCGGACACACGAGCGGGTCTCGAGCGGGGGCGAGCTGGCCGTGGCCGAGGTCCGCCCCGTTCCCGAGATCCTGCGGCGCCTCCCCGAGCTGCGCACGGCCCGGACCGTCCTGGCCGCGTCCCTCGTCGTCGTCGCCGTGCTGGTGCCGGCATTCCTCGACAACTCCCGACTGGTCTTCATGACCAACCTCGGCGTGTTCGCGATCCTGGCCGTCTCGCTCGTGGTCCTCACCGGGTGGGCCGGCCAGGTGAGCCTCGGGCAGTTCGCCATCGCCGGCGTCGGCGGAGCCGTCGGTGCCGGACTCATGGCGTCGCGCGGCACCGACCTGTTCCTGGCCCTCGCGTGCGCGGTGGTCGTGTCCGCGGCCGTGGCCGTGGCGGTGGGCATCCCCGCGCTGCGGATCCCGGGTCTGTTCTTCGCCGTGACGACCCTCGCGCTGGCCGTGCCGGTCGCGACGTGGCTGTTGAACCCGACGTACTTCCCGGCGCTCACGCCGTCGAGCGTTCCCCGGCCCGAGTTGTTCGGCCGCTTCGCCCTCGACACGTCGCTGCGCTTCTACTACTTCACCCTGCTCGGCGTGGTGGTGGCCGTGTTCCTCGCCGCCAACTTCCGCCGGTCACGAGCGGGTCGAGTCGTCCTGGCGGTGCGCGACAACGAGCGAGGCGCGGCGTCGTTCTCGATCGACCCGAACCGGGCCCGGCTCATGGCGTTCGGGTTCTCGGGCGCCCTCGCCGGCCTGGCCGGATTCCTCTACATCCTCAGCTTGCGGGCCGTGCCGTTCAACGGCTTCGACGCCACCGCCAGCATCCAGCTGTTCACGATGGTGGTCATCGGCGGACTGGGCTCGTTGCCCGGTGCGATCCTGGGCGCCACCTACGTGTGGTCGGCGCAGTTCTTCCTCCGCGGCGCCGCCCAGCTACTTGCGACCGGAGCCGGGCTGCTGATCCTCCTGATGGTCGTGCCCGGCGGTCTGGGCCAGCTCGTGTACGGGCTCCGCGACCGCTTCCTGCGGATCGTGGCGGCACGGCACGGGCTGTCGATCCCCAGCCTGTCGGAGGACGCGGCCTTCGACGAGGCTGTCGATGACGTGGAGTCACCCGATACCGCCGGCGCAGCGGCTCCGACCGACGGACTCCTCGTCGTGAGCGATGTCGAAGCCGCGTACGGCTCGGTGCCGGTGCTGTTCGGCGTCGACATGGCCGTCGGTGCGCAGGACCGAGTCGCCTTGCTGGGCACCAACGGTGCCGGCAAGTCCACGGTCCTGCGGGTGATCGGTGGGCTCCTCCCCGCCACTGCGGGCACGGTGCGCTTCGCCGGCGAGGACATCACCGGTCTCGATCCGACCGAACGCGTCCGTCGGGGACTGGTGACCGTGCCCGGTGGCCGCGGCGTCTTCGACTCGCTCACGGTCGCCGACAACCTGCGAATCGCGGCCTGGGTCAACCGCAAGGACGACCAGTTCGTGTCGCAGACCATGGCCGAGATCGACGAGCTGTTCCCGCGCCTGCGGGAACGGTGGGACTCGAAGGCCGGATCGCTCTCCGGCGGCGAGCAGCAGATGCTCACCATCAGCCAGGCGATGCTGTGTCGACCGAAGCTGCTCATGATCGACGAACTGTCCCTCGGCCTCGCGCCGTCGGTCGTCACCGAGCTGATCGAGGTCGTGCAACAGCTCGTCCGGCGGGGGATCTCGGTCGTCGTCGTCGAGCAGTCGTTGAACGTCGCGGCGACGCTGTCGGACGATGCGGTGTTCATGGAGCGGGGACAGGTCCGCTTCACGGGCGCCACGAGCGCGCTGCTCGAACGCGACGATCTGGCCCGCTCGGTGTTCTTCGGCAAGGCCACCGAGGCGCCGGCGCCGTCCCACGCCGAACCGCCGGCCGGTGGCGGTCATGCCCTCGAGGTGCGCGGCCTCAGCCGGCGCTTCGGCGGGGTGCAGGCGCTGCACGAGGTGAACCTGCGGGCCGAGCCGGGCGCCATCGTCGGCATCATCGGCTCGAACGGGGCCGGCAAGACGACCCTCTTCGACCACGTCAGCGGCTACCTCGTGCCCGATGCCGGCACCGTGACGTTCGGGGACCGCGACGTGACATCGCTCGACGCCGCCGAGCGGGCCGCGCTCGGCATGGGGCGGCTCTTCCAGGACGCCAGGCTGTTCCCCGCGCTCACGGTCCGCGAGACGATCGCCGTTGCCTTCGAACGCCACCTGGCCGTGCGCGACCCGTTCGCGGCATCGGTCGCGCTCAAGGCCGCTCGCGACGCCGAACGTGCGCTGCGTGGTGACGTCGACGAGCTCGTCGAGACGATGGGTCTCGAGCGCTACGCCAACGCCTTCATCTCCGAGCTGTCCACGGGGACGAGGCGCGTCGTCGAGCTGTCCTGTGCCATGGCCCACCGCCCGTCGCTGCTGCTGCTCGACGAACCCAGCTCCGGCATCGCGCAGCGCGAGAGCGAGTCGTTGGCCGAGCTCCTGCTGCAGCTCCGCGAGCGCACCGGCGCGACGTTCGTGATCATCGAGCACGACATCCCACTCGTCCGCTCGATCAGCGACCAGATGATCTGCATGCACCTCGGCTCGGTGCTCAGCGTGGGCGACCCCGAAGAGGTCCTCGCCGATCCGATGGTCATCAGCAGCTACCTCGGCCAGACCGATGTCGCCATCGAGCGCTCAGGCGGCGTCGGTTGATCCGAAGAGACCGGACGACCCTGGTCCACGGGGTCCGTCCGGGATCCGGGCCACCGCTACTGTCGGACGTTCACCGCCATCACCGCCACCTGGGGAGCGCACCATGCCGAAGTCCGACGCCGTCGCCAGCATCGGAGCTTGGGTGCTCGAGAACGGGCACCGTGCGGCACTGGCCGTCACGGGCGGTCGCTGGCCCAAGAAGCTCGCCGGGATGCAGACCGTCGAGCTGCACGCCAAGGGTCGCAAGTCCGGCAACGTCCACTCGACGTGGCTCACCGCTCCGATCTGCGAGACCGATCGGGTGATCCTGGTCGCCTCCAAGGGTGGCCACTCCGATCACCCGCAGTGGTACAAGAACCTGGTCGTCAATCCCGACGTCGAGCTGACCATCGACGACGAGCGCAAGGCCTACACCGCTCGCACGGCCTCCCCCGAGGAGCGCGCCGAGCTGTGGGAGACCATCACCTCGCGGTTCAAGAACTACGCCGGCTACCAGGCCAGCACCGACCGCGAGATCCCCGTCGTCATCTGCGAACCGGCCTGACAAGCAGCCTCAGAGCAACCCGCCGGCGAAGAGCGTCCCCACCCGCTGGGCGACGTGGACCTGTCAGCGGGCGACGAGCACCACGAGGTGCTGGCCGCCGCCCTCCTCGATCTGTCCTTCGACGACCAGCTCGGGGGCGAGCCGGGACAGGCGGTCGACGAGCCAGTCGACCGCGTCCCGCGCGTCGCCGTCGGTCGGGCAGCGGGCGACGACCTCACGGCCGCCCTTGCGGGTCAGGCGGTCGACGGTGGGCAGGATCGGGGCGGGGTCGATGACGAAGAGGTGCTCGGGCCACGGGACGACGGGGGCCGTCGCTCCCTTGCCGGTGTTGCAGCCTCGGTGGGCGAGACGCTCCTGCACCGGCGCCTTGCGCTTCTTGGCCTTCGCCGACGTCTCGACGGCGTCGACGCTCGGACCGCGGGCGTCGTTGACCGACATCTCGGGGTCGACAGGCTCGTCGCAGAGCCAGCAGCGCCACCCGGCCGCGTCACCGATGTCCTGGAGTCGTGCGATGCGGGCACCCTACGAGACACCGCTGCAAGATGTGCCTTGTGGAACGTCCGCGAATCGTGCCGGCCGGGCCGCTGCTGCCCGATGGTCTGGCGTCGCTCTCACGGCACGCGGACCGTGAAGGCATCCGGATCGTCTCGACGGTGATCGAGCGGTGGCGGGACGGAACCGAGCGCTTCGACCGGCCGGGCGAGTCGCTCCTGGCCGCGCTCTCCGGTGACGAGGTCGTCGGCATCGGCGGCATCACCCGCTGCCCGCAGGTGTCGGGCGCGCTGCGCATGCGCCGGTTCTACGTCGCTCCCGACTGGCGCCGGCAAGGCGTGGCGCATCGCCTGGCCAGCGAGCTGATCGCCGGCGGCCTCCAACACGCCGAGCTGCTGACCTGCAACGCCGGCGCCTCGGACGCCGCCGCCCCGTTCTGGGAGGCGATGGGGTTCGAGCGCGTCGAGATGGAGGGGATCACCCACGTTCGTCGGCGCGCGCCGGCGCAGGTCCGGCATTTCCGTGAGGATCTTCTGGGCTACGTAGCTGTCTGAGGTCACGCCGCCGCTCGGCCGGACGGACCTGGGGGTTCTTGTCGGTGGGTGTTCGTACGGTTGGAGACATGTCCGCTTCGTCCGTTCTCGACCGGTCCGAGGAGCCGGCGTCGGTAGTCGGCGCCGGTGCCGTCGAGCGTGAGGGTGAGGCGCGGTTCGATGAGATCTGTGACGAGTTGGCTGAGCTGTGTGGGCAGCGCAACGCCATCGACGGGCGCATCGCCGAGCTGGTCGGTGAGGTGTCCGAGTTCGAGGACGAGTTGTTGGGCGGTACGGGGTTGCGGTCGGTGGAGCACTTCTGCACGTGGCAGCTGGGTGTGTCGTCGGGTCGGGCCAAGGACCTGACCGCCATCGCTCGCCGGGCCGACGAGCTGCCCGAGACGATGGGGTTGCTGCGGGAGGGGTTGTTGTCGGCGGACCAGGTGGCGGTCATCGCCCACCGCGCCCCGGCCGAGACCGACGGTCACTACGCCGAGCTGGCCAGGACGGCGTCGGTGTCCCAGCTGCGCCGGGCGTTGCGGGCCGCACCCAAGCCCGAGCCTGCGCCCGATGAGCCCGGAGCCGTCGCCGCTGGATCCGCCGGAGAACGAGGTGTCGGCGTACTGGAACGACAGCGACGAGTGGTTGTGCCGCGTCCGGTTGTCCAAGCTCGACGGTGCGCTGTGTGAAGCCGCCTTGCGGTCGCACTACGACGCGTTGGTGAACGAGTGGAAGCGCCAGAAGTCCGACGCCGAACCCGATGCGGTGCTGCCGCCGTTCCCGACCTTGGCGGATGCGTTCGTGCGGATGTGCCAGCACAGCCTCGATGCCGAGGCGCATCTGCGGCCGCACGGGCATCGCACCACGGTGATCGTGCACCTCGATGTCGAGTCCCAGCTGGCTGGGCTGCACGTCGGGCCGGCGTTGTCCGAGGCCGAGCGCCGCTACCTGTGCTGTGATGCCAAGGTCGAGACCTGGTTCGAACGTGACGGCAAACCGATCGGTGTCGGTCGCGAGACCCGGGAGATCCCCCGCCGCCTGCGCCGGGCGCTGGAGCGCCGTGCCGGTGGGTGCTGCGAGGTGCCGGGCTGTTCGGCCACCGCCGGCCTGCACGGCCACCACATCTGGCACTGGGAAGACGGCGGCCCCACCGAGCTGTGGAACCTCCTGCTCGTCTGCCCGCACCATCACCGGCTGCACCACCGGGGGCTCATCACCATCCGGGGTCCGGCCGACGACCCGACCGTGCTCGACCGCCGTGGCCGGCCATTGTCCGCCGGCGGTCTCGCCCGACCACCCACCACCCCACCACCGCCGGCGGCCCGCTACCAACACCCCACCGGCGAACGCTTCGACACCCACTGGTACGAACCACCCAGCCTCAGCTGACGCGCCGTCGCGGCACGTCGTCACGGCCGCCGGGGCAGGGCCACCGAGGATCGGCCGAGTTGGCACTACTTCGACCGTGTCTGCGAGCGCACCGCCAACGCTCGACGGCTGCTGGACATCGACGCCGGCACGGGCAACATGCTCGCCGATCTGCCTCAGCTCCCCGCGCTGGCAGTCGCCACCGACTCCTACGGGCCGAGCATCCACACGGCCGGGCCACGCCTTCGCTCCCGCGGGGCACACGTGGTGCAGACCCAACACGACCGCCAGGCGTTGCCGTTCGCCGATGCCAGCTTCGACCTGATCATCAGCCGCCACCCGGTCGAGACGTGGTGGACCGAGATCGCTCGAGTGCTCGAACCCGGCGGTCGCTACTTCTCCCAGCAGGTCGGTCCGCACAGCTTGCGCGACCTGTCCGAGTTCCTCATGGGGCCGCTACCGGCGGACTCGAAGCGAGACCCCGAGCTCGCTCGTCGGGCAGCGGAGTCCGCTGGCCTGGTCGTCGACGACTTGCAGGTCGAGCGCACCAACGTCGTCTTCTACGACATCGGAGCGGTGGTGTATCTCCTCCGGGTCGTGGTCTGGACCGTCCCCGACTTCTCCGTCACTCGTTATCGACCGCAGCTGCGTCGACTGCACGAGCACATCAAGACCGAAGGCCCCTTCGAGACCACCTCGAGCAGGTTCCTGCTCGACGCCCACCGGCCCGGCTGAGCCGGCGGGATCGCGCCGGCTCGGCGCCTACTGGTTGGCGAGGATCTGCTCGACGCGGTCACGGTCCTCGGCGCGCATGAGGATCCGATGTTCGGCGACCGTGAAGCCCAGGCCCATCGCCCCCTGGAGGCCGCCGTCACCATCGATGAGACGCGCAGGGATGCCTTCAGCTTCACAGCGGGCGACGACCATCGCTGCGGAGGTTCGGTCACGTCCAGCCGGCAGCTCGACGAGCTCGGGACGTTCCTTCTGGCGCTCGACGTCCGGGACCGTGCCGGGTGCAGTGCGGTCACGACGTCGGAACAGTCCCATGGCGAGTTCTCCCTGTCGCGGGATCAGGCGTACCAGCCGGAGTTGTGCTTGTCCCACGCCTTCGCTTCGCCGCGGGCCCGTTCGATGCTGCTGTCGGCATCAACGCGAGACGGCGGGTTGTGCTTGTCCCGGCGTCGTCCCCGCACCTCGGTGACCACCACCGCGCCGAGGCCGACGGCGAAGAGCACCAGGACGATCGTCTCGAACACAGAAGCGACAGTACCGGCAGCGCGTCACCGGGTGGCCGTCGGCTGACGCTCTGGCCTCGGTCTGCCATGGACGTCCAAGCGGTGGCGGATCATCCTGCGGCCGTCGGCGGTCGTCCAGCGCTCGACCGCTGCTGCGCCGACGGCTTCAGCGACCCGGCGTGAAGGCGCGTTCTCGTCCTCGGTGATGATGTCGGCGGTTCGGGCGCCGGTGTGGTCTCGCACGAACTCGAGCACGAGACGGACGGACCGACTGACGTAGCCCTTCCCGCGATGGGCGGGGTGGCTGGCGTAGGAGATGTTGGCGTCACCGGCACGGACGTGGTCGTTGGCAAGGTCGACGTCGACGTAGGCGACGCCCCGGACACCGGCCGCATCAACGGTGAAGGTCCACTTCGGCCCGGCACCGAATGTCTCCTGGTTGTCTCGGAGCACGTCGGCGGCGTGACGGCGGCGCTGTTCGTCGGTCATCTCTGCCCACGCTTGCCGCTGCCAGGGAAGCCACAGCCAGCGAATCTGCTGCTCGTCCTTGGCCTCCAGGTCGGCGTCGAGATCCGCGAGCTCTCGGCGACGGATCGTCACGACGCCGTCGGAATACGCCAACGGTGGCACCGGCTTCTTCCAGTACGGGTTGCCATCGAGATCGCCGTGTGCGGTGAAGCCGGCACGTTCGGCCAAGGCCAGCGAGCGGGCGTTGTCGGGGTCGATCAGCAACGTCGCCACCGACGCCGACCCGCTCAGCGCCAGGTGGTGGAGCAGCAGCTTCACCGCCCGGGTCCCGAGTCCGTTCCCGCGGTGTTCAGCGAAGACGTTGTATCCCAGGTTCACCTCCCCGGGCTCGAGCCAGGAGCGGTCCACGTCGAAGTCCACCCAGCCCACCACTTCGTCGTCGACGACGATGCAGCCCGTCGGGGAAGGTTCATCCGACCCGTCGCCCAGGAACCGGTGGAACTCCTCGTCCCGGCCTGCGATCAACCGCTGACGATCACCGTCGAGGGGACGGCGGATGGTGACCACGCCGTCGGTGATGGGCCGCAGCTTCCCCATCCCGCGAGTGTTCTCCATACGTCCCACGAGAACGATCGGATTTCAGCCGGAGCGAGATCTCGGGAGCTGCAAGAGCGAGAAGTTGGGTCTGGACCAGGCTGCGCATCTGCAGGCCGATCTCGTGCAGCACGGCGGGGTCGCGACGTGTTCGAGCGAGGACGAAGCCGCCTTCGAGCGCAGCTACGACGGTGGTGGCGAGGGGTCGTGCGTTGGCTTCGGCGAGTCCGGCACGGGTGAACCGACTGGTCGCTGCGTCGATCCATCCGGCGAAGACGCGATCGCTGGCCATGCGCAAGCTCTCGTCGGTGTTGGCGACCTCGCGGGCCACTGTGCCGATGGGGCAGACGTCGATGTAGTCGGTGTCGGCGAGCACCTGTGCTGCACCGTCGAAGAAGTCGCTGATCGCTTCGGCGGGCCCGGTTGCGTCGTCGGCGATGGCCTCGAAGAGCTGCTGGTAGGCGAGGCCGCTTTCGGTGATGACCGCTTCGGCCAACTCACTCTTGCCCCCTGGGAAGAAGTGGTAGAGCGATCCCGTGGTGGCCCCCGCTGCGGAGGTCACCTCCTTCAGGCCGGTTCCGTTGTACCCGCGTCGGCGGAAGAGTTCGTTGGTTGCTGCGAGGAGCCGGTCCCGAGTACTGGCCATGCCCTTTGATCTTAGAACGATCGCTCTACTAGAACGATCGCTCTAGTCACTCAGTAGGAGGCAGCCATGTACAAGATCGCCGTCCGTACGTTGGTCCGTCACGGGATCCGCCGCCTCAACGACGGAGATCCGACCTTCTTGCTCCGCCTTGCGGCTGCCGACGCCGAGATCGCGTTCCCTGGCCAGAACTCGTGGTCCACGATGTTCCGGCCGGTGGAGAAGAGCCGGCGCCGACATGTGACGCACCGAGGGCTCGACGAGTGCCGGGCCTTCGCGGACCGCTTCGCCCGGGAGGGGCTGCAGTTGGAGATCGAAGACATGCTCGTGAACGGCGCACCGTGGAACACACGGGTTGCCGTGCGAGCCCACGACCACGTGACCGGCGCCGATGCAGCTGATGAGTACACCAAGCGGGTCGTCGCGTTCCTGCAGATCCGCTGGGGGAAGCTCAGGTCGTGGGAGGACTACGAGGACACCGAGCGTGTGGCCGACTGGGACCGCCGACGTTCGAACTGTGACGCCTGACGTCGGTGTCAGATCGGGCGGAGCAGCATCTCCTGGGCCATCGATGCGACGATCCTCCCGTCCAGGTCGCGGATCACGCTGCGGAGCGTGCCCCTGCCGCCGGCGTTGACCAGGCTCTGGACGTCCATGAGGTGCCAGTCGTCGGCCCGGGCCGGGCGGTGGAACCAGGCGGCGTGGTCGAGGCTGAGCATGCCCGTGTGGTCGTCGATGTCGAGGGCGAGGGGCCGGCCGCCGTGTCCGGTCCAGTCCGTGGCGTAGGCGAGCAGGGCGAGGTGCAGCGTCGGGTCGTCGGGCAGCGGGCGCGGGATGCGGAACCAGTGGCGGTGGGTCGATTCGTAGGTTCCGTCGGGGAGCGGCTCGGTCGGGCCCAGCCAGCGGGTCTCCCATGACCAGTCGTCGGGGTGGTCGTCGTCGTTCTCCGGCGGGTCGTCCGGCAGTTCGTCGGGGTGTCCGACACCGTCGGGCAGGCCGGCGACGTCGTACACGTACGTGTCGGCGCCGTCGACGTCGGCGGTGAACGAGCAGAGCGCGATCACCGCAGGTTTGCCGGACTGGCTGAGCGGTGAGCAGGTGGTTCGTGAACGAGCGGCCGGCCTTGACCACCTGCGTCTCGACCTCGACCGGCGTCTCGCTGATCACCGGGCGGAGGAACTGGGCGTGCATCGAGTGCAGGCGCGTGCCCTTCGGCGCGCGAACCGCCGCCGCCCGGGCCAGCATCATCAGCACGACACCACCGAAGAGCGGCCCGATCTCGCCCTCGGCGGGCGCGCACACGACGATCACCCCGCCCTGATCGTCGACGTCGGCGGTGGCGAGGAACCGGTCGATCGTCGCGTGCTTGCGGTCGGTGAGCACCGGGGTCACCGACCCTGGAAGTTCGGTGCCCGCTTCTCCATGATCGCCCGGACGGCCTCGCGGCTGTCCTCGGTGTCGAACCCGGCCCGCGCCTTCATGATCTCCTCCTCCAGGCGGGCGGCGATGTCGAGCACCATCGGCGAGCGCACGATCTGGTGCTTCGCCCGGCGGACGGCCAAGGGTGGCAGCGTCTCGGCCACGTGCCGGCAGTACTCGAGCAGACGGGTCTCCAGCTCGGCCGCCGGCACGACCTCGACCACGAAGCCGCGCTCGAGGAGCTCGTCGGCTCCGACCATCCGGTTGTCGAGCAGGAACCGCATCGCCTCCTGGTGCCCGACCATCTCGGGCAGCGTCCAGGTCATGCCGCCGTCGGGCGAGGTGCCGGCCCGGAGGTAGCCGGGATGCAGACGAGCGGTGTCGGCGGCGATCCGAATGTCTCCGGCGAGAGCGAGCGATGCACCAGCGCCGGCCGCCACGCCGTTGAGCCCCATGATCACTGGCTTGTCGCAGTCCCATCGGATCGTCAGCAGGAACCGGCCCAGCCAGCCGAGGTGGTCGCTGGCTTCCGCTTGGTCGCTGAGGCCGGAGTCGACGGAATCGCCGCCCGAGTCGGCCAGGTCGAGCCCGGAGCAGAACGCATCGCCGTTGCCCGTGACCGCGATGCACCGGACGGAGTCGTCACCGGCTGCGTCCCGGAGCGCAGTGACGAGCCGCCACCCGAGCTCGCTCGTCAGCGCGTTCTTCCGTTCGGGGCGGTTCAGGCGGACGACACGGACGTGGCCGACGTCCTCGGTGACAACGACGCTCATGCCCCGACGCTGCCACAGTCGACCCCCGGGCCGGTCACGAAATCCACGACCGAAAGCCGACGCTCGTGACCGGCTGTCACGCCGTGGTGACGTACAGCTCGTCGTTGCGCCGGATGCGGCGAGCGATGTCGACGACCCGGGCCTGCTCCCGTCTGGTCGGGGTGTGGGCGGCGAGGAAGCGGGCGAAGGCGACCAGGGCGAGATGTGACGGTTCGGATCCCTCGGGCCAGCTGCGGTGGTGCCGCACCGTGGCCTCGAAGAGCTGGAACCAGTGGAAGCCGGCGTCCTCGACGAGCAGGGCGTGGCCGAGGACCTTGACCAGTTCCGCCGGCTCTCCTCCCTGGGCCAGGAACCCGTGGGCGTGGCGGCCGGCCTCCTCCACGTTGCCCTGGACCTCGAAGCACTGGAGCAGGTCGCCGATGGTCCCCCGATCGGTGTCCGGCAGGCGGGCAGCAGGCACGTTCAAGAACCGGTCGAGGTAGACCTTCAGGGCGAGGTGCACGATGCCGCGCTGCAGCTCTGGTGTCGGGTTCCGCGCCACGGCCTGGTGGAGGGCGTTCGCCGTGGTGAAGCCGTGGTGCACGATGTTCCAGTCGCGGTGGTCGTTCTGGGTGTGGAAGCGGGCGATGCGCAGCAGCGCCGCGTGGGCTACGGCACGGGCGAGCTGCTCTGGGGATGCTCCCGCCGCGCCTGAGGTAACGAGCTCGTCAACGACCGCTTCGGGGTCGTCGCCCAGCAGCCGGCCGGCGAGCTCGGCGACGTCGAGGTCCGGGTCGCCGGCGCCAACCGGAAGGGTCGTGTCGGCGATCAACCGGGCCAGGTCGTCGGGGTGCCGCCACTCGGAGAGCTCCTCGTGGCGGGCCGCGGCGGCGGTCTGCGGGACGAGCGTCGGCAGCAGCAACCGTGCGGTCGCGGGGTCGTCACCGAGGAGGCGGGTGAGCTCGATCGCCTTGTTGGTGAAGTCCAGGGTGTGGCCCTCGTCGATGAACACGTGATCGGTGACGGCTGCGAACAGCATCGCTTCGACATCGGCGTCGTCGTGACGGAGCGCCGTGGCCAAGGTGCGCTCGGCGGCATCCGCAGAGCGGCCGTCGATGAATCGGCGGTACCAGTCGGAGAGGCGTTGCGGTGGAACGTCGGTGTCCTCCATCGGCTCGAGCGCGAAGCGCGGTGCATGCCCGGCGACATCGCCGGCGAGGAACGAGAGAGCCTGTGTGAGCGCGAGGTCGTGGTCGTCGGAATCGAGCTCGGAGAGGACCGACCCGATCGCGGTCAGCACGGTCATGCCCGCGCCCCAGCCCTCGCGCCGATAGCGGGCTCCGAAGTCGGCACCCACTCCGAGGATGAGGGCCGGCTCGACATTCTTGTCGAGCAGGTCGAGAACCGACTTGGCGATCACCAGCGTGATGTCGTCCTCGAGCCCGTCGCGGAGCCGGTCCAGCGCCCGCTCCGTTGTCCGCTGTTCTCCTCGTGAGGAGACCAAGACGTCGTCATCCACGAGCGTGACATCGAACGCGAGCGCGTCGTCGGCCCAGGGGTCGAACGTGCAGCCCGAGGAGAGGTCGAACCGCGCGTGATGCCAGTGGCAGGTGACCATCCCCGCGTCGACGGTGCCCCGATGCAACGGGAACCCGAGGTGTGGGCACCGGTCCTCGATCGCCCTCGGCTCACCCTCGTTCCAGAACACCACCACCGGGAGACGTCCGAGCTTGCCGGTGAGGAACCCGTGCTCCTGGAGGTCGGTGGACGAGCCGATGCGGTGCATGCCGTCGAGCCTGCGACCGAAGGACAATATTTGTCAAGACGCATCTTGCGTATATGGTGTGCGTGTGGCTGCGCACGGACACGCCGGACGTCCGCACGATGCACTCGGGCAGACGCGGCGCGCGATCGTCGACTCGCTCAAGCGACACACGAGAACGGCGCCCGAGCTGGCCTCGGCGCTGGGGATCACGAGGGAGGCCGTGCGCCAGCACCTGCGGTCCCTCGACGACGCTGGTCTCGCCCGGGGCCAGGCCCGAGCGTCCGAGGGGCGCGGCCGTCCGCCCACCGAATGGACGCTCACGGAGCTGGCCCGAGAGCTCTTCCCCGATCGTCACGGTGACCTCACCGTCGACCTCATCGAGTCGATCCGCCACACCGTCGGGGATGACGGCCTCGAGCGCGTGATCGACGATCGGAACCGCAGACTCACCGAGACCTACGTCACCGTGATCGGAACAAACACCGACCCCGTACGGGCCCTCGCCGACCAGCGCACCGCCGAGGGCTACGTGGCCGAGGTGCGCGACGAGGCCGACGGTTCCCGCCTGCTCATCGAGCACCACTGCCCGATCTGCGACGCGGCCGCCAGCTGCCAGGGACTCTGCCGGGGAGAGCTCGAGCTCTTCCGGGCCGTGCTCGGCGATGGCGTGGAGGTGACCCGCGAACAGCACCTGTTGAGCGGCGACGAGCGCTGCGCGTACCGCATCCGTTCCCATGCGGCGCACCAGCCGTAGCGGCCTGTCTGATGTCGGAGTGGGGGAGCGAACCGGTGGGTGATCTCGACGGTGAATGGCGCACGGAACTGGGGATCCCGCAGTCGTTGCGATGGCTGGCGGCGTCCGATGACGGCGCAGCGTGGTTGGCACAGCTGCCGAGGCGATTGCGAGAGGTGTGCCGGCGGTGGTCGCTCGCACCGGGCCGGCCGTTCGAAGGTGGTGCCTGTTCGCTCGCCCTTCCCGTCAGCGGGGCCGATGCCCTCGACGCCGTGCTGAAGCTGCAGTTCCCCGGCTGGGAGAGCAAGTACGAAGCCGATGCCCTGGAAGCGTGGGCAGGCCAGGGCGCGGTCCGTCTGTTGGCTCACGATGACGAACGGCACGCCCTGCTGCTCGAGCGGTGCCGGCCGGGAACGCCGTTGTCCGACGCTCCTGCGAGCGAGGCGCTCGCGGCGCTGGCCGAGCTCGTCGAGCAGCTTTCGATTCCGGTCGATGGTCCGTTCAACTCGCTCAGCAGCGAGGCGGCGCAATGGGCGCGGAACCTGCCGGCGACGTGGGAGCGTGCCGGTCGCCCGTTCGAGCGGACGTTGGTCGATCGCGCGCTCGAGCTGTTCGCCGACCTGTCATCGACGCAGGGCCCGGCCGTGCTCCTGCACCAGGATCTGCACGGCGACAACGTGTTGCGAGCACAGCGCCAGGACTGGCTGGTGATCGACCCGAAACCGCTCGTAGGCGAGAAGGCGTTCGCGCTTGCACCCATCGTCCGCTCCTCGGAGCTGGGTCACACTCGCGACGCAGTCGTGCATCGGCTGGACCACCTCGCCGATGCGCTACGCGTCGACCGGGAGCGCGCACGCGGCTGGACCATCGCACAGACCATGGCGTGGTGCTTCCAGGACCTCACGCCAATCGCACGTCACCTCGAAGTGGTTCGCTGGCTTCTCGATGCGTGATCCGTCGCCATCGTTGACGGCCACCGCCGAGTCGCCGCCAAACCCGCAGCCGGCAAGCGTCGACAGGGTCATGGAGCGCGCGCCGTCGACGAGCTTCAGCGCCGCCTCACCTCGGACGCAGCACCATCTGCGTGCACCGGAACGCTGCGATCCTCCGGCCCGTCGTGTCGTTGTGGACATCGACGTCCCAGACGTGGGTCGAGCCGCCGAGGTGCAGCGGCGTGGCGACGGCGCTCACCCGTTCGCCTTCCTGGGCCGAGCCCAGGAAGTTCACCTTCAGCTCGACCGTCGTGAAGCTGGCACCCTCGGGGATGTTGGCGCCGCAGCCGATCGCGCAGAGCGTGTCGGCAAGCGAGATGATGGCGGGCGCGAAGAGGAACCCCGTACCGGCGATCAGCGCATCGGACACGTCGATGTGCCCTCGGACCTCGTCGGGCGCCGCGTAGTCGAACACCGCCCCGTGGAGACCGGGGGCCTTGGGGCCGAAGAAGTCGTTCATGCGCTGCGCGCGCTCGGTTGCGGTTTCCGGCATGCCGAGAAGGTAGCGACGTGTCGACGCGGGTGGAGACGACACGATCAGCCGACGAGAACAAGCCGCCGACGTTCGGCGACGGTAGATGCCCAGCACACGTCAGACTTGGCTCGTGGTCTCCTTCGAGTCCGTGGCCGACGAGTACGACACCGCTCGGCCTTCGTATCCGAACGGCGTCTACGAAGCGCTCGGCGACATCGATGGCCTGTGCGTGCTCGACGTCGGCGCCGGAACGGGCATCGCGACGCGACAGCTCCTCGACCGCGGCGCCCGAGTCGTTGCCCTCGACCCGGGACGAGCGGTGCTCGTCAGAGCCGCCACCCACACGCCCGGCCTTGCTGCCGTGGTGGCCGACGGTGCCGTCCTGCCCGTCCCCGACCAGGTGGTCGACCTGATCTGCTTCGCACAGTCGTGGCACTGGCTCGACGAGGCAGCGCGTGTCCACGAAGCCCACCGGGTGCTCCGACCCGGCGGTCGTTGGGCAGGGTGGTGGTCGCATGCCCGAGCTGACGGGCAGGACTGGTTCGACGAGTACTGGTCAGCCATCGAGAGGGCGTGTCCGGGAGCGCACCGGAACCAGCGCGACACCGACTGGGGAGCGACCATCGACGAGCCGGGAATGTTCGACGTCGGCGACCGCGTGACCATCCCGTGGACGAGAACGACCTCCACGGATCGATGGCTGACCGACCAGGCGAGCCACAGCTACGTCGCCTCGCTCGAGGAACGAGCGCGCGTCGAGCTCATCGCCAGGCTCGGGGAGATCCTGGAGGCGGCGTTCCCGTCCGGGACGATGGTGGTGCCCTACGAGACCTGGCTCTGGACCGCGACCAAGACCCGCCGGCGCTGATCGGCAGGCCCCGCCCAGGTTGATGTGGGCTGTTCCGCCCGCGGCGATGCTCGTCGGAGTGGATCGGTCAGACGATCGTGAGATCGAGCTGAGGGTCGAGGAACCGGAGGTCGTCGGGGTCGGAGGTGAGGACGCGTTGGCGGGCCCGTCGAGCGCAGATCACGACGTGCGCATCGACGACGTCTGCGGTCCCGCTTGCGGCAAGCAGTCGTCCGATGTTCGTTGCGTCGACCCGATCGAGGTCCTGCACCGAAGTGGTCGGTTGCCGGATCATGCGAGCGAGACGAACTTGACGCTCAGGACGCCTGATCGCTTGCGCGAGGGCAGATGCCGGAACGGTGATCGGTGACTTCGTCTCGGCCGCTCGGGCCAGGAGTGCGATCATTCGTCGGTCGTTGCGGTCGAGCGCGATGAGCGCGCCGGCGTCGAGGGTCACGCCGGCCATCAGGCAGCGGAGTGTCGATCGGCGGGGCTGTTCAGCAGACCGTCGGCCCATGCGCGCTCGTCGTCGGTCAGCGGTCCGCCGGTCTCTCGCAGAGCATCAGCCAGCATGGCGCCCCATCCGGCGACATCGTCGAGCGCGACCGACACGGCGTGTTGCACGAAGCCCGAGATGCTTGCCGCGCTGCCGGCGTCGACGAGGGCTCGGATCTGCTCGACCTGGGCCTCGTCGAGGGTGACGGTGACCTTGCGGGTTGCCATACCGATCACCATACCACCTCGACGCGCGGACGTGAGCGGTCGCGGTCGGTCGTCCCGCTGAAGCGCGCCAGGACCGCTACATCCACCCGAACCCACCCGCTGCACACGGGCGGGATGCTCCGTGGTGAACGTACAAGTGCCTGTGTCTACCTTCTGTACACTTCCCGCTGTGGACGTCTCCGTGTCGAACCTTCGAGCACACCTCAGCGGTTGGCTGGACCGCGTCCAAGACGGTGAGGAGGTCGTCGTCACCGACCGAGGTACTCCGGTGGCCAGGATCGTCCGCGTGACGGCTTCAGACCTTCTCGAGGATCTGGAGAAGGAAGGCCTGCTCGCTCGCCCGACCTCGTCGGAACGCCCACGAGCCGGCGACTTCCGCCGCGTCCGTGCGAAGCGATCGGTTGCACAGCTCGTGAGCGACCAGCGCGACTGACGTGGCCCTCGTCTACTTCGATGCCAGCGCGTTGGTGAAGCTGGTCATCGACGAAGACGGCAGCGACGTGGCGGCCAGACTCTGGGACCGATGTGATGCAGCGCTCGCGAGCCGGCTCGCGTACGTCGAGGTATGTGCGGCCGTCGCGGCCTCGCATCGGAACAACGACCTGTCCGAGTCCGGCCTCGAGACCGCCCTCGCTGGGTTCGACACCTTCTGGGCCTCCGTGCGCCCTGTCGAGATCACCGAAGCGGTACAGGTCCGAGCCGGACTGTTCGCTCGGGAGCACTCGCTTCGCGGGGCCGACGCGATCCATCTCGCAAGCGCAACCGTCGTCGGCGATCCGGAACTCGTCATGGCGGTGTGGGATCAGCGACTCGCCGCGGGTGCCCGGGCGGTGGGACTCGCCGTCAGTCCGGTACCGGACTGACACACGCTCAGGTTGGTTCCACCGCTGCCGTGGCGTCGGTCGCCGCGCCGGCCTCGTGGGTCACCGCGTCCCGTGGCTCGAACACGACCACGGCGGTCTCCTCGGGGCGGCGAGCGGCGTAGGCGTCGAGGTTCTTGTCGAGCTCGGCCCACCGCGACCACAGCCGCTCGCGCTCGGGTCCCTGTGCCCGACGGGCGCGGACCGCTCGGACGCCGTCCTTGGTCTGGACGGTCGCTTCCGGATGTGCCTGCAGGTTGAACCACCACGCCGGCTCGCCTGGGCCCCAGCCGTTCATGGCCATGGTGACCAGGTTGTCGCCGTCCTCGAAATATCCGACCAGCACCTGTCGGGGTCGTCCGGTGCGTCGGCCGGTGGTGGTGAGCCACAGGGCTCCCCAGTTGTCTGGCTTCGGCCGCCACAGCCCCACATGGCCGCGGGTGAGCCGCACCACGGCGCGGTGGGCGTGCCAGAAGAGCACCACGAACCAGCGGGGTGGCAACCACGCCTTGCGTTGACGCTTCACCGCCGTCGAGTCCGTGCGACGCTCAGTCATGGGGAGAACGTGCGCTCTTCGCGTGGGTTCGGATAGAGCCGAAGTGCTCGAACGTCGGCCGTTCCTTGGATCTCCAGCCACTGTGGTGGGGTCAGGTCGGTGTCGAGTCTCAGCGGATGGTTGGTTCCGGTTGGCCGTCGCGCATCCGTCGCCGGTGGGCGCGTGCTCGCTTGTGCAGCGCGTCGGTGGCGAACAGCGCCGGCGCAGTGAGGAGGGCGACGGCGAGCCCGGCGGCTGGCGGTGGTGCGTGGTCGAGGAGGGATGCGAGGGGCCCGATGAGCAGGAAGCCGGCGAGCATGACGAGCTCGATGGCGACGGCGCCGAGGAGGAGCCGGTTCCCGGTCCAGCCGAGGTTGCCGGGCCAGCGGGTGGCGCTGCGGCAGGCGAACGCGTTGGCCGCCTGGCCGATGACGACCGCGGTGAACGCGGCACCCGACGCGGCGGCCAGGGCGTGGCCGGTGGGGAAGCTGTCGCCGAGCCGCCAGCCGGCGGCGAGCAGGGCGACGAGGAACGCGGTCATCTCCATCACGGCCTCGGTGGGGCCGAGCACGCCGAAGACCCGGCGGAGCAACGCCCCGTCGATGAGGTGGCGTCCCAGGGGCGGGCGGGCGAGGATGCGTTCGTTCGGCGGTTCGGCGCCCAGGGCGAGCGCGGGGAGCAGGTCGGTACCGATGTCGAGGCACAGGATCTGCAGCACGCCGAGCGCCAGCGGGAAGCGCCCGCCGGAGAGGGCCCACACCACGAACGGGGTGAGCTCGGCGACGTTGTCGGTGAGGTGGTAGGTGAGGAACCGGTGGACGTTGGAGAACGTGGCGCGTCCTTGCTCGACGGCCGCGACGACGGTGGCGAAGTCGTCGTCGAGCAGGACGAGGTCGGCGGCTTCCCGTGCGACGTCGGTGCCGGAGCGTCCCATGGCGATGCCGATGTCGGCGGTCTGGAGGGCGGGGCCGTCGTTGACGCCGTCGCCGGTCATGGCCACGACGTGGCCTCGTGCCTGCAGGGCACGGGTGATCCGCAGCTTGTCCTCGGGGGTGATCCGGGCGAGTACGACGCCTTCCCGGTCGATGAGCGCGCCGAGGACCTGCTCGTCGGAGGGGAGGTCCTTCCCCTCGAGGACGAGGCTGTCGGCGTCGAGCAGGCCGACCTCGCCGGCGATCGCCCGGGCGGTGGCCGGATGGTCGCCGGTGACCATGGCGACGCGGATGCCGGCACGCCGGCAGGCGGCGACGGCCTCGGCGGCGCTCGCCCGGGGCGGGTCCTCGAAGCCGAGGAGGCCCAGGAGCTCGAGGTGGTCCTCGGCGGTGTCGGCGTCGTCGCCATCGGACAGCTCCGACGCGGGGCGGGTGCCGACGGCGAGGACCCGAAGCCCCCGGGTGGCCATGGCGTCCAGGGCCTCCTGTGCGCCGGCCGGGTGGTCACAGCGGGTGAGCAATGCGTCCGTGGCCCCCTTCACGTACAGCCGGTCGCCGGCGACGAGCGACATCCTGCGGCGGCGGGGATCGAACGGGTAGCGGCGCAGCACGGGTTCGTGTGACGTGTCGTCGATGTCGAGCCGGCGGGCGAGCGTGTCGATCGCCGCCTCCATGGGATCGCCCTGGGCGACCCAGCGGCCGTCGCGCTCCACGGCCCGGCCGGCCGAGCACCGTGCCGCGGCTGCCACCAGGAGCTGCACCGCCGGGCGTGCGTCCTCCTCGAGCGGCAACGGCGTGGTCGGGTCGTAGCCGGTGCCGGGGATGCGAGCCGTGCCCGCCGGTGTCCACACCTCGACCACCGCCATCTCGTTGTGGGTGAGGGTGCCGGTCTTGTCGGTGCAGATGAACGTGGTCGAGCCGAGCGTCTCCACCGATTCCAGCCGGCGGACCAGGGCGTGGCGACCGGCCATGCGCTGCGCGCCCATCGCCAGGGACAGGGTGACCGTCGGGAGCAGGCCCTCGGGAACGAGGGCGACGGTGACCCCGATGGCGAACAGGAAGCCGTCGGAGGCGGGCGAACCGATGGCCAGCGAGATGGCGAAGAACGCAAGGCCCACGCCGACGGCGATGAAGGCGACGGTGCGGACGACCCGGTCGATCTCCCGGGCCAGCGGACTGCGGGGCCGGTGACCGCCCTGGGTGAGCTGGGCGATGGCGGCCAGCCGGGTCGCCATCCCGGTGGCGTGGACGAGCGCCCGCCCTTCGCCCTCGATCACGAACGTGCCGGCGAAGAGCAGGTCGTCCTTCGACACCGGGACGGGCACGCTCTCGCCGGTGAGCAGCGAGGTGTCCATCACGAGCGCGTGGGCTTCGACCACCCGCAGATCAGCAGAGACCCGGTCGCCGGCGGACAGCAGGACCAGGTCGCCGACCACCAACTCGGCCCCGTCGAGCTCGTGTGGCACCCCGCCGCGGAGGACCATGACCCGGCGAGGCAGCAGGTCGCGGAGCCGCTCGGCGGCGTGCTCGGCCCGGCTCTCCTGGGCGAAGGCGAAGACTCCGTTGACGATCACCACGACGAAGATCGCCACCCCGAGCTGGGGGAGTGCGGCGACGAAGGAGAGCGCGCCGGCCACCCACAGCATCAGCGCGAAGAAGTGGGTCATCTGCGCCATCAGCTGACGCCACGCCGGCGGCGGTCGGGGCGACGGCAACACGTTCGGACCGTCGCGAGCCAGGCGGGCCGCGGCCTCGGCACTGGTCAAACCCGCGAAGGAGATGGCTCCCGGTTGCCGCTCGATTCCATCAACGCGAGCCGGTCCCATCGACCACCTCCACGACCTCACGGTGACCGCAGACCGCGCACGCCAGGCAGAGGCTTACGTCACCTCGCAGCAGCGAGTCATCCCCGGACCCGGACACGTGGGCGGAAGGCCGCCCGCTCGTTGCGGAAACCCTACATGTGCTTGCACATATATATGACATGGCGTATGTTGTCGAGGTGCCCAGCGAGCTCGCCGTCCTCGATGCGATCGCCGAACCGACTCGCCGCCGGATCCTCGATGCGGTGCGGGACGGCGAGCGGTCGGTGAGCGAGCTCGTCGACGCCGTCGGCATGCACCAGCCAGGCGTGTCGCGGCACCTCAAGGTGCTGCGCGACGCCGGCCTCGTCGAGGTCCGCCGCGATGCACAGCGTCGGCTCTACCGCCTGCGCGCCGAGCCCCTCCGCGAGCTCGACGAGTGGCTCGAGCCCTACCGAGCCGAGCTGGCCGGCCGCCTCGACTCCCTCGAGCGCCACCTCGAACGCACCGCCCAACCGATTCCCCCGAAGGAGCGAAGCAAGTGACCTTCGCCGTCGCCCAGGCCCACTACGCCGACCTCGGGCTCGCCGCCCCGGTGGACGCGTCGTGAGCGCCGCCGACCGAGCAGCTCCTGCGGGTGCAGAACTTCATGCTCTCGACCGACGGCTACGGCACCGGCGAGGGCCAGAGCTTCGAGCGGCCGTTCGGCCACGCCGACCCGGCGGCGCTGGCCTCGTGGGCGGGCGCCACGGCGAGCTGGCCCAACCGCACCGAGCCGGGCGGCACCCGCGGCCTCGACGACTACTTCACCCGCGACTTCACCAACAACATCGGCGCCGAGATCATGGGCCGCGGCAAGTTCGGCCCGCAGAAGGGGCCGTGGGACGACCTCGAGTGGCAGGGCTGGTGGGGAGACGAGCCGCCGTTCCACACACCGGTCTTCGTGCTGACCCACCACGTCCGGCCCACGTTCTCGTTGTCGGACACGACCTTCCACTTCATCGACGCCGAGCCGGCCGAGGCCCTGCGGCAAGCGAAGGCCGCCGCCGACGGCAAGGACGTGCGCCTCGGCGGTGGCGTGTCCACTCTGCGCGCGTTCCTCGAGGCGGACCTCGTCGACACCATGCACGTCGCCGTCGCCCCTGTCGAGCTCGGGCGTGGCGGCAAGCTCTGGGACTCGCCCGACGAGCTGCTCGACCGCTTCCACCTCGAACGGATCCCGAGCCCGAGCGGCGTCACCCACCACATCTTCTGGCGTCGCTGACTCGCTCCAAGACCTCCTGACCGTCGGGTGCGCGGGCCGCAACTCGTCCACCCCACGAGTGTTCGCCGAACCGTCCTGATCAGGCCAGCGTGACGATCCGGCCGGTGGCGTCGGACTCGTAGGCCGCGGTCACGATGGCGACGGCGGCCCGGCCGTCGGCCGCGGTCACCGGGAGCGGCGCCCCGTGTTCGACCGCGTCGGCGAACGCGGCGTAGAGGTCGATGCGCTCCTCGCGAGGAGGGTTCGGCACCCGCTCTGGTTCGTCGCCGTCCGCCGGATGGAACGTGAGCGGTGTGCGCGAGTCCAGGTGCAGGGTGCCGGCGGTGCCGAAGACGCTGAGTTGGTGATCCGGCGCCGGCAACGCGACCCAACTGGCGTGGAGGCTGCCGATCGCACCGCCTGCGAAGTGCAGGACCAACTGGCCAGCCTCCTCGACGCCGCCCCGGCCAGGACGCAGCACCGCACCCACTCGGTCCACCTCGTCGCCGACCACCGCGCGGAGGAGATCAGCCGCGTGCACGCCGAGATCGATCAAGGCCCCGCCGCCAGACACCCCGCCGTCACGGAACCAAGTGGAGTCCGGCGCCCAGTGCTGGGGGCCGCCGTGGCCGAACGCCACCCGGGCGCCGGTCACCTCACCCACCATCCCGCCGGCAACCGCACGTGCCGCGGCCAGGAAGGGCGGGGCGACGCGCAAGGTCTGCGTCGGCATCAGCACGACGTCGGTGGCCGCAGCGATCATGGCGTCGGCGTCGGCCACCCGCGTCGCCATCGGTTTCTCCACCAACACGTGCTTGCCGGCGCCGGCGGCGGCGATCGCCACCTCGGCGTGGAAGGCGTTGGGCGTGGCGACCAAGACGGCGTCGACGTCGTCGGCGGCCACGGCGTCGGCCCAGTCGTCCTCGACCCGTCCCCCGCCCCACTCATCGCGCGTCGCCTCGGCCGAGGCGCGGGAGCGGCTCGCGAAGGCGACGACGTCGAAGCGCTCGGTGGCGCGCATGCCCGGAAGGTGGATGCGGCGGGCGGCCATGCCACACCCGACGACGGCGACGCGGATCATCGAGGCTCGCTCACAGGACGTGGGCGGCGACTTTGGTGACGGCCCGGGCGACGTCGTCGCAGTCGCCGTCGGAGAACTGCAGGCCCAACGGCACGATGAACGAGCGGGCCACGAGCGCCTCGGTCCTGGGGCACATCCCCATCCGGTACTCGACCTGGCAGGGGTGTTCTGCGCAGTTGAACGGACCGCCCTTGCCGGTGACCGTGCGCTTCTCGAGGATGGACGGCGCCGCATACACGGGCTCGCCTCGGTACATCTGCGCGCAGGGGATGCCCTCGGCACGCAGTGCCTTCACGAACCGACGGGCGTCGGCCCCCTCGGGCACGAACCACGTGATGCTCGACCCGCCGTCGCCGGCCGGGTCGAGGATGCGGCGCTGTTGCAGCCCGCGGAGATCGCCGGTCTGCTTCAGCACACGCTCCTTGCGGGTGCGCATCGTGTCGAGGATCCCCGGCAGGCGGCCGACCTGGACGGCGGCGACCGCACCGGCGAGCTCTGCCATGCGGAAGTTCTCGCCGGCGAAGGATTCGGTGAGCTCCGTCCCCCGTTCGGTCGCATAGCTCGTGACGAACTGGCCGCCCTGGTCCGAGTAGCGAGCGGCACGGACGTGGAGGAGCTCATCCGAGGTCGTCACCAGGCCGCCCTCGCCGGCGGTGATGTTCTTCTCCAACTGCAGGGAGAAGCACCCGATCGCACCGATGGTGCCGAGTGCCCTGCCGTGGTGGGCCGCACCCATGGCCTGGGCGGTGTCTTCGATGATCGGGATGTCGCCGCACACGTCGACCAACGCGTCGATGTCACAACCCGCGTTCTCCAGGTGCACGGCGATCACCGCCGTGGTGCGCTCGGTGATCTTGGCGACGACGTCAGCGGGGTCGAGGCCGAGCGTGTCGTCGATCTCGGCGAACACCGGCACGGCGCCTGCGGCGATCACGGCGTTCACGGTTGCGATGAAGGTGAAGGCGGGGACGATCACCTCGTCGCCGCACCCGACACCGAGGGCGGCGAGCGCGCAGCGCAGTGACGCGGTGCCCGACGAGGTGGCCAGCGCGTACGGAGCGCCGAGCAGGTCCGCGGCCGACGCCTCGAACCGGGCGACGGCGTCCTGCATGTCGGGTCCGTAGTAGCGGAACAGCGACCGGCTCTCGAGCACGGCGAGCACGGCCTCCCGCTCCTCGGCACCGAGCGTCAACATCCCCTTGCCGAGCGGCGGCATCGTCGTACGGACAGGGTCGCCGCCGTCGATGGCCAGGGACTCTGCAGGCGGCATGGGGCGGGAGCCTATTGAATGGCGTCGATGACTGTTTCGGGGAGTCTTCGTGCCGGCGGTGGCACCGCCGACCTCACGCCGGCGGTCGGCGCGCCACTCGGCGGCTACGGCAACCGCACCGGATCCTCCACCGGCGTGCTCGACCCGCTCCTGGCGAGAGCGGCGGTGTTCGACGACGGCACCACGCGGGCCGGCATCGTCGTCTGCGACCTGCTCGGCGTGCACCGGCGCATCGTCGAGGAGGCGCGTCGCCACGCGGCGGAACAGGCGGGCGTCGACCACTTGATCGTGGCGGCCACCCACACGCACGCCGGACCGATGGCCGCGGTGACGCCGGGCGACGACCAGGACTGGGCCACCAGCGCCGCGACCGCGATCGGTGCCGCGGTCGCGAGGGCGGCGGACGAGCTCGAAGCGGTCACGCTGAAGGCGACGACGGTCGAGGTGGACGGCATCGGCCACAACCGGCGCGACCACGCCGGCCCGCACGAGGCCCGCCTGCAGGTGCTCACGGCCGAACGATCCGACGGGACGACGGCCGTGACGCTGCTGCACCATGCGTGCCACGCAACGGTGTTGGAGAGCGACAACCTCCAGTTCTCGGCCGACTTCCCCGGCGCCGCCTGCCGGTCGGTGGAGGCAGCGGTCGGCGGCACGGCCGTGTACGTGCAGGGTGCGTGCGGCGACATCAATCCGGTGTGGATGTCGCATGAGCATCGGGAGGCCGAGCGTGTCGGCAGCATCGTCGGTCTCGCCGGTGCCCGGGCCGTGCAGGAGCTCAAGCCGGTGGGCGCCGGCCAGTGGGTCATCAACCTCTCCTACTCCGAGGAACTGGCGGTGGAGCCGCGGCCCGGCACGGTCGTCGCCGGCGGCGCGATCCGCGGTGCGTCGCGTCTGGTCGACCTCGAGCGTCGGGTGATGCCGACCGAAGCCGAGATCGACGAGGCGGTCGCGACGTTGGGCGCGGTGACCGGCGACGCCGACGCACGCCGGCGGGCTCGTGCAGAGATCAACCGCCTCGAGATGGAGCGCGTCTACGGCCGGTTCGCACCGGCCGAGCCGGGGAAGACCCACAAGGCCGAGGTCCAGGTGCTGCGCATCGGGCCCGACCTCGCGTTCGTCACGCTCCCCGGTGAGTTCTTCGTAGAGACCGGCTGGGAACTGGCCCGCCGAGCCCACATCCCCCACCTGATCGTCGCCGGCTACGCCAACCACTACCTCGGCTACGTACCGGTGGCGTCGGAGTTCGATCGCCACGGCTACGAGGTCGGCTGCGCGCGCTTCACCCCGCCGGCCGCCGAGCAGTTCGTCGACGCCGCGCTCGCACTTCTCGCCGACGTCGGCTGACCGTCCGCCGGAACGCCGGCACGCTCGATAGGTCCCGGCTCGGCATGACGTCAAGCACGAATGTGACTATGATTCTGGTCATGTCTGATGTGGTGCTTCCTCTTGCGGAGATCAAGAAGCGGTTGTCCGAGATCGTGGACGGCGTCGAGGGACGTCACGACCGGGTGGTCCTGACGCGCCATGGCCGACCGGCTGCCGTGATCATGAGTCCGGACGAGCTCGAGTCACTCGAGGAGACCCTGGATCTACTCTCCGATCCCATCGCGATGCGCGAGATCCGCGACGGGGAGGCGGCTGTCGCTGCGGGTGATGTGGTCAGTGGTGAGGAGCTCCGGGCCAAGTACCTGAAGCAGTGACGTCGTGGTCGCTCGTCGTCGCGGGACCGGCCGAACGGTCTCTCGCTCGACTCACCGAACGCGTCGCAGCCGCGGTGATCGAGTTCATGGTGGGGCCGCTGTGCGAGGCACCGACCATCGTCGGGAAGCCGCTGCAACGAGAGCTGGCCGGGTACTGGTCGGCGCGCCGCGGCTCCTACCGGATCGTCTACCGCATCGACGAGGACAACAGGCAGGTCGTCGTCCTGCGCATCGAGCATCGGAGCGACGTCTACCGCCAACGCTGAAACCGCTGACGACGCGTCGTTCTGCCCCATGACCGGACCCAATCGTCGGCATCAGCATCGACCGGTAGCTACACCTCGAGCGCCCAGTCGACGGCAGCCATGGCGTGGATCTGCGTCGTCGGGAAGTACGGGATGTCGACGTCGTCGGGTCGCACGAGCAGCTCGATCTCGGTGCACCCGGCGATGACGCCGCCGGCGCCGCGCTCCTGCTGACGTCCGATGACCTCGAGCAGCTGCTGGCGTGAGTCGTCGTGGATCACGCCACGGACGAGCTCGTCGTAGATGACGCGGTGGACCTCGGCCCGGTCGGCCTCGTCGGGGACGACCACCCGGATGCCGTGGTGCTCGAGACGGCCCCGGTAGAAGTCCTGCTCCATCGTGTAGCGGGTGCCGAGCAGCGCGACCGCGTCGACGCCGGCGGCGCGGATCGCTTCGGCGGTGGCGTCGGCGATGTGCAGGAACGGGACGTCGAGCGCGGCCTCGATGCGATCGGCGACCCGGTGCATCGTGTTGGTGCACAGCAGGACGAGCTCGGCACCCGCCTCCTGCAGCCGGACGGCGTCACCGGCCAGGAGCGCACCCGACGCCTCCCAGTCGTCGGCCTCCTGCAGCGTCTCGATCGCTGCGAAGTCGTACGAGCGGACGAGCAGGTCGGCCGAGTGGGTGCCGCCGAGACGCTGGCGGACCTCGGTGTTGATGAGCCGCTCGTACTCGATCGACGACTCCCAGCTCATCCCGCCGAGCAGACCGATGGTGCGCATGCCGGCGATCTTGGCAGCCGGCGTGCTGACGGTTGGTCTCAGCCGCAGGCCGAACTCCTCCACCACGTCGTCCCGGATGCGACGCGCCCCGAGGCTCAGGGCACGTTCGACCTCGGGCTCGAGATTGACACCCGGCTCCAGGTCGATGTCGAGGTGGAGTCGGTTCTTCCCGGCCTTCTCCTCGGGCACCTGCTGGAAGATGAGCTTCGGTCCCTGCGTCGTGCCGTCGGGACCGATGGAGGCGTACTGGGCGACGGCGCCGATCGAGCGGTAGCCGAGCAGCTCGGACCAGAACGCGGCGAGTCGCTGCGGGTCGGCGCAGTCGATCGTCACGGTGACCGAGGCCATGCCGCGGCTGTCGCTCAGTCGGTGGGCCAGCGCCGGCCGGCAGCAGGCCACGCCAGGGCCAGGAGCCCACGGACGAGGCCGACGAGCAGGTCGGCGTAGTCGAAGCTGTCGCGCCAGACGGTGATCTGACCGTCGACCACCTCGAACCGGCCGTAGACCCAGAACTGCCAGTGCACCGGGCCGAGCAGGAGCGCGTCGGTCCGCTCGGTCAGCACGGTGCCGCCGTCGGTCGCCACGTTGTGGAAGTGCACGCGGAACCCGGCCCGGCCGCTGAAGCGGCGGAACGCCTTGTCGAGCCGGCGCCGTCCGCGCAGCGGAGGCATCGGGACGTTGGTGTACTCGATGTCGTCGGCCACGAAGTTCATCGCGGTGTCGACGTCGTCAGCGGCCAGCGCCTCGAGGAACTCCCGCACGACCTGCTCGGGCTGCGTCATCACGAACGCAGCCTATGGCCCGAACGTTCGGGTCTTCGGTCCCTGTCGCCCTGTGGCGTGGTGGAGGGAGGATCGGACCATGCGCCGGATCCTCGTGGTCGGTGTCTCCACCGCGGCCGCCGCAGCGCTGCTCGTCTGGGGCGGCGTGGTGTTCGGCGCGAGCAGCGCGGTGTTCGCCTTCCTGGTGGTGTGGGTCCCAATGACCTGGCTCGGGACGATCAGCCGGGTCGTGCAGCCTCGGCTGCCGGAGTCGTATCACCGGCTGCGCGACGTCGAGCGTGACGGTCGGATCTACGAACGGCTCGGCGTGCGAGTGGTGAAGCGCCTGCTGCGTCGGGGACCCATCGCGGTGTTCAACCCGGGTCTGCACCTCCCGAGCGAACCGTCGGCCGAGCGCATCGCCCACCTCGACCAGCGGATGCGGGACGCCGAGGCCGCCCACTTCATCCTGCTCGTCGTCACCTGCGGCATCACCCTCCACGCCGCGATGCGCGGCTGGTGGACGGCGGTGCTGTTGACGCTGCTGTTCAACCTGATGATGAACGGCTACCCGGTGATGCTCCAGCGGTACAACCGAGTGTTGCTGCGCCGGCGCTTCGGTGCGCTGCTGGGTGAGGGTGACGCTCGGACGACTGCCTGATTGGTTCTCTCCGGGGGTCGGTGCGAGGTTCGGAGTTCTTGTCGGTGGGGCTGCGTACGTTGGAGACATGTCCGCTTCGTCCGTTCTCGACCGGTCCGGGGAGTCGGTGTCGCCGCCGGTGCCGTCGGTGGGTGAGGCGCGGTTCGACGAGATCTGTGAGGAGTTGGCCGAGCTGTGCGGGCAGCGCAACGCCATCGACGGGCGCATCGCCGAGCTGGTCGGTGAGGTGTCCGAGTTCGAGGACGAGTTGTTGGGTGGCACCGGGTTGCGGTCGGTGGAGCACTTCTGCACGTGGCAGCTGGGTGTGTCGTCGAGTCGGGCCAAGGACCTGACCGCCATCGCAAAGCGAATCGACGAGCTGCCCGAGACGGTGGGGTTGCTGCGGGAGGGGTTGTTGTCGGCGGATCAGGTGGCGGTCATCGCTCACCGTGCGCTCGGCCGAGAGCGACGGTCACTACGCCGAGCTGGCCAGGACGGCGTCGGTGTCCCAGCTGCGGCGGGCGTTGCGGGCCGCTCCCAAGCCTGAGCCTGCGCCCGATGAGCCGGAGCCGTCGCCGCTGGATCCGCCGGAGAACGAGGTGTCGGCGTACTGGAACGATCTCGACGAGTGGTTGTGCCGGGTGCGGTTGTCCAAGCTCGACGGTGCGCTGTGCGAAGCCGCGCTTGCGGTCGCACTACGACGCGTTGGTGAACGAGTGGAAGCGCCAGAAGGCCGACGCCGAACCCGATGCGGTGCTGGCGCCGTTCCCGACGTTGGCGGATGCGTTCGTGCGGATGTGTCAGCACAGCCTCGATGCCGAAGCGCATCTGCGGCCGCACGGGCATCGCACCACGGTGATCGTGCACCTCGATGTCGAGTCCCAGTTGGCCGGGCTGCACGTCGGCCCGGCCTTGTCCGAGGCCGAGCGCCGCTACCTGGGCTGTGATGCCAAGGTCGAGACCTGGTTCGAACGTGACGGCAAGCCGATCGGTGTCGGCCGCGAGACCCGGGAGATCCCCCGCCGCCTGCGCCGGGCATTGGAGCGCCGTGCGGGTGGGTGCTGCGAGGTGCCGGGTTGTTCGGCCACCGCCGGTCTGCATGCCCACCACATCTGGCACTGGGAAGACGGCGGCCCCACCGAGCTGTGCGAACCTCCTGCTGGTCTGTCCGCACCACCATCGTCTGCACCACCGGGGGCTGATCACCATCCGGGGGCCGGCCGACGACCCGACGGTGCTCGACCGGCGTCGCCGGGCGTTGTCCGCCGGCGGTCTCGCCCGACCACCCACCACGGCACCACCGCCGGCGGCGCGCTACCAACATCCGACCGGCGAACGCTTCGACGCCCACTGGTACGAACCACCCAGCCTCAGCTGATGGTCGAGGCGAAACCCGCGGGCGTCGCGCCGGCCTGCTGTGGTCGACTCCCGGACATGGCCTTCTTCTTCATGACGGTTCGTCGCCGTGGCCCGGTCGCCACGGTGGGGATGGCACCAACTCCATCCGGCAGCTGCTCGCCGGCTCGTTCGTGACGCGGACCTCCCCGAGCGTGCCCTGGTCCTCGACATCGGCGCCGGCGGGGGAGCGATCACCCGCCCGCTGATCGAGGCCGGCGCGCGCGTCGTCGCCGTCGAGTTGCATCGGGGTCGTGCGGACGAGCTCGAGGCCCGGTTCGCCGGCGCGGTCACCGTCGTCCGTGCCGACGCCGCCGACCTCCGGCTGCCGCGGCGGCCGTTCCACGTCGTGGCCAACCCGCCCTACGCGATCACGTCGGCGATCCTCCGTCGACTCCTCCACCCGGGCAGCCGACTCTGCACCGCGCACCTGGTCCTGCCCGTGTGGGCGGTTCGACGGTGGACGACACCTGACGCGCCGGGCCGCAACCGATGGGCGCGCACGTTCGACGTTCGAGCCGGAAGCTACGTCGGCCGCCGCATGTTCACGCCCCCACCCCGCAGCGACTCGCAGGTGCTGGTCATCCGCCGGCGATGAGAGGTCCGGGGGTCATGCTCGCACCCGCGGGTCTACCGTGCGCCCATGGACGCTCCCGAGCTCGAGCCGCTGCCCGAGGACTGGGAGCGGGCCCTGGCCATCGTCGCCCATCCCGACGACATGGAGTACGGCGCGGCCAGCGCCGTCGCCCGCTGGACGGGGCAGGGCAAGGACGTCCGCTACGTGCTCGTGACGCGGGGCGAGGCCGGCATCGCCGACCTCCCGCCGGACGTCGTGGGCCCGGCGCGGGAGGACGAGCAGCGGGCCAGCTGCGCGGCTGTGGGCGTCACCGAGGTCGAGTTCCTCGACCACTCGGACGGGCTCGTGGTGGAAGGCGTCGAGCTGCGTCGGGACCTGGCCGCAGCCATCCGCCGCCACCGACCCGAGCTGATCCTGAGCATCAACTTCCGGGACTCGTGGGGCGGGCCGTCGTGGAACCACGTCGACCACCGGGCCGTCGGTCGGGCGTTGCTCGACGCCGTGCGCGATGCCGCCAACCCCCACGTGTTCACCGATGCCGGCGAACCCTGGTCGGGCGTACACATGGTCGCCTTCAGCGGCTCACCGCAGCCGACCCACGCCGTGGACGTCACCGACACCCTCGACGCCGGCATCGACTCCCTCCGCTGCCACGAGCTCTACCTGACCCACCTCGGCGGCGACATGGCCGACCCGGGCAGCTTCCTCCGCCAGGCGGCCGAGGCCACCGGGCCGCGTCTGGGTGTGCCGCTGGCGACGGCGTTCGAGGTGTTGACGCCGTAGCGCCCTCGTTGGTGGTGGCGGCCGAGCGCCGGACGTCAGCCGGGCAGCGTGACGTCGAGGAGGTCGAGGATGTCGGCCCAGCCGCCGTCCCTGGCGGGGCCGACGACGTGGTCGGCGTGTCGGCGTGCAGCGGGATGCGCGTCCTGGGGGACCACGGCGATGGCGGCGTTGTCGAGGAGCTCGGCGTCGTTGGGGCCGTCGCCGATCGCCATGACCGCCCCCGGATCGAGGCCGTGCAGGGCGCAGAACGCCTCGACGCCGTCCCACTTGGACTGCGCTCGGGGCGCGACGGTCACCGCCGCGCCGCCGTAGTGGCGGTCGCGGTCCACGTGCGGGGTGGCCACGGAGGCCAGCTCGTTGGCCCAGCCGTCGGGCGACGTCCTGGTCGATGCCCAGCACGGAGAAGGCGAGCACGTGCTCGGCCTGCACGACGGCGCTGAGGTCCCCGGTGGCCACGTCGGCACCGAAGCTGGCCAGGTGGTCGTCGTGGGTGGACGGGTTCGGGCTGACCCAGACGGGGTGGTCGTCGTGGTCGACGTAGATGCAGGGCTCCATGCCGTGGGCCCGGTAGGTCTCGAGCACCGCGGCGGCGTCGGCGGGGGAGAACCCGCCGCGGTGGAACCGGTCGCCGGAGGCCAGGTCGAGGCCGAGTGCCCCGTTGAGCACCACGGCCGGCGGCGCCAACCCGATCGTGGCGAGCGGCGCCCGTGTCGAACCGACCCGCCGGCCGGTGGCCACCAGCAGCGGGGTGCGCTGATCGAGCAGGTGCAGGATGGCGGCACGGGTCCGGTCGTGGATCGCGGTCTCCAGCTCCCACAGCGTTCCGTCCAGGTCGGTCACGACCAGCTCGATCGTCACGCCGCCGCCGTCGTCGCAACCAGCCGTCGAGCCATGCGTCGAGTGTGGCTCATGGCCGGATGGTTCACCGCAGCGTTTCCCGGGAGGGCGCCGGGGACCCGCCGGTGAAATCGGTCGGCCGGACCGGCGGATCCGGGTCATGATCTCCGGATGGCCGTGATCGAGGTCTCCGGTGTCGCGTTCGCCCACCCGGGTGGCGCCGAGCTCTTCCGCGACGCCTCGTTCAAGGTTGGCTCGGGGGCCAAGGTCGCCCTGGTGGGGCAGAACGGTGTGGGCAAGTCGACGTTGCTCGGCTGCATCGTCGGCGATCTGGCACCTACCGAGGGATCGATCCGGACCGACGCCGCCGTGGCGTACATGCCCCAGGCCATCGGCTCGGACACCACGAACGGCGGGTCGGTGGCCGCCCGCAGCGACACCACCGTGCGGGAGCTGCTGGTCCACTTCGCTCGACCGGAGGTCCGTGCGGCGGCGCTGGCCATGGCCGCCGCCGAGCGCGCCAACGACGAATCGCCGTCGGAGGCCACCGGCAACGCCCTCGCTGCAGCCGTCATCGAGTGGTCCGCGGTCGGCGGGTACCAGGCCGAGTCGAAGTGGGACGCGGCCTGCGACCTGGTGCTGCGACAGACGCTCGACCGAGCGGGGAACCGTCCCATCAGCGAGCTGTCCGGCGGCGAGCGCAAGCGGCTGGTGCTGGAGTCGCTGTTCGCCTCCGACGTCCCGATCCTGCTCCTCGACGAGCCCGACAACTTCCTCGACATCCCGGCCAAGCGATGGCTCGAACGGCGGATCGCGTCGAGCCAGAAGACGATCCTGTTCATCTCCCACGACCGCGAGCTGCTGACCGAGGCGGCGACGGCGGTGGTGACGCTGGAGGTCAACGGCTGTTGGACCCACCCCGGCGGATGGGCGAGCTACGACGACGCCCGCCGGGCCCGCAACGAATCGCTTGGTGATGCCCTCCAGCGCTGGAAGGACGAGGAGCGGCGGCTGTTCCGGTACATGAAGGACATGAAGCAGCGGGCGTCGCTGAACGACGGCAACGCGCCGCGAGCGAACGCGGCGGAGACGCGGTGGAAGCGCTTCGTCGAGATCGGACCGCCCCCGCCGCCACCACCGGAGCGGACCATCCACGTCCGACTGGACGGCGGGGCCAGCGGCAAGATCGCGCTCCGGTGCGACGCCCTGGAGCTCGTCGGTCTGACCGATCCGTTCGACCTCGAGGTCCACCACGGCGATCGGGTCGGCGTGCTCGGCCCCAACGGCACCGGCAAGTCGCACTTCCTGCGGCTGCTCGCCGGCGACGAGACGGTCGAGCACGAAGGATCGTTCCGGCTCGGGGCCCGGATCGTTCCCGGCCTGTTCCACCAGACCGACGACGTGCCCCAGTACCGGGGCCGGCAGCTGCTCGACATCCTCGGCGACCACGACCTCAACGAGGAACGGGCGCGGGCCTACCTGGGTCGGTACGGGCTGTCCGACGCGGCCCGGCGGGAGGTCGAGACGTTGAGCGGCGGCCAGCGGGCCCGGCTCCAGGTGCTCGACCTCGAGCTGCGGGGCGTGAACCTGCTGCTCCTCGACGAGCCGACCGACAACCTCGACCTCGGATCGACCGAAGCGCTGGAGGCATCACTCGACACGTTCGTGGGCACCGTCGTCTGCGTCACCCACGACCGGTCGTTCATGCGCACGATGGACCGTTGGCTCATCGTCGACGACGACGGGTCGGTGCGCGAGGCGCTGGACCTCGACACGGCGCTCAACGTCGTCACCGGTGACGACCGTTATCCGCGGTCGAGGTCCGGTCTGCTGACGCTCACGTAGCGAGGCCGTCGGCGTGGTTGACAGCCCTTCCGGCCGGGTGGACACTCCGGGCAGCCGATCGAGGGGGATCCGATGGCTTGGAACTTGAAGGGCAGCTACGCAGAGACCTGTTCCTGCGAGCTGATGTGCCCGTGCAACCTGTCGTTCGACCACGGGGCGACGTACGACTTCTGTCGCGCCACGCTGGCGTTCAACATCGCCGAAGGGCAGATCGAGGGGATGTCGATGGAAGGGCGCAAGGTCGTCGCCATCATCGACACGCCGAAGGTGATGACCGACGGCAACTGGCGCCTCGGCGTCTTCATCGACGACGACGCGAGCGACGAGCAGTTCGACGCGCTCGTCAAGGTCTTCGGTGGCGAGGCCGGTGGACCGATGGCTGCGCTGGGGCCGTTGGTCGGCGAGATCGTGGGTGTCGAGCGAGCGACCATCGACTTCGCCGACGACGGGTTGCGGCACCGCGTGAAGGTCGGCGATGCGATCGAGTTCGAGATCGAGGACATCGTGCCGTTCGGGTCCGAGAGCGGCGAGCCCGTGCGGTTCGACGGCATGTTCCACCCCGCCGGATCGAACCTCACGATGGCCGAGGCCAGGAGCTCGACGATCGACGCCTTCGGCATCCAGTACGAGGGCAAGACCGCACTGTCGACGTCCGAGTTCGCCTGGTCCGGCTGAGCGATGACCGCCGCCGCGTCGCCTCCCCCCGGCGACGGGCTACGACCGGCGTTCGCCGCGGTGCGGACGCGGCTCGGTCTGGTCGCGATGCTCTTCGCCCTCGCCGGCGCGGGCTGGTGGTGGACGGTCGGCGAGATGCGTGGCATGGACAACGGCCCGTGGACCGGTGTCGGCGCGTTCGGATGGTTCCTCGCCGTCTGGGTCGTGATGATGGCGGCGATGATGTTCCCCTCGGTCGCACCGACCGTCGCGCTCTATTCGCGCATGACTCGACAGCGCTCTCCCTGGTTGCCGTTGCTGTTCGGGACGGGTTACCTCATCACCTGGGGAGGCGCCGGGATCGCGGCCTTCGCCATCGCCGCAGGACTCGGGCGCGTGTCCGGGGACTTCTTCGCCTGGGACCGCGCCGGTCGGTGGGCCGCGGGCATCACGCTCGTCCTGGCCGCCGTGTACCAGGTGACGCCCCTGAAGGATGCATGCCTGGGGAGGTGCCGTAGCCCGCTCGGCTTCCTGCTCGGGTCGTGGCGGGACGGACCGTGGGGCGCGCTGCAGATGGGGACCAAGAACGGCGGATGGTGCGTCGGCTGTTGCTGGGCCCTCATGGCGTCGCTGTTCGCCCTGGGGATCATGAGCATCACCTGGATGGCGGTGGTCGCCGGGTTGATCGCCGTCGAGAAGACCGTGCCGTCGCGGGCTGTCGCGTCGTTGGGGACCGCAGCGGTGCTGCTCGTCCTCGGCTCGCTCGTGCTCGTGGCCCCCGATGCGGTGCCCGGTCTCACCACCCCGGGCTCCGGCATGCAGGACATGGGCGGCATGGCCGACTAGCGGGCGGCCGCACCCCGGCCCGCCAATCGTTCCAACCGGCCGCCACCTCCACATATTCCCTGCTCAGGGGTTGTTTCTTCGTCGCCGGACGGGCACGATCGTCAACTCGCAGGTGAGAGACCGCGGAGTGGCGATGACAGAACTGGACGAGGAGCTGCGAAGCGAGCGGCGCTACATCGCTTCGGCGTACGAGCGCGTGGTGGCGCAGCGTGACCGGGCGAAGCTGGTGGCCCAACAGGCCGGCGGTGGAGCCGCCGCCGACGAGCTCGAGCCCGACATGCTCTTCGCCCGCGACGTCGCAGTGGCGCATTCGGCGTACCGGTCCACCGCGCTCGACATCACCCCCGACCGTCTCTGCGTCGGGCGGATCGACGGCGACCTGGCCGGCGAGGAGGACAGCACCCTCTACATCGGCCGCCTCTCCGTCTCCGACGAGCATGGCGACCCGATGGTGGTCGACTGGCGGGCGCCGGCCGCCGCCGCCTTCTATCGCGCCCGTCCCGGCGACCCGATGGGCGTGCACCGGCGCCGGCACTTCCGGTGGCGGGGTGGCGAGCTGGTCGGGCTGGACGACGAGGTCCTCGACCGGGCCGCGCTCGACGAGCGCGAGCTCCACCTCGTGGGTGAGGCAGCGCTGCTGGCCGCGCTGGAGGCGCCGCGCACCGGCGTGATGACCGACATCGTCGGCACGATCCAGGCCGACCAGGACCGCATCATCCGGCGCCCGGCCCGCGGCGTCACGATCGTCCAGGGCGGTCCCGGCACCGGCAAGACAGCCGTGGCACTCCACCGCGCTGCCTACCTCCTCTACGAGCTGTCGAGCCGCGGCGACCAGGCGTCGGTGCTGTTCCTCGGCCCGAACCGGACGTTCCTGCGCTACGTCAGCGAGGTCGTGCCGTCGCTGGGCGAGGAGCACGTCGTCATGGCCACGGCCACCGACATCGGTCCCGACGTCGTCGTGACCGGCCACGACCCCGATGACGTCGCCCGTCTCAAGGGCGACGTGCGCATGGTGGACGTGCTGGCTCGGGCGGTGCGCGGCTTCGAGCAGCCCATCAAGGAGCGGGCCGAGATCGGGTGCGGCCGCTACGTCCTGAAGATCGATCCCGCCGACGTCCGCACGCTCGTCGCCCACACCCGCACGCAGCCCGGCACCCACAACGAGCGGGTCCCCCTCGTGCGGGCCGGCATCGACGAGCTGCTGGCCGCCGACTTCGAGCGACGTGTCCGGGCCGACGTCGCCGCCGGCCGGCTCAGCGTCGAGTCGGTCCCCCCGTTCCGGTCGGTGCTCGACCGGACCGCGGTGCGCGAGCTGTGCGATCGGATCTGGCCCCACCTCACCGCGCCGGATGCGCTCCGCCGGCTCTTCGCATCGGAGGCGCGGATCCGACACGCCACCAAGGACGTCCTCGACGAGGCCGAGGCTGCGCTGCTGGCCCGGTCGGCCGACGAGGGCTGGGCCGAGGCCGACATCGCCCTGCTCGACGAGCTGGCCGAGCGTCTCGGACGGAACGAGGACGACGACGGGGGAGTGTCGGGGACGCGCGCCGGCGATCTGGCGGCGAAGTCGTTCCAGCTGGTGGAGACGGCGTTGGCCGAGGAGATGCAGGCGGCCCTCGAGAACCGGACCGCCGACTGTCCCGAGTGCGAGCTGGAGATGACGTATGGCCGGGCCGAGGACGGGACGCTGACGCTGGTCTGCACCAACTTCAACTGCGACAACAACACGCCGCGGCCGGCGTACGAGATCATCGGCGACGACGCCGCCCAGTTCCTGTCCTCGATCATGGAGGAGCTTTCCGACCGGTTCGCCGACGTCGAGCAGGCCGTCACCCGCGTGGCCGACCGCCGGTTCGCCCACATCGTGGTCGACGAGGCGCAGGACATCTCGGCGATGCAGTGGCGGGCGATCGCCCGTCGCTGTCCGGCGCGCTCGATGACCGTCGTCGGCGACCTCGACCAGGCCAGCCA
Source organism: uncultured Acidimicrobiaceae bacterium (assembly GCA_963800295.1). Classification (GTDB taxonomy): domain Bacteria; phylum Actinomycetota; class Acidimicrobiia; order Acidimicrobiales; family Salinilacustritrichaceae; genus Salinilacustrithrix. The sequence goes on from CAWDAJ010000009.1 coordinate 67,235, forward strand.
ACCGTGGTCGTTGCAGGACTGGTCCACGGTCACCGCCGCCGTCGCAGCCGCCGACAGCGAGCTCATCGAGCTGACCGTCAACTACCGCACCCCGTCGGAGGTGATGACCTTCGCCGCCGAGCAGGTCGCTCGACTGGGGAGGGAGGTGTCGGCACCGGCGTCCGTTCGCTCGTCCGGCGTCGAACCCGAGGTGCGCACCGGGTCGCTCGACGACCTCGACGCCCTGCTGAAGGAGGCCCGCGAAGCGATCGGTGAGGCCGGCACCGTCGTCGCCGTCGTCCCCGAGTCGTGCGCACGACCCGAGGACGACGCCGTGCTGACGGCGACGGAGACGAAGGGGCTCGAGTTCGACGGGGTCGTCGTGTTCGACCCGGCCGCCATCGCCGCCGAGTCGCCGCTCGGCACCACCCGGCTCTACGTCGCGCTCACCCGCACGACGCGGCTGCTCTGGGTCGTCGAGCGCTGATCAGCCGGCCTCGGCGAGGATGCCGTCGATCTGACCCATCGCTTCGCGCATGCCCTGCTCCATGCCCATGTCGATGACCTGCTGCATGTCCTCCGTCGACGCGAACGTGGAGATCACGGTCATGGCGGTGCGGCCCTCCGCCGCTCCGGCCAGCTGCACCTCCATGCGCGTCATCGGCAGGTCGGGGTTGGGGTTGCCGGCGTCGTCGGCGAAGCCGTCCTCGACCACCAGGCGGTGGGGCGCCTCGACCTCGAGCACGTTCCAGTAGCCGTGGGGCTTGTCACCGTCGGGGCCCGTCATGAAGTACGTCACCCGGCCGCCGGGGGTGAGGTCGTGGTCGACGACGGTGGCCGGGTAGGAGGGCGGCCCCCAGAAGCGCTCGAGCTGGCGAGGGTCGGCGTACAGCTGCCACACGCGCTCGACCGGGGCGTCGAAGGCGGCGTGGACCGTCATCGTGTGGTTGTCGAGGTCCTTGTCGACTCGGGTGATGGGCATGGCTCTCTCCTGGTTCAGGGATCCTCGGCGAGGATCTGGTCCATCTGCGTGACGCGGTCGCGCCACACCTGCTCGAAGACGTCGAGCGCGTTCCGGGCCGCCCGCACCCGTTCGATGTCGCCGCTCACGAGCGACTCCCGGCCTCGCCGCTGCTTGGTCACCAGTCCGGCCTCCTCGAGGACGGCCACGTGCTTCTGCACCGCGGCGAAGCTCATCGGATACTGCCGCGCCAGTGCCGAGACCGAGTACGGCTGCACCAACACGGTCCGCACGATGTCGCGGCGCGTGGGGTCGGACAGGGCGTGGAAGACCTGATTGGTCTCCGGCGTAGCGAGCGTATCTACAACCATCTGGTTGTAGGTTTTACGGCATCGTGAGCGCCTTGGCAAGGGGGAGTTGTCGGTCGCCGTATCGCAGCGCCTTCGTCACCCGGACGTGCGCCAGACCGACACGTGCGACGTGCTCTCGCCGGTGAACGGCGAGCGGTCCCAATCGGCCCAGCGCTCGGCGAGCTCGAGGCCGGCCAGTTGGGCCATCAGGTCGAGCTCGGACGGCCACACGTAGCGGAACGGCGTGCGGAACTCGCGCACGCCGGAGCCGTCGGCGACGAAGTGGTGCGACACCGCGTGCTGGGCCACGAGGTCGTCGTAGCGGTCGTAGCCGACGTAGCCGGGGGAGTGGGCGAACACGACGGCGTCCTGGCCCGGGACGAGGCGGCGCAGGTCCGGGACTCCCACCTCGACGACGAACGCACCCCCGGGCTCGAGGTGCGCGGCCGCGTTGCGGAAGCACGCGACCTGCCGGTCCTGCGTCCCGACGTTCCCGATCGTGTTGAAGACGAGGTACACGAGGCGGAACGTCCCGTCGACCCGTGTCGAGGTCATGTCGCCGATCGTCACCGGGATGGCGTCGCCTCCCGGCTTGGCCCGCAGCTGGGCAACCATGTCGGGCGACAGCTCGATGCCGCTCACCCGGACGCCGCGGGCGGCGAGCGGCAGCGCGACACGGCCCGTGCCGACGGCGAGTTCGAGCGCGCCGCCGTCGCCGGCGAGTGCGGCGAGGAGCTCGACCGTCGGCTCGAGCACCTCGGGCGAGGCCTTTGTCGCCGAGCGACGCGTCGTAGGTGGCGGCGACGTCGCCGGCGAAGTGGTTCTCGGTCACCGGTCGAGGCTCACACGGCGCCGTCTGTCTGGGCGAGCGAGTTCGCGGTGGTCGCCGAGGACGCGCGCGCCGAGCTACCTACGCTCGCAGCATGGTTCCGACTCCGCTTCCTCCCACCCGGCGGCGATGACCACCATCCGCACCGTCGGCCACGGCACCGCGGACGCCGACGAGCTCGGCGAGCTGCTGCGGGGCGCCGGCGTGACCGAACTGGTGGACGTACGCCGCTACCCGGGCAGCCGTCGCCACCCGCAGTTCGGCTCCGAGGCGATGGCGGCGTGGCTGCCCGAGCACGGCGTCGGATACCGGCACGTCGAGTCACTGGGTGGCCGGCGCAAGGGCGTGCCCGACTCGCCGAACATCGGACTGCGCAACGAGCAGTTCCGGGCCTACGCCGACCACATGGACAGCGACGAGTTCCGTGCTGCGGTGGACGAGCTGCTGGAGCAGGCGGCCGTCGAGAGCGTGGCGGTGATGTGCTCCGAGTCGGTGTGGTGGCGCTGCCACCGACGCCTGCTGGCCGACCACCTGGTCCTCGTGCACGGCGCGGTGGTGGAGCACCTGTTCCACGACGGGCGCCTCACCCGGCACGAGCCCACGCCCGAGGCGCGTCGTGCCGGCGATCACGTCGTCTACGACGTCGGCGTGGCACCGCCGCTGTTCGACCCCGACGGATGAACGTTCAGCGGGGCTCGTCGGCGCCGATCGCCTCGACCAGGCCTTCGCAGTCGTCGACGGTGACGGTGAGAGCCGAGTGGTTCTTGAACCCGATCACCCGGTGCACGGGTTCGTGGAAGTGGATGCACACGCCGCGCTTCGCGTTGGTGCCGAAGGTGAGGCCGTCGTCGACGAAGGAGAGCCGCGGGCCGACCGCCTTCCACCAGCGGTAGCCCTCGGTGATGTGACCGCCGACCACGTTGTCGAGCGGTGTCTCGAGCTTCAGGAACCCGAACGTGGCGCGCAGCGTCGAGTCGCCGACGGTGACGCCGTCACGACCCGGGAGCACGCCGGCGACACCCCAGGCGGGAGCGAAGCGAAGGTCGCAGCGATAGGGGAAGAACCGGTGGGTGGTCACGCTGGAACGGTACCGGCGCCAGCGGCAGACCAGTTCGGCGAGAAGGGATCAGCGGAACCTGGCAGTGTCTTCCCATGGCGAGCACTCCGGAGCAGGAACCCGTCCAACTGCAGGGGACGGTGGTCGACATCGCGCCCGACCGGTCGATGAGCGTTCGGGCCACCCGACCGGGGCCGCCGGACCGGGTCGACGGCTACACGTTCGGGGCCATCCCCCACGTCGAGGGCCCCGGTCCGCACGGCGGCGAGGTCCATCCTGACGGGGACGAGCTGCTCTACGTGGTGAGCGGGACGATGCAGGTCATCCTCGACGACGGCGACCAGCAGACCGTGGGGACCGAGACGACGGTCGTGCTGCGAGCCGGCGACGCCTACGTCGTGCCGCGCGGGGTCTGGCACCGCGTCGAGGCGGTGGAGCCCAGCTACCTCGTCCACGTGACGCCGGGGCCGAACGGCGGCGCCCGGCCCCGGAGCAGACGCAGCGAGCGGGTGGGGGGGGGGGCGACGCAACTGAGGGCGGGTCGAGGACCTGACCGGCAGGCGGAGGGAGGGGGGGGAGAGAGGGAGGGGGGGGAGGAGGGAGGGGAAGGAAGGGGGAAGGGGGGGGGGGGGGGAGAGGGGGGAGCGAGGTGGGGGGGAGACCGGCGCGCCGCGGGCCACCGGCTACGTCGACTCGGGCATCGGGCCCGAACGCAGCGGCGGACGTGCTGTGCGGGTGACGGTCGGGCGAGCGGCCGGTGCGCTGCGCCGGACACCTCGAGTCGGAGAGAGGTGCAGGCGCTGACGCCGACGGGCCCGAAGGCATCTACGGGCACCCAGACCACGTACACGCCCACCGGGCGCGGGCGGGCAGCCGAGCTGGCCGGCGTTCAACCCGCACGAGATGACGGTGGACCGCGAGCACCTCCACCGTGGAGACCCACGTCGTCCACGACGCAACTGAGCGGGTGGGGATGTGAAGGACACCGCCGGTACGGGCACGCCTCGTGGAGACGACCACCGCGAGTCGCGAACACACGACGCAAGCGGGCGGGCGCGCACGCAGCAGCTGCCGCGTGATGAGCTCGAGGATGCGTGTGCGTTACGGTGAGTGGTCTGGGAGGGGCGGGGGGTGAGAGCTGGTGGGACGGGACTGCTAGCTGGGGTGGAGAGGGAGAGTGGGAGTGCTGGGTCGGTGGGGACAGCAGCGCGACGGCAATGGCGGACGAACCGACGAAGGCGCGACAATGCGCCGATGGGGAAGGACCTGCACCGTTACGTCGACGCGGAGCGCCGGCTCTGGGAGCACGTGGGAGCCAGACCGACCGAGCGACGGGTCACGTTGCCCGCCGGCGGGCAGGTCCGGGTGCAGGAGCTCGGTGACGGTGTGCCGTTCGTGCTGCTGCACGGCGGATCCATCGCCGGGACGAGCTGGGCGACGTTGGCGGCCGCGCTCGACGGCGTCCGGTGCATCCTCGTCGACCGGCCGGGCTGCGGGTTGTCCGACCCGATCGTGGGCGGCCCGCTGCACGACCTGCGCAGCGTGCAGGCCTACGCCGACCGGTTGCTACCCGAACTCCTCGACGCGCTCGACCTGGGGTCCGCGGCCGTCGGCGCCACGTCGTACGGCGGCTTCTTCGCGTTCCGGGGTGCAGCCGCTGCGCCGGAGCGGGTCACGAAGCTCGTCGAGTACAGCTGGCTGATCGGTGCCCCGAGCGAGGCTGCGCCGCTCACCGCCCGCATCAGCGCGCTGCCCGGTCTCCAGTCGCTCATGACCCGCGTGCCCATGAGCCGCTCGATGGTGAAGCGGGCGCTGCGTCAGTTCGGGCTCGGCCGGGCCATCGACTCCGGCGCGTTCGACGACCAGATGCTCGACTGGTCCTACGCGCTGCTCCGTCACACCGACACCATGGCCAACGACATGCGCTCGTCGCCCGACCTGTTCACCCCCATCCGTGGGCAGAACACCGATCTGTTGCTGACCGACGAGCTGCTGTCACGGTTGACGATGCCGGTCCTGTTCCTGTGGGGCGAGCACGACCCCAACGGCGGGGTGAACGTCGCTCGCCGGTTCGCGCCACGACTGCCGAACGCCGAGCTGGTGGTCGTGCCCGGCGCCGAACACGCGCCGTGGCTCGACGACCTGGAGACCTGCGTCGACCGGACGCAGGCGTTCCTCCGCCGCGACGTAGTCGCGACTACCGCCCCGGGACGACGATGCCCGTCTCGTAGGCGATGACCACGAGCTCCGTACGGTCGCGTGCGCTCAGCTTCATGAGGAGACGGCTGACGTGCGTCTTCGCCGTGGCGGGGCTCATGTAGAGCTCGCCGGCGATCTCGCTGTTGGACAGACCCTTGGCGACCAGCGTGAGCACCTCGAGCTCGCGGTCGGTCAGTCCCTCGAGCCGGCGCCTGCGAGGCGGCGCTGGGGTCGGGACGGAGGGCGAACTCCTCGATCAGGCGGCGGGTGACGCGCGGCGACAGCAGCGCGTCGCCCTCGGCCACGACGCGGATGGCGGCGAGCAGGTCGTCGGGCAGCGTGTCCTTCAGCAGGAAGCCGCTGGCACCGGCGCGCAGGGCGTCGTAGACGTACTCGTCGAGGTCGAAGGTGGTGAGGACGAGCACCCGCGGCCGCGCACGCCGGGTCGGCGAGGATCGCACGGGTCGCCTCGAGCCCGTCCATCTCCGGCATGCGGATGTCCATGAGCACGACGTCGGGTGACGTGGCTCGCGGCCAGCTCCACCGCCTCGCGTCCGTTACCGGCCTCGCCGACGACCTCGAGGTCGGGCGCCGAGCGCGACGATGACCGAGAAGCCGCTGCGGACCAGCGACCTGGTCGTCGGCGATGAGCACGCGGACGGTCACGACCGTCCTCCCCGAAGGGCAGGTGGGCGCGCACCCGGAAGCCGCCGCCCGGCCGGGGACCGACGTCGAGCCGGCCGCCCCACAGGCCCACCCGCTCGCGCATGCCGACCAGGCCGTGGCCGCCCGGTGGCTTCGCCCGACGGCCGCTGCACCCCGACCGTCGTCGGTGACCTCGACGTCGACGGCGCGATCCGGTGCAGCGGATCGTCGACCGTGGCCGAGGCCGGACCGGCGTGCTTGAGGACGTTGGTGAGCCCCTCCTGCACCAGGCGGTAGACGGACAGATCGACGCCGTGGGGGAGGCCGCTCGCTCGGGCCGTCGATCGTCAGCTCGACGGGCAACCCGGCGGCGCGGACGTCGGTCGACCAGGCGTGGCAGCGTCGGCGAGGCCCGGTGCCGGACGTCGTGGGCCTGTTCGCCGTCGTCGACGCGCAGCACGCCGAGCAGCCGGCGCATCTCCTGGAGGGTGGATCGCGACGTAGTGCCGAGATGGCGTCGAGCGCCCGGCGCGCCTCGTCGGGCTGGCTGTCGAGCACGTGGGCGCCCATCCCGGCCTGCACGGCGATCACCGACATGGAGTGGGCGACCACGTCGTGCAGCTCCTGGGCCAGGCGGAGCCGTTCCTCGGCCACCGCCCGGGCGGCCGCCTGCAGCTCGGTCTCGGCCCGCTCCTCGGCCTCGGCCAGCCGTGCGGCGGCGACGGCGTTCCGCGAGCGCACGACTTGACCGGCCAGCCAACCCCCGGCGAAGAGCGCCAGGTTGAGCAGCGTCCCCCGACCGTCGAGATCCGGTGTGTCCGAGAGGTAGATGACGATGATCCCGATCTCGGCGACCGCGAGCCCGACGCGTCGCGGCTCGTGCCGCTCCGTAGGCCGCGACCGCGTACACGAGGAAGAACGGCGCGGTCGGAAGGCTCTCGGTGCGGTACTCCAGGGCGCCGATCAGCGTGATGGCCGTCGTGGAGACGACCAGGGCCGGCAGGGGGTAGGTCCGGCGCCAGTACGACCGGCAGGGTCACGAGCAACGCCAGCGCGATGGCCCATCCGTCGGTGGGCCGCAGCAGCGTGCTCGTACCGGTCGGATCCGAGAGCTGCGAGGCGACACCGATGATCGCTAGGCCGACCGCGATGACGGCGTCGAGGATCCACGCGTCCGCCCGGCGGAGGTGGTCGGCCAGGGCGTGGGCCTGCATGCACGAACCGTACGGGAGTCGGCTCGGGCGGCGCATCGGCCGAGCGGACGACTCCCGCGTACATCTCGAGGCGTACGCCGGGACGTGCAGGGCGATCGAGCCCCCGGGCCGACGACGCGTCCAGCCGATGAGCGGACGATGCCCTCATGACATCCACCACGCTCTGCCCCAACCCCACCGTCGACTCGCCGGTCCATCGTCCCGCCGCGGCTCGCGCCGTCGGCGCCGTCAAGGTCTACGGCCGCGGCGACACCGAGGTCCGGGCCCTCGACGGTGTCGACGTCGAGTTCGCGCGCCGGCGCGTTCACCGCCATCATGGGCCCGTCCGGGCTCCGGCAAGTCGACGCTCATGCACTGCGTCGCCGGCCTCGACGAGCTGACCGACGGGCACGTGTTCATCGGCGACACCGACCTCAGCCGCGCTCAGCGACCGGAAGCTCACCGCAGCTGCGCCGCGACCGCATCGGCTTCGTGTTCCAGGCGTTCAACCTGGTACCGACGCTGACGGCGCTCGAGAACATCACGCTGCCGATGCGCCTCGCCGGCCGCAAGCCGGACGCCGCCGTGGCTCGACGAGGTCGTCGAGACCGTCGGCCTCGGCGAGCCGCCTCGACCACCGGCCGAGCGAGCTCTCCGGCGGCCAGCAGCAGCGCGTCGCCGTCGCCCGAGCGCTCGCCGAGCCGGCCGGAGATCATCTTCGCCGACGAGCCCACCGGGAACCTCGACTCGCCGCACCGGCGGCGAGATCCTCGCCTTCATGCGCCAGGCCGTGCGCGAGCTCGGCCAGACGATCGTGATGGTCACCCACGACCCCGTCGGCGGCCGGCTACGCCGACCGGGTCGTCTTCCTCGCCGACGGCCGCATCGTCGACGACATCGCCGACCCGACACGCCGACGCGGTCCTCGACCGCATGAAGACGCCTCGAGGTACGGAACGATGCATGCTCCGCTCACGCTCAAGGCCCTGCTGGGCCCACAAGATCCGCTTCGTCCTCACCGGCGTCGCCGTCGTGCTCGGCGTCGCCTTCATGTCGGGCACCATGGTGCTCACCGACACCATGAAGGCCGGCTTCGACCAGGCCTTCGACAGTCGTCAGAACGAGGGCGCCGACGCCGATCGTCCAGCGGGCCGACGGCGTCGACGGCGAGTTCGGCGGCAACCGCGAGCCGCGTCGACGCCGCCGCCGTGCCCCGCAGTCGCCGCCGTCGACGGTGTCGCCGCACGCCGCCGGCGTCGTGCAGGGCTTCGCCGAGCTGGTCGGCGCCGACGGCGACGGTCGCCGACGACGGCGGCATGGGCGTCACCCTCGCCGCCAACTGGATCGCCGACGACGTCCTCAACCCGTTCCAGCTGGTCTCCGGGTCACGCGACCGATGGCGGCGACGACGAGGTCGGTCCTCGACGCCGGCACCGCCCGGCGGCGAGGGTTGGACGGTCGGTGACACGTTCACCGTGCTGTCCAGCCGTCGGGCCCCGGACGCTCACGCTGGTGGGGACCGTCGACCTACGGCGCCATCGACGGCCTTCCGCGGCGTCGACGCTCATCGCCACCGACGACGCCACGGCCCAGGCGCTCTTCGCCGAGCCTGGTCGCTTCGATGCGTTGCTGGTCGCCGCCGAACCCGGCGTGCCGGCCACGAGCCGCTGCAACACGGGCTGGACGCTGCGCTGGCCGACACCGACCTGCGCACGCTGACCGCCGACGAGGACACCCAGAACAAGAAGGACGAGCTCGCCGACAACCTGGCCTTCATCGACACGTTCCTGATGGCCTTCGTCTACATCGCCCTGTTCGTCGGCATTGTTCATCATCTACAACACGTTCTCGATCGTCGTCGCCCAGCGGGTGAAGGACCTCGCGCATGCTGCGGGCCATCGGCGCCCGACGCTCGCCAGGTGCTCCCGCTCGGTGCTGCGTCGAGGCGATCGCTCGTCGGACTGGTCGCCGCGGCCGTCGGCATCGCTCGCCGGGATCGGCTTGTCGTTCGGGCCTGCGGGCCCTGCTGTCCACGGTCGGTCTCGAGATCCCGCGGGGCTCGCTGGTGACCGGTACGCCGATCATCGTGCGGTCCTTCGCCGTCGGTGTGCTGACCTGCGTGGCGGCCGCGGTCGTGCCGGCGCTGCGTGCCGGCCGGGTCCGCCCGATCGCCGCCCTGCGCGACGTCGGCCGTCGACCGCTCCGCCACGTCGCTCGGCCGGGCGCTGGTCGGCCTGGCGCTCACCGGTCTCGGTGTGGCCGCCTTCGCGGTCGGCAGCGCCGCCGGTGCCCCGGACGGCATGGGCCTGATCGGCCTCGGCGCCCTGACCACGATCATCGGTGTGTTCATCGCCGGCCCGGTGCTGGTCCCGCCGATCGTGCGCCTGCTCGGGTGCGCCGCTGGCCGTGACGCGGTGTGACAGGTGCGCTACGCCCGGGAGAACGCCCGCCGTGTATCCCAAGCGCACCGCCACGACCGCCTCGGCGCTGATGATCGGTGTGGCTCTGGTCGGGTTCATCACCGTGGTCGCCGGTTCGACCAAGTCGTCGATCGACGCCCGGGTCGACCGTGCCTTCGGTGCCGACCTCGTCGTCGACTCGGGTTCGTGGGACCGAGGGTTCGCGACCTCGATCGAGTCGGACGTCAGCGCCGCTCCGGGTGTGGCCACCGTGTCCCCGATGCGGGCCGGCACCGCCTCCGTCGACGGTGCGACGACGAGCATCAACGCGGTCGACACCGCCGCCTTCGAGAAGCTCTACGACCTCGACGTGACGGCCGGCCGCCTCGCTGACGTGACCGGCGACGCCGTGGCCGTGACCGACGACAAGGCGACCGAGCTCGGGCTCTCGGTCGGTGACCGGTGTCCCGTTCCGGTTCGCCGACGGCCAGACCGTCGACCTCACGGTGAAGGCCGTCTACGCCACCGACCTACCGATGTCGGAGGGCAGCTGGCTGCTCGACGTCGGGACGTACGAGGCGCAGGTGCCGACAGTATCGACCGATGCTGCTCGTCGGTCTTGTCGAGGTGTGGACGTCGCCACCGGGCGTGCCTCGCTGGAGTCGGCGCTGGACGCCTGGCCCAACGCCCCGATCGAGGACCAGGCGGAGTTCCGCACGGCCGTCACCGAGGAGATCGAGAGGATGTTGAACATCATGTACGGGCTGCTCGGGTTAGCCGTGGTGATCTCGCTGATGGGCATCGCCAACACGCTGGCGCTGTCGATCGAGGAGCGCACCCGTGAGCTCGGTCTCCTGCGGGCCGTCGGCATGCACCGCCGTCAGCTCAAGCGGGCCATCCGGGCCGAGGCACTCCTGATCTCGACGGTGGGCGCGATGCTCGGCGCCGTCCTCGCCATCGCCGGTGCGTGGGGTCTGGTCAACGCACTCGGGACGGAGGGCGTCAGCGAGTTCGTGGTGCCCGAGGTCCGGATCGCCGTCATCGTCGGCGTGGCCGCGCTGGCCGGCGTCCTTGCGGCCAGCGGACCGGCCCGGCGGGCGTCGCGACTCGACGTGCTGTCGGCGATCGCCCACGACTGACCGCGAAACCCCCTCGTGGCGTCGGTGCGGGAGTGGTCCTGTGGGTGCTCCCGCACCGGCGCGTACCGGGGTCTGCAGAGCGCGAGCGTGGAACACTGCTGCCGTGGCCGACACGCCGGGAACGGATCGCAGCTTCCTGCGCGACGACCAGTACCGGGACGAGCGCAACCTCGAGGCCCGTCGCGCCATCTACGCCTACGCCGTCGAGGGCGGCGACTTCCTCACCCCCGCGATCGACGCCCTCGGGGAGGCGACCTCGGTCCTCGACGTGGGGTGCGGACCGGGTGTGTGGCACGGGCTGTTGGCCGGTGCCCGCCCGGGATGCCGGTGGGTCGGTGTCGACCTGTCCGAGGGTATGGCGGTGGCGGCCGCTGGGGCGGGGCGGACGCCCGTGGGTGTCGCCGATGCGGTGGCGGTGCCGTTCGTCGACGACGCGTTCGACGCCGCCCTCAGCGTCCACATGCTGTACCACCTCCCTCCGGAGGAGCAGTCCGCTGCGCTCGCAGAACTGCGTCGTGTCGTGAAGCCCGGCGGTGCCGTGGTGGTGACCACCAACGCGGCCGACCACATGGGAGAGCTGGACGACCTTCTCGTCGCAGCCGGCCGTGACAACGGTCTCGACCTTCCCCGGCTCGGGTTCCGACTCACGTTCCTGCTCGACGACGCCGGCGAGCGGCTCGTGTCCGAGGTCCTCGGCCCCGTTCGGACGGTGCATGCCGGCGGCAGGTTGGCGATCACCGATGCGGACGTCGTGGCCCGCTACATCGGTTCGCTCGGGTCGTTGCCCGAGCTCGGCGACGATGCACCGGGCGAGGACGGCATCGAGGATCTGGTGGCGGCTGCCCGTCGCCGAGCCCAGGACCTCATCGACCGCCACGGTGCCGTCGAGGTCCACTCCCACGCCGGCGTGTTCATCGCCCGTGCCTGAGCGACGAAACCGGCGGGCTGTCGTGGTGGGCCGGCGGGCATCCTCGTGACGTGACCGTTCCACTTCGCCTTCGTCCGCTTCGACTCGAGGACGAGCGTCCCGCCCGTGCGGCGCACGAGGCCCTGGACGACTACGACTTCTTCCTCGCCTCCGACGCCGCGGAACCGTGGCCCGACTTCGTGGAGCGCCTCCAGCGTCACCGTCGGGGGATCGACGTGCCGCCCGGTCGAGTGCCGGACACCTTCCTCGTCGCCTGCGTCGGCCCCGAGATCGTCGGTCGGGCGTCGATCCGGTTGGCGCTGAACGAGTACCTCGCGCACGCCGGCGGTCACATCGGATACGCCGTTCTGCCCGCGCATCGCCGCCGTGGCCACGCCACCGAGATCCTCCGACAGAGCCTCGTCGTCGCCCGGGCCGAAGGCATCGACGACGTGCTGGTGACATGCGCGGTCGACAACGTCGCGTCTCGAACCGTCATCGAGCGGTGCGGCGGCGAGTACGAGTCGACGGTGCACGACCCGCAGGAGGGCGTGGAGAAGCGGCGGTACTGGTTCCGCTGACGTCCGTCGGCGGGAAGCACGAGGGGCGGAAGATCTGCGAGCATCTGGTCGTGCAGGTGACGCTGACGTTCGACAACGGTCCGTGGCCGGGGGTGACCGATCGCGTGCTCGACGTCCTCGCCGACCGTGACGTGGCCGCCACGTTCTTCGTGGTGGGCAACACGCTCGAGCGGGACGGTGCCTACGAGCTGGCCGAGCGGGCCCACGCCGAGGGGCACTGGATCGGGAACCACACGTGGTCGCACTCCACGCCGCTCGGCGCCGACGACGACCGAACCTACGCCGAGGCGGAGATCGAACGGACCCAGGCGTTGATCGGTGACCTGGCGCATCCGTGCCGCTGGTTCCGGCCCTTCGGCCAGGGCGGCCACATCACCCCGCAGCTGCTGAGCCCGTCGGCGGTCGACGTGCTGGAGCGGGGCGGCTACTCGTGCGTGCTGTGGAACTCGGTGCCGCGCGACTGGGAGGACGCCGACGGGTGGGTCGACACCGCGCTGCACGAAGCCTCGCTGCTCGACCACACGGTCGTGGTCCTGCACGACCTGCCGACCGGCGCCATGGACCACCTCGGCCGGTTCATCGACACCGTCCGAGAGCGGGGTGGTGAGCTGGTGCAGGACCTGCCCGACGATGTGCTGCCGATCGACCGGGGCCACCCCGGCGACCTCCGAGGACTGGTGAACCATGGGTGATCTGCGACCGTCCCGTCTGCACCACCACGCCTACGTGTCGGCCGACCTCGAGGCGACCCGGGCCTTCTACGAGGACGTCGTCGGATTGCCGCTGGTGGCGACGTGGGCCGAGGCCGGCGGCGCGGGCAGCTCCGACTACTGCCACGCCTTCTTCGAGCTGGCCGACGGGTCGGCGCTGGCGTTCTTCCAGTTCGCAGACGGCGACTTCCAGGCCTCGGTCACCCCGCCGCCGCCGAGCCCCTACGACCACGTCGCCCTGGCGGCCACGACCGAGGTGCAGGACGCGGTCCGTCGGCGGGCTGACGACGCCGGCGTCGGCCACCTGACCATCGACCACGGCTACTGCACGTCGCTCTACCTGAGCGATCCCGACGGCCTGATCATCGAGCTCACCGTCGACCTGCCGGCGGCGGTCACCGGCGAGGCCGTGGCCGAGCGCCGGCGGACCGCCCACGATGCCCTGGCCGCCTGGCTCTCCGGTGACCACGCGGACAACAACCCGTTCCGTCCGCACTGAGGGACGGGTCAGCGGGGGTCGCGCCACATGGCGGTGACGGTCGGGGCGCCCTTGCCCACGACGGCAGTCATGGCCTTGTCTACCGCGGTTGATGACGGCCGTGCGTCGCTCAGCGCCGTCGACGATCACTGGGTCATCCGGCCCTTTGTGCCCGGGCGGTCTTCCCGTCGGGGAGGGTCGGCAGTACCGTTCGACGGACTCGGCGCTCGCGCCCAACGGCGGTGGAAACATGACGCAACTCGATGGCATCGGTCGTCGCGCGGGACGTCCGGTGCGCAGGCACCGCCTCGCTCTGGTGACGCTCGCAATGGCGCTCGGCGTGGCCGGGCTGGCGGCATGCTCGACAGGCAGCTCCGACGTCGAGCTCGACGCCTCGAAGACGCCGGACACCGCGGCCACGTCGACGTCCGCCACCACCGAGAAGCCGACGAGCACGACGGCGAAACCGCCGACCACCACGACCACTGCGGTGCCCGAGGCGCCCGACGGCGGCTTCCGCTCCGCGCCGGCGGAGGTGGCCGACACCGGCACGCCGATCACGGACGCGGTCGACCGCACCTCGGTCGCCTACGAGGACCTGGCGCGGCTCGACGCTCTTGTCGTTGCGCCCGAGTCACACGCCGACAGCTACGAGCGGTCGCTGTTCCCGCACTGGGACGACGTCGACCACGACGGCTGCGACACGCGCTGCGAGGTGCTGACCGCCCAGGAGCAGGCGGACGGCTCGTGGTTCTCCGAGTGGGACGGCGCGACCGAGGTGGATCCAAGCCTGGTGCACATCGACCACGTCGTCGCCCTGGCCGAGGCGTGGCGGTCGGGCGCGTGGTCGTGGACAGCCGCGCAGCGCGACGACTTCGCCGACTACCGGCCGAACCTCCTCGCCGTGACCGCCGCCAGCAACATCCGCAAGAGCGACAAGGACGCGGCGGAGTGGTTCCCCAGCCGCTCCGACGCCAACTGCCTCTGGGCGCGCACCGTCGTCGTGGTCAAGGAGCACTGGTCGCTGACCGTGGATCCCGCCGAGAAGCCGGCGCTGGCCAACCTGTTGACCTCGTGCGGCGCGGTGCCTCCGAGCACCACGACGGTGGCGTCCTCCTCCTCCTCCTCCACCACCACCACCGACGACGGCCGCCGCTGCGCCGTCGGGGGACTGCACCCCGGGCTACTCGCCCTGCCTCCCCCCGGCGTCCGACTACGACTGCTCCGGCGGGAGCGGCAACGGGCCGGCGTACACGGGCCGGGTCACCGTCGACCACAGCTACGGCGACCCGTACCGCCTCGACTCCGACGGCGACGGCGTCGGCTGCGACTGACGGCTGCGCCGGCGGACCGGCACACGGGTTCGTCGGCGAGAATGCCGACATGGCTCTGGGACCGATCGAGCTCACACCCATCGGCGTCGTCGTCGGTGGCCGCAGCGAACCCCTCGACGACGACTGGGACACGGTCGACGCCGAGATCGTGGTCGACGAGCGGTTCCCCGACGACGCCACCGCCGGCCTCGGTGAGTTCAGCCACATCGACGTCATCTTCCACTTCGACCGGGTCGATCCCGACCGTGTGCACGTGGCCGCTCGTCACCCGCGAAACCGCGCCGACTGGCCGGCGGTCGGCATCTTCGCCCAGCGGGCCAAGGCGCGACCGAACCGACTCGGCCACACGACGTGCGAGCTGCTGACCGTCGACGGCCGCCGCCTGGCCGTCCGTGGGCTCGACGCGATCGACGGCACTCCCGTCCTCGACATCAAGCCGACGATGCAGGAGTTCCTTCCGAGATCCACGATCCGTCAGCCCGACTGGAGCCGGGAGCTGATGCGTGGGTACTGGCGACTCGACGCCGAAGGCACCGGCTGACGAAGCTCGGCCGATGGGCGCGACGCCTACTACTCGCTCGATCTGGCGCGCACCCAGACGTGCTTCGAGGCCACGACCGGTGCGCTGCACCGTGGCCTCGACTGCCCGGATCCCGATCGGCGCCTGTCGGCGACGGTGTCGGTGCTCTTCCTCTGCACCGGCAACAGCGCTCGGTCGCAGATGGCCGAGGCGCTCATCGGCGAGCTGTCGGACGGCGCGGTCGAGGCCTGTAGCGCCGGCAGCAACCCCAAGCCGCTGCACCCCAACGCCGTGCGGGTGATGCACGAGCAGCACGCCATCGATCTCTCGGGCAACCGGTCCAAGCACCTCGACGTCTTCGCCGACCAGCGCTTCGACTGGGTCATCACGCTGTGCGACAAGGTGCGCGAGGTGTGCCCCGAGTTCCCGGGTCACCCCGAGACCGTCCACTGGAGCATCCCCGACCCGGCCGCCGGACAGGCCGACGACGACGCCAGCTACCCGGTCTTCCAGCACGTCGCTGCCGACCTCGAGACGCGCATCCGGTTCCTGCTGGCGGTCCTCGCCGACGGCACACCCGACCCCTGACGAACGGAGAAGTCATGTCCGATCCCGGAACGATGGTCAGTGTCCGCTACCTGGTCGACGACGTCGAGCACGCCGTCGCCTTCTACACCGGTCTGCTCGACTTCGAGGTCCTCAACAACTTCCCGCCGGCGTTCGCCGACGTGGCCCGGGGCAACCTGCGGCTGCTGCTCAGCGGGCCGACGAGCTCGGCCGGTCGGCCCATGCCCGACGGCGAGAAGCCCGGTCCCGGCGGGTGGAACCGGATCCACCTGATCGTCGACGACATCGACGCCGAGGTCGCTCGCCTGCGCGACGCCGGTGCGCCCTTCCGCAACGACGTCATCGAAGGACCGGGCGGCAAGCAGGTGCTGCTGCTGGACCCGTCCGGCAACGTCGTCGAGCTGTTCCAGCCGGCGGGCTGACGGCGGCCGACGCCGCCGGGCTGACGTCCGGCCGGGGGCCGCGGCAACGGTGATCCCGGTTGTGGAAAGGTTGGCGAAACGAGGGGGACAGACCATGACGCAGGTGGAGCAGCCCACGCCCGAAACCGACGATCGAGGCCGGCCGTACAACCGGGTGGCGATCGAAACCGCGGCCGCGATCCACGAGCACCGCCTCGCCGCCGTCGCCGAGCGCCGGGCGCAGGGGCCGCCGTCGATGGACCGGTTGTTCCCGGACCGCAACCGGGTGCCACTCGGCGTGGCACTCGAGTACCAGCGCATGGGCGAGCAACCCGTGTCCGAAGCGCTGCAGGCACGCGCCGATGCGCTCGGCTTCGAGCTGGAGCACGTCGGGCTCACGTTGGGCACGGTGGTCCACGCCATCGATCTCCACCCGCCGGTGCCCGACGACCACATCGACTTCGTGCGCGCGTTGCTGTGCGAGCGCAAGGTCGTGTTCTTCCGCGACCAGCACCTCGACGAGGACGAGCAGGTTGCCCTCGGCCGTCGCTTCGGCGGGCTCGACGCGTTCCCGTTCGGCCCACCGGGTGAGAACCCGTTCATCCTCGAGATCGGCCATGGCGCGAACAACCCGGGCTCGGAGAACGGCTGGCACACCGACGTCACGTGGATGGAGGAGCCGTCGCTGGGCTCGATCGCCCAACTGATCGAGGGGCCGCCGATCGGTGGCGACACGCTCTTCGCCGACAGCCACGCGGCGTTCCTCGGCCTACCGGCCGACGTGCAGCAGCGCATCCGGCACCTCGACGGGATCAACGACTACCGCGTGTTCGTCCAGCCTGGCGGCCGCAACGTCATGCCCGACGAGCTCGTGGCGCAGATCAAGGCACGCATCACGTTCGGCGTGATCCACCCGCTGGCCCGCACCCATCCCGAGACCGGCAAGACGGCCCTGTACCTGCACGGCGGGTTCCTGCGCCACGACTCGCTCACCGAGCGCGGCACCGGGGTTGCGCTCGGTGCGGAGGAGTCGACGCGAGTGGTCGCGTTCCTGCTCCAGCAGCACGCGCGCCCCGAGTACCAGTGCCGGTTCCGGTGGGAGGTCGGGTCGATCGCCTTCTGGGACAACCGCGCCGTCCAGCACTACGCGGCCAGCGACTACTGGCCGCATCGCCGGGTCTCTGCGCCGCGTGACGGTCAGCGGCGACCGCCCGTACTTCGACGCAGACGCCGACGCGGCGACCTCGCCCAGCTGACGCAAGGAACGTCGCCCGCTGACGTGCGGCATGCTGGACACGTGCGTCGGGTCTCGGTGGTGGGCAACTCGGGCTCGGGGAAGACGACGCTGGCGCGCTCGCTGGCCGATCGCCTGGGGGTCGCCCACGTCGAGCTGGACGCGCTGTTCCACGGGCCGAGCTGGACGCAGCCGGAGCCGGAGGTCTTCCGCCGGCGGGTGGCCGACGCCCTCGATGCCGCCACCGACGGCTGGGTCGCCTGCGGCAACTACTCCGCGGTCCGCGAGCCGGTGGTGTGGCCGCGGGCCGACACGGTGGTCTTCCTCGACCTGCCGAAGGCGGTCGTGATGCGCCAGGTCGTTGGCCGGACCCTGCGGCGCGTGGTGCGCCGCCAGGAGCTGTGGAACGGCAACCGGGAGCCGTGGCGCAACCTGTACGACTGGGACCCGGAGCAGAACATCATCCGCTGGGCGTGGGTGCGCCACGACCTGTACCGGGAGCGGTACCTGGGCGCGGTCGACGACCCGGCGCACGCCCACCTCGACTTCGTGATCCTGCGCTCACGAGGCGACGTCGACGCCTTCCTCGCCCGAGCGGGCGGCTGAACAGGCGGAGCGAGACGCCCTCTCCCCGCCGGGAGCGGTCGACGCCGCCGTAGTCTCGCCCGCGTGACGACCACCGCAGAACCGCACGGCTCGATCCTCGGCACCCGCGTGGTGCGCACCGAGGATCCCGAGCTCCTCCGAGGTGCCGGCCGCTACGTGGCCGACCTTCCGTTGGACAACCCGCTGCACGCCGTGTTCGTCCGCTCCGACACCGCCCACGGCATCATCCGCTCGATCGAGGTGGACGAGGCCCGAGCCATGCCCGGTGTGGTGGCGGTGTGGACGGCGGACGACCTGGGCATCGGGCCGCACCACGGGTTCGTGCGCCTGCACGACGACTTCGCCCGCGCCCCGCTGGCCGCCGATCGGGTGCGCTTCGTCGGCGAGGCGATCGCCGTGGTCCTGGCCGAGACCTCCGCCCAGGGCGAGGACGCGGCGGCCATGGTGTGGGCGGACATCGATCCGCTGCCGACCTACGTCGACGCCGAGGACGCGCTCGCCGCCGACGCCACACCGATCATCCCCGGTCGGGAGAACAACATCGCGGTGTCCGAGTCGTCGGACGCGCCCCTGGACCTCGACGCGGTGTCCGACGTCGTCGTGCGCGGGCGCTACGTGAACCAGCGGGTGGCGGTCGCCCCGATGGAGCCGCACTGCTTCGCGGCGGCGCCGGCCGAGGACGGCCGGCTCACGGTGTGGCCGGCGAACCAGTTCCCGCATCTGGTGAAGGGTGGCCTGGCCCGGGTGCTGGGCATGGAGCCCGACCAGATCCACGTCATCACGCCCCGGGTCGGCGGTGGCTTCGGCGGCAAGGCCGGACCGCAGTACGAGTACACGGTCGTGGCCGCCGCCGCCCGCCGGCTCGACCGCCCGGTGGTCTGGGTCCCCAGCCGCAGCGAGGAGATGCAGGCCATGCCCCACGGGCGGGGCCAGATCCAGTACGCCGAGCTGGGCTGCCGCGCCGACGGCACGTTCACCGGCCTGCGGGTGCACCTGGTCGGCGACGCCGGCGCCTACCCCGGGATCGGCGCTGCGCTGCCCGGCGGCACCCGACGCATGTCGCAGGGGACGTACAGCTTCCCGGCCATCGAGTTCGACGTGGCCGTGGCGGTCACCAACACCACGCCGGTGGGCGCCTATCGCGGCGCCGGCCGACCGGAGGCCACGGCGCTGCTCGAGCGCCTGGTCGACCAGGCGGCCCACGAGCTCGACATCGACCCCATCCGGCTCCGCGAGCAGAACCTGCTGGGCGACGACGTCTTCCCGTTCACGACCCTCACCGGCAACACCTACGACAGCGGCCGCTACCTGCTGCCCCTGCGCACCGCGGCCGAGGTCGTCGGCTACGACGACCTGCGACGTGAGCAGACCGAGCGCCGCGAGCGGGGCGACACGGCGCAGCTGGGCATCGGCGTCGCCGTGTACGTCGAGATCACCGCCGGCGGCGGTGCCAGGGAGGACGGCCGTGTCGAGGTCCACCCCGACGGGACGGCCACCGTCTTCGCCGGCACCTCCGCCCACGGCCAGGGCCACCAGACGTCGTACGCCATGCTGGTCAGCGCCCAGACCGGCATCCCGGTGGACGACATCCGCCTCGTCGACGGCGACACCGACCTGGTTCCCCGTGGAGGCGGTACCGGTGGTTCACGTTCGATGCAGCTCGGCGGCTCGGCCGTCCACCAGGCCACGACCGCGCTGGTCGACGCCGCCCGATCGCTCGCGGCCCGCCTGCTCGAGGCCGACGAGGCCGACATCGTCGTCGACACCACCGCCGGGACCGTCGGCGTGCAGGGCGTGCCGGCGCGTGCGCTGTCCTGGGCCGAGCTGGCCGCCCGGGCCGCCGAGGAAGACGAGGGCTCGCTCGCCGGCGACGCCCTCTTCGAGCAGGACGGCGCCACGTTCCCCTTCGGCGCCCACATCGCCGTGGCCGAGGTCGACACCGAGACCGGCCGCGCCCGCCTGGTCCGCCACGTCGCGGTCGACGACTGCGGCACGGTCATCAACCAGCTGCTGGTCGAGGGCCAGCAGCACGGTGGCATCGGGTCGGGCATCGGTCAGGCCCTGTACGAGGAGATGCGCTTCGACGACGACGGCAACCCGGTCACGTCGAACTTCGCCGACTACGGCTTCCCCTCCGCTGCCGAGATGCCGAGCTTCGACGTGCGTTCCACTCAGACGCCGTCGCCGCTCAACCCGATCGGTGCCAAGGGCATCGGCGAGGCGGCCACCATCGGATCGACACCGGCGGTGCAGAACGCCGTCATCGACGCGGTGTCGCACCTGGGCGTGCGCCACATCGACATGCCGTGCACGCCGCAGCGGGTGTGGGCGGCCATCGAGGCCGCCCGGTCCGGGGGTGGCGACCCGTGGCGCGAGCCGCCGGCGGTGTTCGCCACGCTGCCCAAGGGCGGCGGGGTCGACGAAGACGCCGCGGCGGCCGCCGACGGGATCTGACGGTGCGCGAGGTGCACCGCACCCCGGCGGGCGCGGAGCAGTCCTTCCTCTACGGGTTGTTCCGACGACCCGACCGGATCAGCTCAGCGAGGTGCTGAGGCTTGCGGTTGGCGCCGTGCTCGGCCTGGGTCTGGCACGAGAAGCCGTCGGCGATGATCGGGGTGCGCGGTGACGCCTTGCGCACGGCGGGCAGCAGGCCAGCCTCGCCCATCTGCATCGACAGGTCGTGGTGTCCGCCCTCGAAGCCCCACGAGCCGGCCAGTCCACAGCAGCCTCCGGTGACCTCCTCGACCTCGTAGCCCATGCGCTCGAGCACCGACTGCTCGGCGTCCATGCCACCGGTGGCCTTGTGGTGGCAGTGCCCCCACATCAGGGCCTTCTCGCCGTCGCCGATCTGGGGGACGTCGACGTCGAAGTGCTCGAGGAACTCGCCGAAGTGGTACACGTTCTGGCGCAGGCGGATGCCGTCGTCGTCGTGGGGGAGCAGCTTGGACAGCTCGTCCTTGAACGTGGCGATGCAGCTCGGCTCCATGCCCACCATCGGGGTGCCGCGACGGATCTCGTCGCGCACCGCCGCCAGGCTGCGCTTGAGGTACTTGGTGGCCGAGTCGAGGAAGCCGTAGTCGTACAGCGGGCGGCCGCAGCACACGTGGCCCTGGGGCATGACCACCTGGAAGCCGGCGTCTTCGAGCACCTCGACGGCGGCCCGCCCGGTGTCGGCGTGCAGGCGGTTGTTGAAGGTGTCGGGCCACACCAGCACCCGTTGGCCGGCGGGGTTCCGGGTGCCGCGCTCGGCGAACCAGTCCTGCAGGCTCTGGTGGGCAAGCTCGGGCATGCGCCGCTCGGGCGTGGCGCCGGCGGCCCGCATCACGAGGCGCCCGATGCCGGGTGCCTGCGAGACGGCGTTGACCAGCCGCGGCGCCTTGCCGGCGAGGCGGAGCCACTTGTCGATGTAGCCGAAGGCATAGGTGTGCCGGGGTCGCAGCTTGCCCTTCCAGTGGTGGTGGAGGAACTCGGCCTTGTACGTGGGCATGTCGACGTGGACCGGGCAGTCGCGGGTGCA
Organism: uncultured Acidimicrobiaceae bacterium; assembly: GCA_963800295.1. Taxonomy (GTDB): domain Bacteria; phylum Actinomycetota; class Acidimicrobiia; order Acidimicrobiales; family Salinilacustritrichaceae; genus Salinilacustrithrix. The sequence continues at coordinate 88,841 of CAWDAJ010000009.1, forward strand.
GCCCTTGCACGACAGGCACAGGTCGAGCGACTCGGCCACCTCGTTGCTGCGCCAGCCGTCGGTGATGACCTCGTTCTGGAGCATCTCGAACAGCAGGCGGGCACGACCGCGGGTGGTGTACTTCTCCTCGCGGGTGGCGATGAAGCTGGGGCACATGACGTCGACGCCGTCGGGCTCGCGGCACTTGCCGACCCCGACGCAGCGCAGCGTGGCGTGGGCGAAGTCGCCGCTGTCGTCCACCCAGTGGAACTTCGTGGGCGGCCGCACCGGGTTGTAGTCGGTCCCCAGCCGCAGGTTCTGGTCGAGCGGTCGGGCGTCGACGACCTTGCCGGGGTTCATGCGGTTGCGCGGATCCCAGATCCGCTTGAACTCGCGGAACGCCTCCATGAGCTCGTCGCCGTACATGCGGGGGAGCAGCTCGCCCTTCTGCTGGCCGTCGCCGTGCTCGCCGGACAGCGAACCCCCGTAGGAGACGACCAGGTCGGCCGCTTCCTCCATGAACCGGCGGTAGTGCGTGAGGCCCCCGGGCGTGGTCAGGTCGAAGTTGATGCGGGAGTGGATGCAGCCGTCACCCAGGTGGCCGTACAGAGCGCCGTGGAAGTCGTACTCGTCGTAGAGAGCACCCAGGTCACGCAGGTAGGGGCGCACCACCGACGGGTCGACGGCCGAGTCCTCCCAGCCTGGCCAGTGGTCGCCGCTGCTGTCCGGGGGGAAGGCGGTGGCTCCCAAGCCGGCCTCGCGCACCTCCCACAGACGCTGCTCCTGGCCGGCATCGTCGAACAGGTTCGTTCCGGCGGGCGGGTTCGGATCGGACTCGAGCCGAGCGGCGATCTCGCGCGCCTTGGCGTCGGATTCCTGCTTGGTGTCGCCGCCGACCTCGATCAGCACCCACGCCGATCCGTCGGGCAGCATCGACAGGGCGTCCGGGTTCATCCCCAGCGCCACCTCGTTGTCGTGGAGGCGTTGGTCGATGGCCTCGCAGGCCAGCGGCCCGTACTCGAGGATCGTCTCCAGGTGGTCGGCGGCGTTGAAGATGGTGTCGTAGCCGATGACCATCAGCGACTTCGCCGGCGGGTCGGGCACCAGCTGCAGGGTGGCCTCGAGCACGGTGACGCAGGTGCCCTCGGTGCCCACCAGTGCCCGGGCCACGTTGAAGCCCTTCTCGGGCAGCAGCTCGTCGATGTTGTAGCCCGAGACGCGGCGCGGGATGTCGACGAAGCGTTCCCGGATCACATCGGCGTACTTGTCCCGCAGCGCCTTCAGGTCGGCGTAGATCTGTCCGCGGCGACCGCCCTCGGCGATGATGCGGGCCAGTTCCTCTTCGGAGGTCGGCCCCACCGTCATCCGGAGCCCGTCGTAGGTGAGCACCTCGAGCGACTCGGTGTTGTCGGAGGTGCGTGAGCCGCTGCCACGGGTGCGGGCCTGCACCGAGTGGATGCCGCAGGAGTTGTTGCCCACGTTGCCGCCGATGGTGCAGTAGGCGTGGGTGGACGGGTCGGGGCCGAACACCAGCCCGTGCGGGCGGGTGTGCTCGTTGACCACGTCGTTGATGGCGCCGGGCTGGGCCCGCACGAGGCGCCGCTCGGCGTCGACGTCGAGGACGTGGTGGAGGTACTTGGAGAAGTCGATCACGACGGCGTGGTTCACCGTCTCGCCCGACAGCGAGGTGCCGGCGCCGCGGCTGAGCAGGGGCGCATCGTGCTCGGCGCACACGCGATGGGCGGCGACCACGTCGTCGATGGTCTTCGGGATCACGACCCCGATGGGCGGATAGCGGAAGTTGGAGGCGTCGGTGGCGTACATCGCCCGCGAGCCGGCGTCGAAGCGGACCTCGCCTTCGACCGCGTCGCGCAGCGCCTCCTCCAGCTCGTCGCTCGGGTCCTGGGTGGGATGCTCGGTCCGGACGGGGATCCCCTTGAGCAGGGCCATGGTCCTCCTGTCTTGGCGGTGTCGTGCTGGGCGGAGTCGTGCTGGGCTGGCTGGTGTCGTCGGTCAGGAGACCGCCAGGGACTCGATGTCGCTGCGTCGCAGCTCGACACCCAGCCCGGGACGATCGGGGTCGGGTACGAGGTGGCCGTCGGACGGCTCGAGGGCGCCGTCGAAGAAGCGGCGCTCGATCCGGACGTGGTCGTGGAACCACTCGAGGTGCCGGATGCGTCGGGTGGCGCAGCCGGCGTGGGCGCTCAACAGCGGTGCGGTGTGGGCCGACAGGTCGAGGTGGTGCGCCTGGACGATCTCGGCCACCTTCAGGAAGCCGGTGAAGCCGCCGCAGCGGGTGACGTCGGCCTGGGGGCAGTCGACGGCCTCCTTGCCGACCATCGACTCGAAGTACCACGGGTCCCACCCGTACTCGCCGGCGGAGACCTCCATGCCGGGCGGGACCTCGGTGCGCAGCCGCCGCAACGACTCTGGGTCGTCGGAGGTGACCGGCTCCTCGTACCAGCGCACGTCGAACTCGCCGTAGCGCCACGCCCACCGCCGGGCCTGCTGGTACGTGAACGCACCGTTGGCGTCGACCATGAGGGTGACGTCGGGGCCGATGGCATCGCGTGCCGCACGCAAGCGCTCGAGGTCTTCGTCGGGGTGGCGGGCCACCTTCATCTTCACGGCACCGAAGCCGTCGGCCGCCCACTTCCCCAGCTGCTCGGCCACCTCGTCGGGGTCGTAGGTGCAGAAGCCCCCGCTGCCGTAGGCGGGAACCGCGTCGTGGTGACGGCCGAGGACGTCGACGAGGGGCCGCCCGAGGGAGCGGGCGTGGTGGTCCCACAGGGCGACGTCGATCGCCGAGATGGCCTGGGCGGCGATGCCCTGACGGCCGAGGTTCCGCACGGCGCCGATGAGCTGGGGCCAGACCGACCGGGGATGGGCATGGTCGGCCTCGGTCACGACGTCGGCCAACTTGGCGTTGATCAGGGTGGCGGCCGCCTGGTGGCCGTACGTCCAACCCAGACCCGGCGTTCCGTCGTCACCCTCCACCTCGACCACCACGATGGTGGTCGAGTCCCAGGCCAGGGTGCCGTCCGATTCAGGGCGATCGGTCGGAACCTCGTAGGCCCGGGCGTGCAGCGAGCGGACGGGCGCCATGGTCATCGGCGCAGCTCTTGGGCCTTCTCCTTGATGCCCTGCTTGATGATGTGACGGGCGGCCGGATCGCCCTTGAGGATCGCCTTGGTCAGGCTCTTGGCCTGATCGAACTCGGTGTGGGGCGGCAGGGGCGGGATCTCGGGATCGACCACGGCGTCGACGACCATGGGTCGGTCGGCGCTGAGCGCCCGGTCCCACGCCGAACCGATGTCCTCCGTCTTCTCGATGCGCACGCCCAGCAGTCCGACCGACTCGGCGAACTTGGCGTAGTTGAACTCGGGCAGGCTCTGCGTGGCCTCGAACTTGGTGGTCTCGGCCATGGCCCGCATCTCCCAGGTGACCTGGTTGAGGTCCTGGTTGTTGAGCACGAGCACGATGAGCCGCGGGTCGTCCCACAACTGCCAGTAGCGGCTGATGGTGATGAGCTCGTTCATGCCGTTCATCTGCATGGCACCGTCGCCCACGCAGGCGATGACCGGCCGGTCGGGGTGGCCGAACTTGGCGCCGATGGCGTAGGGCACACCGGGGCCCATCGTGGCGAGCGTGCCCGACAGCGACCCGCGGATCTCGCCTCGGAACTTGAGGTCACGTGCGTACCAGTTGGCCGACGAGCCCGAGTCGGAGGTGACGATGGCGTTCTCGGGCAGCCGCGGGGACAGCTCCCAGAACACCCGCTGGGGGTTGACCGGGTCGGCCTCGAGCATCGCCCGCTCCTCGAGGATCTCCCACCAGCGCACGATCTCGGCCTGGATCTCCTGCTCCCAGGAGCGGTCCTCGACCGGATCGATCAGGGGGAGCAGCTCCTCGAGCGTCTCGCGCGAGTCGCCGACGATGTTGAGCTCCATCGGATACCGCATCCCGATCATGGCCGGGTCGATGTCGATCTCGATGCCCCGCGCCTGGCCGAAGTCGGGCAGGAACTGGCTGTAGGGGATGCTCGACCCGATCATCAGGAACGTGTCGCAGTTCATCATCATCTTGTCGGTGGGCTTGGAGCCGAGCAGACCGATGGGACCGGTCACGTTCGGATGGTCGTCGGGCAGCACGTCCTTGCCGAGCAGCGCCTTGGCCACACCGGCACCGCGCTTCTCAGCGAGCTGCAACACGAGGTCGGAGGCGCGACGGGCGCCCTGGCCGACGAGGATCGCCAGCTTCTCGCCCGAGTTGATGATGTCGGCGGCCTGCTCGACCACGCCCTTGGGCGGAACGATGCGGGGCGGCGTGACGCCCATCGAGGAGGGCACCATCTTGAACTCGTGCTCGGGCGGTGAGTACTCCTCCTCCTGGAGGTCGGCCGGCACGATCACGCAGGTGACGGTGCGCTTGGTGATGGCGATGCGGATGGCCCGGTCGATGAGGTTGGGGAACTGCTGGGGCTGGGTGGCCATGTGCACGTAGTCGCCGGCGACGTCCTTGAAGAGCGTCGTCAGGTCGACCTCCTGCTGGTAGTGGCCGCCCAGGCTGGTGCGTGCCTGCTGGCCCACGATGGCGACCACCGGGACGTGGTCGAGCTTGGCGTCGTAGAGACCGTTGAGCAGATGGATGGCGCCCGGACCGGACGTGGCCAGGCAGACGCCGACCTTGCCGGTGAACTTCGAGTAGCCGGTGGCCTCGAAGGCCGCCATCTCCTCGTGTCGCGCCTGGGTGAACTTGGGTTCGTTCCCAGCGCGTTGCAGGGCGGCGGCGAGGCCGTTGATGCCATCGCCGGGGTAACCGAAGATTCGTTCGACCCCCCACTCGGTGAGTCGGGAGACGATGCGATCGCCAACGGTCGTCGAGGCCATGTGAGCACTCCTCTCGTGGGGCGAGCAGTCCTCTGGGACCTACCCGCGGATCCGCGAAGCGAGTACCTGTGCCCTCTCTCGAGCGCTCAGGAGTCGAGCAGGCGGATGAGCGCTTCCTGCGACACGCTGACCGCGATGGTGCCGTCGCGGCGGTACATGCTCCCCCGCACCAGACCCCGGGCGCCGCCGGCGTTGACCGGCACCAGGTCGTAGAGCACCCAGTCGTCCATGGCCAGCGGGCGGTGGAACCACATGGCGTGATCGAGGCTGGCGCCCATCACCGTGCCGAAGCCGGCGCCGACCGAGCGGGCGGCGGCGTAGACGGCACCCATGTCGGAGAAGAACGTGGCCACGCACGCGTGCAGGGCGCGGTCGTCGGGCAGGGCGCCGCGCGTGCGGGCCCAGACCCGGCGGGTGGAGCTGAGGTGGCCGTGCTCGTCGCGCGGCGGCTCGGGCAGCTCGAGCACCTCGAAGGGCGAGCGGCGGAGGAACTCGGCGAACACCGACTCCTCCCAGAGCTCCTCGGCGTCGTCGGGCCCGGGCACGTCGGCCGGCATGGACGGGGCGTACTCGCCACCGGGCTCGTCCTTGTGGAACGACACCGACGTGCTGAAGATGGCCTCGCCGTCCTGGATGGCCAGCACCCGGCGGGTGGTGAAGCTGTTGCCCTCGCGGATGCGGTCGACCGACAGGATCAGGGGCAGGTCGGGTCGGCCGGGCCGCAGGAAGTAGCCGTGGAGCGAGTGGACGTGGTGGTCGACCTCGACGGTGAGCGTGGCCGCCCGCAGCGCCTGGGCGGCCACCTGGCCACCGAAGAGCCGGCCGCCACCACCCAGGCGGTCGGTCGGGGGGACCGGCGCCCGGAACAGGTCGCGATCGAGGCGCTCGAGGTCGAACAGCCACAGCAACCGGTCGACGGTGACCGGCTTGGGTTCGTCGGCCGTGGGGTCGCTCATCTGCGGCCCGCGGCCGCCGTCAGTCGTCACGGCGCTTCAGGGTGGCCCGTGAGGACGCCTTCTTGCCAGCGGGCGACTTCTTGGCTGCCTTCTTCTTGGTGGCGCGCTTGTTGCTGGTGGCCTTCTTCTTCGCCGCCTTCTTCCGGGCCGTCCTCTTCGTGGTGGGCGCCTTCTCGGTGGCGGCCGGAGGCTCGGCCTCGACGATGGACGCCGACAGCCCGGCCGCCTCGGCCAGGGCGGCGAAGTCGTCGATGATGGCGTCCATCAGATCCCAGATGTCGGGCACCAGCTCGGCGCAGGCCACCAACCCGAAGTCGAGCGTGTCGAGGTAGCTCTGCACGGTGATGTTCAGGCCCTGCCCGTGGGTGATGGTCGACACCGGCACGTAGTGCAGGAGCTTGGCGCCGGCGGCGTACAGCGGTTCGCGGGGCCCGGGCACGTTGGAGATCACCAGGTTGATGGGCGGGTCGACGCGACCGCCGGCCTGGAAGCGCATGGCCATGCGGCTGGCCCGGGAGAACACCGCCGGCGGGGGGAAGTCGGCGAACTGGGTGAGCATGTCGGCCGGTAGGGCGTCGTGCAGCTCCTTGGCCACCACCATCGATTCGTGCACCTTGCGGACCCGCTCGAAGGCCTCGGGCTCGTCGGTGGGCAGCGTGGCCACCAGGCCCGACACCCGGTTGGTCCACTTGTCGGCCTCGTCGCCCGTGCGGATCGACACCGGCACCATGGCCACCAGCGGCTTGTCGGGGAGCTCGCCCCGGCCCTCGAGGTAGCGGCGCAGGCCACCGGCGCAGACCGCCATGACGACGTCGTTGACGGTGGCGCCGAGCGCGTTCTTCACGTCCTTGACCGCCGACAACGGCACCGACCGGTAGGCGAACGATCGGTGCGGGGTGATGCGGGCGTTGAACGACGTGCGCGGCGCGGCGTCGGGCAACGGCTGCACGGCCGGTGGTTCGTCCCGCACCTCGGGCCGCCGCCGGCCGACGTTCAGGACCGTGCCCAGCGGGCCCCGCAGGCTGTCGCGCAGCTGCTGGCCGGCGGCGGTGAGCACCGGGTTGCGCGTGGCCTGGCCGAGGCCGCGCGCCGTGCGCGAGGACAGCAGGAGGAAGCGGCCAGGCTTGCGGACAAGGCTGCCCAGGGCCGCCGCCAGCACCTCGCCGTCGCCGGGCACGGTGGCGGGCAGGTCGAGTGGCTCGGTCGGCGGGGCGGGATCGCCCTCGGGGCTGGTGTCGAGCATCAGGGTGAGCAGCTCGGCACCCGAGGCGCCGTCGACCGCGGCGTGGTGCACCTTGGTGAGGATGCCGAACCGGTCTCCCTCGAGCCCTTCGATGACGTAGCTCTCCCACAGCGGGCGGGCGCGGTCGAGCGGCCGGCCGATGATCCGGCCCACGAGCGCCGCCACCTCGCGCGTGCCGCCGGGCGGCGGCACGGCGGTGTGCCGGACGTGGAAGTCGAGGTCGAAGGCCGGGTCGGGCACCCAGTACGGGTGGTCGAGGTTGAACGGCACGTTCCGCAGGCGCCGGGTCAGCGGCTCGAGCAGGTGGAGGCGCCGGCGGATCTGCTCGCGCCACTCGTCGAAGGGGCGGTAGTCGGGCGATGGTCGCTCGTACACCGAGAGGCTCGAGACGTGGCCGAACACGTCCTCGTCCTCCATGTAGAGGAAGCTGGCGTCGAGGCCGGTGAGCTGCTTCATGGTGCCCCCTGTGCAGGTGGTGCGGGCACGCCGGCCCGCCTGTCCTCGTCCTAGCAGATGCGGGGGAGCGGGTCGCCGACGAGCATGTCGATCATGCGGTGGCCCCCGAAGGCGGTGCGTCCGAGGACGCGGCCGGGAGGGTCGGCCACCACCTCGCCGACCAGGCACGCATCGGCGCCGGCCTCGGTCGCCCGGACGGCGGCCAGGGCGGCGTCGGCCACGTCGGGATCGAGGAAGGCGACCAGCTTGCCCTCGTTGGCGACGTAGATCGGATCGATGCCCAGGATCTCGCTGGCGCCGTTCACCGCCGGCCGCACCGGCAGGCGCGCTTCGTCGAGGACCACGCCGACCCGGGCCGCCTCGGCGATCTCGCAGGTGACCGTGGCCAGCCCGCCGCGGGTTGCGTCGCGCATGCAACGCACGCCGTCGCCGGCCGTGGCGAGCAGCGCCTCGACCACGGGCCACACGCTCTGCGTGTCGCTGGACACGTCGGCCTCGATCTGGAGGTCGCCCCGGGCGAGCAGGACGGCGATGCCATGGTCGCCGATGGTGCCCGACACCAGGACCCGGTCGCCGGGCCGGACCCGCCCGGGACCCAGCTCGACGTGCTCGGCGACCATGCCGATGCCGGTGGTGGTGATGTACATGCCGTCGGCCTTGCCGCGTTCGACGACCTTGGTGTCGCCGGTGACCACCGAGACCCCGGCCCGGCGGGCGGCGGCCGCGATGGCGTCGACCTCGGCCCGCAGTACGTCGGCCGACAGTCCCTCCTCGAGCACGAGGGCGACGGACAGCGCCAGCGGCCGGGCGCCGGAGACGGCGAGATCGTTGACCGTGCCGTTGACCGCCAGCTCGCCGATGGAGCCGCCGGGGAAGCGCAGCGGCCGCACCACGAACGAGTCGGTGGTGAGCGCCAGCCGGCCACCCTCGACGTCGAGCACCGCGGCGTCACCCAGCGCGGCGAGGGCATCGTTCGGTGCGTCGCCCTGCAGGGCGGGCACGACGAGCCCCTCGACCAGGGCGCGGCTGGCCTTGCCACCGGCGCCGTGCGCCATGGTGATCCGCTCGTCGCGGAACCGGGGGGCGCGCTGGCGTGCCTTCTCGATGCGCTCGAGGACGTGCTCCTCGGTGCGTTCGGTCATCGACGGCTTCCCGCCGGCGTGATCTCGACGCGGCCGCGCGCATGGCGGCCGTAGTTGTAGTAGGCGGCGCAGGCGCCCTCGGAGGACACCATGCACGTGCCGATGGGCGTCTCGGGCGTGCAGGCGGTGCCGAACACCTTGCACTCCCAGGGCCGCAGAACGCCCTTGAGGACCTCACCGCACTGGCAGGCCTTCGGGTCGGCCACCCGCACGCCGGGGACGGCGAAGCGCTGCTCGGCGTCGAGGTGGGCGTAGCGGTCGTGCAGGCGCAGCGCCGAGTTGGCGATGGAGCCCAGGCCGCGCCACTCGAAGGTGGGCCGCAGCGAGAACACGTCGGCCATGGCGGCCAGCGCCCGGCGGTTGCCGTCCCAGGGGACGACCCGCCCGTACTGGTTCTCGACCTCGCAGCGACCGTCGTGCAGCTGCTGGATGATCATCTGCACGGCCTGGAGCACGTCGAGCGGCTCGAAGCCGGCGCACACCAGCGGCTTGCCCCGATCGCGGGCCACCCACTCGTACGGGCGGCAGCCGATGACGGTGGAGACGTGACCCGGGCCGATGAAGCCGTCGAGGCGCAGGTCGGGCGAATCGAGGATGGCCTTGATCGCCGGGATGATCGTGACGTGGTTGCAGAACACCGAGAAGTTCTCGATGCCCTCGGCGTCGGCGCGCTGCACGGTGAGCGCGGTGGACGGCGCCGTGGTCTCGAACCCGATGGCGAAGAACACCACCTGCTTGTCGGGGTTGTCGCGGGCGATCCGCAGCGCGTCGAGCGGGCTGTACACCATGCGCACGTCGGCGCCCCGCGCGCTGGCGTCGAGGAACGAGCCGTGCTCGCCGGGCACGCGCATCATGTCGCCGAAGCAGGTGAGGATGACGTCGTCGTGCTCGGCGATGGCCATGGCGTCCTGGACCCGCCCCATGGGGATCACGCACACCGGGCAGCCCGGGCCGTGCACCAGCTCGACCGTCTCGGGCAGGAAGTCGTGGACGCCGAACCGGTAGATGGCGTGGGTGTGGCCGCCGCAGACCTCCATGATCTTGTACTGGCGGCCGGGCTCCACGAGCGAGTCGATCTGGGCGGCCAGCGCACGGGCCAGCTCGGGGTCGCGGTACTCGTCGACGTATCTCATCGGTGGCTCCCCTCGGTGGTGGCCCGCGTCTACTCGATCTGCGAGCCGGCGATCTCGGCGACCTCGGTGTCGAACTGCTCGCCGAGCAGCATGAGGCCCTCCATGGCCCGCTCGGCCTCCTCCTGGTCGATGACCGCCATGGCGAAGCCGACGTGGATCAGCACCCAGTCGCCCACCTCGACGTCGTCGTCGAGCACGAGGCCGATGTTGATCACGCGGGTGACACCGGCGACGTCGACGCGGGCCAGCAGCTCGCTGTCGGGGTCGAGGGCGACGATCTGTCCCGGGATGCCGAGGCACATGAGGTGCTCCTAGGTGGTGGCCGCTTCGGAGGCGGTCTCGTCGTCGGCGCCGGGTCCGGTGTAGCGGATCCAGAGCAGCACCAGCTCGTCACCCGGTGTGGGCTCGATGTCGGTGGTGGCGCCTTCGGCGACCCCGCCCTCGGCCAGCACCTGGAAGCCCTGCTCGAACACCTCGGGCACGACCGCCAGCTCGTCGCCGACGCGCACGCCGATGCGCTCGACGCGGCGGTCGCGGGCCCGCTTCTCCACGGCGTCGAGCACCGCTTGGCACATCCCCATCTCGTGCACGTGTGGATCCTCCGGCTCTCGGTCAGACGGACTTGGACTTGAGGCGGTCGCGGATGGCGTCGCGCACCCGGTCGAGACGGCCCACGATGGGGTCGAGCGTGGTGTTGAGCGGCGGCGTGTCGGGCGCCCACGGGTGTGGGTGCGTCGGCGCCACCGCGGCAAGTTCGGCGAGGCGGTCGCCCAGCTCGCCGAGCTCGGCCTCGGTCAGCTCGGCCCGCACCTCGGGGAACAGCTCGCGCTCCTCCTCGTCGACGTGGGCCTTCACGGCGCCGACGAGCTGGACCATGGTGGTGGCGAAGCGGGCCTCGTCGGGCGCCATGCCGTGCAGGTCCTGGAGCAGGTGCTTGACGTGCAGGTGCTCGTGGCGGTTCTGGTCGACGCGGTCGGCCAGCGGCGGGACGGCCTCGGCGATGAGCGGGTAGAAGGCCATCTCCTCGATGGTGGCATGGATCGACAGGGCGGCGATGACCTCCCGCGCGATGTCGCGCTTGCGCTCGAGGTCGTCGGGGCCGAGCGCGAGGAACTCGTCGGCCAGGCGTTCGACCTGGCGGTGCTGTTCGGTCAGCAAGGTGATGGCGTCCATGCGGGACCTCCCGATGCGGTGGTTGGCGCGGCGGTGGATGGCGCGGCGGTGGATGGCGCGGTGCCGTCGGCGGTCGCGGGACGGTGGTGCTCGGCGACCACCTGGTGCACGAGGGCGACGGCCGGCTCGACCGCGGCGGCGACCTCGGCGGTGAGGCCCATGCCGTCGGTGACGTCGGCCGGGCGGCAGCCGACGAGCAGGGTCCGGGGTGGGGTCCCGCCCAACCCGCGCACGTTGGCCAGGACGGCGGCCGGGTCCATGGCGTGGGAGTCGACGGCGGCCGGTGGCAGGGCCCGCTCGTCGATCTCGAGCACGGCGAGCGTCCCGGGCTCGGCGTCGAGCGGCACGGCGTCGACCAGGATCAACAGGTCGACGCCGTCGAGCAGGTCGTAGGCCAGGTGCACGCCGCCGATGCCGTAGTCGACGACGCGGACGCCCTCGGGCAGGGCCTCGCGCAAGGACGCGTCGGCCAGCATGTGCCGGGCGACCTCCGAGCCGAAGCCGTCGTCGCGCAGGAAGATGTTCCCCACGCCGGCGACCAGCGTGCGCACGTCGTCGCCGAGGACGCTCAACCTCCCTGGTCCCCCGGCTTCAGGCGGGGCATGGAGGGCAGCAGCGGCGGCAGCGGGCGGACACCGGACCACTCGCCGGGGTCGGCGTCGGGGTCGCGTCGGGTGGCCATCCGTCCCAGGTCGCGGCTGCCGGGGGCGCCGCGTCGCTCCTGCGGTTCGGCCTCGGACCAGCGGTCGTGGTCCCAGGGATGGGCGGTTTCGAGCTCGCCGGGGGCGATCGGTGTTCCTCGGTGGTTGGGCACGGATGTCTCCTCGGGCTCACATCTGCTTGATGCGGGCGTAGCGCTTGATCTCGTTGCGCATGCCGACCAGGGCGGTCACGGCCCCCGCGACGAGCGCCCAGCCGAGCAGCCGGACGAACCACTGGGAGGGAGCCATCCCCGGCTGGGGTACGGCATCGTGGTCACTGCTCATGTTCCCGCCTCCTTCGCGGTCACGGGTTCCACCTCGTCGAGGTGGAAGTACTGGAACCGGCCGTACCAGCGGTGCAGGTCGGCGGCCGGGTCGTCGACGAGGGTGACGGCGACGAGCGTGTCGTCGTCGACGGTGCGCACGATGCGCTCGACCGTGGCGACCCGCCCGTCGGCGAACAGGTCGTGGGCGTCGGCACGACGGTTGGGGTGCAGCCGGACGGTGTCGCCCAGCGCCACGCGCGCGTCGCCGACCATGACGCTGTCGAGGGGCTGCTCGCCGACGCCGAAGAACGCCGCCGTCTCGGCGTCGATCATGGCCTCGGGTGCCGGGCCGAGGTCCGCCGGTCCGAACTGACGCACGGCGCCGTGGAGCCGGTCGAGCACCTCGGCCGGCAGGGCATCGCTGCGGTCGACGATGTCGGCGGCCCGCTGGTCGGTGGCGCGTGCTTCGCGCTTCTCGTCGTCGGTGAGACCACGCACGCACAGCGCCAGCAACTCGTCGATCTCCAGACCGTCGAACGACGGCCCCGGGCTCTCCGGGGCCACCTGCGGGTGGTCCTCGAGGATGATCGGGGCGGCGAGCACCACGTCGTCGTCGCCGACCAGCACCGGGTACAACCCCCTGCCGCGGCACCGGTCGGTCGCCGGTTCGGCCCACGGCGCCGGGTCGACGACGGACCCGAACGCACACGGGCCGGCCGACAGCAGCACGTGGGTGCCCACGAGCGAGCGGCGCAGCACGTCGTCGCGGTGGGCGCGGCGCCGGGACCAGTCGGTGGTGTTGGCGACCTCCACGTCGAACGCCACCGCGCCGTCGTCGACCGGGATCACCCGGACCGTGACCGTTCCGGTGACCTCCTCGGCGCGGCGTCGCAGGTGCCAGCCCTGGCCCAGGTCGTCGAACTCGGAGACCGCGTCGAGGCGGAACTCGCGGGCGCAGGGGCCGTCCAACAGCCGGTCGACGGAGACGGGACCGACCGTGACCTGCTCCTCGGTGCCCTCGTCCCAGGTGATGTGGAGGTCGCCGCCGAGCTCGACCCGGTCGACGGGCCGGCCGCCCGGGTCGACGACCTGACGGTGCACGAGACGCAGGAACCGGGCGGTGACGGTGACGTCGCCGCCTCGCCGGACGGGGACGCCGAAGCCGAGCGTGTGCGGTTCGGTGGCGCCGGCGGCCACCTGGGCGTGGGGCACCACGACGCCCCACTGCCAGCGGTAGCGGTTCTTGGTGGCCGACGCCCGGTAGGGGAACAGCACGTACCCCTCGTAGAGCACGGCGTCGGCGATGTCGCGGGCGGCGTCGAGTGCCGCCGGCTCCGTGGCCGGGCCGGTCATCGGGTGGGCTCCTGGTTGCGCAGGAGGTGGGCGACGGCGTCGTCCCACGTGGGCAGGGCGTGCGCGGTCTTGACCTGCTGGAGCGCGTCGATGGTCTCGTGGCGCAGCAGCAGCCAACCGGCACCCGGGAAGTGCAGATCGATGAGCTCGTCCCACACCGCCACCGGCAGCCGCAGGCGCGACTCGGACTCCCACGGGATCTGCTCGACCTGCATGCCGTGGCCGCCGCCCGGCAGCTCGCTGCGCCGGTAGACGGTGCCGCTGAACAGGAAGAGCAGCGGGATCTCGCCGTTGCGGACCGAGCGAAGGTACTTGCCGGCGGTGACCTCGAGGTCGTAGCTGATCGGGACCGGCAGCGTGACGTCGGTGGCGCCCGCGAAGCCGCGCACCGGCAGGGTGACGTGGGTGAGGAGGAAGGGTTTGAGGGTGTCGGACCAGCGGTCGGGGGTGCCGAACAGGTCGTGCAACCGCTGCTGCTCGTCGGGCTGGTAGGCCCGCCGCTCGGGCTCCACCCGGATCTGGCAGTGCAGCAGGATGGACTGGATGGCCTCGCCGGGTTCGGCGGTGACGCGCAGGTCGACCTCGAGGACCGGCGACAGCGCCATGCGGTCGGGCCGGGCCCCGGTGACCTCGAACCGTGGGGCGGTCATGGTTCGGCCACCGCCGCCGGCCGGGAGCGCCGGTCGAGATCGTCGAAGAACGCCTCGGTGGCCTGGTGGACCTCGTGGCCCCCGTCGAAGCCCCGCCAGTGCACCCGCAGCGTGCCGACCAGCTCGTAGCACCGGTCGACGGGGACGATGTGGCACTCGGCGGGCCGGTCGGGCTCGTTGCGCACCAGGACGGCCTCGACGTCGGGTTCGACGTCGGCCAGTGCCGGGTTGGCGGCGACGACGTCGTTCCAGGCGTCGAGCGACAGCTCGGACTCGGTGGCGCCGCCCGGGCTGGGATAGAAGGCGACCGGCCCGCCGACGCGGCTGTCGTGGATCACGAACGTGACCCCCACCGGGATCTGCAACATCGACCACTGCACGTCGGTGAGCGTGAACGGATCGACGCGCAGGTACCGGTCGGGGACCGAGCGGAAGTGCTCGTGGGCGCTGGTGCCGCCGGAGAACAGAACCCCGCAGGCCCGGCACGTGCACAGGATCGAGCGCTGGTCGAGGTCGACGACGTGGCGGTGCTCGTCACCCATCGGTGCGCCGCACAGCTGGCACCCCTCCACGTCGGGGCGGGGCCGGCGGCGGACGGCGTCGAGGGGGATGAACGCCTCGGTCGGCGCCGCTGGTGCCGCCGGTGGCGCCGGGTCGACGGCGTGGCGCAGCGGGGTCGTGACGTCGTCGGGCTGGAGGCCGTGGAGCAGGAGCAACCCCGACACCAGGACGTCGTCGGCCAGGTCGTCGAGCGCAACGGGCGCCTTGGCCCGCAGGACGTCGACCATGCGCCCGAGCCCGGCGCCGTGCAGCTCGAGCAGGGCGCCGACCAGCTCGTCGGCCAGGGCGGCCGCCGTCGGGTCGGTGGCGGCGAGCCGGTCGAGCAGCGTGCCGATCCGGGCACTGATCTCCTCGACGTCCGTCCCGTCGACTCCGCGTCCCTCAGCCATGGGGAGCGTTCCCCGCCGGCGAGTGCATGACCTTCAGCGTCTTGCCGTTGCCTTTGAACATGTGCACCCCGCAGGGCAGGCACGGGTCGAAGCTGCGCACGGTGCGCATGATGTCGATGCCCTTGAAGTCGTCCTGGCCGTTCTCCTCGAAGATCTGCATCCCCTGGACGGCGTCCTCGTAGGGACCCGGTGTACCGAAGACGTCGCGGGGGCTGGCGTTCCACGGCGTGGGCGGATACGGGTGGTAGTTGGCGATCTTGCCGCCGCGGATGACCAGGTGGTGGCTGAGCACTCCCCGGACCGCCTCGTGGAAGCCGCAGCCGATGGCCTCGTCGGGCACCTCGAAGGACTCCCACACCTTGTGGTTGCCGGCCCGCACGTCGTCGAGCGCCATCTGCACGAAGTGCAGGGCGCAGCCGGCGGCGTAGGCCTGGTAGTAGCTGCGGGCGCGGTTGCGCTCGATGGTGTTGGACCACTTGGGGATCTTCCACTCGAGCGTGGTCTCGCCCATGGTCTGGGACTTGGGGAGGTTGATCTTCACCCCGTCGCCGGTGGCCTGGACGTAGCCGATGTCGACCAGGTTGGCCAGCGAGGTGGCCCACAGCCGGGCGAGGGGACCCCCGCCGGTGTCGAGGGCGAGGTGCTCGTTGCCGTCGTACCACCGGGGCGACATGACCCACGTGTACTGATCGGAGAAGTCGCGCTTCTTCGGTTGCGGGATGGTGGTCTGGTTCCAGGGATGGCGCCGGTCGACGGGGTTGCCGAGCGGGTCGCGGTCGACGAAGACCTCCTGGTCGTCCCAGTCGTCGTAGAACGACGAGCCCAGCAGGATCCGCATGCCCAGGTTGATGTCGACCAGGCTGGTGGTGAGCAGCTTGCCGTCGACGACGATGCCGGGGGTCGTGAACATCTTGCGACCCCAGTGCTCCATGTTGGCGTAGGTGTAGTCGCAGTGCTCGGGGTCCTGGAACGAGCCCCAGCAACCGAGCAGCACCCGGCGCTCGCCCACGTGTTCGTAGCCGGGCAGCGCCTCGTAGAAGAAGTCGAACACGTCGTCGTGCGCCGGCACCGTGCGCTTGAGGAACTCGACGTACTTCATGAGCCGCACCAGGTAGTCGGTGAACAGCTGCACGGTGGGCTGGGTGCCGACCCCGCCCGGGTACAGCGTCGAGGGGTGGACGTGGCGGCCCTCCATCAGGGAGAACATCTCGCGGGTGAGGCGAGAGATCTTGAGGCCCTCGAGGTACAGCTCGCCCTCGAGCGGGTTCATCGCCTCCATGATGTCGGCGATGGTGCGGTAGCCGTGGATGCCGGCGTTGGGTGCCTCGGTGCGCTGAGCCTGCTCCCACACGCCGGGGTTGGTCTCCTGCACCATGCGGGCGCAGTAGTCGACGTCGACCAGGTTGTGCTGGAAGATGGCGTGGTCGAACATGTACTCGGCCGCCTCGCCGAGGTTCATGATCCACTCACCCAGGGGCGGGGTCCTGATGCCGTAGGCCATGTTCTGCGCGTACACCGAGGTGGCGGCGTGGTTGTCGCCGCAGATCCCGCAGATGCGCGACGTGATGAAGTGCGCGTCGCGCGGGTCCTTGCCCTTCATGAACACGCTGTAGCCACGGAACACGTGCGAGGTCGAGTAGCACTCCTTCACCTCGCGGTTGTTGAAGTCGATCTTGGTGTAGATCCCGAGGCTGCCGACGATCCGGGTGATCGGATCCCACGCCATCTCGACGAGGCCGTCCTCGTGGACCTCGCGCATGCTGGCCTTGGCGGTGTCTGCGGTGTGCGCCATGAGCGCCGTCCCCCGTTGGTCGTGGTCGTACGTTTCAGCGCCAGGGCGCGTGGTAGCCGGTGGTGAGCTCGGAGCCGCGGTGTCGCCACTTGGGCTCCTCGTCGACCGTCTTCGCCGTGATGCTGCGCAGCCGGCGGATCATCGCCCCGTAGACCTTGATGGCGTTCCCCGACACGGTGGAACCCGGCGGTTCGTCCATGAACGGCATGAACTTGTCGGGGAAGCCGGGCATGGTGCAGGCGATGCAGATGCCGCCCACGTTGGGGCAGCCCCCGACCCCGTTCACCCACCCGCGCTTGGGCACGTTGCACTTGACGACCGGACCCCAGCACCCGATCTTCACCAGGCACTTCTGGCTGTTGTAGTCGGCGGCGAAGTCGGCCTGCTCGTAGTAGCCGGCGCGCTGGCAACCCTCGTGCACGGTGGCGCCGAACAGCCACGTGGGGCGCAGCTTCTCGTCGAGGGGGATCGTGGGCGCCTGGCCCGTGGCCATGTAGAGCAGGTACAGGAAGGTCTCGGACAGGTTGTCGGGATGGATGGGGCAGCCGGGTACGTTCACGATCGGGTTGCCGGCCTCGGTGACGAAGTCCCACCCGAGGAAGTCGGCCACACCCATGGCGCCCGTGGGGTTGCCCTCCATGGCGTGGATCCCGCCGTAGGTGGCGCAGGTGCCCACCGCGACGACGGCGAGTGCGTTCGGGGCGAGGCGACGCACCCACTCGGACGTGGTGCGCAGCTCGCCCGTGTCGGGATCCATGCCGAACGCGGCCCAGTAGCCCTCGTCGATGATCTCCTCGTTGGGGATCGACCCCTCGACGACCAGCACGTAGGGGGCGTCGAGCTCGCCGGCGTCGGCCTCGTGGAACCAGTGGATGAAGTCGTCGCGCCCACCCACCGGACCGTTCTCGTAGTCGATGAGCGGCCAGTGGAACTCGACCTTGGGGAGACCGGGCAACACGCCGAGCGCGATGTCCTCGACGCTCGGCGACGTGGCGGCGGTGAGCGACACCGAGTCTCCGTCGCAGGACAGCCCGGCGTTGATCCACAGCACGTGGAGCTTCTGGTCGTTGACGTCGGGCTTGTCGCGCATCGTCGCCGTGCGCTCGCCCCCTGTCACGTCGTCGACGGTGACCATCGCAATCCCCCTTGCGTGTGTGGCAGCCAGCGAGTGCTACCCAGTTCGTTCCGGTCTCAGAACCTACGACCGGGGATCTCGTGCGGTAGAGCTTGGGGCTCTCCACGACCGTAAGTATCGAACGGTCGGGTGTAAAGGGCAGGTTGGGTGCACAAGGAGCAGATCGTCCGCCGCCGCCTGGCGGTCACCGGCATCGTGCAGGGCGTCGGGTTCCGGCCCGCCGTGCACCGCCACGCGACCGCGCTCGGTCTGGCCGGGTTCGTCGGCAACGACGGCCACGGCGTGTTCGTCGAGGTCGAGGGACCGCCCGCATCGGTCGGCGCATTCGTCGACGGGTTGCTCGGCGCTCTGCCTCCGCTCGCCGTCGTGGACGACGTCTCGCTGCACGACATCGCACCGGTGGGCGAGCAGGCGTTCCGGATCGTGGAGAGCCGCACCGATCCGGCCCGCGACGCGTCGACGCCGGTCGCCCCCGACGTGGCTCCGTGCCCGGCCTGCCTGGCCGAGCTGCACGACCCCGCCGACCGCCGGTACCGCTACCCGTTCCTCAACTGCACCGACTGCGGACCGCGGTTCAGCATCGTGCGGGGTCTGCCCTACGACCGCCCCACGACCACGATGGCCGGGTTCGCGATGTGCTCCGCCTGTCGTGCCGAGTACGACGACCCGCTCGACCGGCGCTTCCACGCCCAACCCACCTGCTGTCCGACGTGCGGACCCCAGCTGGTGCTGCGGGATGCGTCGTTCGAGCCGGTCGAGGTCGGTGACGTGGTCGAGGCGGTGGTCGACCGGCTCCGTACCGGCGACATCGTGGCGGTGAAGGGCCTGGGTGGGTACCACCTGGCCGTCGACGCCGCGGACGAGGCCGCAGTCCTTCACCTGCGCCGGCGCAAGCACCGGGAGGAGAAGCCCTTCGCCCTGCTCGCCGCCGACCTCGACGTGGTCCGATCGCTCGCCCACGTCGGCGCGGTCGAGGAGGATCTGCTGGTCTCGCCGGAGCGGCCGATCGTCCTGCTCGAGCGCCGAGCCGGCGCCCCGGTCTGCGACGCCGTGGCGCCCGGCAACCGCTCGCTCGGTGTGATGCTGCCGCCCACGCCGCTGCACGTCCTGCTCGCCGAGGCGCACGGCGGCGCGCTGGTGCTCACCAGCGCCAACCGCTCGTCCGAGCCGCTGGTCCACCGCGACGCAGACGCGGCGACGCGCCTGCGCGACATCGCCGACTGGTTCTGCACCCACGACCGGCCCATCCACGTGCGGGTCGACGACTCGGTGACCCGCGTGGTCGACGATCGCCAGATCGTGGTGCGCCGGGCGCGCGGCCACGCCCCGCGCCCGGTGCGCATCGCCGGCGGTTTCCCCCGCCACACGCTGGCGTGCGGGGCGGCGCTGAAGAGCACGATCTGCGTCGGCCGAGACGACCGGGCCGTGGTCTCCCAGCACCTCGGCGACCTGGAGAACCACGAGACCTTCGTGGCCTTCGAGGAGAGCGTCGAGCACCTGTGCCGGCTGTTCGCCGTGCGTCCGGAGGTGGTGGCCCACGACCTGCACCCGGACTTCCGCTCGACGGCGTTCGCCCGGGCGCTGGCCGAGTCGGGAGACGTCGAGGCAATCGGCGTGCAGCACCACCACGCCCACATCGCCGCCTGCCTGGCCGACAACGAGCACGCCGGACCGGTCATCGGCGTGGCGTTCGACGGCATGGGTCTCGGCACCGACGGCACCGCGTGGGGCGGCGAGATCCTGCGTGCCGACCTGGCCGACTTCGAGCGCCTCGGCCACCTGGCCGCCGTCCCGCTCCCGGGCGGCGACATGGCCGTGCGAGAGCCGTGGCGGATGGCGGCCATGCACCTCGGGGCGGCCATGGGTGCCGACGAGGTCGCCGACCTCGCCGTGCGCCGGGACAACGCCTCGCGCTGGCGGGCGGTCACGTCGATGGCCCGACGCCGGCGTCAACGCCCCACCCACCACGAGCGCCGGGCGGCTGTTCGACGCGGTCGCCGCCATCCTCGGTGTCCGGTACCGGGTGAGCTACGAGGGTCAGGCCGCCATCGAGCTCGAGCAACGCGCCGACCGCGGCGAGCGTGGCTCGTACCCGGTGGAGATCAGCGACGGGACGCCGTTCATCGTCGACACCGTGCCGATGATCCGGGCACTGGTGGACGACCTGCGCGACGGGCGCTCCGTCGACGCCGTCGCCGGACGGTTCCACCGCGCCGTGGCCGACCTGGTGTGGCTGGCGGTGGAGCGGGCGCGTGCCGTCACGGGCGTGTCCACCGTCGCCCTCTCGGGTGGCGTGTTCCAGAACGCGCTGCTCGTCGAGTGGGTCGGCCGGCTGCTGGCCGCCGACGGGTTCGAGGTGCTGACGCACCGTCGCTTCCCACCGAACGACGGCGGCATCAGCCTGGGGCAGGCGGCGGTGGTGGCGGCCCGCGACCGGGCCCGCACTCACTGACCGCCGGCGCCCTGCGCCCGGACCAGCTCCACCAGCACGTGGGCCAGCGTGGTCTGGGCCTCCTGGATGCGGTGGACCGACGTGGACGGCACGACGAAGAGGTGGTCGAGACCGTCGAGGTGGGCCAGCTCGCCGCCGTCGTAGCCGGCGAAGGCCACGGTGGTGCAGCCCAGGTCGCGCGCCGCCGCCAGTCCCTCGAGCACGTTCGCCGAGTTGCCGCTGGTGGAGAAGCCGACGGCCACGTCATCGGGCTGGGCGAGGGTGCGCAGCATCCGTGCGAACACCACGTCGAAGCGCACGTCGTTGGTGAGGGCGGTGATGGTGGCGACGTCGTCGGAGAGCGCGTGGGCCCGGATCGGTGCGCCGGGGAGGTCGCGGTCGCGCAGGAGATGGGCCACCGCCGATGCGTCGGTGCAGCTGCCGCCGTTGCCGAACGTCCAGACGGTGCCGGCGCCGGCGACCACCTGTGCCACGGCGACGAGCTCGGCCGCGTGGGTGTCGAGGACGTCGGAACGGAGCCGGCCGATCTCGTGCACCTTCGAGACGATCGACTCGGACAGGTCCACGTCGACCGGCGACGACGGACCGGTGTGCTCGCTACCGGTGTCGTCGAGGAACGGGTAGAGCGAGCCGAGACCGTCCTCGGTGCCGGTGGGCGCGGGAGCGGCGTCGAGGTGCTCGTGCACGATCTCCCACAGCAGGTGGTACGCGGTCACCTCCAGCTCGCGGGCCACGAGCGGGTCGGCGGTGTCGAGCGAGAGCACGTGGTCGACCGGCGCGCCGTCGCCGGATGCGGTGAGGTCGATGGCCAGGCAGCCGCGGGCGTGCGCTGCCGCCACGGCGCGCCGCGTGCGGGGGTCGTCGCCGAGCCGCAGCCCGAGCACGATGGAACGGGGGAGCGCGTCCTCGACGTGGGCCGGGTCGAGCGCCAGCGCCGGCAGGGCCCGCTTGCCGGTGATCACCGGGTGGATGAACTCCACGGCCACGTGGGCGGCGTCGATGCCCGACACGCCGACGCCGGTGGGCTGCAGGAGCGCGCCGTCGCGGAAGCGCTGTGCCATGTCGCGGCACGCCTCGCCGAGCGCAGGCACCACGGCGAGCAGCCGGTCGGCGTGGTCGCGCCGGCGGCGAGTGGCGTCGCGGACGACGTCAGGCAGCGGTCCCGGGTCGGAGCTCATTCCGTTGCGGAGGGTATCGCCGGCTGTGCGGCGGATCCGTCCGGCAGACGGGAACGGGTCGGCGGTTGAACGCCTCGGTCAGGACGCGCCCCTGCCACTGCGCCGCAGGCGGTCCGTCGATGAACGCGCCGGGATCGTCGATGCCCAGCAGCCAACCGAACGTGGGGGCGTAGTCGACCTGTTCGGCCTGTTCGGGCAGGGCCTCGGTGTCGTCGACGATGTTCACCGCCTCGGGGTCTGACGGGGCGATCTCCTGCGTGCGCACCCCGTCCCAGCCACCGCTGACCAGCGCCACGGCGTGGCGGGTGACACCGTGTCCGTGGTTGCCGGGCAGCGGGTTGGAGGTCTGCGAGCCGATGGCGTGCCCGTCCTCGGTGTAGACGAACAGATCACCGGCCCGTGGCGTCTGGTGCAGGTTCCAGGCCGGGTGCACCGTCGCCAGGTCGGCGCCGGGGTCCAGCGGGTTGGGCTGCCGGTAGAGCACCTCGGCGGCACCCGTCGAGTCCACCGATGACCTGGCGTGCGTCGGCCAGCACCTGGTTTCGGTCGGACGCGGTCGGATCGAGGAGGAAGACGAAGCCGGCGCCGCCGTTCTCGGACACGAGGAAGCGGCCCGCCGTGCGGGGGTCGGCGTCGAGCGCCCCGGCGGCGTCCACCCGGCTGGAGGGGTCGAGCGGGTTGGAGTAGTCCATCGAGTGGTCGGACGAGATGACGAGGACGGTCGAGTCCCAGAGACCCTCGTCCTGCAACGTCTGCACGATCTGGCCCACGAGCGCATCGGTGTGTTCGAGCACGGCCTGGCGCTCGGGCGGCGTGCCCAGGAGCGCGGCGGCTCCGACCGGCGCCACGTGGCCGGTCCGGTCGACGTCGCCGAGGTTGGCGAAGAGGTAGTCGGGCGGTGGGTCGGCCCGGATGGCGTCGATGATCGCCGGCACGGTGGCCAGCTCGGGGGCGTGGCCCGACACCGGGATGTTGTAGCTCGGCTCGTCGAAGTAGATGTCGACGGGGTCCTGGCTGAACGTCCGCCACACGTACTGCTTGGAGAAGACGCCGACGGTCTGCAGCTCGGGGCACTCGGCGTCGATGGCCTGGAAGGTCGAGTAGGCGTGCCGCAGGCCGTAGACGCCGAGGTCGGGGTCGGCCTCCTGCACGGGCGGCTGCGACGGATCGGCCACGCCCGAGTTGCCGGGGATGCCGTTGCGACCCGGGTAGGTGCCCGTTCCCATGGCCACGTGGTTGGGGAGGGTCTCCGATGCCATGACGGCGCGCGCCTGGTCGTACCACGTGCCGTGCTCCTTGAGCGCCAGGAGGTTCGGTGTGGCCGCGGTGACCTCGCTGGGGTGCAGCGAGTCGACGGTGATGTGGACGACGCGGACGCGGTCGACGGGGTCGGCGTCGGCGCGCTGGCGGGGCAGTGCGGCGATGGTGGCCACGGTGACGGCGACGGTGACGATCCAGGCCACGCGAAGGCGGTGCGTTCGGGGGCGGCGCATCTGCTGGTGTTCGACGCCGGCGCCGGGATTCCCTGGGCTGGGATTCCCTGGGCCGGTGCGTCCGGGCAACCGGCGACCGCCCCCGCCCCCGGTGGCATACGATCCGGCACGTGGGACTCATCGACAAGCTCAAGGGCGAACTCGTCGACATCATCGAATGGATCGACGACAGCCGCACCACCCTCGCCTGGCGCTTCCCGCGCTACCAGAACGAGATCAAGAACGGTGCCCAGCTCATCGTCCGCGAGGGCCAGCAAGCCGTCTTCGTGTACCGGGGTCAGCTGGCCGACGTGTTCGGTCCGGGCAACTACGAGCTGACCACCGAGAACCTGCCCATCATGTCCACGCTGCAGGGCTGGAAGCACGGCTTCGACAGTCCGTTCCGCAGCGAGGTGTACTTCATCAACACCCGGCCGGTCACCGATCTGCGCTGGGGCACGCCGCAGCCGATCACCGTCCGCGACCCCGACTTCAAGATGGTGCAGGTCCGGGCCAACGGTCTGTGCGTGGTGCGCATCGCCGACCCCGAGATCTTCCTGAAGGAGGTCATCGGCACCGACTCCGCCGTCGAGGCCGAGGAGATCACCGAGCTGCTCCGGCGCGTCATCACGCTGGCGTTCAGCGAGATGGTCCTCGAGACCGGTCTGGGCGCCATCGACCTCCAGGGTCAGCAGGTCGAGCTGTCCGACAAGCTGCGCGACTTCGTGCAGGAGCGGGTCGACGACGAGTTCGGTCTCGAGATCCAGTCGGTCACCATGAACATCTCGCTGCCCGACGAGATCACCCAGGCCATGACCCGTGGCGTGGCGCGTGGTGTCGAAGCCGGGGGCTACGCCCACAACGTGGGCGACGTGCAGCGCCTCCAGCAGGTGCGGGCCGCCGACGCCATGGTCGCCGCCGCCGAGAACCCGGGCGGCAGTGCCATGGGCGACGCCATGCAGATGGGCATGGGCATCGCCATGGCCGGCCAGATGGCCAACCAGATGGGTGGCGCCCTCGGCGCCGGCCAGCAGGGCCAGCCCGCCGCCGGCGGACCACCGCCGCTCCCCGGGCAGGCGCTCTTCCACGTCGAGGTCAACGGCCAGGCCACCGGCCCCTACAACATGCAGCAGCTCCAGGCCGGCGTGGCCAACGGCCAGATCAACGCCGCCACGCTGGTGTGGACCAACGGCATGGCCCAGTGGGCCCAGGCCGGCCAGGTGCCGGCGCTGGCGCCGCTGTTCGCGGCACCGCCGCCGCCGCCCACCGCCGGCCAGGCCCCGCCGCCCCCGCCACCCTCCGACGGCTGATCCATGGCGAGCGACGCGCCCCCACCCCCACCGCCGCCTCCGCCCGGTCCCGGGCAACCCAGCGATCCGCCACCCCTCGAGGGTCCCCCGCCGCTGCCGCCGGACAGCGCGGCGGCCGACGTCGATGCGTCGGTCGAGCCGGCCCCGCCCGACGACGACGCCGAAGCGGCCGCCGAGGCCGTCCGGACGCGGGCCCTGCTGCACCGCACCGAGGCCACCCGCACCTACCCGTGCCGGCAGTGCGGTGGCGAGCTCGAGTTCGCCATCGGCGTCCAGAAGCTGAAGTGCCCGTTCTGCGGCAACGAGCAGGAGATCATCGAGAACGAGGGCGACGAGGTCGTCGAGCAGGACTTCCGCGACGCGCTCGCCGCGCTGCAGGACGGCGCGCTCGAGCGCACCGGCCACCAGGTCGAGGGAGAGAAGGAGGTCGTCTGCCAGAACTGCGGCGGTCACACCACCTTCACCGGCAGCCTCACCGCCACCCGCTGCCCGTACTGCGCCACACCCATCCAGCGCGACGACATCCAGGACGCGCCTGCCCGCCTTGCCGTCGACGGCGTCCTGCCGTTCCAGGTCGACCGGCCGACCGCCGAGGACCAGATCGAGAAGTGGATCAAGAGCCGCTGGTTCGCCCCCAACGAGTTCAAGAAGTACGCCACCACCGGCTCGTTCACCAGCGTCTACTGCGCCTACTTCACCTACGACGCGTTCACCACCACCCGGTACACGGGCATGCGGGGCGACCACTACACCGTCACCGTCGGCTCGGGCGAGAACCGGCGCACCGAGGTTCGCACCCGCTGGAGGCCGGCGGCCGGCACGGTGCGCAACAACTTCGACGACCTGCCGGTGCTGGCCAACGAGGGCCTCGAACGTCGGCACGTGCAGGCGCTCGAGCCGTGGCCCACCAACGATGCCCGACCGTTCAACGCCGAGTTCATCGCCGGCCACCTGTGCCGCACCTACGACCACGACGTGGCCGACTGCTTCGGCATCGCCAAGCAGCGCATGGAGGACGAGATCCGCGACGACGTCCGTCGCGACATCGGCGGCGACGTGCAGCGCATCTCCTCGATGGGGGTCCACTACGAGGACATCCGCTACAAGCACCTGCTGCTGCCCGTGTGGCTGCTCACCGTCCTGTACGAGCAGCGCCCGTTCCAGGTGTTCATCAACGGCGTCACCGGCGAGGTCCAGGGCCAGCGGCCCTACAGCAAGATCAAGATCGCCGCTGCCGTGCTGGTCGCCCTGATCGTGGCCATCACGCTCTACCTCGTCTTCGGCACCCAGGGGTCCTCACCGACATGACCGTCCTGCTCATCGGTCTGCTGTTCGTGGTCATCGGCACGCTCGGGTACTGGGCGCTGCGCAACGCCCAGGACTTCTCCGACGCCAACGAGATCATCCCCGGGGTGCCCACCACCGCCCCGAAGGAGTGGGCCGGCGCTCACTCGCCCGAAGCGCGGCTGCACCGTCGCCTGCGCGACGCCATGACGGCCTTGCGGGCCAACCGCGCCCTCGACAGCCCCGAGGTGGTCGAGGTGCGCGAAGCGCTCGAACGCGCCGCGCTCGAGGTCGACGATCGGCTGATCGCGGCTGCCGCCCTGCCGGGCCGCCACAAGGACGAGCAGGTCGCCTCGGTCGGTGACGCCGTCGACGCCATCGAGCAGGCGGTGACCGATGTCGTCGCCCTGCGAGGTCCGGCCTCGGCCGACGTCGAGCAGGCGCTGCTCCAGGCGCGCACCCGGCTGGCGCTGGTGCAGGAGGCCCGAAACGAGCTCGATGACCTCGCCGCCGGATCGATGATGGGTGATCTCCGGGCCGGCATCGAGGAGACGAGCGCCGGCGACCCTGATCGGGAGCCGGACACCGAGGAGCCCGGCTCCGGCTGATCGCTCCTGCGAGCGGCTCCGGGGGGTGACGCGACGCGCGCGGTGCGCGTCGGTACCGTGCCGCCCATGTCGGGTCGACACCTGGAGCGTGCGCCCGGCCCCGACCCCCGGATGCTCGTGCTCGTGCTCGTCACCTTCCTGCTCGGGGCCGTCGCCGGCGTCGGTGGCAGCGCCGCGCTCGACGGCGCGTCCGAACCCGCGGTCCCGGTGGTGACCGAGCCCGTCGGCGCCGTGCACGGGCCGGTCGGAACCGCCGTGGCTCGCCCCGAGGCAGCGCCGATCACGCTGGCCTTCGTCGGCGATGTCAACGCCGCCGGTGTGCTCGGCGACCGGCTGGCAACCGACCCGGACGGGTTCGTCGGGCCGTTCGCTCCGCTGCTGCGCGACGCCGACCTGGTGGTGGCCAACCTCGAGACGGCGGTCGTCGATCCCGTCGCACCGGCCGGCGAGCCGCTCGACAAGGAGTACACGTTCCGGGCACCCGCCACCATCCTCGGCGCGCTCGCCGCCGGCGGTGTCGACGTCGCCAGCGCGGCCAACAACCACGCCATCGACTACGGCCCGGCCGGGCTGGCCCAGACGCTTGCGGCCAAGGACGCCAGCGCCGGCATGCTGATCGGCATCGGCGCCGACGAGGACGCCGCCTACCAGCCCTTCGTCCGTGACGTCGGCGGTGTCCGCGTCGCGGTCATCGCCGCCACGCAGGTCCTCGATGCCGAGCTGATCAGCAGCTGGACGGCCGGTCCCGATCAGGCCGGCGTGGCCTCGGCCAAGCGGGTCGACCGGCTGGTCGAGTCGGTGACGGCCGCCGGCGCCGACGCCGACGTCGTCGTGGTGTTCCTGCACTGGGGGACCGAGGGTGAGGAGTGCCCGACGCAGTCCCAGCAGGAGCTGGCGCAGGCGCTCGTCGACGCCGGCGCCGACGTCGTGGTCGGCTCGCATGCCCACCGCGTCCTGGGCGGCGGGCACCTCGACGGTGCCGTGGTCCACTACGGCCTGGGGAACTTCCTGTTTGGTTCCGGCAGCCCGCGCAGCGCCCGCACCGGCGTCTTCCTGGTGCGGGTCGACCCCGACGGACCGGTCAGCTCCGAATGGGTTCCGGGTCGCATCGAGGGGTCGGTACCCCAGCCGCTGACCGGGGACGAGGCGGCGGTAGACGTCGCCGAGTGGCAGGCCGAGCGCGCCTGCACCAACCTCGCCCCGTGAGTCTCGGCACCGCTACCGCGCCGTCCAGCCGCCGTCGACCGCGATGGTCTGCCCGGTGATGTAGGTGCCGGCGTCGGAGGCCAGCAGCAGCAGCGGACCGTCGAGCTCGTCGAGCTCGCCGGGGCGGCCGAGCAGCGTGTTGCGCCGGATGTAGCGCAGGCCGGCGTCCTCGCCGACGAACATGGCTTCGGTGAGCTCGGTCTCGAAGTACCCGGGGGCGATGGCGTTGACCCGGATGCGGTGCTTGGCCCACTGGGCGGCCAGCTCACGGGTGAGGTTCACCAGCCCTCCCTTGGACGCGGCGTAGGCCGCCTGCGCGTTGGGCGCCGCGGCCACCAGGCCGTGCACCGAGGAGATGTTGATGATCGAGCCGCCGGACTCCTGCACGATCATCTGCCGGGCGGCGGCGGAGGCGAGCACGAAGCAGGCGTTCATGTTGATGTCGACGACCCGCCGGAAGTCGGAGGGGTCCTCGTGCTCGGCGGGGGTGACGGCGTCGGTGGTGCCGGCGTTGTTGATCACCACGTCGACCCGGCCGAACTCGGAGGCGGCGCGGTCGACGAGCTCCTCGAGCTGGGCGTCGTCGCCGACATCGCACACGGCGGCGTGGATCCGGTGGCTGGTGGCAGCCAGCTCGTCGAGGCGGTCGGCCCGCCGGGCGGCGGCCAGCACCGACGCACCCTGCTCGGCGAGGACCCGGGCGAAGCGGTGCCCGATGCCGCTGGACGCGCCGGTCACGATGGCGACGCGGTCGTCGAGGCGGAAGTCCGGTGTGTGCACCATGCCCCCACTTTCTAGCGACCGGGCCCCGAACCGGGTGCGGGTCGCCGACGAACCGGGGGCGTCCGGCATCTACATTCGGGGTCGCGCTCGGGACACGGGGGCAGACGACGGAGGAGACCGAACCCATGGGTACGCCCGAAGAACCATCCGAACTGTTCGACCTGCGGATGAGCGAGGAGGCCAAGCCGCTGTTCAAGCGGGTCGTGCAGTTCCTCGAAGAGGTCGTGGCGCCGATGCAGGAGGAGTACTACGCGCTCGGCGAGAACCGCGACGACCGTTGGAGCTTCGCTCCCGGCCAGCTCGAGCTGCTCGACGGGGCCAAGGCCAAGGCGCGCGAGGCCGGCCTGTGGAACTTCTTCCTCCCCGACTCCGAGGTCGGCGGTCTGTCCAACCTCGACTACGCCTACATCGCCGTCGAGCTCGGCAAGTACCCGCTGGGCTCCGAGAGCCTCAACTGCTCGGCCCCCGACACCGGCAACATGGAGGTGCTCGAGCGCGTCGGCACCCCCGAGCAGAAGGAGCAGTGGCTCGAGCCGCTGCTCAACGGCGAGATCCGCTCGGCGTTCGCCATGACCGAACCCGACGTGGCCAGCTCCGACGCCAAGAACGTGCGGCTCGAGGCCGTGCGCGACGGCGACGAGTACGTCCTCAACGGCGAGAAGTACTACATCTCCGGCGCCGGCGACCCCCGCTGCAAGATCATGATCGTGATGTGCCGGACCAATCCGGACGCGCCGCCGCACAAGCAGCAGTCGCAGATCCTGGTTCCGGTCGACACCCCCGGCGTCGAGATCCTCGGCCCCATGCACGTGTTCGGCCACGACGACGCCCCGCACGGCCACATGCACATCCGGTTCACCGACGTGCACGTGCCGGCCGAGAACATGCTGCTGGGCGAGGGTCGTGGCTTCGAGATCAGCCAGCTGCGCCTCGGCCCGGGTCGCATCCACCACTGCATGCGGGCCATCGGCCAAGGCGAGAAGGCCCTCGAGCTGATGATCCGGCGGGGCAAGTACCGCGAGGCGTTCGGCAAGCCCATCATCAACCTCGGCAAGAACATGGAGCTGGTGTCCCGCGCCCGCCTCGAGCTCGACGCCTGCCGGCTCATGGTCCTCAAGGCCGCCAAGGCCATGGACGTGCTCGGCAACGCCGAGGCCCGCGTCTACGTGTCGGGCGTCAAGGCGCTCGTGCCCGAGAAGATCTGCACGATCATCGACCAGGCCATCCAGGTCCACGGCGCCACGGGCGTGTCGCAGTGGACGCCGCTGGCCCAGATGTACACGTCGCAGCGCACCATCCGCGTCGCCGACGGACCCGACGAGGTCCACCACTTCGTCGTCGCCCGCAACGAGGTGGGCCGCTACGACGCACCGGCCGAGATCGGCCCCAACCGCGACGCCGAAGGCGTCTTCTCCGGACCCGCCTGAGCCCATCGCCGCCGGGACCTTGGACCCTGTCCGGGGCCCCGGCGCCGTGGTTGGCTCAGCGTTGAACGAGCAGGAACGCGACGAATGCGACGAGCACGACGGCAACGACACGTGGAATGGGTGCACGCCATCCGGTGGCCGACCCAGGTCAAGCGACACCCGACGTGGCCCGGGGTCGCCGCGCTCACCCTCGCCGTGGGCGCCAACCTGGTCGCCCACGCCGTGGCCCGATCGGCGGTGAACGCGTCGAGCGGACCGGTGATGATGGGCACCAGCGTCGCCGTGCTGGCGGCGCTGGTCGGTGCGGCCGCCGGCGCCGACCTGCTGCTCCTCGCCGTCAGCTCGCGGCGCCTGTTCCTGTACTCCAGCATGTTGTGGTTGAGCTGGGCGTTCCTCGTCGCCGCCACCGTCTTCTTCGTGCCGGTGCCGCTGTTCGGCTCCTTCCACGAGCTGACCACCACCGGCCGGTTCACGGCTCGCGAGGTCGCCGGCGTGGGCGCGGTCGCCGCCAGCCTGGCCTGCGTCGGATTCGCTTCGGTCGCGGGTCACAAGGCGTGGCGCTCGATGGTGGCCGAACGGACCTGGTGGCACCACTGAGCAGCGGGGCTCAGCTGGTTCCGCCCAGCGAGTCCCGCAGCGTCGCCTTCTGCACCTTGCCCATGGCGTTGCGCGGCAGCTCGTCGACCACCACGTAGCGCTTCGGGTGCTTGAAGCGGGCGAGGCGGGTGTCGCACGCCACCCGCAGGGCGTGCTCGTCGACGGTGTGTGCGTCGGTGACGAGCACGGCCACGACGGCCTCGCCGAAGTCGGGATCGGGAAGCCCGATCACCGCGCTCTCGTCCACGCCGTCGACCTGGTCGAGCACCAGCTCGACCTCCTTTGGGTAGACGTTGAGGCCGCCGGTGATGATCACGTCGCTGGCCCGTCCCGCCAGGGTGACGCGCCCGTCGGGATCCATGCGGCCGACGTCGCCGGTGACGAACCAGCCGTCGTCCCGGAACGCCGCCTGGGTGCGGTCGGGTAGTCCCCAGTACCCGAGGAAGACGTTCGGGCCGCGGACCTCGACGGTTCCCGTCTCGTCGTGCGCCACCTCGCGACCGTCGTCGTCGGCGACGCGCAGCTCGATCCCGGGGAGGGCATAGCCGACCGTGCCGGCGAGTCGGTCGCCGTCGTAGGGGTTCGACGTCATGATCATCGTCTCGGTCATGCCGTACCGCTCGACGATGGCGTGCCCGGTGCGCTCGGCGAACGCCTCGTGCTCGTGGGCGGCCAGCGGCGCCGAGCCCGACGTGAACAGGCGCACGCCAGCGGCCAGCTCGCGGTCGAGGCGCGGCGAGGCGAGCAACCGGTGGTAGTGGGTCGGAACGCCCATGAGCACGGTGCACGTGGCGAGGTCGTCGAGCACGTGGTCGACGTCGAAGCCGGTGTGCAGGCGTGTGCGCGCCCCTACCGAGAACGCGCAGTGCAGGGCCACGAACAGCCCGTGGACGTGGAAGATCGGCAACGTGTGGAGCAGCACGTCGTCGGGCTCGAACCGCCACGCCTCGACCAGCGCGTCGGCGTTGCTGACCAGGTTGCGGCACGACAGCATCGCTCCCTTCGAGCGACCGGTCGTCCCCGACGTGTACAGCATCGCCGCCCAGTCGTCGGGTTCCCGGGCCTCGACGTCGTCGACGGCCGGGCTCCGCCCCGCCAGCTGTGGCAGCGACCCGGTCCCGTCGGTGTCCAGGGTCAGGACCTGCACCGCACCGTGGGGCTCGGGTGTGCCCGGCCGGCAGACGAACACGGCGGGAGCGGCGTCGGTCACGAAGAAGGCGACCTCGGCGGGCGTGTAGGCGGTGTTCAGCGGCACGTACACGGCGCCCAGGCGGAGGCAGGCCAGGTAGAGCGCGACCGCGTCGGGCGACTTGTCCACCTGCACCACGACCCGCTCGCCGACGGTCACGCCGGACGCCCGCAGGGCACCGGCGAACCGCTGGCTGCGGTCCAGGAGGTCGCCGTAGGACCACGTCGACCCATCGGGCAGGTCGAGGCACGGCCGGTGGGGATCGACGGCGCCGAGGATGCGGGGTAGCGGGTTGGCATCCATGGTCCGCATCCTCGCACCGGGCGGTATCACGCCGGGAACCTGGCAGGATGCACGCCATGAGTCCTTCAACGACCGTGGTGCACACGAGCAGGTTCCCCGACGTCGAGATCCCCGACGTGGCGATCACCGAGTTCGTCCTCCGCAAGGCCGACGAGCTGGCCGACCGCCCGGCCATCGACGAAGCCGGCAGCGGACGGGGCTACACGTTCGGCGAGCTGAAGCAGATGGTGCACGCCCTCGCCGGCGGTCTGCACGAGCGCGGCTTCGGACCCGGCGACACGCTGGCCATCATGGCGCCGAACGTGCCCGAGTACGCGGTGGTGTTCCACGGCGTCGCCGTCGCCGGCGGCACCAACACGACGCTGAACCCCACGTACACGGCCGACGAGATCCGCCACCAGCTGCAGGACTCGGGGGCGACGATCCTCGTCACCATCGGGATGTTCCTGGAGACCGCCCGGGCCGCCGTCGAGGGCACCGCGGTCACCGACATCGTCACCATGGACGCCGCCGATGGCACGACGCCGCTCGCCGACTACCTCGGCGACCCCATCGACCAAGTCGAGATCGACCCCGCCGAGCACGTGGTCGTGCTGCCGTACTCGTCGGGCACCACCGGCCTGCCCAAGGGTGTCATGCTGACCCACCGCAACCTGGTGGCCAACCTCGCCCAGTGCGAGCCCATCCTCGAGTACGGCGACCACGACGTGGCCATCGCCGCCCTGCCGTTCTTCCACATCTACGGCATGCAGGTGCTGATGAACGGCCTGCTCGCCAACGGCGTGCGGGTCATCACCATGCCCCGCTTCGACCTGCAGCAGGCGCTGGAGACGATCCAGAACGAGAAGGTCACCTGGTTCTTCGCCGTGCCGCCGATGGTCCTGGCCTTCGCCAAGCACCCGCTGGTCGACGAGTACGACCTGTCGTCGCTGAAGGTCGTGTTCTCGGGCGCCGCGCCGCTGGGTGGTGAGCTGGCCCAGGAGGCGGCCCGTCGCATCAAGACCGACGTCGTCCAGGGCTACGGCATGACCGAGATGTCGCCGGTGTCGCACGCCACCCCGCCGGGCGACTTCAAGCCCGGGTCGTCGGGGGTGACCGTGCCCAACACCGAGTGCCGTCTCGTCGACGCCGACGGCCAGGACCAGGACGTCGGCGGTCGGGGCGAGCTGTGGGTCCGCGGGCCCCAGGTCATGAAGGGCTACCTCAACAACGAGCAGGCCACCCGCGACACGCTCGATCGCGACGGTTGGTTGCACACCGGCGACGTTGCCGAGGTCGACGAGGACGGCCACTTCTCCATCGTCGACCGGGTCAAGGAGCTCATCAAGTACAAGGGCTTCCAGGTGCCCCCCGCCGAGCTCGAGGCGCTGCTGCTCACCCACCCCGGCATCGCCGACTGCGCGGTCATCGGCGTCGCCGACGAGGAGGCCGGCGAGCTGCCCAAGGCCTTCGTCGTGCGGGCCCCCGGGGCCGAGCTGACCGAGCAGGACGTCAAGGACTTCGTGGCCGGCAAGGTGGCGTCGTACAAGCAGCTGCGCATCGTCGAGTTCATCGACGAGATCCCCAAGTCGGCGTCGGGGAAGATCCTGCGCCGATTCCTGCGGGACGGCGGCTGAGCCGGGGAGCGCCGGCCTGTCAGTCGCCCGCGGGCGCGGGGTTGCCCGACGGGTCGGCCGGGCCCGCCGATCCGCCGCCGACGGCCCGGCTGGCCACGCGGATGGGCATGATGGCGGCCGATGCCAGGCCCCGGCCGACACGGCCGGCAGCCTTGGCCGGCCGCACCAGGTCGCGCAGCTTGGGCCCGCCAATGAACCCACGGCGCACGAAGTAGAGCCACAGTCCGAAGCCCAACGAGCCCATGACCGCCAGCGACCCGAAGTAGCCCCAGTCGGTGTCCAGCTCGGGCATGTGCCGGAAGTTCATGCCGTAGATGCCGGCGATGAGCGTCATCGGCATGAAGATGGCCGAGAACACGGTCAGCACCTTCATGATCTCGTTCATCTGCTCGGCGTTGGCGCCCCGGTAGGTGTCGACCAGGGTGGCCACCATGCCGTGGGCGCTGTCGAGCGAGTCGATCATGCGGACGTGGTGGTCGACGGCGTCGGCGAGGTCGCGGCCGGCCCGGTCGCCGGGCGCCACGGTCCGGGCGACGGACTCGAGCATGCGCCGCTGCGGCGCCAGGATCCGACGCAGCACCGAGATGTCACGTCGCAGCGCGTGGATGTCGGGCAGCACGGACGGGTCGCCCTCGACGGCGTCGTCCTCGAGGTCGAGCATCTGGGCGTCGAGCTCGTCGAGCAGCGGGAGGTAGCGCTCGCCGCAGAACTCGAACAGCCGGCAGGCCAGGTGGAACGGCCCGTCGGCCGCGAACCCCGGTCGGAGGATCCGCTGCAGGAGGGTGTCGATGCTGTGCACCGGCTCGGGGTGCAGCGTGACCATCCACCGGTCGCCGACGATGACGTCGACCTCGACCGTGCGCACCGTCTCGGGGTCGGCGGCCAGCGCGTGGATCACGAAGAAGCGGTAACGGTCGAGGTTCTCGAACTTCGGCGCCTGCGTTTCGACGAGGTCGTCGCGCGTGACCCGGTCGAGCTCGAACCGGCGGGCCAGGGCGTGGGCGTGCTCGACGTCGGGGTCGAGCACGTCGAGCCAGAACCACCCGTCCTCCAAGTGGTCGAGCGCCTCGGCGCCCACCTCGACGCGCGCGCCCTCGGCATCGATGTGGACGAGGCGGGCCGACCGTTGCTCCATGGCTGCCGAGCGTAGGTTGTCCGGCGCGTGTCTGATCTCCCACCGCCCCCTCCGCCCGGGCAGCCGAACTATCCGTCGGGACCGCCCACCGCGCCGCCGTCGGGCCCGCCGCCGGCCGGTCCGCCGTCGAGCTCGCCGCCCCCACCGCCCCCGCCCCCCTCGCCTGCCGAGCAACCGGGACGCCGGCGCGGCGGTGCGCCGCTGCTGGTCGTCGCCATCGTGGCCGCCCTGGTGCTCATCGCCGCCTCGGTCGCGTACGTGGTCCGCGACGACGGTGGCGACACGGACGCTGCAGGACCGGTCACCACCACCCAGCCGACCGACTCGACACCGAGCACCACGGCGCCCGACGACTCCAGCACCACCTCCACCACCGAGGCCGATCCGGTCTCGAAGGAGGAGTTCCTCGCCCTCGTCGACCGCCTCGAGGCCGACGTGGCCAAGGCGCGGGGGCTCGAGTTCCTCCAGCCGGTCGCCGTCGAGCTGGCCGACGACGCCGAGTTCGAGCAGCGCCTGCTCGACAACTTCGAGGAGGACGTCTCCCAGATCGAGGACGCCGAGGTGTTCTACCGGGCGCTCGGCCTGCTCGGCCCCGACGAGAACCTGATCGACGAGCTGCGCGCCATCTACTCCGTCGGCGTGCTCGGCTTCTACGACCCCGAGACCAACGAGCTGGTCGTCCGCGGGCGCACGCCCACGCCGTACGTGCAGCAGACCATCGTCCACGAGCTGGTCCACGCCCTCGACGACCAGCACTTCGAGCTCGACCGCAAGCAGTACGACGACCGCAAGGACGAGATCAGCTCGGGCTTCACCGCCGTGGTCGAGGGCAACGCCCGGCGGATCGAGCTGCAGTGGCTCGACGACCAGCCCGAGGCGTTCCGCACCACGGCCAAGGAGCAGGAGCAGGCCTACGGCGACGGCATCGACGTCAACGCCTTTCCCGAGATCCTGCTGTTCGAGATCGGCGCCCCGTACCAGCTCGGTCCGGTGTTCGTGCGCCAGCTCCTCGCCGACGGCGGCGAGCGGGCGGTCGACGCCGCCATCGACGATCCGCCCACCACGTCCGAGCAGTTCTTGTTCCCGCCGCTGTACGAGCAGCGCGAGGCGCGCATCGAGGTCCCGCCGCCGCCCGCCGACGGCGAGGTCGTCGACGACGGCGTGGTCGGCGCCCTGTTCCTGTTCGGGTTGCTGACCACCGGTGCCTCCACCGTCAACGAGACCGACGCCTTCCGTGCCGTGCAGGGCTGGGGTGGCGACTGGGCGGTCACCTGGAAGGACGGCGACCAAGCGTGCACCCGCATCGACCTGGTCGGCGACACCGACTCGGACACCACCGAGATCGAGCAGGCGCTCGAGGCCTGGGCGCAGGACGGCCCGGCGTCGGTGTCCACCGTCGACGGTCGGGTGCGCGTCGACAGCTGCGCCGCCGGCGCCGGCACCACCCCACCCCAGGTCTGAGCCCGCCCCACCCCTCCCGGTTCTGGGGTGCAGATCGCCGCATCTCGCACAGACCCCGCACCCCGGAACGAGTCCCTCCCGGTTCTGGGGTGCAGATCGCCGCATCTGGCACAGACCCCGCACCCCGGAATCGCGGTTCAGGCGCCGGCGTCGACCACCCGCTCGGCCTTGCCCGATGCCGCCGGGGGCAGCCGGTCGACCTCGGTCACCGTGACCGGTATCGGCGCGCCGGCGAGGTCGGCGAGCATCCGGCCCACCTCGGCCGCCACGTGCTGGGCCCGTCCGCCGGCGCCGGCCAGGCGCAGCTCGATTCCAGCCGTCCCGGTGCACGACCTGCCAGCCGCCGACGCCGCTGGCGTCGAGCACCTGGCTGAACGCCACGGGGTGGACGGTGACGTGGCGGCCGTCGACCGGGATGCGCAGGAAGTCGCGAGCCCGCCCCAGCACGCGCAGCCGTGGGCTGGCGTCGCCGCATGGGCAGTCGTCGGCGTCGAGCACCACGGCGTCGTCGATGCGGTAGCGCACCAGCGGGATGGTGCGGCTGGTCAGCACCGACACCAGCACCGCCGCCCCGGCCTCGCCCGCCGGCACCGGCCGATGGTGGTCGTCGACGACCTCGACCACCACGTCGTCGGTGAGCACGTGCATCCCGTCGTGCTCCGAACACTCGGCGGCGACGAAACCGGCTTCGGTGGTGACGTACTGGTCGTGGGGCTGGACGTCCCACGCCTCGGCGATCCGTCCTCTCTGGCCGTGGGAGAGCAGCTCGCCGCCGGAGAGGACGGCCTCTGGGTGCACGCGCAGGGCGCCGCCGACCTGGGCGTCGGCCAGGGCCGCCAGCACCGACGGGTAGCCGTTCAAGACGGTCGGCTGCCACCGGTTCAGCTGGTCGACGAGCGCGTCGAGAGACTGGGTGGCGGACAGCCGCAGCGTGGGCTTGCGCGGATCGGCCAGCGTGGCGCCGACCTGCAACGACAGGTGCCACGGCGACGGTGACGACACCTTGGCCATCCGCGTGCCGGGGCCGCTCGGCGTGCCCGTGCGCATCCGGGCCCGGGCGGCGTTGGCGATCTTGGCCGTCCACTCGCGCCGGTCGAAGGCGAAGGCCGCCGGCCGGCCGCTGCTGCCGCTGGAGACGCCGACCCAGTAGCCCAGGTACCGGGTACCGGGTTCGGCGGCGGCGACGTGGCGCTCGAGGTCGGCTCGCCGGAGACGGGGGTCGGTGATGAGCTCGTCGAAGTGGTCGAGCAGTTCGGCCTTGGTGAGCACGGGCAGCTCGGCCAGCGCGGCGTGCTCCAGGCCGGCATGCGTCCGGCGGTAGTGGGATGACGCCGAGGTGGCGTGGACGCGCAGCGCACCGATGGCTTCCCCGACGTGGTGGGTGGTGCGCCCCCGAAGCTGCCGGCGCAGGTCGAAGGCGATGCGGGCGCGCGTCAGCCGGCCGGTCATGGCGCGGGTGCGTAGCGGCGCAGCACGAGGCCGGCGAAGTCCTGCTGGTCGACCAGCACGTAGCGCTGGTCGAGCCAGGCGCGGAACGCCGGCGGGAGGTCCCACGTGACGTCGACGAGATCGTCGCGGACCAGCTCGTACACGACGCCGGGCGTCTCCTCCCGACCGTCGGCCAGGGCGGCGAGCTCTGCGGGGTCGGGGTAGCCGACCTCGGCGTCGAGGTGCTGCACGTCGGCGTAGTGGCGCACCACGTGCACCGCTCGTCCGGGGGCGGTGACCACGAGGTCGTCGGGGGTGGCTGACGCCGCGACGGTGGCGACCGCCTCGCGCCACTGCTGGAACGGTGGCCGCTCGTACCAGTCGCGCAGCCCGAGCGCCGACGCGGCCACCACGACGAGCAGCCCGGCGACGGCCACCGACCGGGGCAGTGCGGCCAGACCGATGGCGGCCACCAGGACGAGTCCGGGCAGCATCACGATGAGGAAGCGTCCCTCGGTGAGCGGCTTGGCCAGGAAGCTCACCGCCAGCGTGCCCGCCGGCGGCACCACCAGCATGAGCACCGGCAGCAGCAGCCCCCAGCGACGGAGGCTCTCGGTGGCGGGCGGCGCCTCGTCGGACCCGCTCGGCGCCACCGGTCGCGACCAGAGCTCGTTGGCGACGACCACCAAACCGACCAGGACGACCAGGGCGTAGACCACCAGCTGGGTGGCACCGCCGCCGGCCACCACCCGCGCAGTGCCCATGATCTGGGCCCGGGTCGGCTCCTCGACCCAGTAGAGGGGGTCACCGTTGCGGTTGACCAGGTACTCGAGCAGCGGGGCGAGCAGCACCGCCCCCAGCGCACCGGCGCCGACCAGCAGCCGGCGGGGGAGGGGTCGCACCACGAGCAGCGACAGCGCGTGGGCGGCGATGACCCAGCCGGCGAAGAACTGCGTGTAGATGGCAAGCGCCGCCACCACCGTGTAGGCGACGATCCAGCCCGCCGTGGGCCGCTCGACGGCCCGCACCAACAGGAGCGTGGCGGCCAGCAACAGCAGCACGACCAGTGAGTACCCGCGCAGCTGCTGGCCCCACTGGATCAGCAGTGGGTGGACGGCCAGCAGGGCGGCGGCGATGCCGCCGACCACCCGACCCCGCAGCCGGACGCCCACCAGGTAGGCGACGGGTACGCACAGGACGGCGAACATCGCCGGCAGCGCCCGCAGCGCAGCGTCGCTGTTGCCCACGTGCTGCCAGCCGATCATCAGCGCCTCGAAGGGCGACTGGTTGAGCTCCCAGTGGTAGATCCGCCAGAGCGCGTCGCCGACCGACCGATCGACCGTGCCCATGGTGGCGCCCTCGTCGAACCAGAAGCTGTGGTCACCCAGCCGGAAGGCCACCAGGGCGGCGCACACCGCCGTGGCGACGACGGCGAGGACCTCCGGTCGTGGCACGCCGTGACGGAACCGGGCGCTCGGGCGCTCGCCACCGCCGTCGGCGGTGGTCTCAGCGACGGGGGTGGTGGTCACCGGCGCCCCCCGGCGTGGCGCCGGACGCCGGCGGCCGGCCGGTTAGCGTGCCCGGCCGTGTCGAAGGTCGGTGCAGCGTCCGAGGAGGTCCGGTACTGGGACGGCATCGCCGCCCAGGACGACGCGCTGCCCGCCGGCTGGCGACGCCACGGCCGCGACGCCCATCTGCGGTTGGTGCGGGCCTGGGTGGGTGCTCCCTCCGGGCGGTGGCTGAAGACCGACCTGTTCGAGGAGCGCGACCCGAACCGGGCGGTCCTGCCCGGGCTCACCGGTGACCCGGGAACGGCGACTTGGGTGGGCGTCGACTTGGCACCCGAGACGGTGCGGGGTGCACGGTCCACGACCAGCGGCCCCTGCGCGGCAGCCGACGTGCGCCGGCTGCCGTTCGCCGACGACAGCTTCGACGGGATCCTGTCGACCTCGACGCTGGACCACTTCGACGACCGGTCGTCGCTGGATGCGGCGCTGGTCGAGCTGCGCCGCGTGCTGCGACCGGGTGGTCGGCTGCTGCTCACGCTCGACAACCCGGCGAACCCGCTGATCCGGGTCCGCAACGCCCTGCCCCCTGCCATGGCCCGCCGGACCGGCCTGGTGCCCTTCGCCGTGGGATGCACGCTGGACGAGGCCGGCGGACGGGTGGCGCTGGCCGACGCCGGGTTCGAGGTGCTGGCCACCACCCACCTGCTGCACGCTCCCCATGTCGTGGGCACGCGCCTGGCCCGGTTCGGCTGGTGGGAGCGCCGGGCGCTGCCCCGCGTCGACGCGCTGGAGCACACACGATGGGCCCGGCACACCGGCCACTTCGTGGCCTTCCTGGCCGGCTGAGCGCCGACGAGGGGGCCGAGCGCGACGAGCTCGACGCAGCCCATCTCACACGTCCTTGGCCAGGTCGACGGCGCCCCGGCGGAACACCGCCAGCGCCACGGTGAAGAAGGCGACGCAGGCCACGAACGTGAGCGCGTGCCCGAGCGGGTCGTCGACGGCACCGTCGTAGAGGACGTCGCGGAACTGGCCCACGACGTGGCGGACCGGGT
Source organism: uncultured Acidimicrobiaceae bacterium (assembly GCA_963800295.1). Classification (GTDB taxonomy): domain Bacteria; phylum Actinomycetota; class Acidimicrobiia; order Acidimicrobiales; family Salinilacustritrichaceae; genus Salinilacustrithrix. The sequence goes on from CAWDAJ010000009.1 coordinate 128,671, forward strand.
CGATCTCGAGGATCGTCTGGATGCGACCGCCCGCCATGCGCGGGTGGTACACGATCGGCACCAGGAAGAACCACACGGTCAGCAGGTTGTGGAGCACGTAGCGCAGGTCGCGGTTGAACACGTCGACCAGCGACAGCAGCAGCGACAGGCCGGCGACCAACGCCACCATCGACACGACCGCGACGACCAGCAGCGGGAGGAGCGCCGGGTCGATGTCGGGCCCGGCGACGGTGACGACGCCGGCGAACACCACCAGCAGCGCGACGAACGGCACCGACATCACCACGACCCGCGACAACGGCAGGAAGTGGTGCGGGAACGGCGCCCGCCGCACCAGATCGGGTTCGAAGGAGATGCTCTGGAGCGAGTCGTGCACGGCCTGCACCAGGAACGTCCAGGGCAGCAGACCACAGAACAGGTAGACGCCGTAGTGGGCGACGGGCACCTGGAAGACCGAACCGAAGACGTAGCGGTAGAGGCCGAACAGGAACAGCGGCGCGCAGAACGGCCAGATCACGCCGACGACCGTGCGCTTGGACCGCAGGCGCATCTGGCGCTCGACCAGGGTGAGGAACAGCTCGCGCCGACGGACGAACTCGCCCAGCCCGAGCAGCGGCGGGGCGGCGGCAGCGGCGTCGCGGGTGGCCGTCATGTCACACGCCCCGTCGACGGCGGGCCGCCCGGTGCCGGGGAGACGGATCGAACAGGCGGCGGTCGGCGGCCACGTCGGCGTCGGTGGCGTCGCGTCGCCCCAGGTAGTAGGCGACGGCCTCGGACGGCGGCGCGACCAGGGCCAGCTCGCCCCGCTCGAGCACGGCGACCTCGTCGGTGTGCTCGCGCATCATGGCCAGGTCGTGGGAGACGAACATCACGGCGCAGCCCTGGTTGCGCATGGTGTCGATGCGCTCGATGCACCGATGTTGGAAGGCGTCGTCGCCCACGGCCAGCACCTCGTCGACCAGCAGGACGTCGGGTCGCGAGTGCACGACCAACGAGAACCCGAGCCGAAGTCCCATGCCGGCGCTGTAGGCCGACAGCGGCGAGTCGATGGTGTCGGCATCGAGGCCGGAGAAGGCCACGATGTCGTCGAGCCGCCGGCGCACCTCGTCGCGCCCGAGGCCGAGGAGCACCCCACCGATGAGCAGGTTCTCGCGGCCGGTGAGGTCGCGGTGGAAGCCGGCGGACAGGTCGACCAGCGACGACGTGCGGCCCACGGTGGTCACCGAGCCCTGCGTCGGCGACAGCACGCCGGCCACCACCTGCAGCAGCGTCGTCTTGCCCGAACCGTTGGCACCGATGACCCCGAGGGACGCGCCGGCGGGCACCGACAGGCTGACGTCGCGCAGGGCCCAGTGCGGGGCGCCCCGCCGACGCCGCCCGAACTTCGTGCGCCGGCGGTAGGCCTCCCACAGCCCGTCGACGACGACGGCTGCGGTCACGGTTCGTCGACCGTGGCGAACTGCGGGCCCGCCGCTCGCACCGGCACAGGACGTTCGAGCCACTCGAGGTCGTTGCCCGCACCCGATCGGGTGCCGACGAGACCTCGGACCACGCCGGCGCCGTAGCACACGTGCAGCAGGGCGGTCAGCGGCCCGGCCAGCGCCACGGCGCGGGCGCGGCGGAGCGTGGCGGCGATCCAGACACTGCTGGCCAGGACCGCGACGGCGTAGGCGGCGAAGGGGGCCAGCGCCCAGAGCCCCGCCTGCAACACCAGGAGCGGGGTGCAGAGGGCGTAGAGCAGCAGTGCCGACGGCGCCAGGTACGAGGGTCGCAGCGACGAGGGTCGTCGGGCGGTGAGCTGCCCACGCCCGCGCCCGTACTTGTGCATCTGGGCCAGGAAGCCCCGCAGCGTGGGCCGGCGCTCGTGGTAGGCCACCAGCTCGGGGTCGTAGTACATGACCGCGCCGTGCCGGGCGAGCTCGGTGAGCACGTCGTTCTCCTCGGCACAGATCAGGTCGTCGGAGAAGGGCACCATCGCCGACCGGCGCACCGCCAGGTTGCACAGGATGAAGAAGCGCTCGTCGGCGTGGGTGGCCGGATGGGCGCCGTACCGGCGGCGCACCGGACCCGACCCGACCATCGACGCCAGCACCGCGCCCTGGACGAGCTGGAACAGGCTGCCGCCGGGCGGCGTGTCGTTGGGGCCGCCGAACACCGCCGCCTCGGGGTGCTGGTCGGCGAGCCGGTCGAGGCGCCGCAGGGCGTCGGGACGGAGCTCGGCATCGTCGTCGAGGAACAGGAGCAGGTCGCCGCGGGCGCGGTCGATGATGAGGTTGCGGGCGGCGCCGGGGAGCGCGGACCGCACGAAGCCCACGCAGGCGTCGGGCACCAGATCGTGCACCGCGTCGGCCACGTCGGCGTCGCCGTCGGAGCAGACGAGGACCTCGTAGCTGGGTGGGTCGACCTGGTCCACCACGCTGGCCAGGGCGCGTCGGAGAAGCGGGATCCGACGACCCGTCACGATGCACACGCTGACGCGTGGCCCCAGCGCCTCTCTCCCGCTCATGCAGCCGGGAAATGTACCGCGCCAGCGCCCCGCGAATCGTGTCCGGAGCGAAGCGTCTCCGATCCACTCCGCTGTCGCCGGCGGTGGTTATGCTGCCGCCGCCCGCGTGGTGGCTGAGCTGGGAGAGGCGAGGTCCGTGTGAACAGGTTGGCGATGGCCCGACGGGCGGTCGGGGTGGCGCGTGGGGTCCGTCGGATCACGCGCGATCCGGTGCGCCTCGACGAAGCGCAAGCCACGGTCCGGCGCGAGGTCGGCGAGCGCGAGGCCCGGTTCCTCGCCATGCTCGACCGGTTGGTGTGGCCCTTCCCCCAGGCTCCGGCACACCAGCTACTGACCACCGCCGGCGCCGCGGCCGGCGACGTACGGGCGCTGGTCAGCGAGGTCGGCCTCGTGCCGGCGCTGGAGCGGCTGCGCGATCAGGGCGTGTACGTGTCCTACGAGGAGTTCCAGGGACGCCGCGACGCCCGTCGGGGGAGCACCACGCTGTCGTTCGGTCCCCGCGACTTCTTCAACCCCGTCACCGAGGCCGACTACCTCGGCACCACCGGCGGCTCTCGCAGTGCCGGCACCCCGGTCGAGCTCTCCTTCGCCTGGCAGCGCCGCCAGGGTGCGCAGCGGGCCATCCAGTACCGCATGGCCGACTGCGTGGGGGCGCCCACCGCCATCTGGCTCCCCGTGTTCCCGTCGGCGGCGGGGTACGGGGCGGTCATGAAGAACGCCGCCGGCGGCAACGCGCCCGAGCGGTGGTTCTCGCAGGTGCCCACCGACCTCGGCGGCGTGGCGTCGCACAAGCAGCTGGCCAACCGTGCCCTCCCGGCGCTGAACGCGCTCGCCCGCACCGGTCTCCCGTCGCCCGAGCACGTGCCCACCGCCGATCCCGAACCGGTCGTGCGGTGGTGCGTCGACGCCGTCGGCCGAGCCGGCCGGGCGGTCATCGTGGGGTACGCCAGCTCCATCACCGCCGCCGCCCGCTGGGCGCTCGACCACGACATCTCCCTCGACGGCGTCGTGGCCTTCCCGGCCAGCGAACCGGTCACCGCCGGCAAGCTGCGCACCATGCGGGCGGCCGGTGTGCAGCCCCATGCCATGTACGCCTTCGTCCCCGAGGGCACCGTCGCCATCTGCTGCCCCGAGTGGGGCGACGAGGAGTACCACGTCTGGGACCAGGACCTCGCGGTCATCAGCCGTCGTCGCGACCGCGGCGACGGCTCCGAGGTCGACGCCCTGTGCTGGACCAGCCTCGCCATCGAGTCGCCGAGGGTCCTGCTCAACGTCGAGAACGACGACTACGGCCGGCTCGAGCACGGCGTCGGCTGCGGCTGCGCGCTGGGCGATCTCGGTCTGCGCACCCGGGTCGCCGACGTCCGCGGCATCTCCAAGGTCGTCGCCGCCGGCATCAGCCTGGAAGGGTCGACGTTCGACGTGCTCTGCGAAGACGTGCTTCCCGGCCGCTTCGGCGGCGGCCCCGGCGACTACCAGTTCGTCGAGGACGACACCCACGGCGCCACCGTCATCGAGCTGCGCATCCGGCCCGAGGTGGGTGCGGTCGACGATGCCGCGGTCATCGCCGCGGTCCGCACCGCCCTCGAAGCCGACGAACTGGGTGTGCTGGCCAGCTCGGTCTGGGGCGACGACGGCCACGTCCGGATCACCCGGGCGGCACCGGTCGTCACGCGTGCCGGCAAGCAGCTCGCCTACGAGCGCCTCACCACCACATCTCCTGTTCCCCGTTGACATCGGCCACCGGCCGCATTCCCCTGGAGTGACCCTTGCCACCCTCGACCCCCTCGCGTCGCCAGTTCGTGAAGTCGTCGCTGATCGCCTCCGTGCTCGTCGGCAGCGGCGGGTTCCTCGCCGCCTGCGGCGACGACGACGATGCCGTGGCCCAGTCCGGTGACGGCAACCCGTCCACCGGCGACAGCACCACGAGCACCACCGAGGCGCTGCGGAAGCTGGCCGTGATGATGCCGTTCCCCATCGCCCTCAACTTCATCGCCGACATGGCCGGCAAGGCGGGCGGCATCATGGCCGACCACGGTGTCGACCTCGATCTGCAGTTCGCCCGCAGCGCGCCCCAGGCCAGCCAGCAGTTGGCCGCCGGCAGCGTGTCGGTCATCCGCAACGCCCCCATCGGCGTGGTGAAGGCGGTGGGCGAGGGCGCGCCGTTCGTGTCGGTCGGCATGGCCGTCCAGCAGCTCCTGTACGTCCTCGTGTCCACACCCGACAAACCGCTCGATTCGTTCCAGGACCTCCCGGGCAAGACGGTCGGGCTGCCCACGCTGGGCAGCAACGCCGAGGACACCTTCAACCTGGTGGCCAAGAGCAGCGGCATCGACCCCTCCACCGTCACCCTCCAGGCCGTCGGCAACGAGTCGACGGCCTACGCCCTCGTCGAGGAGGGGCGCGTCGACGCCATCTTCGCCACGCGCGAGGCGGCCGCGCTCATGGGCGCCGCCGGCCTCGACCCGCACGTGGCCGAGGTCGACGACGCCAACCCGCTGCTCGGCATCGCGCTCGTCTCCACCAAGGACGCCATCCAGAACGAGCGCCAGGCCATCGTCGACTACCTGCGCGGCCTGGCGGCCTCGATGAAAGCCATCCGCGACGGCAACCGCCAGGACCTGCTGTCGGCCGTGGCCGACGAGTACGACCTGTCCGACCTCAAGCAGCCCGACGAGGTCGACCAGACCGTCCTCGACACCATCGCCGCCATGTGGTTCGCCGCCGGCGACGACAACCTGCTGCGCAACGTGCCCGAGCAGTGGGAGAAGGGCCTCGAGGCCTTCAAGCGGCTGCACATCGTGCCCGCCGACGCCGACGCGTCGACCTTCTACACCAACGACCTGTGGGACGAGGCCTTCGCGTGATCTCCCCACGCTCCGGCGGCGGTCGACGTGTCTGATGTCCAGATCGCCGGGGTCAGCAAGCGGTTCGGGTCCGGGGCGGGCGCCGTCGAGGCGCTCGTCCCGCTCGATCTGACCATCGCACACGGCGAGGTCGTCGCCGTGGTCGGGCCGTCCGGGTGCGGCAAGACCACCTTGTTGCGCACCATCGCCGGCCTCACCGCGCCGACCAGCGGGCAGGTGTGCATCGACGGGCGCGACGTCTGGGACGGCCTTCGTCCCCATCGCGACGCGCTCGGTTCGCTCGCCGTCGTCTTCCAGGACTCGAACCTGCTGCCCTGGCTCAACGTCGAGGACAACGTGGCGCTGCCGCTACGGGTGCGGGGTGTCCGTCGCGCCGAGCGCCGTGCCCGGGCCCGTGAGCTGTGCGCCATCACGGGCGTCGACGGCTTCCTGCGCCACCGTCCCGCCGCCCTCTCGCTCGGCATGCGCCAGCGGGTGGCACTGGCGCGCGCCCTGGCCGAGACACCCAGCCTGCTCCTGCTCGACGAGCCCTTCGCCTCGCTCGACGCCATCACCCGCGACGCCATGAACCTCGAGCTGCAGTCGGTGCTGCAGGCGCACCCCAGCACGTGCCTGCTGATCACCCACGCCATCGCCGAAGCCGTGTTCCTGGCCGACCGTGTCGTGTCGATGAGCAGCCGGCCCGGCCGCATCGTCGACGTCACCCCGGTGGACTTTCCCCGCCCGCGCCCGATGGAGCTGCAGCACGCACCCGAGTTCCAGGCGCTGGTGCGCAGCCTGCGCGAGACGCTGCTCGAGGTCAGCGGCGATGCGTGAGCGCCTGCTGGCCCTGGCCCTCGGCGTCGTCGTGTTCGTGGTGATCGTCGCCGGCTGGAAGATCTACGTCGAGGTGTCCGACGTCTCGCGGTTCGTCCTGCCCCCGCCCGAGGACGTCGGCTCGGCCACCTGGCGGCTGCTCGGCGACGGCTCCATGTGGCAGCACCTCCGGGTGACGCTGTGGGAGATCGTCGGCGGGTTCCTGATCGCCACCGCCTTCGGCATCGTGACCGGCTTGGCCATCGGCGAGGTGCGGGTGGTCGAGCGGGCGCTGTCGCCCTTCCTGATCGCGCTGCAGGTGCTGCCCAAGGTGGCGGTGATCCCGCTGCTCATCCTGTGGTTCGGCTTCGGTCCGTCGGCCAAGATCGTCGTGGCCGCCATCTTCGCCTTCTTCCCCGTCACCGCCGGGACCCGGGCCGGCATCCGCTCGGTCGAGCGCAACCACCGCGACCTCGTCACCACGCTCCACGCCAACCGGTGGCAGCGGCTGCGGCTGGTCGACTTCCCCTCGGCGCTGCCGTCGATCCTCACCGGCATGGAGGTCGGCGTGGTCCTGGCGACGGTGGGCGCCGTCGTGGCCGAGTACCTCTCCGGTGGCGAGGGCCTCGGCTGGTTGGCCGTCTTCTACCTCAACCAGCTGAAGGTCGACTCGCTCTTCGCCGTCATCGTCGTGATGTCGGGCATGGGCTTGGTGCTCTACGGCGCCGTCCTCGGCCTGCGCCGTCTGCTCGTGCCCTGGCACCAGTCGACGATGTCCGACATCACCGGTTGACGCCGGCGACGTACCGGACCGTCATCGGAACCGGGAGATGACCTCGTCGCCGTAGCGGGCCAGGCCGTCGGCGGTGTCGCGCCAGAAGGCGAAGGCGGGAACCACAACCCGGTCCACGCCCAGGTCGGCCAGCTCCTTCACGGCGTCGACCGCGCCCGGACCCATCACGGCACCTCCGGCGGTGAGCTCGATGGCGTCGGGGTCGCGGCCGTGCTCCGTGGCCGTCTCACGCACCAGGTCGAAGCTGCGGGCGAGGGCCTTCGGGTCGCCCTGGCCGGGGAAGAACCCGTCGCCGAGGCGGCCGGCCCGCCGGGCGGCGATGTCGGTGTGCCCGCCGACGTGGATCGGGATCGAGCCGTTCACCGGCCGGGGCCGCGAGATGCACTGGTCGAAGTTGGTGAACGCGGAGTGGTGGGTGGCCTTGTCCTGGGACCACAGCGCCCGCATGGCGGCGATGTGGTCGTCGGTGCGCCGCCCACGCTCCCGGAACGGCACGCCGATGGCGTCGAACTCCTCCTCGAGCCAGCCGACGCCGATGCCCAGCTCCATGCGTCCGCCCGACAGGTGGTCGAGCGTGGCCAGCTCCTTGGCCAGCACGACCGGGTTCCGCTGGGGGACGATGAGGATGCCGGTGGCCAACCGGATCCGCGACGTCGCCGAAGCCACCCAGCTCAGCCAGATGAGCGGATCGGGGATGTCGACATCCTCGCCGCCGGGCATCTTCCCCGACGGGTCGTAGGGGTACTCGGACTCGTAGCCGGACGGCACGACCACGTGCTCGACCGTCCACAGCGACTCGAAGCCGGCCTCCTCGGCGGCGACGGCCATGGCGGCGGCGGTCTCGCCGTTGGCGAAGGGCCCGGTGTTGGCGAAGAAGATCCCGAACTTCATGCCGCCGGACCGTATCCGGCGCGCCGCCCGGGGGAGGGACGACGCCCGCTCGCGTCGAATGGTGTTGCAGGGGTCACAGGGAACCGGGCCCCGCACGACGACAACTTGGGGGATCCCCGTGCGGACTTCGTGGGTCAAGCTGTATGCACCGTTCTTGGTGCTGGCACTGGTGCAGGGGATGTTCATCGCCGTCGCACCGAGCCGAGGCGGCGACGATCAGCAGCTCAGCGCCCTCGGCGGCGCCGACGCCTTGACGGGCGACGCCTCCGTCGCCGGGGGCGGCGGCACCCAGAGCGGCGGCTTCACGACGGACACCGGCTCGATCAGCGGTGGCGTCAGCGACACCGGGTCCTCCACCGGCACGAGCTCCGGTGGCACGACTTCGGGCAGCTCCGGTGCGGCGACGACGGGATCGGCGGTTCCGGCGGTTCCGGCGGCTCGGGCACCGTCGCGCCGAGCGGCACGTCGGGCGGCTCGGGCGGTGGCGCGGCCAGCGGGGGCGGTGGGGCGGCAGCGCAGTCGGGCGGCGACACCAGCCACTGCACGCCCGACGGCAAGCAGTTCGCCATCGTCCGGGGCGGCGGCCCGCCCTGCATCGCCAAGTGGCCCGAGGGCGCCGACAACGGTGGCGCCACCTACGCGGGCGTGAGCGATGACGAGATCCGGATCGTCTACTTCTCGGCAGAGCCGAACGAGCAGGTCAACGCCGTGCTCGCTCCCCAGGGTCTGGCCACCTCCGAAGAGGAGAACATCGCCGCGGCCGACGCCTACACCGAGTTCATCAACAAGCACTTCGAGACGTACGGCCGCACGGTCAAGTACATCCGCGTGGTCGGGAACTGCCCGACCTCGCCACCCGATTACGACGCCTGCATCGCCGCCGCCCAGGAGGTCGTCAAGCTCAAGCCCTTCGCCGTCATCTGGGGCACGTCGCTGTACGCCTCGGTGTTCGACGTCTGGGCGAAGAACGGCATCATCTCGCTGGGTGGGGAGTACTTCGACCAGCGCTTCTACACCCAGCGCCGGCCCTTCCGGTACGACACGTTCATGGACGGCACCCAGAGCGCCGACCACATCGCCGAGTACTACTGCAAGAAGATGGCGGGCGGGAAGGCGACGCACGCCGGCCGGGTGATCCACCCCCAGATCGGCACGCGCGACACGCCCCGCAAGCTCGGTGTCATCGTCCCCGAGATCGAGGCGAACGTGCTCAACGCCCAACGGGTCGCCGCCAAGGTCAAGGAGTGCGGCGGTGGTGACGTGCCCGTCCTCACCTACGAGTCCGACATCGAGCGGGCCACCGAGCAGACCCAGGCCACGGTGTCCAAGCTCATCGCCGAGAAGGTCACCACGGTCACCTGCATGTGCGACCCCATCGCCCCGGCCTTCCTCACCAAGGGCCTGGCCAGCAACCAGTACATCCCCGAGTTCCTGATGCCGGGCATCGGCCTGCTCGACTACGACAAGCTCGGGCGGCTGTACGACCAGCGGATCATGGACCACGCGTTCGGTCCCAGCCAGCTGGGTCTGAACATCCCGCTCGACGACACCGACCAGGCCCGAGCCTGGCGCGATGTCGGCCGCGAGGGCCACCCCTGCGGACAGAACGGTTGCGGCGTCAGCTGGACGTACTTCTACCTGCTGGGCCAAGGCATCCACATGGCCGGGCCCAACCTGAACCCGCTCACCTTCGAGAAGGGGCTGCTCCAGGACCTGCCCGACTCCGGGGGCACGCCCGAGAGCCCCCTGGCCGACTTCGGTCCGAACGACTACACGGCGTTGGGTGACGAGAAGGAGGTGTACTGGTCGAACACGGCGCAGTCGTCGCTCGACGGCCAGTCCGGCGCCTACATCCCGGTCGCCAACGGCAAGCGGTTCCGGCTCGGCCAGTGGGCCGGCGGGCTCGACGAGATCCCGGTCCCGGCGTCGTGAGCGTCGTCGACACCGCCCACCCGAGCATCCCCGGCCCCGTCCAGCGCGCCGGCCGGGCGCTGCGCAGCGCCTGGGACCACCCCCGCTTCGGCTGGGTGCTCAGGTCCGTCGTCCTCTACGTGGTGCTGGTGGAGATCGGTGTGCAGCTGGTCTTCGGGCGCATCGACATCCCGTTCCTCCACGTCGGCTTCCTGGAGGTCGGGCGCTACGCCAAGCCGCTGCCCCGCGAGGTCCTGATCGACGGCGGCGTGGTCGGCGCGCTCTACGCGCTCGTCGGCATGGGCATCATCCTCGTGTACCGCGCCAACCGCATCATCAACTTCGCCCAGGCCCAGCTGGGTGCGGTGCCGGCGGTCATCGCCCTGCTGCTCATCGCCAAGCGCGGCTGGCCCTACCTGGCCGTGGTGCCCATCGTGATCCTGGGCGGTGCGCTGTTGGGCGGCATCACCGAGGTCACGTTGGTGCGCCGGTTCTCCAACGCGCCGCGCCTGATCCTCACCGTGGTCACCATCGGCGTCAGCCTGGTGCTGCTGATCCTCGAGTTCTACGCCAAGCAGTGGGTCGGCGGTGAGCTGATCGACAGCCTGGCCTTCGAGTACAACTCGCCGCTGTCGGGCTTCCAGAAGCGCTTCGGCGTCGCCGTGCTCACCGGCGATCACCTGATGACCATCGTCGTGGTCGGCATCATCGTCGTCGCGCTCGGGGCCTTCTTCCGGTACACCGACATCGGCATCGCGGTGCGCGCCTCGGCCGAGAACGGCGAGCGCGCTTCGCTGCTGGGCATCCCCACCAAGCGGGTGTCCACCATCGTGTGGGTGCTGGCCGCCGTGCTGTCGTCCATCGGCGTGTTCCTGCGTGGTCCGCTCATCGGCATCCCGCTGACCGGCTTCGTCGGCCTCACCACCTTGCTCTTCGGACTGGCCGTCGCCGTCATGGCCCGCATGGAGAGCCTCCCCATGGCCTTCGGCGCCGGGCTGTTCATCGGTGTGGTCGACCGGGCGGCGGTCTTCGCCACCAACCGCTCGTCGCTGGCCACTGCCGCCATGTTCGTCATCATCACCGCCGCCCTGCTCATCCAGCGGGGCCGTCTGTCGCGGGCCATGGAGATGGGGGCGTCGTCGTGGCAGGCGGTGAAGGAGTTCCGGCCCATCCCGGCCGAGCTGCGAGATCTGCCCGAGGTGCGCAACGCCCGCTACGCCGTCATGGCACTCGTCGGCCTGCTCGCGCTGGCGGCGCCGTTCATCTTCGGCGACATGCGGACGCCCCAGGCCACCCTGATGGTCCTCTACGCCATCATCGGCGTGTCGCTGGTGATCCTCACCGGCTGGACGGGTCAGATCTCGCTGGGCCAGTACGCCATCGCGGGCGTGGGTTCCGCGGTCGCCGGCGGCCTGGCCGCCAACCAGCACTGGGACTTCTTCGGCGCGGTGTTCACCGGCGCCATGGTCGGAGCGGTCGTGGCCGTGCTGGTCGGGCTGCCGGCGCTGCGCATCCAGGGCCTGTTCCTGGCGGTGACGACGCTGGCCTTCGCCTTCGCCGTCGAGGGATTCGTGCTCAAGCGCGAGTTCTTCGGCTGGCTGCTGCCCAAGGACGGCACCTTCATCGAGCGGCCCGTGCTGTGGGGGCGCATCGACCTCGAGGCCGAGTCGAAGCTCGGACCGCTCACGATCCGGCCCGACGCCAAGTTCTACTACCTGTGCCTGGCGTTCCTGCTGCTCGCCATCGGCATGGCCCGGGCACTGCGGCGCAACCGCACCGGTCGCATCCTCATCGGTGCCCGCGACAACGGACGCCTCGTGCAGGCCTTCGGCGTGAACCTGGCGGCCACTCGCATGGCGGCCTTCGCCATCGCCGGCTTCATCGCGGGCATGTCCGGCTCGCTGCTCGCCTACCAGAACACCGTGTTCTCGCCCGGCGGCTTCACCGCCGACAAGTCGGTCGAGCTGTTCGTCATGAGCGTCATCGGCGGCGTCGGTTCCATCGCCGGTGCCGTGCTCGGCGCCGTCTACGTGGTGGGTCTGCCGCTGCTGCCCGGCCTGCGCGACATCGAGTTCGTCGAGTTCCTCACCACCGGCGTCGGCCTGCTGGTGCTGCTCATGGTCCTGCCCGGCGGTCTGTCCGAGGGCATGTTCCGCCTGCGCGACAAGGCGCTGCGGTGGGTCGCTGCCAAGCACGGCATCCACGTGCCCAGCCTGGTCGCCGATTCGCTCCAGGAAGACGAGGCCCACATGCCCACCGGCGACCAGCTGGAGAGCTCCGCCGACATCGACCTGGTCGGCGGCGACGACCACGGCGCCGGGTCGGCGTCCGAGCCGGCGCTGGGAGGTGCACGGTGAAGCTGCGCGACCGTCTCGACGTCATCACCGGGGGCGCGATCGCCACGCCGCTGCTGGTGCTGTTCGGGCTGAACTTCGTCGACGAGCTCGACCAGATCCTGTTCGGGATCGCCACGCCCGAGATCCGCGACACCTTCGACCTGAGCGACGGCGGCATCATCCTCATCGCCGCCCTCGTGTCGGTGTTCGTGCTCTTCGCCGTGCTCCCGGTCACCTACTTCGCCGACCGGTTCAACCGGGTGAAGCTGGTGTTCTTCGCCGCCATGGGTTGGATGTCCATGTCGGTGCTCACCGGTCTGTCGGGCTGGTCGGGCCTGGTCTTCCTGCTGGTGATCGCCCGCATGGGATCGGGCCTGGGCCGCACGATGAACGACCCGGTGCACGCCTCGCTGCTCACCGACTACTACCGGCCAGAGGTCCAGCCCAAGGTCTTCGAGTTCCACCGCGCCGCCAACCCGATCTCCCGGGTCACCGCCGTCGTCATCGGCGCCGGTGCCGGCATCCTCGGATGGCAGGCCATGTTCCTGGTGCTGGCGGTGCCCACGCTGCTGCTCATCGCCGGCACGCTGCGGCTGCCACACCCCGAGCGGGGCGGCACCAGCCGGGCCGTGGTCGACCTCGTCGACGACGAGCTCGGGATCGAGGACCTACCCCCCGCCGCCACGCCCGCCACCGGCGACCCGAATGCCAACGACATCTCCTTCGGTGAGGCCCGTCGCACGCTGTTCGCCATCCCGTCGATGCGGCGCCTCTACTTCGGTGCGTTCCTCCTCGGCACCGGCTTCCTCACCATCGGCACCATCTCCTCGCTGTTCTTCGAGGACATCTACGGCTTCTCGCCGTTCCTCCGTGGCGTGCAGGCGTTCCTCGCCGGCGCCGGCACGCTGGCCGGCCTGCGCTACGGCCAGCGACTGTCGACCCGTGCGCTCGACGCCGGCGAGCTGCCGCGGCTGGCCACCATCACCGGCCTGTCGTTCACCGCCGGGGCCGTCGGTCTCGTCCTGATGGCCGCCATGCCCTTCGCCGCCGGATCACTGGTCTTCTCCGTCCTGGCCGCCACCGGCTTCGCCGCCTTCCAGCCCGCCTACTACCCGCTGGTCGCCATGGTCACGCCGGCCCGCATCCGCACGCAGGCATACGGCTGGTCGCTGATCCTGGTGGGCGCCGGCGGTCTCCTCGGCTCGCTGGTCGTGGGTGGGCTCGCCGAGTCGTCCTACCGCAGCGCCACCGTCGGCATGGGCGTGATGGTGGGTCTCGCCGGCGCCGTGGGCGCCTCCGCCTTCCGCTTCGTGGCCCGCGACGTCGCCCAGGCCCAGCGCAGCGTCGACACCGCCGCCGAGGTCGACGCCGGCGAGGCGCTGCTGGTGTGCCGCGGTGTCGAGGTGGCCTACGACCAGGTACAGGTGCTGTTCGGCGTCGACATGATCGTCGAGCCGGGCGAGTGCGTGGCGCTGCTCGGCACCAACGGCGCCGGGAAGTCCACGCTGCTCAAGGCCATCAGCGGCGTCGTCGATCCCATCGGCGGAAGCGTGTTCTTCGACGGCAAGGACATCACCCACCTCGACGCGGCCAGCACCACGGCCCACGGCGTCATCCAGGTGCCGGGCGGCAAGGCGGTCTTCCCCACGCTCACCGTGGCCGAGCACCTCCGGGCCGCCGGCTGGCTCTACCGCGACGACCCCGCCCACCTCGAGACCACCACCGAGGAGGTGCTCGAGACCTTCCCCCGGCTGCGCGAGCGCATCGACCAGCTGGCCGGCAACCTGTCGGGCGGCGAGCAGCAGATGCTGGCCCTGGGCATGGCCTTCATCGCCAAGCCGAAGCTGCTGGTCATCGACGAGCTCTCGCTCGGTCTGGCCCCCACCATCGTCGAGCAGTTGCTCGGCATCGTGCGCCGCATCCAGGAATCGGGCACGGCGATCGTCCTCGTCGAGCAGTCCATCAACGTGGCGCTCACCGTCGCCGACCGTGCGTACTTCATGGAGAAGGGCGAGGTGCGCTTCGAAGGCCCCACCGCCGAGCTGCTCGGACGTGACGACATCGTGCGCTCGGTGTTCCTCGAGGGAGCGACCTCGGCCGCCGGTTCGACCGCCAGCGCCGTGCACGTCCACGAGCGCGCTCCGGTCGACACCACGCAGGAGCCGGTGCTCGTGCTCGACTCGGTCACCAAGCGCTTCGGCGGCATCACCGCCGTCGACGACGCCTCCTTCGAGCTCCACCGGGGCGAGATCCTGGGCCTGATCGGTCCCAACGGTGCCGGCAAGACCACGATCTTCGACCTGATCTCCGGGTTCCTCGTCCCCGACTCGGGTCGCATCCGCCTCGAGGGCGACGACGTCACCACGCTCGGTCCCGACAAGCGGGCGTGGATGGGGCTGGGCCGGTCCTTCCAGGACGCCCGCCTGGCCGGCTCGCTCACCGTGGCCGAGAACATCGCCATCGGGCTCGAGCGCCACCTCGAGATCCACGACCACCTGGCCTCGCTCCTGAACCTGCCGCTGGTCGTGCGCCAGGAGGAGGACGTGGCCTGGACCGTCGACGACCTCATCGAGCTGATGAACCTGGGCGCGTTCCGCGACAAGTTCGTGCGCGAGCTGTCCACCGGCTCCCGGCGCATCGTCGACCTCGCCATGTGCGTGGCCCACGATCCCACCGTGCTGCTGCTCGACGAGCCCTCGTCGGGCATCGCCCAGAAGGAGACCGAGGCGCTCGGGCCGCTGCTCACCCGCATCCAGGCCGAGACCGGGTGTGCCCTGCTGGTGATCGAGCACGACATGCCGCTGATCACCGGCATCTCCGACCGCATGATCGCCCTCGAGCTCGGGCACCCGATCGTCACCGGCACGCCGGCCGAGGTCATCGCCGACCCGCAGGTGGTCAGCAGCTACCTGGGTGGCGACATGGCCACCATCAACCGCTCCGGTGCCGCCGCCGCACCCGCCCGGCCCGAGACGCGCCAGACCCGCAAGACGGCCACCACGCGCCGCCCGGCCCGGGCCCGTCGCCGGGTGCCGCTGGAGGCCGACCGATGAACCTCGGGTGGCTGTGGCCGGGCTCACGACGCGCTGTGCCGGCGTTCCGGCGCGCCCGTCCGCATGTTGTCGGTCCTCGGTCTCCTGGCCGGCGCGCTGTTGATCGCCGCCGGGGCACCGGCGTCGGCGGCCACGGCGTCGTCCATCGACGACACGGGCTGGTGGAGCCGGGCCAACCAGGACGCCACACTCGGTGCTGCACTGGTCTTCCCCGACGTGGCCGCCGGCCAGTTGCTGGTCGAGGGCACGCCCGAGGGCGCCACCGCCATCGCCGCGCTGCGGGCGACGCTCCCCGAGGGCACCGGCCGGCCGGTGCTGACGCTCCACGCGGCATCGTCGGCCGGCGGTGACACTGCCGTGCTGCTGGCCTGCCAGGCCGGCTCCGGCTGGACCGGCGCCCACGGCGGTGCGTGGTCGGCCAAGCCCAGCCCCGACTGCGACACGTCGGTCCAGGGCGAACCCGGCGACGGCGACACGTGGACGTTCGACCTGGCCGCCCTGCAGTTCGACGACCAGATCAACGTGGTGCTGGTCCCCGGCCTCGACCCCAACGGTGGCGGGCAGGCCGGATCGACGTTCCGCATCGTCTTCGACCGCCCCAGCGAGTCCTCGATCGAGGTCAGCGAGTCGTCGGTCGAACCCGACTTCGAGGTGCCCGCGTTCGATGCCGGCGGCGGCTCCACCGACGGCGGTGTGCCCGCCGGCTCGTCAGCTGGTGGCTCATCGGGCTCGACGTTCTCCACGCCCACGTACGACTTCGTACGACTCGTCGTCTTTGGGTCCGGACAACTCGTTCTCGCCGGGCGGGTCCTCGTCTGGGTTCGGTGACGGGCAGTCCTCGGCGGCGCTGCCCGCCGACGAGCAGGGCCAGACGGCCACGGCCCCGATCCTCAGTGCCGCCAACCCGCTGCCGCCCACGCCGCTGCCGGCGGCATCCGACCGCACCGACGGGCGTCTGCTGGGCGTGATGGTCGCCCTCTGCGCCGGCGCCCTCCTGTTCTGGAGCAGCCAGCAGCCCACTCCCGCGCACCGATCGCTGAGCCGGTTCGCCCTGGCCGCCGCGGGTGGGACGGCTGGTGGGTCCACGGCCGGCGCCGAGGATGCGCCGGTCGATCTCGCTGCGGCGATCCCCGAGGAGAAGCGCATGGGCGGGCTCGGCCGCTTCCGCAAGGTGCGCGACACGCCGGCCCGGCGCCTCGGCGGCTGAGCCGTTCGTCAGGTCTGCAGGGGCATGACCGCGTCGGCGACCTCGGCCAGGTGGTCGCCCCAGTCCTCGGGCTCGACCAGCGGGACGGCGACGAACTTCGACGCGCCGACCTCCACGAACCGCTCGATGAGACTGCGCAGGCCGGCCAGGTCGGGCGCGATCACCTGCGCCGGATCGACGTCGGGTCGCCGGCGGGCGAGGAAGGCACCGACCGCGTCGGGGATGCCGTCGACGCCATAGGGGATCAGCGCGCCGAAGTGCTCGGGGTCGATCGAGCGCTGGTGCTCGGCGGCCACGCGCTCGATCTCGGGCCGTCCCTCGGCCACGTCTTCGGGCGTGCAGAAGCTGGGCAGCCACCCGTCGCCCAGGCGACCGATCCGGCGCAGCTCGGACGGTGCCCGTCCGCCGAACCAGATCTCGATCGGTTGCTGCACCGGATGCGGCCGGACACGAGCGGCCTCGTAGTGGAAGAACCGTCCGTCGTGATCGACGGCGTCCTCGGTCCAGAACCGGCGCAGCAGGGGCAGCATCTCGTCGAAGCGGACCGCCCGCTCGCTCCGCTCGACGCCGAACGCCTGCTGCTCGGCCGGGTCGACCTGTCCCAGGCCGAACGCCGGCAGCACCCGCCCGTCGGACAGCCGGTCGAGGGTGGCCAGCTCCTTGGCCAGCAGCATCGGGTTGCGCCCGGGCAGCACCATCACGCTGGTGCCGAACTTCAACCGGCTGGTGCGTCCGGCGGCGAACGCCATGGCCACCAGCGGGTCGGGGCAGTCGTCGGTGATCTTCTCGGACAGCCACAGCGAGTCGAAGCGCAGCGCCTCGAGGGCGTCGACCAGGGCGCCATAGCGCTCGGCGTCGTTGGTGACGCTGCGAGTGCCCAGCCCGTAGCCGACCCGTACCTTCATCGGTCGGGCCTTCATCGCAGGCTGCGCAGCAGCTCGCGGGTGCGTGCCTGCTCGTCGGCGTTCGAACCGAACTCGCTGGCGACCAGGTCGGTGACGCCGGCGTCGGCCATGGAGCGGATGCGCTCGGCGACGGTGTCCTCGTCGCCGATGAACGCCAGGTCGGCGGGCCCGTCGAGCCCCTCTCGGTCGAGCATGGCCCGGTAGCTGGGGAGCTGGCCGTAGATGGCGAACACGGTGGCGGCCCGCCGACGGGCGCCGTCCACGTCGTCGGTCACGCAGATCGGGATGCCGGCGGCGACCCGCGGGTCCGGGTTGCCGGCGTCGGCGGCCGCTTCCCGGAGCGTGGGCACGGTGTGGGCCTCGAGCGTCTTCGGCCCGGTCATCCAGGTGATGGTGCCGGCGGTGCGGGCGCCGGCGAGCTTGAGCATCTGCGGGCCCAGGGCGGCGACCATGACCGGGACGGGCTCGGGGTCGGGAACGTCGAGGGTGACGTTTGCCGACAGCGTCTCGCCTGACGCGGACGCCGGTTCACCGTTCACCAGCGGCATGAGGATGTCGAGGTACTCGCGCAGGTGCCGCACCGGCTTGTCGAAGCTCATGCCGTACATGTGCTCGATGACCGGCTGGTGCGACAGCCCGATGCCCAGCGTCAGGCGTCCGCCGGCGGCCTTCTGGGTGGTGAGCGCCTGGGCGGCGAGCATGGCCGGGTGGCGCGGGTAGGTGGGGACCACCGACGTGCCCAGCTCGATGCGCCCGTCGGCCCCGTCCGTCTCCCGGCCGACCACGGCCAGCAGGGTCAGGGCGTCGTAGCCGAAGATCTGCGGGACCCAGTACGAGGCGAAGCCCTGCTCCTGAGCGGTGCGGACCTCGGCCACCACGCCGTCGATGCTGGAGGTGGCGGTGACGCCACCGAAGATGCCGATGCGCATGGGATGGACCCTACGGGCGCTTGGTCTGCAGATCGACCGGCCGGTTCACCTGGGCGAAGAAGTCGTTGCCCTTGTCGTCGACGATGATGAACGCCGGGAAGTCCTCGACCTCGATCTTCCAGATGGCCTCCATGCCGAGCTCGGGGTACTCGAGCACCTCGACCTTGCGGATGTTGTCCTGGGCCAGCCGGGCGGCGGGCCCGCCGATGGAGCCCAGGTAGAAGCCTCCGTGGCGGGCGCACGCGTCGGTGACCTGCTGGCTGCGGTTGCCCTTGGCCAGCATCACCATCGAACCGCCGGCAGCCTGGAACTCGTCGACGTAGGAGTCCATGCGCCCGGCCGTCGTCGGCCCGAACGAGCCCGAGGCGTAGCCCTCGGGGGTCTTGGCCGGGCCGGCGTAGTAGACGGGATGGTCCCGTAGGTACTGGGGCATGGGCTCGCCCGCCTCCAGCCGCTCGCGGATCTTGGCGTGGGCGATGTCGCGGGCCACCACCATCGTGCCGGTGAGCGACAGGCGGGTCTTCACCGGGTACTTGGACAGCTCGGCCCGGATCTGGTCCATGGGCTGGTCGAGGTCGACGCGCACGACGTCGTCGGAGAGGTCGTCGGTGGCGACCTCGGGCAGGAAGCGGGCCGGGTTGCGCTCGAGCTCCTCGAGGAACACGCCCTCGGCGGTGATCTTGGCCAGGGCCTGACGGTCGGCCGAGCACGACACGGCCACCGCCACGGGTAGCGACGCCCCGTGGCGGGGGAGGCGGACCACTCGGACGTCGTGGCAGAAGTACTTGCCACCGAACTGGGCGCCGATGCCGAACTCCTGGCTCAGCTTCAGCACCTCGGCCTCGAACTCGACGTCGCGGTAGCCGTGTCCCAGGGGCGAGCCGGCCTTGGGCAGCGTGTCGAGGTAGCGGGTGCTGGCCAGCTTTGCCGTCTCCAGGGCGAACTCGGCCGACGTGCCGCCGATGACCACGGCCAGGTGGTACGGCGGGCAGGCGGCGGTGCCGAGGCTGCGCAGCTTGTCGTCGAGGAAGGCCAGCAGGCGCTCGGGCGACAGGAGGGCCTTGGTCTCCTGGTACAGGTAGCTCTTGTTGGCCGAGCCGCCACCCTTGGCCATGAACAGGAACTTGTACGCCAGGTCGTTCTCCGGTCCGTCGACGGCGGCGAGCTTGATCTCGGCCGGCAGGTTGGTCTTGGTGTTGGTCTCCTCCCACATCGACAGCGGCGCCATCTGCGAGTAGCGCAGGTTGTCGGTCTGGTAGGTCTCGAAGATGCCCCGGGCCAGGGCCTCCTCGTCGCCGCCGCCCGTGAGCACGCGCTCGCCCTTCTTGCCCTTGACGATGGCCGTGCCGGTGTCCTGGCACATGGGCAGGATCCCGCCGGCGGACACGTTGGCGTTCTTCAGCAGGTCGAGGGCCACGAAGCGGTCGTTGGCCGACGCCTCGGGGTCGTCGAGGATGTTGCGCAGCTGCTGGAGGTGTCCGGGCCGCAGGTAGTGGGCGATGTCGAACATCGCCTCGGCCGCCAGGGTGGTGAGCACCTGCGGTTCGACGCGCAGGAACGGCTGACCGCCGAGCTCGATGGCCTCGACGCCGTCGATGTCCAGCTTGCGGTAGGCGGTCTCGTCACCGGAGGTGGGCAGCAGGGGGGTGTACTCGAAGTCGGTCACCCCACGAGTATGTCCAACACCCCCGCCGCCGATCAGGGTCGGGAGTCCCTTGTCGTCAGCGCCCGAAGCGCTTCAGCGCCTTGAGGACGCCCTTCACCGCCAGGATGCCGGTGACCGGGCCCACGAGCATGAGGCCGATGGGCGACCAGTTCGGTCGACGGGACCCGGTCCGCGTCTTCGTCGCGGTCGGTGACGGCGTGGAGGCCGCCGACGGCTCGGTGTCCTCGACGTGGGGAGCGTCGGCGGGTTCGTCCTCCTCGGCCACCACACCCAGCCGTTCGGCGAAGGCGTCGAGATCGGGCTTGTCCTGGTCGTGGTCGGGATGATGGCCGGGCTGCTGGTCGTCGGGCACGGGCGTGTTCGGCGCCGTCGGCCGGCGCCGGTTGCGACGCTGGGCGGAGAGCTTGGCTTCGCTGGCGTCGGGATCGAGGGCGGGGACGCGCTCGGACCGGCGGAGCTCGGGCTGCTGGGGGTTGGGCATGGTCAGCCCTCACCCCGCTCGTCGGAGGTCTCGAGCGGCTCGGGGACGGCCTCGGCGGTGGAATCCTCGTCGTGGAGCGGCTTGGGAGCCTCCTCGCCGGCGAGCCGGTCGTACCCGGTGCCGCCGCTGCCTTGCCCGCGATGGGTCGTCAACGACGCCCAGTCCTCCGGGTTCGCAGGTGTCTGCTGGTCGCGATCCTTGGGCATGCCCGGTTCGTACCCGCGGTGATCGCGGACCAGAAGGTCCAGGGGCACGGCGAGCTCAGCCGGCGCGGTGCCGCTGGATGCCGAGCGCGCGGTGCGTTCGCTGAGCATTGGGGACGACGCCGGTGGCGCGTTCAGATCGATCGTCGTGAGGACGGTGCCGAGGCCGGCGGGGCGTCCGAGGTGGTAGCCCTGGGCGAAGCGGACCGCGAGATCACGGAGGACGTCGAGTTCGTCCTCGGTCTCGACACCCTCCGCGATGATGTGCGCACCGGTGTCGGCCGCGAAGGTCACGAGCGACGCGGCGGGCGCTCGGCGCACGGGGTCGAGGTCGATTCCGGTGACGAGGTCACGGTCGAGCTTGATGAAGTCTGGGGCGAGCTGGAGGATGTGGGTAGGCTCGAGTAGCCCGATCCGGTGTCGTCGACGGCGAAGCGTATGCCCTGTCGCCGCAGGTCCCTGGCGGCAGCGATGAGCGGGGGGTAGTCGTCGACGGCGATGTGCTCGGTCAGCTCGACGAGCACGCGTCGAGCGGGGACGTCGTGCAACGCGTCGGCGAACTCGGGACTCGTCACGACGGTGGGTCCGACGTTGATGGTGAGCACGAGGTCCTCGGGCAGTGCGCGGGAGATGTGACAGGGCGCCGCGGACGGCGAGCACCTCGAGCTCGACGCCCAAGCCGACGTGGTGCGCCTCGTCGAACCACAGGTCGGGGGAGCGGTGGGGTGCGATGTCGAAGCGAGTGAGCACCTCGACCGCGGCCACTCGCCGAACCGAGGTCCACGATCGGCTGGAACGCCACCGACAGGACGTCGGGATCGGCGAGCACCTGTTCGATGCGCTGGCTGGTCTCGACGCGCGAGACGGTCTCCGGGCTGAGGACACCCATCACGTACCGACTCGTGGTCATCGCCGGTGCGCGCGCCCGAGTCGGTCGTTCCGGGCGGGTCGGGGGCGGCTTCTTCGAGCTCGATGAACACGGTGCTCGCTCGGGACAGGTCGTTGGCCGAACCGATGGCGACGCTGACGAAGTCGGCGAGGCGACTCAACGTGGCGATGTAGTCGTCGCGAAACGCGTGAGGCCGGGCGGCGTTGACCGCCATGACGCCCAGGGTCTCGTGTGCTCGGGTCAGCGGAACGCACACCAACGATGCGACAGAGAGCTGACGGCAGGCTTCGGCGTCGACGCGTGGATCGTTGGCGGTGTCATCCGAGCTCATGATCGTGCCGGAGCGAACGGCGAGCCCGGACAGGCTGGAGTCAACGCCGACCCTGACCCCCACCCGCGAGCCCGTGTTCCCGACGCCGCACACGTACGTGATGCCGTCGTCGTCGGCGATGCCGATCATCACGCCGTTGGCGCTGGCGACAGGTCCAGGGTGCGATCGGCGACGCGCTGCATCAGTCGCATCGGGTCGATTGCCAGGCTCATCGTCTCCAGGTGATCCAACTTCGCCCCCGTCACAACGACGACACCGCAGACGTGTTACGACGTAACACCATACCCCGGGTTTGTCCGGAAGTGCGCTCGAAGGACCTTTCGTCCGGTCACGCTCCGGGGCGGGGGTCTTCCCGCCGATCAGCTCGGCAGCAGGGCGCCCGCACCGGGAGGGACCCCTGCAGCGGTCAGTGCCTCGCGGGCCAGGACGCCGAAGTCGCCGCGGGTGTCCCACATGGTTCGCGCCGCCATGAACAACGCGCCCGTGGTGTTCGCAGCCAGCACCCGCACGGGCAACGACGGGGCCGCCGCGCCGTGTCCGTGCGTCACAGCGGTAGCCACCTCGGACTCGAGGTCCCAGCGCAACAGCCCGGCACGAGCGAGCAGGTCGCGGTCGCCATCGATGACCGCCATCCAGCGACCGAAGTCGGCCTCCGCCGCCAAGGTATCGGCGAAGGCCGCCATGCAGTCGTGCAGGTCACCCAGCGAGACCGGGTGGCGGTCCTGCAGCTGCGAGCGGAACCGGCTGAGCCGGCGGTAGGACCCGGCGAAGACGATGTCGTCCTTGCGCCCGAAGTGCCGGAACACCGTCATGCGGGAGACACCGGCTGCGTCGGCGATGTCCTCCACGCTCGTCTCGGCGAAGCCCGAGCGGACGAAGCAGTCCATCGCCGCGTCGTAGATCTGCCGTCGCATCGGATGCGTAGTGCCCTCGGTGGCGCCCATCTCGTTCGGTCCCCGCTCGATCTCCTCCGCCGACCGCCGCCCCGACCCGGGTCGCCTCGCCGCGGGGATCAGCCGAGCGAAGGCCGGCAGTCACCTCCGTTTGTACTGCGCGCGGGCGCGGTCGAGGAAGCGCTGCCGGTACGGCTCAGAGGGCCGGGGCGCCCTGGTAGGGACGCGGATCGCCGGCGGCGGGGATCTCGGGTCCCTTCCACGACATGATCGTGGCCAGGTTGTCGGCGACGGCCCGCCACTCGGCCGGGTCCCAGCCCTCGGCGGAACCGAGGAGCGACCCGTCGATGCCCAGGTGGACGAAGGCGGGCAGCTGCTCGAGCTGGAGCGACTTCACGAACGCCTTGTCGGGGTCGCACAGCACGAAGAGCCGGTCGGCCCAGGGGCCGAGGAACTCCTTGGCGTCGGCGGGGGAGGAGGTGATCACGAACCCGACCCGCACATCGGCACCGGCGAAGGTGCTGAGGATGCGCCCCGCCGTCTCGAGGAGCCAGGCGCTCTCGTACTCGTAGGGGTCGAGGACGGCCACCGCGAGGTGGAACGTCGTCAGCCAGTCGTCGAGCGGGAGCTCGGCGCCGGACAGGTGGGTGAGCGTGACGTCGCCAGCGGGGTCGGTCGGCACGGTGGAGCAAGGTAGCGCGGTAGGTTCCGCGGGAGCAGATCCGCACCCTTGACCCCTGGAGCCCCCGTGCTACTCGCTGCAGTCGACGACAACACCTACAACGTCTTCCTCTACCTCCACATCCTGTCGTTCCTCGTGGCGTTCGCCCCGGCGATCATCAACCCGCTGCTCGAGGCGTACTTCAAGAAGAACGGCGGCGACGCCGCGCTCACCAATTGGGCCGGCTTCACCGTCACCTACACCCGCGTGTTCTCGCTCGGAGCGCTCGCCGTGCTGCTGGTCACCGGCATGGCGATGATCGGCCTGTCCGACGACTTCTGGCAGTTCTCCGACGGCTGGATCTCCTTCGCCTTCCTGATCTGGATCGCCATCGGTGGCGTGGTCAGTGCCATGATCCTCAAGGGCGAGAAGCAGGTCGCCGCCGGCGACACCTCCGCCGCCCCGCTCATCGCCCGCGGTGGGCAGATCGCCACCGTCCTCATGGTCGTGATGCTGTACCTGATGATCTTCAAGCCCGGAGCCTGATGCACCCGATCGAGCGGCTGCGCTACGTCGCCCGCGCCGGCGGGGTCGACCACGGGGCCCTGGCCGAGGAGACGGCCCGGGCCCTGGCCGGCTTCGTCGACGATCCCACCGGCCTGGTCACGGCGTGCCGTCGCATCATCGATCGGCACCCCACGTCGGGTCCCATGTGGTGGTTGGCCGCCCGCGTCCTGGCCACCAACGACCCTCGGGCCGAGGCCTTCGCCTGCGTCACGGCGCTGCAGGACGATCCCACGCCGGCGGCGCTGGCCTACGAGCTGCCCGACGACGCCACCGTCACGGTCATCGGCTGGCCCGAGCAGATCGGCGGCGCCCTCATTCGCCGGGGCGACGTCCGCTCGCTCGTCGTCGACTCGCTCGGCGAAGGGGCGGGTTTGGTCCGCCGGCTGGAGTACGCCGACTCGTCCGCCGAGGAGATCCCGCCGGCGAACGTCGGCGGCGCGGTGGCCTGGAGCGATCTCGTCCTGCTCGAGGCATCGGCCGTCGGTCCCGAGGCCTTCGTGGCCGTGGCCGGGTCGCTGCCCGCCGCCGCCGTGGCCCGCGAGCACGACGCCCAGGTCTGGTTGGTGGCCGGCGAGGGCCGGCTCCTCCCCGAGCGGCTCTGGGAGTCCCTCGCCGACCGCCTCGACCAGAGCGGCGAGCCCTGGGAGCTCGACGAGGAGATCGTGCCGCTCTCGCTCGTCGACCAGGTCGTGGGCCCGCGCGGCCTCGAATCGGTGGCGGCCATGCTCCGCCGCACCGACACCCCGGTCGTTCCCGAGCTGCTGCGTTGACCCGACCGTGCGCGAACCGACGCCGTCACCGTTCGAGACCGATGCCGCCCGGTCGGAGTGGACCGTCGATGTCGTCATCCCGGCCCGCAACGAAGCGCTGACCGTCGCCGAGAACATCCGCGTGGCGCGCGGCTGTCGCTACGCCCGCCGGGTGATCGTGGTCGACGACGGATCCACCGACGACACCGCCGCCATCGCCGCCGAGGCCGGGGCCGAGGTCGTGCGCAGGGACGCGCCCACCGGCTCCAAGGCCCACGCCATGCAGGTCGGGGTCGAAGCCACCGAGTCCACCCACGTGCTGTTCGTCGACGCCGACTGCCGGGGCCTCGACGCGAAGCACCTGGACCGCATCTGCGAACCGGTCCTCCAGGGACAGGCCGAGATGAGCCTGGGGGCGTTCGACTACGGGCCCCTCAACTGGCTGGTGCTGCGGCTCCCACCGCTGAGCGGCGAGCGGATCGTTCCCCGCTGGGTGTGGGACCAGATCCCGCCCGAGAAGCTCGACGGCTACACGATCGAGTCCCGGCTCGACGAGGTGATCGCCCGGGGCCGTCACCGCACCGCCGTGTTCACCATGGCCGGGGTGCGCCACCGGACCAAGCGCCAGAAGCTCGGCTTCGTCCGGGGTTACCGCGGCACGTGGGAGATGTACCGCGACCTGTTCGCCATGCTGTGGCCCGTCGGCGACGTGCCCTGGCGGGCGTACTGGTGGTACCTGCGTGGTCTGCAGGTTGGGCCGAAGGGTTGACGCCAACTATCAAGAGCGCCATGAGCAAGACGAACCCGGGCAACTTCTTCGAGGACTTCACCGTCGGCCAGGTCATCGACCACGCCACCCCGCGCACGGTCTCCGATGGCGACCGGGCGCTGTACCAGGCCCTGTACCCGAGCCGGTTCCCCATCCCGTCGTCGGCCGAGTTCGCCGCCGCCTGCGGCCTGTCGCCGGCGCCGGTCGAGGAGCTCATCGGCTTCCACGTCGGCTTCGGCAAGACCGTGCCCGACGTGTCGCTGAACGCCGTCGCCAACCTGGGCTACGCCGAGTGCCGCTTCCACCGGCCGGTGCGTCCCGGCGACACGCTGCGCACCAGCTCCGAGGTCATCGGCGTCAAGCAGAACTCCAGCGGCAAGACCGGCGTGGTGTGGGTCCGGTCGACCGCCACCAACCAGCGGGGCGAGACCGCCATCGACTGGGCCCGGTGGGTGATGGTCCGCAAGAACGACCTCGATGCGCCGGAGCCCGAGACGGTCGTCCCCGACCTCGCCGACGTCGTGGCGCCCGAGGACCTGATCGTGCCCGACGGCCTCGACCTCACCGGCTACGACTTCGCCGCCGCCGGCGAGCCCTACCGGTTCGGCGACTACGAGGTGGGCGAGAAGATCGACCACGTCGACGGCGTCACCCTCACCGACGCCGAGCACATGCTGGCCACCCGTCTGTGGCAGAACACCGCCAAGGTCCACTTCAACACCGAGGCCCGCGACGACGGTCGCCGCCTGATCTACGGCGGCCACATCATCAGCCTCGCCCGTGCCCTGCAGTTCAACGGCATGGCCAACGCCGCCATGATCGCTGCCATCAACGGCGGCGCCCACACCGCTCCGGCCTTCGCCGGCGACACCGTCTACGCCTGGTCCGAGATCCTCGACAAGGCCGAACTGGATGCTCCCGGCGTCGGCGCGCTGCGGGTGCGCCTGGTGGCCACCAAGGGCCGCGACGAGTCGATGACCCTGCGCGACGACGAGGGCAAGTACGCGCCGCAGGTCCTGCTCGACCTCGACGCCTGGGTGCTCTGCCCCGTCTGAGTTCAGCGAACGGGTGAGACAGGGGTGGGTGACGCAGTGCAGCCGTCGCTCGCCCGGGACGAACACGAGGATCCTCGCCGACGATGCGCTTGCCACACGCAGGGCGAGGATCCTCGCCGACGCAGCGAGGCCAGCGGGCGCACGCAACCCGAGGATCCTCGCCGAGCATGCGCTGAGCACACCGAGCCCGAGGACCCTCGCCCCGGTGAGGAGCTCGACCTACGGAGTAGGTGGTCGGGGTGACCGGTCGCCTGGCGGCTCCCTCGGGAACGACGGCAGTCGATTCGCCTACTTGGCGGCGGCGACCAGGCGGCGGGCGATGACCTTGAGGCAGAGCGTCTCGTCGGCGCCCTCGAAGATCGACAGCACGCGGGCGTCGACCCAGTAGCGGCTGACCGGGTACTCCTCGGCGTAGCCGTAGCCGCCGTGGATCTGCAGCGCCTCGCGGGTGACCCACTCGGCGGCCTTGCACACGTACGCCTTGACCAGCGTGGCCTCCATGGCGCCCTCGCCCTTGGCCATCATCTTGGCCACCGAGTAGGCGAACTGGCGGCTGGCCTGGATGATGAAGGCCATCCGGGCCAGCTTGACCTGGGTGAGCTGGTACTCGGCGATGGGTTGGCCGAACACGACGCGATCGGCCGCGTACTGC
The DNA here is from genome assembly GCA_963800295.1 of uncultured Acidimicrobiaceae bacterium. Classification (GTDB taxonomy): domain Bacteria; phylum Actinomycetota; class Acidimicrobiia; order Acidimicrobiales; family Salinilacustritrichaceae; genus Salinilacustrithrix. Next base: position 155,780 of record CAWDAJ010000009.1, read on the forward strand.
TTGGCCTCCTCGTAGGCGGCCTGCATGACGCCCACGGCACGGGCCGCCGTCTGGAGGCGGCCGTTCTCGAAGCCCTCCATCTGCAGGTAGAAGCCGCGGCCCAGGCCCTCGTCGCCACCGATCAGGTTGTCGTGGGGGACGAACCAGTTGTCGAGGGCGATCTCGTAGGAGTGCATGCCCCGGTAGCCGATGGTGTCGATGGGCCGACCCTCCATCTTGCCGCCGTGGCCGTCCTCGAACTGGAAGCCATGGCCCTCGCCCTGGGGCTTGGGAACGATGAACATGGACAGGCCCTTGTGGCCGAGCGACCGGTCGGGATCGGTGCGGGCCAGCAGCAGCAGCACGTCGGCACGGGCGCCGAAGGTGCACCAGGTCTTCACGCCGTTGATGCGCCAACCCTCGGTGCCGTCGTCGAGCGTGTCGCGGGTGGCGGTGGTCTTGAGAGCGGCCACGTCGGAGCCGTAGTCGGGCTCGGTCACCGCGACCGCGCACATGACCTCGGTGCTGGCCAGCTTGGGGAGCCAGTGCTCCTTCTGCTCCTGGGTGCCGCCCTTCTCGACGGCCCGGGTCATGATCTCGGGGCGGGTGATGAGCGAGCCGCCGATGCCGAGCGAGCCGCGGGACAGCTCCTCGGTGGCCACGACCATGCCCATGTAGTCGGACTCGCCACCGGCGGCGAAGCCGCCGAACTCCTCGGGGATCGACAGGCCGAAGGCGCCCAGCTCGGCGAGGCCGGCGATGACCTCCTCGGGCACGTCGCCGTTGGTGCGGTGCACGTGCTCGGCGTGGGGCTTGATCTGCTCCTCGGCGAAGCGCCGGAAGGTGTCCTGGACCAGCTCGAAGTCCTCGTCGAGGTGGCGGGGTCCGTCGCCGTCGATGGACACGAGGAACTCGGGCGAGCGGAAGGTGCCGACGAAGTCGCGGGCGTCGTCGAGCGCACCGGGCTCGACGCCCCACTCGGCCTCGCGGCCGTAGAGCTTGGCCGCCAGCTCGCCGATGGCGTCGGCGGCGAAGGCGCAGGCGATGCGGGCCTCGGTGTCGCCCTTGGCGCCGTAGTCGAGCAGCGTTCCCGACATCTCGACGGCGGCGGTGGAGTGGGCCAGGTCGTAGGCCAGGACCTGGTTGGCGTCGATGTCGCCGGTGTCGGCCAGGCGGGCGGCGGCGGCCGACAGGACGGACCGGGCGGTGTCGATCGCGGTGGCGGCGGCATAGAGATCGGGGGCGGTCATGGGCGGGCAGGGTACCGGCGTTCCACGAAGCCGACGAAGCCCTCGGCGGGCATCGGCGGCCCCAGGAACCGACCCTGACCGCGGTCGCATCCCATGTCGCGGAGCGCATCGAGCGTCTCGGCGTCCTCGATTCCCTCGGCCACCACCTGCTTCCCCAGGTCGTGGGCCAGGTCGACGGCGGAGCGCACGACCGTGGCGGCGTGACTGCCGGAGGTGATCTGGGTCACGAACGACGCATCGATCTTCAGCTCGTCGACGGGCAGCCGGTGCAGGTAGGCCAGCGAGGAGTAGCCGGTGCCGAAGTGGTCGACCGAGGTACGGACACCGATGTCGTGCAAGCGACCGATCACGTCCATCGCCAGCACGGGGTCGTCCATGACCTGCGACTCGGTGAGCTCCCACCGGAAGCTGCCGGGCGGCAACCCCGTCTCCTCCAGCAGCGTCTGCAGCCAGCCGACCAGGTGGCGGTCGTAGAGGTTGCGCGACGACAGGTTGGTGGAGACCGCGCAGCGCGGAGCCGGCGCATCCGCCAGGCGCTGGCCTGCGATGCGCGGTGCGGGCGACGAAGTGCGTGAGGTGGCCGACCAGGCCGGTCAGTTCGGCGAGCTCGACCACCATCTCGGGGTTCAGCCGCCCCAACTCCGGGTGGTCCCAGCGCAGCAGCGCCTCGACGGCGACGATGCGAGTCGGAGGCCAGGTCGACGATCGGTTGGTAGTGCAGCGTGATGCCGTCGGGCCGGTCGTCGTCGAGCTGGTGGTGGAGGTCGGAGAGCAGCGTCAGCCGCTCGATCGTGGACTGGTCCTGCGGGGGCGAGTACACCCTCCAGCCGCCGCCGCCCCGCTTGGCGTTGTACATGGCGACGTCGGCCCGCTGGGTGAGCAGGTCGGCGTCCTCGGCGTGGTCGGGGAAGAGCGCCACGCCGATGCTGGCCTTGGTCTGGAGGGTGATGCCCTCGATCTCGAAGGGCTCCTGCATGGCCTCGGTGACCTTGCTGCACCACCGCGACGCGCCCTCGGTGGTGGCGTCGGTGAGCAGGAGGGCGAACTCGTCGCCGCCCAGCCGGGCGATCGTGTCGCACTCGCGGAGCAGGGACTGGAGGCGCCGGGAGAAGGCGATCAGCAGCCGGTCGCCGTACTGGTGCCCCAGCGCGTCGTTCACGTCCTTGAAGTGGTTGAGGTCGAGGAGGATGAGCGCGACGCGCTCCTGGCGGCGACGGGCGTCGGTGAGCGAGACGTGGAGCCGGTCGCGCAGCAGGGTGCGGTTCGGGAGCCCGGTCAGGCCGTCGTGGAGCGCCTGGCGCCGCAGGGCGGTGGCCACCATCGTCGCCTCGGTCACGTCCTCGAACGACACGCCGACGGCGCCCTCGCCCAGCGGGAACGCCGCAACGAGTAGGTCTTCTGCCGGTCGGCGCCCAGCTCCTCGACCCGCTCGATGGCGAACCCCGGGCCGCCGGCGGCGACACCGAGGAGCCGCTGGACCACCGAGTCCTGGCGCGGTCCGAGCAACTCGGCCAGGAGGTGCTGCCCGAGCTCGTCGGTCGACCGGCCGAAGAGCTGCTCGGCCGCCGGGTTGGCGGTGGTCACCGCCAGCGCACCGCCGCGGGCTGGATCCGGTCGAGCGGTGACGATGGCGCTCTGGAGGCGGTCGACGACCTGGTGGCAGACATCGGGGACCGAGGGAGGGGGCGCGGCCGGGGGCACGTCCGATCGCCGGCGGGCTCGTAGGGCGAGGGTGGTCACCGCACCGGCGAGCGCGGCGAGGGCGATCTGCGCCGATCTGCTCACCCAGGCTTGCCGACGACCGTCCACCTCAGCCCTTTCCACCGACTCGTCCCCGGACTCTATGCCCGGAACCGGCGATTCCTCCCCGTCGGAACGGCGCCGTTCGGTAGGGGCGAGCGGCGGTGCCGGCGAAGGATGGCGCGTGCACCGTCGCGCCCTGATCCTCCTCGCCCTCGTCCTGGCCGGCCTGCTGGGCACAGGTGCGGCCGAGGCCGAACAGCCGTCCCAACAGCCGGCCGACCCGCCCTACTCCGTCCCCGAGCCGATGCTCGCCGACGCGGTCGACTGCTGGGCCCCCGACGGCGGCGTCACCGGCGAGCCGGTCGTGCTCGTTCACGGCACCTTCACCGAGGGCCACGAGGAGTACGCCTGGAACTACGAGTTGCGCCTCCGCGACGAAGGTCTGGCCTACTGCGTGGTGACCTATCCGGACCGTCGACGACGATCCCGACTTCGCGGCGTTCGTCGAAACCGCCGCAGCGGGCCTCGGCGACCAAGGTGCGGTCGGTCGGCGACGGCGACCGGGCGGAGGAGGCGCGCCGGAGCTTCGGGCCCGACGTGATCATGCTCGACATGGTGCTGCCGGGGCGCGACGGGATCGAGATCGTCCGCCAGCTCGCGGAGGCGGGCGTCACCGCCCGGATCCTGCTGGTGTCGGGCCACAGCCCCGCCTACATGAACGCGGCGCGGGCGATCGCGGCCGCCGCCGGGGTGAGCGACATCGTCACCGCACAGAAGCCCATCCGCCTCGGCGACGCTTCGCGACATGCTCTCCTGACCGGCCGCGAGTTCTCGATTCCCCAGCAGTTTGCGCGTGTTGTCCTCGTAAATCATCTGCCGGTCGGCGCGGTCGCAGCGCAGGTTGTCGATCACCTCTAGGTCGCGCGGATACGTAGGCGCCGCCCTCGAGATCGTAGGGGCGTCGGTCGCGAAAAAGGAGTGGTCGGCGCCAAAGAAGTCGAAGTCCGGCCTGGCTCTGGGCCTGGGCGCCGAACATCGCCGTGTCCCCAAAGAAGTCTCCGGAAATAGTCCGACAAGCGGCCTCTTGAGCTCGTCCGCGAAATTTCCCGTCGGGCGAGGAGGTCGGCGTTCCGGGTTCCCAGGCGGGCTAACGCGCCCCTCTGCGTGCGGCGCGTAGGCGCCCCAGTGATGGGCGATGACCTGCAGGTCGGGGATCTCGGTCGAACATGCCGGAACAAACGATGCGGGCACATCGCCGCGGTGGTCTCGTAGGCCCAGCCGAAGCCCCAGAAAATTTCGTAATACGACGGTCCTCGCGACATTAGTCCGGATGGGTCACGGGACGCGTCGGTGCAGCCAGACGGTTTGCCGCGCTCGGCGATCTTTGGAAGATGTCTCGGAATTCCGGCTGGTCGAGCGCCTGTCGTCGACGTTGTGAACGAGCTGGAAACCCACCGCGCCGAGCTCGTCGATGACCCGGTCGACCTCGGCCAGCGCCGCTTCGGTATTGTTCATCGGCAGCGAGGCGATGAACCACGGCATGCGGTCGGGATGTTCGCGGCAGATCCGCGCCATGCCGTCGTTGGCGACCCGGGTCAGCGCCGGGGAAGTCGTCGGGCCCGGCGATCGCATCGGTGGGCGGCTGCGAGATCGAGATGATCTGCTGATAGTCGTCGAATCGTCCAGCATCCGCATGCGGGCGTCCATGTCGTAGAGTGCTTCCATGGCCTTCCAGCGTTGACGGCCTGTTTCGGCATCAGCGTCTCGGCGACTTTCGAAGAATTCCACCGGAAACACATGGTTGAAGACGTCGATTTTCATGTTCTTGGCCCTTCCCGACCCTGCAGTTGTCCGACACTGGGCGCAGCTTAACGGACTGCCGTGCATAAGTGGATGGGGCGGACGGCGTGCAAAAAGCGCCCGTCCGGGCGGACGGGCGCTTTTTCGGCATCGCGGCCGGGGGCGCCGCAGCGCCCGGGCGGTCAGGCGGTCAGGCGGCGAGGCGGGTGTCCTCCTCGGCCTCCTTCTGCCACGGCTCCTTGCGAGCGCCGGTGAACAGGCGCTTCAGCCGGCGCCAAGCGCCGGCGAGCATCTCGGCGGTGGCCTCCGCCCGGTCCGCGTCGGCCTCGCGCATGAGCTGGCTGAGCGGCTTGTGGACGCTTCGCGCGTCATAGGTGCTCGGGTCGAATTGATGTGGCTCCGTGGTCATTTGCGGTCTCCTTTTCCCGCCGCCGGGCGGCGGTTTTCGGGCAATGTGCAGTGCAGCATGATCGCTGCCGTTGATGGCGAAATGGTTATGTTGACCGTGAAAAAAATGGCCATATATCGCCATTGACTTTTGCAATGGCTGCAAAGTCGCGCGGACAGGATTTTAACCGGAAATCAAGGGGACCCGGGGATGGACACACTCACCGGCATGCGGCTGTTCAACAAGGTCGCGGAGACCGGCAGCTTCTCGGCCGCGGGCCGCGCCATCGGCCTCGCGCCGTCGTCGGTGTCGCGCCAGATCAGCGCGCTCGAGGAGGAGCTGCACGCGGCTGTTCAACCGCACCACGCGCAAGCTCCATCTCACCGAGGCCGGCGAGATTCTACGACAGCCACACCGAGCGCATCCTGTCCGAGATCGAGGCGGCCAACACCGCCGTCTCGCAGTTGCACGACGAGCCGCGCGGCACGCTGCGGCTCAACATCCCGGTGGTGTTCGGACGTCGCTACATCGCGCCCACCCTGCCGGAGTTCCAGGAGCGCTATCCCGACGTCGAGGTCGAGCTGCAGGTCACCGACCACCTCGTCGATCTGATCGAGGAAGGGGCGGACCTCGCGATCCGCGTCGGCGGGCTGACCAACACCAGCTTCATCGCCCGCAAGCTGACCGGCATCAAGCGGCTGATGGTGGTAAAGCCCCGCCTATCTCGAGAAATACGGCGTGCCCAGGACGCCGGAGGACCTGCAGGCCCACAACTGCCTGCGCTTCCGCGTCCATCCCGGCGAGAGCCACTGGGTGCTGGTGAACAAGAAGACCGGCAAGGCGACCGACATCAGCGTGACCGGCAACCTCGTCTCCAACAACGTCGAGGCGATCAACGGGGCCATGCTGAACGGCGGCGGCATCGCGCTGCTGCCGTCGTGGGTGGTCGGCAAGGACATCCAGCACGGCGACGCGCAGGTGATCATGCCGGACTACCGCGCCAAGCCGACCGACGTGGATTTCGCGGTCTACGCGCAGCGCGGCATCCTACACCCGCAACGTCTCGGCCAAGGTCCGCGCCTACATCGACTTCATCGCCGAAAAGTTCAAGACCGACCCCGATTTCCGCATGGAGCACGGCGAGTAGGCGGGCGCCGGCGCCCCGTCCGCCGCGGCGGGTTGCGGGCCGCGGCGGCTGCCGGCGCGGCCGACATCCGGGTTGACATGCCGCGCCGGACGCCTCCAAATGGCGCCAATCTTCAAAGAAACGGACGAGCGACAGACAGGGAGGTCACAATGAAAATCACCGCACGAATTGCACGCTATGGGACTGCCGCGGCCGTCGCGGCGGCGCTGGTCGGTGCCGGAGGCGCCGCGCAGGCGAAGCTCAAGAACATCACGATCGGCACCAACCCGTCGGGCACGGTCTACTATCTGATCGGCAGCGGCTTCGCCAAGACGTTCCAGCAAAAGCTGGGGATCGAGTTCCACGGCACAGCCCTATGCCGGATCGAGCGTGTACGTGCCGCTCTACGCGAAGGGCGAGATGACGCTCGGGCTCAACAACAGCATGGCCTCGGGCGCCGCCTATCGCGGCGGCGTCGGCGACTACAAGGGCCAGAACATGAAGTCGATCCTCGGTGCTGCTGCGGTTCTGGGTCATTCCGACAGCTTCATGGTGCCGGCGGATTCCGGCATCAAGACGCTGGACGACCTGCGCGGCAAGAAGGTCGTCACCACGATCAAGGCGGTCACCTCGCTGAGCAACTTGAGCGAGCGGATCCTCCAGTCGGCGGGCATCGCCGACAGCAACGTCACGCCGATGTCCAGCGGCAACCTGATCCGCAATATCGACCTCGTGGTGGAAGGGCGCGCCGACGCGGCGACCCAGTCCGGCAGCATCCCGCCGTTGGTGTCGCACAGCACGACGGTCTCGGCCCCCGCCTCGAAGGCCGTGCGGACGCACCGCAGGGCGTAGTCGGGGTCGAAGCGGTAGCCGTCGAAGAAGTGCTCGGCGTCGACCACGACCCCCGGCCGAGGCCGACGAGGTGGCGCACGGTGTCGCCGATCATCCGGAGGTTCTCCTCGGGCGTGGTGCGCAGCGCCCGCTCGACGTGGCGCACGTCGCTCTTGGCGACGAGCGTGACGACCGGTGCCTCGGACTCCACCAGCGCGCGGACCTGGGCGTCGTCGGCCGGCACCGCGCCGGGCTTGCAGGTGGCGCCGAAGGCGGCCAGGCGCGCGTGGCGCAGATCGAGCTCCTTCGCGGCCCGGGCGAAGAACTCGGTGTCCTTGGGGATGGCGCCGGGCCAGCCGCCCTCGATGTAGCCCACCCCGAGCTCGTCCAGGAGCGCGGCGATGGCGAGCTTGTCGGCGACCGAGAGGTTCATGCCCTCCTGCTGGGCGCCGTCGCGCAGCGTGGTGTCGTAGACCTGGACCGTGGTGGGTCGCGCGGTCGGTGCGGTGCGCCCGGGGGCGGCTGCGGTGCTGGACATGTGAACTCCTCGGGGCCGATCGGGCGACGTGGTCCCAGCTCCTGCCGGCGGGGGTGGTGCCGGTACCGGTGCTGCCGGCACCGGACCGGCAGCTGCTGCCGGGTCGTGCCCAGCAACAAAAAAACCTCCCGTGGTACGGGAGGTTGCGCATCGGGCGGGTATGCCTGATGCGCTAGCCGATAATGAGCTGGGGCTGCGTCACGTGTGTCAGTGTGCCACACGACACCCCGCGCGTGGACAGCGGCGCTCATATCGTGGACCGGCGCGGCCGGACGACCCGCGACGCGCCCTCCTCCGGGCGGCGCCGCGGGCTCGCCGGTCACACGAGGCGGTACATCCACTGGTGCGGGTCGGGGCGCCGTCCGTACTGGATCTCGGTGAGGGTGGCGTAGAGCTCGCGGGTGACCTCCCCCGGTGCGCCGTCGGCGACGGTGACGTCGAAGTCCGCCCCGGCGAGCCGGCCGATCGGGGTGATAACCGCGGCCGTGCCGCAGGCGAAGAGCTCACGGACGGCGCCCGAGCGGATCTGCTCGAGCAGGACACTCAGCGTGATCGTCTCCTCTCGGACCTCGCGCCCGCCGTCGCGCAGCAGCTGCAGGATCGACGCCCGGGTCCCGCCCTCGAGGATGGTGCCGGTCAGCGCCGGGGTCCGGACGGCGCCGTCGGCGTCGACGACGAAGACGTTCATGCCGCCGAGCTCCTCGACCTGCGTGCCGGTCGCGGCGTCGAGGAAGCACACCTGCTCGAAGCCCTTGGCGTAGGCCTCCTGCTGGGGCAGGAGCGACGCCGCGTAGTTCCCGCCGGTCTTGGCCGCGCCCATCCCGCCGGGCCCGACGCGGTGGAAGTCCTGCGAGACCCAGATCGAGACCGGGGTGAAGCCGTGCGGGAAGTACGGGCCTACCGGTGAGGCGATGACGAGGTAGTCGATCTCGTGGGCAGCGCGGACCCCGAGGAAGGCCTCGGTGGCGACCATGAAGGGCCGCAGGTACAGGCTGGACCCGTCGGTGCCGGGCACCCAGCGCTCGTCGGCGGCGACCAGCGCCGCGAGCGAGCCGACGAACTCCTCCTCGGGCAGCTCGGGCAGCGCCAGCCGCCGGGCGGAGGCGTTGAACCGGGCCGCGTTGAAGCCGGGACGAAAGGTCCAGACCGTGCCGTCGTCGTGCCGGTAGGCCTTGAGCCCCTCGAAGACCTCCTGGCCGTAGTGCAGGACCGCGGCGGCCGGGGAGATCGTCAGCGGGCCGAAGGCCTCGGTGCGCCGGTCGTGCCAGCCCTGCGCCGGCGTCCACCGGGCGTGGACCATGTGGTCGGTGAACGCGACCCCGAAGGAGAGGTTTCCCATCACCTCGCCGTGGGCGTCCTCGGCGGCCGGGGCAGCGTTGGGGGTCAGGGGGAACCGCCGGGCCAGGTCCGCGGCGGGCGGGAGCTCGGCGGCGGAGAGCCCGGTGAGGGTGGCGACCTGCTCGGACGAGGTGCTCATGGTGACCTTCTCGGCTGGGATCGGGACTGGGACGACGGTAGCGCCGCGTGGCCCGTCGCCGCAGCGGGCGGACGGGCTCGGCGCTCGGTGCGGGGCTGTGGCTCTCGGTGGCGCGACGGCGAGGCGGGCGCTGACGGCGGCCCGTTACGCCCGTACTCGGGCCGCCAGGGCGTCGCCGACCTCGGGGGTGGACCGGGCCGTGCCGTCGCGCTCGGCGATGTCGGCGGCGACGGCGTCCTCGATCCGGCGCGCCTCGTCAGCGAGCCCGAGGTGCTCGAGCATGAGGGCGACCGAGAGCACGGTCGCGGTGGGGTCGGCCTTGGCCTGGCCCGCGATGTCCGGCGCGGAGCCGTGGACCGGCTCGAACATTGACGGCGTGGTCCGGTCGGGGTTGATGTTCCCCGAGGCCGCCAGCCCGATGCCGCCGGTGATGGCGGCGGCGAGGTCGGTGAGGATGTCCCCGAAGAGGTTGTCGGTGACGATGACGTCGAACCGGGCCGGGTCCGTGACGAGGTAGATGGTCGCGGCGTCGACGTGGGCGTAGTCGACGGTCACGTCGGGGAACTCCGCCGCCACGGCCTCGACGGTGCGCCGCCACAGGTGGCCGGCGTGGACGAGGACGTTGTGCTTGTGGACCAGGGTCAGCTTGCGGCGGGGGCGGGCCTGCGCACGGGCGAACGCGTCGCGCACGACCCGCTCGACGCCGAACGCGGTGTTGACCGAGACCTCGTTGGCCACCTCGTGCGGGGTACCGGCGCGGATCGCGCCGCCGTTGCCCACGTAGGGCCCCTCGGTGCCCTCACGCACGACGACGAAATCGACCTCGCCGGGGTCCGCGAGCGGGGTGGGCACGCCGGGGAAGAGGGTCGAGGGCCGCAGGTTGACGTAGTGGTCCAGCGCGAACCGGAGCCTGAGCAGCAGGCCGCGCTCGAGCACACCTGAGGGGACCGAGGGGTCGCCGATGGCGCCGAGGAGGATCGCGTCGTGGCCGGCGATGGCCTCGAGGTCGGTGTCGGTGAGCGTCTCGCCCGTGCGGTGCCAGCGCGCCGCGCCCAGGTCGAACGGGGTCTGCTCGACCCGGACGTCGGCGCCGTCCAGGACGGCGTCGAGGACCTTCAGACCCTCGGCGACCACCTCCGGGCCGATGCCGTCCCCTGCCACCACCGCAAGTCTGATCGTCCGCGTCATGGTGCGAACATATCGCTCTTGTCCACCACGTGATACCTCGGTCTCACAAATTGGAATGGAGCGGCGCCGTCCCCCGCGGGGGACGGCGCCGCGATCGGCCGGGTCGGCCACCGATGGGTCAACGAATGACCAGGTCAGCGGCTGGCCGGGTCAGCGGCGGGCACGGTGACCGATCTGCCGGGTCAGCGACCGGCGTGACCCTCGACGTAGTCGGAGTCCTTGGCCTTGACCCAGGCGAAGAGCTTGCGCAGCTCCCGGCCGGTGGCCTCGATCGGGTGCGCCTCACCCTTGGCGCGCAGCTCTTGGAACTCCGGCGCGCCGGCGTCCTGGTCGTCGATGAAGCGCTGGGCGAAGGCACCGGACTGGATGTCGGCCGAGCACCGCCTTCATGTTCTCCTTCACCTGCGGGGTGATGACCCGCGGGCCGGAGACGTAGTCGCCGTACTCGGCGGTGTCCGAGACGGACCAGCGCTGCTTGGCGATGCCGCCCTCGTAGATGAGGTCGACGATGAGCTTGAGCTCGTGCAGCACCTCGAAGTAGGCGACCTCGGGCTGGTAGCCCGCCTCGGTCGAGGGTCTCGAAGCCGTACTGGACGAGCTGGGACGACGCCACCGCACAGGACGGCCTGCTCACCGAAGAGGTCGGTCTCGGTCTCCTCGGTGAAGGTGGTCTTGATGCCGGCGGCGCGCAGGCCGCCGATGGCCTTGGCATAGCTCAGCGCGAGTCTCCCAGGCCGAGCCGGAGGCGTCCTGCTCGACGGCGACGATCACCGGGACGCCGCGGCCGGCCTCGTACTCGCGCCGCACGAGGTGGCCCGGGCCCTTCGGGGCGACCATGACGACGTCGATGCCCGGCCGCGGGCTTGATGTAGCCGAAGCGGATGTTGAAGCCGTGCGCGAAGACGCAGCGCGGCGCCGGGCTTGAGGTTGGGCGCGATGTCCTGCGCGTACAGTGCGCGCTGGTGCTGGTCGGGCGCGAGGATGACGACGAGGTCGGCCCCGCGCGACGGCCTCGGCGACCGTCGGCGACCTTGAGGCCCTGCTCCTCGGCCTTGGCGCGGAGGCCGAGCCCTCGCGCAGGCCGACGGTGACGTCGACGCCGGAGTCGCGCAGGTTCAGCGCGTGCGCGTGGCCCTGGCTGCCGTAGCCGACGACGGCGACCTTCTTCGCCTGGATGACGGACAGGTCGGCGTCGTCGTCGTAGAACAGCTCGGCCACGGTGGTTCTCCTTCTCGGTTGGACGTGCTCGCGCCTGCGGCGCGGGACGGCTGGGTGGTGCGGTCAAGGGTGTCAGGTCAGGCGGTGCGGACGGCGCGCTCCACCGCACGGTCGGTCATCGAGCGCGACCCGCGGCCGATGGCGACCGCGCCGGACTGGACGATCTCACGGATGCCGTGCGGCTCCAGCGCGGCCAGGAGTGCACGGATCTTGCCGTCACCGCCCGTCGCCTCGATGGTCACCGCGTCGGGGGCGACGTCGACGACGTGCGCCCGGAAGAGCTCGACGACCTGCAGGACGGCGGTGCGCGAGGCGTCGTCGGCCCGCACCTTGACCAGGAGGAGCTCACGTTGGACCGAGGAGTCCGGCTCGAGCTCGACGATCTTGAGGACGTTGATGAGCTTGTTGAGCTGCTTGGTCACCTGCTCGAGCGGCAGCTCGGCGGCGTCGACGACCACGGTGATCCGGGAGATCTCGGTGTGCTCGGTCGGTCCCACCGCCAGGGAGTGGATGTTGAAGGCCCGCCGGGCGAAGAGGGCCGCGACGCGGGTGAGGACGCCGGGCTTGTTCTCGACGAGGACGGAGAGGGTGTGCTTGCTCATGGGTGGCTCCTGCTCACTCGTCGCGGTCCCACGCGGGGGTGATCCCGCGCGCGTACTGGATGTCGTCGTTGCCGACGCCGGCGGCCACCATCGGCCAGACCATCGCGTCGCGGCTGACGACGAAGTCGATGACGACCGGGGCGTCGTTGATCTCCATCGCCTTGCGGATGGTGTCGTCGATGTCGGCGGTCGACTCGCACCGCAGGCCCACGCAGCCGTACGCCTCCGCGAGCTTGACGAAGTCGGGGATGTGCTTGGTCTCGTGCCCGGTGTGCAGGTCGGTGTGGGAGTAGCGGCCCTCGTAGAACAGCGTCTGCCACTGCCGCACCATGCCGAGCGAGGAGTTGTTGATGAGGGCCACCTTGATGGGGATGCCCTCGAGTGCGCACGTGGCGAGCTCCTGGTTGGTCATCTGGAAGCAGCCGTCGCCGTCGATGGCCCACACGGTCGCGTCGGGGCGGGCCGCCTTGGCCCCCATCGCCGCCGGGATCGCGTAGCCCATCGTGCCCAGACCGCCGGAGTTGAGCCACGTGCGGGGGTGCTCGTACCGGATGAACTGGGCCGCCCACATCTGGTGCTGGCCGACCCCTGAGGCGTAGATGGCGTCCGGACCGGCGATCTCCCCCAGTCGGGAGATGACGTGCTGGGGCGCGATGAGCCCGTCCTCCGTGGGCGCCCACCCCAGCGGGTAGCGCTCGCGCAGCTCGTCGAGCTGCTGCCACCACCGCGTGAGGTCGGGCCGGCCGTACTGCACGTGGGCCGCGGCGAGCTCGCTGACCATCTCGTGGGCGACCTCCTTCAGGTCGCCCACGATCGGCACGTCCGCGGTGCGGTTCTTGGAGATCTCCGCAGGGTCGATGTCGGCGTGGACGATCTTCGCGCGCGGCGCGAAGCTGTCGAGCCGACCGGTCACCCGGTCGTCGAAACGTGCCCCGAGGGCGACGATGAGGTCGGCCATCTGCAGGGCAGCCACGGCCGGGACGGTGCCGTGCATCCCGGGCATACCGAGGTTCTGGGGGTGGGAGTCCGGCACGGCACCGCGGGCCATGAGGGTGGTGACGACCGGCGCACCGGAGAGGTTGGCGAGCTCGAGGAGCTCCGGCGAGGCGTCGGCCCGAATGGCCCCGCCGCCGACGTAGAGCACGGGGCGGCTGGCGGTGGCGAGCAGCCGGGCCGCCTCGCGGACCTGGCGGGCGTGCGGCTTGGTGACCGGCCGGTAGCCGGGCAGATCCATCTGGGGTGGCCAGACGAACGTCGAGGCGGCCACCTGGGCGGACTTCGCGATGTCGACGAGCACGGGTCCGGGCCGGCCGGTCGAGGCGATGTGGAACGCCTCGGCGATCCGCGCGGGGATCTCGTCGGCGTCGGTGACGAGGAAGGAGTGCTTCGTCAGGGGCATCGTCGCCCCGACGATGTCGGCCTCCTGGAACGCGTCGGTCCCGATCATCGCGGCGCCCACCTGCCCGGTGATCGCCACGACGGGGACCGAGTCCATGTTGGCGTCGGCCAGGGCGGTGATGAGGTTCGTCGCGCCGGGGCCTGACGTGGCCATGCAGACGCCGACCTTGCCCGTCGCGGCGGCGTAGCCGGTGGCGGCGTGACCGGCGCCCTGCTCGTGCCGGACGAGGATGTGCCGCAGCCGGGTGGAGTCGTACAGGGGGTCGTAGGTCGGCAGGATCGCGCCGCCGGGCATCCCGAAGATCGTCTCGACGCCCAGCTCCTCGAGCGCACGGACGATGTTGCGCGCCCCCGTGGAGGGCTCGGAGATCCGCTGCTGCTCGGACGGGGCGACGACCGGGGCCGGACGGACGGGGACCGGTGCGGTCGTGGCTGCTGGACGCGGGGGCGCCGGGTGCGGTGCCTTGGCCATCATGAGCCTCCTGGGGGGCGGTACTGCGTCGAGGGTGCTGCCGGGTCGTGCCACGGACATGAAAAAACCCCTCGTCCCCGTCCGCGGGGGTGCCGAGGGGCGCGCGCAGCGTCGTCGTCAACGACGGGCTGCGCGCCCGGGAACTACTACGAGGTGCTGCATGAGACACACCATAGCCCGCGCGGCCCGCAGGGTCACGTCCGGTGCGGCTTGTCCCACATCGTGGATCACAGTGCCGCATGGTGGACGATAGCCGGGCGCCCCGGTAGGCACGGGCACGGCCTGCGAGCCCACCGCCTCACGGTGCGCGAAACCGGGGAGCGTGGCCGCCGGCACACCCGACCCGTGACCAATGCCCGGTGCCCGGCCGGCGGTCGCGGCACTAGGTTCGGGTCATCACCGACCCCGGGAGCCGACATGCAGGCCGTCTTCACGACCCTCGCCGAGCAGCCGCTGCTGCTCCTCTTCGGCGTCCTGGGGGTGGGGGCGATCATCGGCCGGGTCGCGGTGCGCGGGATCTCCCTGGGCGCGGCCGCGGTGCTGTTCACCGCCATCGGCATCACGGCGTGGGCGGACTCGTACGGCACGGCTGTCGGGATTCCGGAGGTCGTCGGGTTCCTCGGGCTGGCCGTCTTCGCCTTCGTCACAGGGATCACCTCCGGCCCGAACTTCTTCCACACGCTGCGCACGGCCTGGCCCGTCATGCTCGCGGTGGCGGCCGTGCTCGTCGCCGGTGCGGGCACCGCCGTCGGGGTGGGACGTGCTCTCGGCCTCGGGACCGAGACGATCGCGGGCACGTTCGCCGGTGCGCTGACGAACACCCCGGCCCTCGCGGCGGCGGGCGGGACACCCGCGGCCACCGTGGGGTACGCGGTCTCCTACCTCTTCGGGGTGCTCGGCATGCTCGCGCTGACCACCCTGGCGCTGCGCTTCAGCACCTCGGACACCGACGCCCCCGCCCCGGTGGTCGACGTCACCCTTCGGGTCGACACCGACACCCGGCCCACGGTGGCGGAACTGCGCAACCGGCACGGAGGTCAGCTGATGTTCTCGCGGATCCGGCGGGAGGAGACCGGGCCGTCGGAGAGCGTCCCCGCGAACACGGTGCTCCACCGTGGTGACGTCATCACGGTCGTGGGACCCACGACCGAGATCGAGTCCCTCACGGCCGAGCTCGGCCACCGCTCCTCGCACGACCTCAAGCTCGACCGGTCCCACCTGGACTTCCGTCGGATGACGGTCTCGGACCCGCAGCTCGCCGGTCGGACGGTCGGTCAGCTCGGCCTGGAAGAGCGATTCCAGGCGACCGTCGCACGGGTGCGGCGCGGCGACGTCGACATGGTCGCGACCCCGGGCGTGGTGCTCCAGATGGGCGACCGGGTCCGGGTCGTCGCGCCGACCGCGCGGATGAGCGAGGTCACCCGTTACTTCGGCGACTCGGCACGCGGCCTCTCGGACATCAACCCCGCCGCTCTGGGACTGGGCCTGCTCGTCGGTCTCGTGCTCGGCGAGCTGCCGATCCCGGTGCCCGGTGGAGGGACCTTCTCCATCGGCGCCGCGGCCGGCACGCTCATCGTCGGCCTGGTGATGGGACGCATCGGCCGCATCGGCCGCGTCGTCACCGCACTGCCGTACACCGCCGCGATGGTGCTCTCCGAGTTCGGACTGCTGGTCTTCCTCGCCTACGCAGGCACCAAGGCCGGCTCACTGATCACCGACGCCTTCACCTCGGGCGACGTCGTGGCGATCTTCCTCCTCGGGCTGGTCGTCACCCTCGTCGTGGGTACCGGGACCTTCGCGGCCCTGCGCTGGGGGTTCCACAGCGGTGGAACCCGGCTCGCCGGCATCCTCGGCGGGACGCAGACCCAACCGGCACTGCTCGCCCACGCCAACGACCGCACCGGCCACGATCCCCGGGTGGCACTGGGCTATGCGCTGGTCTACCCCACCGCGATGGTGGTCAAGATCCTGCTCGCCCAGGTGCTCGGCGGCCTCTGACCGGATCAGGGGCGAGCGAGCGGGGCCCGGTGAGTAGGGGTGAGCGGCCAGCGGTGGAGCCACGTCCCGGAGGTGAGACCGAGGGAGCCGCGTCGCGGGTCTGGGTCGGTGGAGCGGCGGTTGTGGCGCGGCGGTGGCGGCGGGGCCGGCGATCCCGGTTCTCACCGGCGATGCCTGGTTGGTGCCGGCCCGGCGGCGGCTTTCCCGGGACCCGTCACGGGCCGGTCGATCTGCCTGCGGCGATGGGTCGGGTGTGGAACTCGGAAAAGGCCACACCCCTGCGGGGGTCGCCTTTCCACAATGGGTCGGGTGCGTAAACGCCAAAGAGGCCGCAACATTGAGTTGCGGCCTCCTTGGAATGGGTGTTCGGCGGTGTCCTACTCTCCCACACAGTCTCCCGTGCAGTACCATCGGCGCTGAGGGGCTTAGCTTCCGGGTTCGGAATGGGACCGGGCGTTTCCCCCTCGCTATGACCGCCGTAACTCTATGGAGTTGTCGCCACCCACCCCCGACCACCCCCCGCGCCCGTCTTTGTCGGGGGCGGGGGTGGTCTTTTTGGGGGTCGGGGGTGCGTTTCCCGGGAACCGTACAGTGGACGCTAGCAGTTGCTTTGATGCTTTGTGTTGTGGCAAGTTGTCGGCCTATTAGTACCGGTCAGCTTCACGAGTCGTTAGTCCTCGCTTCCACATCCGGCCTATCAACCCAGTGGTCTAGCTGGGGGCCTTCCCAGGACAAGCCTGGTGGAAACCTCATCTTGAAGCAGGCTTCCCGCTTAGATGCTTTCAGCGGTTATCCCTTCCGAACGTAGCCAACCAGCCGTGCTCCTGGCGGAACAACTGGCACACCAGAGGTTCGTCCGTCCCGGTCCTCTCGTACTAGGGACAGCCCTTCTCAAGTTTCCTGCGCGCGCAGCGGATAGGGACCGAACTGTCTCACGACGTTCTAAACCCAGCTCGCGTACCGCTTTAATGGGCGAACAGCCCAACCCTTGGGACCTACTCCAGCCCCAGGATGCGACGAGCCGACATCGAGGTGCCAAACCATGCCGTCGATATGGACTCTTGGGCAAGATCAGCCTGTTATCCCCGGGGTACCTTTTATCCGTTGAGCGACGGCGCTTCCACAAGCCACCGCCGGATCACTAGTTCCGACTTTCGTCCCTGCTCGACCTGTCAGTCTCACAGTCAAGCTCCCTTGTGCACTTGCACTCGACACCTGATTGCCAACCAGGCTGAGGGAACCTTTGAGCGCCTCCGTTACATTTTAGGAGGCAACCGCCCCAGTTAAACTACCCACCAGGCACTGTCCCTGGTCCGGATCACGGACCGAGGTTAGATGTCCAGTACGACCAGAGTGGTATTTCAACGATGACTCCACACTCACTGGCGTGAAGGCTTCACAGTCTCCCACCTATCCTACACAAGCCGTACCGAACACCAATACCAAGCTATAGTAAAGGTCCCGGGGTCTTTCCGTCCTGCTGCGCGTAACGAGCATCTTTACTCGTAGTGCAATTTCGCCGAGTTCGCGGTTGAGACAGCGGAGAAGTCGTTACGCCATTCGTGCAGGTCGGAACTTACCCGACAAGGAATTTCGCTACCTTAGGATGGTTATAGTTACCACCGCCGTTTACTGGGGCTTAAATTCTGAGCTTCGCCTTGCGGCTGACCCGTCCTCTTAACCTTCCAGCACCGGGCAGGCGTCAGTCCGTATACATCGTCTTGCGACTTCGCACGGACCTGTGTTTTTAGTAAACAGTCGCTTCTCCCTGGTCTCTGCGGCCCTCAAACGCTCCCCCAGCAAGTGGGTTCACGCCTCAGGCCCCCCTTCTCCCGAAGTTACGGGGGCATTTTGCCGAGTTCCTTAACCACGATTCTCTCGATCGCCTTGGTATTCTCTACCTGACCACCTGAGTCGGTTTAGGGTACGGGCGGCTAGAACCTCGCGTCGAGGCTTTTCTTGGCAGCATAGGATCACCCAACTTCCCCCATACGGGGTCACTATCAGTTCTCAGGCTCACGAGGTGCGGATTTGCCTACACCTCGCCCTACAACCTTGGACGTGGACTACCATCGCCACGCGGGGCTACCTTCCTGCGTCACCCCTGTTAATACGCTTACCTACTACCGGATCGGGTCCCGCGCGCCACCGCCCCGTCCCCGAAGGGACAAGACGGCTTTGGGCGGTTAGCATCACCGGGCTCGGTATGGGCGGTTCTTCGCCGGTACGGGAATATCAACCCGTTGTCCATCGACTACGCCTGTCGGCCTCGCCTTAGGTCCCGACTTACCCAGGGCGGATTAGCCTGGCCCTGGAACCCTTGGTCATTCGGCGGACGGGTTTCTCACCCGTCTTTCGCTACTCATGCCTGCATT
This sequence comes from uncultured Acidimicrobiaceae bacterium, assembly GCA_963800295.1. Lineage (GTDB taxonomy): Bacteria > Actinomycetota > Acidimicrobiia > Acidimicrobiales > Salinilacustritrichaceae > Salinilacustrithrix. Next base: position 174,163 of record CAWDAJ010000009.1, read on the forward strand.
CTCACTCGTGTGGGGTCCACCGCTGGGTCACCCCGCGACTTCACTCGCCACACGACGCTCCCCTACCCATCCACACGCCTGGACCACAAGGACCTAGCATTGTGTGAATGCCACAGCTTCGGCGGTGTACTTGAGCCCCGCTACATTGTCGGCGCGGAATCACTTGACCAGTGAGCTATTACGCACTCTTTCAAGGGTGGCTGCTTCTAAGCCAACCTCCTGGTTGTCTGTGCAACTCCACATCCTTTCCCACTTAGCACACGCTTAGGGGCCTTAGCTGGTGGTCTGGGCTGTTTCCCTCTCGACTACGGAGCTTATCCCCCGCAGTCTCACTGCCACGCTCTCACTTACCGGCATTCGGAGTTTGGCTGACGTCAGTAACCTTGTAGGGCCCATCGGCCATCCAGTAGCTCTACCTCCGGCAAGAAACACGTGACGCTGCACCTAAATGCATTTCGGGGAGAACCAGCTATCACGAAGTTTGATTGGCCTTTCACCCCTAACCACAGGTCATCCCCTCAGTTTTCAACCTAAGTGGGTTCGGTCCTCCACGCGGTCTTACCCGCGCTTCAACCTGCCCATGGCTAGATCACTCCGCTTCGGGTCTAGAGCACGCGACTGAAACGCCCTATTCGGACTCGCTTTCGCTACGGCTTCCCCACACGGGTTAACCTCGCCACATACCACTAACTCGCAGGCTCATTCTTCAAAAGGCACGCCGTCACCCCTGCTATGGAGGCTCCAACGGATTGTATGCACACGGTTTCAGGTACTATTTCACTCCCCTCCCGGGGTACTTTTCACCTTTCCCTCACGGTACTAGTCCGCTATCGGTCACTAGGTAGTATTTAGGCTTACAAGTGGTCTTGCAGATTCACACGGGATTTCTCGGGCCCCGTGCTACTTGGGATACCTCCGGGAGGCCGCGCCATTTCGTCTACGGGGGTCGCACCCTCTATGCCGGGCCTTTCAAGACCCTTCGACTATGACACGACTTTCTGACTCCCTGCCAGCTCGGCAGAACTCACTGAAAGGTCCCACAACCCCGACGACGCAACGCCTGCCGGCTATAACACGCGTCGGTTTGGCCTGATCCGCTTTCGCTCGCCACTACTCACGGAATATCTCTTCCTGTCGGTACTGAGATGTTTCACTTCCCGACGTTCCCTCCACACGCCCTATATATTCAGGTGCGGGTAACTGGACATGACTCCAGCCGGGTTTCCCCATTCGGACATCCTCGGATCACGGTTCGTTTGCCAACTCCCCGAGGCTTATCGCAGGCTACAACGTCCTTCTTCGGCTCCTAGTGCCAAGGCATCCACCGTATGCCCTTAAAAACTTGCCACAAAAGAATACAAAGATGCTCGCGTCCACTGTGCAGTTCTCAAGCTACGGGCGACCCACCACCCCACGCGCCTACCCCACACCAGGCGGTTCAACCGGCAAGATGGTCACCGACGCACACAACCCCGCAGGGCCGGCCCATCGACCAGCACGCCCGTTCCCTCAGGACCCAACAGCGTGCCAGCACCAGCCTCCCACCCGTTCCACCCCGAACGAGGTACTAGCGCGGTCAACCCACCCGTGCCACTGGTCGATGTTCCACCCATGAGCACCCACCCCGGACGTACGCCGAGCCAGGCCCTGGACGCCGCAGATCGCGCCATGAATGCTCCTTAGAAAGGAGGTGATCCAGCCGCACCTTCCGGTACGGCTACCTTGTTACGACTTAGTCCCAATCGCCAGTCCCACCTTCGACGGCTCCCTCCCACAAGGGTTGGGCCACCGGCTTCGGGTGTTACCGACTTTCGTGACTTGACGGGCGGTGTGTACAAGGCCCGGGAACGTATTCACCGCAGCGTTGCTGATCTGCGATTACTAGCGACTCCGACTTCATGGGGTCGAGTTGCAGACCCCAATCCGAACTGAGACCGGCTTTTTGGGATTCGCTCCACCTCGCGGTATCGCAGCCCTTTGTACCGGCCATTGTAGCATGCGTGAAGCCCAAGACATAAGGGGCATGATGATTTGACGTCATCCCCACCTTCCTCCGAGTTGACCCCGGCAGTCTCCCATGAGTCCCCGGCATAACCCGCTGGCAACACAGGACAAGGGTTGCGCTCGTTGCGGGACTTAACCCAACATCTCACGACACGAGCTGACGACAACCATGCACCACCTGCGCACCACCTTGCGGGCCACCCATCTCTGGCAGTTCCGGTGTATGTCAAGCCTTGGTAAGGTTCTTCGCGTTGCATCGAATTAATCCGCATGCTCCGCCGCTTGTGCGGGCCCCCGTCAATTCCTTTGAGTTTTAGCCTTGCGGCCGTACTCCCCAGGCGGGGCACTTAATGCGTTAGCTGCGGCACGGAACCCGTGGAATGGGCCCCACACCTAGTGCCCAACGTTTACGGCATGGACTACCAGGGTATCTAATCCTGTTCGCTCCCCATGCTTTCGCTCCTCAGCGTCAGTAACGGCCCAGAGACCCGCCTTCGCCACCGGTGTTCCTCCTGATATCTGCGCATTCCACCGCTACACCAGGAATTCCAGTCTCCCCTACCGCACTCTAGTCTGCCCGT
>CAWDAJ010000010.1:0-19369 GCA_963800295.1 uncultured Acidimicrobiaceae bacterium
AGGAGACGTGCCGGCGCAACCCCGTTGCCAACCCGAGGACCCTCGCCGAAGATGCGCTGACGGCATCGAACGAGAGGACCCTCGCCGACGGTGCAGCCGTACCGGCCTGTTCCGAACCCGAGGATCCTCGCCCAAGGTGCGCTGGCGAACTCGAGCGAGAGGACCCTCGCCGACGTTTCGTGCCGACGCCGGGTTCCCGACCATTGGCCCTGGTGGCGATGCAGACGTCCAGTCCACAGTGACGACATGGCAAGGCACGCGCGGATGCAGTGGACCGGTCTCTGGATCTCGCTGGGAGCAGGAATCGGCATGATCGTCGGGCTGCTCGGCTGGGGCGCTGTCGGCATCGCCCTCGGGCTGGCCTTCGGTGGCGCGGCCGGAGTCGTCGCCGGGGCGATCGCGGACGCGCGCGACACGCACGGCTGAACGGCACGATGAACGGCTAGTTCGATCGCGATGCCACGTTGCCCGAGCAGGTGTCGGGTCTGGCACAGAGGCTTCCCGAGCAGTTGGCCGGCTGACTCCGCCGGCGCCCATCAGCCGGCAGCGGGCACGACGTCGCTGCTGGCGAAGAAACCGGTCGAGGTGACGTCGACAGGACCGCAGTCGTCGCCGGCGTCGGAGACGTAGCGCCCCTCGAGCTCGAAGCGGTCACCGGTGGCCAGCACCGTCGAACCGTCCTCGTCGGTGATCCGAGGTGGGCCCACGGCGCCGGCGAAGCGTGCCGGCCAGACCACCCCAACCGGCTCGCCATCGGCGACCACATAGAAGCAGCGCTGCTCCTCATCGAAACGGAGCTCACCCATCAAGGACGCGCTGCCCACCGCAGCGTCGGACTCGGTGTGACGCGGGAGCAGCACGTCACCTGGTCCCGCCGTAGCGACCTGGCCGCATCGCGGATCCTGGACGATTGCGGGGCCTGGTTCACGCTGCAGGCCGTCCGAGGACGCCTCGGCGACCGCGGCGTCGGCGACGCACAGGAACGCCTCCGAGTGCACTTCCACGCGGCTGTACGCCGCGGCGCCGTCCACGTGGTCGCCGGAACGAATCGCGACCACCACCAGGATGCCGACGACGATCGCGCCGGCCAGCCACCGCCACCGATCCGCCAGCACGACCAGAGGCTAGATACCCCGGGCCAGGTCCTTCCAGGGCGCTACGGCTTGCCGTGCTCGGCTCGTTGCTCTCGTGAGCCGGGGGCGGGGTCGCCGGCGGCGGTCGGTGGTCCGGGGTCCTCGCTGGGGCGCGGCGGCTTCGGTGCCCGCGGCGAGCTGACGGTCTGCTGCTCCTCCGAGCGGTTCCGGCGCCTGGGCGAGCTCGCTGCGGCGCGCCAGGCGACGATCAGCACCAGACCGATGACGATGGCGACGATGATCAGGAAGCGCATGGTCCCCCTGTACCCGCGACCGAAGACGGTCACACCCTCCATGGCCGTTCTCCCGCGCTCGAGAGCTGGGTATCGCAGCGCGGACGACCGGAAGGAGCTCCGCATGATGATCGGCTATCACCTGTCCTGCGAGGAACACGGCCCGCGACAGCTCGTCGAGTTCGCTCGGCGCGCCGAGGACGCTGGCTTCGACTACCTCCAGATCTCTGACCACTTCCACCCGTGGGTGGAGCAGCAGGGCAACAGTCCCTTCGTGTGGGGTGTGATCGGCGCCTTGGCCGAGGCGACGTCGTTGCCGGTGGGCACGGCGGTCACCTGCCCGACCATGCGCATCCACCCGGCGATCATCGCCCAGGCCGCCGCCACCGCCGCGGTCCAACTGGAGGGCCGCTTCTTCCTCGGCGTCGGCACCGGCGAGCGCCTGAACGAGACCGTGCTCGGCGACCGCTGGCCTCCGATGAGCGTGCGGCTGGAGATGCTGGAAGAGGCGGTCGAGGTGATCCGCGAGCTGTGGACGGGCAAGCTGGTGACCCACCACGGCGCTCACTACACGGTCGAGAACGCCCGGATCTTCACGCTTCCCGACGAGCCGCCGCCGATCATCGTGTCGGCGTTCGGTCCCCGAGCGACCGAGGTTGCCGCCGAGATCGGCGATGGGTTCATGGCCACGACGAACCAGCCCGAGGCCGTGGCCCGCTACCGCGACGGAGGCGGTACCGGGCCGACGTACGCGCAGACGCATGTGGTGGTCGACTCCGACGAGGAGCGGGCCCTGCAGACGGCGCGCTCCTGGTTCCCCAACTCACCGATCCCCGGCCAGACCGGCCAGGAGCTGTCGCTCCCCGAGCACTTCGAGCCCCTCGGCGAGGCGATGCCTGACGACGCGTTCCGGGACTCGTTCGTGCTCGGGGACGACGTCGAGGCACACCGTGCAGAGGTCAGGTCGTATCTGGATGCCGGCTACGACCACGTCGCGGTGCACCAGGCCGGCCCCGACCAGGACGCCTTCTTCGAGCTCTACGCCAACCAGGTTCTGCCGGCGCTGCGCGGCTGAGTCAGCGCGGTTCGCAGATCACAACCGGGATGTCGCGGTCGGTGTTCCGTTGGTACGAGGCGTAGCCCTTGTAGCGGCTGGTGATGACCGGCCACAGCTCGGCCTTCTCGTCAGGACTGGCCGTGCGTGCCCGCATGAGCCGGGTCTCACCGTCGATCGTGAGCTCGACCTCGGGGTTGGCGACCAGGTTCTTGTACCACTGCGGGTGATCCGAGTGACCACCCTTGGAGGCCACCAGCACGACCCGGTCGGGCTCGTGGATCGGGGTGGTGAGCAGCGTCGAGCGACGCTCGCCGGACTTCCGGCCGGTCACGTGCAGCTCGACCGGCTGCATGCCGGCAACCCGCTTGGGGAACCGGCCGCCGGTGATTGCGAGCAGCACCCGGTGACCGTTCTCCAGGACCCAGGCACCTGAACTCGCCGCGACATCGGACATCGGCATGCCTTCTCCTCCGAGACTCGCCATCCGGCCGCCGTCGGCCGGGCTCCCAGCTTGGCACCCGCCGACGGACGATGCCGCGGCATGGACGGACGGGCGCCCGGGTAGGTCCGCATCTACTGCGGACGGAGCGGAGCACCGGAGGAGCGCACGTGTCCACACCCACCACGACCGCCGTCACCCTCGAGGTCGACGGCCAGCGCCGATCGGTCGGCGTCGAATCCGACCGGACGCTCGTCCAGGTGCTGCGCGAAGACCTGGAGCTCACCGGCACGAAGGCGTCGTGCGAGATGGGCGACTGCGGCTCGTGCACCGTCCTGCTCGACGGAGCCGCCGTGTACTCCTGTCTCGTCCTGGCCGTCGAGTGCGAGGGCCGCCGGGTCGAGACCGTCGACGGCCTTGCGACCGGTCAGGAGCTGACGGCCTTGCAGCAGGCGTTCGTCGAGCGCGACGCGCTCCAGTGCGGCTTCTGCACCCCCGGTCAGTTGCTGGCGTTGGAGTCGCTGCGGCGACGTGACCCGTCGCCGTCCGCCGAGGACGTCCGCAAGGCGGTCGAGGGGAACCTGTGCCGGTGCGGCGCCTACCAGCACATCGTCGACGCCGCCTGCCGAGCGTTCGGGGTTGCCGTCGAGGTCGACCGATGAGGGCGTCGAACCTGCCCGGCTGGGACGAGGGCCGGCAGTTCGCGGAGGCGACGCATGCCCGCCCCCGCCTCGAGGGCCGCCAGAAGGTCACCGGCACCGCCCGCTACTCGTCCGACGTCCACCTCCCCGGCCAGCTCCACGCCGCCATCGTCCGCAGTCCGCATCCGCACGCCAGGGTGCACGCCGTCGACCCGGGGCCGGCGCTGGAGATCCCGGGCGTCGAGGCGGTGCTCACCGGTGACGATGTCGACGACATCCGCTGGTACGGCGAAGACGTGCCGCTGCTGCCGGGAACCGTCCGCTTCGTCGGCGACGAGGTCGCCGCCGTCGCCGCCACCAGCATCGAGGCTGCCAGACGCGGCGCCGCAGCGGTGGCCGTCGACTACGAGGTGCTCCCCCACGTCACCGACCTCACCCACGCGCTCGATCCCGACGCACCTCACGTGCACGACGACGGCAACCTGGCCGAGGAGCCCGAGACCGTCACCCGCGGCGACGTCGACGCCGCGCTGGCCGACGCGGCGGTGGTGGTCGAGGCGACCTTCTCCACGCCGGCCGCGGTGCACAACGCCATGGAGCCTCACGGGGCCAACGCCTGGTGGGACGGCGACCAGCTCACGCTGTACGCCTCGACCCAGGGCGTGAACGATGTGCGCGACATGATCGCCGCTCGTCTGGGCCTCGACCACAACCAGGTCCGGGTCGTCGCCGAGCACATCGGCGGCGGCTTCGGCGCCAAGCAGGTGCCGTGGAAGCCCACCGTGCTGGCGGCACTGCTGTCGCGCCGCACGGGGCGGCCGGTTCGGCTGCTGAACGACCGGCGGGGAGAGAACCTGGCCGCCGGCAAGCGCAACGCCACCCGCCAGCACGTGCGCATCGGAGCCGATGCCGACGGACGGCTCGTCGCCATCGACGCCGACCTGCTGATCGACGACGGCGCCTACAGCGTGGCCGGAGAGTCCAGCAACGTCGCCGGGCCGTACCTCCACCTGTACGCGTGCGACCACGTGCGCACGCGCTCGCGCCACGTGCGGACCAACACCGGACCGGCGGTCGCCTTCCGCGCCCCGGGATACGTGGAGGGCACGTTCGGGCTCGAGTCGGCGATGGACGAGCTCGCCCGCCGGCTCGACCTCGATCCCCTCGAGCTGCGCCGGCGCAACTACACCGAGCGCGACCAGCAGAAGGACAAGCCGTGGTCGTCGCCCGACGCCCTCCGGCGCTGCTACGACCGGGCGGCCGAAGTCTCGGGCTGGGGCGAGCCCCTCACGCCCCCGACCCGTCCCGGCGTCCGGCGCGGACGTGGTGTGGCCGCCAACGAGTGGATGGCCGGCAAGGCCAGCCCTCCCGGATATGCCTGGATCGAGCTCAACACCGATGGGTCCGTCCACGTGGTGACGTCGGTGCAGGACATCGGAACCGGGAGCCGTACGGCGCTCACCCAGGTGGTGGCCGAGGAGCTCGGCGCCGACCCCGCCCGCATCCGCTTCACCATGGGCGACACGGCGGCCGGGCCGCCGGCGCCGACCAGCTCGGGCAGCGCCACCACGCCGACCATGGGGCCCGCCGTACGAGCCGCCGCGGTCGACGTGCGCCAGCAGGTGCTGGCCGCCGCCGGTCAGCACCTCGACCTCGACCCAGGTTCGCTGCGGCTCGATGGCGACACCATCCACGTCGACGGCGGTGACGACCTTCCCCTGTCCGACCTGCTCGAGGCACTCGCGCCCGAGGTGATCCACGGCCACGGCGGCCACACCGACACCCCGGGCGACGTGTCGGTGCGCACCTTCGGCGCGGCCGTCGCCGACGTCGAGGTCGACACCTGGACCGGCGAGGTCCGGGTGACGCGACTGGTGGTGGCACCCGACTGCGGTCGGATCCTCAACCCCCTGCTGGTGGAGAGCCAGGTGATCGGCGGCGCCATGCAGGGACTGGGCTTCGCGCTCACCGAGGAACAGGTGGTCGACCACGAGCGGGGCTTCGTGATGAACGCCGACCTCGAGGAGTACCTGGTGCCGACCATGGCTGACGCCTGCCGCATCGAACACGCTGCCGTCGACCTCCCCGATCTGGCGGCGAACCCGACCGGCGCCAAGGGGATCGGCGAGCCCCCGATGGTCCCGGTGCCCGCAGCCATCGCCAACGCCTTTCGCGACGCCACCGGCGTGCGCATCTGCGAGCTACCGCTGACCCGTCGCCGGGTCCTCGACGCCCTCGAACGATCGGAGGACCGCTGATGCCGTTCACCTACGAGCGAACCGACGGCGACCCAGCCGGACGCGCCGGTGACGGCACCGAACTGCTCGCCGGCGGCACCGACCTGCTCACCCGGTACAAGGTCGGTCTGGCCGACCCCGAGCACGTCGTCGACATCAAGACCAGCGACCTGCCCGCCGGCATCGAGCGCGTCGACGGCGGCTGGCGCATCGGGGCGCTGGCCACGCTGGCCGAGATCGAGGACCACGAGGAGCTGGCCGCCGACCTCCCGATGATCGGTGACGCCGTGGCGCAAGCCGCTACCCGCCAGCTCCGCCACCGGGCGACCGTCGGCGGCAACCTCCTCCAGCAGCCGCGCTGCCGCTACTACCGCAGCGAGGACATGACGTGCTGGTTCGCCGGCGCCGACACCTGCCCCGCCCGCGACGGCCGCAACGAGCACCACGCCGTGTTCCAGACGGGCACGTGCGTCGCGGTGCAGCCGTCCGACCTGGCGTCGGCGCTGGTCGCCGCCGACGCCACGGTGGCCATCCGCGGCGACCGGCACCGGTCGATCGCCGTCGCCGACCTCCTCGCCCCGCCCACCGACGACCGCCGGGCCCTCCACGTGCTCCGGACCGGCGAGGTCGTGGAGTCGGTCACGGTGCCCGCCGTCCCCGGGCGACGGAGCAGCTACCGCAAGGCGATGAACCGCTCCGCCTGGGAATTCGCCCTGGCCGGCGTCGCCGTGGTGGTCGGCACCGACGACGACGGTCGCGTCGAGCACGCCTCGGTCGTCGCCTCCGGCGTCGCCGCGACCCCGTGGCGCCTGACGGCAAGCGAGGACGCACTGCGAGGCCGAGCGCTCGATGACGACGCCATCGCCGCCGCTGCCGATGCCGCCACCGACGGCGCCGAGCCGCTCGCCGAGAACCGCTACAAGCTCACTCTGCTCCGCGGCCTGGTGCAGCGCAGCCTCCACGATCTGTGCAGGTGACGGCGGCCCGGCGGCTCACGAAATCGTGCATTTCGGACGTTCCGCTGCTTGAATGACACCGACGTCAGATTCGAAGCCAGCCACCTGGGGGTCCCACATGCGCTTCCGTCCGCTCGTCGCGTCCGCGCTGGGCGCCGTGCTCCTCGTCGGCTCCGCCGGCGCCGCCGTCGCCATGAGCGACGGCGTGTACTCGCCCGCCGACCAGCGGTGCAGCGCCGAGGCCAACGACACCGCCCGCTCCGACCAGGCCGAGGAGGGCTGCCAGAACGCCACCCTGTACCTGGCCAACGGCGACTGGGAGATCGTGCGGGTCGGCACGCTGCAGACGGAGCACGGCACCTTCGTGCACGAGTTCGTCGTCGACGGCGACTTCGACGTGACCCAGGTGGATCCGACGCGCGGCGCCACGGTGTACTTCGGTGCCGACGACAACCTCGACCAGGGCGAGCACGACGGCGCGTCGGGCATCGGCAACGGGCCGAGCGACGGTGGCGGCATCCGCCTCGACATCGAGCCGGCGTCGCTCCAACGCTGGATCGACGCCGTCCAGCAGGGCGACACCGCGGCGTTGCAGGCCGACCCGTTGCCGCTCGTCGACTTCGGCACCGGCGCGTGCGCCGACGGCGTCTGCTTCTCGGCCACCACCAGCCGCCGGGTCGTGTACCAGGGCGGTGACGACGACTCGCACCGAGATGCGGCCGACTACGACGGCGTGCGCTGGGACCCCGAGAGCTGCTCCGGGCCGTCGGCCACCAAGGACGACTGCGACGACCCCGACACGAACGGCAAGCGCGAGGACATCACGTACTGGAACGACCAGGTCGGCACCGTCTACGCCCAGCCGGGCGTGCAGGTGTACGAGGATCCCGATCCCGAGGGCTCACCCGAGGGGCCGTACCCACTGCCCGCCGCCTACGTGGGCACGTGCGGCGCCATGGCCGGCGGCGGCTCCCTCGCCGCACCTGCCTCTCCCCTGACCAACGACGCCGGACAGATCGACGCCCGTCAGGGCTGCGAATAGCGCTCACCTGGGCCAGACTCGGACCCGTGATCGAACGAGAGACCGAGGTGACCACGCCCGAGGGCGTGATGAAGACGTTCATCCACCACCCAACCCACGGTGGCCCGCACCCGGTGGTGCTCTACCTCATGGATGCCCCCAGCATCCGGCCGGCGCTCAAGCAGATGGCCACCCGCCTGGCATCGGCCGGCTACTACGTGATGCTGCCGTACCTGTACTACCGGGGCGGCCCGTACCGCGAGTTCGGCATGAGCGACGAGGACATGCACGCCCGCCAGGAGCTGATGGGCACGGTGACACCGACCAACATCGTCAGCGACGCACAGGCCCTGCTCGACCATGCCGCCGGCGACGAGGCCGCCGCCGACGGCCCGTTCGGCGCCGTGGGCTTCTGCATGAGCGGCGGCCTCACCATCGCCTTGGCCAAGGCCATGCCCGAGCGCATGGCTGCGGCGGCATCGATCCACGGTGCGTGGCTCGTCCGCGACACCGACGACTCGCCGCATCTCGGTCTCGACGCCGCCCGGGCCGAGGTCTACATGGCCTGGTGCGACAACGACCCCACCGCGCCGGTGGACGACCTCGAGACGTTCCGCGCGGCGTTGGAGGATGCCGACCTCGAGCACACCATCGACTTCATCGAGTACGCCGTCCACGGGTTCGCGCCGCCCGGCGGTGAGCGCTACAACCACGAGGCGTCCGAGCTGCACTGGGAGCGCGTCCACGCCCTCCTGCGCCGCCGGCTCGGGTGAGCGAACCGACATGAGCGCGCCCGGACCGCTCCCTGCTGCGCTCGTCGATCTGGGTGCAGCCGTCGGTGTGCAGCTCCGCGAGCGCGAGGAGACGGTGGCGGTCGCCGAAGGCTCGTGCGGCGGCCTGGTGTCCGCCGCCCTGCTGGCCGCACCCGGTGCCTCGGCCTACTACCGCGGTGGCGCGGTGATCTACACCGGGGCCGCGGTCCGGGCCTTCCTCGACCACGTCGACGTGCCCCGCCCCGACCCGATGCGCGGTGCCAGCGAGCCCTTCGCCCGCTACCTCGCCGAAGCGGTGCAGGTGTCCCTGCGGGCCACCTGGGGCATCGGCGAGGGCGGTGCCACCGGACCGTCGGGGAACCCGTACGGCGATCCGCCCGGTCACTGCTGGGTGGCCGTCCACGGACCGGCGCCGTCCAGCCGTCACCTGCTCACGGGCGACGACGACCGAGAGCGCAACATGGTGGCCTTCGCCACCGCCGCCCTGGAGCTGCTGCACCGATCCCTGCGCTGACGATCAGGGGAGCTGGGTGACCTCGCGCAGGCCCACGGACAGCGTGGCCAGGTCGACGGTGCCGGTGGCACGGATGTCGGCGAGCACGTGGCGGAGGCGAGCCACCCCGGCCTTGTTGTGGTTGATCCACCGGCGCACGCGCTGCCGGGCCGGGACATCGGTGGGGGTCGAGCCGACGACCACGCCGGTGAGCCGGGTGATCTGGGCGTGCAGGTCCTCGCGCACCGACAGCCGGGCCAGCGACTGCCACCGGTTCTCTCGGGGCAGCGCCACCACCTGGTCCATCAGCCAGCGGAGGTTGAGCTGGTCCTCGATCTGGAAGCGCACCGCTGCGACCTCCTCGATGGGCTGGCCGGTGCTCTGCGCGCACTCCACGCAGTCGAGCGCACCGAGCAGCTCGTCGAAGGCGCCGACCCGACGAGCGATGTCATCGGGGACACCGGCGGCGGTCAGCTCGGCGACCAAGGAGTCGAAGGCCTCCTTCTCGGTGCCCACGAGCATGGCGGGCAGCGCCTCGATCAGCGTCTTGACGCCGTCGGCGTAGCGGGCGATGACCTCGTCGAGCGACCCGACCATCCGTGACCGCAGCAGCCAGCGCGCCCCTCGCTCGCCCAGCTTGCGGGCCTCGAGGAGCATGCGGGTCTGCACCGCCGCCGGCACGGTCGAGGCGAGCTCGGCGATGTCGTCTCTCAGGGAGTGGAGCTCGAACAGATCGGAGGCGGCCACCACCGCGCGTGTGGCCTCGGTCGGGCCGGCACCGGTCTCGTCTCGCATGCGGAACAGGGACGTGATGCCCTGGTTGTCGACCACCTCGTTGGCCAGTGCGGTGGCGATGATCTCGCGGCGCAGGCGGTGCTTGTGGATCTGGTCGGGGTAGCGCTCGGACAGCTCGTCGGGGAAGTAGCCGAGCAGCAGCCGGTCGCACCACGGGTCTTCCGGCAAGTCGTCCTGGAGGAGCTGACCGGCGAGGAGGTTCTTGGTGTAGGCGAGCAGCACGGCGAACTCGGGTGACGTGAGCCCCTTCCCCTCGGCCTTGCGGCGGGCGATGTCCTCGTCGGTGGGCAGCGCCTCGACCTCACGGTCGATCAGGCCCTCGCCCTCGAGCCAGCGCAGGTAGCGCTGGTGGACGTCGATCAGCGAGGGCGCCTGCACCACGGCGTTGATGAGCGCCTGGTTCTGCCGGACGTTGTCGGCCAGCACCAGCTCGGCGACCTCGTCGGTCATCGACGCCAGCAGCTCGTCGCGCTGCTTGTGCGTCAGGTCACCGGCGGCCACCACGGCATCGACCACGATCTTGATGTTCACCTCGTGGTCGGACGTGTCGACGCCGGCGGAGTTGTCGATGGCATCGGTGTTGACGCGTCCGCCGAGCTCGGCGAACTCGACCCGGGCGGGCTGGGTCATGCCGAGGTTCCCACCTTCGCCGATCACCCGGCAGCGCAGCTGCGTGGCGTCGACGCGCACCGAGTCGTTGGTCTTGTCTCCCACCTGGGCGTTGGACTCGGTGCTGGCCTTGACGTAGGTCCCGATGCCACCGTTCCACAGCAGATCGACCGGCGCTTGGAGCAGGGCGTGGATCAACCGGTCGGGCGGCAGCGACTCGGCCTCGATGCCCAGGAGCTCCTGGACCTGCGGGGTGAGGCGGATCGATTTGGCCGACCGTGGATGGACGCCTCCGCCCTCGGAGATCAGGGACCGGTCGTAGTCGTCCCAAGTCGAGCGGGCAAGCTCGAACAGCCGATGCCGTTCGGCGAAGGAGGTCGCAGGATCCGGGTCGGGATCGAGGAACACGTGCAGGTGGTTGAACGCCGCCACCAGCTTGAGGTGCGGAGACTGGAGCATCCCGTTGCCGAAGACGTCGCCGGACATGTCGCCGATGCCCACGACCGTGACCGGCTGGCGCTGGACGTCGACGTCGAGCTCGCGGAAGTGGCGCTTCACCGACTCCCACGCGCCGCGGGCGGTGATGCCCATCTCCTTGTGGTCGTAACCGGCCGAGCCACCCGACGCGAAGGCATCGCCCAGCCAGAAGTCGTAGGAGGCGGCGACCTCGTTGGCGATGTCGGAGAACGACGCCGTTCCCTTGTCGGCGGCCACGACCAGGTAGGGGTCGTCGTCGTCGAGGCGGACCACGTCCTGGGGCGGTTCGACCCGGTCGCCCACGAGGTTGTCGGTCAGGTCGAGCAGACCGCGGATGAAGGTGCGATAGCACTCGACGACCTCGTCGCGCAGCGCGTCGGGTGCCGCCGGCGGCTGCTTGACGATGAACCCGCCCTTTGCGCCCGCCGGGACGATGACGGCGTTCTTGACCATCTGCGCCTTCATCAGCCCCAGCACCTCGGTGCGGTAGTCCTCGCGGCGGTCGGACCAGCGCAGGCCGCCGCGAGCCACCGAGGACCCCCGCAGGTGCACACCTTCGACGCGCGGTGAGTAGACGAAGATCTCGCGGTCGGGACGGGGCAGCGGGAGATCGGGGATGGACTCCGAGTCGAACTTGAACGACAGGTACGGCTTGGGGTCGCCGGCCGCGTCGACCTGGTAGGCGTTGGTGCGCAGCGTCGCCCGGACCAGCGCCAGCATGGTGCGCAGGACGCGGTCTTCGTCGAGGCTGGCAACCTCGTCGAGCATCCCGTCGATCCAGGTGGCGAGCTCGTCGGCCGACTCGGGCGACCCGGGTGGCCGGAACTCGGCGTGGAAGAGCTCGACGAGCATGCGGGCCACGTCGGGGTGGGCGGTGACACACGTCTCGACGTACTCGGACGAGAACGGCACGCCGATCTGGCGCAGGAAGCGGCTGTACGCCCGCAGCAGCGCCACCTCTCGCCAGCTGAGCCCGGCGGTGAAGATGAGCCGGTGGAAGCGATCGCTCTGGGTGCGACCGGCCCAGACGGCGTGGAGCGCATCGACGACACGCTGGCCGTCGAGGTCGACCTCGGCCTCGTCGGGCACCTGGATGCCCATGTCGTACACGTGGGCGTGGTCGCCGTCGGCCGCGCCGATGGTGTACGGCCGCTGATCGATGACCCGCGCGCCGAGGTGCTCGAGCAGCGGCACCAGGTCGGACACGAGCACCGAGGGGCCGGACCGGTACACGCGCAGGCGCATCTCGTGGGGTGGCGCCTCGAGCAGCCGGTAGAGGTGGAAGTCGATGCCCTCGTGTGGGAGCGCTTCGAGCCGCTCGATGTCGGACACCGCCACGCGGGCCGGGTGCTCCGAGCGGTACCCGGGCGAGAAGGCGTCGCGGTACCGCTCCGACAGCACGACCCCGACGTCCTCGCCGTACTCGTCGACCAGCAGGTCGTGCAGGTCGTCGGACCAGTCGCGCACGGCGGCGACGACACGGGCCTCGAGGGCCTCGAGGTCGACCGCTGCCCCGGCTCCGTCCTGCACGATGTAGTGCAGCCGAGCGAGGTTCGACTCGGACACCCGCGCCTCGTAGGTGGCGCTGCGCCCCCGCAGCCCGTCGACCAGGATCGCCTCGACGGCGAGTCGTGTCGAGGTGTTGTAGCGGTCGCGCGGCAGGTAGACGAGCACCGACCAGAAGCGGCCGAAGTCGTCCTGGCGCACGAAGATGCGGGTGAGGCGACGCTCCTCGAGCTGATGGATGGCGAGGGTGGTTTCGTACAGCTCGTCGGGGCCGATCTGCACCAGCTCGTCGCGGGGGTACGTCTCGAGGATGGCCAGCAGATCCTTGTCGGAGTGGCTCGCCGGGGGGAACCCGGCCCGGGCACGGACGAGCTCGATCTTGCGACGCAGGATGGGAATGACCGTTGGGCTGGTCGTGTACATGCGGGCGGCGTACAACCCGACGTAGCGGCGCTCGCCGACCACCCGACCGTGCTCGTCGAAGCGCTTCACGCCCACGTAGTCGAGGCGGGTCGGACGGTGCACGGTGGCGGCGGCGTTGGCCTTGGTCAGCACCAGCGGCGAGGCCTGACGGGCCAGTCGCCTCGCCGTGGGGGTCAGCGTCGTGCGGGCGGCGTCACCCGAGTCGTCGTCGTTGCGCAGGATTCCCAGACCGGTGGCCGGGACGCGCTGCACCACGGCGGTGTCGTCATCGTCGACCACCTCGTAGCTGCGCACCCCCAGGAAGGTGAAGTTGTCGCGCGAGAGCCATCGGAGGAACTCGACCGCCTCCTCCAGTTCCTCGTCGGCCACGTGGCCCGATGCTTCGGCCTCGAGACGGGCGACGGTGAGCTCGAGATCGTCGAGCATCGGCTTCCAGTCATCGACCGCTGCGCGGACATCCTGGAGGGCAGCCTTGACATCGGCGGTGAGTTGCTCGGCGATCGCCTTGGCGTGCCGGTCGACGTCGATGTGGACGAACGACTCTGCCCCGATGATCGGGTGGTACAGCACGTGGATGCCCACGCCGCGGGCGTTGATCGCCATCCGGATCGAGTCGACGAGGAACGGCATGTCGTCGGTGACGACCTGGACCGCGGCGTGCGGCGACGCCCATCCGTGGACGTCGAAGCGCGGGGCCACGACCCGCACCGCGGCCTCGCCCGGTCGCCGGTGCTGGCCCAGCTCGCGATGGGCCAACGCCGCGCCGTACAGGTCGAGGACGTCGCGCCCGAGCAGATCCTCCGCCGCCGAGCCGGCGTAGTAGGCCAGGAGGAACTCGGCCGCCGCCTGGCCCGCCGCACCGGGCTGGCGCTCCCGGGCCAGGTCCTGCAGTGCCTCCAGCACCTCCGCTTTCAACTCGTCACCGCGACGCACCGAGGTTGCCTTCCGGGTGGCTGACGTCTACGCCGTGCACCCTACGGCCTCGATCCGGCAGCGCGACCCCTGGGGGGCCACCGCACGCACATGGCCGCTTCTCACTGTGGTAGAGCGGTCGAGGAACAGACGCGGCAGGGAAGGACACCTCATGGTGCCGGAGACCATGCACGCAGTGGTGCTCACCGGGCACGGCGACCTCGACAAGCTCGAATACCGCGACGACGTCCCCGTCCCCCGTCCCGGTGCGGGTGAGGTCCTCATCGAGATCAGCGCGTGCGGCATGAACAACACCGACGTCTGGGTGCGCCAGGGCGCCTACGGCCTGGAAGAGGACCCCGACGCCGTGTCGACGTGGCGGCGGGGCCGGTCCACGCTGACGTTCCCTCGCATCCAGGGCACCGACAGCGTCGGCCACATCGTGGCGGTCGGCGACGGCGTCGATGCGAGCCGGGTCGGCGAGCGGGTGATGGTCGACTTCTCCATCTACAACCGCGACGACGAGAGCCTGGCCGACATCGACTACTACGGCCACGGTCGCGACGGCGGGTACGCCGAGTACCAGGTCGTCGACGCCGACCACGCCCACGTCGTCGAGTCCGACATCACCGACGCCGAGCTGGCCACGTTCTGCTGCGCCTACCTCACCGGCGAGCACATGCTCGACCGTGTCCGGCTCACCGCCGGCGAGCGCGTGCTGATCACCGGTGCTTCCGGGGGCGTCGGGTCCGGCCTCATCCAACTGGTCCGCGCCCGCGGCGCCATCCCGTACGCCGTCACCAGCGCCGGCAAGGCCGATGCCGTGCAGGCGGTCGGCGCCGAGGGCGTCGTCCTCCGCGACGAGGGTGATCTCGTCGACCAGGTCGAGTCGGTGCTCGACGGCCATCCCGTCGATGTGGTCGCCGATCTCGTGGCCGGCGACCTGTTCAACGACCTGCTGCGCGTCCTGCGCCCCGAGGGCCGCTACACCACCAGTGGCGCCATCGGCGGTCCGGTCGTGCAGCTCGACCTGCGGACCATGTACCTGAAGCACCTCGAGCTCCACGGGTCGTCGCAGGGCACACGCACGGCGTTCCGTCGCCTGCACGGCTACATCGAGTCGGGCACCATCCGACCGTTGCTCGGGGGCACCTACCGGCTCAGCGACTTCCACCACGCCCAGCGCGACTTCATGGCCAAGAGCTTCATCGGCAACCTGGTCGTCGTGCCCGACGCGAAGTGGGACCAGGTCGGGGCGCCGCATGCCGCCTGAGCACCGGTACACGCTGCGGCTGGTCGACGCCCACTACGGCGGCGACATCAGCCGCGTCGTGATCGGCGGTGTCCCCCTCATCCCGGGCTCGTCGGTGCTCGAGAAGCGCAACTGGCTCGAGCGCGAAGGCGACGCGCTGCGCAAGATGCTGCTCGGCCCGCCCTACGGCGACCCGTCGATGTGCGCCAACGTCTACGTCGACCCGAGCATCCCGGGCGCCGAGGCGGGCTACGTGATCATGGAGGCGATGGGGTACCCGCACTTCTCGGGTTCGAACTCCATCTGCGTCACCGCCGCGCTGCTCGAGAACGGGATCATCCCCATGGGCCCGGCCGGTACGCAGGAGGTGCTGCTCGAAGCACCGGCCGGGCTGATCCGAGCCCGGGCCCACCACGACGGTCACCACGTCGAATCGGTCACGCTCGGCGTCGACCCGCCGTGGGTGGCGGCGCGCGACTGCCGGGTCGAGTTGCCCAACCACGGCGAGGTCGTCTTCGACCTGGTGTGGTCGGGGTGCTTCTACGCCGTGGTGGCCGCCGATCAGCACGGCTTCGGCCTGACAGCAGCCGAGCGACCGGCGCTGGCCGAGTTCGGGCTCGAGCTGTGTCTGGCGGCCAGCCCCGACCTCGACCTCGTCCACCCCGTATACGGCGACACCGGCATGCTGTCGTTCGTGGCCTTCGCCGGCACCGTCGAGGCGGCCGACGGGTCTCTGCCCCGCACGCCCTCGGCCACGTTCGTCTACCCCAACGTCGTCTGCCGGTGCCCGACGGGCACGGGCACGGCGGCTCGCCTGGCCGTGATGGCCGACCGCGGCACCGGCGCGGTGGGCGACGGCATCACCACGGTCTCGCCCACGGGAAGCACGATGGAGGGCCGGATCGTCGACACCACGAGCGTCGATGGCCACGATGCGCTCCAGGTCGACATCACCGGCCGTCCCTTCACCCTCGGCCGCACCGACCTCATCGTGAACCTCGACGACGACCTCACCGAGAGCGAAGGGATCTGGCAGCTGCTGACCGGTCAGGTGTAGTGGGCCTCGAGCGCAGTGACGGCCTGCGCCATGGTGAGCCCGCCCAGCAGGATCCGCTTCGTGCGGCTGGTCGTGCCGCTCACGATCTCCACCTCCCGGACCGGGATGCCGAACGCGTCGGCCAGCAGCTCGCTGACGGCCAGGTTGGCCCGGCCGTCGACTGCCGGCGCCGCCACCCGGACCTTGCAGGCGTCGCCGTGAAGGCCGGCGATCCCCGGCCGCTTCGCTCCCGGTTGCACCCGTACCGTGAGGACCACGCCGTGGCGGGTGTCGCTGAGCTCGGGATGCGCCGCCACGGGGGGCGGATCAGATCCCGTAGTTGCTGAGGGTGTCGACCGCCGAGCGGATGACCGCGGCCAGCGTCGGGTGCCGACCCTCGAAGCGCACCGCCGCCGCCTCGAGGTTGTCGGAGACGCCTTCGTGCTGACCCTCGGGCGCCTCGAGCACCATCTCGACGGCGTGGACCAGCTCGCGCAGCTCGGCCCGTTCGTCGTCATCGATCTTGCCGTCGGCCTGCGATCGCTGGATGGCGTCGTTGAGGTCGGTCAGGAGCCGGCGGAGGTGGTCGTCCATCGTCGCCAGACCCTAGCGATGCCGTCGCTCCCGAACCGCAGCGCCGCCAAATATTACAGATGTGTTGCGAAGATGACGGCAGCGCCGTACCCTTGGCGCACGGGCGGCCCGATACGACACACGATCCTCGTGCAGCACACCTCCTCCCCCCCTCGCCGGCGCCGCGCGCCACTCATCGGCCTCGCCGCCGCCGTCGCCCCCTTCGCCGCCATCGCGCTGGGCTGCGGCCTCCTCCTCGCCGAGGTCGACCGTCGTGGCGTCCTCACCTTCCGGCAGGAGCTTCCCGGCGCTGTTCTCGTCATCGTCGGACTCCTGACCCTGCTGGTGCGACTCACCTCCTTCCGGCGGGACGACGGCCGACGGAAGTAGCCGGTACGTCCACGCGTGGCGCGGACGGGACCGGGTACGGACGGCTCGTGGACGACGGCGACGACACCCAGTACGTGCTGCCGGGCCGGCTGCAGCGCCTGCCGCGACGAGCTGGTCGACGAGGGGGTGCCGGCCATCGCCGGTGCCTTCGAGGAGCTCCCCGCCCTGGTCGAGCTGGCCTACGCGCTGCGTCCGCCGTCGCACGAGGGGGACGATCCCTCCTACGGCGCCATCCTGCTCGACGGGCCCCTCGATCCGGCGGTGCTCGCCCTGGGTCCCCTCGACCACGAGCTCGTGCCGATCGACGACGTCGACCCGGCGGTCGCCCGCCGCTTCGCCGACGGATCGCGGACCTTCGTGGTCCGACACCGCGAGGGCATCGCCACGCTGCTGTGCTTCGGCCGGGCCATGGCGCGCGAGTACGACCTCGTCATCCTCCAGCGCCTGCTGGGCGGGTTGGTCGTGCAGCGCCACCCCACCGGCCAGGTGCGGACCTACGGACCCGCCGGCGTCGTCCGCTGGAACGGCATCGCCTGGTACCACGAGCCACCGATCGAGGACATGCTCGCCGCGCTCGGCGACGCCGTCGCCGGCATCCCCGAGGCGGACCTGCGCCTCCTGCTGCTCTTCGCCACCCACGAACTGAGCCCGCGCCGCATCGGCGCCATCCTCATCTGGCGACCCGGGAGCGAGGAGCCGCACACGCGGTGGGAGCGCCGGCACCATCGGGCACCCCGGGTCGGGCTCGCGCATCCCGGCGGTACGGCAGCCATCGCCAACGCGGTGGCCCAGACCGACGGCGCCGCCGTGTTCGCGCCCGGCTGTCACCTTGCCGCGCTCGGGGTGCGGCTCGTGCCCTCACCCGCCAGCCACCACATCGATCTCATCGGCGGCACCCGGCACACGTCGGCGTTGCGCTACTCCTTCGACGACCCCGATGCGCTCGTCATCGTCGTGTCCGACGACGGGCCGGTGACCGTGATGCGCCGGGGTGAGGCCGTCGGCATCACCCGCCACGACGACCGCATCGGATGAACGCCGATCCACGAGCTGGGCGCACCGACCTGCGCGCTTCTGCACGGAGGAGCGGCGAGCCGGGTCACCGTCGGCGAGGATCCTCTGGTTCGGTGTCGTCAGCGTCCCTCCGGCGAGGACCCTCGGGCTCGGCCCACAGGGCGGCGCGCACGCCGGCGGTGCTGCCCGCCCGGGAGATCACCACGGTGCCCAGCAGGCACAGGACGCCGGCCACGGCGTAGGAGACCTCGTAGCTGGCGACATCGCGCAGCGCTCCCAGCAGGAACGGACCCAGCGCCACACCAGCGACCACGATCAGCTGGTTGAAGGCGAAGATCCGGGCGTAGTCGCGCGTACCCATGGCGTCGGCGAAGAGCAGCGGCTGCAACATCAACAGGTTGCCGATGGTCGCACCGAACAGCACGGCACAGACCACGAGCAGCGCAGTGCTCTCGACCCGGGACAGCAGCAACAGCGCCGTCCCCTGCGTGGCGGCGAACCCGACCGCGAGCCGCACGAGCGGCCGGCGATCGGCGACCACGCCACCGATGAGGCGGGCGACGACGCTGGCGATGGTGAGCCCGGCGATGAGCCGGCCGCCGGTCCCGGCACCACCCCGCTCGTTGCCGAGCTTGACCAGCTGCGAGATCCCGCCCACCTGCATGCCGAGCACGAGGACGTACCCGGCCGTCACCGCGATGAAGAACCGAGACCGGACGGCCTGCTCATAGCTGGCACCGGTGGCCACGGCGCCGAGCACCGCACCGGAGGCGCGGATGCCACGGTGCTCGGGAGCCGGCCACAGGAACGGCACCACCGGCAAGGTGGCGGCGAGGAGCGCCAACGCGAGCCACGGGGCGGCCGACGTGAGACCGTTGCGGTTCACCAACCAGCTGACCAGCTGGGTGAAGGTGAGGCCGCCGACCGACAGGCCGGTGGACGCGACCGCGAGGGCGACCGACCGCTTCGTCTCGAACCAGCGGGTGACGACTGTTGTGGCCGGAACGAGGCCGGCTGCGCTGAAGCCGACGCCCAACACGACGTCGACCGCGTACAGCTGCCACAGCTCGCGCACCTGACCGAGCAGCGCGATCGGCGCCGCGGAGAGCACCAGCCCGACGACGACCACCACCCGCACGTCGCGGTCGGTGATGAGCCGGCCGATCTTCGGTCCGACGAGACCGCCCACCACGAACACGATCGACTGGCCGAGCGAGACCGAGCCGGTCGAGAAGCCCCGCTCCTCGGTGAGCGCGTCGAGATACACGGCCTGGCCGTAGAAGATGAAGCCGGCGTTGGCCATCAGCAGGACGAACGACGCGCCGACGACGATCCAACCCGGGAAGAACCGCCCCACCCCGTCGCCCGCCGCCTCGGTCAACGCATCACGTCCGTCACG
>CAWDAJ010000011.1:0-89529 GCA_963800295.1 uncultured Acidimicrobiaceae bacterium
TCTTCCACGGCGACGACACCTACGACGTCGAACCCGATCCGAGTGCCGTCGTCCTGTGGTTCTCCGACGACCCGAGCCTCAACGAACAGACCCGCTTCCGCCTCCTCGAGGCTGCCGACCGCATCAACTTCTCGGACCTCGTGGTCGTACAGAACACCTTCAACGCCGAGACATTCAGCCCCGGCAAGGTGTACTTCCTCAACACCCAGAAGCTCGGCAGAACAGCCTCCTCACCAGGGGCCACGATGCGTACGAGGAAGCTGCCGCCCAGGGCCAGGACACGCTCCCAGAGATGCGCCCCGATGGACGTACCTTCACCATCTGGGACACCATCCGAAACACCATTGAACACCCGGACCTCACCCTGTACCTCGTGCTCGACGAGGCCCACCGTGGGATGGGGTCAACCGGCAAGACCGCCCGGGACGCCCGCTCCACCATCGTCAAGCGGCTTATCAACGGCGACGGCACGGTGCCACCGGTCCCGATCGTGTGGGGCATCTCGGCCACGGTCGAACGGTTCAAGGCAGCCATGGCCGACGCCGAAGGGCGCAG
Source organism: uncultured Acidimicrobiaceae bacterium (assembly GCA_963800295.1). GTDB lineage: Bacteria > Actinomycetota > Acidimicrobiia > Acidimicrobiales > Salinilacustritrichaceae > Salinilacustrithrix. Next base: position 556 of record CAWDAJ010000011.1, read on the forward strand.
CACGCTCCCGGACGTCGAGGTCGACACGCTCCGGGTGCAAGAGTCCGGATTGCTCAAGGACACCGTGATCCTCGACATCCCCGACGAGGCGGGCCAGTTCGACACCGTGCTCGTCCGTCGTGGCACCGAGAAGCTCCGGGAGCGCCACCGAGGCGTGGACGGCCTACGCCGAGGCACAGGGCGCCGAGAAGGTCACCCGCTCATGGTCCTCCAGGTGCCCAACAAGCCAGACCCCGACGACATCGGCCAGGCCCTCGCCACCATCTTCGACACCTGGCCCGAGCTGCCCACCGACGCCGTCGCCCACGTGCTCGGCGACCACACACCCCAGACGTTCGGCACGTTCAGCGTCCCCTACATCTCGCCCGAACGGGTCCAGGAGTCCACCTGGGTCCGGGTCCTCATCGCCAAGGACGCCATCAGCACCGGGTGGGACTGCCCCGGGCGGAGGTGATGGTCTCGTTCCGGCCAGCCAAGGACCGCACCCACATCACCCAGCTCCTCGGGCGCATGGTCCGCACCCCCCTCGCCCGGCGCATCCCCGGCAACGAGAGACTCAACGCCGTCGACTGCCTGCTCCCGTTCTTCGACACCAAGACCGTCACCGCCGTCGCCGACGCCCTCATGCACGGCACCAGCGACGACGGCACCGGCGACACGCCACCGGTACGGCGGGTGCTGGTCAACCCGATCGAGGTCACCCCGAACCCGGCGATCACCGACGAGGTGTGGGACAAGCTCCTGTCCCTGCCCTCGCAGTCCCTGCCCCAGCGCACCGCCAAGCCGGTCAAGCGCCTCACCGCCCTCGCCCACGAACTCGCCGCCGACGGCCTGCTGCCCGATGCCGGCAAGAAGGCGCACGCCGAGCTGCACAAGGTTCTCGACGGCGCCCGAGCCCGCTACGCCACCGAGATCGCCGCCGCCCGGGACCTCCGTCCTCACCGTCGAGGGCAAGACCGTCACCGCCGACCTCCGGACCAAGGAGGCGACGTTCGACGAGTTCGTCGCCGCCGCCGACCACGTGGTCATCGAGGATGCCTACCGCCGGGCCGGCCGGGCACTCAGTCCTGATGTGGCCCGGACCTACGCCGAGTACCTCGCCGACGCAGGACGACGACAACGACCCCGACGAGGCGCTGCTCGACGCCCACGTCACCGTCGCTGCGCTCGGGCTGGTGCCCGAGGTGAAGGAGTACCTCGACGCCGAGGCCGACGCTCTGGCCAAGAAGTGGCTACCAGCACCGGGTCGCCATCAAGGCCCTCAGCGACGAACGCCAGGACGTCTACCGCCAGCTCCGGGAGATGAGCACCGAACCCCAGGACCTCGACCTGGCCAAGCCCACCGAGTGGCTCGTGGCCACTACCGCCCGCCACGGCGACGCCGAGACCCCGCTGCCCCGCTACGAGCACGCACCTGCTCGCCGCCGAGGACGGCACCTTCCCCTTCGACCCCAACGACTGGGAAGCCGAAGTCCTCGACCGTGAACGGCAGCGGCCCGGGTTCGTCGGCTGGTACCGGAACCCTGCCCGCTCCAGCCAGGACGCCTTGGCCATCGCCTACGACCACGGCGGCCGGGTACGGACGCTGCGACCCGACTTCGTGTTCTTCACCGAGACCGACGACGGGTCGATCGCCGCCACCATCGTCGACCCCCACGGTCACCACCTCGGAGACGCCCTCCCCAAGCTCCGGGGGCTGGCGGACTACGCCGAACGACACGGCGGCCACTACCAGCGGATCGACGCCGTCACGAAGATCGGCGACACGTTCCGGGTGCTCGACCTCACCGAAGCGTCCGTGCGGGCCGCCGTCGCTCGCGCCACCGACGCCGCCAGCCTCTACCAGAGCAGCCACGCCACCGACTACTGAACTGCCCGGCAACGTGGGCGGCGGCCGGGGTCAGGACAGGAGCGGCAGGCCGTGGCGGCGGTGCACGTCGTCGATCGTCGCCCACGGAACTCGGAGCCGCCGCACCCGCTGGCCGCCGTCGAGACCCAGCGAGATGCCCGTGCCGGCCGGGACGTCCGGTGTCATCGGGATGCGGTGGACGCCGAACAACATGCGGGCGCCGTCGGGGCTGAGGGGGCCGAGGGCGACCCGGGCGCCGAACTGGTCACGCACCGCACCGGGCACGGCATCGGTGTCGGGGCGGGTGAAGGAAGCCACGACGTGGATGCCGCACGCCCGCCCCTGTCGCACGAGGACCCCGACGGCGTCACGGACCCGCTGGACCTCCGGCTTGGTCAGTCCGACGCCGCCGAGTAGATCCGCCGACTCGTCGAGCACGAGGAGCAACGGGCGCACCGGCACGAGCCGCTCGGGGAGCGAGCGCCAGTGATCGCACCCCTCGGCTCGAAGGCGGTCCTTGCGGTGCTGGAGGTCCTGGACGAGGGCGGCGAGGACCTCTGGGGCCTCGGGAAGGCCGTGTACCTCGACGTCGAAGCGGGCCCGGGCGAAGTCCAGTTCCTTCGGATCGATGACCACCACCCGCCAACACCAGCCCAGCGGTAGTGCGGCGACCACCGTGCGCAGCAGCGACGACTTTCCCGACCCGGTGGCGCCAGCAGCCAACAGGTGCGGGGCTCGACGGAGGTCCCACACGGCAGGTCCGTCGGGGTGCTCACCGATGGGCACGGCCAACGACTGGTCGCAACGTCGAAGCGGCGGCGGAGCCGACTCGGCCCAGTCGGAAGCGTCGAACAGCAGCGTCCACCGTCCGGCCGGGGCGGCGGAGAGCTCCCACCACGGGACCGCAGCGGCGAGTGCGACACGCTCGGCTGCCCGCTCCAGTTCGGTGCGTCCCCACCCGGGCGGGCATCGGAACGTGTACCGGACAGTCGGCCAGGTGCCCGAGATGCTCGGCCACGGAGCGGACCCGACCCCGGCCCGACGCCATGCCAGCGACCAGCGGGCCTGGTCAGCGGCTGCCAGCACCGCCGGCCTTGGAGCTGCCCTCGACCTGCACGGCCTCGGCGGTCAGCGACACGCCAGAGCGACCGTTGTCGAGGGTCCAGTGCCAGGCGATGAGGCCGGTGAACCGCAGCGGGGCGAGATCGCCGAGCGACGGCACGGGGGACGGCACTCGCACGTTCACGGCCTCGGGACGGCCGCCCTGGGCCAGCACGAGCACCGGCACGTTGGTGAGCGCCTGACCAGCTCGGTTGCGGCGGGGCGAGCCGTCCGGGTTGGTGGCCGGGGCCGGCTGGCCGGCTGCGAGGATGCGGAGGCGGGTGGTGTCAACGGGGATGCGCTTCATGCCCGTGACCGTGTCCGCCCGGCGGCTCGGCGCAAGCAGGTCGGCCGTCGGATCCGCTGTGGTGTGACGAGTTTCTTCACTGCATCAAGGCGGGCCGGCCTCCGGCCGTCCCGCTGGCGCCCTGCGGGCGCCGGCGCACCAGCGAACTGCGCAATGGTGGCCGCACTTCGCCACGAGGAACGCACCGTCCGGCTCGTCCGCCTTCGTGCCCACCGTCGACGCCGGACCACGGGCACGACGAAGCAGCCCGCATCGGCAGGCCGCAACAGCAGCAGGGAGGGGGATGGTGGACTACGGGGCCCGGCGCTGGCGCCAATGCGTCCGGGCCCAGATGGACGGCAGGACCTCGAAGGCGATGGCCGTCCACTGGCTGGGCCCGAGCGAGGCGGCGACCCAGGCTCGGCGAGCCGCCCGCAGCGCCGAGAACGTCATGCCCCACCGCCGGGAAGCGGCGAGCACGTGACCACGGAAGCCCCACCCTCGTCGGGCTGCTCGGTGGCGGCGGCAGGTCTCCCGGGTGGGATCGGGAAGCCGGCCCGGCTCGTCGCTGCACCAGCCTCCGAAGGCGTCGGAACAGCCGATCGAGTGAGCACCAGCCCGGGCCATCGCCCGAGCGTGCCGGGAGCCGTCGGGGAGGTCGTCGCCGGCAGCCTTGACGGCGTAGCGGATCAGCTTGCGCATGTAGCTGCCAACCCGGCCGACGTCCGTCACCGGCTGGGCGTCACACTGGGGGCCGAACCCGAACCCGCCGGAGGTCACCGGCCGGATCCGGCGACCGGTACGAGGGTTGACACCGCCCCGGACCGCCACCCCGAGCATCTCGGACGACACGACACCTCGCACGAGGGCGTGCACGTGGGTCAGGCCCCGACGCTGGAACTCCACCACCCGCACGAAGTCCAGGCGTTCGCCAGTCAGGCGGCGGAGCTTCTGCATCAGCACGGTGAACCGGCGGCTCAAGGTGGCGTTGAACCGGGCAGCGGCTCCGTAGTCGTAGGTGACGGGGTCCACGGGCGTGCCGAGGCGGGCGTCGTCCGGCCGGTGGTAACGGCCGCAGGCGCAACGGCGCTTCCCCCGCTTGGTCGGCCCGCTGTGCACCGCACCGAAGACATCGGCACCCGGTGCCGTCAGCGTCAGCCAGGTGAAGGCGCCGCCGTCGGTCGTTCCCGAGGCGATGACCTCCCGGGCATCACCGGCGTAGAGCGCCGAGCAGCTCTCGCATTTCGACTGCAGCCGGCTACCGCACCGACGGCGCAGTTCACGTCGACGGACCTCACCGGTGCCGGTGTGCACCTCGGTCGCCCGGAGGTGCAGCGGGTGGGAGCAGTCAGCCACCCACCGCACCGTCCGGCGACGGTCGGACCTGTCACGGGTCCGGCGTCAGAAGCCGGCGAGCGCCTCCCGGTTCCGGGCCTCAGCATCCGACGCGGGACGGACGTAGCGGGCCTGGGTGAAGGCGACGGAGGCGTGGCCGAGCGTGCGGGACACATCCACCCACTCGAACCCGGCGACCTCGTGGAGCCAGGTAGCGGCGTGGTGACGCAGGTTCCGCCACGGGATGACCGGCCGGCCCTTCTGACGCTTCCCCTTGGGGGACACCGTGTCGGGATGACACTCCCAGCCGGCGGCCCGGGCGGCCGGCTCGAACACCCGACGCAGCTCGCCTTCGGTGAACGGCTCCAAGGGGCCCTTCGGGCCCGGGTACAGCAGAGCGTACGGACCGTGTTCGGCCTCCACCTGCTTGGCCCGGGCCAGGACCTCAAGGAAGAGGCTCATGGGCAACAGCACGAACCGGCGTCGACCGTTCTTCGGTGTCTTCTGCTCGGCTCCGTCAGCGACCGAGAAGGTCCAGGCCGTGGCCACCATCACGCCCTGACGCTCCTCGTCCACGTCGACGGGACGGAGGGAAGTCAGCTCCCCCAGCCGGGGCCCGACGTAGCCCGCCACCCGGGGCATCTGGCCGAGCCACGGCCGTCCGTCCTCCCCTCCCTTGGCATCGAAGGCGTCGGCGAGGTCGTCGACCATCGCCGTGGTCGGTCGCTCCGACGGCGGCACGTAGACGGCAGCCTCGTCGTCGGCGGCCCGGGCGGCCACGTAGTCGACATCGTCCATCGGCTGCATGGTCCGGGGCAGAAGGCCCGCCTTGTGGGCGACGGTGACCATCAGGCGCAGCAACGACCCGATGTTCTGGACGGTCGACGGCGCTCGCCCGGCCGACCTCGCCGACGCCAGGATGGCGAGGCAGTACTGGTCGGTCGAGCCCCACTGGTGCACCGTCATCGACCCGAGCGTCGGCTTGATCCACGTCCGGTAGATGCCCTGGCGCTTCTCGATGTAGCGGGTGGTGACGCCCTTCTGAACCCAGCGTCGTTCCACCGCAGCGAACAGATCGTCCACGGTGGGCGGTCCACCCCGGGCGATCGGGGCAGGCCCGACCTTCGCCCGGGCGGCCTTGACGTAGGCGACCGTGGACTCGAACGCCTCGTCGGCCATCTCCCTCGTCGGGTAACGGCGGTTCGGTCGTTTCCCCGAGAACGGGTCCTTCCACACGACCCGGTACGACGCCACCTTGGGCGTCGGGGCGTACAGAGCCACACCGCAGTCGTGGCTCGCCAGGGGACGGGAGCGAGTGGCCATCACGCCACCGCCTTCCGGACCGGGCGGCCGGCGGACCGAGCTGCAGGAGGCGCCACCACGGTGATGCGGTCAGAGGACCGGACCGGGTCGGCTGGCGTGCCCTCCAGGGCAGTCGCCATCTCGCACGCTCGGAGTGCGGCGAGTGGAATGCGCACCATGCCCGGCACGATGGACGCCGGCAGCAGGCCGGACTTGACCATCTCCTTGGCCTTGGTGAGTCCGATGCGGTAGCGCTCGGCGATGCCCTCGGTGTCGAGGAAGATGTCGGATGGGTCGGGGATGATCCGCTCGGGTTGGGTCAGCATTCCCCCGACCGTCCGGAGGGCTTCTGGCCCGGCAATCGCCGCACCCTGTGTCAGGCTCGTTGTGTCGATTTCGCCGTCGGCGATCCGGAAAACCGCCTCTGAGCAGGAGCAATGCCATGGACGTCCACCTCGTCGACGGGACCTACGAGCTCTTCCGGTACCACTACGCACCCAGCAACCGAGATCCCGATCGGGGCGCCGTGCGCGGCGTGGTCAACTCGATGCTGCAGCTCGTCGACGACGGCGCCACCCACGTCGGCATCGCCACCGACCACGTGATCGAGAGCTTCCGCAACGACCTGTGGGCCGACTACAAGACCGGCGAGGGGGTCGACCCGCAGCTCAAGGCGCAGTTCCCGCTCCTCGAGGAGGCGTTGGAGGCGTGCGGATTCGAGGTCTGGCCCCAGACCACGTTCGAGGCCGACGATGCGCTGGCCGCGGCGGCGGCGCTGGCCGAGGCCGACCCGGGCGTCGACCGGGTGGTCATCTGCACGCCCGACAAGGACATGGCCCAGCTGGTCGGCGGCAAGGTCGTGCAGTGGGATCGCCGGCAGGACAAGTGGTTCGACACCGACGGCGTGCAGGAGAAGTTCGGCGTGCTGCCCGAGTCGATCCCCGACTACCTGGCCCTGGTCGGCGACTCGGCCGACGGCTTCCCGGGCCTGCCCGGATGGGGGGCCAAGTCGGCTGCCGCCGTGCTCGCCCGCTACGTGCACATCGAGGACATCCCCCCGAGCGCCGGGCAGTGGGACATCACCGTGCGGGCGGGGGCGAAGCTGGCCAGGACGCTGCAGGACCAGCTCGACGAGGCGCTGCTCTTCCGCACGCTGGCCACCCTGCAGACCGATGCGCCGGTGAGCGAATCGGTCGCCGACATGGAATGGCGGGGCCCGACCGCCGCGTTCGCCGACCTCGCCGGCCGGCTCGACGGGCAGGCGCTCGTCGAGCGGGCCGACCGGGTCTCCGCCGCCCGGCGCTGACAGTCTGAACGACTCCTGTCACCCCACACATGAGTCATTCGGCTCAACCGGCCACGGGCGCCGCGCCACCGCGACCGGTCACGTGCTCCCGGGTTCCAGCACCTCGGTGAAGCCCATGGGCGGCACCACGTCGAGCTGGTCGTAGGTGCACTCGGAGGGTTCCTTGTCGGGACGCCAGCGCACGAAGCGCGTCGTCCCCCGGAAGCGACCGGCGGTCATGATCGTGTACCCGACCTCGACCACCCGTTCGATGCGCAGGGGCGTCCACGACTGGTCGCGCTGGTTGTTCCACCGCGAGGGGGCGCCGGGCAGCTGGCCGTCCTCGTGAGCCTGCGGGTCGGCCCACCCTGACCAGGGGTGCGCGTCGAAGGCGTCGCCCGACGTGTCGAGGACCAACGGCGACAGCTCGTCGACCAGCGCCTTGCGTCGCTTGGCCGTGAACGACGCGGCGACCCCGACGTGGCGGAGGTTGCCGTCGTCGTCGTGGATGCCGAGGAGGATGGAACCGACCCCGTCGCCGGACTTGTGCCACCGGAAGCCGGCGGCCACGCAGTCGGCCGTGCGCTTGTGCTTGACCTTCTGCAGCACCCGCTTGTCGGGCTGGTAGGTGCCGTCGGGGTCCTTGGCGACGAGCCCGTCGAGTCCGGCGCCCTCGACTCGCTGGAACCAGTCGGCGGCGAGGTCGCGATCATCGGTCATCGGCGTCAGGTGGACGCGGTCGCTCGACCGCAGGACGTCCTCGAGCAGGCGGCGACGCTCGCGGAACGGCTCGTCGAGCAGCGACCGGTCGTCCAGCGCCACGAGGTCGAACGCGACGAAGTCGGCGGGCGTCCGCTCGGCGAGCATGGTCACCCGTGACTCGGCCGGATGGATCCGCTGTCCCAGGGCGTCGAAGTCGAGGTGGTCGTCGATGGCGACCACGACCTCGCCGTCGACCACGCACCGGTCGGGAAGCGCCGCCCGCAGCGGCGCCAACAGCTCGGGGAAGTAGCGCGTCAGGGGCCGCTCGTTCCGGCTGCCCAGCTCGATCTCATCGCCGTCGCGGAACACGAGGCACCGGAAGCCATCCCACTTGGGCTCGAACCACCAGTCACCGTCCGGCATCCGGTCGTTCGGCTTGGCGAGCATCGGCTTGAGGGGGAACGGAACGGGAAGGTCCATGCCACACCCGCGTCGAGCGCCGGGCGCTCAGGCGCAGATCCCCTCGTCGGTGACGCCCCGCGAGCAGAGCACGGTCTGCTCGACCGACTTCAGCGTGAACGACTCGCCACCGCTGTCGGGCTGCGCGAACAGGTGCAGGCGGTAGCCGCCGATGGCGTCGTCGCCCAGCCCGATGACGTCGACCGTCACCTCGCCCAGGTCGCCGACGCTCGGTCCGTCGACGATCGTGACGTTCGAGCGAGGCTCCTCGGAGCCGACGCGGTCGGCGACGATGCCGGCGAGGTCGACCAGCGTCTCGGCGCTGGGCAGGTCGGACGGCGACGGATACAGGGCCGAGGTCTCGTCGGTGGTCTGCCCCGGCTGCAGGAGGAATGCGGTGTTCGCCCAGCCGGTCTCGCCGTCGTGGCTGATCTGGGCCCAGATCTCGCCGCTGTCGAGCTGGCGGTTGACGCCCGTGGCCGTGGCCTGTCCGGTGGGTGCGAGCGTGTAGACGACGTCGAAGTCCACGCCCGGGCGGGTGCGGACGTTCAAGACGTCGTCAGCGCGCACACCGACCACGGCCACGGTGGCGTCCTCGTAGGGGAAGATGTCGATGACCTCACCGGGCAGCTCGCCCGACGTGGTCGTCGTGGTGGCGGCCTCGGTGGTGCTGGTGGTGGATTGCGTGGTGGTGGACGAGGCGCCGGCGTCGATGCCGGCGTCGTCGTCACCGCACGCACCGGCGAGCAGCAGCAGGGCACTGAGGGCGGCGAGGAGTCGAACCATGTCCACCACCGTAGGGACCTGGGCGGCTCCAGCGGTGGCGTCTCGACCGACGACGCATGCCGCACCACCCGGATCTGCCCTGCCGACGGAGGCCCCACTAGTTTGCGGCGCCATGGCCGAACACCCCATGTCCGAGCGGATCGCCGACCTCGAGGAGAAGAAGAACCAGGCCCGCCAGCCCGGCTCCGAGCGGTCGATCAACCGGCAGCACGAGCGTGGCAAGATGCTGGCCCGCGAGCGGATCGAGTACCTGCTCGACGAGGGGTCGTTCCACGAGCTCGACCTGCTGGCCCGGCGCCCGATGGAGTCGGCGTTCGAGGATCGCCCCTACACCGACGGGGTCATCACCGGCTGGGGCACGGTCGACGGCAAGAAGGTGTTCGTCTTCAGCCAGGACTTCACCGTGTACGGCGGCGCCCTCGGCGAGGTGTTCGCCGAGAAGATCCACAAGCTCATGGACATGGCGCTCAAGGTCGGTGCACCGCTCATCGGCCTCAACGACGGTGCCGGTGCCCGCATCCAGGAGGGCGTGGTCAGCCTCGACTCCTACGGCGGCATCTTCTACCGCAACGTCCGGGCCTCGGGCGTGACGCCGCAGATCAGCGTCATCCTCGGCCCCTGCGCCGGTGGTGCGGTGTACTCCCCCGCCATGACCGACTTCGTGTTCATGACCGAGGACACGTCCTACATGTTCATCACCGGCCCCGACGTGGTGAAGACGGTGACGGGCGCCGAGGTGTCCCAGCAGGAGCTGGGCGGCGCCGACGCCCACGCCGGCAAGTCGGGCGTGTGCCACTTCACCGGCGGCGACGACAAGGCCGTGCTCGACGACGTCAAGTACCTCCTGTCGTTCCTGCCCTCGAACAACCTCGAGGAGCCGCCGCTGATGGTCTCGGGCGACGACCCCGACCGCCAGTGCGAGGCGCTGCGCGACATGGTGCCGACCAACCCCAACCACCCCTACGACATGACCCAGGTCATCGCCGAGATCGTCGACGACGGCGACTACTTCGAGTACGCGCCGAAGTGGGCGCCGCAGATCACCTGCGGTTTCGCCCGCATGGCCGGCCGTCCCGTGGGCATCGTGGGCAACCAGCCGATGGTGCTGGCCGGCGTGCTCGACATCGAGTCGTCCGAGAAGGCCGCCCGCTTCGTGCGCACGTGCGACGCCTTCAACATCCCGCTGCTCACGTTCGTCGACGTGCCCGGCTTCATGCCCGGCGTCGACCAGGAGCACGGCGGCATCATCCGGCATGGCGCCAAGCTGCTGTACGCCTACTGCGAGTCCACCGTGCCCCGCATCCAGGTCATCACCCGCAAGGCCTACGGCGGCGCCTACGTGGTGATGAACTCCCGGTCCATCGGTGCCGACTACGCCGTTGCCTGGCCATCAGCCGAGCTCGCCGTCATGGGCGCGGCCGGCGCCGTGGAGATCGTGAACCGCCGCGAGATCGCCGAGGCCGACGACCCCGACGTCCGCAAGGCCGAGCTGGTCGAGGAGTACTCCGAGAAGTTCCTGAACCCCTACGGCGCCGCCGACCGCGGCTACGTCGACGACGTGATCGACCCGGCCGACACGCGCCGCAAGATCAACGCCGCCCTCGACATGCTCGAGTCCAAGCGCGAAGAGCTCCCGGCCCGCAAGCACGGCAACGTCCCCCTCTGATCACGCGGTCGCGAAGCGGGCGCGCACCCGCACCAGGGCCACGAGGAACATCGCCAGCCCGTAGCCGCCGAGCACGGCGAGCAGCTGCGGGTCCGGCCTGTCGCCCCGCAGCATCACGTCCTGCAGCATCCGGATCCCGTACGTCACCGGCAACGCCCACGACACGGCCTGCGCCGGCCAGCTGAGCTGCTCGACGCTGAGGAAGAAGCCGCTGAAGAACAGGCTGGCCAGCAGGGTGATCATCGCGTACTGCACCGCCTCGGTGTCGGTCCGGGCGACCAGCGACAGCACGAACCCGAGCCCGACGGACGCCGTCAACACCGCCGCCAGCACGAGCGCGAGATCACCGACCTCGCCCTGGAGCGGGATGTCCAGCACCCCGACGACGAGCGCCCCGAGCGCGGCGCTCACGAGGCCACCGAACAGCAGGTAGCCGAGGTACTTGCCGACCAGGGCCTGCACCGCGCCGAGGGGTGACACCTGGAACAGCTCGACGATGCCGAGCTGTCGCTCGCGCACGAACGTCAGCGCACCGAAGCTCACGCCGAAGTGCTGGACCAGCAGCACGAGGGCGCTGGGCGCGTAGAAGTCGGTGGCCCTCGCCGGCGTCGGATGCAGCGCCTCCACGTCGCCGGCGAAGGGACGAACGAGGATCTCCGGCCGGATGTCCGTCAGCTCGCCGAGGTCGCCGGCGCCGGTTCCCGAACCAACCGCCGCGCGGACCCGCTGGGTGCCGTGCGTCAGGTCGTCCAACGCCCGGACGGTGTCCTTCAACGGGCGGGCCAGGTCCTGGCCCTGATCGGCGACCGCGGTCAGCACCTCGGCGTTCATCTGATCGACGGCGAGCTGGGCGGCGAAGCCGATGGCGACCTGCTCGACCGGGTCGAGGCGGTCGTGGAGGATCACGATCCTCGACGCCTTGCCATCGAGGACGTCGCCCACGGGGTCGTCGGGGAGCACGACGGCGAGGTCGACCTTGCCGTCGGCGAGCATGCGTCGGGCGACGTGGACGTCGTCGACCGTGCCGACGACGTCCACGAACTTCGAGATCTCGTCGGCGTACGCCCCCACCTTCTGGGTCAGCACGCTGTCGTCGGCGCCGACGAACACCGTCGAGTAGTGCGGCGCCTCGTCCCGGTAGCCGAGTCCGAACACCAGCAGCACGGCGAACGGACCGAGCACGAGCATGGCCACCAGCGCCGGCTGGTGGAGCACCTCGGTGATCTCCTTGCGGAGGAACGCCGAGGCCTGGATCAGCCATCGGAGCGGATTCATGCGGCGTCCTGCGCCTGCTCCATCAACATGACGAAGACGTCGTCGAAGGCGGGCTCGTGTCGCTCGACCGCCTCCGTACGGATCGCTCGATCGTCCAACCAGTCCATCACCGCTCGAACGGCAGCGTCGGCGTCGTCGACCAGCAGACGGACGGTCTTCGTGCCCACCCGCTGGACGCTTCCGCGACGGACGAACCGCAGCGAGGCCAGGGCCTGCACGTCGTGGGCGTCCAAGGGCTCGGCGGGCACGATGTCGAGCAGGTCGCCGCCACAGGCACGTCGCCGCAGACCGTCCGGCGTGTCCACCATGAGCAGGCGCCCGTCAGCCATCACGCCGACGCGGTCGCAGTGCGCGGCCTCGCCCACGTACTGCGTCGTCACCAGCAGGGTTCGGCCCTCGCCCCGGAGCTGGCGGAAGTGCTCCCAGAAGCGCTGGCGCAGCACCGGGTCGATGCCGGCCGTCGGCTCGTCCAGGAAGAGCAGCGCGGGATCATGGACGAGCGACGCGGCGAGGGAGAGCCGGCGCTGCATGCCACCGGACGCCTGGGACAGCCGCTTGCGACGATGCTCCCACAGGTCGACGAACTCGAGGAGCTGGCGCAGACGCGACCGGCGCCGCCACAGCCCGACGCCGTACACCGAGGCCACGAAGGCGAGGTTCTCCCGCAGGGAGAGCTGTGGATAGAGCACCGGGAGCTGGGGCATGTAGCCGAGCCGGCGCCGATCGGCCGCCGAGAACGACACGGGAGCCCGACCGTGGACCAGGACCTCGCCAGCCGTCGGACGCAGGACGCCGGCGAGCAGTCGAACGGTCGTGGTCTTACCGCATCCGCTGGGACCGATGAGGCCCACGATGGTGCCTGGTTCGACGTCGAGATCGACACCGTGCACACCACCGAGCGCCCGGCCGAACGTGCGGCTCAGTCCCTGTGCGGTGATCGCCGGTTGGGTCTCCGTCTGCACCGTTCCTCCCTGGTTGTCCAGCCGGCTTGATGCGGTGGATCACCCTCCCCCGCCCGGCGCCGAGTTAGACCAGCCGATCCCCGACACCCTCTAGCGTCCGTCGACGATGCAGGTCCCCGTCCGTCTCCTGCGCGCCGTCCAGCCCCACGAGCATCCCGGGCTGCTGCTCGCCACGGCGTACGGCACGGCGGTGCTGTCGGTGGCGCCGTTCCTCCTGCCGGCGCTGTCGCACGAGTACGGCGTCGGCCTGGGCACGGCGTCGCTCGCCACCGCCGGCCAACTGGCCGGCTTCGTCCTGGGGTCGTGGGGTGCGGGACGGTTCCTCGAGGCCCGCGGCCGGGTCCTGGGTGTCGCCCTCGGCGTTCTCGCCGTGATGAACCTCGGTTCGGCGTTGCTCCCCCCGTTCGCGCTGCTGGTGCTGCTGCGGGTCGCCAGCGGCGTCGGGCTCGGTGTCGTCACCTGGTTCTCGTGGTCACAGGTGTTCGGCGACGACCGACGGATGAGCGAGATCGCCGTCGTCGGTCCCCTCGTCGGCGTCACCACCACCCCGATCGCCGCCACCCTGGTCGAGCGGTTCGGACCGCAGGGGGTCTTCTGGGCGCTGGCCGTCACCGCCCTGGTGCCGATGGCGTTCAGCCGGCGGAGCGGGCACAGCGAGCGCATGCTGGCACCCCGGCGCGAGCGGACCGCGGCGCGTCACGCCCCCACTCCGACCGCCACCGGCGTGCTCGCCTGCCTCGGCCTGCTCACCCTGGGCGGGTCGGCCGTGTTCACGTTCGGGGCGGTGATCGCCACCAGGAACACCGGGCTGTCGCTGTCGGCGATCTCTCTGGCCTACAGCGCCAACGCCGTCGCCTCCATCCCGAGCGCCCGCTGGAGCGGTCCCAAGCGAGCGCCCGGCGGTTGGCTGGCCGTCTGCGCGGTGGCCGCCATCGCCATGGGCACCGTGCACAGCTCGATGGTGTTCGTCCTGGCCATCGCCGCCTGGGGCTTCGCCTTCTGGATGGGTGTCCCCGGCACGTACTCGATCCTCGCCCGGGCCTCGCGGCACCCGCAGGAGCGGGCCGGCGACGCCCAGGCCGTCATGGCCGCGGGTCGGGTCGTGGGACCACTCGCCGGCGGTGCGCTGCTCGATGCGACCAGCCCCGGCGCGCTCGGTCTCACCGGAGGCGGCACCATGCTCCTGGCCGCACTGGGGATCTCCCTGGTCGCCCGCCGGGCTCGTGTCGGCGGTGGCGACCCCGAGTAGGTTCGGGCGCCGTGGAGATCATCCCCGCACCCACCGACGAGGAAGCCGCAGCCATCGCCGCCGCCGTCGAGGTCGCCTGGCCCCGCCCCGCCACCGACGAGGGGCGAGGCCGGCCCAACCGCTGGCGGTTCTCCGGCCGCTGGTGGGCGCAACCGATCCCGCTGCGCCGCGCCCGGCCATGGTGAGCCGGTGGCGGCGCGCTGTTCCGGAGTGAGCCGGCGGTGACGTCGATGCCGCCTCCCGGACCCGGTCGTGGCGGTCCCCAACCCCCGCCGCCGCCGCCACCTCCCGCACCTGGCGCTCCGCCCGCGCCCCCGCCACCCGGACAGGGCTATCCCGGCGCCGGCTACCAGGGTCCCGCAACCGGCGGACGCCTGGTGTACCAGTACGGCGCCACCCCTCCCGATCGGCTGCCCCGCGCCGGGTACGGACGGCGTGCCGTCGCGTTCCTGATCGATTCGCTGATCGTCCTGGCGTTGCCGGTCGCCGCCCTGGTCGCGCTACGAGTCGGGCCCGACGAGATCCGGTCCTGCGAGGTGACCGAGGACGGACGGGTCGCCGTGTTCGGCGGTGGCGTCACCAGCGGCCTGTGCCGCGCCCCCACCGCCACCACCGTCGCCATCGCCGGGCTCCTGGCGGCGCTCGGCGTCGCCCTCTGGTTCGGCTACGTGATGTGGGAGGGCCGCAGCACGCACACGGTCGGCAAGCGGCTCCTCGGGCTGCGCACCGTCGACGCCCGCACCGCCGAGCCGATCGGCGCCGGACGCAACCTCGGCCGCAACCTGGTGCGGGGCCTGCTCGTGATGTTCCTCGTCCCGTTCGTGGTCGACCACCTCTGGCCGCTCTGGGACCGCGACGGCCAGGCGCTGCACGACAAGGTCGCCTCGGCGGCGGTCATTCCGGAGGCGCCCCGATGAGCGCGGCCGGCGCCGACGCACCCGTCGAGGTCACCACCGTCGGCCCCGATGTCGTCGTCGTCCACCACGGCACCCAGGTCCGCCGCTACGAGGGTCTGGCCCCGGGCACGACCCACGACCTCGACGGCCTCGAGGTGCGCACACTCGACGACCCGGGTGGCGAGCGGCTCTGCACCATCACCACCGTGAACGACGTGCACTTCGGCGAGACGGTGTGCGGCCTGGTCGAGGGTCACCAGGACACCATCGGACCCGTGCTGTCGGTGGGACCCGACGACACGCCCTACCCGGTCACCATGAACACCGGCGCGGTCACCGAGATGCAGGCCCTCGAGCCCGACGCCGTCATCGTCAAGGGCGACCTCACCAACGACGGCAGGGACGACGAGTACGCCGCGTTCCTCGAGCTGTACGGGACGGCGTTCGGCGAGCGCCTGCACCACGTGCGCGGCAACCACGACGCCTACCGGGGCCAGAGCTACGCCGACACGCCGGTGCAGTCCTTCGCGCTGCCCGGCGTCACGGTCGCCGTCCTCGACACGACCGTTCCGTTCAAGTCCTCGGGCGGGCTCGACCACGACCAGCTCGACTGGCTCGACGACCTCGCCGCCGACGCCGCACAGCGCGACGACCCGGTGCTCGTGTTCGGCCACCACCACGCCTGGGACCCGTCCTCCGACCAGCGTCCCGACGACTACTTCGGCATCCACCCCGACGACTCCGAGCAACTGGTGGCCGTCGCCGCCCGCCACCCCAACGTCGTCGGCTACTTCGCCGGCCACACCCACCGGAACCGGGTGCGACGCTTCGCCACCACCGGCGAGATGCCCTGGGTCGAGGTGGCCTGCGTGAAGGACTTCCCCGGCGCGTGGGCCGAGTACCGCGTGCACGAGGGCGGCATCGTGCAGCTCGTGCACCGCATCTCGACGCCCGAGGCGCTGGCGTGGACCGAGCGCACGCGCGACATGTACCTGGGCCAGTACGCCGACTACGCCTTCGGCTCGCTCGCCGACCGCTGCTTCCACGTCACCCGATGAGCGCCACCGACGACAGACACGGTGCCGGGTCTGCGCCGCTCGCCGGCCTGCGGGTCGTCGACGCCTCCACCGTCCTCGCCGGCCCGTCGTGCGCCCGGTACCTGGCCGACTTCGGCGCCGACGTCATCAAGGTCGAGCGGCCGGGCAGCGGCGACGGCACCCGCTCGATGTTCCGGCGGGATCCGTCCGACGGCGTCACCTACTTCTGGAAGCTGCTCGGGCGGGGCAAGCGCACCATCGTCCTCGACCTCAAGAGCGAGGAGGGCCATCGGCACATGCTCGACCTGTGCGCCGGCGCCGACGTGCTCGTCGAGAACTTCCGGCCGGGCACGCTCGAGCGCCTCGGCCTGGGCCCCGACGTCCTCCACGCAGCGCAACCCGTCGCTGGTGATCACCCGGGTGACCGGCTTCGGCCAGGACGGCCCCTACGCCGGCCGGGCCGGGTTCGCCACGCTGGCCGAGGCCATGTCCGGCTTCGCCGCCATCTCCGGCGAGCCCGACGGTGCGCCGCTGCTGCCGCCGATCGCCCTCACCGACGAGGTCACCGGCCTCACCGCCGCCTTCGCCACCATGGTCGCCCTGCACTCGGGCGTGGGACAGGTCGTCGACGTCAACCTGCTCGAGTCGCTCCTGCAGATCATGGGACCGCTGGTGTCGGCGGCGGCCGTCGAGGGCTACGAGCAGCCGCGCCTCGGCTCCGGCGTGCCCTACACCGTTCCTCGCGGCACGTGGCAGTGCCGCGACGGCCGCTGGGTGGCGGTGTCGACGTCGGCCGAATCGGTGGCCCGCCGGGTGCTCGACCTGATCGGGCTCGGCCACGACGAGTCGCTGCACTCCTTCGAGGGGCGGGTCGCCGCCCGCGACCGCATCGATGCCCGCATGGCCGACTGGATCGGCCAGCGGAGCCGTGACGAGGTGCTGGCCGCCTTCGAGGAGGCCCACGCCGCCTGCGCGCCCGTGTACACGATGACCGAGGTGCTCGACGACCCGCACGTACAGGCCCGCGGTGCGGTCGAGGTCGTCGACGGCACGCCGATGCAGGGACTGGTGGCCCGCCTGTCGGAGACGCCGGGTCGGATCCGGTGGACCGGACGTCCGCTCGGCGCCGACACCGACGAGGTCCTCGGCGAGCTCGACGGCGCCTGAGCTCGACGGCACGGAGGTCGATGGGTCCACATCCGGCCGGCACCGAACCGAGGATCCTCGCCCACGCGACGCTGGCGACAGCGAACACGAGGACCCTCGCCGACGATGCGCCCGGGCACGGCGGTCCGAACCCGAGGATCCTCGCCGACCATACGCTGGCGACAGCGAAGCAGAGGATCCTCGGCGAAGGTGCGCTTGCTCGACGGCGCCTGACCCCTCAGGCTCCGGTGGCCACCTCGATGCGGTCGCGCGTCCAGCCGCGAGCCACCTCCAGGGCCGTGCGGGCCTTGAGGCGCAGCTCGTCGACGTCGAGTCCGTGGTTGGGGTACGACGCCACCCCGGCCCGGAACCGACGGCCGGGGTCCTCCTCGGCCAGGTTGCGACGGATCCGCTCGGCCGTCCAGACCGCCCCATCCTCGCTGGTGTCCTCGAGGATGCACAGGTAGCTGGCGTCGCCGAGGACGGCCGCAGTGTCGGCCTCCCGCAAGGTGGCCGACAGGACGGCTGCCACCGCCGCGGCCGGCACCGGTCGCTTGCCGTCGGCGTCGCCGAGCTCGAGCACCTCGAAGTGGAGCAGCGACAGCGGGCGCAGCGCCCGGCGGGCCACCGCCACCCGGTTCCGGAGGGTGGCGTCGACGAAGGCGCCGGTGAGCAGGCTCGACGGCGGTGGCGCTGCTGGTGTCGGCGTCGGTGCGCCGGGTGCGGGCGAGGCCTCCACGGCCTCCGAGGCCGCCGGCGCCGAGCCTGTCGGCGCCGGCGACGCCGGCGACCTCGGCGACACCGGCGACCTCGGCGACACCGTGGCCGGCGGGGTTGGTGCAGGTGCGGACGAGTCGACCTCCCGGCCGGCATCCGGTCGCCCGCCGGCGGTGGTGCCCGTGGCCGACCGCAGCGCCAGTCCGGCGCAGACCGCGCTGGCCAGCCCGGCCAGGACCGCGGCCGCCGCACCACCGGTCACCACCGCGACGACGCCGAGCGCCAACGCGGCCACCGCCGCCGCCAGCAGCGGCGTCGCCGACGTGCCCGGCGGTCGGCTCATCGGCGCGGGACCGGCACGGTCAGCTCGAGACCAGTTCCAGGATCTCGCCCATGATCTTGGTGAGATCGAAGTCCTTGGGCGTGTACACCCGGGCCACACCGGCGTCGCGCAGGGCGCTGCGGTCCTCCTCGGGGATGATCCCGCCCGCGATCACCGGCGCCTCCACGCCCGCCTCGCGGATGAGCCGGACCGTCTCGGGGACCAGCTCGAGATGGCTGCCGGACAGGATCGACAGACCGATGGCGTCGACGTCCTCGTCGACCGCCACGCTGGCGATCTGCTCGGGTGTGAGCCGGATGCCCTGGTAGATCACCTCGAACCCTGCGTCGCGGGCGGCCACGGCGATCTGCTCGGCTCCGTTGGAGTGGCCGTCGAGACCGGGCTTGGCCACCAGCAGCCGGGGTGGGCCGCCGACGCGAGCCTTCACCTTCTCGGCGACGCCACGCAAACCATCGCTCATCGGGCCGTACCCCGAGGCCGCGGCGACACCGGTCGGTGCCCGGTACTCGCCGAACACCTCACGCAGCAGCCCTGCCCACTCGCCGGTGGTGCCGCCGGCGTGGGCCAGGTCGACGGTGGCCGGCATGATGTTCGCCGCGCTTCCACCACCCTGGATCTCGGCCACCTTGCGCAGCTGGTCGAGGCTGCGCTTGACGGCATCGTTGTCGCGCTCGGACCGCCACTGCTGGACATCGGCGATCAGCTCGTCCTGCACCCCGGCGTCGACCTTGAGGATCGACTCCTCGCCGGCGAGGGGCGAGTCGGCCGACTCGGTGTAGGCGTTGACGCCCACCACGGTCTGCTCACCGGATTCGATGCGGCGGATGCGCTCGGCCTGGCTGCGCACCAGACGGCCCTTCATCTCGTCGATGGCCTCGAACGCCCCGCCCAACTCGAGGATCTCCTCCATCTCGGTCCAGGCCTGCTCGGCCAGGTCGGCGGTGAGCTGCTCCATGACGTGGGAGCCGTCGAAGATGTCGTCGTACTCGAGCAGGTCGGTCTCGTCGGCCAGCACCTGCTGGATGCGCAGCGACCACTGCTGGTCCCAGGGCCGGGGCAGGCCGAGCGCCTCGTTCCAGGCGGGCAGCTGGATGGATCGGGCCCGGGCCCGCTTGGACAGCGTGACGCCGAGGGCCTCGAGCACGATGCGCTGCACGTTGTTCTCGGCCTGCTGCTCGGTGAGGCCGAGGCTGTTCACCTGCACGCCGTAGCGGAACCGCAGGGCCTTGTCGTCGGTGACGCCGTAGCGCTCGCGCCCGATGCGCTGCCACAGGTCGGTGAAGGCCCGCATCTTGGCCGTCTCCTCGACGAAGCGGATGCCGGCGTTCACGAAGAAGCTGATCGAGCCGAACACCTGCGGGAAGCGGTCCTCGGGCACCTGGCCCGATTCGCGCACGGCGTCGAGCACGCCGATGGCGTTGGCGAGCGAGTAGGCGATCTCCTGGACCGGGGTGGCCCCCGCCTCCTGCAGGTGGTAGCTGCAGACGTTCATGGGGTTCCACTTGGGGATCCACTCGCTGCAGAAGGCGATCATGTCGACGATCAGCCGGCGGGAGGGCAGCGGCGGGAAGATGTAGGTGCCCCGCGACAGGTACTCCTTGACGATGTCGTTCTGGGTGGTGCCGCGCAGCGCCTTGGACTCGATGCCCTTCTTCTCGGCGTTGGCCACGTACAACCCGAGCATCCACGCCGCCGGGGCGTTGATGGTCATCGACGTGTTCATCTGGTCCTGGGGGATGCCGTCGAGGAGGGTGTCCATGTGGCCCGAGGTGGGCCACCGGTACGCCGACCTTGCCGACCTCGCCCCGGGCCAGGATGTGGTCGGGGTCGTAGCCGGTCTGGGTGGGCAGGTCGAAGGCGATGGACAGGCCGGTCTGCCCACGGGCGAGGTTGGTGCGGTACAGCTCGTTGGACGCCTTGGCCGTGGAGTGACCCGAGTAGGTCCGCATCATCCACGGGCGGTCCTTGGCATGGTGCGTGCTGGAGCCGGTCATACCGGCCATTCTCCGTTACGGACCATCCCCACTGCCACCTGGCCCCAGCGTTCTGGCAGCCGCTGCGTACCAGCGACCGACGCGATCAGCTCCGGAGCATTCGTGAGACCGCGGCCATGACCTCCTGCACCTTCTCGTCGAAGGGCGCGTCGTCGCCCGAGGCGGCGGACTCGTCGGCCGCCTCCTTGACGCAGTGGCGGATGTGCTCGTCGAGCAGCCCCATGCCCACACCCTGCAGCGCCTTGGTGACCGAGGCGATCTGGGTCAGCACGTCGATGCAGTACGTGTCCTCGTCGACCATGCGCTGCAGGCCACGGACCTGACCTTCGATGCGCCGTAGACGGGCGCGGTACTGGTCCTTGTTCATCGTGTAGCCGGGATGGGCGGAGCTCGTGGGCGTGGTGCCGGGCATGTGACCAGCATACCAGAAAATAGGGGTTGGGGGTATCCCTATCCGCGTGCTACGGTGACGTCCATGAGGACAAGAGTCGATCTCCCGGTCGAGGGCATGACCTGCGCGGCGTGCTCGTCGCGCATCGCCCGCGGTCTCTCCAAACTCGACGGCGTCGAGAACGCCAACGTCAGCCTGGCTGCCGCCCGCGCCACCATCGTCTTCGACGATGCCCTGCTCGACCGCGACGCCTTCGAGGGCGTCATCACCAAGCTCGGCTACGAGGTGCCCGAGGTCGCCGACCATGCGGCGGCCGAGGCCGAGTGGATCGCCACCCTGACCCGCCGGCTGGTGCTCGGGGCCGTCCTGACCATCCCGGTGGTGGCCATCTCCATGATCCCGGCACTGCAGTTCCGCAACTGGCAGTGGCTGGCCTTCGCGCTCACCACGCCGGTGGTCTTCTTCAGCGGCATCGGCTTCCATCGCGCCGCGCTGATGAACGCCCGCCACGGCAGCACCACCATGGACACCCTCGTGTCGATGGGTTCCCTTGCCGCCTACCTGTGGTCGGTCGTGGCCCTCGTGTTCCTCGACGCAACCTCTTCCGACATGGCCTCCATGGGCGGCGACACCGCGCACGTGTACTTCGAGACGTCGGCGGCCATCATCACCTTGATCCTGTTGGGCAAGTGGTTCGAGGCTCGGGCCAAGCGCCGCAGCGGCGAAGCCATCCGCTCGCTGGCCGAGCTCGGCGCCCGCACCGCCACCCTCGAGGACGGCACCGTGATCTCCGTCGACGACCTGGCGGTGGGCATGCGGTTCGTGGTGAAGCCCGGCGAGAAGGTCGCCACCGACGGGCGCGTCGTCGACGGCCGTTCCGCGGTCGACGAGTCGATGCTGACGGGCGAGCCGGTACCGGTCGACAAGGGCGTGGGCGACGAGGTCATCGGCGCCACCGTCAACGCCGACGGTCGCCTGGTCGTCGAGGCCAGCCGGGTCGGGGCCGACACCGCCCTCGCCCAGATCGTGCGCATGGTCGACGAGGCGCAGGGCAGCGCCGCACCCGTCCAGCGCCTGGCCGACCGGGTGGCGGGCATCTTCGTGCCCACGGTCCTGTCCATCGCCGTGGTCACCGTCGCCGGCTGGTTGCTGACGGGACACCCGGCCGACGAGGCGTTCACGGCAGCGGTGGCCGTCCTGATCATCGCCTGCCCGTGCGCGCTCGGCCTGGCCACGCCCACGGCGATCATGGTCGGCACCGGGCGGGGCGCCCAGCTCGGCGTGCTCATCAAGGGCGGCGAGATCCTCGAACGCACCGAGGCGGTCGACACGGTCGTGTTCGACAAGACGGGCACGCTCACCGAGGCTCGCATGCAGCTCGTGGCGGTCGAGGGCGTGGGCACTGACGACTCGACCCTCCTGCGCCGCGCCGCCTCGCTCGAGGCGATGAGTGAGCACCCGATCGCCGCGGCGATCGCCGCCGGCAGCGCCGAGCTGTCGCCCGTCGACGACTTCCGCAACGTGCCCGGCAAGGGCGTCACCGGCACGGTGGAGGGCATGGCCGTCCAGGTGGGCCGCCGACTCCTCTTCGATCACGTGCCCGCCCACGTCGAGACCGCCGCCGCCGCTCACGAGGAGCAGGGCCACACCGTGGTCCTCGCCGGCTGGGACGGTCCCGACGGGAGCACGGCGCAGGGCATCCTCGCCGTCGCCGACACCGTCAAGCCCAGCGCTGCCGAGGCCGTCGCCGCGCTCCGCGAGATGGGCCTGGAGACGGTGCTGCTCACCGGCGACAATCGGCGCACGGCTCAGGCCGTCGCCGACGAGGTCGGCATCGACCGCGTGCTCGCCGAGGTGCTGCCCGACGACAAGCTGGCCGAGGTCCGCCGGTTGCAGTCCGAGGGCCGGGTCGTCGCCATGGTGGGGGACGGCGTGAACGACGCCCCGGCGCTGGCCGCCGCCGAGCTCGGCATCGCCATCGGCACCGGCACCGACGTGGCCATCGAGGCATCCGACCTCACCCTGGTCTCGGGCGACCCACGTGGGGTCGCCGACGCCATCGGCTTGAGCCGGCGCACCCTGTCGACCATCAAGGGCAACCTGTTCTGGGCCTTCGCCTACAACACGGCCGCCATCCCCCTGGCCGCGTTCGGCCTCCTCGTCCCGATGATCGCCGCCGGAGCCATGGGCTTCTCGTCGGTGTTCGTCGTGAGCAACTCTCTCCGCCTGCGGAGATTCCGCAGCCACCGCACCACCGACCCGACCCCCCGAAAGGAATCGACCCGTGTCGACCACCACCTACAACGTGCCTGACATCTCCTGCGACCACTGCGTCAACGCCATCACCGGTGCCGTGAGCCCCCTCGACGGCGTCGAGACCGTCGACGTGTCCATCGACGCCAAGACGGTCACCGTTGCCGGCGACTTCGACGACGCCGCCGTCCGCGACGCCATCGACGAGGCCGGTTACGACATCGCCGGCTGAGGACGACAGCAGGAGGCATTCGGCGGTGCGGTAGAAGCCGCCGGCGTTGGGTGGTGGCCGGTCGAGACCGCAGCTGCGTGCGGGTCCACGGACGACCCGGCACCGCTCGTGCATCTCGTGCCCGACCGCCACCTTGCACCTTCGGCGAGGGTCCTCGCGTTGAGCGCGTCCAACGCATCGCCGGCGAGGACCCTCTGGTTGCGAACGCCGGACCACCCTGCACCTTCGGCGAGGGTCCTCGCGTTGAGCGCGTCCAACGCATCGCCGGCGAGGACCCTCTCGTTCGCGACCCACGCCACGGTGCCGTCGTGCAGCCCGCTCGCCGACAGGCCGGCGTACCAACGATGGCGCTACGAAGATCGGATCGGCGGACTCCACCCACGAACTCCCGGCTTGCCGCCGAACTCAGGAGCTGCCGAGGACGGCGCTCCTCGGAGATCTCCGGTTCCACCGAACCTGCCCGTCCGGCATGGGTCGATCGCATCAATTGACAATGATCACTCAAGCGACGGTCCCGGGGGTCCGAAATCCTGGACATGATCTCCGACATCCTCTCCCTCCTGGCCAAGAAGACCGCCGTCGTCGTGGTGACCGGCACCGTCGTCATCGGCGGTGCCGGCATGGCGCTCGCTGCCGGCGGCGGCGACAACTCCGCCGACACGGTCGGCACCACCACGAGCACGACCGAGCTCACCTCGTGTGACGCGCCCGTCGATACCACCGTCGACACGACGGGCACCGAGGCCACGGGCACCGAATGCGACGACGCCGAGGACGACGACACGACGACCACCACCGAGGCCACGACGACCACCACCACCGAGGCCACGACCGACGAGGAGACGCCTCTCGATGCCGAGCAGGTCGCCGACCCCGACGCCACCACGCAGGACGAGGCCGTGACGGACGAGCCGGCCAACCACGGCGAGGTCGTCTCCAAGGCCGCCCGTGAGGACTGCCGCCCGGGCGGAGACCGCTGGGAGCAGGGCGACTACAAGAACCACGGCGAGTGCGTCCGTGAGGTCGCCCAGTCCGACGAGGGCAAGGACCAGGCCGACGACACCGAGGACGAGGGCGACAGCACCGAACCGGCGGTGGCCGAGACCTCGCAGGACGACGGCAGCGACATGGACGCCCCCGAGACCGACGACGAGATGGATGACACCGGCGACGAGGACACCGCTGCCACCGACGGGGTGGCGACGGTGTCCACGCCGGGCGAGGGACACGGCCACGGCAACGGCCACGGCAAGGGGAAGAAGGGCTGACGACACCGGCCCGGGTCCGACGGGCCCGGGCCGGATCAGCGATTCAGAGGAACGCCGACGGCATCGGCAGGCGGAGCGCAGCTCGCAGCCTGCCGATGTAGTCGTTCCGGGGGACGTCGATCGCCCCCAGTGACCGCAGGTGGTCGGTGGTCCACTGCACGTCGAGCAGCCGGTCGAAGCCGTCCTCGCGCAGGATCTCGACCAGGCCGACCAGCGCGACCTTCGAGGCGTCGGTGCGGTGGTGGAACATCGACTCGCCGGCGAAGAGGCCGCCGACGCACACGCCGTAGAGGCCGCCCACGAGTGCGTCCTCCTCGGCATCCCACGACTCCACGCTGTGGGCCCAGCCCAACCGGTGCAGCTCCTGGTAGGCCGACCGGATGCCGTCGGTGATCCACCCGTGCGGTCGGCGGGGATCGGCGCAGTTGGCCACCACCTCGTCGAAGGCCGTGTCCACACGCACCTCGTAGCGCCGACACGATCGCCGCAGCGACCGCGTCACCCGCAGGCCGTCCAGCGGGAGGACCCCGCGGGGATCAGGCGACCACCAGCCCAGTGTGCGGCCCCGGTCGACGTGCATGGGGAACAGCCCCGACCGGTAGGCGTGCAGCAGCGTCCCGGGAGCGAGGTCGGCGCCGATGCCGACGATGCCGGACTCGTCGGCCTCGGCCGGATCAGGGAACGACCAGGGACAGGGCGGCGGTTCGACCGGTCCTTCCACGGACGGTGAGCGCCCCGGTCCCTCGGGATCAGTAGTCGTAGAAGCCCTTGCCCGACTTCCGGCCCAGGTGGTCGGCGGCGACCATGCGACGCAGCAGCGGCGACGCCGCGTAGTTGGGGTCGCGGAACTCGTCGTACAGCGCGTCGAGGATCGACAGCGAGGTGTCGAGGCCAACCAGGTCGAGCAGGGCGAAGGGGCCCATCGGGAAGTTGGCGCCGCCCTTCATCGCCGCGTCGATGTCGTCGCGGGTGGCCGTGCCGTTCTCGAGCATGCGCACGGCGTTGTTCAGGTACGGGAACAGCAGGGCGTTCACGATGAAACCGGCCCGGTCCTTGACCTCGACCGGGGACTTGCCACAGGCCTCGGCGAACTCGCGCACCGCGTCGACGGTCTCGTCGGAGGTCACCAGGGTGCGCACGATCTCGACCAGGCTCATCATCGGCGCCGGGTTGAAGAAGTGCACGCCGCACACCCGCTCGGGGCGCCGGGTCTCGACGGCCATGTTGATCACCGAAAGGGTCGAGGTGTTGGTGGCCAGGATGGCGTCGTCCTTGCAGTGGTGGTCGAGCTCGTTGAAGAGGTGGAGCTTGGTGGCGAGGTCCTCGACCACCGACTCGATCACCAGGTCGCAGTCGGCGAGGTCGTCGAGCTTGGACGTGGCGGTCACGCGCGCCACGGCGGCGTCGGCGTCGGCCTGCTCCATGCGCTCCTTGGACACCAGCTTGGCCAAGGACTTCTCCATGGCGGCCACGGTGGCCTCGGCGGACTCCTGCTTGCGCGACCGCAGCACCACGTCGAAGCCTGCGGTGGCCGCCACCTGGGCGATCCCCGAGCCCATGATCCCCGAACCGATGATGCCCACACTCTTGATCGTCATGGGCGGCGAGCGTACCGGTCGGTAACCAGGGGCCCGAAACGGGCGGCGCGGACCGGCGGTCTCCACCCCGATCGCCCGTTCTGGGAGACTGTGCGCATCGTGGACCCCTTCCGACCGGCCATCCTGCCCACCGGCTACGAGCGGACCCTGCCCCCCGAGGTGCAGCTCCTCGTGCGGGCCCGCCGGCGCGCGCTGGTGGCCGGCGCCACGGGCCACGTGCTCGACTTGGGCGGCGCCGACGCTCATCGCGGCCTGTGGACCACGGTGCCGGCGGTCACCGACAGCACCGTGCTCGACGGCGCCGACGACACCCACCTGCACGCGCTCGCACGCGACGGCGCCAGCTTCGACACGGTGGTCTCGGTGTTCCAGCTCGCCTCGGCATCCGACCTCGACGCCACCCTGAGGCGCCTCGCCTCCGTGCTGGCCGAGGACGGCTGCATCCTGTTCATCGAACCGGGTCGCCTGACCGGCACGGCGGGGAGGCTGCAGCGGCTGGTCGCACCCCCCGTCGGCCTGGCCACCGGCTGGCGGGTCGACCGCGACATCCCCATGGCCATGCGGGCCGCCGGGCTCTCGGTCACCGACCTGGAGCGCCACCGGATCCCCACGATCCAGTGGTGGGTCCGGGTCATCACCGAAGGCCGCGCCCACCACGCCCTGCCGCTGGGCACCGACCGTCCGACCGGCGTCGCCTGAGCACCGTCGGCGACGCCGTTTCCGCCGTTTTGCCCAGAAGATGACCCGATCGGGTCATGGCGACAAGGCGGACAAGCCTTCACAATGCGGATGGGTCTCCGGAAGCCCGAACACGGCGAGAGGAAACGGACACACGTGGCGAGCCTGCTGCCCGATCGCGAACGGCGAGGCGCCCTGCTCCAGGGAGCGTTGGCGGCCGTGTCGGCAACGGCCGCGATCGTCGCGCTCGTCGGCGGGGCTCCTCTGGCCGCGCTGCTCGCCGCCGTCGTCGCCGTGACGCTCGGCCTCCAGAGCCGGCGCCGCACGCACATCACCCTCACCGCGACCGAGCTCGACCAGCTCCGCGAGGCCGAGCTCGCCCTGGCGGGCGCCGAGGACACCCACGAGGCGGCACGCCAGCTCGCCGAGCACGCCATCTCGCTGCTCGGTGCCCGCGCCGCGGTCGTCCTCATCGAGGGCATCGGCGACACCGTGCGGGTCGCCGTCGGGCCGCGCCAGATCGAGGACGTGTACGGGTCGGGCTCGCGCATGCGCCTGCTCGACGACGCCGGCGTGCCCTGCGGCTCGATCGCGGTGTCCGCCCGTGCCGACGGCCGGGCCTACACCGCTCGGGACGAGCGGATCCTCGACGCGCTCGCCGAACGGGTCTCGACCACGCTGCACCAGCTGTCGCTGCTCACCGAGGTGAGCACCGAGCGCCGCACCCTGGCCGACCTGGTCGGGTCCTCGTCCGACGGCATCTTCTCGGTCGGCTCCGACCTGCGGGTGCGGTCCTGGAACCCGGCGATGGCCGAGATCACCGGAGTGCCGGCCGAGGTCGCCGTCGGCGAGCACCTGTCCAACTCGTTCCGTCCCACCTTCGCCGACGGCTCGCCCGCCACCGGCTCCGCCGACCCCGGCCGGCGTGGCGAACCCGTCCAGGAGCTGGTCCAGGTCGATGTCGACGGCGAGCAGCGCTGGCTGACGTGCTCGTACGCACCGCTCGCCGACGGCGGCTACGTGGTCATCGCCCGTGACGACACCGAGCGCAAGAAGCTCGAGGACGACAAGGACGGCTGGATCGCCCAGGTGTCCCACGAGCTGCGCACGCCCCTGACGCCCATCAAGGGCTTCCTGCACACACTGGTCAAGCGCGACGACCAGATGACCACCGCCGATCGCAGCAAGATCTACGAGGTCATGCTCCGGGAGGAGCGGCGGTTGGAGAACCTGGTCGACTCGCTGCTGCGCTCGACGCAACTCGACCAGGGTGGCCTCCCGGTCGTCACCCAGCCCGTCGACTGGCGGTCGCTCATCGAGGAGCAGGTCGATCTTGCCCGGCGGCAGGACCCGGCCCGCACCATCGACGTCCGCATCGACCCCGGACTGCCACGCGCCTCGACCGATGCCGACCTCGCCACCGTCGTGCTCACCAACCTGCTGTCCAACGCCACCAAGTACGCCGACAGCGGAACCCCCGTCGAGGTGACCGCCGAGCGGCGCGATGGCGAGATCGTGACCAGCGTGATCGACCACGGGCAGGGCATCCCCCGCTCGGACCGCGAGCGGATCTTCAACAAGTTCACCCGCCTCGGCAACCACCTCACCCGGCGTCAGCAGGGCGTCGGGCTGGGCCTGCACATCGTGAAGCGATCGCTCGAGCGACTGGACGGCCGGGTCTGGATCGACGAGACGCCCGGTGGTGGGGCGACGTTCCGCTTCACGCTCCCGGTGGCGTCTGGCCCGGCACCAAAGGCGTCGGACCCGGACGGGTCCCTCGACGGTGACCCGGTCGACGCCGGCGACCGGCGACGGGCGCCGCTGCGGGCACGGCCCGCCCGCGCCCTGACGCAGCGGCGACGCTGCGGGCGCTCAGCGCTCCTGGATCGTGACCGAGGTGATCGTGTGGACCGTGGCCGGCGTGCCGCCGGGGCTGCCGTCGGCCTCGATGGCCTGGACCACGTCCATCCCCTCGGTGACCTGACCGAACAGCGAGTACTTCGCCTCGCCACCCACGGCGTCGACCAGCGTCTTGGCGCCGGTGTCGGACGTGACGATGAAGAACTGGCTGCCGTTGGTGTTCGGTCCGCTGTTGGCCATGGCGAGCGAGCCGGCCTGGTACTCGTCGGGTTGGGGCAGCTCGTCCTCGAACGAGTAGCCGGGGCCTCCGGTGCCCGTACCCGTCGGGT
This sequence comes from uncultured Acidimicrobiaceae bacterium, assembly GCA_963800295.1. Lineage (GTDB taxonomy): Bacteria > Actinomycetota > Acidimicrobiia > Acidimicrobiales > Salinilacustritrichaceae > Salinilacustrithrix. Next base: position 29,555 of record CAWDAJ010000011.1, read on the forward strand.
CGCCGCCCTGGATGACGAAGTCGGGGATCACCCGGTGGAAGGTGATGCCGTCGTAGTACTTGTAGCGGGCGAGGTAGACGAAGTTGTTGACCGTCTTGGGCGCCTTGTCCTCGGCCAGGTCGATGGTGATGGTGCCGGCGTCGGTCTCCATCGTGGCGACGTAGTCGACGCCGTCCTCGAGGCAGTCGGGCGGCGGGGCGGGGAAGTCGGTGACCCGTTCCTCGGCACCGTCCTTGGGCGGGCACGGAAGGGGCTCGGCATCGGCGGCCGGGACGGTGGTGGTCTCGCCTGCGGCCGTGTCGCCCGGTGTGGTGGTGGTGGTCGAGTCGCCGGCTGCGACGTCGCTGTTGCCGTCGTCGGAGCTCAGTACGGAGTAGGCGATGGCGAACACGAGGAAGGCCGCCACGGCGGCGGCGATGAGCAGGCCCCGGCGCTTGGTCGCCTGCCGCTTCTCCATGCGGCGAAGCTCCTCGATCTTCTCCTGCCGCAGCTGCTTCTGCCGTTCACGCTTGCTGGTTGCCACGGCGGCGGACGGTACTCGGTGTCCGACGGCGGTCGCGAGTCACCACACTCCGTGCACCGGTCGGCCTCGGTACGTGTGCGGCCGAATCCGTCTCGTGCGAAACGGGGCCCACAACCGGTTGGGCGTGGACTCATCCGGCCGACTTCGCTACGCTCCGTGCCACGCACGGTTCGCTGCGAGACTCGGCGAGACACTCGATCACGGCGTGCGGCAACGACAGGGAGGCAGGCGCGATGGCGAGTGAGGACGACGACGGCCTGTCCTCCTTCTCCGTGGAGGTCGGGCAACGCCTCCGGGCGGTCCGACGCCTGCGGAAGCTCTCCCTCGACGACGTCGAGCGCGAGAGCGGCGGCCAGTGGAGCGCCTCGGCCATCGGTGCCTACGAGCGCGGCTTCCGCAACCTGAGCCTGCCGCGGCTGCGCGAGCTGGCCGAGTTCTACGACGTCCCCATGTCGGTGCTGCTGGGCGAGGCCGACGACGACGACGACGCCGATCGCCCCACGAAGGTGATCCTCGACCTCGTCGCCCTGGCCGGTATCCCCGAGGCCGAGGCGGTGCACCGCTACGCACGCTCGATCATCCTCGAGCGGGGCGACTTCAACGGCCGCATCCTCTCCATCCGTCGCGACGACCTGCGGGCCATCTGCTCGCTGCTCCACGCCACCGAGACCCAGACGCTGCAGCAGTTGCGCGACTGGGAAGCGTTGGTCGACGTCTCCTGATTCCACTGGACCGACGGTTCGGGCGAATCGGGGGCGCGTCGGTAGCGTTGCCGGCGTGATCACGGTCCAGAAATTCGGCGGGACATCGGTCGCCGACCCCGAGCGCATCCGCGAGGTCGCCGCCCACGCCGCCCGCACCAAGCGCCGCGGCGACGACGTGGTCCTGGTGGTCTCGGCCATGGGCAAGGAGACCGACGCGCTGCTCCGGCTGGCCAACGACGTCTCCACCAGCAAGCCCGGCCGCGAGATGGACATGCTCATCACCGCCGGCGAGCGCAAGGCCATGGCGCTGGTGGCCATGGCCCTCTCCGACCTGGGCGTCGAGGCCCAGTCGTTCACCGGCTCGCAGGCCGGCTTCATCACCGACACCACCCACGAGGACGCCAAGATCGTCGAGATCCGCCCCGACCGGATCGTCCAGGCGCTCGAGGCCGGCATCGTGCCGGTCATCGGCGGCAGCCAGGGCGTCTCCACCGACCGCGACGTCACGTTCCTCGGCCGGGGTGGCTCCGACACCACCGCCGTGGCCATCGCCCACGCGGTCGGCGCCGAGTTCTGCGAGCTGTACACCGACGTCGCCGGCGTCTACTCCGCCGACCCTCGCATCGTGTCCCGGGCCCGGCGCATGCCCCAGATCAGCTTCGACGAGCTGCTCGAGATGACCGCCACCGGCTGCCCCAAGCCGGCGATGCGCTCGGTCGAGTTCGCCCGTCGCCACCACGTCAAGCTCCACGTCCGGTCCGCCTTCACCTGGGAACCGGGCACCATCGTCACCTTCGATTCCGACTACACGGAGACCTCCGACATGGAACAGGCCGTCGTCAACGCCGTCACCCACGACACCTCCGAGGCGAAGGTCACGATCTCGGGCGTCTCCGACCAGCCGGGCGTGGCCGCCGAGGTCTTCACCACGCTGGCCGGCGCCGGCGTGAACGTCGACATGATCGTGCAGAACGTCTCCGAGCACGGCCGCACCGACATCTCCTTCACCGTCCCCCACCCCGACGCCGAGCGGGCCACCGAGCTCATCAACGAGCTCTCCGGCCACGTCGGCAACGCCGGGTGCGGCTTCGACCACGACATCGGCCGCGTCTCGCTCGTCGGGGCCGGCATGAAGACCAACCCGGGCGTGGCCGCCAAGATGTTCCAGGTCCTGGCCGACAACGACATCAACATCGAGATGATCTCGACCTCGGCCATCCGGATCTCCTGCGTCATCCAGCAGGACAAGGTCGAGCAGGCCGTCGAGCTGCTCCACACCGCCTTCGGCCTCGACGCCACCGACTGAGTCGCTCGCTCCGCTCGCTTCGAGAGTTGCTCGGCGGGGCCTCGCAACGTCTCCGGCTCGGCCGACGGACGACGTTTCCGGTGTGTGTGCGACCGGGCGCTCCCCCTACCCTGGGTGGTCATGCGTGTAGGAATCCTCGGAGCAACCGGCCAGGTCGGCGGCGTCATGCGACGCCTCCTGGCAGAACGGAACTTCCCCGTCGACGAGATCAGGTACTTCGCCTCGCCTCGCTCGGCGGGCCGCAAGCTGCCGTGGGGTGAGGGCGCGAGCGCCACCGACATCACCGTCGAGGACTCCACCACCGCCGACTACTCGGGCCTCGACGTCGTGCTCGCCTCCGCCGGCGCCACCGCCTCGCGGGCCCTGGCCGAGAAGATCGCCGGCGCCGGCGCCATCGTCATCGACAACTCGTCCGCCTGGCGGATGGACGACCGCGTGCCGCTGGTCGTGCCCGAGGCCAACGCCCACGACCTCGACGACATCCCCATCGGCATCGTCGCCAACCCGAACTGCACCACCATGGTCGCCATGCCGGTCATGAAGCCGCTGGCCGACGAGGCCGGGCTCGAGGCCATGGTGGTGTCCACCTACCAGGCCGTCTCCGGTGCCGGCCTCTCCGGTGTCGAGGAGCTCGACGCCCAGATCCGCAAGGTCGGCGACAAGGCCCCGCAGCTCACCCACGACGGCCGGGCCGCCGACTTCGGCGAGACCGACAACTTCGTCAAGCCCATCGCCTACAACGTGCTGCCCTTCGCCGGGTCGCTCGTCGACGACGGCCTCGAGGAGACCAACGAGGAGCAGAAGCTCCGCAACGAGTCCCGCAAGATCCTCGGCATCCCCGAACTGCTCGTGTCGGGCACGTGCGTCCGCGTCCCCGTCTTCACCGGCCACGCGCTGTCCATCAATGCCCGCTTCTCCCGCCCGATCACGCCCGACCGGGCCCGCGAGCTGCTGGCCGACGCACCCGGCGTGCAGCTGTCCGACGTGCCCACCCCGCTCGACTCGGCCGGCATCGACGACACCCTCGTCGGCCGCATCCGCGTCGATCCCACAGTCGAGCACGGCTTGGCGCTGTTCCTGGCCGGCGACAACCTGCGCAAGGGCGCCGCACTCAACACCATCCAGATCGCCGAGGAACTGCTCCGCCGCCGCTCCTGACCCCCCACCCTGGAAAATCCCTGCCGATTGCCTTCGGTTTCCGGGGGCAACTCCCGGCGATTTTCTCGGGTGGTCAGTCGCAGGTGCAGGGCAGGGCGCTGCACACGGGGCAGCCGGTGGCGTAGCGCTGGGCGGCCTCGTCGAGGCTGAGCCCCAGCTGGTGGGCCAGCGACGCCACCCAGGCGATCACGTCACCCAGCTCGTGGAGCTGCTGCTCGGGTGTCCCCTTGCGGGCGGCCTGAGCCAGCTCGCCCACCTCCTCGCACAGCCAGGCGACCGTGGGCGCCGTGCCCCGCTCGGCGTCGCGGTCGCCGTAGGTGGCGGCGATGGTGGCCTGGAACGCGGCGATGTCCACGTCGGCGAGGGTACCGGCGCGACCATCCACCGCTGACCTGGTGGCGGTGGTCACACTGGCATTCGATGGGGTCGTGGTACCTGCCCCGAAGGGGGCTGAGCTGCGCAGCTGCGCTGGCACTGGTGCTCAGCGCGTGCGGACCCGACGGCAATGACGGCATCCCGCAGCGCTCCGCCGCCGCGGCCCGGCCGGCCGCCTCGAGCGACGCAGCGTCAGCGGCGACACTCGCGTCGGTCCATCGCGACCTCCCACTGCCACCGGACACCGACGAGGCCCAGCTGAACGTGGTCGTGACCCACCCCGGCGGCGCCCGCGCCCCAGGACTCGACGCGGCGGTGGCCATCCTGCGCCAGCGGCCCGACCTTCGCATCGAGGTCGTCGTCCCCGCCGACGGCGATCCCGGGACCACCACGACGATGAGCGGCGATCCCGCCCGGGTCGTGTCCGGCACCGTGGTCGACGCGGTCGAGAGCGCGCTCGACGAGGACGAGATCGATCTGGTCGTCATCGGCATCGACGTCGCCGGCAACGCCCAGGGCGCCCTGGCCAGCACCGCCGCTCGACACGCCGTGAGCCGTGGCGTGCCGGCGCTGCAGGTGTCGGCCGAGCAGGCCGACGGCGTCGACTACGGCGCCGCCACCACGCAGCTGCTCGAGGTCCTCGACTACAGCCTGGGCGACATCGTCGACGCCCGTCCCCTCGCCCGGCGCCTGACGGTTCCGAGCTGTCGCCAGGGGATGCTCCGAGGTCTGGTCGACGTGGGCACCAGCACCGACGACGCACCACCCGAGGCCAGCTCCGACTGCCTCACCGACGAGCCGCCGGCCAGCGCCGGCGAAGATGAGCTCTTCGCCGCCGGCTACGCCACCCTCGCTCAGCTCATGCCGTAGACGCGGTCGATCGACAGCTCGACGAGCAGGCGACCGTCGCGCACCATGGTGGCCCGGTACTCGTCCCAGTCGTCGTGCTCGCCCTGCAGCGAGCGGTAGTACTCGACAAGCTGGTCGACGGTGTCGTCGTCGGGTCGTTCGGCCACCGGCGTCATCGAGACCGTGCCCTCCACCACGGCGTACGACCAGAAGCTGTCGCCGATCACGTGGAGGCTGGCCCGGGGATCACGACGCAGGTTCGCCGTCTTGGCCCGTGAGTCGGTGACCGAGATGCGGATCACGTCGTCGTCGCCCACCACGTAGACGATGTTCGACGACTGCGGCCGGCCGTCGCGCTTGAGGGTGATCAGCACGCCCTGGTGCGTCGAGTCCACGAGTGTGCGCAGTGCAGCGGTGTCCATGCCGTTGCGAACACGCGACACCCGGTGGAGATTCCGGTTGCGGGGTCAGCGGTCGGCCCGCCGGCGCCGCCAGCGCTCCAGCACCTCGTCGACCGGCAGGGGTCCGATCGTGGTGGGCGGCCCGATCACCACCGTGCGGTTGACGGTGCGGATGCGGTGGTTGAGGTGCTCGACGAGGGAGCGGACCTCGTCCTCGGTCTCGAGAGCGTCGAGCGAGGCCATGGCGGCGTCGACCTCGATGCGGATCTGGATGGCCGGCGGTGGCGGCGGCGCGACGTTGTCTCGGCGGAGCTTGTCGCGGAGCCAGTGGAGCTCGCTCCGACGCACGTCGATGTCGCGGATCGGCCTTCCGGCACCGGGCAGCGCTTCGAAGTCGCCCCGATCCATGGCCTCACGGATCTGTCGCTCGATCCAGGTCTCCCACGAGACGCCCGGTGGTTTCCGGTCGGCCATGTGCCTGACCGTACCCAGACCGGTGCCGGGCGATCAGCCCCCGACCCAACCCTGGATCTTCTGGTCGGCCTTCGGACCCACGGCCCGCGACCCACCGAGGATCCACGGTGACGTGACGGCTCCGGCGCGGGGCGCGACCCAACCGCCGACCTCCGAGTCGCTGTCGGTACCTGCGCCGTCGACCAGCAGCACCTGACCGGCCATGCGATCAGCCAGCGCTCCGGCCGTGAGCGCATCGGCGTAGCCACCGCCGGTTGCGAACAGCACGGTGTCGGCCGAACGACCGCCGAGTCGTTCGTTCTCGTCGGCCGCGGCGACCGAGGTGCCGTAGCGGGTGGCGCCGGCGAGGCGAACCACCGTGATGCCGTCGCTCTCGATGAACCGGGCGATGTTGTCGCCGATCACGGCCGATCCACCGACCAGGTACAAGGTCTGGATCCCCATGGCCCGCCAGGCGTCGACGGACTCCTGGAACACGAAGTCGCGCTCGGTGAGCAGCACCGGCCAATCACGTCCCGCGGCGAGCGCCGCGCCGGAGATGCCGTCGGCGAACCGTTCGTGGTTGACGAGCAGCGCCGTGCCGTCCGGCGCGCCGATGGAACGTGCGACCGCGACGGAGGTCCCGCGCAGGTCGCCCGGGTGCCCCAACCGGTCGACGGTGACCCCCATCGCCTGCAGCTGCGAGTCGACGTCAGGGGGGACGGAACCCACGACGGTGGCGTCGGTCGCGCCGAGCCGGTCCAGCTCACCCACCACGTCGTCGGACAGCGAGGTGCCCGTGACGAGCAGCAGCGGGACGCCTTGGTCGCCGGCCAGGGCCGATGCCGGCAACGCCTCCGCGTACTCGAGACCGCTGGCCAGCACCACCTTCGTGGAGCCGTCCGGCCAGCCCTCGACCGAGGCCTGCACGGAGGTGGCGACGCGGTCGGTGCCGGCGAGGCGCGGGATCGGCGAGTCGATGGGCTCCTCGGACGCCTGCCCCGCGGCCCCATCGAGGTGCGGCGCCTGCTCCAGCGACCAGTAGGGGTTCACCTGTTGCCCGGTGGGGTCCTTCATCTCGAAGTGGAGGTGGGCGCCGGCGTCCTCGGCGTTGCCGCTGTCGCCCATGTAGGCCACCAACTGGCCGGCCTGTACCCGAGCCCCGTCCTCGATCCCCGGTGCGAACACGTCGGAGAGATCGGCCTGACCGTCGTCGGTGCCCGGTGTGTCGTTGTTGATGTGGACGTAGGAGTACACCCAGCCGTCGTCGGCCGTGATGCGGAGCATGTAGCCGTACGACGCCTCCGGGATGGTGATGAAGGTGATCTCGCCGTCGTCGGCGGCCACCAGTTCCTGCATCTTCGAGCCCATGATGTCGGTGGCGTGGTGGATCCGGCCGCCGCTGCGAGGCGCGTCGTAGGTGTCGGTGTAGTGCACCTCGCCGATCGCCGGGAACACGATGTCGTGCAACTGGTCTTCGGGGGCGGACGGGTCGCGCTCGGCAGCACCGGCCGCCGGGGCGAACCAGGCGAACACGGCGATCGTGCACAGGCAGACGAAGAGTCGTCGGGCCACAGCGTCAGTCCTTCGGTCGGGGCGGGGACCGGGCGCACGGGGGAGGGCGCACCCGTCGGGCGATGTCCGATTGTGGGCCACCGCGATCTTCGGTTCAACGCACCCCCATCTTGAGGACGGAAGTGGCGGCCGCCACGGCGACGCCAGAAGCCGCCTACATTCGTGCCGTGGGACGCATGGCATGAGACGTCCGAGGTGGGCGATCCCGCTTGCCCTCACGGTGCTCGGCGTCGTGGCCGTGGCCGCCGCCGGCATCACCGCTGTCCGCTCGCGCGACTCGGCCACACCGGTCGCTGTCGACGATGCGCTGGACCAGTACCGGGCGGGCACCACCACCAGCGGCACGGCGCCAGCCGAGCCAACCGACCAGCCGGACGCCGCCGATCTCCGGCCGCCGGCGGAAGGCGTCTACAGCTACCGCACCACGGGCCACGACCAGATCGACATCCTGGGCGGGGCTCGGCACGACTATCCGGAGCTGACGACCATCACGGTGTCGGCGATCGACTGTGGTGTCCGGACGCGCTGGCAGCCACTCGAGCAGCGCTGGGACGAGTCCGACTGGTGCTACGGCCCCGAGGGCGTCACGTCACCGGCGCAACGGATCCACCACGAGTTCTTCGGCTTCGCCGACGATCGCTCGTGGGAGTGCGGACCCGACGCGCTGGCGCTACCGGCCGATCCGACAGCCGGTGACGAGTGGTCGCTCACCTGCGCCTCGGGCACGACGGTGTCGCCCGAGACGGCACGGGTGCTCGGCTTCGAGGAACTGGACGTGGACGGCACGCCGGTGCGGACCATCCACGTCCGGTTCGAGTCCTCTCGGGAGGACGAGAACGCCGGCACCACCATCCGCGACGACTGGCTCGTGCCCGACACCGGCCTGCTCGTCCGTCGGAACGCGTCCGTCGACTCACGCTCGGACAGCCCGGTGGGTACCGCCACCTACCGGGAGGAGGTGACGCTCGAGCTCGAGTCGTCGGCTCCCCGACGCTGATCAGACCAGCCCGAGCGGGCCGATCACCTCGCCACCGGCGCCCCGATCCGTGTTCGTGATCTGCAGGACGGCGCCATCGTCGAGCTCGGAGCGGGTGTTGTCGCACCCACCGTCGCTCCTGCTCTGGTAGCTGGTGACCACAGCGTCGGGTCGCACGACGTGACCACCGACGTCGACGGCTTCGAGATCGGACCAGCGCACCACCACGGACGGGTCGTCGCACCGGGCGAAGACCTCCGACCAGACGATGGGACCGGTCAGCTCGCCTCCGGAGGCGTAGAGCTCACGAACGACGGTGACCCGACCGTCGCGCAGGTCGGCGATCTCGCCCGCCCAGGCCGTGCCGCCGGACGCCGACTCCTCCCCCGGACGGATGCGGAGCCGGTACGCCCCGCCCGGTTCCCAGCCGTAATCGCGCGTATTGACGTTGCCGGTCGCACTGGGCAGCGAGGACATCGAGCCCGTCAGCTCGTGACCCGTGGCGTCGTAGCCTCCCCAGTTCGCCGCCCGACTCTCGGGATGACCGCGATGCCATTGCAGGCCGAGGTGGGCACCGCCCGCCCGTCGACCCCGATCGACGAAGTCAGCCTGCAACGCCCAGAAGTACAGGTGGGGAACCGACGGTGGCGTCACGATCTCGAGCGTGGCGGCCACCTCGCGCAGAGGCCCGATGTCGGCGGGCACGCGCCACCGCAGGTGGAACGACGACGCCCGGTTCGACGAGGTCGGAAATCCGCTGACGCGAGGGCCAGGGGTGAGTGCCTCGCCGAGGGACCGGAAGCGATCGCGCAGACCCATCGCCGTGACCGTACCCAGCCGGCTGAGGGAACCGGCCGCCGGCGCCGTACAGTCACCACTTCCGAACACGTCGCAGACGAGAGGGCACTCCCCATGGCCAAGGCGAAGAAAGTCACCTCACGATGGTCCGATGGTTCGGTAGGCGTGGACGACCTCGCTCCCCGGGAACGTCTCGCCCACGAGATCGTCTCGACCTACGGCGATCTGCTCCCCTCGGTGACCCGCATCATGGACGCCGAGTTGACCGAGGAACAGGGTCTCACCGCGCTCACCGCGTTCCGAGACTCGATCGGCACTGCGGGCGACCCGAACCGGGACCCCCGCGTCGCGATCGCCAACGCGACCAACTGATCTGGGTCGGGCTCGACGCACCCGCCGGGACGACGACTCGGCGGGGTACATGCATGTGACGATCTGGTGAACGGACTCCGTTGCAGACAAGGCGACGGACGGCAATCGCCTGATGACCTCTGCCATGTTCAGACCTTTGGTTCTTTCCCTCCGCGTGACGGGTATGACGGTTCCATTACATCTGGAACGTCTGAGTGTGGGCGGCGGTTCGAAGGAGATGCCGATGTCCGACTGCTACATGGTGCTCGTGAACCAACAGGCCGGGCCGGCGCTGCTCTCCAGCCTGGAGGCGCTGTGCGACGGCGGGACACGCCCGACACTGCACGTCGTCGTCCCGGTCCGGGATGCCACGGACGACGTGTTGGACTTCCTGCACGCCGAGCACCTCGACGACGGCCGGGATCCCGAGCATGCACTGGCCCAGTGGAACCTCGACGGCATCATCGGCTTCCTGCAGGACCACGGGTACGAAGCCCACGGAGAGGTCGGCGAGCGGGACCCGGTGGCCGCGGTGGTGCGATGCGCCTCGAGCGGTGAGCCGTACCGAGGCGTGGTCGTGTCGACCGCACGCGCCGGCTTGTCCCGCTTCTTCGGCCACGACCTGCCCACCCGCATCGAGCGACGGTCGCCGGTACCGGTCGTGAACGTCGTCGTCGAGGACCGGGTGCTCGGTGCCGCACGGACGTGACCGAGTTGGGTACTACCTGGGTGTCGCCATGCTGGCGGCGTCTGCGGTGGGCCGGATGGTGCGTACGGCATGGGACGAGACGCGACGGTTCGTCGCGCACGTGCTCTGGCCGGCGACCGCGCACGTGGTCACCGAGCTGTGGTGCCAGGTCGCCGGCGTCGTCACGCGTGCGCAGCGTTCTGCACCGGCCTGGCTGGCAGCTCGACGGGCCAGGGCGGTCCTGCTGGCCGGCGCCGTCGAAGAAGCCACCCGGCGGTCGATCCGCTCGGCGTGGCGCCACGCCCGTGCGGACGCGATCTCGTTGCGCAGGGAGCTACGACGCCGCCGCTGGGCGCGTCGCACCGTGCGTGCCGGCGGGGTGGTCGCCGTCCTGCTCATCGTCGGACTGCTCGCGTTCGGCCCGCTCCTCCGCCTGACCGCCCGGGTGGTCGTCGGCGACGACACCCGTGACGAGCTCCCACCACTCGAGCAGACGTCGGTGGTGGTGAGCGACGGCGGGACGCCGCTCGGCCTCGTCGAGCGTGAGCACCGACGAACGGTCGACACCCGCTCGCTCCCCGACCATGTCACCAACCTGGTGCTCGCCGCCGAGGACAACCGGTTCCGCTCGCACCACGGCTACGACCTCGAGGGCATGGCGCGCGCTGCGGTGACCAACGCCCGGGCCGGCGAGGTGGAGCAGGGCGGCTCGACGATCACCCAGCAACTCGCGAAGCTGAACTTCACCGGCAACGACGCATCGCTGAGCCGCAAGGTCGAAGAGCTGCTGTACGCCGTGCGCCTGGAGGACGAGCTGTCCAAGGACCAGCTCCTCGAGCGCTACGTGAACCAGGTGTACTTCGGCAACGGCGCCCACGGCATCGCCGCCGCAGCCGAGGAGTACTTCGGCGTCCAACCGAGCGACCTCAGCGTCGCCCAGGCGGCGACGCTGGCCGGCATCATCCGGGCGCCGAACGCCCTCGACCCCCGACGCGATCCCGAGTTGGTGCGGCGCCGCCGCGACGCCGTGCTCCGACGGGCCGCCGACGCAGGTCTGGTACCTCGGGAGAAGGCGGCTGCGGCCATGGCCAAGCCGCTCGGCGTGACCGATCCCGCCCCCCGTCCCCCGACCGACCCCGTCGTCGGCGCCGTGCGAGCCGAGGTGCAGACCATCGACGCGCTCGGCGCGACACCGGAGGAGCGACTGGAGCGGTTCGAGACCGGTGGACTGTGGGTGGAGACCACGGTCGATCCGGCACTCGAGCAGTCGATCAGTTCGAGCATCGACGCGGCGTTCCCCGGCGGCGACGGCGCCACCGCAGCCGTGGCCGCGGTCGATCCTGTCTCCGGAGCGATCCGAGCGCTGCGCAGCGGGCGCGACGCTCCCGGCGGCTTCGACCTGGCGCGACAGGGCCGACGGCAACCGGGAAGCACCTTCAAGCCCCTGACGGCGGTCGCCGGCCTCGAAGCCGGTCTGTCGCCTTCGCAGCGCCTGGTCGGCAACGGGCCCATCGAGCTCGAGTACGGCGGACCGGAGCTGTGGCGGGTCGACAACTTCGAAGGCAGCGACGCCGGTCGGGTCGACCTCGCCGAGGCGCTCCGCCGGAGCGTCAACACGGCCTTCGCGCAGCTGGGCACCGCCGTCGGCCCGGAGGCGATCATCGACGTGGCCGATCGTCTGGGCATCGATGTCGAGGCCGCATTCGGGACGCGCGACCAGTGGGGCCCGTCCGTGGCGATCGGAGGCGTCGCCCGCGGGGTGTCGCCACTCGAGATGGCCAGCGCCTACACCGCCTTCGCCAACAACGGCCAGCGGGCCGAGCCGTACCTCGTCGAGCGCATTCGAGAATCGGATGGCGACGTGATCTACGAACACGATCCGAAGAGCTCGCCCGCCGTCGACCCGACGATTGCCAACGAGATCCGCGGCATGCTCGAGGCGGTGGTGCGTTCGGGTACCGGCAGCGCAGCACGCATCGACGGCGTCGCCGCCTTCGGCAAGACGGGAACGTCCCAGGACGCCGCCGACGCCTGGTTCGTGGGTTCCACGACGAACCTCACCACCGCCGTCTGGGTCGGCCATCCCGACGATCGCGTGCCGATGCCCGGCAGCCACCGGCGGTTCGGTGGCGGCACCGCTGTGGCGCGAGATCACCACGGCGTGGGCGGCTGCGCACCCGACGGCCTCCTGGGCGCCCCCGCCGGCCGACGCCCACCAGGCGCCGGGGCTCGACCTGCCCCCACCTCAGTGAGCCGCAGAGCCCTGCACCCCTGGCCCCGGCTGACCGACGCTCACACCCCGCCCGCTCGCCCCGAGGCCACCCGATCGCTACCGGCCAGGAGCGAGCCGATGGCGCCGGCGATGGCATCCGGGTCGGCGCCGGCGGATCGCAGTACGGACGCGGCGTCGTCACGGGCCGGGAACTGCACCGCTCGGATCAGCACGAACCGATCACCGACCGGGACGAGCCGACCCACGGCGGGCCACGAGCCGAAGAACGGGAACGCACCAGGCGAGCGGTCCTGCTCGACCAGCCGCCCATCGGCCAACCGGATGCCGTCATCCGTCAGCCGGGCCACGGCAAGCGGCGCGCCGAGCCACGACTCGGCCAAGGTCGCGGGATCGCGCGCGGTATTCGCGCGATGCAGAGGTCAAGGGCGCCCCGGAGCGCGAATCAACCGGAGCCCACAGACCCCGACTGAACGTCAGCGAACGAACACGGCAAGCAGCGAACGCGCGATCTCCGCGCGATGCGGTGCAGCGACGTTCTGCCTATCAATCTGTCGACGAAATGACTGGTAGCATGGCGACGTTCCGACTGATGGGAGGTCAGCGAGGTGGAACGATCACGCCGGCTGGAGAAGATCGTCACCGACTCGCTGGCATCCTTCCGCATCGTTGTGGTGACCGGGCCCCGCCAGGCCGGCAAGACAACGCTCGTCCGACGGGTTCTCGATGGCAAGGGTTCGCTCGCACGACTCGACGACGACGCCACTCGGCAGGCGGCCATGGCCGACCCGGAAGGATTCGTCTCCTTTGGAGCGACGCCCCGGGCGATCGACGAGGTCCAACTCGGCGGCGATGCGCTCGTCCGCGCCGTCAAAGCTGTCGTCGACACCGACACCTCCCCGGGGCAGTTCCTGCTCAACGGCTCCGCCGACTTCCTCACCGTTCCCACCCTGTCGGAGTCGCTGGCCGGCCGAGCGGTTTTCCATGACCTGTGGCCGTTCAGCCAGGGCGAGATCGAGGGCACCGGCGACGGCCTCCTCGCCGCGGCGTTCGCGGACCCCGACCGCCTGATCGACGTCGACTCCCCCCTCGCACCCGACGAGTACCTCGAGCGGATCTGCATGGGTGGCTACCCCGAGGTCGTCTCGCTGAACGCCCGGACCCGTCGCGTCTGGTTCCGCAACTACGTCCGGACCGTGACCCAACGCGACATCACCGAACTCACGGGCGCCCGCCGGGCACAACAACTCCCGCGCCTGCTCAGCCTGCTCGCGGCGAACACCGCCGGCGAACTCGTTGCGACCCGCATCCACGCCGACTCCGGGCTCGGCAGTCGCGACACCACCGACGACTACATCGGCTACCTCCAGATGACCTACCTCGTCCATCTCCTGCCCGCGTGGTCACGGAACCTAACCCGCAAGATCACCCGCCACCCCAAGGTCCACATCGCCGACTCCGGCCTCGCCGCGCACCTCCTCGGCAAGGACCCGGGGGCGCTGCGTCGACCCACCGACCCCGGACGCGGTCCGCTCGTGGAGACGTTCGTGGTCGACGAACTAGTGCGCCAGTCCAGCTTCCTCGACGAACCCGAGGTTCGCCTCCACCACCTTCGAGACCGCGACGGCGCCGAACTCGACGTCGTGGCCGAGGCATCCGATGGCCGTGTCGTCGCCTTCGAGGTCAAGGCGTCTCGGTCGGTCAACCAGGCCGACGCCAAATGGCTCGCCTGGCTCCGCGACAAGATCCCCGACGACTTCGTGTGCGGCATCGTGTTCCACACCGGCGACCGAGCATTCCGACTCGGCGATCGACTTCTCGCACTCCCCATCGCCGCTCTCTGGCTCAGCGACTGACGAGCGGATTCCCGGCGTCAGCCCGTCTCCGAACGCGATCGCGATCCACGCTCAGAAGAGTGGCCGCCAACCGCGGAACTGGGACGCTCTCGGCCGGGGTTCGGGGACGGTCCGAGCGTCCCATCTCTTGCGCATACCCGGCGGTCGGTGGCGGTCCCCGCGTGTGGACGCGGGAACGTTTGGGGACAGGCGTGCGGCTCAGATGTCGTCAGGACGAGGCACTTCGCGGACCAGGGCCGACGCCCCGAGAAATTCGGCTGTGACCAGGGAAACGCGTGTCCGGGAGTGGCCGCCAGCGACCCCTTTGTTGCCCTGAGACGGAACACGGAAGGAACGACCGCCCGGGTTACTTGGCCCAGGGGCAGGGTTCGCCGCACAGTTCGTCGCAGGTGTGGGTCCAGCCCGTGGACCACATGTCGCCGAGCTGATCGGGGGCACCGATGTGGATCGGGCCGTCGCCCTGGTCGGTCCGGCCGGGGCAGCCGCAGTCGTCGTGCTCGAAGGTCAGCAGGGTGAACCGCTCGGAGTCACGGTTCACGATGACGCCCCAGTCGGCCCCGAGCTTTCCCTCGAGGGGCACGTAGTACGGGCAGAACGACGCCTGACCGGGAATCCAGTCGTCCGGTTCGTTGGCGTCGGCCGGCAGGTGCGCGATCAGCGGTTCGATCTCGGGCATGGTGTCAGTCATGGGCTACGAGGTCTCGCTCCGGGTCGACGACGACCGCGTGAACGACGATGCGCAGCTCCTACTACGGCTCGGGACGGACGCCGACGTGGACCAGACGATCAAGGCGTCGCTCGGTCACTACCTCAGCTACGCACGCGTGCTCGCCGAGCTGGGCCTGCCTGGAGACGGCGCTCTCACGCTGTCCGTGTATCTGCTCGGACCTGGGCGATCGCCGGCGGAGTTCCGTGCAGGGCCATTCCAGCGGGCATACCGAACCACCACCGTCGGGCGAGTGCGAGCAGCCGAGGTGCCGCTGTGGGCCACCGACGTCGCCGTCGAGGGCGCGCCGCTCACCAACTCATCCGATCATTTCGACCTCGTCGTGTCGACCGCGGACGACGTATTGCCGGACGCCTACGCGGCCGCCGGGAAGGGCGAGCGGCGCCGGCTGCGAGACGTCCTGCGCCCTCGTTTCGAGCACGTGCTCGCCGTCTTCGACCCACCCCACCCATTCGGTGGGCAGGCTGAGCCGGGTAGCCTGTCGCCAGGAGGACGGTGACGATCATGCTGTTGTTGAAGACCGAGATCCCGGTGGAGTTCGACACGATCGTCGACGGGCGCACCGTCATCCACAAGTTCGCGCTCGATGGTGACGAGGACCTCCAGGTCGGCGATCACGTGGCGCTCGTAAGCGACGGTGTCTCGCTCGTTGCGGTGCTCACCGAGGTCGACGCCGAGGGTTATCTGCACCTCTCCCTTCGCTGACCGCCCGGCGAGCGATATGAAGCGTGCAAGTTGCGTCGCGATCCGGCATTTCCCGTGCCGTCGTACAGCCGCAGAAGCGCCTGGGCTGTGGTGTTGCGGTGCTGCAACGCCCTGCGCCAGGCCTCACGCTCGCGAAGACTTGGGCTGTCACGTTGCGCTGGTGCAACGCCACAGCCCCGGACTCGGCCGCGCCGAGGTGCCGATCGCGCGGAGGCAGATCGCCACCTAACGCGCACGCATATCCGCGTGGAGCATGTCCCCCATGTGCCGGTCGGCCCGCACAGGTCAGGTGCCATCTAATCACGTCCCCGACCACGCCCCAGACGTCGTTCATCGGCGCCGACAACGCCCTGCCTCATCGAGCGATCCTTCGTTGCGTGGCCGTCCCGCCACGGGTGACCTCCTTCTTGCGATCGCATGGAGAGCAGAGGTCACCCCATGGACGATCACTCCCGATCAGCAAACCCGTAGGTCAGAGCCGCGAATCCGTGCGTTGGTGATGCGACCGGCGATGGCTCGAAGCCCCAGTCGCGGGATCACGCGCGATATTCGCGCGATGCAGAGGTCAAGGGCGGCCGGGAGCGCGAATCAGCCGGAGCCCACAGACCCCGGCTGACCTGCATTTTCATCCTGGTCGGGTGGGGGAGATTTGAACTCCCGACCTCTGCGTCCCGAACGCAGCGCTCTGCCAAACTGAGCCACCACCCGGTGGTCCGGCCATCAGGCCGGGCCGGTCACCATATCGGACGCTCTCCAGGTCGATCGAAGCGACCAACGGACGGCGTCAGTCGCCGGGCGCGACCGCCGGCACGGTCTCGACAGTGGCCGGCTCGGCGTAGCTGTCGCCGGCGAGCAGCGCCTTGGCCGCCCGACGCAGACGGAAGGCGTCGATCGGCTTCACGGTCCAGCCGTCGGCGTCGGAGCGCCGGGCCAGGAAGATGTCGGCCTCGCGGTCGAGCAGCATCAGGATCGACGTGTCGGGCAGCCGGCCCATGGCGACCTCGGCCCGCAGGTGCGTGGCCACGGCCATGCCGCCCATGTTGCCGATCTGCAGGTCGAGCACGACCAGGTCGGGCTGGTGCGAGGCGACCGCCTCGTGGACCTCGACTCCCGCCCGGACCCGCACCACGGTGGTGTCGTCGTCGCCCAACGCGGCCTCGACCTCGTCGGCGACCGCATCGGTGTCGGTGGCGATGAGCACTACGGTCACGGGCGGAACGCTAGCGTGCGGGTCCCGACCGACCCACAACTGCGCCGCCCCGGCGCCACGATGGGGAAGCCCTTCCAGCGAAGGACAGCCATCCATGGACATCGCGATCGAGGACACCCCCGACTACACGCTGTGCCGACCCAGCGGCGAGCTCGACGCCTACACGGTGAACGAGTTCCGCGACGCGCTGGGCAGCGTCGCCGACGCCGATGCCCTGCTGATCGACCTGTCCGACGTCCCGTTCATGGACTCGGCCGGCCTGGGCGCCCTCATCGGCGGCATCCGCCGCACCCGCGAGAGCGGTGGCGAGGTAGCGGTCGCCTGCTCACGGGCCTCGCTCACCCGGTTGCTCCACACCACCGGGTTCGACCGCATCGTGCCCGTGGCCGAGTCGGTCGAAGAAGCCGCCCAGGCGCTGCACCAGGCCAAGAACGAGAGCTGAACGCCTCTCAGACCAGGTAGGCCTCGATGGCACGCAGGCCATCCAGGTCGTGCACGTCCGAGCGCAGGAACGGCACCCGCACCACCGGTGCCGGTGCGACCTGCTCGACCAGGCCGGAGAGGTTCTCCTCCTCGCGGGAGGACACCAACTGGAAGTCGGCCAGGTTCTGGTACAGGTCGGCGATGGCGTTGCCCTCGAGCGACCGCGCCCGCTCGCGCGTGGCCTCGGCCAGCCCGTCGCCGAACCGGGGGTGCATGCGGTTGATCACCAACGCCCGCACGGCGATGCCGCTCTCCTGCAGCTTCTCGGCGAAGAAGGTGGCCTCGATGACCGTGTCGCGTCGTGGCGACGCCACCAGCACGAACGCGCACTGCTCCTCGCGCAGGAGGTGCTCGACGTGCTTCGCCCGGCGCTTGAAGCCCTCCTCCATGCCCTCGAACGCCTGGAAGAAGGCGACGACGTCGTCGATGACCGCGGCGCCGACGACACGGGCGACCGAGCGCACGAAGGTCTGCGTGGCCACGTTGACCGCCTTGAACAACCCCCGGTTGGGTGCGGTGATCAACCGGTAGAGGCGGTGGTCGAGGAAGCGACTGAGCCGGCCGGGGGCGTCGAGGAAGTCGAGCGCGTTCCGGGTGGGCGGCGTGTCGACCACGATCAGGTCGTGGTCGGTCTCCTCGACCAGTTCGTAGAGCTTCTCCATCGCCATGTACTCCTGCGTCCCGGAGAGGGCCTCGGAGATGTTCTTGTAGAAGCGGTTGTCGAGGATCCGATGGAGCTGGTCGTCGTCGGTGGCGTACTTGCCGATCAGGGTGTCGAAGGTCGACTTGGGATCGAGCATCATCGCCCAGAGCTCGCCGCTCCAGGCCGCCTCCCGCGGATCGATCCGGCTCGGTGCGTCGGTGAGCCCGTCGAGGCCGAGGGCGTCGGCCAGACGCTTGGCGGGATCGATCGTGACGACGACGGCACGCCTGCCGAGCTCGGCGGCGCGCATGGCGATCACCGCCGCCGTGGTGGTCTTGCCGACGCCGCCGGTGCCCGTGCACACGATGATCCGGCGCTCGCGGATGAGGTCGTCGAGAGACGGGACCGCAGCCGCGCTCATGACTGGCTCCCCAGCTGGAGCTCGGCGTCGAGCGACTCGACTCCGGCGAGCACCGCGTGGGCCAGCACGTCGATCTCGGCCGGACCGATCTCGGACTGGAAGAGGAACGGGAGTCGGATCTGGGGCAGCGGGAGCTGGTCGGAGAGCCGGTCGACCTGCTCGTCCTGGAGGCCGATGCGGTGACGGCGGAAGTCGGCGGCCTCGCGCAGGACGTCGGCCTCGCCCGCCCGCAGGGCCACGCCGGCGTCGGCCGCCGCCTGGTCGGGATCGGCGCCGAGGCCGGGGTAGGCCCCGTACAGGCCATTCACCACCACCGGCCCGAGACCTACGCCGACCTGGTCCTCCAGCGAGAACGCCGTCTCGACCAGCTCGTTCACCGGCGTTTCCTCAGGCAGGGTCACGAGCATCACCTGGCAGCGTTCGTGGTTCTCGAGCAGGTCGAGCACGTCGCGGGCCTGGGCGGCGATCGGGCCGACCTTCACCGCGTCCAACAGGCCCCGCGCCGATCGCAGGAAGGTGATGGCATGTCCGGCGGCCGGCGAGTCGAGGACGATCACGTCGGCGGCTTCGGCTCGCTGGAGCTGCTTGACCTTGCCGAGCACGAGGATGTCGCGGATGCCGGGCGCCGCCGTGGCCACCACGTCGAGCGCTCCCGACGACAGCAAGCGCTTGGAGATGCGCGACAACCCGTGGTCCTCGAGGTACTCGAGCAGGGCGGCATCGGGAGTGACCGTGCGCGCCGTCACCTCGGCGGCACCCTCGGGCCCGCCGCCCTTGGCCAGCACCTGCTCGTCGTACCCGAGCTCGGCCTGGCCGAACATGCGGGGCAGGCCGGATTTGCCCTCGACCTCGACGACGAGCGCCGACTTTCCGACCATCGCGGCGGCGCGAGCGAGCGCTGCGGAGACCACCGTCTTGCCCACGCCGCCCTTACCGGCAACGATGAGCAACCGGGATGCAGCGAAGTACTCCGTCGGATTCACCGAATCTCCACACCCGTCCACGTCGGCGCCGGTCGGCGACCACCCTATCCAGGGTCGTCGCCGGGCTGGTGCTGCTGGTGACGGGTGTCATGGTCATCGCGAGCGGGGCCTCGGCCGCGCCCGTCCAGAGCGACGCGGACCCGGGGGTGGTCGAGGTGCTGAAGGTCTCGGGCCTCATCGACCCGATCCTGGCGTCGTTCGTGACCGACGAGCTCGAATCGGTCGCCGACACCGACGTCACCGCCGTCGTGCTGCAGCTCAACAGCGAGGGCTCCGTCGTGTCCGAGGGCCGCATGGACCGCCTCGTCACGGCCATCGAGGACGCGCCTGTTCCGGTCGCCGTGTGGGTCGGGCCGTCGGGTTCCCAGGCCACTGGCGAGGCGGCACGGCTGGTCGCTGCGGCCGACATCTCCGGTCTCCCGCCGGGCAGCCGGGTCGAGCTGACCTCCGAACTGGTCGGCGACCTCGACCTCGGTGGACGGGCTGCGGTCGGCGAAACCGTGGGCAGCGAGTTGGCCAACGAGCTCGACGTGGTCGACAACGCCGCACCCGTGCTCGGCGACTTCATCGTCGACCTGCCGGGCGTGCAGACCCGCGTCGTCGACAACCGCAGGGAGCCGGTCACGCAGGTGCGCTTCGGCCAGCTCGGCCTGGTCGACCAGCTGTTCCACACGGTGGCCAGCCCGCCCGTCGCCTACCTCCTCCTGGTGATCGGGGCCAGCCTGCTCGTCTTCGAGCTCTTCACCGCCGGCGTCGGCGTGGCCGGCATGGTCGGGGCCGGCTCCCTCGTCCTCGCCGCCTACGGCCTGGCCGTCCTGCCGACGCGCACCTGGGCGCTGGTCGTGCTCTGCCTGGCGTTCCCCGCCTTCGCCGTCGACGTCCAGACGGGCGTCCCCCGCTTCTGGACCGGAGTGGGCACGGTCGCGCTCGTCGTGGGCTCGCTCGGCATCTACCTCGACGGTCCGCCGTCGTGGATCACGCTGCTCGCCGGCGTCCTCGGCACGCTGCTGGCCATGCTGGGCGGCATGCCGGCGATGGTCCGCACCCGGTTCTCGACCCCGACCATCGGCCGCGACTGGATGATTGGCGAGACCGGCGTCGCCGTGGCCGACGTCGACCCCGACGGTGTCGTCACGGTGCGCGACGCCCCTTGGCGGGCGCACACCAACCGCGCGACCCCGATCACGGCGGGTGCTGGGGTCCGGGTCACCGCCATCGACGGACTGACCCTCGAGGTCGAGCCGTTGCAGGGGGCGGCCAGGGACTACCGCGAAAAGCGGTCGAAATCCTGACCCTTTGGTCAAGTCGCTCGCGCTCGCGAGCAGTTCGCTTGCAGGAATACCCCTTGTAGGGACGTCGGGGCGGTCCTAGGTTCCCCACCACGTCCACAACCGGGGGGTTCCGTACGTGACGCTTGCCATCCGCACCGAAAGCGAGCAGTGGCAACTGAAGGCCGCATGTCGTGGTCCGCAGGCCCGTGTCTTCTTCCCGCCCGCGCACTTCGAGCGCAAGGACGAGAAGCTCGAGCGTGAGGGCCGGGCCAAGGCCATCTGCGCCACCTGCTCGGTGCAGCAGGACTGCCTCGACTACGCGCTGCGCATCCGTGAGCAGCACGGCATCTGGGGTGGCCTCAGCGAGAACGAGCGCAAGGCACTGATGGCCTGAGCCGCTCGCGGCGCCGACAACACGAACGGCCGCGCCTCACAGGCGCGGCCCGGCGATGCGCAGGTCGCCGCGTCGGCGCGTCCGCCCGGTTCCGTCGAGGTGGGCCAGCAACGGCAGCACGTACTTCCGGCTGGCGCCCAGCCGATCACGGATCTGGGCCACGGTGACCCCCTCGGGGTGGTCCGCGAGCAGGGTCCGGATCTCCTCGCACGCCTGCTCGATGGCCGGCGCCCCGAAGGCGACGCCGTCGACCTCGATCACCTGACCGCGTCGCACCAGCTCACGGATCTCGTTGCGACCCAGGTCGTCCGGCGGTGGCGGCGGGGTGTAGGGCTCGGCCGCCAGATCGTCCAGCCATGGGTGCCCCTCGAGGGGGTCGACCGCATCGGCGGCGATCACCCGGACGCCGTCGACGACCACGTCGTCGAGGGTGGCCAGCACCGCCCGTTCGCGCTCGTCGAGCACGGCGAGGTCCAGACCCAGCGGTCCGGCGGCAGCCAATCGCTCGCGCAGCGCCGACCGTGCCGCTTCGAGGGCGGTGGGCGCCACCACCCACCGACCGAGGGTGGGCGAGCGCTCCTCGCCCGTGAGCAGGTGGAGTTGATCGGCGTCGACCCAGCCGCGCTCGGCGATCACCCGGTCGACGTCGCGGTCGGGTGCCGCTCGGGACGCCCGGAGCACCGGGTCGACGTCGAGCACCTCGCCGCCACCGACGGTCTCGGAGCGGCCGGCGTCGCGCAGCACGAACCGGTCGCCGGGCAGCAGTGGCAGCTTGCGCGGCAGGTGGAGGCGGACCGGACCGGTCTCGCCCGGCAGCAACGGGTCGGGACCGAGGACGCGCAACTGCACGGGATGTTCGCCGGACCCGAGGTAGGCCAGGTAGGCGCCGCGGCGGGAGACCTCGTGGTCGATGCCGGCCAACACGGTCAGGGAGGCGTCGAAGCGGTCGGTGTGGTGCCACTGGCCCGACCGGACCAGCACGTCGCCGCGCCCGACCTGGTCGTGGCTGATGCCGACGAGGTTGAGGGCGGTGCGGTTGCCGGGCTCGAGCCGGTCGACCTGCTCGTGGAGGCGCTGGATGCCGCGCACCCGCACACGGACACCCTGGGGCGCGACGTGCAGCTCGTCGTCGACCGCCACCGAGCCACCGGCCAGCGTGCCGGTGATGACCGTGCCCGCTCCCGCCGGGGCGAAGCTGCGGTCGACCCACAGCCGAGGCCGTCCGAGGTCGGCTGCCGTCGGCGTGCGGGTCAGCAGCTCGTCCAGCGCGTCGCGCAGGGCGTCGAGCCCGACGCCGGTTGGCGCGTCGACCGGCACGATCGGCGCTCCCTCGAGGAAGGTGCCCTCGACGGCCTCCTCGACCTCGAGGACCGCCAGCGCCCGGAGGTCGTCGTCGACGAGGCCCACCTTGGTGAGCGCCACCACGCCGTGGCGGACGCCGAGCACGTCGAGGATCCGGAGGTGCTCCTCGGACTGGGGCTTCCAGCCCTCGGACGCCGCCACCACGAAGAGGCAGGCGTCGATGGCGCCCATGCCGGCGAGCATGTTCTTGAGGAACCGCACGTGCCCGGGCACGTCGATGACCGCCATGCGCCGGCCGGACGGAAGCGTGGCGCCGGCGAAGCCCAGGTCGATGGTCAGCCCGCGGGCCTTCTCCTCGGCCAGGCGGTCGGGGTCGGTGCCGGTGAGGTGCAGGACCAGCGTCGACTTGCCGTGGTCCACGTGACCGGCGGTGGCGACGACGTGCATCAGCTGCCGCCAGCGTCGGCCAGCGCGGCGCGCAGCGCGTCGACGAGGGCGGGGTCGTCGTCGGGTTCGACGGTCCGCAGGTCGAGGATCGTGCGGTCGTCCTCGACGCGCCCGATGACCGGAGGAGTGTGCGCCCGCAGCGCCGCGGTGTGGTCACCGGCCAGGGCCAAGCCGGCGGAGGGGATGTCGACGCCAGGCAGCGTGCCGCCGCCGGTGACCGACGAGCACGCCATCACCTCGACCCCGGGCACGGTGTCGGCGATCGCCTGCGCCCGGGCGGCCAGGGCGTCGACGGTGGCGGTGGCCATGCGCCAGAACGGCAGGCGCCGCCCCGCCGACCGGTCGAGGTAGGCGAGGGCGACGTCCTGCAGGCCGCTCAGCACCAGCGCACCGGGGCGAAACGCCCGATAGAGCGGGTGGCGGCCACAGGCCCGCACCAGGTCGGCGCGCCCGGCGATGATCCCGGCCTGCGGACCGCCGAGCAGCTTGTCGCCCGAGAACACCACCAGGTCGGCACCCTCGTCGAGGGTCTGCCGGGCGGCCGGTTCGTCCCGGAGCCAGGCCGGCGGCCCCCCGTCGAGCCACGGGCAGGCAGCGTCGAGCAGGCCGCTGCCCAGGTCGACCAGCACGGGTACGCCGAGTTCGGCGAGCGCGGCGACGGACGTCTCCTCGGTGAACCCCGAGATCGTGTAGTTGGACCGATGCACCTTCAGCACCGCCGCCACCTCGGGTTCGTGCGCCTCGACAGCGGATCGGTAGTCGGCCAGCCGGGTGCGGTTGGTGGTGCCGACCTCCACCAGCCGGGCGCCGGACTGGGCCATGACGTCGGGCACACGGAACCCACCGCCGATCTCCACCAGCTCACCGCGGCTGACGGCGACGCCGCGCCCGGCGGCGACCGCCGCCAGCGCCAGCAGGACAGCCGCGGCCCCGTTGTTCACGGCGATGGCGGCCTCGGCGCCCACGGCTCGGGCGAAGAGCCGGCCGGCGTGGGCGCTGCGGTTGCCGCGGCGGCCACTGGCCAGATCGAACTCGAGGTTGGACGCGCGACCGGATGTCGAGGTCGGCAGCGGCGCCCGACCGAGGTTCGTGTGGAGCATCACCCCGGTTGCGTTCACGACCGGCTGCAGCAGCGCCCGCTCCGTCGCCTCGGCCCGCGACCGAGCTGACCCCGGGTCGCCGGCGGCGATGGCCTCCCGCGCCGCGTCGACCAGCAGCGGGTGGGGCAGACCGGTGTCGGCGATCGAGCGGGCCAGGCGGTCGACCGACGGAGGGCGCTCGGACGGTTCGGACATCGACCGGACTCTAGGACCGCGGCCCTCGCGCCGGACCCGGGGACATCGCCCGATGCGACAGCCGGCGCGAATCGGGCGACAATGGACGCCGATGCGCGCCCTCCGCCACGTGGCTCCCCTCTCGCGCCTGCTGATCGCCTTCCTGGTCGTCACCGTGGTCACCCCGACGGCGGCGGCCGGGGTCGTGCTGGCCACCCAGCTCTTCGTGCCGCTGCCGGCGGTGATCCCCACCCCCCAGGAGCCCGACTTCGCCCAGTCCAGCCGGGTGTACGACGCCAACGGGGACCTGATCCACACCTTCGAGCAGTTCGACCAGCGCATCCCGATCGAACCGGGTGACATCCCCGAGGTCCTGAAGAAGGCCGTCATCGCCGCCGAGGACCGCAACTTCTACGAGCACCAGGGTGTCGACATCGGCGGCACCGTGCGAGCCCTGCTCACCGACGTGCGACGTGGCGCGATCGCCCAGGGTGGCTCCACCATCACCCAGCAGCTGGCCAAGAACGCCTACGGCGTGGGCACCGAGCGGACGATCGGCCGCAAGATCCGGGAAGCGGTGCTCGCCGCCCAACTCGACCGGTCGCTCACCAAGGACGAGATCCTCTACGAGTACCTCGATGTCGTGTACTTCGGCGAGGGCGCCTACGGGATCGGTGCCGCCGCCCAGGTGTACTTCCAGAAACCGGTGAACAGCCTCACGCTCTCCGAATCCGCGCTGCTCGCCGGCGTCATCCCGGCGCCGTCGCGGTTCAACCCGCGGGCCGACCCCGGCACGGCCGAGATCCGGCGCAAGGCCGTCCTCGACGCCATGCTCGACGAGCACCTCATCACCCACGACGCGTGGGCCGCCGCCGTCCAGGAGCAGGTCTGGCCCGAGACGAAGGGCGCACCACCGGGACCGGCCACCATCGTGCGCTCCCGCAAGACCGAGCCGACCCGATACCCGTACTTCATCCAGTACCTCTCGAGGTTCCTCAGCGAGAAGCTGGGCTCGGAGGACATCCTCTACCGCGGCGGTCTCGAGATCTTCACGACGCTCGATCCCAAGGCGCAGTTCGCTGCGGAGGCGACGGTCGCCGAGACGCTCGACGGCATCGACCAGCAGGTCAGCACCGACGCCGACGGCAACCAGACCACCCACACCATGCAGATGGCGGTCACCGCGGTCGAGCCGCCCACCGGCTTCATCCGGGCGATGGTGGGCGGGCGCGACTTCGCCTTCGACCAGACGAACATCGCCGTGAAGGGCTCGGGATCCATCGGCCGGCAGCCCGGCTCGTCGTTCAAGCCGTTCGTCCTGGCCACCGCGTTCGAGCAGGGGATCAAGCCCAGCGCCATCTACTCGGGCGGACCGCTGACGATCGGCGACTACTCGCCCGAGAACTACGGCGGCGCGGTCTACGGCAACATGACCTTGCGCACGGCGACGCACAAGTCGGTCAACACCGTCTTCGTCCGTCTCATGCAGGACGTCGGTCCGTACGAGGTGGTCGACCTGGCCAACAAGCTCGGACTGAAGATCCGCGAGATCGACCCGAAGGTCGACGGCGCCGGTCTGTCCATCGCGCTGGGGAGCCGCGAGGTCTCGCCGCTGGGGATGGCATCGGCGTACGGCACGTTCGCCAACGACGGTGTCCGGCTGGCACCGACCCCGGTGGTCCGGGTGTTCGACCCCGACGGGAAGCTGCTGCTCGACTACTCCGAACGCAAGGGCAAGCCGGTGCTGCGCGAAGCCACCGCCGACAACGTCACCGATGTCCTCGAGGGCGTGCTGACCTCCGGCACGGCGCACGGCAAGGGCATCGGCCGTCCGGCGGCCGGCAAGACCGGCACCACGCAGGACAACAAGGACGGCTGGTTCGTGGGCTACACGCCGACCCTCTCCGCTGCCGTGTTCATGGGCTGGAACCCGCCTCCGCCGCAGGGCGTGACCTACCGGGTGAAGGGTCGCTCGCTCACCGGTGGTTCGTTCCCGGCGACCGCCTGGCAGCACTTCATGGAGGCCGCCCTCGACGGCGTGCCCGTGACCGACTTCGGTGAGCCGGCGCCGATCCGCGACGTCGTCGGCGAGGACGTCCAGCGCGAGCGGCGCGGCTTCGGCCCGGGGGCGTCCCGCCGGGTTGCCGGGACCGACCCCGGTGGCCCCTACGTGGTCAGCGCCGACCGACCGGTTCCGCCAGCACCGACCACGACGACCACGTCCACCACGACCACGTCGACCACGACCACCACCACGACGCCCGGCGGAGGCGGCGTGCTCTTCCCGGGCAACGGCGACTGAACGACGGGCGGCGCATCGCTCGTCCAGGCGGGGCGGTCAGCCGGTCAGCCGGTCAGGGACGATGGGCAGCGCACGACCTGTGCGCACGCCTCGCGCACGGGCACCCCGAAGTACACGGCGTCGGGGACGAACCCGAGCGGTGCGTAGGTGCGCGACGAGATGGCCACGAGCTTGCCGGCGCTGTCGAGGAGCGGGCCGCCCTGGAACTGGGTGCCGATGGGTGCGTCGTGCTGGATGGCGTTCGACGACACGTCGGCCACCACCCCCTGCACGATGGCGCCACCGTCGGCGCCCAGCGCCGACACCGCGAAGACGCGGTCACCGGTGCTCAGGTCGGACGGGTCGGCGATCTCGACCGCAGGGAGGTTCGGCGCGTTCTCGGCGACGAGCAGGGCCAGGTCGCGCTGCTCGTCCCAGCCGTTGAGCTGCACGTCGAGCACCTGGCCGGCTTGGCGCACCTCGATACCCGGTCCGGGCGAGACCGTCGCCGCCTTGACCGTGGTGTACGAGGTCAGCAGGAAGGACCGCTCGCTGTCGGAGAACAGCACGAACGCCGTGCCCACCGATGGCTGGCCGTTCTCGTCCAGGCTGGTCACGAGGAAGACCGAGTCGCGCACGTCGCCGAGGAGCTCGTCGATGGTCTTGCCCGACGCCGAGAACTGCTCGAGCTCGTCCAGCAGCTGCTGGATCTCGGCGGTTGCCGTCTCGGTCTTGGCATCGATGATCTGCTTGCCCGACTCCACCTGGTCGGCGGTCCGGGCCTCGACGTCGGCGATGCGGTCGCGAGTGTCGTCGAGCTCGAACCGGTAGTACGCGAACAGCGCGGCACCCGAGAAGGCGGCGGCAAGCGACATGAAGAACAGCAGCGCCGACATCCCCAGGATGGTCCTGGGCATGATGCGCTGGAAGAACCTGCGCTCGCCGGTGTCCGGCTCCTCGACCATCCGAGCGAAGGTAGCTCAGCGACCGCTCGGGGCAGCGCTGGGCGCACGAGCCCCCACGCACGCTCCCGAGCGACGGTCGGTAGCGTGGGCGTTCCGATGTTCGGCCTCCTGTTGCTCGCGTTCCTCGTGGTTCCCGTCGTCGAGCTGTACATCTTCGTGCAGGTCGCCGGCGCCATCGGCTTCGCCTCCACCCTCTTCTGGATCGTCGCCGTCAGCATCATCGGTGCGTGGCTGGTCAAGCGCGAGGGCATGGGCGCCCTCCGGCGGGCCAACGAGAAGGTGACGCGGGGCGAGATGCCCACCGACGAGCTGGTGAACGGCATCCTCATCCTCTTCGGCGGCGCCCTCATGCTCACCCCTGGCTTCCTCACCGACGCCATGGGCCTCCTGCTGGTGTTCCCGCCGTCCCGTGCGCTGCTGCGCGGCACCGTGCGCCGTCGCTTCGCCACCGGCCCCATCGTGATCGGACGGGGGGGCGCAGGCTTCGGCGGCGGTCCGCGCCGACCACCCGCCCCCGGCAGCCGTCAGGTCTGGGACGTCGAGTCCTGGGAGGAGCCGCCCGAGGACCGCGGACGCCCCGAGCTCGGATGAGCGTTCGGCGATGAGCATTCGACGATGAGCGAGCCGGTCGTGCCGCGCCCGGCCGCCACGGTCATGCTGCTGCGAGATCGCAGCGACCTCGAGGTGCTGCTGCTGCACCGCTCCTCGTCGGCACCGTTCGTCCCCGGCGCCCACGTGTTCCCCGGCGGGGCGGTCGAGGCGGCCGATGCCGCCGATCACGACGACCTGGTCGTGGGACTGGACGCCGGCGCCGCCGACGCCATGCTCGACGTCGACACCGGGGGCCGGTCGTACTGGATCGCCGCGGTTCGAGAGTGCCTCGAGGAGGTCGGCGTGCTCCTCGCCACCGACCACCACGGCCGCCCCATCGACGCCGACCACCCGCTGCTCGCCGAGCTCGACCGCATCCGCCGCGACGTCGAAGGCGGCCAACGGACGCTCGCCGACGTGTACCGCGCCCACGACCTGCGGCTGCCGCTCGGAGCCATGGCGTACGTGTCGCGCTGGATCACCCCCGAGCTGTCACCGCGCCGCTACGACGCCCGCTTCTTCGTGGCCGCCATGCCGCCCGGTCAGCGCTCGCTCGCCGACGGCTGGGAGGCCATCCACGTCGAGTGGTGGCATCCCACGGACGCCCTCGCCGCCTGGCAGGCTGGGAACATCGAACTGATCGAACCCACCGTGGCGAGCCTCCGCCTGCTCCAACGCTTCGACACGACCGCCGAGGCGCTCGCTGCGCTGTCCGAAGGGGCGAAACGAGCGCACCGGGTACCCGAGCCCACCGGCGGCATCCGGGTGCCGCTCCCGAACGAACCGGCACCGCTGGATCGGGAGCGGGGCGCATCATGACGGCGAGCGACCGCGACGCCGAGACCGACGAGCCCCGACCGATCGTCCACGAGGTGCCGTCGGCCGTCAGCCCGTACATCCGCCGTGTCGTGGCCGACAACCCGGGCGCCATGACCGGACCGGGCACCAACACCTACCTCGCCGGCGTCGACGAGATCGCCGTGATCGACCCGGGTCCCGACACCGACGCCCACCTCGACGCCGTGGCCGGCTGCGGCGGCGACCGCATCCGCTGGATCCTGCTGACCCACACCCACCCCGACCACGCACCGGGCACGAAGCAGCTGAAGAAGCGAACCGGCGCCGAGGTGTGCGCGTTCGACGACCGCGACGACGTCCCCGTCGACCGGCTCCTGGCCGACGGCGACACCGTCGAGACCACCGAGTTCCGCATCCGCGCCATCCACACGCCCGGTCACGCCTCCAACCACCTCTGCTACCTGCTCGAGGAGGAGCGCACGCTGTTCTCGGGCGACCACATCATGGACGGCTCCACCGTGGTCATCGCCCCGCCCGACGGCGACATGGCCCAGTACCTCGAGTCCCTCGAGAAGGTCCGCGGCATCAAGCGGCTGCGGGCCATCGCTCCCGGTCACGGCCACCTGATCACCGATCCGGTCCACCGCATCGACGAGTACCTCGAGCACCGGCGGGCGCGCGAGGCCCAGATCCTGAAGGCTGTCGCTGTCGGCGGGCAGCACGACCATCGCCGACCTGGTCGCCGAGATCTATCCCGACCTCGTCGACGAGCTCGTGCCCCGAGCCCGCCAGTCGGTGCACGCCCACCTGCGCAAGCTGGCCGCCGAGGGCGCGGTCACCAGCGACGACATCGACGTCGAGGACGGCGACTGGTCCGCCAGCTGAGCGGCACGCATCGCAACGCGCCACGGAGGGATCGCCGACCCCTGCGTCGAATCCAGCACGCGGTGGGTGCCCGACTCGTGACCGTGGCCGAGGCCGCAGACATCCTCGGTCTCCCCGTCTCCGGAGTGGAGGCGCTCGTCGACGCTGGCTACCTCCATCCCGACGGCGATCGTCGGGTGCCGGTGTCGGAGCTCAAGTCGTTCCAGGCCCGCAACGCCAGCGGCGCCGGCGAGACCGCGGCCGACGTCTTCGCCGAGCTCGGCGGCGCCGACAGCGACGCCGAAGCCATCCTCGACGCGCTCGAGGCATCGACGGCGGACATGGCCCGCCGCGCCGCCGACATCGTGTCCGGCGTGTTCCCGGAGGCCGCCGGATGGTCCGAGTCGCAGCGCCGGCGCTTCGAGCAGCAGTCGCGCCGCCGCTTCGACGCCATCGTCGCCCTCACCCGGGCCGACGCCACCGGAGAGGAGCTGCTGGCCGACCTCGCCGACGCCGGAGGAGCCGCTGCGTTCGCCGGCGCTCCGCTCCCCCAGGTGCTGATGACGCTGCGCATCAGCCGAGACCTGCTCGTGCAATCTGCGGTGAGCGCCGCCGAGGAGCTCGGCCAGGAGTCGAGCCTGGCGCTGGCCGTCGTCCTCACCCAGGTGCTCCCGGTGCTCGACCGCCTCACCGACACCGTCGCCCGGGGCTGGTGGTCCGCCGTGCTCACCCGGGAACAGGAGGCGTTCTCCCGCTACGAGCACGTGGTCGAGCACTCCGCCAACGGCGTGTACGAGGTCGACCTCGACGGGGCGCTCCTCTACGCCAACCCGATGATGGCCAGGCTCTGCGGACACCGGGCCGACGACCTCGTGGGGCGGGACCTCGTCACCGTCCTGCCGCCCGTCGGCGAGCGCCCCGACCTCGACATCTACCGGACGCCGACCGTGGCCGGCTGGCGGCCGCTGCGGGTCCTGCGGGCCGACGGTGTCGAGCGGGATGTCCTGCTCCAGGTCACGGCCCGCACCGACGAGGGACGCACCGTCGGCTTCGACGGCATCGTCCACGACGTCTCGTCGTCCTCCTCCGGGTGACCGGACCACGTTGCCGTCGTCCGACGCGGAGTTGACACAAATGGCCCAATCGGGTCATGGAAGCCGCGCGCATCCGTCACGCAACATGTCACCACGGCCGAGAGGCCGACTCGATCGAGGGGCGATGCGGTCCAGGACTCCGTCGCAGGAGGGCTGCCTGCATCGGAGCCAACGCTCCCCTCGTTGCTGACCCCGTCGGAACGGTGCTGGGGGGCGCCGGAACGGCGGGGTCAGCCAGTTCTATGGGAGTGTGCTCGCTCGTTCCTCGCTCCGGCAGCTGCACTCCCACGTAAGCACGGAGGTGTTGGCGAGCGGTGGGGTGCCGTGTCGTCGCTGGCTGCCGTCCCTCTGGAGCCAACTTCGGGGTTACCTACAGGCCGGCGTCGTCGAGGGCGGAGACGGCGGCGTCGAGCATGCGGGCCGAGCAGCCGGCCATGTCGGCCTGGGGGACGGCTTCGGTCACCACGACCTCGGCCAGGGCGCGGAACGCGTCGCCGGTGGGACCGTCGCGCAGCGCCACCGGCTCGCCGGCGTCGCCGTCGACCGAGACGCTGGGGTCCATCGGGATCTGGCCGAGCAGGGGCGTGCCGCTCTCCTCGGCCAGGGCGGCGCCGCCACCGGAGCCGAACAGCTCGTAGCGCTGCCCGTGGTCGCACACGAAGGCGCTCATGTTCTCGACCACGCCGGCGACGCGCAGGAAGTTCTTCCGCGACATCGACACCGCACGGGCGGCCACCTTCTGGGCGTTCACGGCAGGCGTCGTGACCACCACGACCTCGGCCCGGGGGATGAGCTTGGCCACACCCATCTGCACGTCGCCCGTGCCGGGGGGCATGTCGACGAGCAGGTAGTCGAGGTCGTCGCCCCACACCACGTCCTGGAGGAAGTGCTGCACCCCGCGGTTGAGCATGAGACCACGCCACATCAGCGCCGACTGCTCGTCCTCGACGAGGAAGCCCATCGACACCACGCGCAGCGCGCCGTCGCCGATGGTGCGCTCGTTCGGGACCATGTAGTTCTTGCCGTCGATCTCACGGCCGCCCAGACGGCCGGACACGCCCAGCAGGCGGGGTACCGAGAAGCCCCAGATGTCGGCGTCGAGCACCCCGATGGTCAGGCCCCGGGCCGCCATGGCCGCCGCCAGGTTCACGGTGACCGAGGACTTGCCGACGCCGCCCTTGCCCGACGACACCAGGATGACCTTGGTGCGCGGGGCGACGGAGGAGTCCTCCTCGCGCTGGGAGATGTTGAACCGGGCCCGCTCCATGGCCCGCTCCTTCTCGTCCGGGGTCATCTCGTCCCAGGCGAGCTTCACCGACTCGACCGACGGCAGCGAGCCGACCCGGGTGCGCACGTCCTTCTGGATCTGGCCGCGCAGCGGGCACCCGGCGGTGGTCGAGCGCGACGGTGACCGTGACGGCGCCGCCGTCGACGGCGATGTCGCGCACCATGCCCAGCTCGACGATGTCGCTGCCGAGCTCGGGATCGATCACGCCACGGAGCATGGCGCGCACGTCCTCGACGGTGAGCGGGTCAACGCGGGGCATGCGCGCATGCTATCGCCAATTCTCCCGGCGGCCTCCGTGGAAACCCACGGGAGAATGGCGATACGCTCGGTGTGTGGCTGCTGCCCGTCCCGAGCAACCAGATCCGTACGTCACCCCCGACGGCGCGCCGCGCCTCGAGGTCTTCAAGACGCTCGGCGACAACACCCGCTACGCCATCTACCTCGAGCTGGCCCGCTCAGCGCAGCCGCTCACCACGGCCGAGGTGGCCGAGGTCCTCGACCTGCACCCCAACACGGTGCGCCCCCACCTCGAGCGCATGCGCGACCTCGGCCTGGTCGACGTCAGCACGGCTGCCACCGGGGCCGTCGGCCGACCCCAGCACCGCTACGCGCTCAGCTCGTCGGCGCCGTCGCTCGGGCTCGAGCCCCCGGTGTTCCCGATGCTCGCCCGGATGCTGCTCAGCGCTGCGGCGGCGTCCGGGGTCGACGCCGCCGAACTGGCCGATGCCGGCCACGAGCAGGGCCGGGCCGACGGCGATCGGGCCGTGGCGCTGGGGCGCGACACCGTCGACGCCCTCGAGCGTCAGCTCGCCGACCTCGGCTTCGACCCCACACGGGCCGACGAGGGCACCGAGGTCACCATCGCCTTCACCCACTGCCCGTTCCGCGAGCTGGCCGAGATCCACCCCGACCTCGTGTGCAGCGCCCACCGCGGCATGGTCGAGGGGTTCGTGTCCTGTGCCGCCGACACCACCGTCCGCCGCTTCCACCCGCTGATCGACCGCACCCCGTGCCAGGTCGAGCTCGTCCGCGGGACCATCACCGACGTCGCCATCTGAACCACCGACACGTGTCGACCCGGCCCGTGTCCCGATATTCTGGAGGACCATGATCACGCTCACCGACTCCGCCGCCGAAAAGGTCAAGCGCCTCATCCAGGACGAGGGCGACGACAACCTCGCGTTGCGCGTGGCCGTCCGTCCCGGTGGGTGCTCGGGCTTCAGCTACGAGATGTTCTTCGACACCGACGTGGCCGACGACGACGACGTCGCCACCTTCGGCGACGTCCGGGTGATCGTCGACCGGTCCAGCGCCGTGATGCTCCAGGGCGCCACGCTCGACTTCAAGGACGGGCTCGAGTCCGGGTTCTCGATCAACAACCCGAACGCCCAGCGCACCTGCGGTTGCGGCTCGAGCTTCAGCTGACCAGCCGGTCGAGGGCCGCCTTCACTTCCTTCTGCCCGAAGACGTAGTCGAGGCGCTCCTTGACCACGCCGTCGGCGCCCACCGTGTAGAGCACCGGCTCGAAGGCCAGCCCCAGCTCGCGCACCGTGTCGGTGAAGTCCTCGGGGACGGGGGGCGACTGGTTGTTCGCCGGGTCCTGGTACACCTCGGCGTGCACGGCGGTCACGCCGCTGACGCTGGGCAGCACGCTCAGCAGCACGTCGAGCACCGGACCGCAGATGGCGGTCTGGCAGAACGCCGGCGTCGCCACCAGCAGCGCCAGCGGCTCGCCGGCGTCGAGCACGTCGGCCACGGTCCGGGAGTGCAGGTCGCAGTTCGGCTCCCGAGTGCAGATGGGGGTGACGCCACGGGGGTTCTCGACCGTCGGCGTGAGCAGCGCGGGCATCGGATCGCCGGGACCGACCATGGCCGCCACGGCCGGATCGTCGGCCTCCACGATCTGCACCTGGGTGATCACCTCGCCCCCGGGGCCGGTGTCGATCTTGATGTCGTAGAAGCCCGCTGCCTCGGGCGTGAACTCGATGGCGTAGTAGGGCCGGGGCAATCCCCCGCTGTAGAGCGGCGAGCTGAGGTCGTCGGCGGCAACCTTGCCGTCGGGCCCCACGATGGACACGGTGACCTGCTCAGGTGCAAGGCGTTCGGACAGCAGCCCCTCGTCGTCGGAGAGACCGAAGGGGACGCGCGCCAGCGAGCCGGCGGCGAAGTACGGGCCGAAGAAGCGGATGGCGGACAGGCCGCCGACGATGCCCTCGGGCAGGCTGCCGTCGTTGGCCGTCGTGTCGCTGGCGGCTGTAGCCGTGTCGTCGTCGGCGCCGCAGGCGGCGAGCACGCCGGCGGCGGCTGCGCCGATCAGGAACCCACGGCGGGACAGCAGCAGGTCGACGGGCGCAGTCCGGCGGGACGGGCTGGGGTCACGCATGGGGCACGACCGTAGTGTGGCCGCCATGGCCCAGCGCATCGCCCTGACCACGCGCCACGAGCCCCGGAGGCGCTGAGGTGGCCGACCCGATCACCATCGAGGTCAACGGTCGCACCGTCGAGGTGGACGATGCCGGCGACTCGCTGCTCGGCGTCCTGCGCGACCAGCTCGGCGAGCACGTCCCCAAGGACGGGTGCGCCCCGCAGGGCCAGTGCGGCTGCTGCACGGTGCTGGTCGACGGCGCACCCCGTGTCGCCTGCGTCACGCCGGCGCGCCGCGTCCGCGGGCGGTCGATCACCACGCCCGACGCGCTGGCCGATGCCGATACGTGGGCTGCGGCCTTCAGCGCCAGCGGAGGCTCGCAGTGCGGGTTCTGCACTCCGGGGATCATCGCCCGCCTGTCCGCGCTGCGCGAGCGCTCACCCGACGCCGACCACGGCGCCGTCGAGCAAGCGCTGCTCGCCCACCTCTGCCGCTGCACCGGCTGGCGCACCATCCTCGACGCCTGGGACGGCTACGGCGCCGAGCACCCGCCGCGCGACCTCGACGCCGCCGCGGCCCGGGCGACGCTGGAGGGCGGCGTCCCCCAGCGGCTCGATCCGTCCGTCGCCCTCGGCGCGGGCGGGTTCGCCGACGACACCGCGCCGGCGGGCAGCCTCGTCGCCCTGCTCGACCCCGAGGGCGCCTGGACGCTGGGCGAGTCGGTCGCCGCTGCCCGACGAGCGGCCGGCACCGTGCAGGGGCGGCGCACCACCGAGGCGGCCCGACCACCGATCGAGCTCCCCGACGACGGTGGCGCACCGTGGGATCTGACGCTGCAGACCTCGTGGGTCGAGCCGGCGTACCTGGAGACCGACGCCTCGTGGTCCGAACCGGGCGGCGATCCCGCCGACCCGCTGGCCAACGGCGGGGCCTTCGGCGGCAAGTCCGGCACCGAGGTGCCCGCAGTGGCCCGAGGCCTGGCCGACGAGCACGACCGCCCCGTGCGGGCGCTGTACAAGCGCGAGGACGCCGTGCGCCGGGGCGCCAAGCGCCCGCCGCTGGCCGCCGGTCTGCGACGCGACGGCATCGGTGTGGTCCGGGTGGCCCGCACGCCGGGCGTCGCCGACGCCATCCGCACCGTGCTCCCCACCGTCGAGGTGGTCGAGGTCGACGTCGCCGGCCCGCCGACGTCCACCGCCCTGCGCGGCGCCGGCGTGGCCGAAGTCGCCGCGATGGCCGCGGTGCTCGCCGGCCCCGACGAGGACGGTTGGTTCGGACCCGTCACCTGGACCGGCTCCGGACCGGCCCGCGCACGCATCGCCGACGACGGCACCATCCAGGTGCGCGTCGATGCCGGCGACCCACTGGACGAGGTCGCGCTCCGCTCCTACTGCGTGGGCGCCGCCCACCAGGGAGCGTCCTGGGTGACCTCCGAGTCGCTCACGGTCGACGACGACGGCGCGGTGCACGATCTGACCATCCGCTCCTTCGGCATCCTCCGAGCGGTCGACACGCCGGCGATCGAGGTCACCCTCGATTGTCGCAGCGGCGAACCGGTCGCCGTGTCCGATCACGTCTTCGCCGCCGTCGCCGCCGCGGTCTGGCACCACCAGGGCACGCCGACCGCCTGGCCCACTGGCGTCTCCCTGCGCGTCGACTGATCGGCGACGTGGCCGGCGCGTCGCTGGGTACGGTCACCCGCATGAGCAAACCCGTCGGGCCCTACACCCCGGTCGTACGCAGCGGCGACTGGTTGATCGTCTCCGGCCAGGTCGGCATCGCCGCCGGGTCGCTGGTGCAGGGCGGCCTGCGCGCCGAGCTCACCCAGGCCATGGAGAACCTGCGCTCGCTGCTCGAGGGCGAGGGGGCGTCGCTCGACGACATCGTCAAGACGACCGTCTTCCTCACCGACATCGACGACTACGCCGAGATGAACGAGGTCTACACGGCGGTCCTCGGCTCGCACCGTCCGGCCCGCTCGGCGGTGGCCGTGGCCGCCCTGCCCATCGGCGCGTGCGTCGAGATCGAGGCCTGGGCCCGCGTCAGCGGGTCGTAGATTCCGCCCTCCTGGGGCGGTTCTGGCACCATGAGGCCATGATCGGTGTCGCCATCATCGTGGTCGTGCTCGTGATCGCCATCCCCGTCGGGGTGCTGATGTCGGGCGCCGTGGGCGCGGGCATCATCGGCTTCTTCCTGCGCAAGGACGTCGACACCACGCACGAGGGCTCGGAGCTGGTCGACCTCAACGGGTAGCCGAAGAGCGGACGCCCTGGCGTCGGTGTCCGTTGCCCGACTCCACCGAGCTCATCCGCCGTACGGTGTCGGGCCGGGTGCGACCCATCCCGCTGCGCCCGCTGCGGTCCGGACGCACTGCCAGGACCTGGTGGATGTTCAAACGGTGGCCCTCGAACCCGATGGCCGAACCGGCCATGTACAGCCGCCAGATGCGGGCCCGGGGCGCGCCGACGAGCTCGACCGCCCGGTCCCACTCGGCCTCGAGGTTGGCGATCCAGCTGCGCAGCGTCCGGGCGTAGTGCTCGCGCAGCGATTCGACGTCGCGGGCTTCGAACCCCAGGTCCTGCATGGTCGACACGGTGCGGCCGACCTCGTGGAGCTGGCCGTCGGGGAACACGTACCGGGCCGGGAACGAGTCGCGCGGGAGCTCGCCCTCACTTGAGCAACGGGAGATGGCGTGGTTGAGGAGCCGACCCTCGGGGCGCAGCAGCTCGCGCAGCCGCGTGAAGTACGCCTTCACCTGTTCGATGCCCACGTGCTCGAACATGCCGATGCTCGAGACGACATCGAAGGGGCCGTCGTCGATGTCGCGGTAGTCCTGCAGGCGGATCTCGATCCGGTCGTCGAGGCCGGCGTCGCGGATTCGTTCGCGAGCGAGGGCGGCCTGCTCCTTCGAGATGGTGACGCCGACGGCCCGCACGCCGTGGTGCTGGGCGGCGTGCAGCACCATGCCACCCCAACCGCAGCCCACGTCGAGCAGGCGCTGACCGGGTTCGAGCGCCAGCTTCTGACAGATGTGCTCGTACTTGAGTGCCTGGGCCTCGTCGAGCGTGGTGTCGTCGGTGGCGAAGAAGGCGCACGAGTACGTCATCGACGGGCCGAGCACCAATCGGTAGAAGTCGTTGCCCACGTCGTAGTGGTGGGAGATGGCTTCCTGGTCGCGCTTCTTCGAGTGCAGGCGCCCCTTCAGGCGCGCCTCCTGCTCGGGCGGTTCGGGCCGGAGCCCCAGCACGCCGAGGCGCCGGGCGTCGCGCACCAGGCCGAGCCACTCGCGCTTGGTCAGGTGGAGGGCGACGTCCTCGTCGCGGCCGGCGATCTGATCGCGCAGCGCCAGCAGGTCGAAGATCGATCCGTCGAAGTCGAGCTCGCCGGTGACGTGGGCACGGCCCAGACCCAGCTCGTTCGGGTCCCACAGCAGACGGCGGATGGCGTCGGGCGAGTTGACGTAGGCGTGGAGCGATGCGTCGGGTCGACCCCAGGTCGACCCGTCCCAGCAGGAGACGGCGAGCGGGGGATCGTCACCGAGGAACGCCTCGATGATCCGTCCGACAACATCTGCGGCTCGTGGCACCACGTCCTCCTTGCACTTCATGGACAACGTACCCACGATTTTCGCCCGAACGGACGGCCTTGTCATGCGGGTGGGGTGATGGGGGTGTCGTCGGGGCGCAGGAGGTCGTAGCTGCCGTCGGGTCGTTTGACGGGTCGGTAGCCGCGTTCTTTGAGTCGGTTGTGGTAGCCGCAGCCGATGTTGGCGTTGTCTGGTCGGGTCGCTCCGTGTTGTCGCCACGATGTGTGGTGGTCGACTTCGTTGCGTGGGCTGTCGTGGCCCCACCAACATCGTCGGGTACTTCGTTGACACAGGGCGGCTTGGAGGAAGGCGGCCTCTCGGGAGGAGCCTTTGAAGCAGCGGCTGCGCCGACCGAGGTCGATGACATTGGAGTTGGCGTCGACGACGACCCGGCGGACATAGCCGATGAGCAGGGCGGCGAGGGCGTCGGCGGGGTGCAGCCGATGCCCGGTGGTGGTGCGACACACCCGCTCGTCGATGCGTTCGGGATCATGGGCGGCGTCGGGATCGCCGGCGGCCCGGGCCAGTTCGGTCTCGAAGGTCTCTTCGTCGATGACGATGTTGACCAGCGGTTCGGCCGGTTGGGCGTCGGCGGCCTGGGCGTCGGCACGGCGGAAGATGGCCAGGATGGCATCGGCCCGGCGTTGGGCAGGGGTGCGGGGGAACTGGTCGGGGGTGGCGTCGGGGCCGTGGATGGCTTGGGCGTGGGCGCGGTCGGCTTCCCATTCGACGGCTTCTTGGCGGGCGAGGATCTCGGCGAGGCAGGCGCCTTCGAGGGAGCCCCAGTTGCCGTCGAGCCACCAGGACAGGTCGGCTTCGTTCTGCCACAGGCGGGCGTTGCGGCGTTCGTGGGTGCGTTCGTGGTCCTGGTCGGCGCCGTCGGCGTCGATCAACGAGCCGAGCTCTCGGAGCCAGGACACGAAGTCGTCGTAGCCCTGGGTGCGGGCCTGTTCGGCGATCACGTCGCCGAGCACGTCATCGAGCAGGGACGCGATGCGGGGGTTGGCACAGAACCGGCCCACGGCCCGCATCGAAGCTGCCGGCACCAGCCCATCGGCGTAGGCGCGTGCCACGGCGGGCAGGGTCGTCCAGGCCCGGGCGGTCTGCAAGCGGCCGTGGACCTCGCCGCCGGGGGTGCGGCCCAGGTGCTTCAGGGCGGCTTTGGCGGTCTTGTGGCCGTCGATGCCGAACTTGCCGGTGGACTCCAGGTGCCCGGCCACCCGGTCGGTGCCGTGATCGAGGTGGCGGCGGGCCACCTCCAACTCCCTCGCCAGGGCCATGGCTTCCTTGGCCGACAGGGCATCGAGGTCGAGTTCCTGCACGCCACGGGCGCCGGCCAGCAGTGCGGCCATCACCTCGGCGGCGGTCCTCGACTCCATGGAACAAATCGTACGAAGGGGGTACGACAAGAACTCTCCCGACGCTCCTGACCAGAGCAGGACCTCGTGCCGCTACGACATCCAGCGCGACTGGCCGAAGCGGTAGCCGACCGAGCGGACCGTCTGGATGAGGCCGGCGTGCTCCTCGCCGAGCTTGGCCCGCAGGCGACGCACGTGGACGTCGACCGTGCGGGCACCGCCGTAGTACTCGTAGCCCCAGACCCGCGACAGCAGGACCTCACGGGTGAACACCTTCCCCGGGTGCGAGGCCAGAAACTTCAGCAGCTCGTACTCCATGTAGGTGAGGTCGAGCGGACGACCCTCGATGGCGGCCTGGTAGGTCTCGAGGTTGAGGGCGAGCTCGCCGTACTCCACCAGCTCGGGCCGGGCACCCCGGCCGGTCTTGTGGAACAGGTGGCGCAGCCGCGCGTCGAGCTCGGACGGCTGCAACGGCAGGACGCAGAAGTCGTCGAAGAGGTCTTCGCGCATGTCGAGCTCGCCGAGCTGCTCGGCCGCCACCACGATCAGCAGCGGCTCGAGCGGGATGTCTCCCTTGCGCAGCGCACGACACATGGCGAATGCGCCCTCGGGTTCGGTGACGGCGACGATGACCGCCCCCGGCCAACCGTCGGCCGGCTCGAGCCGGGCGATGTCGTCCTCGGCGCCGACCGCTGTCCATGGGTAGCCCGCCAGGTCCAGACCCTGCGACAGCACCGGTGGCGGCGGGTCCGGGTAGACCAGCAGCGGTTCCACGTCACCAGCTCCCGAGGTACCGGGCGAGCTCGAACGGTGTCACCTGCGCTTTGTACTGGTCCCACTCGGCCCGCTTGTTCCGCAGGAACCACTCGAAGATGTGCTCGCCGAGCGCCTCGGCCACGAGCTCGGAGCGCTCCATCTCGTCGATGGCCTCGGCGAGCGAGGCGGGCAGCGGTTGGATGCCCTCGGCCGCCCGCTCGGCGTCGGTCATGGCCCACACGTTGGACTCGGCCTCGGCGGGAAGCTCGTAGCCGCGGTCGATGCCGGCGAGGCCGGCGGCCAGGATCACCGAGAAGGCGAGGTACGGGTTGCACGCCGGATCGGGCGCCCGGTACTCGAGCCGGGTGGACGTGCTCTTGCCCGGCTTGGTCACCGGCACCCGCACCAGCGCCGAGCGGTTGTTGCGCCCCCAGGAGACGTGGACCGGCGCCTCGAACTGGGTCTGGCTGCCGATGCCGGTGCCCTGGATGAGCCGCTTGTAGCTGTTCACCGACTGGTTGGTGACGGCCGTGATCTCGCGCGCGTGCCGGAGCACCCCGGCCATGAACGCCTTGGCGATCTTGGACAGCTGGTACGGATCGTCGGCGTCGTGGAAGGCGTTGGCGTCGCCCTCGAACAACGACACGTGGGTGTGCATGCCCGAACCCTGCACACCCTGCAGCGGCTTGGGCATGAAGGTGGCGTGGACGCCGGCCTGCTGGGCGATCTCGCGCACGACGAGCCGACAGGCCATGACGTTGTCGGCCATGGCCAGGGCGTCGGTGTAGCGCAGGTCGATCTCGTGCTGGCTCGGGCTGTCCTCGTGGAAGGAGTACTCGACCGGGATCCCCAGCGCCTCGAGCATGTGGATCGTCTTCTTGCGCAGGTCGTTGGCGACATCGGTGATCGTCAGGTCGAAGTACGACCCTTCGTCGACCGGGCGGGGCGGCGTGTTGCCCGTGCGGTCGATGGAATCCTGCTCGAAGTAGAAGAACTCCATCTCGGGCGCCACGTAGAAGTTGAACCCCTTGCCGCGCGCCGCGGCCAGGTTGCGCTTGAGCACCTGGCGGGGGTCGCCGGCGAACGGGCTGCCGTCGAGGTCGGTGATGTCGCAGAACATCGCCGCCGAGGAGTTCTTGGGATCGCCGGCCGGGCCCCACGGCAGGATCTCGAACGTGGTGGGGTCGGGCACCGCCAGCACGTCGGACTCCTGGATGCGACTGAACCCGTCGATGGCGGAGCCGTCGAAGTGCATGCCCTCGGAGAACGCCGAGTCGAGCTCGGCGGGCGAGATGGCGAACGACTTGAGCTGGCCGAGCACATCGGTGAACCAGAGGCGGATGAGCCGCACCCCGCGCTCCTCGACGGTCCGCAGGACGTACTCACGTTGCCGCTCCATGAACCCTGATGCTACGCAAGGGGCAACCTGTGGACACCTGGCCGGAGCGCTCTCAGGGCCCCGGTTCACAAAGCGTTCACACTCAGGAAAAGAACGGAACATCGTCAGCGTCGATGATGTCCGTGTTCCACTGCACCCCCACATCCCCGGAAGGCAACAGAGCACGTGAGCATCAAGGCTGAATACATCTGGATCGACGGCACCAAGCCGACGCCCCTCCTGCGGTCCAAGACCAAGATCCTCGCTGACGGCACCGAGCCGCCCGTGTGGGGCTTCGACGGATCGTCCACCAACCAGGCCGAGGGGCACGCCTCCGACTGCGTCCTGAACCCCGTGTTCGTGTGCCCGGATCCCATCCGCGGCGGCGACAACATCCTGGTCCTGAACGAGGTCCTCGACATCGACATGAAGCCGCACCCGTCGAACACGCGGGCGGCCACCGCCGCGGCGGCCGAGAAGTACGCCGACTACGACATGTGGTTCGGCATGGAGCAGGAGTACACGTTCCTCGAGGACGGTCACCCGCTCGGTTGGCCCCGCGGCGGCTTCCCCGGCCCCCAGGGCCCGTACTACTGCGGCGTCGGCGCCGACGAGGTGTACGGCCGCGACATCGTCGAGGCCCACATGGACGCCTGCCTGCAGGCCGGCCTGAAGCTGTCGGGCATCAACGCCGAGGTGATGATGGGCCAGTGGGAGTTCCAGATCGGCCCCGCCGGCGTCGTCGAGGTCGGCGACCACATGTGGATCGCCCGCTGGCTGCTCTACCGCATCGCCGAGGACTTCAACGTGGCCGCCACCATCGACCCCAAGCCCATGCCGGGCGACTGGAACGGTGCCGGCTGCCACACCAACTTCTCCACCAGGCAGATGCGCGACAGCTATGACGCGTGCGTCGCCGCCGCCGAGGCGCTGGGTGAGAAGCACCAGGAGCACATCACCCAGTACGGCCCCGGTGTCGAGCGTCGCCTCACCGGCATGCACGAAACCGCTCCCTGGACCGAGTTCTCCTACGGCGTGTCCAACCGCGGCGCCTCGGTGCGCATCCCGTGGCAGGTCGAGGTCGACAAGAAGGGCTACATCGAGGACCGGCGCCCGAACGCCAACATGGATCCCTACGTGGTCGCCCGTCTCATCACCAACACGGTGTGCGAGGCCGCCGAGGCCTCCTGAGCCCTCCACGGAGCTGACGAACATCTGAACGGAGGCCCGGGTACTGCCCGGGCCTCCGTCGCGTCCGACCGGAGCGCCCGGTACCTTGCGGGCGTGATCGAGCGCACAGCAGACGAAGTTCTGGCTCTCGCTGGCGACCAG
The DNA here is from genome assembly GCA_963800295.1 of uncultured Acidimicrobiaceae bacterium. Taxonomy (GTDB): domain Bacteria; phylum Actinomycetota; class Acidimicrobiia; order Acidimicrobiales; family Salinilacustritrichaceae; genus Salinilacustrithrix. Next base: position 72,314 of record CAWDAJ010000011.1, read on the forward strand.
GGCGTCGAGGTCGTCGACCTGCGGTTCTGCGACCTGCCCGGGCTCATGCAGCACTACTCGGTGCCCACCCACGAGCTCACCGACGCACTGTTCGAGGAAGGCTCCGGGTTCGACGGCTCGTCCATCCGTGGCTTCCAGGAGATCCAGGAGTCGGACATGATCCTGCTCCCCGACCCGTCGTCGGCGTGGATCGATCCGTTCGCCCACCGCAAGACGCTGGTGCTGCACTGCTTCGTGCACGACCCGGTCACCGGCGAGCCGTACTCCCGCGACCCGCGCAACGTCATCCGCAAGGCCCAGGACCACCTGCTGGCGTCGGGCATCGCCGACACCTGCTACGTCGGCCCCGAGGCCGAGTTCTTCATCTTCGACTCGGTGAGCTTCGATTCCCGTCCGCACGCCACGCACTACGCCGTCGACTCGGTCGAGGGGCCGTGGAACACAGGACGCAGCACCGAGATCGACGGCGGACCCAACCGGGGCTACAAGCCGCGGTACAAGGAGGGCTACTTCCCGCTTCCGCCGATGGACCACTTCCAGGACCTGCGCACCGAGATGATGCTGACCCTCGAGCAGGTGGGGATCGAGGTCGAGATCCAGCACCACGAGGTGGGCGCCGGCGGCCAGGCCGAGATCGACGTCCGCTTCGACGAGCTGCCCCGCATGGCCGACAAGCTCATGGTCTTCAAGTACGTGGTGAAGAACGTTGCGTGGCAGGCGGGCAAGACCGCCACGTTCATGCCCAAGCCGATCTTCGGCGACAACGGCTCAGGGATGCACGTGCACCAGTCCTTGTGGAAGGCCGGCGAACCGCTCTTCTTCGACGAGACCGGCTACGCCGGCCTGTCCGACACCGCCCGCTGGTACATCGGCGGCCTGCTGGCCCACGCCCCGTCGCTGCTCGCCTTCACCAACCCGACCACGAACTCCTACAAGCGCTTGGTCCCCGGCTACGAGGCACCCGTGAACCTGGTGTACTCGCAGCGCAACCGGTCGGCGGCCTGCCGCATCCCGCTGTACTCCAAGTCACCCAAGGCCAAGCGCGTCGAGTTCCGCTGCCCCGACCCGTCGGCCAATCCGTACCTGGCCTTCTCGGCCATGCTGATGGCCGGCCTCGACGGCATCCGCAACCGGATCGAGCCGCCCGACCCCGTCGACAAGGACCTCTACGACCTCCCGCCCGAGCAGCTGGCCGCCGTACCCCAGGTGCCGGGTTCGCTCGACCAGGTGTTGCGCGCCCTGGTCCACGACCACGACTACCTGCTGGCCGGCGACGTGTTCACACCCGACCTGATCGAGACCTGGATCGACCACAAGCGCAAGGTCGAGATCGACGGCCTGCGCCTGCGTCCGCATCCCTACGAGTTCCAGATGTACTACGACATCTGATCGGGAAGCGTCCTGACCTGGGGTTTTTCAGGTCTGCGGGGGGCTCGGTCCGTCTCCGGTCCGTCTGAATGGCGGTCGATGGCGGTCATCGAGGGTCATTGGGGACGTCCGCTGTCCCAATCGAGACCTGGGTCGAACCCGTCGTCCCACAGCGAACGCCGCACGAACGGCGCGGAGCCACCCTCCTCGGCGATGGCCGCTCGGAGGCGCTGGACCTGGCGATCCAACTCGCGCACGTGGGACTCGCTGTCCGACCAGAACTCCGCCACGGACTGGTCGATGCTGCGACGCATCCGTCGTCCGGCGAACCACAGGATCGGCCGGGCCAGTCCGCGAGCACGGAGCACGAACGTCCCTTCGATTGACCAGGTCGTTGCCGAGGTACGGACGTCAACGCCGAGATTGCCTCGGAAGCGGGTCGCTCTGCCTTCGGCGACGACGAGGCTTCCACCGCGCTCCACGGTGGCGAGGTCGACTGTTGCGGTTCCGACCCCCGTCCCTCCGAGAATCCCGCTGAGGCACCCAGGGGTACCGTCGGCCTTGAGTCTCGCCGTCAGGTCGAGTGTGCCGCTGACCTGAACGCTCGGTAGCCGACCGTGCTCGAGGTCGACATCGACGGTCCAGTGCTCGGTCTCGTCCGACACACCGAACGCAAGCCGCCTGCTGTTGTCGTCGCGAAGGGTCAGCGTCAGCAGTTGCTCCTCGGTGCCGACTTGCACACTCGCCTCTCGCCGACGGGCGAAGTGATCGCTCCACTCCTCCTGCTTCGCGTTGCGCTGGCTCAGCTTCCGAGACTCCTTCTCGAACTCGGCACGCCGCCCTTCCGGGAGGTCGTACTTCGGAGTCGTGATCGTCGCCCGGTAGCGGGCACCTGGCTGGCGGTGACGTCCGTCGACCAGGGCGAAGGAGGCGAGGGGCTCACTGGTGAGAGAATTCAGGACCTGTCCATCTCGGTCGAACTCCAGACCGCCCCACTTCTCCCAAAGGGCTGGCAGCAGATCGACTATCGGCGACAAGTCGAGGCGCCGAAGCTCTCCGGACGTAGTGATCCTCACGCAGCGATCGTACGAGGGTCGGCATTGCCAACGGCCGACCGTGTGTCAGCTGCGGCGGTCCACCTCCGACCGTGACACGCCTCCACCCAGCAGGCGGTCAACCGCTTGGCGCGCTCGATCCTCCGACGACGGGAACAAGTGCGTGTACACCCGAAGGGTGAAGCCGGGGTCTGAGTGGCCGAGGTACTCGGCGACGGCTCGTACGGACTCGCCGCCGTCGATGAGCACCGAGGCGTAGAAGTGCCGGAGGGCGTGCATGCCGTTGTACCGGGTGGGCTCGACGCCGACGGCGACGAGCGCCTTCTTCCAGACGTAGGGGTTGAAGTGGTTCCGGTCGAGGGGCTTGTGCTCTCGGCTGGTGAAGACCAGCTCGTCGCCCTCGGCCGGGTAGCGACGGAGGTGCTCGGCCAGCTCGGTGGCGACGATGTCGGGCAGCGGCACGGACCGGGTCTTGTCGCCCTTCGGGGTGTCGATGGTGACCTTGGCGGCAACGATCTTGACCTGCTGCTCGACGTGGACCTGGCGGCGTAGAAAGTCGATGTCTCGCACCCGGACACCGAAGGCTTCGCCTTGGCGGAGCCCGCAGCCGGCGGCGAGCACGCCGAGCGCCCGGTACCGCGGCGGCATTGCGTCGATCACGGCCTCGACCTGCTCGACCGGCCACGGCTCGACCTTGCGCTTCTCGAGCTTCGGGGGCTTGACCGATGTCGCCTTGCACGGGTTCGAGGCGATGAGCCCGTCGTCGACAGCGGCGGTGAACACCGAGGAGACGTTGGTGAACACGGCCTTGACGTAGGTCGGGGCGAGGTCGCGTTGGAGCTTGCGGAGCCACGCCTGGATCGTCGATGGCTTGATGCTGCGGATCTCTCGATGGCCGAAGTGAGCGTTGGCGTGCAGGCGTAGTCGGATCTCGGTGGCCTCCCGTGATGAGTCACCGAAGGTCTGAGCGGCGAGCCAGGTGTCGGCGACTTCGGCGAAGCGGACCTTGCCAGCGTTGGGGTCGACGTAGGCGCCTCGGAGGACGTCGGCGCTGATCGTGACGAGGAAGCGTTCGGCGTCCTGCTTGCGGGCGAACGTCTTGGTGCGTTCGACGGAGTCCGGGTCTCGGTAGCGGACCTGCCAGCGGTTGCCTCGGCCGTACCTGGCGGTGCGGACTCGCTCGCCGTCGACGGTCTTCTCCCAGAGGTCTTGGACGTGGGCCATGGGGCGCCCCTTCGTGCGTTCGCAGACGCGCCGAATCAGAGGGCGCGGAGTCTGCGGATGAAGAGGCTTCCCGGACGGTGCATGGCGGGCTGGGGAAGCGATCGAGCCTCGCCGTCCATTCCTACTTCAGGTACGATACCCGTATGGCAGTGTCGAAGGTATCGCTGAGCATCGACGAAGACGTACTCGCCGAAGCCCGTGCTCGCGCCGGCCGACGCGAACTGTCGTCGTACGTGAACGAGGCGCTGCGCCGCCAGCTCCAGCGCGACCGGCTCGGTGAGCTGCTCGCCCAGATGGACGACGAGTCCGGCCCGATCCCCGACGACGTGCTCGAGGAGGCTCGCAAGCCATGGCGAAACGCACCCGCAAGCCCCAAACGCCGCCGCAGCGCCTGATCCTCGACTCCGGCGCCGTCATCGCCCTGTCCCGCAGCGACGTTCGGGCCCGAGCGGCGCTGGCCGCTGCGCTCGAGGCCGACGCCGAGGTCTCGATCCCGGCTGTCGTCGTCGCCGAGACGGTCCGAGGCCGGGCGGACGATGCGCCGGTGAACCGGATCGTGAAGGCCGTCGGCGAGGTCGACCTGGCCGACGAGGCCGTCGGCCGTATCGCCGGCGCCCTGCTCGGCGACACCGGGTCGAGCTCGACGGTCGACGCCATCGTCGTCGCCACCGCTATCGAAGCCCGCGGTGCGGTTGTGTTGACTGGCGACCCCGACGACCTCGGCGCGCTCGCAGCGGACCACGCCGAGGTCATCATCGAGCCGCTGTAGCTCAGCTGGCGAAGGGCCGGGACGCGCCGATGCTGTGCTCGGCGATCCAGGCCTCGACCTCGTCCGGGTCGAAGCGGATCAGGTGCCCCCACTTCACGTAGGGGATGCGCTTCTCCTGGACGAGCCGGCGGACATGGCGGACGTTGACACCGAGCAACTCGGCGACCTCGGCGATCGACAACAGTGGGCGACGACCGGTCCGGGGCGGTTCGGTCTGAAGGTTCGTGGCAGGCATTGGTCCTCCTCGGGGTTGGTGGCCACTACCCCACTAGGCCGCTGAGCCCCCTGAAATCTCTCAAGAGATTTGTTGCAGTTCCGTGACGTCAACCGTTCGGCGGCTACAGCCGGCATGCGGACATCCCGCACCGATCACCGCTCACCCGGCGTTAGGTGCGTCCGGGCCGACGCTGCGGATCGGCGCTAACGGCACGTATCCGACGCCCCAAGAGGGGTCGTGGAAGGCTGTTGCGCCGTGGAAGAGGAACGCTGGGGTAGGACCCTCGCCGAGGGCCTGCAGATCTACTTCGCTGAGAACGGCTTCGAGCCAGACGGCGGCTACGACGACAAGTGGGCGGTCGCTCGACTCGGGCCCATCCCGATGGCCCTTCCCAATGTCGAGGCCCGGAGACGATCCGTTCGCATCCACGACCTCAACCACGTGGTCACCGGCTACACGACAGACCTCCGCGGAGAGGCAGAGATCAGCGCGTGGGAGATCGGATCCGGCTGCCGGGGCTACATCGCCGCTTGGATACTGGGCCTCACAGTCATGCTCGCCGGTGTGGGCCGGTGGCCCATCGCCACGCTTCGTGGCTTTGCCCGGGGCCGCCAATCCCAGAACCTCTACTCCTACGATCGCCAAGCGGTGTTGGGCAGACGTGTACAGGCTCTCCGGGCTGAGCTGAGTCTCGACCAGCCAACCAAGGTACGGCCCGGTGACGTCGTGATTTTCGTGTTCTGGCTCCCCGCGGCAGTAGCGGCAAGTGCGCTCGTGACCGTGACGGCAGCCGTCACGTCCCCTTGGTGGCTCAAAGCGGGAGTGCATCGCGAGCGTCGACTGCCGAGCTGACTACTCCAGCTGCCGGCTCGCGCGGCGTCTCCGCCAGAGCGAATGGTTGGTCGGTTCGATCGGCGGCTGCGCAGGCTACGAGGTCGTGGCCGTCCCCAACGGCACGTCGGAGCGGAGTGCGACGTGAGCGATAGAGCGTCGTGTCAGTGCTCGGGGGCAGTCAACGCCCGATAGAGCTGCCCTCCCGCTCCAATGCCACCCCAGTGCTCGACGATCTTCCCGTTCTCCACTCGCCACATCTCCACGTGGTCGATCGTCACGATGCGGTCGCTCGGCGCAACACCGAACATCTCGCCGACGTGACGGAAGCGACTCCGGCTGCGATGGACGACAAGGTCGCCTTCGGCGACCAGCTGGCTCTCCAACCGCTCGATGAACTCGAGGCCGGAGAAGAAGCGAGCCTGCCTTGCCCCGGTGTGTGCGAGATCGCCCGCCCACGTATGCGACCAGTACGACTCGTCGAAGCACTCGCCGATGACGTCCATGTTCCAGCGGCCATCAGTCGAGCCGTCGTCGAGGAAGCGGCGCACGACTTCCTTGGGTGCCTTCCCGGACATGGACGAACGCTACAGCGGAGTCGAACTCGCCCGTCTGGGCGCCGAGCACACTGATTTGGTTGACGACATTGGCGTCGACGCGCTGCGGGCTCGCAGCAGAACAGATCTTCGGAGCGGTCAGCGTTGCCGAGCGTCTCGTCGAGCGAGGCGCCGACTACCGGCACCTCGGTGCGGCTTGGCTCAACTCTCGGAAGCAGCGCGGCGAAGTCCCTCGACCTGCTGGGCGAACTCGATGTCGCTGATACTTGTCGGTGCCGCCCAGACCTCCGGCCTCAACGGCCGCTCCGGGTCCGGGTCGTCCAGGTAACGCGGGATGACGTGGGCATGCACGTGCGGTACGGCGTTGCCGAGCAGCTGGTAGTTGATGTGGCACGGGCCGAACACCGCCTGGATCGCCCTGGCTGCCTGCGCAATGACTTGCCAGAACCCGGTCGTCTCCTCCGCCGTGAGATCGGTCGGATCTGCGACGTGTCGACCACGGAACAGCACTGTCGAGTACCCCGCTGCTGGACCGGAACGCTTCAGGTATGCGTCGCCGAAGGCTCCCGACGCATAGCGAACGCCTTCAGCACCCTCGTCGGGACGGCCGTCGCTGCACATTGGGCAGCCCTCGCCTGATCGACGGCGTTCCCAATCCGGTGGCCACGTTCTCCCGTCGGTCCCCATGGACAGACACTTGCACGGATCTCCCGCCGACCGCCGGGTGATCCGCCGGCCGGACATTCCGACTTGGGAATCGCGTGCGGTTCGGTGTCGTCGGCTCGCCACCCGGTGGCACCCGGCAACGGCACGTCGGCGTTGCCGATCGCTAGGCCGGGTGGTGCTCGGTGCGATGCGTCAGGTGGACGGTGGAGGGCCACCGCACGTGCCAGTCGTGGCCGTCGCACAGCAGCTCGGTTACGGCACAGCAAGGCACGCCGTTCGGGATCAGGTCCGGCTGCTCTCGCAGGACGGCGTCGTCCCCGAGCAAGGTTCGCAGCGAATCGACGGTGACTCCTCCGTGTGCGACGACGGCGACCACGTCTCCGTCGTCAGCTGCATCGGCGAGCTCCCGCAGGGTGCGGAGAAAGCGGTCCGCGGCGCGGTCTGACGAGTCGCCAGAGCGAGGCAGGAACGACCGGTCCGCGGAGGCTTGATGCCACTCGGCCAGGAACTCGTCGAGCGACATCTCTGTGCTGTCGTTCCAGTTCATGCGCTCTCGGAGTCGGTCGTCAGTCGTGGGCTTCAGTCCGCTCGCCGCGCCGAGCAGAGCCGCCGTCTCGACGGCGCGGCGCATCGGGCTCGAAACGATGTGCGACAGGTTGAAGTTCTGGGCGAGCCAGCCAGCCGTGATCTGGGCTTGCTCGCGACCGCTGGCGGTCAGGCCGGGGTCCCCCGGCTGCCGCTCTTTCTCGCCGTGCTGGACGATCAAGATGCGGCAGCCCATGGCAGGACGCTACCGATGTCCGATCGCACCAGTTTCGGGCGTTCGGCGCCTACGACGACCCGAGCAGGGAATCGCGAGCGGCGCCGTCGCTCCGACGTGACGCTGCCAGACCGCCGCGAGCGGCACGTCGGTTGCACCCCGGCGAGCAGCCATCGCGCGTCGCGCTGCGAGAGCGGCTAACTCGGTGCCGTTCGGCGCTGGCAGGTTTGCGTGTCGATGTTGCGGGTCGTGGCGTGGGCGAGCACTTCGTGGTGGGCTGGCTGTCAACCAAATGGTGTGGTGCGGTGTCGTAGGGGTGTGAGGGCGAGCGTGGAACCGTCGGCGGAGCTGGATGCCTGGTACCGGGACCACGCCACGCACCTGCTGCGTCTGGCGGTGCTGGCGTGTGGGGATCGCGCCGCGGCCGAGGACGTGGTCCACGACGCGTTCATCCGTTGCCTGAGCACCCGTCCGGGACCGGCCCCGGGCAGGGAGCGGGCGTACCTGCGGCGGGCGGTACTGAATCTGTCCAGGAACGTGCACCGATGGGAACGTCGGCACCGGGACGACCGGTTGCCCGTGGCCGCCCACGGCGAGCCGGCGGAGGGTGTGGCGGTCCGTGCGGACACCGCCGAGCGGGTGGTGACCGCGGTTCGTGGGCTGCCCGTGCGCCAGCGGGACTGCGTGCTGCTGCGGTACTTCGCCGGGCTCAGCGACGCCGAGGTGGCGGAGACGCTGGGCGTCTCAGCCGGTTCGGTGAAGACCCATCTGCACCGGGCTCGCAACACGCTGCGAGAGATGCTGGAGGACCTGCGATGATCGAAGCCCACGAGGAGGAGTTCGACCGGTTGGTGGCGGGCGCGCTCGTCGACTACGTCGCGGACGTCGACGCCGGCGAGGCGTTGCGTGAGCGCATTGGTGACTCCGTCGAAGAGCAGACGCCCGGGGCCGCACACGGGCGCCGCTCCCGACTCGCGGCTGTCGTAGCGGTCGTTGTCGTTGTCCTGGCCGGCGGTGCCCTTGGCTGGGCGCTGACCGGTAGGGGTGGCGACGATGCCGGCGTGGTTTCAGACGACGTCGCCGACGGGCAGTCGCCGACGACGGCCACCACGCCGGACTCCACGGTCCCCGCCGATCCCGGCGACGGTCCTGTGGCGGTGGCACTGCCGGATCGAGCCGTCGTCGCCCGCACCGACTCGGAGGGCCTGCGATGGCGTCTCGTGCTCGTCGATCTCGGCACCGGCAGCGAGATCGCGACGTTGGACACGATCGACAACCGAGGCTGCGCCGGCGAGGGCATCGCCGCCTGCTACGTCAGCTACGCCCACACCGACGTGTCCGCCAGTCACGACCTGTTCGTGGAGACGTGCTGCGAACCGGCAGGAGGTAACGTCGACCGGCACCCCGGCCTGGATCCGGACACCGGGACGGTCGGGCAGGGCGCTCCGTACCTGAGCGGGTTCTTCCCGGCGGTGGACCCCAGCGGAACCCGGGTGGCCACCGTCGGAGTGACGGCGGTGGTCGTGCGCACCATCGGCCACGACGATCCCGGCCATCAGATCGCGCTCGACACCAGCGGACCGGCCAGCGAACTGTTCCCCACCGGCCTGGCCTGGTCGCCCGACGGCGAGTCGCTCGCCGTGAGCCTCGCCGGCCCGAACGGGGGGCGCATCGTCATCGTCCCGGTCACCGCAAACGCGCTCGCCGAGGGTCGTGTCCTGCGCGACGACGCCGCGTACGCGGTGCAGGCGTGGACCAGCAACGGGCGGCTGTGGGTGCTCGACGGCGATGCCGGCTCGGTGGCGTCACCGGTCCGTTCCATCAGCACCGATGGTGCGGTCGTCAGCGACTTCCAGGTGCTGGCCCGGCAGGTCGTCGCCGATCGCACCGGCACCTTCCTGTACGTGGTCACGTCCGAGGGACTCCAACGTGCCGATCGCAACGCACCGACCTCAGACCGGCTCGTCACCGGCCGCACGGTGCTTGTGCCGGCCGGCGACGAGGTACTCGGCGCGGTGTCGGTGTTCAGCGCCCACATCTGCGCGACCACCGGCGAGCGCACCATCAAGGTCCCCAACGTCCTCGGCCTCGGCCTCAGCGAAGCACGCTCCATGCTCGAACGAGCCGGGCTGACCGTCATCGACACCGGCGTACCTGCCGGCGACGACACCAGCCCCGCCGCCCAAGTGACCGCACTCAAGCCCGGCGCAGGCGAACTCGTGCCCCCAGGTGCCTGCATCGGCATGCGCACAACCGTCGAGCCCGAGCGCACCCCGGTGACGCCCATCCAGCTGTCGCTCCGTGAAGGCAAGGCCGAATCTGCGTCGAACTTCCAGGCGGAAGACCCACGAGAGGCTGCGCAGACCATCACCATCGTGTCGTCACGGCCAGCGCCTGACCTCACCGTCGACTTCACGACGACAGGAGGATCGACTCTGTATGTGCTCGGCCCAGATCGTCAGGACGCCTGCCACCCCTCGGATGAAGGTGAGGAGTGCACCATCGAGTTCCCGCGTCTCGAGGGCCAGCTCCCCGGACAATGGTCGGCGGTGGCATCCAAGACCGAAGGTCCTCCGGTCGAGGTCACGATCAGCATCCGGTGGCACAGGACTTCCTAGCCGCTGCGACAACGGAGAACTGGACGATCGGGGCGGCCGGCACCCTCCAGCACGCCCCCGGTACCGCCGCTGAGGATCGGCACATCGGTGGCAGTGGCGTCGCTGGCAGATCGGCGCGACAGTGGCTTGCATGGAGCGGGCACAGGCGGAGCAACCATCCTCAGAGGTACTCGGAAGCCTCATGCTGTTCGATGAGCAGCAGGTGCTGCTTCGAGCGACATGGCGCCCAATGCACGGTTTCTTCAACCTCAGCCTTTGGCGAGACGATCGGGTAGTGGAGACGTTTCACCTCACGCCCGAGGCCGCCGCCAGCGTGGTGGGCTTCTTCACGCGCGCGCTCGTGTCGAGCATCCCCGCACCCCCGAGAACCAACCTGCGACTCGTGAGCCCGGGTACCACGGCGGCCGCTTCACAGGCGGCTCGACAGCTGCCGACGCGGCTACGACTGCGAATGGCAGAGTCGCTCGAGGCGGTCGCTCGACGGCTGCGCTCGTAGCTTCACCGCCGGTCATGCGGCCGGTGAACATCGGAGCCGCTACTCGCCTTGCGAGTGAGGCATCGAAGGGGCGAGAAGCCACAGCGAGAGACCAGTCCAGATGCCAATGAGGAGCAACGGGATCGCCAAGTCCTCCGGTTGACGATGACGGACGACGAAGTACGTCTCCGTGGTCGTGGGTGCGTAGGCGAACCAGCCTCCACCGGTTGGCACCGTCCCCGAGTACCACCACACCCACGTGGCGAGCATTGCCAAGCCCATGGCGACCACGACGACGACTCGCTGTGGCAGAGACATCTTTCGGAGGAAGAACACCCCGTCAGCCTGCCGAGGGGCGAACCACGGGGGCCAGTCGTAACGGTTGATCGACGCGCTGAGGAGAGGGCGAGCCGGCGCTCGGGACGCCCCGTCTACCGGCACGTATCCGAGCCTCCCGCAGCGAGCTGGGATGATGGAGACGTGGTTCTGGAAGTGCGCCCAGTCGACCCTCGAGACGTGCTGTCCATGCCACCTGCAGTTGACTGGTCGGATCGGCGAGGCTGACGACGACCACGTGAGCGATGCGGACTTCGATCCGGAGCGGCTGGCGGTGTGCGCCTACTGGCGGTGCCGGGTCCTGTTCGAGCGACGCTCCGCGAACCAGCGGTTCTGCCGGAAGGCGTGTCGCAGCCGGCAGGGCAAGTGGCAGCGGGCGCAGGAGCGCCGCGCGGCGCGTGAAGAGGAGAAGCAGCACCGAAGGCGAACGTGAGCGACCACCGAGGCTGTGGATCGCCGATCGCTATCAGTCGTTCAATCGAAGGGGTCTGAGCGCAGGCCTACGGCTCGAGGACAACCCAGCCCCGCCGCTGCAGCTCCGCGGCGAGCGCCTCCGCCGGCATGCCGGTCAACGCCTGGGGCCGCTGGGCCTCACGCCGGTTGAAGCGAGCCGCCGACGCGGCGGGCCCTGGGCCGGGAGGCGCGACCGTGTCGGCATCACCCTCGGCCTCCACCTCACTCTCGAGACGGGCGATCAGGTCGTCGGCCTCCTCACGCGTGAACCTCCCAGCGGCCTGTCGCTGCGTGAGGCCGAGCGGACCGCGAGCGTCCCGGAAATCGGTGTGCCCGGCCGCCACCACCAGCTCGGTGAGCTGCTTCATCTGCCGTGCCGTCGCCGGAGGTCCAGACTGCTGACCGAACACCATGGCGCCAGTCTCGCCGGTAGCGAGTGTCCGGGCGCGCCACCCTGGCGACCTGCCATGCGCCGGGTGACGGTAACTTCGATGGAACCTACGCCAGCGCGGACTGGATGATCGGGCCGGTCGCCGTCCTCGAGACCGCCGTCGTTCGACCCGCTGAGGATCGGCACGTCGGGACGGCCGCCTCGACGAACTGGGCAGCCGAGGACGTGCTCGAGCACCAGGACGGCTGCCCGGTTCACCAGGCGTTTCGTTCTGGGCAGCTGAGAACGTGCCGGGGTACGCGGACGGCTGCCCGGTTCGGAACGGCCGCACCGAGTGCCGGATCACGGGCGGCCTCGCCAGGCCGACGCGCCAACTAATCCCGGGCGACGCGATTCGGGGCTGAGCAGAACCGGCGCGCTCTCTCGGATAACGGCACGTATCCAGCGGGGTGGCCCGCTCAGACAGAGTCCCACCCTCCGGGGAGCGTCGGAAGCTCCCAGTCCGGCGGAGGCGTCCAGTGCTGCCACTGCGAGAACTCATCCGACTCCGCATCCAGGCGCTCAACCGCATCCAGGCCCGCAGCTCTGATGCCGCTAGCAAACGTCGAATCGAAGATCCCCCGCGTGATGGCGTCCTCGAACTGGTCCTCGTCCTTCCACGCCCACCCGCTCAGGTCCGGAGCGACGACCACGTCGAGGATCAAGTCCATCGTCTCGACGCCGAACGAAGATCGCTTGTAGGGCAACTGGAGGTTCACGTACCAACAGTCGAGTGCTCCGGATTCGGCGAACAGGGCAACGATCGCGCAGTGGTCTTCCGGGCGAACCAGATGAAGAGCACCACCGCCGAACCACTCCCGGTCTTCCCAACCCTCACCAGGCACGACGTCGGCCCGCGCCATGTCACCGCGTACGCCCGACGCCGCCTTGTATCGGTTTCCCGGCGCGGTCCACCAGATGAGAAGGTCGGGCGTGTCAGCGACGACGCGTGACGGGGTGGCGTGCCGGACATGTCCCAGCCACACGTCACGCCGAACGATCGCATCGCCTCGATGCCAAGCTCCCACGGTTCAAGGCTGCCAGACCAGAGACCGAACCGACTGCCGCGTGTTAGGCGGCCGCAGCGAGCCGAACTGGAAATCGCGAGCGGTGACTGCTGTTCCGACGCGGCGCCGAAGCCGCAGGGGCTACCGGCACGTAGGGACGCCGGCGGGGTCGCTTTGAGCCACGGCAGGATGCCGGTCGCAGCGCTACTCCGCCGATGCGGATGGCCGTCGGGCGCGGTGTCGGTGTGCGTCAGCGGTTCTCGGTGTAGCGCCACTGCGCTGGCCAGTCGTCCGGTGGGGTACGGCATCGGTCATCGCGATGGTCGGGCGGGGTGAACACCCACATGCCGTCTTGTTGGGTCTCCATGACGAACGGTCCCGAGCCGTAGTCCTCGGGCGGAGCGTCGATCCACCACTGCTCCCAAGAGACGTTGATGTCGAAGTCGAAGAAGGTGCACACGCGGCCGACAGCCGAATGGGCCTCACCGTCGCTGGCGCAACCTTGCGTGCTGTAGAAGTCGACGATGTGCTGGTCGAGATCGCAGCCGGCGATTGCGAGGTCGTCGTGGGGCAGCGAGCGGAGCTCATCGCATCGGTAGGGAACGAGGTTGCGGAACGGCATCCGCGCCCAGGCCGCGCGCATCTGCTTGGACTCCCACTCCTCGCCACGCGCACCGAGGAGACCGGCGTCGGGGATGAACACAACCGGTGCGAGATCGGCGATCGTCTCCTCGTGCCCGTCAGGCGGGAGCACCCGGCGCAGGTTGGTGCACTCGTAGCGGTATGACCTCGCTGCTGCTCCGGAATCCGCCACACACCCACCCCACGACCGGTCATCGCTGAACGGGCCCAACAGCCGACCGGGGAGTTCACGACACGCCGGGAGGCCCGCTGGTGCCGCCGCAACGCCGTTGGAGTCGCCGCTCTCGTCCAGCGCGCCGAAGACCACCACAAACCCCACGACGGCAAGAAGCACCGCTCCAACCGCGATGATCTTCCAGCGCATCGTCGTCGCGACTCCTCCCTCGGGCAGTCTCTCCGATCCATCGTCACTCATGGTGCTTCGACGCCCGGACGCAGAGACCGGGTTCCCTCCCCGGGATCGTCTCTTACCGGGAATCGCGAGCGGTTCGCCATCCCCCAAGCCGGCACGGGGCCGCACCAAGCAACGGCACGTCGGTTGCACCGCCCGGCACACGACCGCCGGTGGGAGACGTCAGCGCCTCACTGTTGCTTGTGCGCTCCGAAGACCGGGAGACCTCGGCTGCGCCGGGACGCGACTCGCACGAACACGGCGATGGCGAGGAGCTGCGTCGCCAGCCGAGCGATCCCACCGTCGATCTTCACGTGGTCGCCGTTCGCCGTACCAAGGACCCAGATGACCGGTCCGATGGCAAGTACAACGGCCGCCCCAAAGCTGACAGCGACGGCGGCGAGCCGGGCCGGACCATCCACGAAGGGGCGAAGCCCCGATGAGTCAGTTGTCACACCCAAGGATTCGCCACGTCCAGTCCACATCCTTGCTGGGGCTGACGCACGGGGCGAGCCCGCACCAACTGCCGGATCTTCGAGCGGGTTCGCCAGCGCGAATAGTTGATCGGTGCACTCGGCCTTCTCGACGGCGGTGAGGACGAGGCCAACGACGAGCGGCACATCGATACGGCTCACTCAAGTCAGTGGCATGCTCGCCGAATGGCGATCCGCCTTGCTGCCGTGCTCATCATTGCCGCTAGCTTGTTCTTGACCGGGTGCGGAGATGACAACGATGACGCCGATCTCGCGGACCAGGCTGGCGCTGTGGCGACACATGCCGTCCTTGTCCACCTCGCATCGCTCGATGACACCACAGGGTTGTTTGAACTCGAAGACCAGCTGATCGAGGCGATCGACCAAGCGAGTGCCGGCGAGTTCGACGGAAATGAGGTCGGTCCAGAGGGCGCCACTCTGTACATGTACGGGCCGGATGCTGACCAACTGTGGAGTGCTGTAGAGCCGGTTCTCCAGCGGACCGACCTCGGCGAAGGGGCGTTCGCAGTCAGGCGCTACGGCGAGCCCGGCGTGCGCGAGGAGCGAGTCGACCTGTAGCGAGCCATCGGACGACGCCGCAGTGGTGCCGGCTCGCGCGAGCCACGGTCGAGCAGAACAAGAAGTAGCGAACGGGCCTCGACCTCGAGGACGCATCCATAGCAGCACTGCGCGTTTTTCGCTGGCCCGCCAAGGCGTGCCGAGATCCGGGCGGCCTCGGTCTGTACCGCAGGTACGTCGTCACAATTGGCTGGTCTGCGGCGTCCACTACACATGCCCCCGCTCGATGCCACTACCTCGCAGCGGTTCCTCTACTCGGCGCAGATGGCGCGGTGATCCCCGTGAGCGACCAGGACATTTTCCGTGAGCTCTATCCGGGACTACGCCGGTTCGCTCGCGGTGCGCTGATCGGGACATCGACCCGGACGACTTGATCCAGTCAGCGCTTGCCCGCTGCCTCGCACGCAAGACTCTCGCTGAACTCGACGACCCCGGCGCCTACCTACGAGCCGCGGTCGTTCGCCAGGTGAGCGACGAGCGACGGCGTCTCCAGCGGCGACGAAGTCCATCGTCCGCCTTCTCCGGGCCGAAGGCAGCAGGGACTCGTATCCATCCGACTACGACTTCCTCGATGAACTGAACCCATTCGACCGCAGCATCCTGTACCTCATCCATGTTGAGGGGTGGCGGTCTCACGAACTGGCGGATGTCTTCGACACCTCTGCCCAGGCCATCCGAGCTCGTGCGTCACGGGCTCGGAAGGTGCTCAGAGAACGGCTGACTGAACTGGAGTTGGACGATGCGTGACATGGCGGAAAGTTCGCGTGCTCTTCGAGGCACGTATCCAGCCATCCACGATGCCCCGTGGAGCCGACGAGGTGTGGGACGTCGCCGCCGCCACAAGCCGCAGAGTCCGTAATCGACGCTCGGTCCTACGGAGTGCGGCGGCGGCGCTGCTGTTGCTCTAGCCGTCGGGATTGTCTGGCTGGCTGCGTGGCAGGGGCGGACTCGGCATCGGTGACAGCGGGCGGCGACGAGAGCGCTGTCTGGGTACTCCCCGGACTTGGTGTGCCGACCGTACAGACGACTGACCCCGCGGGGACCGGAACACCGGGCCTGCTCGACGTGTGGCGACGCGGCGACTCTTACGTTGCCGTCGGTCGAACTGAGCTCGGGGAGACGACACTCTTGGACGTATTTCCCCCGGGAGCGGAGCGAGGACCCGAGGTCAACGGTCTCATGGTCGCTAGACGGGACGAAACCGATGGGAGTGCCGTCGTTGTGGCGGAAGGAGTCTCTCTGCCAGCGAGTTCGATGCCGTCGTCTCAGCCGTCCTCGTCGGCGGCGGCCCGGGAGCGGACTGGAAATTGATTCGCTCCGTGCTGGTACGTCTCCTTTCGGCGCGGTGCGGGCTTCGTCAACGACGCTCGTCTACGCCACCGGTGAACGGGTGACGACCGTCGACGTGGCTGACGATCCGATCGAGATTGCATGGTTCTTCGATGCGCCGACGCTCTCCACCCGTGTGGACGGGACAACCGTTCTCAAGACCGGCGACATGGCGATCGTCATCGCTTCCGGTCCTGATGCGATTGTCACACCGCCTGAACAGGCTGTTGAAGCCGAACGAGGACAAGAGGAAGGATCGGGCAGCACGCCAACCGAAACCGCTGATACTACGCCGCGATAGAGCAGCAGCAATGTGGGCAGAGATTGCTCTTTCTGTTTGCCGTGCTCGGGCTTATATACGTGATATGTCGAATGACTATTTCGTGTTATTGAACAATCACGGGAGAGAGCCTGCAATCAGTACTCGTACTGCCTTCAGTGGCAGAACTCTTGGCTCTCGTAGAACTGACCAACAAGGAACGGACCCATAGACATGCTCCTCCATCCTCGCTACCTGCGTCGCAATCAGCTATGGCTCGCAATTTCGATAGGATTCCTGATGGTCTTGGCCAGCGTCATAGCGCTTTCGACCTCACGCGGAGACTCCGCTGTATCCACACGGGGAAGTGGCGCGAGCTGTAGCGGCCTCACCGACTTCCGAGGGCCAAGACGAAGGCGGCGACATCGACGCCAGCGCCCTCGACCTACCTGCAGATCAGCGTGCGGCATGGATCGAGACGTTCAACGAGATGTCGAACTGCATGCGAGCGCTTGGCTACCCATATTTCCCACCGCGCCGAGCACCTTCGGCGACGGCAAGACAGCTGCTCCTGCAATCGAGGTTCCCTCGGTCGGTGACTCGGAGGCTGACTTCAGTGCGGCGCTGGGTCAGTGCCCATTCCATGTCTCGGCACTCGACTCCAGAACGTTCGCTGATGCCTCAGCTGCTGCGGTTTCGAAGGCACTTGACGCACAGCGCACAGGCAGCGAGAGAGTGGCCGATTCCGACGACACCGTAGACAGATATGTCAAGGCC
>CAWDAJ010000012.1:0-335000 GCA_963800295.1 uncultured Acidimicrobiaceae bacterium
AAACAGGAGGCCTGCGAGGTGACACCGCCGCTCTAATCAGATAATCTGATTCCATGTCGGAGATCAGCGCCACGGATGCAGCACGCAACTTCGCCGATCTGCTCGATGCCATCGAGCATCGCGGCGAGCACTTCACCATCGTCCGTCGAGGGAAGGTGATCGCTCACCTCGATCCTGTCCGCTCCGGGCAGGGAGCCGACGTCAAGGCGATGTTGCGGGACCATCCAGTCGACTCTTCGTGGAGCGATGATCTGGCTGGAGTCCGCGAGCTTGTAGAGCTGCAGCACCGTCCATGACCCGGCTGGTTCTGGACACGACGTTTCTCGTCGACGCGGAACGCGCGTCGGCCGTACTCGATGAGCTGATCGACGATGACGACGACGCCGCGATTGCGGCGATCACGATCGCCGAACTGCGAGTCGGCGTCTTGCTCGCTGACGACCGGCGACGATCCGATCGGGAGGCGTTCGTCGATCTGGTTCGCGAGGCGGTTCCCGTCATCGACTACGACCTCGCCGTTGCCGAGGCCCATGCCGGCCTCCTCGCATCGGTGCGCCGGTCCGGTGCACCCCGAGGCGCGCACGACCTCATCATCGCCGCCACCGCAGTGGCGACCGGTCGCACCGTGGTCACCGCGGACCGGGCTGCATTCGACGGTCTCCCCGGTGTCGACTTGCGCTTCCACCGCTGAGCGCCGTGCGAGGCTGATGCCATGTCGGTCATCTCTCGCGACCAGTCGATGGAGGAGTGTGACGCCCTCATGGACGCCGCTGTCGCCGCACGCAGAGCCGATGACCTCGACGCGACGTCCACGGCTCTCCAGGCCTGCATCGACCACCCGTGTGCGCCACACGAATTCGATGTCCCGGGACTCTGGGAAGAGCTCGCCCGGATCCACCACCGCCAGGGTCGACTCGACGCAGCGATCGAGGCCTGGGAGCGGGGGATCGCTGCCGGCTACCGCAGCGCGCCGCACCCGCGGGCCAACATCGCCGAGTTGCTGGTCGAGGCCGGCCGGCGAGACGAGGCCGATGCGCTGTACGAGGGGCTCCGGGCCGACTGTGGCGAGGATGTGTGGCTGTACAACTCCGCCGGCTACGCCTATGCCGCCGCCGACGATCATGACGCGGCCCTGCGCTGGATCGGCGCCGGAATCGAGGTGGCGCTCGAGTCGGGTGATCCCGAGCGGATCCTCGAACAGCTCATGGAGATGCGCAGCAGGTCCCGCAAGGCCGTTGGTCGCGACGTGGACGACGGGCTGGCCGCGCGGATCGCCGCGTTCGAGCCTCCGGCCGGCGCCGGGCGCACCGGCAAGCACTACGGCGAAGCCGAGGTCAGGGACGAGCCGTGCGCTCACTGCGGTTGGGACCCGGCCGAAGCACGGGCCACGCGCATGCCTGTCGGTGAGGTCGCGGCTCTCGCCGATGCGTTGCACCGCCCGGTGACGCGACCGCAGCCGGTCAAGAACGAGAAGATCGGCCGCAACGCTCCGTGCCCGTGTGGGTCGGGCCGCAAGTACAAGCGGTGCCACGGCCGATGACACGCCAACAGGTCGACGCGGCGGTCGAACGGGTCCGAGCGCAGGATGAGACGCTGGGTCGGTTCGCTCGGTCAGCGGCGAGTTGGCTCACCGCGGACGAAGGCGTCGGGATGCTCGATCAGCTCTCGCTCCAGGAGTTCCTGTGGTGGCACCTGCCCCGCAAGGTGCCCCAGCCCGAGTGGGACGACCTCGTCCGCGGTGCGGCCGGTGTCCTCGCCGAACTGGGGCTCGACCGTTACGTCGAGATCGCCAACTCGGAGGACACGCAGCGGATCCTCGGCGCCTGGCGCTTCAATCCCGACCACGCCGCCAAGCTCGCCCGGGATGCTGAGAAGTCATCCGGCGTGCTGCCGCCCGACACCGACCTCATCCAGTGGGGTTCGATCATGGGCATCTACGAGAACAGCGCCCGTGTTGCCGTCGCCCAGGCGCTCGAAGCGGCGATGGTCGACGGTGTGTTCGCTCCCGGCGGCAAGGGATGGAAGACGAAGGCGGCCGAGGTCTGCGATGCGACGATGCGCGAGACCCGCGACGAGGAGTTCGGCCAGACGTTGCTGGGATTGGTCGAGACCGAGCGAGCCGGGACCTGGCTCGCCGCCGCCCGAAACGACCGGCTCCGCCAGTGGCGAGGTGACGTGTCTCGTCGGCTCATGCACGAGATCGAACCACCGGCCGGTGTCGAGGCGGTCGTCGCTCCGATGCGGTGGCTGCTCGAACGGGCCGGCGAGGAGATCACGCTCACCCAGAGCAACTACATCGCCCGACCGCTCGTCCTCGAAGCGATCGAGCACTTCGAGTGGTGGGACTGGGACAAGCCACCCCGTTCCGAAGCTGACGTCCCGCAGCTCGGCGATCTGCGAGAAGCTGCGCAGGCCCGACGTCTCACCCGGCGGCGGGGGAGAAAGCTCCTGGCGACCACCCGAGGTCGCGCCATCGTCGATGACCCCGTCGCCCTGTGGCGCGAGCTGGCCCTCACCCTGGGCGGCACCGACGACTTCGGTCTGATCGTCGCCGAGCTGATCGGGCTCCGACTCCTCGACGGCGAGGCCATCGGGTCCGAGACCCTCGCCCACGCCATCGGTCCGATCCTGGCGGAGCAGGGATGGCGGGCCGACGGCGCGCCGATCGCCCACCGCGATGTCACCTGGGCCGTCGCCGAGCGCCTCTACTGGTGGCGGGTGCTCGGCCTCGTCGACGAGGAACGCCCGCGCTACGTCGACGGGCAACGCACCGGCGAGTTCCGCACCGCTCTCAACGACGCTGGCGAGGCGACGGTGCTGGCCTTCCTCCGGAGTCGGGCCATCCGGCCACGGGACTCGTTGCGCGACTGATGGGTGCCCCCAGCCGATGTGTCGTTTGTCCGCGATTTGTCAGCACTTCTCTGAAAAACAGGACGATGGTTGACACTGTCTCCACTGTTGGATACATTGTCAACCATCGCACGGAAGCGCCACAGCAAGAAGCAGATCGAGGAGGCGCTCAGGAGGCCGAAGCCGCAGGGCTGACAGTCAGCGACGGCCCCAGGCCGAGGACACTCGACGCACATCATCTCCGGCGACAACCCGCACCCGTTCCGCGTGTGGTCGACGCCGAAGAACCCAGACAACCACGTCAAGCAGATCCGCCGGCACATCGCTCGGAACACCTGATTCGGCTCGGAGCCCGTCATGGCAACTACCACCAACACCACCACGCACACCTTCACACTGATCCTCAATCAGTCCGTCACGGACGAGCTCGCAGACGAGTTGTTCGGGGCGGGGCTCGACGACGCCGGCATCGGGAACTACGGCGACGAGCCAGCCGCGGAGTTCGACCGGGAGGCAGCCTCTTTCCTTGCTGCCGTCGCGTCGGCGATCTCTGATGTCGAGTCGGTCCCGACGATGCGGGTCGTCCGGGTCGTCGGTGAGGAGCTGGTCTCCCAAGCAGACATTGCAGCGCGCACCGGTAAGAGTCGGCAGGCGGTGAACCACTGGATCCGTCGAGACGCCGCGACCAGCGGGTTCCCAACTCCCGCCTACGGAGCGGAGACTCGCTCGCCCCTCTGGCGGTGGGCCGATGTCGCGGCCTGGTGGGCCGAGAATGGCGGACCGCAGATCGATACCGAGCGCCATCGTGTGATCGAGCTATTCAACAAGGTCCTCGACGCCCGCTCACTCGTCCGCACTGCCGAGGAACGAGCTGTCGTCATTGGTCAGCTCTCGAGCGTCGCCTGATCGCTCGAGCGCTCGCTTGCCGAAGTTCAGCCGACTGCGAGATCGGGGTCCCGCCGATGAGTCGGTAGGCGGCTTCGGCTCGGTCCTCCCCGCCCAGGTCGAGCAGGTCCCACCACTGTTGCACCGGGTCGGTCAGGGGGATGCCGTCCACCTCGGTGGGCCACGCTTCGGCGGGGGAGAGGAGTGTCGGGTCCCGAGTCCATCGGAGGACGAGGCTCGCGTCGGCTCGGCCTTCGGCCGGAACGAGCCCGGCGTCGTCGAGCGCCAGCGATTCGGTCGTGTAGACGACGGTGAGGGTGGGGTGGCGCCACGGGACGAGCAGGTCTGGGCCGAGGTCGGCCGACACGGCGACGGCCTCTGCGATGGCGACGCCGGTGAGCGGCGCCTCAGCTGCGATGAGCAGGCGCGCGATCGCGGCGGTCCCGGCGCCCCAGTCAGCTTCCTTGGCGGCGGGGCGATCGCAGTGACCGTGTCGGACTTTCGCGCACCGCCTCGCCCCAGTGTCGGGGGTCGATGGCGTCGAGGATCTCGAGCTTGATCGCTCTGCCCTCGGCACCCGAGGCGGCGACCTGTCGGTCCGGAGGATCGATGCACACCCCGCTCAACGACGAACTCGCGCCGCGATGCACGACCGTCGATCGTCGGCGTTCGTGCGATGGATCGCTCCTCTTCGCGCCCCAGGCAAGCGCTCGGGTGCTTCCCCCTGACCGGTCGGTCAGGGCTCGGACGGGGGAGCGCGGTCGAGCCAGCTCTGGAGGGTGGTGCTGGTCCAGGTGGCGACACCTGTGCCGAACAGGTCGGCGTCGTGGGTCCACACCGCGCCGTTGAGCGCGAGCGCGCAGGCGACGAGTGGCCAGTCGTCGGGGTCTCGTACCGATCGGGCGCGGGCTTCGTCCTCGTAGCCGTCGTAGACGGCCTCATCGACGACGATCACGTTTTCAGCGATCGCAGCGAGAAGCGCATCGACGAGCCCGTTGGCTGCGGTCTCCGTCAGGTCGTGTTGGCGAGCGAAGGCACCAATGCGTCGGGGGATCTCGACGGTCGCCTCCTGCATCTGCTGTTCAGGGATGAACAGCTCGAGCCGCTCGTCTGCGATCCGCTCCCGTCCAGCGGAGCGGAGCAGGTCGCCGACGAGGACGTTGGTGTCCACAACGAGGCGCATCAACGTGCGGGCGTGCTGAGCTCCTCCGCGACCTGGTCCTCATCGAGACCCGTCTGGGAAAGAACGGTGTCGACGGCGCGGCCGAGTCGACCGAGCGCGGCGCGGCCGCGCTTGCGGTCGGTCGCGTCGACAGGGACGAAGAAGCCGATGGGCTTGCCGTGGCGCTCGATGACGAGCGTCTCGCCGGAGCTCATCATCGCTGTCGCCTTGTCCTTGAACTCCCGCACGCCGACGTGCTTCATCGGATCGACCTCCCGATCGTTGCGACCACCATTGTAGCCACAACTCTCGGCGGACTACGCTGCCGTGCGGTGGCATGGACAGGCTGATGGTCGGTGCCGGCCACGAAGCTCGGGTGGCCTGCACCCGGCGCCAGACGCACCTACGACGGAGGTGCGGAGGCCGGATGGGGACGGTCGTCGCTCCGCCGGCTGACCAGCGGGTCATCGGAGCCGGTCATCAGCGACTGGACCAGCGTCTGGCCGGCGACGATGGCGTCCTCGAGCAATGCGGCGGCGCTGTCGCCGCCCAACCCCTCGACCTGCCACTTGGCGGCGGCGAGACGCTGGATGATCTCGTCCTGGACCTCGGCGGCGTCCCGCTGGCGAGCGGTGGCGATGGCCAGTGCGACCTCGGTCTCCCTGGCGGCATCGAGCGCGTCGGTGGCGCTGCCGATGAGGCCGCCCAGCAGCAGGAGTGGCACCCCACGGGCGATCCAGCCGGTCGCCGACAGCGTCACGTCGGCCACGAGCACCCAGGTCGTCAGCAGCACCGCGCAGACCCCGGCCACGGCGAGCCCGAAGCGACGGCCGAACGTCATGGCCACCAACGTGACCGGCAGCGCGTACAGCAAGGTGGTGGCGTCGGTCTCGTCGCCGTGTGCGAATCGCAACCAGGTGACGGCGACGATCAACGCAAGGGCAACGAGCGCGGCGGCTCGCGGGTGGCGCCGGAACCACGGACCGCTGAGCGCGAACGAAGCCATGCGGGACATGGTGCCGATCGGGGCATCCGGCTCCCAGGGACGAACGTCACACGCCGGTGGGACAATCGTGCGAAGTGGGACAGACCTCACCGTGACCGCCACCGCCTATGCTCGGACGCGTGACTGAACCGCTGGGGAGCGGACCTGAGCGCCGCGTGGATCTGCCGTTCCGGCCGGGGGACATGCCCCCGCTGTTCGGAGACACCGCATCCGTGCTGATCGTCGACGACGACGATCACGTCGTCGACCTGCTCCGCTCGGTGCTGGAGACGGAGGGCTACCGGTGCTCGACGGCGTCCAACGCCGCCGAGGCCCGCCAGCAGCTGGCTCGGCACGAGTTCGCCGTCGCGTTGATCGACATCCTCATGCCTGGCGATCAGTCCGGGCTCGAGCTCGTCGACACCGCGCTGGACCAGCAGCCCTTCCTGGCCGTGGTCATGGTCACCGGCGTCGACGATCCGGCCATCGCCGAGCTGGCGCTGCGCAGCGGCGCGTACGGCTACCTGGTCAAGCCGTTCACGGCCAACCAGGTGATCGTCGCCGTGGCCGGCGCCGGCCGCCGCCGGTGCCTCGAGATCGAGAGCGCGGTGTACCGCCGCCGCCTCGAAGAGCGCCTCGACGAGCAGGCGGCCGACCTCGACGACGCGCTCATGCAGCTCAAAGCGCTCTACGACTCGTAGGCACCGGATGCGGCGCCCGGGGGCACTGATGTCGCCGGGATCGATCAGGGTTCGAGAACGACCTTGATGCACTCGTCCTGCTTCTTCTGGAAGATCTCGTAACCGGTCGGCGCCTCGGTCAGCGGCATGCGATGGGTCGTCATGTCGGCCGTGCCGAGCGGGTCGGCGTCATCCTCGAGCAGCGGGAGGATCTCGGGGATCCACCGCTTCACGTGCGCCTGGCCCATCCGGATCTGGATGCCCTTGTCGAACATCTGCATCATGTTCATGGGGTCGGCGGCACCTCCGTACACGCCGATGACCGACACGGTGCCGCCCCGGCGGACGGTCTCCAGCGACGCCTGCAGCGACGTCAGCCGGTCGATGCCGAAGCGCTCGGTGGCGGGTGCGGCCAGCGCATCGGGCAGCGCGCCCACGAGCTGCTGGGCGGCGGCAGCCACCGGCGCGCCGTGGGCCTCCATGCCGACGGCGTCGATCACCGAGTCGGGGCCGCGGCCGTCGGTGAGGTCGCGCACCGCCGCAGGGACGTCGTCGACGTCGCGCAGGTCGATGGTCTCGATGCCGTGCCGGCGGGCCATCGCCAACCGCTCGCTCACCAGGTCGATGCCGATCACCCGCGCACCGCGATGGTGGGCGATGCGGGTGCAGAACTGGCCGACCGGACCGAGGCCGTACACCGCCACCGTGCCGCCGTCGGGAATCGACGCGTACTCGACCGCCTGCCAGGCGGTCGGCAGGATGTCGGAGAGGAACAGGTAGCGGTCGTCGGCGTGCTCGTGCGGGACCTTCACCGGTCCGAAGTGGGCCTGGGGCACCCGCAGGTACTCGGCCTGGGCACCGGGGACCTGCCCGTACAACTTGGTGTACCCGAACAGTCGAGCGCCGGTGCCGTACTCGGTGACCTGGGTCGTCTCGCACTGGGCGAAGAGGTCGCGGTCGCACATGAAGCAGCTGCCGCAGGCGATGTTGAACGGGACGACGACACGATCGCCCGGTGCGATGTGGTGGACGTCGGGTCCGACCTCCTCGACGATGCCCATGGGTTCGTGCCCGATGATGTCGCCCTCGTCGAGGAACATGCCGAGGACCTTGTAGAGGTGCAGATCCGAGCCACAGATGGCGGTGGACGTCATCCGCACGATGGCATCGGTGGGTTCCTCGATCCCAGGGTCGGGCACGTCCTCGACGCGCACGTCCTCGGTTCCTTGCCAGGTGACTGCTTTCATCGGTTCCTCCGGGGGAGCGGACGGGTCTGCTGCGCGCTCCTTATCCGATGACGCCCCGAGCCAGCCGCGGCGGGTGCGCTGGTCAGCCCTCGTCCTCGGGAGGGTTCTGCTCCTCGTGCGCCCGGGCGAAGGTGAGCTGCAGAGCGGCGGCCACGAGGTAGACCGTGGTGCCCACGGCGGGCGTCAGGAACCACGCGACCGCCCCGCTCGTCACCTGTAGCACGCCCACCCCCGCGGCCAGCGCTCCGCCGACCGACAGCGGCGCCAGTGCGGTTCCCAGGATCACCACCTCACTCGGTTCCTCACGCATGCGGACGCGGAACAGCCGGGAGCTGGCCGCTTCGATCATGGCAAACGCGCCCGTGGCACCGAGGACGAAGAGGAAGAGGCGACCGATCGAAACGGATCCGACCTCGAGCTGCACGGCACCGAACGTGACCGTGATCAGGATCGAGTAGCTGAACGCACTGGCGTCGTTGCGGACCGCGGACCGCGCCCCACGGATCAGCGCGTGCTCGTGGCGGTCGTCGTCGTGATCGTGGTCGTCGGTCCCCATGACCGCATTCTGCCGCCACCGGTGACGGGTCAGAGCACCACCGGCTCGCCGAGCGCCAGCTCGTGGGTCTTTCCTCGGATCGTGACCTCGAGCGGTTCGCCCTCGACGAGCTCGTAGCGCTCTTCGTCGTGGGCGAGGGTCACGTGCAGCTGCCGGTTGCGGAACCGGATCGGGAAGCGCAGGCGTTCCCACTCCTGGGGCAGGTGGGGATCGATGCACAGGTCGCCGTCGAAGTCGCGCACGCCACCGAAGCCGAAGACCAACGCCATCCACGCACCGCCGGCCGCGGCGATGTGGACGCCATCGACGACGTTGCCGGCCACGTCCCCGAGATCCATCATGAGCGCGTACGAGAAGTACTCGAGAGCCTTGTCGGGGTTGTCGATCTCGGCGGCGACGATGCTCTGGACCGCCGCGGAGAGCGACGAGTCGCCGGTGGTGAGCGGGTCGTAGTAATCGAAGTTGCGTCGCTTCTGCTCGAGCGTGAACTCGTTGCCCAGCAGGAACATCGCCAGCACGATGTCGGCCTGCTTGAGCACCTGGTACCGGTAGATCACGAGCGGGTGGTAGTGCAGGAGCAGCGGGAACCGCTCGCGCGGCGTGGCGTCGAGGTCCCAGACCTCGCGCTCGAGGAACGTGTCGTCCTGGGGGTTGATCTGCCGGTCGACGTCGTAGGGCACGTACATCAGCTCGGCGGCCCGCTCCCAGGCCTCGACCTCGTCAGGCAGCAGGTGGACCTCGGCCACCAGGGCGGCGTGGGCGTCGGGATCGTCATGCTCCATCCGACGGACCGTGGATGCCGCGTAGTTGAGGTTCAGCCGTGCCATGAGGTTCGTGTAGGTGTTGTCGTTGACCACCGTCGTGTACTCGTCGGGGCCGGTCACGCTGTGGATGTGGAAGCGGCCGTCGTCGCCGTAGAAGCCGAGGTCCTCCCACATGCGTGCCGTCTCGACCAGGATCTCGCCGCCGACCTCGGCGAGGAAGTCGGCGTCTCCACGGACGTCGATGTACTTGCGGATGGCGTACGCGATGTCGGCGTCGATGTGATATTGCGCCGTGCCCGCCTGGTAGTAGGCCGATGCTTCCTCGCCGTTGATGGTCCGCCACGGGAAGAGCGCACCTCGCTGGCTCACCACGTGCGCTCGCTCGCGGGCACTGGGGAGCAGCGAGTAGCGGAAGCGCAGCAGGTTCCGGGCGATGCGCGGCTGGGTGTAGGCGAGGAACGGCGCCACGTAGATCTCGGTGTCCCAGAAGTAGTGCCCCTCGTAGGCCTGGCTGGTGAGGCCCTTGGCCGGGATGCCCGAGCCCTCGGCTCGCCACGTGGCCTGGGCCAGCTGGAACAGGTTCCACCGCACGGCCTGCTGCAGGTGGATGTTCTCGTGCCCTGGAGCCACGACCTCGACGTCGGCCCGTTCCCAGAAGCGTTCCAGGTGCTCGCGCTGGAAGCTCAAGAGCGCGTCGAACCCCGCGGCGCAGGCCCGGTCGAGGGTGCGGTTGGCCCGCTCGACGACGCTGGTGGGAGCTGCGGAGCGTGACGTGTGGTATGCCGCGTACTTGGTGATGACGACGGGCACGCCCGGCTGGGCGTCGATGGTGGTGACCACCTTGGCCTCGTCGGGATCGACGGTGACCTCGACGCGGTGCGGGTTGTCGGTCTGGATGTCGTGGTCGACCGCCATGCCGAGCGTCATACCGCTGTTCGCGGTCCGATAGCCCAGGAGCAGGCGGTCGTCGACGTGGTCGATGACCTGCGGGTCGAGGACGCGGTGCGACATCCCGGTGGCCCGACGGGGGTCCGTCGAGCGCGCTGCATCGCGTTGGGATCCGTTGTCCTGGTTGTTGACCACGCGCGACGAGATGACCAACGGGGCGGTGTGGTCGAGCACCGTCACCTCGAAGCGGACGGCCAGGACGTGGCGCCACTCGAGGGACACCAGACGTTGTGAACGGATCCGCACGTGCTTGCCCGACGGCGTCGACCACAGCAGCTCGCGTGACAGGGTGCCGTCGCGCATGTGCAGCGCTCGCTCGTACTCGGGCACGCGAGCCACGGGCAGGTAGAAGGGCTCGTCGTCGACGTAGAGCTCGAGGATCGTGGCGTCGGGCACGTTGACGATGGTCTGGCCGGTGCGGGCGAGGCCGTACGCGTCCTCGGCGTGCTCGATGGGCCACGTCTCGTGGAACCCGTTGACGAAGGTGCCCGGCGCCAGCGACGGCCTTCCCTCGTCGAAGGTGCCGCGCACGCCGAGGTAGCCGTTGGACAGCGCGAAGAAGGTCTCGGCCCGCTCGGCGTGACCAGCCGAGAACCGTGCCTCGACCATGCGCCAGTCCTCGGGAGGATAGATGTGCTCGGGCGGAGGGACGACCGTTCGGGACAGCACGTGGGTCAGGCTAGGTGCAGGAACTCACCGAGGTCGGTGACGACCACCGTGGCGCCGCCGGCCAGCAGCCGCTCGCGTCCGGCGCCACGGTCGACGCCGACCACGTGGGCGAACCCCCCGGCGGCACCGGCGGCCACACCGGAGATGGCGTCCTCGACCACGATCGCGGCACCGGGTTCGACGCCGAGGTCGCCGGCGCAGGCCACGAAGGTGTCCGGCGCCGGCTTGCCGGCGAGCTGACGATCTACGGCGTCGTTGCCGTCGACGATGGCATCGAACTGGGGGAGGAGCCCGACGCGGTCGAGCACGAACCGGCAGCTCTTCGACGACGACACGCAGCCGGTGGCGACGCCGGCGTCGCGCAGCCGGCCGAGCAGCTCGACGGAGGTGGGATACACCTGCACGCCCTGCTCGTCGAGCACGCGCAGGAACAGGTCGTTCTTGCGGTTGCCGAGCCCGCGCACGGTCTGGCGGTCGGGAGGATCGTCGGAGGTGCCCTCGGGGAGGTCCACCCCCCGGGAACGCAGGAACGAGCGGACCCCGTCGTAGCGGGGTTTGCCGTCGACGTACGCCAGGTAGTCGTCCCGGGTGAACGCTTCGAACGGCGTGCCGTTGGCCTCGGCCCAGGCCCGCAACTGCGTGTCGAACAGCTCCTTCCACGCACCGAAGTGCACCGAGGCCGTGTCGGTGATGACGCCGTCGAGGTCGAAGATCACCGCACGGACGGCGCCGGAGAACAGGTCGGGAAGTCCAGAGCCCATGGCGCTCCGCACGCTACCGGCGCCGCCGACGCTCACGAGTCGCCGGGGCAGGCGGCAGCGGTGGCGTCCGCGATGAACGAGGCATAGGCGGCGTCGCCGTCGGTGGTGTGGTGGACACCGTCGCCGGCGTGCAGATCCGGTCGGTCGTCGGCCACGGTGCCCCAGTCGGCGACGTGCACGGCGGTGCCCGCGAGCTCGCGGTGGATCCCGTCGACGACCGCTTGTGCGTCCCGGTCGGTGTAGGAAGCCCGGCCGGCCGGATGGCGCACGGCGGTCGGGACGATCCAGACGACGCAGTCCCGACCGTCGACCGCAGCGAGCGTGGCCTGCACTTCGGCGCGGTCGCTGTCGTCCCAGCCTCCCGGTGCGTTGTTGGTACCCGCGGCGATGACGACGACGTCGGGGCTCGGGCGCTGGCGGATCTGCTCGGCCGCCCAGCCGATGGTGGTCCCACCGGCGGAGACGACCGTCGCCGGACCGAGATCGGCGCCTTCGAGCGCGGCGTCGATGTCGTCTGCCGCGGTCACCGTGAGCGAGTCGCCCACGACGAGCACCCGGGCCCCGTCGCGGGCGCAACCCGCCAGGCAGCATGCGGCCATCGTGACCACGACGGCGATCACGATGGCGCGGCGCCGTGCGGACGAGCGGATCATGGTTCGCCCGCCTCGGGTGGCGGTGACGCCTGCGTCAGGCGTGGTCCTTGGTGGCGAGTTCGAGCACGAGCTGGGGGAGCCGATCGAAGGCGGTCTTGTCGAGGCAGGCGGCGATGCCGAGCGCACGTGCCTCGTCTTCCAGGTCGGGCGTCAGGAAGGCACTGAACAGCACCACGTGCTGGCGTGGTTCGCGCTGGAGGATGTCGGCGGCGACCTCGATGCCGCTGCGGCCCGGCATCCGGTTGTCGAGGATGACGACGTCGGGGATCTGGGGTGGATCGAGCTTGTAGAAGACGTCGAGCGCGTCGAGCCCGTCGGCGGCCTCGCCCACGACCTCGACGCCCCGCTTGGCGGCTTCGAGCACGGTGCGCACGAGGATGCGCATGTCGATCTCGTCGTCGACGATGAGCACCGTTGGGTTGCCTTGCCGGGTCATGGCTGCGTGTCTACTCGGCGCTCGCCTTGCCGGGCGGGACGATGGCGACCCAGGTCTGCCCCGGCAGGAGCCCGACCGGCTTGCCGCCGGCGGTGGTGTAGGTCGTCTTCGAACCCCGGTCGGGGCGCGACCAGTGGGCGTCGACGAGGTGGCCGCCGGTGAGCACCCAGGCATCGCCCTCGCCGATGAGCTGGGCCTCGACGATCGGGAAGCCGGCGGCGTCGCAGCACTGCACCTCCTTGTAGGGCGTGAAGCGCACGATGACGTTGGGCGGTGCGATCTGCCGGCCGTCGGCGTCGAGGTGGTCCTCGCCGCGCTGGGTGCGGGCCCACCCGGAACCGTCCCACCGGAAGTCGACCGGCGCGCTGCCGGGACCGCCGCCCCAGGCCAGGTGCACGACGTCGATGCTGCGACCGGCCTTCACCGGTGCGTCGGCGGCGCGGTAGTCGAAGAGCGTGGGTGGCGGACGCTCCTCGTCGGGTGCCGCGGCACGCAGCGCCGGCGTGGCGCTGAACAGGTTGTAGGGGGCCCGGCGGTACGACACGCGTTGGTAGGCGCTGCTGGCGGCGTCGTAGCCGACGTCGATCAGGTCGGCGGCCCGCACCTGTCCGGCGACGCCGGCGTTGGCACCGGACCACGCGAACAGGGGCCGGTTGAGCGGGGCCATGAGCAGCAGGTCGGTGGTGCGGGCCGAGCGCACCGGGCCGACCGGGTCGGCGTCCTGGGACTGGAACAGGGCGGCGAAGCGGGTGACGCTGCCCTCGACCATCTCCTCGTAGACCACGTCGGCCTGGTTGATGCCGGCCTGCGGTCGGCCGCCGTGCCCGGAGCGAGGCTCGGCGTTGTCGATCTTGACGACCAGGACCGGGCGGCCGGCACGCGCCGGGTCGTCGACGGGGAGACCGGTGAGCGGGTAGGTCGGACCGGCGGTGGTCGTGGTGGTGGCTGCGGTGGTGGTCGTGGTCGACTCGGTGGTCGTGGTGGTCGGCTCGGCCTGCTCGCCACCGCCACCTGCGGCGACGGCGACTCCGATGACCACGAGGATGGCGGCGAGGACACCGCCGACGATCCACCACTGGCGGGGGGTCCAGTTCGGCATCTCCACGACGCTAGCGAGCCCGCGGAGGCCCACCGTGTGCACCCGGGCGAGCGGCAGCCCGCCGGTGGTGGTGCGCGGTCAGTTCGAGGCGGCCTGGGTGTCGTCGGCTGGCTCGTCGGCCCCGACGGCGTTGACGGCCTCGCCGACGGTGCGGAACACGGCCACGCGGGCGGCGACGCCGGATCGGGACAGCAGCCGCCGGGCGCTGAAGCGCCGGCAGACCAGGCACACCTGGCGACGGGTGCGTCCCCATCTGGCGGGGTCGAGCCGGTCGAGCACGTCGGACCAGCCGAGCACGCAGTCGTCGAGGTCGACGATGACCGGTTCGTCGATGGTGCGCAGGAGCCGGTCGATGTCGGCGACACCGTCGTCGTCGAGCACCCCGTCGGGGGTGAGGATGAGCGCCCCGCCGACCCGGCGTGTGCGGATCGGGCGCGTGCGGCGTGCAGCGGTCGCGGGGTGGTGGGCTGGAGCTCTGGTGTGTTGGGCGCCACGACGGTCGTTTCGCTGTTGGTCTCCCTGTGCCGAGGGTAGATGTGTGACGCATGGCACGCAATGGGTAGGCGGCGGTT
Organism: uncultured Acidimicrobiaceae bacterium; assembly: GCA_963800295.1. Classification (GTDB taxonomy): domain Bacteria; phylum Actinomycetota; class Acidimicrobiia; order Acidimicrobiales; family Salinilacustritrichaceae; genus Salinilacustrithrix. Next base: position 14,268 of record CAWDAJ010000012.1, read on the forward strand.
TTGGTGCCGTTTCGCCGCCCACTCCGCCGTGGTGTCGCTGCTTGCCGGTTCCGGCAGCGCCCGGCGCGTCGGTTCGGACGCGGTCAGCGGTCGAGCGGGCTGATCGCCTCGTAGTGCCCCGGGTCGGGGTACTCCCAGTCGCCACCCCAGTGGAAGCCCTGACTGCGCATGGCGGCGACCAGCGCGGGGTGCTGCGTCTCGTAGCTGCCGCGCGGATCGCCGGCGATGTTCAGGTCGAGGGCGATGCCCCACGAGTGCCGGGACAGTCCCTGCGTGGCCTGGATGCGTCGCGCGTACTGACAGCCGGCGTAGTCGGCGGGATCGACGGCGCCGCCATGGCCGGTGTCGACCAGGTGCTGCATGGCAGCTCGGACCCGTGGGATGACCGCCCGGTGGCAGCGCACCCGCCCCAGCAGCGGCACCCGTTCGGTCACGATGTTGGCCGCCACCCAGGCCGGGTCGATGCGGATCTCGCGACCGCCGGTGTCCTGGAAGAGGAACTCGCCGAACGCCAGCTTCACGTGGATCTGCGGGTCGACCCGATCGGCGTGGCGGAGGTAGCGGGCTTCGGCCTCGCTGCGCAGCGACAGGTAGCGCCCGCTCGGTGTGGCGTTGCGGATGGCGGCTTCGACGGCGAGCCGGTCGGTGTCGTGGACGAGGACGAACCGCTGTCGGTGCACCCCGAGGCGTTCGGCGTCGGCTCGGTGGACGAGGACCTCGCCGCCACCTCCGCTTCGGTCGTCGACGATGCCGGTGACGGTGACCGTTCCACCTTCGAAGGTGAGGGTGGCGCCCACACCGAGACGGCGCAGCCGTGCGGAGGACTCGGTGAGCACGGCACCGCCGGGCCGCAACGACGCCAGCACATCGGCCGCCGGACCGTGCTGGAACGACGCGTACGAGGCGGGGTCGATGGCGAAGGCGTCGATCGGCCACGCCCAACCGGCGGGTGCCCCGTCGACGAGGTTGCCGCTGCGGTCGTGGGTGGCGAGCAGACGGATGAGGTCACCCGACACCACGGTGTGCTCGGTGACCTGGTCGATTGCCGCCACCGAGTCGGCGAAGCCGTCGGGCAGACCCTCGGAGATCCAGGCGAGCAGCGTGTCGCCGCACGTGCTGGCCTGCATGCGGCGCTCGTCCACGGGCGGAGGTGATCCGTCCGCGGTGACCGAGCGGAACTCGGCCGAGTCGGCCAGGTGGGCCATGACCAACCCGTGGCTGAGCCCGGCGGCCATCTGGTCGAGCCAGTAGCGCCGACCGCCAGGATCCGGCGACCGGTCGAAGAGGTTGCGGTAGGCGAGGTCGAGGAACTCGTCGTCGGTGGGTGTGCCGTACCGGTCGTGGAACTCGTCCGATGCCACGAACGCGTCGGCGACCGCCCCGAGCGACACTCGCCCCTTGCGCAGCAGGCAATCCCAGATGCGGTAGCCGCCGGGGTCGGGTTCGCGGACGAAGAAGCCGCGGTAGAAGCGGTACAGGCTCCCGTCGACGCCGTCGGGGTGGTAGGTCGCCGGCGCGGCGGCGGCCGGTGCGGCGACGCCGACGCCGCTGGCGAGCACGGGCAGGACGAGGAGGGCGGCGACGAAGAGGGCGCGCCGCAGCCGTTGTCGTGGTGCCGCTCCCCGGCTCACACCGGGTCGGGCTCGCTGACGCCGAGCACCGACTTGAGCGCGTCGAGATCCTCCGCGCCGAAGACGACGCGCGTCCGGGTGGCCACGTAGACCAGGTCGAGGTTGATGCCCGCCTTGGCGACGGTGCGGGCGAGGTCGGCGAGCTCGCCGGGCCGGTCGTGGGCCTCGACCACGACGACCTCGCGCTCGTTGGTGACCCCCAGGTTCGAGATGGCCAGCGCGTGGCGCGCGGCCTCGGCGTGGGGCACGAGGATGTGCAGCTCGGCCTTGTCGCCCGGATGCAGGTAGGTGGCCGCCGAGATGTTGACGCCGGCGTCGCTGATCGCCTGGGCGACACTGGCCAGCGCCCCGGGCTCGTTCTCGACCTCGATGGTCAGGTCCATCATCTCGGCATCGCCTCCAGGCTGGGGAATCGGTGCCTGCGAGTATCGCAGAGGCTCGGCTCCGGCGTGAGGGGATGCAGTCGGGAGCGGTGGTCGGTTCAGCCGACGCTCACGCTGCCCACCGTGCGTCCGTCGCGTACGAAGGTGATCGTCGTCGGTGTGTCGCTCGCGATGCCGCTCACGTCGGGATGGTCGCTGAGGCCGGCGCGACCGACGTCGACGACCAGCCGGCGCACGTTGCGCAGGGTGCCGCTGAGCGCGTCCGCCGTCGGCGCCGCCGCCCGGCGGCGGTCGATGCCGCTGCGCACGAACGGGCCGATGCCCGAGACGCCGGGCTCGGCCGTGGTGCGCGTCGCCAGCTCGAACGTCGTCCCGATGCCGTGCGAGACGAGGTCGACCGCTCCCGTGCCGTCGTTGCTGCCGTCCCGGAGGTGCACGCCGCTGATCCAGTAACCGCCCCGCAGTCGTGTGCCGACCTCGCGGGTGAGCGAGGACAGCTGGGCGCGGATGGTGTCCACCCGGCCGGATGCGCCCTCGATCCACGTCGACGGGCGGATGTCGAGCGTGACCCGCCGGGGGTTCCGCACCCGTGCTGCGTGAGCAGCCAGCCAATCAGCTTCCTCCTGCCAGCCATCGGCGAACGCGAACGACAGGTGGTCGTGTCCGGGGAACAGGTTGAACTGGTACTCGTAGCCCAGCTCGTCGTAGCGCTGTGACTGGTGCACCACCCCGGCCACCGGTACCAGTTCGTCGTTGGTGCCGTGTTTGATCGACGTCGGCACGTGCCGGACCGACTCCAGCTGCCCGTACGTGTTGTCGGGCCGGTCCTCGCGGCCGTCGGTCTCCGGCGGGAGCGGGTAGGCCCAGATGCCGTTCGTCGGCGGGCCGACCACCACGGCGGCCGATGCGAAGGCATCGGGCATCATCGTCGTGAGCTTGTACGTGCCGTACCCGCCCATGGAGTAGCCACCGGCGTACACACGGTCGGGGTCGATGCGGAACCGGTGCAGCACGTCGGCCCAGACCTCGAGCGTGTCGATGAGCGCCTCGGCCTCGTACCAGCCGTCCGGGCCACGACTCAGGGGCGTGGCCACGATGGCCCCGAGCGCGTCACCGAGTTGCTCGTAGTAGGTGGCGTACGACGCGTCGGGTGCATCGCCGCCTCGGTACTGGTTGTGGAACGAGCTCAGGCTGTGCATCGACAGGTAGAACGGCGCCGGCCGGTTCGGGTCGTAGTGCTCGGGCACCCACACCGCATACGGCTGGTACGTGCCGAGGTACTGCGGGAACGACGGTGCCATCCCCTCGCCGAGGTGCTGGCGACTGGTGAGGATGCCGACGTGGTAGCCCGGCTCGAGGGTGAACGCCGGGCCCTGACCGGCGCGCAGGGCGGCGACGTCGATGGTCGCCGCGAAGTCGGAGAGATCGCCCGACGCCAGCGCCGCCGACTGGGCGTCCTCGTTCCACGCGCCGCCCCGATCCTCGATCTCCTCGGTGTTGAAGGCGAGATCGAACAGGCGACCGGCCACCGCACCACCGGTGGCCGGTCCGCCAGTGGTGAACGAGTTGCGCTGCAGTTCGGCGTTGCCGGGCGTGCCCTCCAGCAGGCCGCCGTGCCCGTCGTGGAGCCCGGCGCCGACGATCAGCGAGAGCTGGTCCTCGTCGCTGCTGGGGAGCTCGAACTCGATGGTGTTGGCCATCTGGTCGATCGTCACGTCGTCGTCCTGAGCGGTGATGATGCGGTCCTCGCCATCCGCCGAGACGTAGAGGGCGGGCACCTCGGCGTCGACCAGGGTGGACAGCAGCACCCTGACCTGGAGCCGTTGTCCTCGAGGGCGGATCCGGACCTCGACGATGTCGGCGGCGTTGTCGCGGTATGCGTCGCCGTCGGGGTAGCGGTAGTCGCCAGTCGTCGGGCCCAGACTCACCACGTTCGGCTGTCCGCAGGTGCAGGTGTCGGCCCCGTAGTCGTCGTAGACGAAGTCCTGGTGGATCCACTCGTGTCCGGCGTAGGTGGACGTGCCGCCCCACCCGGTGGCCTCGCCCTGCCAGGGCGGCGCGCCGTCCCGGTCGGCACGGGCGAGCGGCATGGCGAAGATCGAGGCGAGCACAGCCACGATGGCGGTGCCGAGGGCCAGACGGTGGCGACGCATGCCGGGTGCTTCGGCGGGCGTTCGGGGACTTCCTTCCCCGATGTTCTCGCGGCAATCGGAATGAGTGAGTGCTCACTCAGGTACAGTCTCGCCGATGCCCCCCGGATCGCCGACCACCGACGCGCCCGCGCCGCGCCGCGCCGCGGCCCTGCCGCCCGACGAACGGCGCGCCGCCATCGTCCAGGCCACGCTGCCGCTGCTCGTCGAACAGGGCGAGATGGTCACCACCCGCCGCATCGCCGAGGCCGCCGGCATCGCCGAGGGCACGATCTTCCGTGTCTTCGCCGACAAGGACGAACTGCTGTCGGCGGTGCTCGACGAGGCCCTCGACCTCGGCCCGGTCGAGGAGGCCTTCGCCGCCATCGACCGCGAGCAGCCCTTCTCGCAGCAGCTCGAGGCCGCCGTCGACATCGTCCAGCGCCGCATCGTCGACGTGTGGGGCCTGGTGTCCAACCTCGGGCCGCGCCTGCGCGAGCAGGCCGCCCGCCCGTTGAGCGACAGCGCGGCGCTCACCGAGCTGTTCGACCGTCAGCGCGAGCACGTCCGGATCGATCCGGCCGACGCCGCCCGCCTGCTCCGCGCCCTGACGCTGTCGCTGACGCACCCGATGCTGCACGGCACCGCCGCGTCGCCGGCCCACATCGTCGACGTCCTGCTGCACGGGATCGGAGGTGACCGCTGATGCTGCGCCGCCTTCTCGCCGGGCACCTGCGGCCGTATCGAGGACTCATCGGTCTGGTCATCCTGCTCCAGGCGGTGCAGACGTCCGCCGGCCTGACGTTGCCCACGCTCAACGCCAACATCATCGACCGCGGCGTGCTGCGCGCTGACCAGGGCTACATCCGGTCCACGGGCGCCGTCATGCTCGGCTTCACGCTGGTGCAGATCGTGTTCGCCGTCGTCGCCGTGTACTTCGGTGCCCGCGTGGCGATGGGCTTCGGCCGCGACGTGCGCGGGTCGCTGTTCCACCGGGTCACCAGCTTCTCGGCCCGCGAGGTCGGCACCTTCGGTGCACCGTCGCTCATCACGCGCACCACCAACGACGTCGAGCAGGTGCAGCGCCTGGTGGTCATGGGCGCCACGATGATGATCGCCGCGCCGATCACGATGGTGGTGGGCGTGATCATGGCCGTGCGCGAAGACGTCGGTCTCTCGGTCGTGCTGCTGGTCGCCATGCCGATCGCCGTGATCGTGCTCGGCTCCGTGGTGCGCAAGATGGTGCCCGCGTTCCAGGCCATGCAGGAGCGCATCGACCACGTGAACCGGGTCCTGCGCGAGCAGCTCGCCGGAATCCGCGTGGTGCGGGCGTTCGTGCGCGAGCCCGAGGAGGCGGTGCGCTTCGAGCGGGCCAACGCCGACCTCACCGAGTCGTCGTTGCGCGCCGGGCGTCTGATGGCCGCCATGTTCCCGACGGTCACGTTCCTGATCAACGCCTCGAGCATCGGCGTCATCTGGGTGGCCGGCGACCGCATCGCTGCGGGAGACATGCAGCTCGGCTCGCTGATCGCCTACCTCAGCTACCTCATCCAGATCCTGATGGCCGTGGTCATGGCCACGTTCATGGTGTCGATGATCCCGCGTGCCGCCGTGGCCGCCGGCCGCATCCAGGAGGTCCTCGACACCGACACGTCGGTGCGCCCGCCGGCGAACCCGGTGCGGACGTTCGTCGAACCGGGCACGCTCGAGTTCCGCGACGTCGGCTTCCACTACCCGGGCGCCGAACGGCCCGTCCTCACCGGCATCTCGTTCCGCACCGAGATCGGCCAGACGACGGCGGTCATCGGCAGCACCGGAGCGGGCAAGTCCACGCTCGTCAACCTGATCCCTCGGCTGTTCGACGCCACCAGCGGTCAGGTGCTGGTCGGCGGCGTCGATGTGCGTGACCTCGACCCCGACCTCCTCTGGGGACGCATCGGCTACGTCCCCCAGAAACCGTTCCTGTTCTCGGGAACGGTCGCGTCGAACCTGCGCTACGGGCGCCCCGAGGCCACCGAGGCCGAGATGTGGGAGGCGCTCGAGATCGCCCAGGCCGCCGACTTCGTGCGAACGATGCCCGACGGGTTGCACAGCGAGATCACCCAGGGCGGCACCAACGTGTCGGGCGGCCAGCGCCAGCGATTGTCCATCGCCCGGGCGCTGGTCGTGCGACCGCAGCTGTACGTCTTCGACGACTCGTTCTCGGCGTTGGACCTGGCGACCGATGCCCGTCTGCGTGCTGCGCTCCAGCCGCACACCGCCGACGCGGCAACCGTCGTGGTCGCGCAGCGGGTCTCCACCATCATCGGGGCCCAGCAGATCCTGGTGCTCGAGGACGGCGTGCTCGTCGGGCGTGGCACGCACGCCGAGCTGCTCGAGTCGAGTCCGACCTACGCCGAGATCGTGGAGTCGCAGATGGGCGAGCGGGAGACGGCGGCATGAGTCGCACCGACGAGCCCCGTACGAACGGCCGAACCGGCACCGACGACGAGCGCGAGCTCGTCGCCGAGGGACGCGCCAACCAGCGCCGACACGGCGGCTGGGGCTCCATGGCCATGCCGGTCGAGCGGTCCAACGAGTTCACCGCCGCGCTCAAGCGCCTGGGCCGTCTGCTGGCGGTCGAGCGCGCCGCCATGGCCGCCGTCGTCGTGCTCGCCGTCTCCAGCGTCGTCCTGATCGTCATCGGCCCCAAGATGCTCGGATCGGCCACCGACGTGATCTTCCGCGGCGTCATCTCCGGGCAGGGCATCGACTTCCCCGCCCTGCACCGCACCCTGCTGACCGTGGCCGCCATCTACGTCGGCGCCTGGGCACTGGCCTACGCGCAGGCGTGGCTGCTCGCCGGCCTGATCCAGCGGACGATGCACCGGCTGCGCGAGGGCGTCGAGGAGAAGATGAACCGGCTGCCGCTGGCCTACATCGACCACCAGCCCCGCGGCGATCTGCTGAGCCGGGTCACCAACGACATCGACAACGTCGCCCAGAGCCTGCAGCAGACCATCAGCCAGATCATGACCTCGACGCTCACCATCATCGGTGTCACCGTCATGATGTTCACGATCTCGCCGTTGCTCGCCGCGGTGGCGTTGGTGACGGTGCCCGGCTCGCTCTGGGCCATGAAGGCGATCGGCAGCCGAGCCCGGCCCCGCTACATCGCCCAGTGGACCCACACGGGCGCCCTCAACGCGCAGGTCGAGGAGGCCTTCAACGGCCACGCCATCGTGAAGACCTTCGGGCGGCGCCACGAGGTCGAGGAGCGCTTCCGCGACGAGAACGACGACCTGTACGAATCCAGCTTCGGCGCCCAGTTCATGGCCAGCCTCATCCAGCCGGCCATGGTCACGCTGGGCAACGTCCAATACGCGTTGATCGCCGTGGTGGGCGGACTGCGCATCGCCAGCGGCGCCATCACCGTCGGCGACATGCAGGCGTTCATCCAGTACGCCCGCCAGTTCGCCCAGCCGCTCACCCAGCTGGCGTCGATGGCCACCGTCTTCCAGTCGGGCGTGGCGTCGGTCGAGCGGGTGTTCGAGTTCCTCGACGCCCCCGAGGAGATCGTCGACCCGCCGGTCACCGTCGACCCGCCGGCCGTGCGGGGTCGCGTCGTCTTCGACGACGTGCACTTCTCGTACCACCCCGACGAGCCGCTCATCGAAGGGCTCTCGCTGGTCGCCGAACCGGGCCAGACGGTCGCCATCGTCGGACCCACCGGCGCCGGCAAGACCACGCTCGTGAACCTGATCATGCGGTTCTACGAGCTCGACGGGGGAGCGATCACCCTCGACGGGCGCGACATCTCGAGCTTCCCGCGCGCCGAGCTCCGGTCCAAGATCGGCATGGTGCTCCAGGACACGTGGCTGTTCGGCGGCACGATCCGCGAGAACATCGCCTACGGCCGGCCGAGCGCGAGCGAGGACGAGATCCTCGACGCGGCGCGCGCCACCTACGTCGATCGCTACGTCCACTCGCTGCCCGACGGCTACGACACGGTCATCAACGAGGAGGGAGACAACATCAGTGCCGGCGAGAAGCAGCTGCTGACCATCGCACGCGCGTTCCTCGCCGACCCGGCGATCCTCATCCTCGACGAGGCCACCAGCTCGGTGGACACCCGCACCGAGATGCTGATCCAGGAGGCCATGAACGCGCTCCGCCAGCAGCGCACGAGCTTCGTGATCGCCCACCGGCTGTCGACCATCCGCGGCGCCGACACCATCCTGGTGATGGAGGACGGCCAGATCGTCGAGCAGGGCAACCACGACGAGCTGCTGGCCCGCAAGGGCGCCTACCACGCGCTGTACAACTCGCAGTTCGCCGGAGCGGCCACCGAGGTGGCCTGAGCCCCGCGTGGGTATCGCCCGACCGGGGTCCGGGTACGGACGCGCGGACACGGACGAACACACCACGGGAGGTACCCATGCCCGGCAAGGACCACGGTTCCAGCATCAAGGACGACGAGCAGTACGAGGCACTGCGCGACGACGGCATGAGCAAGGAGAAGGCGGCTCGCATCGCCAACTCCGATCGCTCCGAGACCGGCAAGAAGGGCGGCAACTCGCCCAAGTACGAGGACTGGACCAAGGACGATCTCTACGAGAAGGCTCAGGACGTCGGCATCGAGGGGCGCTCGGACATGGACAAGGACGAGCTCATCGATGCCCTCCGGAACCACTGACGGATCCGAGACGACCGGTCCGGGCTCCTCGCCGGAGCCCGAGACCGGTCCTGGGCAGGTCGAGTCCGCCTTCGAGCGGACCGTCCTCGAGGGTCGCAGCCGCCTCGAGCGCACGTGGCCGGCGCTGCTGGCCACCGGCACGATCGGTGGCCTCGACGTGGGGGTCGGGCTGCTGGCGCTGTTCGTCGTGCGTCACGAGACCGGGAGCCCGCTGCTGGGCGCCCTGGCGTTCCCCATCGGGTTCATCGCGCTGAGCCTGGCCAACAGCGAGCTGTTCACCGAGAACTTCCTCGTCCCGATCTCGACGATGGCCGCCGACAAGGTCGGGCCGCGGCCGGTACTGCGCCTGTGGTTCGGCACGGGCGTCACGAACCTGCTCGGCGGTTGGTTCCTCATGGCGTTCGTCGTCATCGCGCTGCCCGAGGTCGAACCGGTCACCCGTGCCATGGCCGACCAGAGCATCGCCCGGGGGATCGGCACCGAGGCGTTCGCCAGCGCCCTGCTCGCCGGCATGGTCATCACGCTGATGACCTGGATGGAGCACAGCACCGAGGCGCAGGTCGGCAAGCTGACCGCGGCGGTGGTCACCGGCTTCGTGCTCGTGGCGCCGCCGCTGAACCACGCCATCGTCTCGTCGCTGGAGATGTTCGGCGCGCTGCACGCGGGTGCGTCCTTCGGCTACGCCGACTGGCTCGGTGCGTTCCTCTGGGCCACCCTCGGCAACGTGGTCGGCGGCATCGGCCTGGTCACCGTCCTGCGCCTGATCCAGGTGGGTCGTCACAAGATCGGTGACGAGCAGGCGGCTCACCGCTCCCACGCGTGAACGTACGATGGGGCTGGTGCGACCGACAGCGATGTCGTATAGTCTCTAACTGTGAGACTCGAAGTTACGCGAAAGAGCGATCTCGCTGTCCGGGCGCTGCGAGCGCTGGATGCCCACGACGAGCGTCTGAAGGGTCCGGAGCTTGCGGAACGGGTCGGCTCGAGCGCCGGCTTCGTGTCGCAGGTGCTCGCGCCGCTCGTCCGGGCCGGGTGGGTCCGCTCCGATCCCGGTCCCCACGGCGGGTACCGGCTCGACACCGACCTGTCGGCCCTGTCGATCCTCGACGTGATCGAAGCCGTGGAAGGACCCACGGACGCGGGACGGTGCGTCCTGGCCGACCGACCCTGCAACGAGCACGGCCAGTGCGCGCTCCACGTGCCGTGGGTCCGCGCCCGCGACCTGCTGCTCAAGCAGTTGCGATCGACATCCGTCGCTGAGGCTTCGATGGTCGAGGTGACCGGATCATGAGCGTGGCCGAATCCGGCGTCGGGACGGCAGCACCGTCGGCCGCGCCGTCGAGCGCACGATCGGCGGACGGCGCTCCCACCCCGCGCTCCACGCTGCGCTCGGTGGCGGTCCCCACCGAGCACGGTGGGTGGAGCCTCACGCTCGAGCCGGTGGTCCTCGGCCTGGCGGTGGCGTGGTCGTGGGCAGGGGTGGTGCTCGGCCTGGCCGCCGTGCTCGCGTTCATGGCGCGGACGCCCCTCAAGCTCGTGCTCGTCGACCGTTGGCGGCACCGGCGGCTCGCTCGCACCAAGGTGGCGGCGCGCCTCGCCGTCGCCGAGCTCGCCGTGATCGGCGTCCTCGGCGTACTCGCCCTACGGGCCGCGCAGCAGGCGTTCTGGGCGCCGCTCGTCGCCGCGGTGCCGCTGGTCGCCCTGGAGCTCTGGTACGACATGCGCAGTCGCAGCCGTCGCCTGCTGCCCGAGCTCGCCGGAACCGTGGGCATCAGTGCGGTGGTCGCCGCCATCGCCCTCGCCGGTGGTGCGGACATGGGGCTCGCCATCGGCTTGTGGACCGTGGTGGCGGCTCGCGCCGCGGCCGCCGTCCCCTGCGTCCGCTACCAGGTGCTCGAGCTCCACGGACGGGCGCCCAGGCGGTGGTCGAGCGACCTCGCACAGGTGCTGGCCGTCGTCGCCGTGGCGACCGCTGTCGTGGCCGGTGCCTTGCCGGTGCTGCCGCTTCTCGCCGTCGCCGCTGCCGCGGCGTGGAACCTCCGGTCGGTGCGGACGACCCCGCCCCGGCCGGTGATCATCGGCATCCGCCAGATGCTCATGGGACTGGCGGTCGGCGTCGTCACCGTCGTCGCCGTCCTCGGCTGATCGATCGCACTCCAGGAGGAGACACCATGACCACCATCGATCCCCACACCATCGATCCGGGCAAGCGCCTGGCCGATCTGGTCACCGAGCATCCGGGTGCCGCCGTGACCCTCGACCGACTCGGCCTCGACTACTGCTGCGGCGGCGCTCGTTCGCTCGCCGATGCGGCGAGCGAGGCCGGGCTCGACCTCGCCGACGTGGTCGACGCGCTGTCGCAGTCGGCACCGGGTGAACCGGACGTGGACTGGTCCGCGATGTCGCCGGCCGAGCTGGTCGATCACCTGCAGGACACGCACCACGCCTACCTCGACGACGCCCTGCCGCGCCTCGACGCGCTGTCGGCCAAGGTCGCCCAGGTGCACGGCGAACGTCACCCCGAGCTGGCCCGGGTCCGTGCGCTCGTCGCCGAGCTGCGTGCGGAGCTGGTGCCCCATCTGCGCAAGGAGGAGCAGGTGCTGTTCCCGATGATCCGCGAGCTGTCGGCCGCCACCGAGGCACCACGGTTCCACTGCGGCAGCCTGCGCAACCCCATCGCGGTGATGGACCACGAGCACGACCGGGCCGGCGAGCTGCTCGCCGCGCTGCGTTCGGAGTCCGGTGGCTATCGGGTACCCGCCGACGGCTGCGCCAGCTACCAGGCCCTGTACGACGGCTTGGCCGAGTTGGAGGCCGACACCCACCTGCACGTGCACAAGGAGAACAACATCCTGTTCCCCGCCGTGGTCGCGGCCGAAGACGCACTCGCCGCAGCGGCCGGCACGTGAGCGACCACGACCTCGGCGGTGACCCTGCGTGCTGGGCGCACCTGTTCGACGACGACGGCGAGACGTCCGGGCCGGTGGTCGCCGATCTCGGGACGGTCGAGACCACCGGGGCGGCGGGCGTGGTGTGGAGCCTGCCCCACGGCGGTGATCTCGACGGGAACCTCGTGCGCCTCGGCCCCGGTGACGCCATCGCCGAGCACGTGAACGACCAGGTCGACGTGCTCGTCTTCGTGCAGTCCGGCGACGGCCGGCTCACGATCGACGGCGAGCCCCACGACCTGCACAGCGACGTGGTGGCGTTGGTGCCGCGGGGTTGCCGCCGACGGATCGTGGCCGGACCCCGTGGCGTCACCTACCTCAGCATCCACCGCCGGCGCGGTCCGCTGCAGGTGCAGACCCGCTGAAGCACGGCCCGCCCGGGATCAGCGGTCCAGGGCCTCCTGGATCGCGTCCAACAGCGCCTCGTGCGACATGGGCGCGTGCACGGCGATGCATCCGTCGTACTCATCGGCCCGCTTGCGCAGCGCCGGCTCCGGCACCTCGACGATCACCGGTGTGTCCGGCAGCTCGCGACGCAGCGCCCGCAACGCCTCCCGGTTGCGCAGGTCGTTGTGCGGCATGGCGTGCACCACGACGTCCGCTTCGGCGGCTGCGACGCAGCCGTGCCCCGCGGCCAGCGAGCAGCGCGTGTCGGCGCCTTGAGGACCGGGGCAGGAGACCGGCGAGAACCCCTGCGAGCGCAGGAACGACGTCAGGGACTCTCGGTGGTGCCACTCCGAGGCCTCGACCAGGACCCGGGCGCCGCCCTCGGGCCACTCCGGTTCGCTGATCAACTCCGGCATATCCGCAGGGTGCAGGTACGAGCCATGGCCGGCCAGGGTCCAACGTCACGATTCGTGGGCCGGAGGGTGCCTGGGACTTCGGGCCCTGGCCCGGGGGGCGCGTCATGCTGCACGCTCGTCCCATGAGCGTTGCCGAGCGTCGTCTGTCCGCGCACGTGCGGGAGCCATCGTGAGCGTGAACACCTCGCCGTACGAAGGCACGGTGCCGGTTCCGTCGCTGACCGCCACCGGGGGAGCCGTCACCCTCGTCGAGGGCCAGACGTTCTGCGTCTCGGGGCGCACCGGCGACATCTCGCCCGACTTCCCCCACGGTCTGTTCGTGTTCGACACCCGAACGGTGTCGCGGTGGGAGCTGCGTCTGAACGGCCACCGCATCGAGCCCCTGACCGTCGACGTGCACGACCCGTTCGCCGCCACCTTCATCGGTCGCAGCGCGCCGGCGAAGGGACACGCGGACGCCGACGTCGTGGTGTTCCGGCACCGCCACATCGGTCTCGGGATGCGGGAGCGCATCGTCGTGCGCAACTACGGGCTCGCCCCGGTGCCGATCACCGTCGAGCTGGCCTGCGATGCCGACTTCGCCGATCTGTTCGAGGTGAAGGAGACGCGGGTGGAACGGCACGGCGAGCTACGCCAGTCGTTCGCCGACGACGGGTTGGAGTTCGGCCACCGGTGGAACGGACTCCGCAAGACGACGCGCATCCGCTGTTCGTGCGCGCCGGAGACCGAGCTCGGCCTGTTGTCCTGGCACCAGAACGTGGACATGGGCGAGTCGTGGGAGATCTGCGTGGAGGTGACCACCGAGCTCGACGGCGTCGCGGTGCAACCGACGTTCACCTGTGGTGGCCACGACGACGAAGCGCCACCCCGGCGGCGCATGGACACGTGGCACGCCACGCTGCCCACGGTGTCGACCGACAACGTCGCCCTGGCCGAGACGTTGACGCGCTCGGCCCAGGACCTGGGGGCGTTGCGGATCTTCGACCCCGAGCACCCCGATCTCCCGATCCTGGCCGCCGGTGCGCCGTGGTTCATGACGGTGTTCGGCCGTGACTCGTTGCTGACCGCCTGGATGACGCTGATCGCCGACCCGTCGCTGGCGCACGGCGTGCTCGAGACCCTGGCCCGCTTCCAGGGCCGCGACGTGGATCCGACCACCGAGGAGGAACCGGGAAAGATCCTGCACGAGATGCGCTTCGGCTCGTCCGGTTCGCTGGCCCTGGGTGGCGGTGAGGTGTACTACGGCTCGGTCGACGCCACGCCGTTGTTCGTGATGATGTTGGCCGAGCTGCGGCGGTGGGATCCACGGGACGTGCTCGTGGACCGTCTCCTGCCGCATGCCGACCGGGCACTCGAGTGGATCGAGCAGTTCGGAGACCTCGATGGCGACGGCTACGTCGAGTACCGGCGCAAGACCGAGCGCGGTCTGGCCAACCAGGGTTGGAAGGACTCCTGGGATGCGATTCGCCACGCCGACGGGTCGTTGGCGCAGGCTCCGATCGCGCTGTGCGAGGTGCAGGCGTACGTGTACGCCGCCTACGTCGCGCGCGTCCACCTGGCCCAGGAGGCGGGTGACGAGCCGACCGCGGAGCGCTACGCGGCCAAGGCACTGGCCCTGCGCACGCGCTTCAACGACGACTTCTGGCTCGACGAGCACGGCTGCTACGCGCTCGCGCTCGACGCCGACAAGCGACCCGTGCACGCGGTCACCTCCAACGTCGGGCACTGCCTCTGGAGCGGGATCGTCGACCCCGAGCGGGCCGAGATCGTGGCGACGACGCTGATGTCCGACGGCATGTTCTCGGGCTTCGGGGTGCGGACGCTGTCCACGTCGTCGCGGGCCTACAACCCGGTCAGCTACCACAACGGCTCGGTGTGGCCGCACGACAACGCGCTGTGCGCATCGGGCCTGGCCCGGTACGGGTTCGTCGAGGCCGCGCAGCGCATCATCGCCGGGCAGCTCGAGGTTGCCCGGTCGCACGAGTGGCGGTTGCCCGAGCTGTTCGCCGGGTTCGGACGTGACGAGCTCTCGGTCCCCGCCTCGTATCCCACCTCGTGCTCGCCGCAGGCCTGGGCAGCCGCGTCGCCGCTGCTGTGGCTACGGACGCTCTTGCGGTTGGACCCGGTGGCGCCGCAAGGACGTCTGTGGCTGGACCCGTCGCTGCCCGACGGCATCGGCCACCTCCGGGTCGAGGGCATCCGCATCGCCGACCGGCGGCTGACCGTGTCGGTGGACGCGTCGGGAACGACCGTCGAGGGGGCCGACGGTCTCGAGGTCACGCGCCGGGCGCGCCCGCCGCTCACCGAGGCGATGTCCGGGCCGCCCTCGGGCTGAACGTCAGCTGACCGGAACGAGCAGCACCGGCACACCACAATCGGCCAGCGCGGCCCGGACCACGGCGGCATGTCCGGGCCTGAGGTCCTGTGACCAGCCGAGCGCGACGAGGTCGACGTCCTCGGCGGCGGCGATCTCGACCACGGCATCGGGCGCTGCGCCGCGGCGGAGGTGGAGGTCGACGTCGTGTTCGTGGCACCAACGTGAGCTGAAGGAGGCGGTGAAGCTGTCCTCGGCGTGTCCGGGGGCATCCCAGAAGCGTGGGATGGTGTCGGCGTCGAACACGTGGAGCACGACGATCTCCATTCCCGCCTCCGTGAAGCGCTCCAGCGCGTCGGCCACCGCGGTGGCGCTCGGCTCGGACCCTTCGAGGGGGACCAGCACCCGCTCGAACGTGCGCCGTACCCCGTCGCCGTCGCGCGGAGGTGGAACCACCAGGACGGGAGCGGACAGGGTCGAGACGAGCGCCGCGGCGAGGTGTCCCACCGGGGGGTCGTGATCGGCGACGTCGCGCACCCCGACGACCACCAGGTCGGCCTCGCGCCGGCGGGCATGTGCGACCAGCACCGGGGCCGGGTCGCCTTCGAGCTCGCGCAGCGCGAAGCCGCCGGCCTCGACCGCTGCCCGCGGGACCTCGCGTCCGGCCTCGCGGACGTGGGCCACCTCGACGGTCGCGCCGAGGAGATCAGCGAACCCACGCGCCGCGGCGAGCACAGCGTCACAGGTGGGGCTCTGGTCGACAGCAGCCAGCACGATGCTCATGGGTGCCTCCTGCGGTGGTCGAGGCGCTGGGAGATCGGTGTCCGGTGCCGGTGTCCGTCGATGACCACGTCGACCGGCCGTTCGGACTCGGCCCGCACGTCGTGGTGCGTCACCCGGATGGTGACCGGTTCCCCTGCCACGCGCACGTGCACCGTCAACGACCGCCACCGCGTCGGAAGTGCAGGATCGACCGAGACGACGCCGGCCCGCACGCGTATGCCTGCGAATCCGAACACCACGGCCTGCCAGAGGCCACCCATCGTCGCCAGGTGGAGGCCTCCGGCGGTGGTTCCGGTCAGGTCGTCCAGGTCCATCCGGGCTGCGAGATCGAACAGCGCCATGGCGTCATCGGGCCGTCCGGCGCGCGCGAGCAGTGAGGCGCAGATCGCAGGGGAGAGCGAACTGCCGTGGGCGGTGCGGGGCAGATAGAAGTCCAGGTCGCCCTCGAGCGAGCCGGTCGGTGCTTCGTCGGGCAGGAGGTGGTGCCACATGAGCACGTCGGGTTGCTTGATGATCTGCGACCGGCGGATGCGGTCCCGTCCGAGGAGCACGTCTGCGGCCACCGGTGGCTCGGCGAGCTCGCGGATCTGCTGCGGCTCGAGCCCCCAGTAGCCGGCGAACTGCTCGTGGCAGCGCCCCAGCGGGTCGAACCCGGTGGCGATGCCGGCGGCGATGCCCTCGAGCTCCAGCGCCTCCTCCCTCGAGCCGTCGGCACGCAGGAGCTGCGCCGCCTGGCGCAGGTGCCAGCGCGCCATGCCGTTGGTGTAGGCGTTGTCGTCGACGATCTCGTGGTACTCGTCCGGACCGATGACCCCGAAGAGGTGGCCGGTGCCGTGGTCGTCGAGTTGCACCAGAGATGCCAGATACCGAGCGGTGTCCACGACGAGCGGACGACCGGCGCCGGTCAACAGCTCGCGGTCGCCGGTCCAGTCGACGTACTGCAGGAGCGACCAGGCGATGTCGGAGTTGATGTGCTCGGCGTGCTGCCCGGTGACGATGGGGACGACGTGCCCTTCGGTGTCGTGGAAGAACGGTGGCGTCGCCTCCTCTCCCGTGTCGGCCGATTCCCACGGGAAGCGGACGCCGGGCCGCCCGAGGACGGCGGCGCGCTCGCGGGCCGCGGGGAGCCGACGGATCCGATATTCGAGTGCGGCTCGGGCCGCGTCGGGTGCCACCGCCGTCAACGCCGGGAGCACGAAGACATCGGTGTCCCAGAAGACGTGGCCGGCGTAGGCGAGACCCGTGAGGCCACGCGCACCGATCGTCGCGACCGGGGACGACGGGATGCAGCCGAGGAGGTGGAAGACGGCGAATCGCACCGCCAGCTGGGAATCCGGGTCGCCCTCGATCTCCAGGTCCGCTGCCTTCCATCGAGCCGCCCAGGCCCGACGGTGGTCGGTGAGCAGCGCGTCGAAGGAGAGGGTCGGCGAGACGTCGGATGCGCGTTCGGCGGCATCGTCGATGCCACGGCTCTGCACGTGGACGACGCGCTCGAGGCGAGTGTGTTCGTCCGACGGGAACCGTCGCTCGCGCGCCGTGGCGCGGATCACCGCCCGATCGCTCTGCGTCTCGGCCCACTCCTCGTCGCCGTCGCCCGATCCGGCGCGCCACGACAGCGAGGCGGCGAGCGTCGACGGTGCCAGGGGCGGCACGAGCGCATCCCCCGTCGCCGCCGCGCAGGCCCGGAGCGCTCCGACGTTCGGCTCGGTCGCGGAGACGAACCGGAAGGTCTCGCCACCGGCGGCCGTGTCGCCGCGCAACGTGCCCGTGTGCAGGTCCAGCGCCCACCGGATCGGCCCGTCGCTCTCCAGATCGAGCGCTGTCCAGGCCGGCCCGGGGAGTGGCCGCACCAGCTTGTCCTGCCCCGCGCCGTACGCGCCCGCGACGAGGGACAGATGGGTGCTGGCGTGGCGCCTCGGCTGTACGCCGCCGATCGCGGCGATCGTGCCGTTGGTCAGGGCGAGGAGGCTGGCGTCGGCCGGCCGAGGCGCCGGCCTGCTCCCGGACGAGATCTCGATGGTCCAGCCCTCGCTCCGGTCGATCCCGGGGACCGCGCCGTTCGTGCGGAGGTCGAGCTGTGAGCGGAGGACACGCTCGGCGAGCTCGGTGTCACCGCCGTCGACGACCAGGACGAGGTCGGGGCCGATCCCGTCGTGCCAGAGGCGAACGGCCGGCAGGTCGTCGCCGGCCGCATCTCCTCCGGTCGCGGCCATCGCCCCATCGTCCCCAGGCGGCTCGACCACGACGATCACCGACGCGGCTTCCAGGGCGGCGATGAGCTCGGCCATGGCGGTCGAAGGATCTCCGCTCAGCCGGAGCCGGATGGCTTCGGCCCGGCAGGTCGTGGCGACGTCCGATGCATCGGAAGTGTGCGCGCGGAACACCGGGCGGTCACCGACCGGTCGTCGTCGGCTCGGGGTCGGGGTCGTCCGTCGGCCAGGGATCGTCCCGAAGGTCGAGCAGCTCGAACGAAGCCTCGGCAGGTCCGTGGGACGGTGGGTCGAGCAGGCTCCGGTAGAGCGCGACGTGGTCGGCCACCATCCGCTCGCTGGTGAACCGACGCTCCGCGGCCTCGCGGCACGCCGATCGGTCGAGGCGCCCGACGTCCCGGAGCTTGGCGGCCATGTCGGCCTCGTCCTCGCAGAGGAAGCCCGTTCGGCCATGGTCCACGATCTCGGGTGCTGCACCTTCGGCGAACGTCAGCACGGGGGTCCCCGCCGCCAGGGCCTCGACCATGACCAGGCCGAACGGCTCGTTCCATCGGATCGGGTTGACCAACGCCTCGGCGCCGGCGAGCAGCTGCTGCTTCGCCCGGCCGCCCTGTTGGCCCAGGTACACGGCGTCGTTTCCCAGCATGGGCGCGACGGTCTCGCGGAAGTAGCGCTGCTCGTCGGGCTCCCACATCTTGGCGACGATGAGGAGTCGCTTGCGCGCCGCCCGGCAGATCTGGATGGCCCGGTGCACGCCCTTGGCTTCGCTCATGCGTCCGAGGAACAGCACGTAGCCGCCGTCGCCGGCGCCGACGGGGGTGTTGCGCACGTCGATGCCGTGGTGGATGACGGCGCGGAACGTCACCTGCGGGGCGGTGTCGCGTTGGTGCCGGGAGATGGCGATCACGGCGATCCGCTCGTCCACCAGCTCGTAGAACCGCGACATCCCGGTGGTGAGCTCGCCGTGGACGGTGGTCGCCACCGGTACCGGGACGTCTCCGGCCATGGCCCACAGCGGTCCGGCGAGCGTGTGGTCGTGCACCACGTCCAGATCGGCGAACGCCTCGTAGGCCGCGCCGACGTGGATCAACTCGGCCGTCATGGGGGCGGTGGTTCCCGCCGCCGTGGGCAGCGTCCACCGTCGCGGCACCGGACAGGTTGAGTCACCGGTGGTGAAGAGGGATACGTCGTGGCCTGCGTCCACGAGCCCGCGGGCGAGCGCATCGATCACCAGCTCGGTGCCCCCGTACTCCGGTGGTGGTACCGGAACCCACGGCGGGGCGATCAAACCGATGCGAAGGTGTCGTCCGGTCACGGTGCACCTCCCGGCGGTGCCATCAGGCGCTCGAGAGCCGGCTGGCCTGCAGGATCACCGTGTCGGCGAGGGCGTCGGTCTCGCTGCCGAGGTGCCGGATCAGGTCATCGAAGGTGATCATGCCGTGAGGTCGGTCGTCGGAATCGACCACCGGCAGGCGGCGCACCATGCGCTTGGCCATGGTGGACGCAGCATCGGAGACGTCGCCGTGCAGGTTGACCGTGGCCACGTCACGGCTCATCACGTGTTCGACAGCGGTGTCGTCGTGACGGCCCTCGGCCACGGCTCGCACCGCCAGGTCACGGTCGGTGACGATGCCGGCCAGGTACCCGATCTCGTCGATCACCAGGACGCTGCCGACGTTGCGGTCGCGCATCAGCTGGGCCACCTCGGCGATGCCGGTCGAGGACCGGCAGGTGATCGCCGGTGTGTGCATCAGTTCGGTCACCTTCATGGCGACACCTCCGGGTTCGTGGTCCGCGACTGGTCGAGGTACAGGTAGAGGAACGTGCATCCTTCGGTGTGGCGGGCGTCGACGTCATGGTCGACGCCCATCGGGATGTGCACGTAGGAGCCGACCCCGAGCTCGCGCTCGATGATCCGAGCCGAGCCGGTGATGAGCCACATGTGGTGGTGGTGCGTCCGGTGGACGTGCGTGCCCAGGTGGTGGCCGGCATCGATCGTCATCACACCGGCGCTCGAGGACTCGTCCGCCCAGAGCACCCGATGGTGCACACCGGGGAGAGCGCCGAGCGGCTGCAAGGGGAGCGCCTCGATGGCGTCGGCGTCCAAGAGGACCGGCATGCTCTGCGTCTGCGTGCTCATGTACCGAGCGTGACGCTCGCCCGGCGCTTCGACCAGGGTCCTCGGTCCCGTGCCGCTGATGGTCATCGTCGCTCTCTCAGCCCTTGTGGACGTGCCCCGGCCGGTGGTCGACGACCGTGTGATCCCGAGCCAGGTCGTGAACGGCCGGCGCGGCAACCCCGGCGGGCTGACCGAGATGACGGTGGCCGGGAGCATGGGCGGCATCCTCCGACGGCACCGGAGGGCGGTCGACGGGCTCGCCGGGGCGGTCGGCCAGCTGCGGCGGGAGGACGGTGTCGTGGAGGGCGTCGGCCACCCGGTGCAGTCGTGCCCGCCACCGGGGGTTCCGCAGCAGCGCCACGACACCCGCCCCAGCGCCCGCACCGGCTGCCAATCGGGTGATCTTCCGTGTGCTCGGCGACATCGTGGCCTCCTCCGCGTGCGTTCACCTGCCAGTGGACGACCCGGGGAACGGCGAGGTAAGAGGCGAAGGTCACACACGGTCGAGGGTGACCTTCGCCCCTTGACCGGACGCGGTGGGTGGCGCGCGATCGTCCTAGCCGTCGGAGGTGCTGTCATGTTCATGGACCGAGTGGATGCCGGTCGCCGTCTCGCCGAGCGCCTGTCGGCGCTGCGAGACGAACCCGACCTGGTGGTGGTCGGCTTGCCGCGAGGTGGTGTGCCGGTGGCCGCTGAGGTGGCGGATGCGCTCGAGGCCCCGCTCGACGTCATCATCGTGCGCAAGGTCGGCGTCCCCTTCCAGCCCGAGCTGGCGATGGGTGCCATCGGTGAGGACGGAGTGCGGGTGGTGAACGAGGAGGTCGTCCGCGCCGCACGCATCTCTCACGAGGAGTACGAACGAGTCGAGCAGCACGAGCGCCACGAGCTCGAGCGGCGCGCCCAGCGCTTCCGCGCCGGACGCGCCCGCATCCCGCTGCGGGGCTGCACCGTGGTGGTCGTCGACGATGGCATCGCCACCGGCTCGACCGCTCGCGCTGCGTGTCTCGTCGCGCGCGCCGAGGGCGCTCGCCGGGTGGTGCTCGCCGTTCCCGTTGCACCGCCCGATTGGACCGACCGGCTCGGCGACGCCGCCGATGAGTTGATCGCCGTGGAGACACCACGTGAGCTGTCGGCGATCGGGCAGCACTATCGGGACTTCTCCGCGACCAGCGACGACGAGGTCATCACCTGTCTCGAGGCGGCGACGGTTGGTCGTGGTCGGACCGGGGGCGAGACGATGGAGGAGGACGTCTGGATCCCGGTCGACGGTGTGCAGCTTGGTGGGCATCTCGTCGTGCCACCGTCGGCGCGCGCCGTGGTGCTGTTCGTGCACGGAAGCGGCAGCAGCCGTCACAGCCCGCGGAATCGCCACGTCGCATCGGTGCTGAACAGCGTCGGACTGGCGACGCTGCTGTTCGACCTTCTCGCCGGTGGCGAGGAGGACGATCGGCACAACGTGTTCGACATCGACCTGCTCACCGGTCGGCTGTTGCAGGTGACGGACTGGGCACGCGGTCACCGACCCCTGGCCGGCTCGGCGATCGGCTACTTCGGGGCCAGCACCGGTGCGGCGGCGGCGTTGTCGGCAGCCGCCGAGACGGGCAACGACATCGGGGCGGTCGTCTCACGCGGCGGGCGCCCCGATCTGGCCGGCGATCGATTGCCGCTGGTGAAGGCGCCGACGCTCCTGATCGTCGGGGGCTTCGACGACCTCGTGCTCGAGCTCAACGAGGAGGCGATGCTCCGTCTGAGCTGCGAGCAGGAGCTCGTCGTGGTCGACGGCGCCTCGCATCTGTTCGAGGAACCGGGGACTCTGGACGTCGTAGCCGAGCTGGCCCGCGACTGGTTCCTCGCTCACCTCGGCGTTCGCGCCACCACCGAGCGCGCGTCGGATCAGGGTTCGTAGCCGTCGTCCTCGCCGACCGCCTGTGCTTGCTCCAGCGCATCGGCTTCGGGGGCTTCCGGGTCCTCCGTGGGTTCGTCGGACCAGGCATCGGCGACCCGGGCCTCTTCAGCTCGCTCGTCCTCTGGCTTCTCGTCAGACATCTGATGCCTCGTCGATCGTGGTCAGGGTGGAAGGTCGATACCCATCATGGACCCGACGATGCGAACCGGCCACCGCAAGGGAGATCGGCCGGCGCCTCGACTCGTTCAGCGAGGGCGTGCTGGAGCTCGATCAGATCACGGTCGGTGGTCGGCCACGGCGCGATCAGCCCCATGATCCATGGGTACCATGGCATCAGTGCCCGTCCCGAGCGATCGCAGCATGCAGATCGACGCCGAGACGCTGGGCGACCTGGTCGACGACGTCCCGGACGCCGTGGTGATCGTCGACGCCGATCGGCTGATCCACTACGCGAACCCCGCGGTTCGCGACGTCTTCGGGTATGCGCCCGAGGAGCTCATCGGACGCGACTACCAGGAGCTGGTTCCCGAGTCGGTGCGAGCAGCGCACTCGGTGAACCACGAGCTCTTCCTTGCCGACCCGAGCGCACGGCCGATGGGTACCGGACTCGACCTGTACGGTCGGCGCCGCGACGGCGCCGACGTGCCGGTGGAGATCGCCCTCGTCCCGCTGCGCGGTTCCGCCTTCGTCGCCGCGTTCATCCGTGACATCACGGTGCGCCGCCGCCTCCAGGAACGGCTGCAAGCCAACAACGACCTGGTCACCTCGTTGCTGGCCGGCTCCGATGCCGAGGAAACGCACCACCTCGTGGCGCATCTCGCGCGGCGGCTGCTGAACGCGCGCATCTGTTGGCTCGGTGCGCTCGACGAAGACGCGGGCACCTGGACGGTGCTGGCCTCCTCCGGCAACGGTGTCGTGACCGACGCTCCGGAGTCGCCGCTCCCTGCGAGCGCGTTGGTCGGCCCGGCCGGCCCCGTGGTCCTCGACGACGCCGGCAACGTCGACCTGGTGCTGCCGGGGGCCGATGTGCACGATCTCGCACAGGTCCTCAGCGTCCGTGTGCACGTCGAGGACGTCGCGACGGGCCTACTGGTCTTCGCCCGATCGTCCGACGACCAGCCGTTCCAGAGCCTCGACATCGAGATCGCGTCGCAGTTCGCATCCACCACCGCGCTGGCCCTCGATCTCCTGCGGGCACGCGACGAGCGACTCGAGCTGCAGACCATCGCCGATCACGACCGGATCGCGCGCGATCTGCACGACACGGTGATCCAGCGGATCTTCGCCGTCGCGCTCCGCCTCGAGTCATCGATCCAGGTCACGAGCGGTCCAGTGGCCGAGCGGATGAGCGACGCCGTCGGACAGCTCGACGAGGTGATCCGCGAGCTCCGGAGCTCGATCTTCAACCTGCAACGGCCGCTGCGCGGAGGCAGCGGGTTGCGTGACCGGGTGCAGGAGGTCGTCGACGAGTATCGGGAGACGCTGGGATTTGCGCCGCGGGTCGGGTTCCGCGGTGCTGTCGACACGTTGGTCCCCGAGCGGTACGGGAACGAGCTGTTGGCTGCATTGCGCGAGGCGCTCTCCAACGTGGCCAGACACGCGCACGCGTCCGACGCCGAGGTCGTGGTCAGCGCCGACGACCTGCTCGAGATGACCGTGGCCGACGACGGCATCGGCCCCCCGTCCGGCCCGCACGCCGGTCACGGTCTCGACAACCTCCGCGCACGCGCGGCCGGCCTGGGTGGCGGCTGCGATGTCGGAGCGAGCGATGCCGGCGGCACCGCGGTGCGGTGGTGGGCCCCGCTCGACGATTCGTCCGCCGGAACCTCGTCGGTCGAGTGACCTTCGGCCCTCTCGACGGGCCGTGGTTCTCCGTACCGTCACGACCGTGACGTTCGTTCGGGTGATGTCGCCGCTGAGTGAGGGCCGGTGTCGGGAGCTGTTGACCTCTCAGCGCTCGGGGAGGCTGGCCCTCACCCGCCGTGCGCTCCCTGTCATCGAGCCGGTGCAGTACTGCGTCGTGGACGGCGATGTCATCATCCGCACGGCCAGTGGCACGTCGGTCGGTGATGCGCTGCCGGGCGCCGTCGTGGCGCTCGAGGCCGACGAGTGGAACGATGCTCCCGGCACCGGCTGGACCGTCCTGGTGCAGGGTGAGGCGACGAGGATCGACGACGAAGCCGAGCGACATGCGCTCGAGCGGCTGGGTCTCGACGCCTGGACCGATGCGCGCGACCGCGACCTGTTCGTCCGGCTGCACCCGACGTCGGTGAACGGCTACGCCATGGACCGCGTGGAGCGGATCGAGACGGTGGACGGTCGTTGAACGGTCAGTAGCGGGATCGGGCTCAGTAGCGGATCGGGTTCCGCACCGGGCGCTGCGGATCGTCGATCAGGTGCCGCCGCGCATCCGCCTTGGTGGCGTACACCGCCGCCTCGGTCCGACGCTCCATGCCCATCTTCATCAGCACCTTCGAGACGTAGTTCTTCACCGTCTTCTCGGACAGGAACATCTCGGCGGCGATGTCGCGATTGGTCCGACCCTCGGCGAGATGACCCAGGATCTTCCGCTCCTGTGCGCTGAGGTGTCCGAGCAACGGATCGGCGTCGTCGCTCTCGCGCACCCGGGCGCGAAGCCGGCGCTTCGAACGCTCGTCGAGCAGCGACTCGCCGGCAGCGACCCGCCGCACGCAGGAGACCAGGTCGGACCCGCTGATCTGCTTCAGCACGTATCCGTCGGCGCCGGCCATCACGGCGTCGAACAGCGCCTCGTCCTCGGCGTGCGACGTGAGGATCAGACAGCGGACCTCCGGGCAGCAGTCCTTGGCGTCGCGGCACACCTCGATGCCGTTGCCATCGGGCAACTGCACGTCGATCACCGCGACGTCCGGGCGATGCGAGGTGATGGCGCGGTGCGCATCCGCGACCGTGCCCGCCTCGGCGACCACGTCGATGTCGACCTGGCTCTCGAGCAGGGCGCGCAAACCCTCGCGGAGGATGACGTGGTCGTCGACGATCACGACCCGGATCGGTTCGGTGGTCGAGTCACGTGACATCACGAGTGACGGTAACGAGCGAGGGTCGAACGGGCCCCGGGTCCTTGGTCACCAATGCGGCGGTCATTCGCCGGAATCTGGGCGGCCGGCGCGAGGCTGGGTACATGTCGACCTCATCGACGATGCGTGCCTGGATGGTGGAGCAACCGGGTCCGCTCGAGGAGCAGCCGCTGCGACCCGTCCACCGTCCCGTTCCCGAGCCCGGGCCTGGTGAGCTGCTGGTCCGTGTGCACGTCTGTGGCGTGTGTCGGACCGACCTGCACGTCGTGATGGGTGATCTGGCGCCGCATCGACACGGTGTGGTGCCGGGTCACGAGGTGGTGGGCAGCGTCGCCGCGCTCGGCGCCGGAGCCGAAGGCTTCCGTGAAGGAGACCGGGTCGGCATCGCCTGGTTGCGCTCGACGTGCGGTCGTTGCCGCTTCTGTGCGAGCGGCCGCGAGAACCTGTGCATCGATCCCTCGTTCACCGGTTGGGATGCCGACGGAGGATATGCCGAGTACGCCGTGGTCCCGGCCGCCTTCGCCTACGCCATCCCCGAGGCGTTCGACGACGAACACGCCGCGCCGCTCCTGTGCGCCGGCATCATCGGCTACCGGGCGCTCGAGCGCGCCCGGCTACCGGAGGGCGGTCGCCTGGGCATCTACGGCTTCGGTGGCTCCGCCCATCTGGCGTCCCAGATCGCGCTGCACCGTGGCGCGACCGTGCACGTGCTGACCCGGTCGGCCGAGGCTCGGGCACTTGCGCTCGACCTCGGGTGCGCGTCGGCCGGCGCCGCCGACGATGCCCCGCCCGAACCGCTCGACGCCGCCATCCTGTTCGCACCCGTGGGTCATCTCGTACCCGTCGCCCTCGAGGCACTCGATCGGGGCGGCACCCTCTCGATCGCCGGCATCCACCTCAGCGACATCCCGCCCCTCGACTACCAGCGACACCTCTTCCAGGAGCGGGAGGTGCGCAGCGTCACCGCGAACACGCGCGAGGACGGACGCAGGTTCCTCGACGAGGCGGCAGCGGCCGACGTGCAGGTCCACGTCCAGCGCTACGACCTCGACGAGGCCGATCGTGCACTGCGCGACCTGTGGGAGGACCGCGTGACCGGCGCCGCGGTGCTGCGAGCCTGACCTTGGGTCGCCGGCGCCCGTCAGCCGATGCTGCGGACGGTGGCGACGGCCTCGTCGGCGGCCCGGTCGGGTGCGGCGCTGGTGTCGATCGTGTGCGCCTCCGGCCACGGAGCGGCTCGGGCCCGCAGCTGACGGGCAACGGACGCATCGACGTCGGACGGATCGCCACCCGACGCCCGACGCCGCTCGATCCGCTCGAGTGCGATGTCCTCGGGCGCCGTGCACTCGATGGGAACGACGATGGCGTGGGCGTCGGCAGCCATGCGCGTGACCTCGTCCCGCAACGCAGCGTCGCGCCAGCCGGCATCCAGCACGACCGAGACGCCACGTCGGAGCAACCCGGCGGCACGCTCGGTCAGCGCGTGGTAGGTGGCGTTCGTGCGTGCCGGGGTGTAGATGCCGTGGTCCAGCTCGTCCCCCGCATCAGCGGTGGCATCGACGTTGGCCAGCTC
Source organism: uncultured Acidimicrobiaceae bacterium (assembly GCA_963800295.1). Lineage (GTDB taxonomy): Bacteria > Actinomycetota > Acidimicrobiia > Acidimicrobiales > Salinilacustritrichaceae > Salinilacustrithrix. Next base: position 40,798 of record CAWDAJ010000012.1, read on the forward strand.
CTTGCGCACCTCGTCGGCGCGCAGCACGGGGATCTCCAGGCGGTCACCGATGGCTGCCGCCAGCGTGCTCTTGCCGGTACCGGGGGCGCCTCCGACCAGGACGAGGCGCACCGTCGTCTCGGCCAGGTGACGATCGGCCAGGGCCAGCAGCGCCTGCGCGCTGGCCGAGGCGTGCTCGTCACCTTGGTCGGCCCGGATGCAGGCGACCTTGGCACGAACCTGGGCGCGGTATGCCACGTGGAGGTGAGCGAGCGATGCCGGCCAGGTGTCACCGAGCAGCTCGGCGTGCAGGCGTAGGAACGCCCAACCCGGCTCCGGGTGTCCCAGGCGTTCGAGGTCCATGGCGAGGAAGGCGACATCGGCGAGCACGTCACCCACCCGTAGCGTCTCGTCGAAGTCGAGGCAGTCGAGGATGCGGGGTCCGTCGTCGAGGCAGAAGATGTCGTCGGCCATGAGGTCACCGTGGCCGTCCCGTGCCCACCCGTCGTCGATGCGGCCGCGGAGCAGTGGACCTCTGCCGGCCAGGTAGCGGGTGGCTCGTGCACCGACGCGCTTGTAGACCTGCTCGTCCAGGATCGTTCCCACCCATCGCTGCATCTCGGCGGCGTTGGTGTCCCACCGCCCCCGCGTCGCCTCCTCGGACGCAGCCTCGGCGGCTGCCGGCGTCTGCGGCGCGATGGCGTGGTAGCCGGCCACGACGTGTGCGATCCGCCGGACCTCGTCGGTGACGTCGCGCCCGCGCGCCAGCAGGGTCGTGAGACGACGCTCTTCCGGCAGGCGTCGCATCACCACCACGGGCTCGGCCGGCTGCCCGGGCTCCGGGGAGTCGATGGCCCCGAGGCCGAGGTAGACGTCGGGGGAGAAGCGCCGGTTGAGCTGGATCTCGTGCTCGCAGGCCGCCCGCCGTTGGCTGACCGTGCGCTGGTCGAGGAAGCCGAGATCGACGGGCTTGCGCAGCTTGAGCACGCGGTCACCGAGACCGATGACGACTGCGGAGTGTGTCTCGGCGAGGAACGCGAAGGGAGTGGTCATGGCGCAACGGAACAAGGGTCCTGCGCCACCGTCGCGCATCCGTCATGCCCGGTGCAGGGTCGAAGGTCCGTTGCCGCGAAGTGACCGGGGGCCCTTGTGGGCCGAGCTGTTCGTGGCGAATCATCACGACATGAGCGAGACGACGGTTTCCATGCCCATCTCGGCGCTGATCGGTGACGACATCGTGACGGTGCCGGTCGACGCCACGGTGCGAGCGCTGGCTGCGATCCTCACCGATGCCGACATCGGTGCCGCCCTGGTCGGGACCCCTGACGACGTGGTGGGCATCGTGTCCGAACGTGACGTGGTCCGCGTCATCGCGGCCGGGGGAGACCCCGATGCCGTCAGCGCCGGCGAGATCGCCTCCCGGGAGCTGGTCCGTTGCGAGGCCGAGTCGACCGTGGCCGAGGTGGCGCTCGAGATGCTCGAGCACTACGTGCGCCACGTCGTGGTGCTCGACGGGGGTGCGCCGGTGGGCATCGTGTCCGCACGTGACCTCCTCGGCGTGTACTCCGGCGACGACCTGGTCGACGAGGAGGAGTCGGCCGTGTCGTGACGCCCGTCCGCGGCGGCGGTCGAGGCGGTTGGGTCGAAGGACTCTTTCCAACGGCTGGCCGCTGTCGCACGCTCGCCTCATGACAGATGCACGCAAGTCCTGGAACGAGATGGGTGACCGCCTGTCGGCGCTGGCGCTGAAGCTCAAGCTGCATGCCGAGGAAGAGCTCTCCGAGGAGGAGATCCAACGTCGTTGTGGCTTCGACAAGCTCGGTACGGCCGTGTCCGAGGCGTTCGATGCCCTCGAGGACGCCTTCGAGGACGAGGCGGTCCGGGAGGATGCCCGCGAGGCGGGACGCGCCTTCCTCGGCGCCCTCGACGCCACCGTCCGAGAGCTGCGCCAGCGCGCCACGACCGGCCGCGCCTGAGCCACCACGAGGGGGAGAGTCATGACCGACCTCGGGGGCGACCGCCTGTCCGATGCCGACGCCCTCATGTGGCGCATCGAGACCGATCCCGTGTTGCGCAGCCCGATCCTGGCGGTGGGTCTCCTGGACGGTGACCTGGGCGCCGACGACGTGCGCGACGCCTTCGAGCACGCGAGCCAGGGCATCGTCCGGCTCCGTCAGCGCATCCAGCGGGACGGGCCGCTGCCCGGTCAGCTCCGTTGGGTCGACGACCCTCGCTTCGACGTGCACCACCACGTGCACGAGCGCATCATCCCCGACGGCGATCTGCGTGCCGTCCTCGATCTGGCGGCTGAGGACGCTGCGGCCGCGTTCGATCCGGCGCGACCGCCGTGGACGGCGACGATCGCGCGCGGTCTGGAAGACGGGCGCAGCGCACTCGTCCTGCGCTTCCATCACTCCATCACCGACGGTGTCGGCGGTGTCGACCTGGCCGAGGCCCTCTTCGAGCGCATCGGCAAGGCATCGAAGGCCGGTCCGATCGCTGGACCGACGGCTGCGCCGATCGCAGGACGTCCGGGGCCGTTCCGGCGGCTGGCGCAGGCCTCGGGCCGCACCGTGTCGATGGCCTCCGACCCGATCGGGACGGCACGCGGCAGCCTGCGCACGGTGCGTTCGGTCGGGCGTCTGCTGGCGCCGGCGGGGGACCAGCTGTCGCCGTTGCTCACCGGGCGGAGCATCGACCGCCGGTTGGACGTGCTGGAGGTCCCGCTCGATTCGCTTCGTGAGCTGTCCCACCGGTGGGACACGACGATCAACGACGTCTTCCTCGGGGCGGTCGGCGGTGCGCTGCACGCCTACCACCGGCACTTCGGCGCCGACGTGGCCGCGCTGCGGTTCACGATGCCGGTGAACCGGCGAACGGCCGACGACGCACCCGGGGGAAACCGCTTCACGCCCGTGCGCTTCGTCCTGCCCGTGGATGACCCAGAGCCAGAGAACCGGGCGCGCCTCGCCGGGGCGCTCTCCCGATCGTGGCGCTCGGAGCCCTCCATCGGCTTCACCGACATCCTGGCGACGGTGCTCAACCAACTGCCCGACGGGGCTGTCACGGCGGTGTTCGCCGGCATGCTGCGCGCGGTCGATGTCGACGCAGTCGACGTCCCCGGCCTGCGGGAGCCCGTCGCCTTGGCCGGCGCCCGGCTCGAGCGGTTGTGGGCGTTCGCGCCGCCGACGGGTGCCGCGCTGAGCATCACCTTGCTCTCGCACGTCGACACCGGCTGCATCGCCATCCTGAGCGACACCGCCGCCGTCGCCGAGCCCGAGCGGCTCGCCGACTGCGTCGCGGATGCCTTCGACGACCTCGTGCGACGGGCCGAGGAACCTGTCGCCACCACCGCAAGGAGCTGACCGTGACCACCGTGGCGAGCGAGCGTCTCACTGCGCTCGACGAGAGCTTCCTGCACATGGAGCGCGACGGCATGCCGATGCACGTCGCGTCCGTGGCCACGTTCGAGGCCGGGCCGTTGGTCGACGAGGACGGCCGACTACGCCTCGACGACATCCTGCGTCACATCGAGTCCCGGGCAGCGCTGCTGCCTCGGTTGCGCCAACGCCTGTGGAGCCCACCCGCCGGCATCGATCACGCTCGTTGGGTCGACGACGACCACTTCGACATCCGGCGACACGTGGACGTGGTGGAGGCGCCTGCGCCGGGTGACGACGCCGTGCTGCGCACGCTGGCGGCACAGGCCGAGACCGAGCTGCTCGACCGAGAACGTCCGTTGTGGCACATGCGCTTCGTCACCGGTCTCTCCGATGACCGCATCGGCCTGATCCAGCGCACGCACCACGCCATGGTCGACGGTGTCTCCGGCGTGGACGTCGCCGCGGTGGTGCTCGACCTCACCCCGGACCCGGGGCCGGACGTGGTCGAGGACTGGGAGCCCCAAGGGTCGCCGACGCCGGCCGACGCGGTGCTGGACCTGGTGCGTGACACGTTCGCTGTTCCGGGACGGATCCTGCACCAGGTCGAGGAGACGCTTCGGCACCCCCTCAGCAGCCTCCAGCACGGGCAGGCGCTGGTGGAGGCGTTCTCGGAGGTGCTGGGAGACGGTGTACGGGCACCCGACTGCTCGCTGAACGTGCCGGTGGGCCCGCGGCGCGACCTGGCCTGGATACGTACCGACCTCCCTGCGCTCAAGCGCGTCGGCCGAGCGGCGAACGCCACCGTGAACGACGTCGTCCTCACCGCCGTCGCCGGCGGACTGCGGTCGCTGCTGCTCCACCGGGGGGAGACCATCCCCGCCGACTGCTCGGTCAAGGTGCTGGTCCCGGTCTCGTTGCGCGAGCAGACCGAGCGCGGTGCGCTCGGCAACCGCGTCGCCGCCTACCTGCTCCCGCTCCCGATCGGTGTCGGAGATCCCGACGCCCGGTTGGGCGTGACCTCGGAGACGATGCGCCGGCTCAAGGAGCACCACGAGGCATCGGCGTCGGATGTGCTGCTCTCCGCCATCGACCGGTTGCCGGTCCGCCTGTCGGCGGCGCTCGCCCGCACGGTCGACTCGCAGCCCTTCGTCAACCTGGTCATCACCAACGTCCCGGGCCCACGTGAACCGCTGTACCTCATCGGGTCCCAGATGCTCGAGGCGTTCCCGATCGTGCCGCTCGGGGGGAACCTCTCCCTCGGCGTGGCCATCCTGTCCTACGGCGACAGCCTCAACATCGGCGTGACGGTCGACCCCGACACCTGCCCCGACGTGGACCACTTCGTGGCCGGCGTGGACACGACGCTGGACGAGCTGGGCGCGCGCTGAGCTCCTCGGCAGGGTCCGCCGGCGTCGATCGAAGCCGAGGATCCTCGCCGAAGCGACGCCGGCAGCATCGAACGAGCGGATCCTCGCCGACGGTGCATCGGTGGGGGCGGCCCCGAGGCGCCGACGGGGCGGGCGGACGATCCGGTTCTGCTCAGGCCGGCGTGGCCGGTACCGGGCTGTCGCGGTGCCCGAAGAGCACTTCGGCCGTCACCGGCCGGGCCAGGTCGGCGAGGTCGGCGGCCAGGTCGATGAGCAGGTCGTCGACGCTGACGATGCCGCGGAACTCGGCGCCCCGCACCACGGCGAGGCGGCGGACGGCGTTGGTGCGGAAGAGCGCGAACGCATCGTGCAGGTCGGCCTCGGCCTCGATGGTCACCACCGGCGTGGTCATCACCGCGTCGATCCGCGCATCGGAGGGAACGTCCTTGGCCATCGCTCGGCGCACCAGGTCGCGGTCGGTCACGATGCCGACCAGCCGGAGGCCGTCCACAACCGCCAGAGCACCGACTCCGGCCTGCTCCATCAGCTGCGCCGCGTGCCGGATGGTCTGGTCGGGAGTCACCGCGACCGCCGATCGGCGAAGGGTATCGATCGTGCGCATGGGAGCCTCCTCAGCTCGCGTGCTCGAAGTGCTCGACCCGAGCATCCGACCCGGGGAAGAAGAGCCCCTCGTGGCCGTCGTCGGACCACCGCACCACATAGGGCGGGCCGCCGTCATCGCCACGGACCTCGATCACCTGGGCATCGCGATCGTGCTCGCCCACCCGATGTCCCTTGATGACGATCTTGTCGCCGACGCTCGCGTGCATGACCACTCCTTCTCCGGTGGATCGCCCCGATCGTGCGCCCGGCGCCGGGGCGCCTCCTAGAGTCCAAGGTCCCCTCGGCGGGTGGGGCCCTTCTGCCCTGGTTCCGCGACGAGGGTGAACCCCACGATGGCGACGTGCCCGAGGTCGTCGCGTGGCTCGTGGTCTTCATCATCGGTGCCGCCGTGCTCGCTCGTGCCGGTCTCGTGCTCGTGGGCGCGGCCGACGAGTTGGCCGAGCGCACGGGCCTCGGTCGCCTCTTCGTCGGGTCGCTGCTGCTGGCGTTCGCGACCTCGCTCCCCGAAGTGGTCACCGACGTCACCGCAGCCGCCGCCGGCGCACCCGACATCGCGGTCGGCGACCTCTTCGGCAGTTCGGCGGCGAACATGGCCATCCTCGCCGTCCTCGACCTGTCCTACCGGCACCGCGTGTGGCCGTCGGTCGAGCTCGGCCACGCCCGGGTGGCCACCGTGGCGATCGGCCTGACCGCGCTGGCCGCCATGGCGGTGCTCACCCCCGAGGGGCCGTCGATCGGCTGGGTCGGGGTGGACACGATGGTGGTGGCGGGCGCGTACCTCGCCGCCGTGGCCTGGTTCCGTCGGTCGCCCTCCGGGCGATCCGCCGTGCCCAGCGTGCTCCCGGTGCCGACGGGGCTCGGTCGGGCCGAACGGCACGAGCTGCGCTCGCCGCTGCTTCGCTTCGCTGCCGGCGCGGGGGTCGTGCTCGTCGTCGCCCCGGTGATCGCGCTGTCCGCTCGTGGCATCGCCGACGCCTCGGGCATGGGTGAGAGCTTCGTCGGCGTGGGACTCGTGGCGATGAGCACATCGCTCCCGGAGCTGGTCGCCTCGCTGGCCGCGGTGCGCATCGGCTCCTACGACCTGGCGGTGGGCAACCTCTTCGGCAGCAACGCGGCCAACATGGCGGTGTTGCTCGTCGCCGATCTCGCCTACACGGACGGGGCCCTGCTCGGGGCGGTCGACCTGTCGCAGGCGGTGGCGGGTCTGGGGGCCATCGTCTTGATGGCCCTCGCGCTCGCCGCCATCGTCCACGGTGAGGAGACGCGAGTGGGACGCATGGAGCCCGATGCGCTCGTCCTGCTCATCGCCTACGTCGGTGTGCTCGTGGCGGTCGGCGTCGGTGCCGGCTGAACCTCGACAGGGACCAACGGCCCCTGTGGTCCGACGCAGGCCGGCGTTAGGGTGCAGACGAAGTGGCCGGGCGCACACGAGAGCCGAGGAGCGAACGATGATCTATGAAGAAGTGATCGTCCTGTCCGAACCCTTCGACGAGGCGCTCGAACGGGTCAAGTCAGCGTTCGCCGAGCAGGGATTCGGCACGCTCACCGAGATCGACGTCCAGGCGACGCTGAAGGCCAAGCTCGACAAGGACATGCAGCCGTACGTCATCGTCGGCGCGTGCAATCCGGGCCTGGCCAGCCGCGCCCTGGATGCGCTGCCCCAGATCGGGGTGCTGCTGCCGTGCAACGTGGTGGTCCGTCAGACCGACCAGGGTGTGACCGTGGAGGCCATGGACCCGGGGCTCATGGCGTCGGTCACCGAGAGCGCCGCCGTGAAGCCGATCGCCGACGAAGCACGGGAGCTCATCGGCAACGCCATGCGGGCACTGGCCGAATCGGCCTGATCGCGGCAGCCCGAGCACGGCTCGGGCGAGAGAGGGGGATCCACCGTGTGCGACGATCATGGTCACGGCCCGATCGGCGTCATCGACCCGGTCGTGCCGGCCGACGAATGGAGCGGCGAGGTGGTGCCGCTCGAACCGGTCGACGAGGTGTCGGTCCTCACCGTCTGCGACAACGTCGTCGACATGCTCCTGCTCGACGAGGGCCCGGCGCATCGCCTGCCCCTCGGCGGCGAGCCACCTCGCGTCCTGCCGGCACCGAGCCTGATCGAGGGCAAGATCTTCGACGCCCCCGTCGCCCAGCACGGCTTCAGCGCGCTCGTGACCATCCGCAAGGGTGATTCCGTCCACCGCCTCCTCTTCGACACGGGTGTGACGCCCGACGGCTGTGTCGAGAACCTCGCCCGCCTCGACATCGACCCCGGCGACATCGAGGTCATCGTGTGCAGCCACGGGCACTTCGACCACGCCACCGGCCTGTCCGGGGTCGCCGATCGGGTCGGACGAGTGAACCTCCCGGTGCTGCTGCACCCCGAGTTCTGGACCCGCCGCCGCATCGCCGTCCCGGGACGGGATCCCTTCGAGTTGCCCACCACCAGCCGGCGGGCGCTCGAGGACGCCGGCTTCGACGTCGTCGAGCGCCGGCAGCCGTCGTTCCTGTTCGACGGCTCGGTGCTGATCACCGGCGAGGTCGACCGGACCACCGATTTCGAGACCGGATTCCCGGTGCACCAGGCCCTGCGCGGGGATCACTGGGAACCCGATCCGATGATCCTCGACGACCAGGCCCTGATCGTGCACCTGCGCGACCGCGGACTGGTGGTCCTCACCGGATGCGGACACGCCGGCGTCGTCAACATCGCCAACTACGCCAAGCGACTCACCGGGGTCGATCAGCTCCACCTGCTGATGGGTGGATTCCACCTCAACGGCCCGCTCTTCGAGCCGGTCATCGAACCGACCGTCGACGCGCTCACCTCGCTCGATCCCGACGTCGTCGTGCCCGCGCACTGCACGGGCTGGAGGGCAACCCACCGCATCGCTGCGGCCATGCCGGACGCCTTCATCCAGAACAGCGTCGGCACGACGTTCCAGCTCTGAGCTCCGCACCGATCTCCACCTGCGCCACGCTCACGTAGGACGTTCGGCCCTGTCGCCGTGCAGCCCGTCTGCGGACACTGGGATCGATGACCGAACATCTGAACGAGGTCTGGTCGATCGCCCGAAAGTCGTTGGACGGCCTGCCCGGTGACCGGGGCCTGAACATCGCCCACGAGGCCGTCGACCGCCATCTGGGCACGGAGCGCGAGCTGCGCACCGCCATCCGGTGGCTCGGCAAGCACGGCGAGCGCGAGGACATCACCTACGGCGATCTCGCCGAGCGCACCGCCCGGTTCGCCAACGCCCTCGAGCACCTGGGCATCGAGCGCGGCGAAGTGATCTTCGGTCTCACCGGTCGCGTCCCGCTGCTGTACGTCGCCGCGCTGGGCACGCTGAAGCGCGGGGCCGTGTTCTCGCCGCTGTTCGCGGCGTTCGGCCCCGAGCCGATCCGTACCCGCATGACGATCGGCCACGGCCGCGTGCTGGTGACGACCAAGGCGCTGTACCAGCGCAAGGTGGCCGGCGTCCGAGACCAGCTCCCCGACCTCGGACACGTGCTCCTCGTCGACGTCGAGCACGATGCCGATGCCCCCTCCGGCACCCTGTCGCTGCCGGCGCTGCTGGCGGCCAGCGACCCGCACTACGAGATCGGACCGACCGAACCCGAGCAGCGAGCCCTGCTGCACTTCACCAGCGGGACCACGGGGAAGCCGAAGGGTGCCATCCACGTCCACGAGGCGGTGATCGCCCACTACGCCACCGGCGAGCACGCGCTCGACCTGCGTGACGGCGACGTGTTCTGGTGCACCGCCGACCCCGGTTGGGTGACCGGCACGTCGTACGGGATCATCTCGCCGCTCACCCACGGCGTGACCATGGTCGTGGACGAGGCCGAGTTCGAGGCCGAGCGCTGGTACGGCATCCTCCGAGACGAGGGCGTCAATGTCTGGTACACCGCGCCCACCGCGGTCCGGATGCTCATGCGCGCCGGCACCGAGCTGGCGAGAGCGCAAGATCTCCACGCGCTGCGCTTCGTGGCCAGCGTCGGCGAACCCCTCCATCCCGAAGCGGTCGAGTGGGGGACCGAGGCGCTCGGTACGCCGATCCACGACAACTGGTGGCAGACCGAGACCGGCGGGATCATGGTCGCCAACCGACCGGGCCAGGCGATCCGCCCCGGTTCGATGGGTCGGCCGCTGCCGGGTGTCGAGGCGGCGGTCCTCGCCGTGGACGACCGGGGCGCCATCCGCGTCGACGACGACGGGTCGCCGGTGCCGTGCGCCGCGGGGGAGACCGGAGAGCTCGCACTGCGCGCCGGCTGGCCGTCGATGTTCCGCGGCTACCTCGGCGAGGAGGAGCGCTACCGGAAGTGCTTCGTCGGCGGCTGGTACCACTCGGGCGACATGGTCACGAGGGACGAGGACGGCTACCTCTGGTTCGTCGGCCGGGGCGACGACGTGATCAAGACCGCCGGTCACCTGATCGGCCCGTTCGAGGTCGAGGCTGTCCTGCTCGAGCATCCGGCGGTCGTCGAGGCAGGGGTGATCGGGGTACCCGACGAGGTCGCCGGCGAGATCGTGAAGGCGTTCGTCACCGTGGCCGACGGCTACACGCCCGACGACGCACTGCGGCGCGAGCTGCTGGGACACGCCCGTTCGAAGCTGGGGCCCGCCGTGGCGCCACGCCTCATCGCCTTCGATCCCGATCTGCCCCGCACGAGGAGCGGCAAGATCATGCGCCGGCTGCTCAAGGCGCGCGAGCTCGGGCTCGACGAGGGCGACACCTCGACGCTCGAGTCGTCCCCCGACCGACAGGAGGAGTCGTGACCGAGATGATGCTCCCCGACCGCGAGCACGGCCTGCACCTGCTGCACCAGATGCTGCGCGTGCGGCGGATGGAGGAGCGCTGCGCCGAGCTGTACACCCAGACCAAGATCCGCGGCTTCCTGCACCTGTACGTGGGGGAGGAGGCCGTGGCCACGGGGGTCCTCGAGCACCTCCAGCCCGACGATGCGCTGGTCGCCACGTACCGCGAGCACGGCCACGCCCTCCTGAAGGGCGTGCCCATGACGAAGATCCTGGCCGAGATGTACGGCGTCGTGGAGGGGTGCAGCCGGGGGCGGGGTGGCTCGATGCACCTGTTCGACGCCGATGCCCGCCTCTACGGCGGGAACGCCATCGTCGCCGGCGGCATCCCCGTGGCGGTCGGGCTCGCCCTGGCCGACAAGATGCAGGGACGCTCGCGGGTGACCGCCTGCTTCTTCGGGGAAGGCGCCGTTGCCGAGGGCGAGTTCCACGAGGCGATGAACCTGGCGGCGCTGTGGGACCTGCCCGTCCTGTTCTGCTGCGAGAACAACCTCTATGCCATGGGGACGGCGCTGCTTCGCAGTGAGTCACAGACCGACGTGGCGGTGAAGGCGGCGGCGTACGGCATGCCGGCGTGGCCGGTCGACGGCATGGATGTGCTGGCCGTCGAACACGCGGCGGCACGGGCGGTCGAGGCGGTGCGCAGCGGTGGGGGACCGCACTTCCTCGAGCTGCGGACCTACCGCTTCCGGGCGCACTCGATGTTCGACGCCGAGCGCTACCGCGACAAGGCCGAGGTCGAGCAGTGGAAGCACCGCGACCCGATCGACGGACTCCGTACCCGGCTCGAGGAGGCGGGACTCGTCACCGCCGAGGACGTCGAAGCGCTGGAGGCGCAGGTCGCCCAGGAGGTCGAGGCCGCGGTGGCGTTCGCGGAGGCGGGGACGCTCGAGCCCGTCGAGGAGCTGACGCGCTTCGTCTACTCGGACGCATCCGGTCCCGCGCCAGGAGGGCAGCCATGACCAAGACCACCTATCGGGAGGCCATGCGCGAGGCACTGCGCTCGGCGATGCTGGCCGACGACCGTGTGTTCCTCATGGGCGAGGACGTCGGTGCCTACGGCGGGTGCTACGCCGTGAGCCTCGGTCTGTTCGAGGAGCTGGGTCCCGACCGGATCCGTGACACCCCACTGTCGGAGTCGGCCTTCGTCGGTGCCGGCATCGGCGCGGCGATCGGCGGCATGCGTCCGATCGTGGAGGTCATGACCGTGAACTTCAGCCTGCTCGCGTTGGACCAGATCATGAACAACGCCGGCACGATGCTCCACATGAGCGGCGGCCAGTGCAACGTGCCACTGGTGATCCGGCTGACCACCGGTGCGGGGCGCCAGCTGGCCGCCCAGCACTCCCACAGCCTCGAGGGGTGGTACGCCCACATCCCCGGGATCAAGGTCGTCGCGCCGGCCACGGTCGACGACGCCCGCTGGATGCTGCCGACCGCGCTCGACGACCCCGATCCCGTCCTCATCTTCGAGCACAACGGGCTGTACGCCCTCGAGGAGGAGCTGGACGAGGACCTCGGCCCGGTGGACATCGACCATGCCGCCATCCGCCGATCCGGCAGCGACCTGACCCTGATCACCTACGGCGGGACGCTGCCCACCTGCCGCACCGCCGCCGATCAGTTGGTCGCCGGGGGCGTCGACGTCGAGCTCATCGACCTGCGGTCGTTGCGTCCGCTCGACGATCAGACGCTGCTCGAGTCGGTCGCTCGCACCCATCGCGCCGTGGTGGTCGACGAGGGGTGGCGATCGGGAAGCCTTTCCGCCGAGATCAGCGCCCGGATCACCGAGCAGGTGTTCTACGAGCTCGACGCACCGGTGCAGCGGGTCTGCTCCGCCGAGGTGCCCATGCCGTACGCCAAGCACCTCGAGGCGGCCGCCGTCCCGACGGTCGAGGGCGTCGTCGCCGCTGCCGAGAGGGCGATGCGCGGTGGGTGAGTTCCGCATGCCCTCGTTGGGGGCCGACATGGAGCGCGGCACGCTCCTGGAGTGGTTGGTGAAGCCCGGTGACCACGTCGCCAAGGGCGACATCGTGGCCGTGGTCGACACCGAGAAGTCCGACATCGAGGTCGAGGTCTTCGAAGCCGGCGTGGTCACCGAGCTGCTGGTCGAGGAAGGCGACGAGGTTCCGGTCGGCACGCCGCTGGCCCTCCTCGACTCCGACTCCGGTTCCGGGGTACGACCTCTGTCGTCGACGACAGAGGTCGTACCCCAGAAGCAGCCGGAGGCAGTGGGAGAGACCGCGCCGGAGGAGGTGCATGCGGAGGAGGTGCATGCGGAGGAGGTGCACGCGGAAGAGGGTCGGGTGCTGTCGCCGCTGGTCCGCCACCTGGCCGAGGAGCGCCACCTCGACGTCGCCCACCTCCACGGCACGGGTCCCGGCGGGGTGGTCACGCGCCACGACGTCGAGGTGGCCTTCGTTCCCAGCGCGGCGCCCGTCGTGCGTACCGTCGACGGCGGGCGGTTGCGCGCCTCGCCGTACGCCCGCCGGCGAGCCGGCGAGCTCGGCCTCGACCTGACGACCGTCACGGGCAGCGGGCCCGGTGGAGCGATCGTGGCGGGCGACCTTCGGGGCGCGACGCCGACGCCCGCCGCGGGTCCCTCGGCTGACACGGCCACGACCCGCTCAACGGACGCGGCAGGCACCGGGGTCGACGGCATGCGACGGGTGATCGCCGCCGCCATGGCCCGCTCCAAGCGGGAGATCCCTCACTACTACCTCGACACCACCATCGACCTGGCCGTGGCGCTCGACTGGCTCCGGGCCCACAACGAGGACCGGCCGGTGACCGAGCGCATCCTGCCGGTGGCCCTGCTGCTGAAGGCGACGGCCGTCACGGCGGCTGAGCACCCCGAGATCAACGGGTACTGGGTCGACGGCCACCGACCGGCAGCGTCGGTGCACCTCGGCGTCGCCATCTCCCTGCGCGGCGGCGGGCTCGTGGCGCCGGGCATCGCCGACGCCGAGCACCTCGACCTCACCGATCTGATGGCCGCGCTGCGCGACCTCACCAAGCGGGCTCGCGCCGGCCGGCTCCGCCAGAGCGAGTGGACGGGACCGACCATCACCGTCACCAACCTCGGTGACCTCGGCGTCGACAGCGTCCTGGGCGTCATCAACCCGCCGCAGCTCGCCATGGTCGGCTTCGGTGCGGTGCACGACGCCGTCGTCGCCGTGCACGGTCGGCCCGAGGTGCACCCGGTGGTGCGGGCCACCCTGGCCGCCGACCACAGGACGAGCGACGGCATGCAGGGCGCGGCGTTCCTCGCTGGCATCGCCCGCCGACTCCAGGACCCCGATTCGTTGTGACCGATTCATTGTGACCGCCCAGACCTCCGGAGCACCGCCATGCAGACACTGACCCCCACCGACGTCCGATCGCTGCTCGCCCGTCTCCTCGGTGACATCGCTCCCGAGGTCGACCTGGACGACGCCTCACCAGACCGGGACCTGCAGGAGGAGCTGGGCCTCGACTCGATGGACTTCCTGAACCTGATGATCGCCATCCACGAGGAGACCGGGATCTCCATCCCCGAGCGGGACTATCCCCAGCTGGCCACCCTCGACGGTGCGGTCGAGTACCTCACGAGTCGCTCGACGGCATGAGCGCCAGCTCGGGCTCGTCTCCCGGAGGGGACGTGCCCAGGATGCGCTCGATCACCTGACGGATCTCGTCGATCGACGGTGCGTCGAGCACGGTGGCGTCAGCGGGCGGATCGAACGCACGGTCGCCGTGGCGCACCTCGATGACCAAGGGTCGGGTGCCGGCCCGGCGGTGCGCGTCGAGCAGCGCTTGGGCGTCGTCGTCCTCGTGACGCAGCGAGAACACCACGACGTCGGCGTCGTCGACCAACGGGCACCGGCCGCCGTCGAGCATGGGGCACCCGGGGCCGAGGCGGCGTGTGCGGGGTCCGCCGCAGGCGATCACGTCGATCCCGTCGGCACGCAGCTCGGGTGTCACGCGCCACCTGGAACCCGGCACCTCGACCAGGACCCGGGGGCGGTCGTGGACCGTCGGCCAGCCCGGCGCCGGCTGGCAGGTGCCGATCGTCGTCTCGATCACGGTGTGGTCGTCGGAGTCGATGGTGGCGCAGCCGCGGGCCCGCAACAGGGCGAGCATCGGACGGTTGCCGAGCAGGACCTCGGCCCGGAGGTTGGGGATGCCGTGCACCGCCGCCTGCTCGACCAGTGCGTCGAGCAGGTAGGGCGACAGCCATCCCCGCGCCCCCCGGTCGACCGTGATCTCGAACGTGGCGTCGCCGTCCTCGAGCATGGCGTAGCCGGCCTCGGCGACGAGCCGGTTCGGGTCGGTCACCGCGCCGTCGCGGATCTCGGCCACGAGCAGCAGGCCGGCCCGGTCGGGAAGGTCGATCATGTGCTCGACGAAGGCGCGGTCGGGTCGGAACATCGAGAAGAAGCGGCGTTGCCGATCCTCGGGGGACAGGCGCTCGAACAGCGCGAGCAGCGCGTCGGCGTCGTCTGCCGCCGCCTCGCGGATCACCAGCACCTCGCCACGGGGGAGCCGCGCCGAGCGCACGATCCGGGCGTCGGAGTCGTAGCCATCGCTCACGACCGGAGTGTCCCAGAGCGACCGGCCGCTGCCCAGGGACGATCGTCCCCATCTTCATCGCTCAACCACAGGCCGGACCATGCCGACAATCGGTACGGAGCGCATCACACCACCCAGACCGTCACACCACACGCGACCGGACCAGCCGGGGACTCACCATGGCCGACACCACCACGCACCGCTGCCACCGCCACCATCGCACCCACCAGACCCTGGCCGAGTGCCGATGGCCCGAGGCGGCGTGGATCGTCGGCGACGGGCCCTACGCCGTGCTGGCGCACTGCGACATGTTGTCGGTCGTGCTCCACGACACGCCCGAGGCCGCTCACACGGCGCTGGCCCGGTTGGACGAACGCCGGTGCTGTCGGGCCTGCGACGGCCGCCACGAGCTGGTCGTCCTCGAACTGTCCTGACCACCGCCGCCCGTCGTCAGTGCGGCCGTGGACCGATGTAGGCGGCCCGGCTGCGGAACCGGAGCGCGTGGTCGTACTCCTCGATGGCGTGCGCCAGCCACCCCACGGTCCGGGAGACGGCGAACACGGCTTCGGTGGTGCCCTCGATCATCTCGTAGGCCTCGGCCACGGCCGCCAGGGCCAGGTCGACGTTGACGAGGGGCAGGTCGTGGGCGGAGACCACGTCGAGCAGTTCGTCGAACGACGCCGGAACGTCGCCGGCATCGGTCAGCAGCTCGATGAGGGCGTCGGCGCGGGGATCGTGGTGCTCGTAGACCGAGTGACCGAGCCCGGGGATGCGCTGGCCGGCCTCGAGGAGCCGACCGACCGCTGCGGCGGCGCCACGCTGGTCGGCATCGCGGAGCAGCGCTCGGGCCTGGGCGCCCGCGCCTCCGTGCAGGGGACCACCGAGCACAGCCAACCCGGCCGAGACGACCAGGTACGGATCGGCGTGGGTGGAGGCCGCCAGGCGAGCGGCGAGCGTCGAGGTGGCGAGCTCGTGATCGGCCAGCAGGATCAGGGCGGCGTCGAGCACGCGGATGCGGCGCCGGCTGGGTGGTGCGGCGGTGAGCCGGCACCAGAGCCGGGCCGCGATGGGCGCATCGAGCCCGGGATCGACACCGAGGGGCGGGAGCAGGTCGACCATGGCTCCCAACAGGCCACGTCCCGTGGTGGCCACCGCAGCGCGCCGGCGGTCGCCGCGCAACGGGTCGGCGACCCGCAGCAGCGGCAGCGCGGCGCGCCAGCGGTCGACCGGGGCGAGCGAGCGGTCATCGAAGCCGGGCCCGCTGACGAGCGCTCCCGCCGGCGGCACGCAGGCCACGGGGTCGGCGGCGCCGGTCCACAGCCACGACGCCACCGCCTCGAACGTCGCTCGGCGAGCGGCGTCGGCGACATCCCAACCTCGGTAGAAGAGCCGGCCCCCGGGCTCGAGGAGCGTGAGCTCGCTCTCCACGATCACCTCGAGGCCGCCGGCCCGTCCGCCACGTCGACTGCGCATGGCGTGCCGCTCGATGTCGGCCCGCAGGAACCGGCTGCGCCGTTGGCCCGGGACTCGCTCGCTGCGGATCAGGCCCCGGCTCACGTACGCGTAGAGCGTCGCCGGCTTGACCCCCAGGCGGCGGGCGGCCTGCTCGCTGGTCATCCAGGTGGAGGTGGCCACGGCCACAGCGTAGACATTGACGCTGCATTGATGCGATCAACGTTGATCGTCCAAGCCGCACCCGGGACACTCGAAGCATGCGAACCACCACCGGACCCCGACCCGACCACGACCACCACGACGACGGCATCGCGCCCCCGGGCCTCAAGGGCGTCGTCGTCGCCGACACCGCCCTGGGCGACGTCCGGGGCGACGAGGGCTTCTACCACTACCGCCAGTACTCGGCGCCCGAGCTCGCCCGCCACCGCACGCTGGAGGACGTCTGGGTCCTGCTGCTCGACGGTCACCTCCCCGACCGTGACGAGGACCGCACCTTCCACGACGAGCTGGTGCCGTTGCGCCGGCTGCACCCCGCGGTCCGCGACGTACTGCCGTTCATCGCCGCAACGTCGTCGTCACCCGCTGCCGCGCTGCGCACCGCGCTCTCGCACCACGCCGCGGTGCTCGGCCTGCCGGCGTCGATGGACGCCACACCGGAACAGCGTCGGCGTCAGGCACTGCAGCTGAGCGCCGCGGTTCCCACCTTGATCGCCGCGCTGCACCGGCTCGGCAACGGCCTCGACCCGCTCGAGCCCCAGGACGACCTGTCGTCTGCCGCCGACTACCTGTACCTGCTGCATGGTGAGGTGCCTGCACCCGCGACGGCCCGGGCGCTCGAGCAGTACCTGATCCTGGGCATCGACCATGGGTTCAACGCCTCGACCTTCACCGCACGCGTCATCACGTCGACCGGCGCCGACCTCGGAGCCGCCGTGGTCGGTGCGTTGGGAGCGCTCACCGGTCCGCTGCACGGCGGTGCGCCCAGTCGAGCACTCGACACCCTCGACGCCATCGGAGATCCGTCGAACGCCCGTCGGTGGGTCACCGACGCGCTCGCCCGTGGCGAGCGCATCATGGGCTTCGGCCACGCCGTCTACCGGACGGCCGATCCGCGATCGGAGCTGCTCCGGGAGGTCGCCCAACGGCTCGGTGGCGAGGTGGTCGATCGAGCCGTGGCCGTGGAGCGGGAGATCGACGCCGTCCTGGCCGAGGCCCGGCCGGATCGGGTGCTGCGGGCCAACGTCGAGTGGTACGCCGCGGTGGTGATGGAGCGCTGCGGAATCCCGCGGGAGCTCTTCACCTCGACGTTCGCGGCCAGCCGCGTGATCGGCTGGTGCGCCCACGCCCTCGAGCAGGCCTCCGCCGGTGTCCTCGTGCGCCCCAGCAGCCGGTACGTCGGGCCGAAGCCCCCGGTACCGGTGCCGGATGCGTGCTGATCAGCCCGGCGGCTGCGCCATGTACTCGTCGTCGTCGTCGAAGGCCTCGTCCTCGAACACCGGGGGGACGTCCTCTTCGGAGATGGCGGTGGTTCCCGGGGTCTCGTGGAGGTGTCGCCGGATCTCGTCGACGCGCTTCTGGACGTCTTCCAAGCGGGGATCGGGCTCGGTGTGACGGGTGGCCATGAGAACTCCTTGGTCGCGTACGCCATCCATCCCCGTGGCGCCGACACCTCATGCCGTGGCGCAGGTCACCCGACCGAGGCCAAGGCCTCGTTGAACGTGGCGCTCGGGCGCATGGCGGCGTCGGCACGGGCGCGATCCCAGAAGTAGTAGCCGTCGAGGTCGACGGGCTGGCCCTGCACGGCGTTCAGCTCGTCGACGATGGTCTGCTCCTGCTCGGCGAGGCGCTGAGCCAGCGGTGCGAACGTGTCGGCCAGGTCCTGGTACTGGTCCTGGGCGGCCAGCGCCTCGGCCCAGTACATGGTCAGGTAGAAGTGGCTGCCGCGGTTGTCGAGCTCGTTGACCTTGCGGGACGGGCCCTTGCCGTTCTCGAGCAGCTTGGCCGTGGCCGTGTCGAGCGCGTCGGCCAGCACCTTGGCCCGGGGCTTGTCGAACTGCTCGGCCAGGTGCTCGAGCGACACGGTCAGGGCGAGGAACTCGCCGAGGGAGTCCCAGCGCAGGTGGTTCTCCTTGACGAACTGCTGGACGTGCTTGGGGGCCGAGCCGCCGGCGCCGGTCTCGAACAGTCCACCGCCGTTCATCAGCGGCACGATCGAGAGCATCTTGGCGCTGGTACCCACCTCGAGGATCGGGAACAGGTCGGTCAGGTAGTCGCGCAGGACGTTCCCGGTGACCGAGATGGTGTTCTCGCCCCGACGGACGCGCTCGACGGTGAAGCGGGTGGCGTCGACCGGCGACATGATCTCGATCTGCAGGCCCGAGGTGTCGTGGTCGCCCAGGTAGCTGCGGACCTTGGCGATGAGCTGGGCGTCGTGGGCGCGGTTCTGGTCGAGCCAGAAGACCGCCGGCCAACCGGTGGCCCGGGCACGGTTGACGGCGAGCTTGACCCAGTCGCGGATGGCGGCGTCCTTGGCCTGGCACATCCGCCAGATGTCGCCGGCTTCGACCCGGTGCTCCATGAGCGTCGTGCCCCGGTCGTCGACGACGCGGACCACACCGTCGGCGGGGATCTCGAAGGTCTTGTCGTGCGAGCCGTACTCCTCGGCCTTCTGGGCCATGAGGCCGACGTTGGGGACGGTGCCCATGGTGGTGGGGTCGAAGGCGCCG
Source organism: uncultured Acidimicrobiaceae bacterium (assembly GCA_963800295.1). Taxonomy (GTDB): domain Bacteria; phylum Actinomycetota; class Acidimicrobiia; order Acidimicrobiales; family Salinilacustritrichaceae; genus Salinilacustrithrix. The sequence goes on from CAWDAJ010000012.1 coordinate 59,690, forward strand.
TGCGCCTGGCAGTCCTCGATCATCACCTGGTACACGCCGGCGTAGCTCGAGTCGGGGATCGTCGCCTTCGTGTCCTGCAGCTCGCCGGCGGCGTTCCACATCTTTCCCGAGTCGCGGATCATCGGCGGCATGGAGGCGTCGATGATGATGTCGGAGGGCACGTGGAGATTGGTGATGCCGCGGTCGGAGTCGACCATGGCCAGGTCGGCGCTGCTCTCCAGCGTGGAGCGGATATCGGCCTCGATGGCCTGGCGCTGGTCGTCGGGCAGTGACGACACCGCTGACAGCACGGCGGCCAGGCCGTCGCGCGGGTCGGCGCCGGCGGCGCGGAGGGCGTCGCCGTGCTTGGCGAACACGTCGGCGAAGTAGACCTCGACGGCGTGCCCGAAGATGATCGGGTCGGAGACCTTCATCATCGTGGCCTTGAGGTGGATGGAGAACAGGACGCCCTTGGCCTTGGCGTCGGCGATCTGCTCGGCCAGGAAGCTGCGGAGCCGGTCGACGCTCATGAAGGTGCCGTCGACGACCTCGCCCTCGAGCACCGGGAGATCGTTCTTGAGCACGGTCTCGGTGCCGTCGTCGCCGACGTGGACGATGTGCAGCGAGCCGGGAGCCTCGATGGTGACCGACCGCTCGTTCGCGTAGAAGTCGCCCGAGCTCATGGTGGCGACGTGGGTCTTGGAGTCGCTGGACCACTCGCCCATGCGCGGCGGGTACTTGCGGGCGAACTCCTTGACCGCCTTCGGGGCCCGGCGGTCGGAGTTGCCCTCGCGCAGCACCGGGTTCACCGCGCTGCCTTTGACCTTGTCGTAGCGCTGGCGGATCTGGCGCTCTTCGTCGGTCTGGGGGTCCTCGGGGTAGTCGGGCAGGTCGTAGCCCTTGGCCTGCAGCTCCTTGATGGCCGCCTTCATCTGGGGCACCGATGCGCTGATGTTGGGCAGCTTGATGATGTTGGCCTCGGGACGCTGCGCCAGCTCGCCGAGCTCGGCCAGGGCGTCGTTGACGCGCTGCTCGTCGGTGAGGAAGTCGGGGAAGTTGGCGATGATGCGCCCGGCGAGGGAGATGTCGCGGGTCTCGACCTCGACGTCGGCCGCGCCGGCGAAGGTCTCGATGACCGGCAGGAACGAGTGCGTGGCCAGGGCCGGGGCCTCGTCGGTGTAGGTGTAGATGATCTTCGGCGTCGCGTCAGGCATGGGCACTTCCGTTGCGTCGGATGGGGTTCGTCGGCGGCCGTCCGTGATTCAGCTGTGGTGCCACCTGCGTCGGAGGCTATCGACCACGATCGGGCGACGGTGCACCCCGTCGGTGCCCCCGAGATGGCAATGTCGGTGCGGTGAGCCGACCGGAGCACGACACGACGAACGGCGCCGACCGTCCCGGTTCCGTCGACGCCATCGATCCGGCCGAGGCGATCGACCTGAACGACGGCACCTGGGTCGACGCCGGACCCGACGGCAGGTGGCGCCCGTCGGCGGGGGAGCGGACCCGGGCCGCGGTGATCCTCGCGGTGCTGTTCGTGGCGCTGCTCACCGCCGCGCTCATCGCATCGGTGGGTGGTGACGACAGCCCCGACGTGGCGGCGGCCACGTCGTCGACGACCACCACCGAGGCGACCACGACGACGACCACGGCACCGCCCGACCCGTCGTCGCTCGACGGCGAGCCGGCGTCGCCACGCTGTCGCACCGACGACCGCAGTGCCCTGCCGCTGCGCGACCGTCAGGACTCCACCGTGCTGGTGCTCAACGGCACGTACCGGGGCGGCCACGCCGGCGACACGACGACGCAGCTCGAATCCCTCGGCTACACCACCGTCGTCCCCGACAACGCCGACCGCGAGGAGACCACCATCGTGGCCTACAAGCCCGGCTTCTGCGCCGAGGCCGAGCGCCTGGCCGCGGACCTCGGACTGCCCGATGCGCGGGTCGAACCGGTGCCTGCGGAGCTGCCCGTGGTGGTCGGACGGGCCCGGCTGGTGGTGACCTTGGGGCTGGATTCGCTCTAGCGAATCAGCTCAATGCTCGAAGACGGCGCTGAGGAACGACTTGGTGCGCTGGTGCTGCGGGTCGCCGAGGATCTGCGACGGCGGGCCCTCCTCGACCACGCTGCCGTGGTCGAACATGATCACCCGGTCGGCGACCTCGCGGGCGAAGCCCATCTCGTGGGTCACCAGCATCATGGTGGTGTTGCCCTCCTCGGCGATGTCGCGGAGCACGGTGAGCACCTCGCCGACCAGCTCGGGGTCGAGGGCCGAGGTGACCTCGTCGAAGAGCATGACCGCGGGTTCGGTGGCCAACGAGCGGGCGATGGCCACCCGCTGCTTCTGGCCGCCGGACAACTGGCCCGGCGTCTGGTTGGCGGCATGCGCCAGACCGACCTTGTCGAGCAGCTCCATGCCCCGCTGCTCGGCCTCGGCACGGGAGCGCCCCTGCACCTTGATGGGCGCCAGCGTGATGTTCTCCAGCGCCGTCATGTGCGGGAACAGGTTGAAGTGCTGGAACACCATGCCCACGTTGGCCCTGACCTGGCGGATGCGCTTCTCGCTGGCCGGCGTGACGCCGTCGGCCTCGTGGTAGAGGTGCTCGCCGCCGATCTCGATGGTGCCCGAGTCGATGCGCTCGAGCGTCATGATCACCCGCAGGATGGTGGTCTTGCCCGAGCCCGACGGGCCGATGATGACCACCCGCTCGCCGGCCCCGACGTCGAGGTCGAGGTCGTCGAGGACGACGTTGTCGCCGAAGGCCTTGGACACCTTGCGCATGCGCACGGTGGCGGCCCGGCTGCCCGTCGGTCGTTCCATGTCAGATGCGTTCATAGGAGATGCGCCTTTCGAGTCGTCGGACCAGCCAGGCGGCCGGGAGGCTGACGGCGAGGAACCCGGCACCGATCATGAGGTAGGCCTCGACCGGCCGGAACGCGCCGGATCCGACCGAGGTGGCGAAGGCCATCAGGCCGGTCACCTGGATGGCGAAGCCGAGCGGCGCGTCCTTGAACGCCGCCACCAGGAAGTTGCCGAGCGCGGGAAGCACGTTGGGAATGGCCTGGGGCAGGATCACGCGCGACCACTTCGTGGTCGAACCGAGGTTGAGGGCGGTGGCGGCCTCCCACTGCCCCTTGGCCACGCTGTTGATGCCGGCCCGGTAGGCCTCGGAGCAGTAGGTGCCGTAGTGCACGCCGAGGCCGAAGATGAGGGCCTGGTTCGGACTGGCGACCACGCCCATGCTGGGCAGGGCGTAGTAGAGGAAGTACAGCTGCACCAGCAGAGGCGTCGAGCGCACGAATTCGATGAACAGCCCAACGGGCCAGCGGACCGCACGCAGGCGAGAGCGCCGGCCGAGGGCCAGGAACAGGCCGACCGCCAGGGCGAGGGCGAAGCCCAGGATGGTCGCCATGGCGGTGACCGAGAGGGCGTTGAGCAGGTCGGGGATCAGCGACTTGGCGAACGCCCAGTCCCAGTTCACGTCGCCGTTGGGGGACACGTCGCTGCGGAACCGCAGCCGCGGCCGGGTGCCCAGCTGGATGAGGAAGTACAGCGCGACGATGACGACGATCAGCGTCGCCACCGTGCCCGGGCGTCGGTACCATGGGGTGGGGTGGCCGTCGCCGAGGCCGCCGTCGGTGGCCGGGGTGGTGGTGTCTTCGGTGGCGGTCATCCGCCGGCTCCCGCCTGCTGGACCTCGGCCGCCGAGAGCACCTCGCCGCCCTCGTAGCGTCGTTCGACACCACGCTCGACGAGCCGGAACAGCCCGTTGATGACCTGGGCGATCACGAAGTAGATGACCAGTGCGTTGAGGAACAGGATCGGCGTGCTGACCGGGTTCGTGGAGAGCACTCGGTTGGTGTTGAGCTTGTCGATCTCGTAGGTCAGGTCGGACAGCCCGACCAGCGACACCAGCGCGGTGCCCTTCAGGATCTCGATGGTCAGGTTGCCCATCGGCGGCAGGATCACCCGCATCGCCTGGGGCAGCACCACGTGTCGCAGGCGCTGGGTGTTGGTGAGGTTGAGCGCGATCGACGCTTCGGTCTGACCCTTGGGCACCGACAGGATGGCGCCGCGGATGATCTCGGCGCCGTAACCGCCCATGTTCAGGCCGAGGGCGATGGTGACCAGGACGAAGAGGTCACGCTGCTCGATCGAGAACAGGATCGGGATGGCGTAGGCCATCACGAACAGGAGCACGATGGTCGAGATGCCGCGGGCGATCTCGACGTAGACCAGCGCCGCCCCCCGGATCCAGCGCCGCTCCGATAGCCGGGCGACACCGAACACCACCGAGAGGAACACCCCGAGCACGAACGACGCCCCGAGGATCTGGAGCGTGTAGATCGTGCCCTCGAGGACCCGGTCGTACTGGTTCGAACTGAGTAGCAGGTCCCCCATTGCGTCCCCCTCGCTCACATCGATCGGTGGTGGCGAACCGGCGATGCCGCCCGGCGCCGGAGCGCCGGGCGGCACGGCCGAAGTCCATCAGCCGTGGGGATGGCCCACGGTCAGGCTCAGCTGGTGAGGTCCTCGACGGTGAGGTCCTGCGCCTTCTCGACGTCGTCCTTCGAGAAGCCGAACTGCGTGATGACGTCGACGAGCTCGCCGTTGTCCTGCAGCTCGTTGAGCTTGTCGTTGAACGCGTCGCGCAGCGCCTGGTTCTCCTTGCGGAAGCCGAAGCCGCCACAACCGAGCACCTCGTCGCCGTTCTCGTCGACCGGCGTGAACGAGTCGGTGGTCTCGAAGCCGTTGAGCACGTCGGTCTGCTGCTTGACGGTGAGGTAGGTGCCGGTGACCGCATCGACCCGGCCGGCTTCGAGGGCGTCGTACTGGGCGTTGACGTCGGCGAACAGCTGGATCTGGTTGTCGGGAACGCCGGCGGCGTCGGCGTAGCCGACCTCGACCGCACCCTCGAGGATGGCGATGGTCACGTCGGGGTTGTCGACGACCGACTTGAAGTCGCTCAGGTTGTCGGGGTTGCCCTCGGGCACCGCGAAGGCCTCGCCCACGCAGTAGTCGGGATCGGAGAACAGGATCTGCTGGGCCCGGTCGGCGTTGATGTACATGCCGGCGGCGATCATGTCGAACTGCCCGGCCTTCAGGCCCGAGATGAGGGCGCCGAAGTCGACGACGGTGGCCTGGACGTTGTCGATGCCGAGCTCGCCGAGGACGACCTTGGCCACCTCGGGCGCCTCGCCGGTGACGTTGCCGCTCTCGTCCTCGTACCCGTAGGGCACCTCGTTGGCGATGCCGATCTTGATCGTGCCCTTGTCCTGCAGCTCGGCGAGCAAGCCGGACGCCTGTTGGCCGTCACCGGCCGTGCTGGACGTGTCTCCAGCCGTCGTGCTGGACGAGTCGCTCGAGCTCGTGTCGGTGTCGTCGTCGTCGCCACACGCCGCAGCGAGGAGGGCGAAGGCGAACAACAGGGCGAAGATCCTCAGCCAGCGGCTGCGGGATCGGGACATTGCGGTGGCAGACATATCTGCTCCTGCTCCAGTCGTGGCTTGTCAGGGGCGTCACCGACGACCTGCACAGACCGGCCCGCTGGCTCCGAGGATGGCCTTCCCCGGGGCCTCGCTGGATCGACCCTGTGCCAAACGCAGGACCACTGCGACGGCTCGGGACGTCGTCACCGGTGTAGCACGATCCGCGCCCGCAGCGGCGGACCGAAGGGTGGTATGCCCGCTGTCTGCGCAATTGGGCTGGATGTCCGGTGGGCACACGCCCATCGCGCTCAGCCGGCCACGGCACCGACCCGACGGCGGACCTCGTCGGCGCCCAGCACGGCGCAGATCTGGTCGAGGCTCGGGCTCTGCCCGGACCCGGTCAGTGCGACGCGCACGATGTTCGACGCCTCCCGCATCGTGCCGTGGAAGGCGTCGGGGTCGGCCTTGTAGTCGCCCCGCTTGAGGGCGAAGCCGTGCGCCTCGGCCAGCGTCCGGATCTGGTCGAACCACTCCGGCGAGGTGGTGTCGGCGTCGTAGCGGTCGACGAAGTCGTGAGCGAAGCCGCGGACCACGTCGGGCGGCACGCCGAGGAAGCGCTCGTCGGCGGGATCGGTGACCGGCTCGAACAGCTCGGGGAAGAAGAACCCGTACGCCTGGCGGAACACCGACCACTTGACGATGTCCTTGCGGACCCGGTCGGTGTCGACCCGGTCGACGTCGATGATGGCGGGCAGCTCGTCGTGGTGCGAGCGCAGGACCGCCGCCAGCTCCGGATCGTGGTCGCCGGCCCACTCGAGGAGCCGGTCGCGGATCTCGGTGGCGGGCAGCGTGGCGACGTAGTCGGCGGAGATGTCGTCGAGCTTGGGGATGTCGACCAGCGGGCCCGACGTGCCGAACTCGTCCAGCCGGAGGGGCTCGGCGGCGGCTTCGTCGAAGGGCAGATCGGCCAGGCGAGAGTTGGCCAGGCCGCGCAGGTAGTGGCGCACCGCCCCCACCGGGTAGCCCTCGGCCATCCAGTAGTCGACGGATGCCTCGGGGTCCTTGCGCTTGGAGAGCTTGCGCCGGTTGCCACCGCCCGACGAGGACGGCTCGGTCTTCATCAGCGGGGCGACGTGGGCGTAGCGAACGCGCTCGAAGCCGAGGGCGTCGAAGAGCTGGTGGTGCAGCGGCACCGACGAGATCCACTCGTCGCCGCGGAGCACGAGGTTGACCCGCATGAGGTGGTCGTCGACCACGTGGGCCAGGTGGTAGGTGGGCAGGCGGGGCTCGTGCTCGGACGACTTCAGCAGCACCACGTCGTTGCGGTTGCCGTCGGCCTCGATGTGGCCGCGGATGGCGTCGTCGAAGGCCATGCGGCCCGGGTCGTCGGGAGCCCGGAAGCGCACCACGTAGGGGCGGCCCGGCGTCGAGCTCGGCCAGCACGGCGGCGGGGTCGGCGTCGCGCCAGGTGGCCCACTCGCCGTAGTAGCCCGGGTCGGCCTTGGCCGCCTGCTGGCGCTCGGTGATGGCGGCGAGCTCGTCCCGGGTGGCGAAGCAGAGGTAGGCGAGGTCGCGCTCGAGCATCGCCTTCACGTGGCTGTGGTAGATCGCCGCCCGCTGCGACTGGCGGTACGGGCCCCATGGCGCGTCAGCCGCTTCCATCGACTCGATGTCGAAGTGGTCGAAGGCCCGACGGAAGTGCTCGTCGGCACCCTCGACGGCGCGCACCTGGTCGGTGTCCTCGATGCGCACGAAGTACGAGCCGCCCGAGCGCTGGGCGAGCTCCTTGGCCGCGGTGGCGACGTAGACGCCGCCGATGTGGAGGAACCCGGTGGGGCTCGGCGCGAAGCGGGTCACGACGGCGCCCTCGGGGAGGTCACGGGGCGGCGACATCCGCTCCCAGTGCTCGAGGGGGAGCGCGTCGGGGAACAGACCGTCGATGACGTCGGCAGGCAAGGGCATGGACCCCCCAAACTACGAGCAACGGATCTGACCCGCGAACCTGCTAGAGCAACACCCGTGACCCCCTCCGACGCACCGGACGACACCGCAGCGGCGCCGACCGACTTCATCCGCGACCAGATCCGCGCCGATCTGGCGTCGGGCCGCTTCGACCGGGTCCAGACCCGCTTCCCACCCGAGCCCAACGGCTACCTGCACATCGGCCACGCCAAGTCGATCTGCCTCAACTTCGGCCTGGCCGAGGAGTTCGCTCCTGAGGGCGAGCCGGGCACGTGCTACCTGCGGTTCGACGACACCAACCCGGTGGCCGAAGACCCGGAGTACGTCGAGGCCATCATCGGCGACATCGAGTGGCTCGGCTTCGAACCCACCGGCATCGTCCACGCTTCCGATTACTTCGACCAGCTGTACGACTGGGCCGAGGAGCTCATCGGCAAGGGGCTGGCCTACGTCGACGACCAGGACGCCGAGACCATCTCGGCCCAGCGCGGTGCGTTCGGCGAACCCGGCCAGGAGAGCCCGTTCCGTGACCGGACACCCGAGGAGAACCTCGGGCTGTTCCGCCAGATGCGCGACGGCGCCTTCGCCGACGGCGAGCGTGTGCTGCGGGCCAAGATCGACATGAGTCACCCCGTCATGGCCATGCGCGACCCGGTGCTGTACCGGATCCGCCGGGTGCCCCACCAGCGCACCGAAGACCGCTGGATCATCTATCCGACCTACGACTGGGCCCACGGCCAGTCCGACGCCATCGAGGGCGTGACCCATTCGCTGTGCACGCTCGAGTTCGCCGATCACCGGCCGCTGTACGACTGGTGCCTGCAGCACCTCGACCTGCCGCACGAGAAGCCCGAGCAGACCGAGTTCGCGCGGCTCGGCCTCACCCACACGGTGATGTCCAAGCGCCTGCTGCGTCGTCTCGTGGAAGACGGCGTCGTCGACGGCTGGGACGACCCGCGCATGCCGACGCTGCGGGGCATGCGCCGGCGCGGCTACCCGCCGGAGGCCATCCGCTCCTTCGTCGACGAGATCGGCGTGGCCAAGACCAACTCCACCGTCGAGATCGAGCTGCTCGAGTCGCACGTGCGTCGGTACCTCAACACCCACGCGCTCCGCCGCATGGGCGTGCTGCGGCCGCTCAAGGTCGTCATCACCAACTGGCCTCGCCAGGACGATGGCACGGCTGAGGTCGATCACCTGCCGGCGGTCAACAACCCCGAGGACGACTCCGCCGGCACGCGCGACGTGCCGTTCTCGGGCGAGCTGTGGATCGAGCAGGACGACTTCATGCTCGATCCACCGAAGAAGTACTACCGGCTGTCACCGGGGCGCGAGGTGCGGCTGCGGGCCGGCTACTTCATCACCGCCCAGGAGGCGGTCACCGACGACGACGGCAACGTGGTCGAGGTGCGCTGCACCTACGACCCCGAGACGCGGGGTGGCCAGGCGCCCGACGGTCGCAAGGTGAAGTCGACCATCCACTGGGTGTCGGCCGACCACGCCGTCGACGCCACCGTCCACCTGTACGAGCGGCTGTTCGCCGACAGCCATCCCGGTTCCGACGGTGATCCGATGGAGTCGCTGAACCCCGGATCTCGGGAGACCGTGCAGGCCAAGGTCGAGCCGGCGGCGGCCGACGCCGCCCCCGGGCAGGTCGTCCAGTTCGAGCGCCTCGGTTACTTCGCCGCCGAGTCGCACGACACCGCTGGCGAGCTCGTGTTCCACCGCACGGTGGGCCTGCGCGACGAGTGGGCCAACATCCAGAAGCGCCGCCAGCAGGGCAACTGACTCCCTCCAGACCTCACTCTGGTACGCGAGGTTTGTTCGAGACGCGGCGATCTGCACCCCGGAACGGTCAGGCTGGGATTCTGGTCCGCGAGGTTTGTTCGAGACGCGGCGATCTGCACCCCAGAAGCGGTGGGACCGTTCAGTGCCAGCGGGCGTGGAGCGACTCGAGCAGTGCCTCCTGGGCGCCGGCCTCGGGACCGGCGAGCGGGCGGCTGGCCGCGACCTGGGCTACGGCGTCGGTTGGCGAGAGGCCGTGGCGCACGAGCACGCCGGCAGCGACGGTGCCCGCCCGTCCCATGCCGGCGCCGCAGTGGACCAAGACGGTGTGGCCGGCGGCCAGCTCGTCGACGATCTCCTCGATCAGCGCCACGGCATCGTCGACCGTCGGTGCGGCGAGATCGGGGATCGGGTGCCAGCGGGCCACTTCGTGTCCCGACGCCAGCCACTCGACGTAGTTCGGATACCGATCGTGCAGCTCGTGGCGCTCGTTGAGGCAGACCACCACATCGGCGCCAACGGCATCGATGGCGGCGTGGTGATCGGGGCCGATGTAGTGCTTGCCGCACAGCCAGAGCTGACCGGCGACGCCCGGGACGTCGACCCGGTCGACGCCGCCATGCCGCGACCGCTCCGATCGCCATGCCGGCTGTGCTGTCATCGTGTGCGACGCTAGTCAGCAGGTGACCACAGACCCGGGGGATCCATGACCACCACCGACGAGCTGACGCCGGACGAGGCGCTCGCCAACCTCTTCTTCACGCCCGAGGGCATCGCCGATCCGTACCCGTGGTACCGGTTCCTGCGCGAGCGGGCACCGGTGCACCACAGCGGGACCGGAGCGATCTTCCTGACCCGCTTCGACGACTGCAACGAGGTGCTGCGCGACAACCGGTGGGGCAAGGCCGAGCGCGACGGCGGGTCGCTGATCCCCGACTCCGACACCGCGGCCGCAGGCGTTCCGGCTCGAGCAGCAGCGCAAGTACGCCGATCGGCCGCAGTCGATGCTGTTCCTCAACCCGCCCGACCACACGCGTCAGCGCCGGCTGGTGTCGCGGGCGTTCACGCCCCGCCGTGTCGAGCAGATGCGTGCCACCATCGGCGACCTGGCCGAGCGGTGCGTCGACCGGTTGGCCGAGGCCGGCGAGGGCGACCTGCTCGACCTGGTCGGGTTCCCACTGCCGGTGGCGGTCATCGGCGCCATGGTCGGCGTCCCCGAGGCCGACTGGCCGATGTTCCGCTCGCTGATCACGGCGTCGGCCGTGGCGATCGAGCCCGGCGCGAGCGTCGACGACCTCAAGGCGGCCGAGGTCTCCAACGAGCAGATCGGGGAGTACTTCCAGGCGCTGGTGGACGAGCGCCGTCGGTCGCCCCAGGACGACCTGCTGAGCGACCTCATCCGGGTCGAGGAGGAGGGCGACCAGCTCTCCGAGGGCGAGGTCATCGTGGTGGCCACCCTCCTGTTCGCCGCCGGCTTCGAGACCACCACCAACCTGATCGGCAACGGCATGGGGGCGCTGCTGCGCAACCCCGACCAGATGGCCCGGCTGTGGGACGACGAGTCGTTGCTGCCCACCGCGGTCGAGGAGATGCTGCGCTGGGACTCGCCGGTGCAGTTCGACGTTCGCACCGCGTTGGAGCCGGCCGAGGTCGCCGGCGAGGCGGTCGAGGTCGACGCCCGCGTGGTGACGCTGCTCGGGGCGGCCAACCGGGACCCGGCGCACTTCTCCGATCCCGAGCGCTTCGACGTGTCCCGCGACGAGGGCCCGCCCATGAGCTTCGCCTCCGGGATCCACTACTGCCTGGGCGCCAACCTGTCCCGCGCCGAGGGCCAGGAGGTGTTCGGCGCGCTTCGCCGCCGGTTCGCGTCGATCGAGCTCGCCGGCGAGCTCGTGCAGCGGCCTCGGACCACGTTGCGCGGCTACCAAGCGGTGCCCGTACGGGTCACCTGTCGCTGACCACACCGGTTCTGGGCCGCGGATCCCCGCGGCTCGCACAGATCTCGCGGCCCAGAGCGCCGGTCGTTCAGGGGCGTTCGCCGAAGTCGGGTCGCTCGGTCCGTGTGCGCTTGAGCTCCCAGACGCCGTCGATCTCCATCATGCAGTGGACGGCGTCCCAGAGCTTGAGCGAGTCCTCGGTGTCGGGGACCCGGGTGATGACCGGGCCGAAGAACGCGACCTGGTCGCCGGAGCGGTTTCCCGAGGCGATGATCGGCGTGCCGATGTCGTCGCCGGCGAGCTCGAGGCCCCGGTCCATCCGGGTGCGGATCTCGGCATCCCAGCCGGCGTCGTCGGCCGCGCCGGCGAGCGAGCGGTCGAGCCCGAGCGCGCCCAGCGCGTCGGCGGGATCGAACGAACGGTCCTGGTCGTGGTGGATGCGCCGGGCGTACTCCCAATAGAGCGCCTCGACATCGCCGTCGGCGGCGCGGACCGCCTCCAGCACCCGCAGCAAGCGGTGCGTGGCGAAGTAGGCGTCGTACCCCTTGGATCCCTCCTCCGGTTCGTTCTTGAAGAACAGGCTGATGGGCTGCCACGTGATGTTCAGGTCACGGTGCGGTCGCACCTCGTCGACGACCCAACGGGCCGTCACCCAGCACCACGGTCATATCGGATCGATCCAGAAGTCGACGTCCATGGCCGCAGTGTGCCGTGCGGATCAGGAGATCCCACGGTTCCGCCCATAGGGTCCGCGCCTTGACCGGGTTCGAGATCACCGTGGTGCTGGCGGCGTCGCTGGTCGGCGCGTTCGTCAAGGCCGTGACCGGCATGGGGTACCCGCTGCTCGCGGTTCCCCTCATCACCCTGGTGCTCGGGATCGACGACGCCGTGGTCATCGTCGCCGCACCGAACGTGACGATGAACTTCCTGCTGTGCTGGCAGGCCCGGCAGGCGCGCGGCGAGGCGCGCGACCTGCCCCGGCTGGTTGGCGCCAGCTTCTTGGGGGCGTTCCTCGGCACGTTCCTGCTCGTCTCGGTGCCGGAGAAGCCGCTGCTCCTGCTGTTGGCGGCCACCGTCGTGGCCTACGTCATCAACTACCTGCGCACGCCCGAGCTGCGCCTGGACCCGACCACCACCCATCGCTGGTCGCCGGCGGTCGGCGGCGTGGCCGGCGTGATGCAGGGTGCCGTCGGCGTCTCGGGTCCGATCGTCGCCGCCTGGTTGCACGGCTACCGCCTGTCGGCGCGCGCCTACGTCTTCAGCGTCACGGCGATCTTCGGCGTGTCGGGTCTGGTGCAGCTGTCGCTGTTGGGTGCGGCCGGCGAGATCACCGCCGAGCGAGGTGTGGTCTCGGCGCTGGCGTTCGTTCCCGTGCTGGCCATGGTGCCCGTGGGCACCCGACTGCGCGAGCGGCTCGGCGGGCGGGGGTTCGAGCTCGCCGTGCTCGCCGTCCTCGTTGTCTCCGCCCTGGCGCTCCTCGTCCGAGTCTTCTCCTGAGGCTCGTCTCCTCGGCCACGACCACCCGAACCCGGCGGTATCGCCTCTACAGTCGATCTCCGGGCCGTCGGAGGACGGCCCGGACGCGACCCTGCGGAGGAACGACGACGTGCGACCGAACCGACTGCTGATGGCGCTCGTGGCGGCTGCGCTGCTTCTGGCGGCATGCGGCGACGACGACTCCGGCGCGGCCACCGGATCGAACGAGTACAGCAAGGCGCTGGCCGAGTCGCTCGCCCAGGACGATCAGATGCCGTTCGACCAGGCCCAGGTCGACTGCCTGTCCCAGGAGTTCGTCGGCGCCCTCGGTGGTCCCGACGCCCTGAAGGCGGCCGACATCACACCCGACGAGCTGCGCGAGAGCGACGACATCTCCAGCCTCGGTCTCGACCGCGACGCCATCGACGGCGACGCCATCGCGGCCTCGTTCGGCAACTGCGACGTGTCGCTCACCGAGCTGATCCTCAGCGAGGCCGGCGACCAGGTGCCCGACGACGTGCGGGCCTGCGTGTCCGACGCGCTCGACGAAGAGGCGCTGGCCGACTTCTTCGCCCAGACGATCATCTCGGGCGACAGCTCCAGCTCGGACCTGCCCCCGGACATCATGAAGGCGCTGATGGGCTGCTTCCAGTCCTGACGTCGCCGGGCGCGGCGGGCGGTCGGACGTTCGAACGCTCGGTGGCTGCCTCACTTGCCAGGTCGGCATCGGGCCCGTACACAGAGGACATGCAACGCGCACTCGGACAGCCCGCACTCGGACAGAAGGGCCGCGCCGTCGACGACGTCATCCAGGACCTCGAGGCCAAGCGGGCCGACGACGTCCGGTGGGAGGACGGCAAGGTGTTCGGGATGATCTACGACGGTGGTCCCGGCGTCCACGAGGTCGCCGAACGGGCCGCCATGCTCTACCTGCACGAGAACGCGCTCAACACCATCGCCTTCCCGTCGCTCGGGCAGATCCAGTCCGAGGTGGTGAGCTGGACGGCATCGCTGCTGCACGGCCCCGAGACCGCGGCCGGCTTCCTCACCAGCGGCGGCACCGAGTCGATCCTGTGCGGTGTGAAGGCGGCACGTGAGCGCGGCAGGGCCGAGCGCGGCATCACCGCACCCGAGATGATCGTCGCCGAGAGCGCCCATGCCGCCTTCCACAAGGCCGCCCACCTGTTCGGGCTGACGCTGCACAAGGTCCCGGTGCGCGACGACTGGACCGCCGACGTCGACGCCATGGCCGAGCACGTCAACGAGAACACGGTGCTGATCGTGGGATCGGCCCCCCAGTACCCCCAGGGCGTGGTCGATCCGATCCCCGAGATCGCCGCGCTGGCACAGTCGGCCGGCGCCAACTGCCACGTCGACGCCTGCATGGGCGGGTTCGTGCTGCCCTTCGTCGAGATGCTGGGCCGCGACGTGCCGCCGTGGGACTTCCGGGTCGACGGCGTCAGCTCCATCTCGGCCGACATCCACAAGCTCGGCTACGCCCCCAAGGGCGTGTCGGTGATCCTGCACCGCACCAAGGAGCTGCGGAAGTACCAGACCTTCATCTTCGACGGTTGGCTGGGTGGCTTCTACGCCTCACCGAACCTGCAGGGAACCCGCTCGGGTCTGCCCATGGCCTGTGCCTGGGCGGTCATGCAGCACCTCGGGGTCGACGGCTACGTCGCGCTCACCCGAACGGTGCTCGACAACGCCGACCGCATGCGCGCCGGCATCGCCGCCACCGAGGGCGTGCGCGTGCTCGGCGACGGCCAGTACCACCTCGTCGCCATGGCGTCCGAGCTCGCCCACGACGGCTCCGAGATGCTCGACGTGTTCGCCCTCGGCGACGCGCTCCAGGAGCGGGGCTGGTTCCACGACCGGCAGGGTCCGCCCGACTCGCTGCACTCGACGGTGTCCAACTCCAACACCGGAGCCATCGACGACTACCTCGCCGCACTCGCCGAGTGCGTGGCCGAGGTGCGCGGGACCCGGGCCGAGGACCGCTCCACCAACTACGCGACGCTCGAGTAGCGATCCGGACGGCCGACGTGCACGACGCCTTCCTGCACCCCTTCGCCCGGCCGGCCAAGGCCGAGGCCGAGTTCATCCGCATCGTGCGCGCCGAGGGGTCGGCCCTCTGGGACGCCGACGGCAACCGCTACGTCGACGGCATCGCCAACCTGTGGAACTGCCACGTCGGCCACGGTCGCCGGGAGATCATCGACGCCGTCGCCGACCAGCTGGCGACGCTCGACTGCTACAACGCGTTCGAGCCCTTCACCAACGAGCCGGCGGTGGCTGCCGCCGAGGCCATCCGGCGGGTGTCGCCGCACCCCGACGGGCGGGTCTTCCTCGGCTGCAGCGGCTCCGACGCCGTCGACACGGCGCTGAAGCTGGCCCGCAGCATCCACCAGCGTCGCGGCGACGGCGAGCGGCAGGTGATCCTGACCCGTACCCGCGGCTACCACGGCACCAACGCCGGCGGCACCAGCGTGCAGGGCATCGAACCCAACCGCGACGGCTGGGGCGACCTGGTCCCGCACGTGGTGGAGCTGCCCGGCGACGACCTCGAAGCGGCCGCGAAGTACTTCGCCGCCCACGGCGAACGGGTGGCCGCCCTCATCACCGAACCGGTGCAGGGCGCCGGCGGCGTGTGGCCGCCGCCCGACGGC
The DNA here is from genome assembly GCA_963800295.1 of uncultured Acidimicrobiaceae bacterium. Classification (GTDB taxonomy): domain Bacteria; phylum Actinomycetota; class Acidimicrobiia; order Acidimicrobiales; family Salinilacustritrichaceae; genus Salinilacustrithrix. The sequence continues at coordinate 74,928 of CAWDAJ010000012.1, forward strand.
TACCTCGACGGGCTGCGCCGGCTGTGCGACGAGCACGGCGCGCTGCTGATCTTCGACGAGGTGATCTGCGGCTTCGGCCGCACCGGCCGTTGGTTCGCCGCCGACACGTTCGACGTCCGCCCCGACCTGATCACCTTCGCCAAGGGCGTGACCTCGGGGTACCAGCCGCTGTCGGGCGTCATCGTCTCGGGTGCCCTGGCCGACGAGCTCGCCGACCACGACGACTGGATGCTGCGCACCGGGTACACGTACTCGGGCCACCCGGCGGCGTGCGCGGCGGCGGTGGCCAACCTGGCCATCCTCGAGGACGAGGGTTTGGTCGACCGGGCCGTGAACATCGGTCGACGGCTCGACAGCGCCTTCGGCGCGCTGGTGGCCGACGGACTCGCCGAGTCGCATCGTGGTGTCGGCGCCATCTGGGCCCTCGACCTCGGCGACGACGCCGCGCCGGTGCGCGACCGCCTGCTGGAGGCCGGCGTCGTCGCCCGTCCGATCGGTACGGCGCTGGCGGTGTGCCCGCCACTGTCGATCCCCGACGACGACCTCGACCACCTCGTCGACGCCATCGCCGACGATCTGGCCGCCCACCGACGCACCTGAGCCGGCTGCCGGCGGCCGCGTCGACCCCGGTGCGCCGACGACGCCCCCGGTGCCGCGAGTTTCGAACGAGCGGACCCTCGCCGGCGGTGCGTCAGGTGCATCGTCGCAGCGGGTCCTCGCCGGCGAACCGCCGTGCGGTCGCGCCGATCCCGGTTGTGTACGAGCGGGTCCTCGCCGGCGGTGCGTCAGGCGCATCGTGGCAGCGGATCCTCGCCGGCGGTGCAGTTGCCGCCGTTGCTGATCAGAGGCGACGCTGACGCGCCCACCTCTTGGTCACGCGCGTTGCCAGTCGGCAGACTGAACCCATGACGGCACCAGGACCCCGCTTCGACCTGTCCGACCCCATGTTCTGGCGGCGACCGCTGCAGGACCGGATGGACGACTTCGCCGCGCTGCGCGCCCAGAACGGCCCGTTCTCGGAGACCACGATCGAGGACGTCACCGGGATGATCGGCGAGGACATCACCTTCCAGGCGGTGACCACGCTCGACGAGATCGTCGAGATCAGCCGCCAGCCCAAGGTGTTCTGCTCGGGCCAGGGTGCGGTGTCGATCCCCGACATGCCGGCCGAGGCCATGGAGTTCTTCGGGTCGTTCATCAACATGGACGATCCCCGGCACGCCCGCCAGCGGGGCATCGTCTCGCGCGCCTTCACCCCACGCCGGCTCGAGTCGGTGCTCGACTCCGTCGAGCGCATCTGCACCGAGGTCATCGACGACATGTGCGAGAAGGGCGAGGTCGACCTGGTCGAGACGATCTCGGCGCCGTTCCCGCTGCTGGTGATCTGCGACATGATGGGCATCCCGCGGTCCGAGTTCAAGACCGTGTTCGACGCCACCAACGTGATCCTCGGCGGCGGCGACCCCGAGTTCGTCGGCGACGACATCCTCTCGGCGCTGTTCGGTGCCGGCATGACCCTCACCGGCCTGCTCAACGAGGTCGCCGAGGACCGGCGCAAGAACCCCAAGGACGACCTCACGTCCGCCCTCATCCACGCCGAGGTCGACGAGGACGTGATGACCGCCGAGGAGCTGGGCCCGTTCTTCATCCTCCTGGCCGTGGCGGGCAACGACACCACGCGCACGGCCATGAGCTACGCCATGCAGTTCCTGTCGGAGAACCCCGAGCAGCGCCGCATCTGGCAGGACGACATCGAGGGCGTCACGCCCACGGCCGTCGACGAGATCGTGCGCTACGCCTCGCCCGTGGTGTTCATGCGCCGGACCGCCACCCAGCCGGTGACCCTGTCGGGCCGCGACTTCGACGAGGGCACCAAGTTCGTGATGTTCTACGGCGCCGCCAACCGCGACCCGAAGCACTTCGACGACCCCGACACCTTCGACGTGCGTCGCGACCCGAACCCGCACGTCGGCTTCGGCGGCCCCGGCCCGCACTTCTGCCTCGGCGCCCACCTGGCCCGCCGAGAGCTGTCGGTCATGTGGAAGCACCTCTTCACCCGCCTTCCCGACATCGAGGCCGCCGGCCCGCCCGAGTACCTCGAGGCGGCCGGCATCCCGCTGGTCGGCGGCATCAAGCGGCTGCCGGTGCGCTTCACGCCCACGGCGCCCGTGGGCACCCGCGGCTAAGGTTCTTGACCGACCGGTCAACCGGTGGGGGACCCGTCCCGGGGCGACCGAACACATCAACACGAACAGCGACAGGAGTTGTCTTGGCGACCAAGACCCAGATCCCCATCGTGGAGTACCTCGAGCTCGGGGACGATCCACACCTGGTGGCCCACGAGTGCACGTCGTGCGGTGCGCGGTACTTCGACCGCCGCAACGCATGCGCGAAGTGCTTCGGTACCGAGTTCCGCTCGGTCGACGTGCCCACCGAGGGCGAGCTGCGCTCGTTCACGATCGTCACGTTCGCCGCGCCGGGTGTACCCGTGCCCTTCGTGGCCGGCATCGTCGACGCCGGCGGCACGAGCATCCGGACGAACATCATCAACGTCGAACCCGACGACGAGCACGTGAAGTTGGGCATGAAGGTGCGCCTGGCCACGTACTCGATGGGCACCGACGACGACGGCGTCGAGGCCATCGGCTTCGGCTACGAACCGTGCTGATGGCGGTCTGCTTCGCAGCGCCGCGTGCCGCCTGCTCGCTGGCGCTCCCGACGGCGGCCTTCCAACGACCGAGCGCCCACTCTCAAAGGGGTATCTGACATGAGCGACGACGTATTCATTCTCGGCATCAACATGACCAAGTTCGGGAAGCACCCGGACAAGGACGTGATCGACCTCGGCGCCGAGGCGGCCATGGCCGCCCTCGCCGACGCCGGCGTCACCATGGGCGACATGGGGATCATGGCCTACGGCAACCTGGTCGGCCAGACGTTCGGTCAGCAGCTGCAGAAGCAGATCGGCCAGACCGGCATCCCCGTCTACAACGTGCAGAACGCCTGCGCCACCGGCGCCACCGCCCTGCGCACGGTCATCATGGCCATCAAGGCCGGCGAGTGCGACATGGGCCTGGCGGTCGGTGTCGAGAAGCTCGCCGGTGCCGGTCTGCTCGGCGCCAGCGGTCAGAAGACGAGCGACGAGCACAAGTGGGAGCCCTCGGGCCGCTTCGGTGCCGTGGCCCCCGTCGACGGTCGCATCGGCACGGCGAACATGCCGGGCACCTTCGCCCAGGTGGGCATGGAGTACCTCCACGAGAACACGTACGCGGGTGAGCCCTTCGAGCTGTTCGCCAAGATCAGCGTGAAGAACCACAAGCACTCCACGCTGAACCCGCTGGCCGCCTACACCAAGGAGATGAGCCTCGAGCAGGTGATGGGCGACATCATGATCGCCTACCCGAACACCCGCCCGATGTGCTCGGCCAACTGCGACGGCGGCGCCGCCGCCGTGCTCGTCTCGGGCGCCAAGCTCAAGACGCTGAGCAAGGAGCAGCAGCGCCGGGCCGTCAAGGTGTCGGCGTCGATCCTCACCTCCGACCCCTACCAGGAGGCGTGCCAGGTCCTGCCCGACGTGAACACGCTCACCCGCCAGGCCGCCACGCAGGCCTACGAGCAGGCCGGCGTGGGCCCCGAGGACCTCGACCTGGTCGAGCTCCACGACTGCTTCGCCACCGCCGAGCTGGTTCACTACGACAACCTGATGCTGTGCGAGGAAGGCGGTGCCGTCGACTTCTTCGAGTCGGGTGCCCCGTGGCGCGACGGCTCGACGCCGGTGAACGTCTCCGGTGGCCTGCAGTCCAAGGGCCACCCGATCTCGGCCACCGGCATCGCCAACGTCTGGGAGGTCTGCCACCACATGCGCGGCGAGGCCGGCGACCGTCAGATCGAGGGCGCCAAGGTCGGCTTGGCCCACGTCATCGGGCTCGGTTCCGCCTGCGGGGTGCACATCCTGGAGTCCTCCGCCGCCTAGAACCGGGCCACCGCACATCGTCAGGGGGAGGTCGATGTCGACGGTTGCCGAAGCGCTGGCGTACGCATTCGACGCCGATCACGCGAACCGGACCACCGAGGAGCTCACCGAGCTCCTCGGTGGGAAGGGCGCGGGCCTGGCGGCGATGACGGCCATGGGGCTCCCGGTGCCGCCCGGGTTCACCTTCACCACCGCGGCGTGCCGGCGGTACCTGGCCGAGGGGTGGCACGACGACTTCGACGCCGCCGTGCGGGTCGGTCTCGCCGGCCTCGAGGCCGCCACCGGCAAGTGCCTCGGCGACCCCGCCGACCCGCTCCTGGTCAGCGTGCGCTCCGGCGCCCGCGACTCGATGCCGGGGATGATGGACACCGTGCTCGACGTCGGCATGACCGACGCCGTCGCCGCCGGCCTCGGCGCTCGCACGGGCGACCTCGGCTTCGCCACCGACACACACCGGCGATCCCTGCTGAGCTACGCCGAGGTCGTCCGTGGCGCCGGCGACGAGGTCCTCGGCCGGGCGCGCGAGGCCGGTGACGTGGCGGCGATGCGGGCCGTGCTCGCCGACGGCGGCGTCGGTGTGCCCACCGATCCGGTCGAGCAGGTGGTGGCGGCCGTGCGGGCCGTGTTCGACTCGTGGACCTCGGCCCGGGCGGTCCGGTACCGCGAGGTCGAGCACATCCCCGCCGACCTCGGGACAGCAGCCACGGTGCAGGCCATGGTGTTCGGCAACCTCGGTGACGACTCGGGTACCGGTGTCGCCTTCACCCGCGATCCCTCCACGGGCGAGCCGGGTCTGATGGGCGACTTCCTGGTCGGCGCCCAGGGCGAGGACGTGGTCGCCGGAACGCACGCCACCCAGCACCTGGCCGCCATGCGAGAGCGCTGGCCGGAGGCCTGGCACGAGCTGGTGCGCATCGCCGACGTGCTCGAGCACCACTACGCCGACATGGTCGACATCGAGTTCACGGTCGAGCGGGGGACGCTGTGGATGCTCCAGGCCCGTCGGGGCAAGCGCAGCCACCTCGCCGCCGTGCGGACCGCCGTCCACATGGCCGAGGACGAGACCTTCCCGGTCGACCGCGCCACCGCCGTGGCCCGCTGCCGGCACCTGCTCGACCATCCGCCGACCATCGGCGTCGCGCCCGCTGACGACGACGCCGTTGTGGTCGCCACCGGTCTGGCAGCAGCGCCCGGGCGGGCCTCGGGTCGGCTCTGCCTCGACGTCGACGAGGCCGTCCGGCTCGAGGCTGACGGCGTCGACGTCGTCCTCGTGCGGCGCGAGACCTCACCGGCCGACGTACACGGCATCGCCGCCTCGGTCGGGCTGGTCACCACCCTCGGCGGGCTGGTCAGCCACGCCGCCGTGGTCGCCCGGAGCTGGGGCCTGCCGGCGGTGGTGGGCGCCGAGCTGACGATCGAGAGCGGCTCGGTGGTCGGTGCGGGTGGCCGAGTCGAGGCGGGGGAGACCGTCACCGTCGACGGCGACGCCGGCCGCCTCCTGCTCGGCGACCACCAGAGCGAGGGCACCGTGCCCGACGAGGTGCGGACGCTGCTGGCCTGGGCGGCCGAGCTCGACGTCGCGGCATCCACGGCCCCAGCGGGTCACGATGCCGCCGCGCCCACCGACGTGGCGGGGCCGGGAGACGTCGACGAGTTCCTCGTCCTCCACGCGCTCCGGATCAAGGGCATGGCACCCACCGCCACGGTGGCGGCCATGCTCGGGGCGGCCGAGGGCGCCGTGCGCGACCAGGCGGGCGCGCTCGCCGCAACCGGCCTCGCGAAGTTCCACGAGGGCCGGGACATGTGGCAGATCACGCCCGACGGTCGTGAACGGCACGACGCCCTGATGGCCGACACCGTCTCCGGTCTCGACCTCGACGCGCTGCGCTACGACGAGTTCCTGCGGTTGAACGACGACTTCAAGGCCCTGTGCACCGATTGGCAGCTGCGCGACGGGGCGCCCAACGACCACGCCGACACCGACTACGACCGGTCGGTCCTGCACCGGCTGCTGGCCCTCGACGAGGCCGCCCAGCCGGTGGTGGCCTCCTTCGCCGAGGTCCTGACCTGGACGGCGCCGTACCCGGCACGGCTCCGCGCCGCGTGCGAGCGCGCCCAGACCGGCGATCCCAAGGCTGTCACCGGCGTCCTGTGCGACAGCTACCACGACATCTGGATGGAGCTGCACGAGGACCTCATCCTCACCCAGGGCATCGACCGGGCCGCCGAGGGCAGCTCCTGAGCGAACCGGGGGCCCGCCCGCGCGCGACGCTGGTGCGGTGGAGACGACCCGGATCGACCGCTGGCTGTGGGCCGTGCGCATCTTCAAGACGCGCTCGGACGCCACCAAGGCGTGCAGCGGTGGTCACGTGGAGGTCGACGGCCGGGCGGTGAAGCCGGCGCACAAGGTCCGGGTCGGCGACCGCGTGCATGCCCGGGTCGGCGAGCGTGAGCGCGAGGTCGAGGTGGTGCGCATCCTCGACAAGCGGGTCGGCGCCCCGGTGGCCGTCGAGTGCTACGTCGATCACAGCCCGCCGCCGCCCGAGAAGCCGCTGCAGGCGATGTTCGCCGTGCGCGAGCCCGGGGCCGGCCGTCCGACCAAGCGGGAGCGACGCCAGCTCGACCGGCACTTCGGCCGCCGGCGCTGATCTACGATGTCGGGGTCCGGACCCCGACGAAGAGGATCCCATGGCTGCGTTCCACGACCTGGAGATGCGCTCCATCACCGGAGAGCAGGTGTCGTTCTCGAAGTTCCGTGACCAGGTCTGTCTGGTGGTCAACGTCGCCAGCAAGTGAGGGATGACTCCCCAGTACGCAGGTCTGCGTGCGCTGCAGGAGAAGTACGAGGACCAGGGCTTCACGGTGCTGGCCTTCCCGTGCAACCAGTTCGCGAACCAGGAGCCGGGCACCGACGCCGAGATCCTCGAGTTCGCCACCTCGAACTACGACGTGAACTTCCCGATGTTCTCCAAGATCGAGGTCAACGGCCCCGGAGCGTGTGAGCTGTATCAGCTGCTCAAGGAGGCACAGCCGGGCGACGGCGAGTCCAGCGACATCACCTGGAACTTCGAGAAGTTCCTCGTCGGCCGCGACGGCACCGTGCTGCGGCGGTTCCCGCCCACCACCACGCCCGAGCAGATCGACGAGGTGCTTCCCGAGTACCTGGCTGACTGACGCTTCCTCGCTCCTCCGTCGCTGCGGGGAGCGTCCACGTTGGCACGGAGCTGTTGGTCACCGGTGGGGGCACCGCTCGCTGGCGCTCCGCTCCAGGCCGACATTCCACGGTTCCCCTCGGTAGTCGATACACTTGGTCACGAGCTGGTCGTCCGCCGATTCGGCGCACGGCTCGTCCGGTTCAACGCCACCCCCGGACTCGGTCGCCCACCACGGGCGGCAGCTCTGGGTCCACGGACCCGTGGATGGCGGTGCAGCGGGGACCACCGGCGGGCACGGTCCGTCGAGTCCCGCCACGCGGAACGGAGACCAACATCACCAGCACCACCCTGCCCCCCGTCGTGCGCCCGTCGGAGTTCGAGGAGATCGTGGTCGCCCATCTCGACGGGCGGGCCACCGACGAGGAGATCGCGCTGCTCGAGCGGCGCCGCGACGACTGGGTCCAGGTGCTGTGGCGCCTGCTCGATCGAGCCGACCGGGTCATCGAGGACACCAAGCGCAGCGTGCGCGGTCCGGCCCGCAACTCGATCATCGAGGACTTCGATCGTGAGGCGTACCGGATCGACGAGGTCCTGACCCAGCTGATCGGTCCCCCCAGCGAGGACGAGCTCGATCCCCGGCCCGATCAACAGCGGCCACGGCGCCAGCAACCGCAACAGCCGCAGGCGCCGGTGGAGCCCGGGGTGACGCAGCTCCAGCTGACGTGGGAGCCGGGATCGATCATCGCCTGGGCGGGCGGTCGCAACGCCCCGTCGGACAACGTCGCCGGCCTGCGGGCCCGCCTGCAGGAGGTCGGTGGCGGCTCGGTGCCGTGGGAGGAGTGCCGGCCCATCAAGATCCTCGACGGCGCCAAGGCCGACGCGCTGCGGGTGCCTTTGGGGGCTGCCCTCGGCTGGCTCGTCTCGATGCGCGACGCCGCCGATCGCGACGACGTCGGCGCGTCGGTCCCGTGGCTCGCCCTCACCGCGGTCATGGCCGTGCGCCTGTCCGCCCAGGGACGGATGGTGCCCCGGCTCAAGAAGCTGCGCCGCAAGGAAGGCGGCAAGGACGTCTCCACGTTCGAGGTCCACTGGGAGCCGGCGCTGATCGACCCCGACGCCATCAACGAGCTGGCCGCCGCCCGACCGACCTCGGCCGCCGTGCAGGGCAACCGCCAGGACGGCCGTGCGTTCACGCAGTCGGTCCTGTCCGACCTGCTCGGCACCATCTGCGAGATGGCAGCCGAGCGCCTCGAGGTCCCGGCGCCACCGCCCGACCCGCGGTCCCGCACCGACGTGGCCGAGACCGTCCTGGCCCGACTCGACGGCAAGCCCTTCGACGCCCCCACCCGCGCCGGCGCCGAGCTGGTGCGTCGTCTCGACCAGTGGTCGTCACCGGTCACCGGCACCGCCAAGTTCGCCCTCACCGTCCAGCTCGACCCGCCCGACGAGGGCAACGCGTGGCACTGCTCGGTGCTGGCGCCCGGCCCCGAGGGCGACCTCGAACCGGTCGAGGTCGCCATGGTGAACTCGTCCAACACCAAGTCGCGCGAGATGAAGGCCCAGCTGGCCCGCGTCGAGCGGCTCTTCCCCGAGCTCAGCCGGCCCGGTGGCCGGCGCCGGGGCGAGGTCATCCTCAGCCAGGACGAGGCCTGGCAGCTGATGAGCCGGACCGGCGAGGTCCTGCGGTCGGCGGGCTTCGACGTCCGGGTGCCGGCGCTGTCGCGCCGCAAGCCCACGCCGGGCCTGCGCCTCACCAGCGTCGAGGCCCAGGAGTCGGTGGTCGGTGCCCAGCAGCTGGCCAACGTCCGCTGGTCGGTCGTCTTCGGCGACGTCGAGCTCACCGCCACCGAGATCCAGCGGTTGGCCGCCCAGGCCCGTCCGCTGGTCAAGACCGGCGACAAGTGGGTCGAGATCGACAAGGCCGACCTGCGCGAGGCGGCCGCCGCCCTGGCCGAGCGGGCCGACAAGACCAAACTCACCGGCGCCGACATGCTCCGTCAGGCCTTGGGCCTCGAGGGCTCGCCGCTGGCCGGCGGCATCCAGATCGCCGGGCAGGGCTGGGCCGCCGACCTGCTCAAGTCGGCCTCCGAGATCTCCCAGGAGCAGGTGTCCACGACACCCGAGGGCTTCGACGGCGAGCTGCGCCACTACCAGGCCGAGGCCGTCGCCTGGCTGCGCTTCCTCGACGACGCCGGCCTGGGTGGCTGCCTGGCCCTCGACATGGGCCTGGGCAAGACGCCCACGATCCTGGCCCACGTGGCCCAGACCCGACAGCACGGACCGACGCTCGTGGTCGCTCCGCCGGCCGTGGTCGGCAACTGGGCGCACGAGGCCCGGCGCTTCACCAAATCGCTGCGGGTGCGGGTCCACCACGGCCCCAACCGGGCCAGCGCCCGGGCCATCCCCGACATGGCCGAGAAGTACGACGTGGTCATCACCACCTACGGCACCGCGGTGCGCGACGTCGAGGCGCTGTCGAAGCTGACGTGGGGCAAGGTCGTGCTCGACGAGGCCCAGGCCATCAAGAACCCCACGTCCGACACCGCCCAGCAGCTGCGCCGCCTCGACGCCCACAGCCGCCTGGCCCTCACGGGCACCCCCATCGAGAACGGCCTCGGCGACCTGTGGTCGATCATCGACTACTGCAATCCGGGCCTGGTCGGCGGTCGTGCCCAGTTCATCTCGCAGCTGTCGCCCAGCGGCACCGGCAAGGACGGCGCCGAGAGCGCGCTCAAGGCGCTCAACGGGATCCTCGTGTTCCGCCGCACCAAGGCCGAGCCGGCCATCGCCGAGGAGCTGCCCGACCGCATCGACGAGCTCGACCACTGCGCCATGACCCAGGAGCAGATCGGTCTGTACCAGGCCGTGCTCGACAAGCTGGTCATCGAGACCGCCGACGTCGAGGGAACCCCGAAGAAGAAGGGCGCGGTGCTGGCCGCCATCACGGCGCTCAAGCAGATCTGCAACCACCCCGAGGCGTACCACGCCACCGGCGCTCCGCTCGACGGCCGCTCGGGCAAGCTCACCCGGCTCAACGAGATCGTCGAGTCGGTGTTCGAATCGGGCGAGCGGGTGCTGATCTTCACGCACTTCGCCTCGTGGGGCGAGAAGCTGGCCACGTACCTCACCGAGCGCTATCACCTGCCGATCCGCTGCTACCACGGCGGGCTGGCACGAGGTGCACGCGACGACCTGGTCAAGACCTTCCAGGCCGGCAAGGGCCCGGGCGCCATGGTCCTGTCGCTCAAGGCGGGCGGCACCGGCCTGAACCTGACCGCCGCCAACCACGTGGTGCTCTACGACCGCTGGTGGAACCCTGCGGTCGAGGACCAGGCCCGCGACCGCGTGTGGCGCATCGGCCAGCAGAACACGGTCATCGCCCACCGCCTGGTGTGTCCGGGCACGGTCGACGAGCGGGTCGAGGAGGTCGTCGCCGGCAAGCGCCGGATCGCCGACATGGTCCTGCCCAAGTCGTCCTCCATCGGCGACCTGGACGCCGGCCAGCTGCAGGCCGCATTGGGCATCGACCCCGACCTGCTCCTCACCGATGACGACGACGGAGACGACGAATGAGCGGATCGAACGGTCAGCAGAACGGCAAGTCCCAGAATGGCAAGTCCCAGAACGGCCGCGACCAGAGCAGCGGGCCAGACGCCGACGGCAAGGGCGGTCGCAAGCGTCGCAACCGCAAGCGCCGGAACCGCTCCAACGCCAAGGCGCAGGCCGAGTTCTGGGGCGACAAGGACAAGCTGCCGCCGCCCCGCAACGACATCCGCATCACCGAGGATCCGGCCGCGGTCGTCCGCTCGCTGGGACGGCCGCCCCTACCCGGTCACGAGCAGGCGTCCGAGGCCTACTTCACGGCCGTGTACGGCCGTGCCGTCGGGCTGGCCAGCGCGCTGGCCGCCGCCGGCGAGCTGATCGAGCCCGAAGAGCTGCTCGACGACTGATGCCCGAGGCCGCGGAGGTCTCCGTCGCCGCCGCCCAGCTCGCCCGCATCGGGGTGGGACGCGAGCTGCGTTCCGTCACGGTGACGCATCCCCGCACGATGCGCTCGACGCACCGCCGGCGCCTTCGAGGCGTTCGCCGGGCAACCCGTTCAGGCCGTGCGACGCCACGGAAAATGGATCCTGGTCGAGGTCGACGACGGCGGCACGCTCGGCATCCATCTGCGGATGAGCGGCCAGCTGCTGGCCCACCAACCGGGCGACGAGCCGTCGGACCGGCACGTGCACGCCGTGCTGTACTTGGGCGAGCGGCACACCACCACCCAGGAAACTGGCAGGTGCGGCGTCACACCCCTCGAGGCTCCGGCGCCGCCGGCCGGCGCTGCCGGTGTCGACGATGCTGCGGTGTCGGTGTGGTTCCGCGACCCGCGCACGTTCGGCGAGCTGCGCCCCCTGCCCGACGGCGCCCCGGTCGCCCCGGACCTGTTCGATCCCCGCGTGGATGCGGCCGTGCTCGTGGCCGACGCTCGCCGTCGCACCGTCGGGGCCAAGGCCGTGCTGCTCGACCAGCTCCGCTGTGTCTCGGGCATCGGTTCGTACCTGGCCGACGAGGCGCTGCACCGTGCAGGAATCTCGCCGGTCCGTCCGGCGGACTCCTTGGCCGCCAGCGCCTGGGATCGGGTACTGGCCGCGGCGAGGGAGATCACGACGGCGTCCGCGGCCGTCGGCGGCGTCACCCTGCCCGACGAGGGCTGGGTCGACCTCTGGGCTCGGCCCGGCCGCTACGCCGCCGAGCTGCGGGTCCACGGCCGGGACACCTGTGGCACCTGTGGATCGCCGACACGCCGAGCCGTGGTCGGTGGCCGCAGCGCCCGGTGGTGTCCCCGCTGCCAGGACACCCGCCGCCGCCGTTGAACCCGGCGTTTGTCGTCAGCTGGTCAGGACGTTGCTGACCAGGCGACGAAATTCTCAGGAGGAGAGGCGGTCGAAATCGATGACCTTGCCGCGGTTGATCGAGATCCAGTCCCTCGCTTCGAGGTAGGGCTTGAACGTCTGGGCGATGAACCGGCCGTCGGCCTCGTTCTTGGGGCGCTGGAGCTCGTAGAGGTGGGGGAACTCGAGCCACGCCGTGGTGGCCTGCCAGAGGCGGAGCACGGCGTCGCCCTCGGTCGGCGGGTCGATCACGACGGGCCCGAACAGGCACTGCCCATCCGGGAAGAACAGCGTGGGCACGCCGTAGCCGCCGGCGGCCACGACCTTGTCGTGCTCGGCCTTGACCTCGTCATGCGTCGTCGGGTCTCCGATGGCCTCGTCGACCAGCCCGGGATCGAGACCCAGCTCGTCGAGCAGGTGTCGGGCCACGTCGGGGTCGTGGGGCTTGTGACCGTCCTCGTGGAGCGCCCGACCGGCCCGTTCGTACCACCGGTCGAGGTCGTCCATGTCGTGCCGACGCAGCAGCGCCCCGATCCGCATCATCGACCAGCCGTAGGACCACTCGCGCTCCCACGGGTGCTTCTTGCCCTCGCGGCGGTTGATCTCCTCGAGCGAGAAGAACCGCCAGTTGACGGTGAGACCGGTCTGGTCACGCACCGCCCGGATCCACTTCGAGGTCTGGTACGCGAACGGGCACATGACGTCGAAGTGGAAGTCGACCTCGGTGGGGGCGTCGGGGCTCGGCATGGCCCCAGGCTAGGGAGTCGGTCCGCGGCTCAGGCGAGCTGGGCGATGGCCTCGGCCTGGGCCAGCGTGCGGCGGGCCTCGTCGACGTGGAGGTTCTCGATCATGCGGCCGTTCACCGTGACCACGCCCCGGCCCTCGCGCTCGGCGGCCTCGAACGCGGCGATGATCTCCTCGGCATCCTCGACGGCCTTGGCCGACGGGGCGAACACCTCGTTGCAGGGCTCGAGCTGGCTCGGGTGGATCAGCGTCTTGCCGTCGAAGCCCATCTCGCGGCCCTGCCGGCACTCGGCGAGGAAGCCCTCGGCGTCCTTGATGTCGTTGTAGACACCGTCGAGGATGACCTTGCCGGTGGCGCGGGCAGCCAGCAGGCACAGGCCCAGTCCGGTGAGCAGCGGCTGGCGACCGGGCACGTGCTGGGCGCGCAGCTCCTTGGCGAGGTCGTTGGTGCCCATCACCAGCACGGCGAGGCGCCCGGAGCAGCCGGCGATCTCCTCCGCGTGCAGCATGGCCACGGGCGTCTCGACCATGGCCCAGATCTTGGTGTGATCGGGAGCACCGTGCTTCTCGAGCGCCGCCTCGACCGCCCGGACGTCGTCGACCGAGTTGATCTTGGGCACGACCACGGCGTCGGGGCCGGCGGCGGCGATGGCTGCCAGGTCGTCGGCGTGCCACTGCGTGTCGAGCCCGTTGGCCCGGATGGTGACCTCTCGCTTGCCGTACGCACCGGACTGCACGGCGGCGCAGACCCGGTCGCGGGCCTCGGCCTTGGCGTCGGGGGCGACGGCGTCCTCGAGGTCGAGGATCAGGGCGTCGGCGGGGAGGTCCCGGGCCTTCTCCAAGGCCCGCTCGTTGGCGCCGGGCATGTAGAGGACCGACCGCCGGGGCCGCAGGGATGGATCGGTGGTGGTCACAGTCCGTAGGCCTCCTTGAGGTCGGGGTCGCGGTCGGCCAGCTCGCGGGCCAGCTCGAGCACGACGCGGCACTGCTTCACCGAGGCGTCGTCCTCCATCTTGCCGTCGAGCATGATGGCGCCGGTGCCGTCGCCCATGGCCTCGACCACGCGCTTGGCGTGGGCGACGTCGTCGACCGGTGGCGAGAAGACCCTCTTGGCGATGTCGATCTGCACCGGGTGCAGCGACCAGGCGCCGACGCAGCCGAGGAGGTAGGCGTTGCGGAACTGGTCCTCGCACGCGACGGTGTCGCGGATGTCGCCGAACGGCCCGTAGTACGGGTAGATGCCGTTGGCCACGCAGGCGTCGACCATGCGGGCGACCGTGTAGTGCCACAGGTCCTGCTGGGCGGTGATACGACCCTCCTCGAGGTCGTCACCGACCGGATCGGTGCGGACCAGGTACCCGGGATGGCCACCGCCGACGCGAGTGGTCTTCATGCGCCGGTTGGCGGCGAGATCGGCCGGGCCGAGCGACAGACCCTGCATGCGGGGCGACGCCGCGCAGATCTCCTCGACGTTGGCGACGCCGCGGGCGGTCTCGAGGATGGCGTGCAGCAGCAGCGGGCGGTCGAGTCCGGCCTCGGCCTCGAGCTGGGCGAGCAGCCGGTCGCAGTAGTGGATGTCCTCGGGCCCCTCGACCTTGGGGATCATGATGACGTCGAGCTTGTCGCCGGCGTCGAGCACCGCGGCTCGCATGTCGTCGAGGCACCACGGCGAGTCGAGGCTGTTGACGCGGGTCCAGAACTGGGTCTGGCCGAAGTCGTTGCTCCGGGCAACCTCGACGAGTCCGGCGCGGGCCGCCTCCTTCTGGTCGGCGGGTACACCGTCCTCGAGGTTGCACAGCAGGACGTCGACCTGGGGTGCCATGTCGGGGACCTTCGAGCGCATCTTCTCGTTGTGACCCGGGAAGAAGTGGATCATCCGCGAGGGACGGAACGGGATCTCCCGGGGCGGAGCGGGGGCGCCGATGGCGAGCGGGGCGAAGAAGTCTTTCGGGCTACGCACGCCGTGACGGTACCGCCGGTCGGCGACCGGCGAAAAAGGCGCACCGCCCGCCGTCTCCGGATCAGGACTGGAGCAGGCGCACGCAGGAGAACCGCAGGTACTCGGCGGTCTCCTCGACGTCGAGATCGCAGATGGTGCGCAGGTTCTCGAGGGTGTCGAGTTGACCGAGCAGACCGAGCGAGGTGGCGGCGTAGTGGCGCCGCTCGGCGGCCAGGGCTTCGAGCTCTGGCGTGAACATCGCCACCGCCTGGTCCTTCAGTCCCCGACGGCTCTGCTGCATGGCCTCGCGCACCCGCTCGTCGGTGATCGACCGGATCGTGGCGGCTCGGAAGACGGAACGGACATCCTGATGCAGTTCGACCCGGTGCATGGTGAAACGCTCGACCCGCTCCTCGAACGGACCGTCGCCGAGGCGCTCGAGGTGGAACTCGGGTCGGAGCCGGTCGAACTGGCGGCGGATCGCAGACGCGATCAGTTCGTCGACGTCCTGGAAGTAGCGGTAGACGGATCGAAGCGACACGCCGGAGCGCTCGGCGACCTCGTGCACGCCGGGCGTGAGGTTCTCCTCGCAGAACAGATCGATGACCGCATCCAGCACCGCCAGCCGGTTGCGGTCGCGCCGGGCCGTCCGCCCGTCGATCCGTCCCTGACCATCAGTCGTCCGCTCCACCATCGGGTGAATCCCACGCTTTCTCTTGTGTTCCGCCGACCGCACAGTGTAGGTGAACGCGCGTGACGGAACCGGGTTCGAGCGTGTGACTCCATCGCATTCCCCAGAGGGATGGTGTTCAGACCTCGGACGGGTGTCGCGGCGCCCGCTATCGTCCCCGAGTCGCATTCGAGCACAACGGGGACATTGCCACCATGACCGACATCACGGGCACCGTCGCCGACGGCTTCGAGGCCGTCCGCGACGCGTTCGAGGCCAACTTCGCGGACCACGGCGACCTGGGTGCCGGCGTCGCCGTCTACCTCGACGGTGAGCTCGTGGTCGATCTGGTCGGAGGGATCGCCGACGCCCGCCAGGAGCGCCCGTACTCGGCCGACACGCTCCAGATGGTGTTCTCGACCACGAAGGGTGCGGCAGCGATCTGCGGGCACCTGCTGGTCCAGCGGGGTCAGCTCGACCTCGACGCACCGGTCACCGACTACTGGCCCGAGTTCGGGGCGGCCGGGAAAGCCGACGTGCCGGTGCGGATGCTGTTCAACCACCAGGTGGGCCTTCCCGTGCTCGATCAGCGCCTCTCCGATGACGACGTGCTGGCCGGTACGCCCGTGGCCGATGCCCTGGCCGCGCAAGCCCCGCTGTGGGAGCCGGGAACGGCCCACGGCTACCACGCCCTGACGTACGGATGGCTGGTGGGGGAGTTGGTGCGCCGGGTGACCGGACGATCGCTGGGCACGTTCTTCGCCGACGAGGTCGCCGGACCGCTCGGTCTCGACTTCTGGATCGGTCTTCCCGACCAGCAGCAGGCGCGCGTGGCACCGCTGAGCGCGGCGAAGCCCGATCCGAGCCAGTTCGATCCGTCGAAGATCGACCCCGAGATCGCCCCGCTCCTGCAGGACCTGGCTGCCGCCTACCTCGATCCCGAGTCGATCACCAACCGTGCCCTCAGCCTCGGCGGCACCTTCGCGCTCGGCGGCGGCGGACTGTCGTGGAACGACCCGCGGGTGCGCGCCGCCGAGATCCCGGCGGCCAACGGCGTCACGAACGCCCGCTCGCTGGCCCGCATGTACGCGGCGTGCGTCGGCGAGATCGACGGCGTCCGACTCCTCGACGACGCCTCGGTCGCTCGCGCCACCGAGGAGCAGAGCAACGGTCGCGACCGCACGCTCGTCATCCCCACCCGGTTCGGCGTCGGCTTCTTCCTGCCGTCGTCGTTCTCACCGCTGCTCGGGGAGGCCAGCTTCGGTCATGCCGGCGCCGGCGGCTCGCTGGGCTTCGCCGACCCCGAGCACCGGGTCGGTTTCGGCTACGTCATGAACCGCATGGGTGCCGGTCTGTCGAACGACCCGCGCGCCCGAGGTCTGGCCGACGCGCTGCGCAGCTGCCTGTAGGGGCGGCGCCGGTCAGGCAGCGGCGGCCACGGCGTCGCGCACGGCTTGGGCCACCTCGGCCGCCGAGGCGCCCGGGCCGAGCACGGCGGCGACGCCGGCGTCTCGCAGGGTCCGCACGTCGTCGTCGGGGATGATGCCGCCGACGACGACCGGGATGTCGAGGCCGGCGTCGCGCAGGGCCTGCACCATGCGGGGCGCCAGCGTGAGGTGGCCGGCGTTGTGCAGCGAGATGCCGACGGCGTCGGCGTCCTCCTGGATGGCGGCGGCCACGACCATCTCGGTGGTCTGGCGCAGGCCGAGGTAGATCACCTCGATGCCCGCGTCGCGCAGCATGCGGGTGACGACGCGCAGCCCGCGGTCGTGGCCGTCGAGGCCGAGCTTGGCCAGGACGACTCGCAGCTGTTCGCGTTCGGCGCTCACAGGACCGTGGCCTCGGTGTAGCGGCCGAAGACATCGGCGAGGGCGTCGACGATCTCCTCTTCGGTGGCGTAGGCGCGCACGGCGTCGATGAAGGCGGGCATGAGGTTGGTGCCGGGGTCGGCGGCGTCGGACCGCACGCGGGCCAGGGCGGCCCCGACGGCGTTGTCGTCGCGCTGCTCCTTCACGGTGGCCAGGCGCTTGAGCTGCAGGTCCTCGACCTCGGGGTCGATGCGGAGCAGGTTCTGCTCGGAGTCCTCGTTGCCGTCGGTGAAGGCGTTGACACCGACGATGATGCGCTGCCCCTGGTTGACCTCACGGATGAAGCGGTAGGAGGCGTCGGCGATCTCGCCGACGAAGTAGCCGTTCTCGATGCCCTGGTAGACGCCTTCGAGGATGGAGCCGTCGCCGAGCTCGTCGAGGTGGGCGAAGACCTCCTCGGCCTGCCGCTCCATCTCGTCGGTCATCCACTCGACGTAAGGGGCGCCGCCCAGGGGGTCGGCCACGTTGGTGACGCCGGTCTCGTGGGCCACGATCTGCTGGGTGCGCAGCGCGATGCGGGCCGCTTCCTCGGTGGGCAGGGCCAGGGCCTCGTCGTAGGAGTCGGTGTGCAGCGACTGGGTGCCCCCCAGAGCAGCCGACAGCGCCTGGATGGCCACACGGGCGATGTTGTTGCGGGGCTGCTGCGCGGTGAGCGACACGCCGGCGGTCTGGGTGTGGAACCGCAGCGTCTGCGACCTGGGGTTCTCGGCCCCGTAGCGCTCCTTCATCCAGCGGGCCCAGATGCGGCGGGCGGCGCGGAACTTGCCGATCTCCTCGAAGAAGTCGGAGTGGGCGTTGAAGAAGAACGACAGCCGGGGAGCGAAGGTGTCGACGTCGAGCCCGGCCTGGATGGCCGCCTCGACGTAGGCGAAGCCGTTGGCCAGCGTGAAGGCAAGCTCCTGCGCGGCCGTGGAACCGGCCTCGCGGATGTGGTAGCCGGACACCGAGATCGGGTGCCACCGCGGCATCTCCGCAGCGGTGAAGCGCATCATGTCGGTGATCAGCCGTACCGACGGCCGCGGCGGGAAGATGTACTCCTTCTGGGCCTGGTACTCCTTGAAGATGTCGTTCTGGATGGTGCCCGACAGCGCCGCCCGCTCGACGCCGTTCTTCTCGGCCACCGCCACGTACATGGCCATGACGATGGGCGCCGGGCCGTTGATGGTCATCGACGTCGACACCGCCGACAGGTCGATGTCGGCGAACAGGTCCTCCATGTCGGCCAGGGTGTCGACGGCCACGCCCGCCCGTCCGACCTCGCCCACCGCCCACTCGCTGTCGGAGTCGCGACCCATGAGCGTGGGCATGTCGAAGGCGGTGGACAGGCCGGTGCCGCCGTGGCGCAGCAGGTCCTTGAACCGGCCGTTGGTGTCCTGGGCGGTGCCGAAGCCGGCGAACATGCGCATGGTCCACAGGCGTGACCGGTACATCGACGGGTGGATGCCACGGGTGTACGGGTACTGCCCGGGGTAGGGGCCGTCGCCGTAGACGGGGTCGACCTCGACGCCGGACATGGTCGAGAACGGCACGTCGCGCAACTGGGCCTGGTCGTAGGCCTGTTGCCACGCCTCCCGGTACTCGTCCTGTGCTCGTGCGTCGTGGTCGGTCACCGGCTGCCCCCGAAGATGGTTTGACTTCCAAGTATCTGGTCGTAGTGTATCGAGCGTGCGCCTGTCCTTCGACCCCGTGGCCGAGGCTCGCGCCAACTGGGAGCGCCACCGGTGGCCGTCGATCGACGCCATGGCCGCCGCCACGTCGATCACGAGAGCCCATCAGATCCTGCTCGGACGGATCAACGAGGCACTGGCGCCATTCGGCCTGACCTTCTCGCGGTTCGAGGCCCTGGCCCTGCTGCACTTCACCCGGCGGGGGGCGCTGCCGTTGGGCAAGGTGGGCCAGCGCTTGCAGGTGCACCCGGCCAGCGTCACCAACACGATCGACCGACTCGAGCGAGACGGGCTCGTCCGCCGCGAACCGCACCCCGACGACGGCCGGGCCACGCTCGCCGCCATCACCGCCGAGGGGCGTCGGGTCGTCGAGCAAGCAGCACTCGCCCTCGGTGCCATCGACTTCGGTCTGGCTCGCGGCGAGGGCGGCGCCCCGGTCGACCACCGGGCGATCGAGACCGTCCTGCGCCCGGTCCGTCGCAACGCCGGCGACTTCTGACCACCCCAGGCTCTGACCACCCCAGGGCTGCTTCACACGACCAGTTCTGACGGGATCGCGTCGATTCTGGTCGTGTGAACGGGAAGCGGGGAAGGAAGGCGGGGTCAGGTGATGCCGAGGCGCTGGTACTGCTCGGCGGGCGCCTCGACGTCGTCGAGCGCGCTGCGCAGCAGGTCGACCAGCTCGGCCTCGACGGCCTCGCCGGTGCGGTTCTCGGTCTCGTCGGGGTCGACGTCGACGTCGTAGAGGTGATGGTCGCCCACGTTGCGGTACCCGCTGACCCACATGGGCAACATGTCGCCGGGCGCGTAGGGCTGGCGGATCACCGGAATGGTGGAGCCCGGCATGTGGTCGAGGAAGGCGCGGTCGTCGGGGTCGGGGAGGCCGGTCATGCCCTGGATGTGCAGGGGCATGGTGCTCCACCGGTTCGACCACATCGACAGGGGGAAGCCGTCGCCCTCGGGCGCCCGGGCGTACTTGCGCCGGCCGTCGGTGACCTGCACCCACGAGCCGAACACCCCGCCGAGGGCCCACTCGCGGATGGACGACGCCGTTCCCTCGAGCAGGGGAACCATGGACCGACCGTGCGTGCGGTGGGCCACCTCGACGCCGAACACGTCGGCGATGGTGGCGTGGATGTCGACGTTGGTGGTGAGGGCGTCGATGGTGCCGCCGCCGGTGCGCCCGGGCCAGGCGGCCAGCAGCGGCGTGTGGCCGAGCGGCTCGAACTGGGGCACCGCCGGCTTGCCCCAGATGTCTCGCCCCCGGCGCTGCTCGCCCAGGTAGTGCCCGTGGTCGGTGCACACGATGAGCGCCGTGGTCTCCCACAGTCCGTGGCTGTCGAAGGTGTCGAGGATGCGGCCGAACCAGTGGTCGATCATCGACAGCTTGGCGCCGTAGTTGGCTCGGATGTGGCGCCCCTCGTTCTCGGCCAGCGTGCCCTCGGTGACGGCGCCGTCGGCGTACGGAGGCCAGATGAGGTCGGGACCGTCGATCTCGGTGCCGGCGTCGTGGTACCGGCTGCGCCACCGCTCGGGCGTGTCGAAGGGCTCGTGCGGATCGAACTCGTCGACGAACAGGAACCACCCCCGCCCGCCGGCGGCCACCGAGTGGTGGGCAGCGGCCTTGGTCAGCCAATCGGCGGCGCACGTCATGGTCCGGGGACCCGGGTACTCCTCCTCGGCGCGGAAGTGGGTGCGGCTGATGTCGTACGCCCGCTCGACACCGTCGAAGCCATAGGTGCGCTCGAAGAACCAGCCGCCGGGCTGCGCGGGCCGGGCCTGCCCGCGCTCGGGAGCGCCGATCCACGACGGGTCGGCCCAGGTCCGCCACGGGTCGCCTTCGTGCCCCCGCACGTACTCCCAGCCGTGGAAGTCGGTGTGGTAGTTCTCGCCGCCGGTCTCGAACAGGTGGGGGTGATCGGTGACCAGCTGGGCGACCACGCCGGCCTCGCGCAGGTGGGCGGTGATCGGGCGCTCCCACAGCTCGATCGAGCCCCAGCTCTTCCAGAGGAAGTCGAGGGCACCGCAGAGGATGTCGTGGCGTGCGGGCATGCACGGCAGCGAGCCGGTGACGTGGCGGGTGAACCGGGTGGCCCGCTCGGAGGCGAACCGATCGAGGTTCGGCGTGTCGAACTCGTGGCCGCCGTAGGCGCCGAGGTGGTGCCGGTTCAGCGAGTCGAGGACGACGACGACGAGGTTCTCCGGGCGGTCGGGCACGGCCTCAGTAGACCCAGACCGCCGTGCCCAACGGCATCACGTCGTTGGCCCAGATCCAGTCGATGGCCGCGTTGCTGACCCGCACGCAGCCGTGGCTGGCCGGGTACGGCGGCACGCTGGGATAGCCGTGGACGGCGATCCCGTCGTGGTGGAAGTACTTGGGCCGGTAGAGCCGGCCGAGGTTGCTCTCTCGGACGCCGTCGACCTGCCAGTACACCTGCCAGTTCCCCGAGGGCGTGTCGGCGATGTACTGCTGGCCGTCGTAGGTGTAGGGCTGGTCGGTGCCCGTGGAGGTGTTCCACACCCACACGGCCTGGCCGTCGACGGCCATGATCAGCAGCTGGCGGGCCTTGTCGACCTCGAACCGGTACCCCGAGGTGCTGCGCGGGCGGGGCCGCTGGGCGCTGGCCAGGGCCTGCAGGGTGGCGGCGTCGGCGACGCCGGTGCGCTCCCTGCCCTGGTACTTCTGGAAGGCGTACACCGCCTGCTGGGTGAGGTAGCCGTAGTTCCCGTCGACCGGCCCGACCCAGTAGCCCAGGTGCGCCAGCCGGTTCTGCAGGTCGAGGACCTCCTGGCCGCTGTCACCGCGCGACAGCGAACGGACCGGTACCTGGTAGTAGAAGCCGTAGTCGGTGCGGCCGACCCGGTTGCCGTCGTGGGCCACGACGACCACCGAGAACGTCACCCGTGATCCCGGAACGACGGAGTCGGGGAGCTCGCCGATCTTGAACACGAGCACGTCTTCGAAGTCGCCCTGGCGCACCTCGCCGGGCACGCGCACGCCGTCGACGGTGACGATCACGGTGGCGGCTTGGGGGATGACCGGCTGGTCGAGGTCCAGCTCGAGCGAGTCGAGGTTGGTGGCCAGCGACTGACGCTCGGGGGAGACGTGGGTGAGCCCGAGCTCGGGGCCGGCCGTGGCTTCACGGGAGACGAGGATGGCCGAGGCGAGCGGCTCTCTCGGCACGCCGGCGGCGAGCTGGTCGACGAAGTAGCGGCGTCCGGCGTCCTCGGGAGCCCGGCCGAGCACGTCGTGGTAGACGGCGTCGACCCAGCCGCGGTCGGTGCCGCCGCCGTAGCGCCGGAAGTACTCGTTCGAGCCGAGCAAGGAAGCCCGCACCGTGGTGGCGGTGACCGACGTGGCGAGCAGACCGGAGAACCAGTCGAGCGCCTGCTGTTCGGCCGGCCGGCGCAGGTAGGTCTGGAACGCGGTCTGCACCAGGTGGTCGCGGTGCTCGTCGGTGGTGGCGATGGCGGCGAGGAAGTCGCGCTGGGTCAGGCCCGAGCTCATGCGGTCGAGCCAGTAGTTGCGGCCCTGCTCGTCGGCGGTGCGGCCGAGCAGCGCCTGGTAGGCGTCGTCGATCAGCTGACCGTTGGACACCGAGGTGGTGTCCTGGGTCGTGTGCTCCTCCTGCGCGGCGGCGAGCTGGGGCCACAGCGGCAGGAGCGCGAACGCGAGCAGCGCGACGAAGGCGGCACGAATGGCTGGCTGGCGGCGTGTCATCGGCAGACTCTCCTACCCGGTGGGAGCTCACTCTGCCACCCGCGCCCACCCGCGCCGCGGACGCGCCCGGGTTTGTGCCGACCAGGCCGTCCTCCTAGTGTTACGGACTCGTGACGAGAGGTAATCCTCCCGTCACCTGTTCCATCGCCAACCCACCCAGGAACCATTCCTCCCGAGCTCGCTCCCGCTTCTCCCCGACACGGTCGAACCGAACGGCAGCGGCGCCTGGCCCTGCTGGTCGGCATCCTCGCCCTGACCTTGTCGGTCGTCCCCTTCGTGGGGGGCTCGGACGACGACGCCCGGGTGGCCACCGACGGCGACCACGTCGTCGTGGCTTCGGCCGACTCGCCGGTGACGATCCGCGAGCTCATGGCCGAGACGACCTCGACCTTCCTGGCCGCCACCTCGGCGCCGCCGAGCACCACGACGTCGACGTCGACCACCACGTCCGACACGAGCGTCGCCACGTCGACGACGGCCACATCCGGCGACGCCGCGCCGACCACCACCGCCGCACCCACGACCACGGCGGCGCCGACCACCACGGCCGCGCCGACGACCACGGCCGCGCCGACGACCACCGCCGCGCCCACCACGACAGCAGCGCCAACGACCACGGCAGCGCCGACCACCACGACGGAGCCGGCACCGCAGGCCACCGCGGATTCGAGCGGTACCGACGACGGTCCGTACGCCTACGACGATCCCCGCAGCACCCAGGTCTGGTACGACCTGGCCGACTGCGAGGCCGGTGGCGACTGGTACGCCGACTCGGGCAACGGGTACTACGGCGGCCTCCAGTTCTCCGTGGGTTCGTGGGAGGCCGTCGGCGGCACCGGCTACCCCGACGAGCACCCGCCGGCGACCCAGATCGAGATGGGACGCCGCCTCCAGGCCCGGCAGGGCTGGGACGCATGGCCGTACTGCGCCGAGCAACTGGGGCTGCGCTGACCGGCACCCACTCCGGCGGGAGAAGTGACAGGCTTCGCGGAATCGACGGCCTCACCATCTTCCCGGCGCGGCGCGTGCGCACGATGGATCCGGCGTTGCCGGTGGCGGGTGCGGTCGCGGTCGCCGACCACCGCATCGTGGCGGTGGGCGACGTCGACGAGCTGCGCCGGTGGGGCAACGCCGTGGTCGACGACACGTTCGCCGACTCGGTCCTGATCCCCGGCTTCGTCGAGGCCCACTCGCACGTGTTCGAAGGCGGCATGTGGGCCTTCGAGTACGTCGGCGCGTTCGACCGCGTCGGTCCCGACGGTGTGGTCCGCACCGGTTGCCGCACGATCGACGACCTCCTCGGGCGTCTCCGGGCGCTCGAGGCCGCGCTCGACGACTCCAGCGAGCCGCTCATCGTCTGGGGCTTCGATCCGATCCACCTGCAACCGGCCGGCGGCGAACGGCTGGGCGCCCGACACCTCGACACGGTGTCCGACCGCCGCGAGATCTTCGTGTTCCACGCCAGCGGTCACCTGGCCACGGTCAACACCGCGCTCATGGAGGCGGAGGGTTTCGCCGATGGAATCGACATGCCCGGTGTACCGGCCGCCGCCGATGGACGCCCCCTCGGCGAGCTGCAGGAGCCGGCCGCCATGTCGCTCGCCCGGCGCTGCTTCGGCGCGCTGTTCCGCGAGGTCACCGGTCCGGGGGCGGCGGAGCGGCTCGGGGCGCTCGCCCGGAGATCGGGAACCACGACCCTGACCGACCTGGGCACGGTGAACCTCGCCACCGACGAGCCGGTCGAGCAGTGGGGTGCGGCGGTCGACGACCCGTCGTTCCCCTCCCGGCTGTCGCTGTTCTGGAACCCGACGTTCGGCAGCGCCTTCTCCACCGACGACGCCGTGGCCCGTGTCCTCGACCTCCGGACCCGCAGCACCGAGCGCTTCCGGCTGGGACACGTCAAGCTCGTCCTCGACGGGTCGATCCAGGGGTTCACCGCCCGCGTCGGGTGGCCCGGCTACCTCGACGGCCGACCGAACGGCCTGTGGTTGCTGGCTCCCGAGCACTTCGCCGACGTCTTCGCCGCCATGCACCGCGCCGGAGTCCTCGTCCACGTGCACTGCAACGGCGACGAGGCCACGCAGCTGTTCATCGAGACCCTCGAGATGATCCTCGTCGACCATCCCCGTCCCGACCACCGTCACACCATCCAGCACAACCAGCTGGCCACGCCGGCCCAGTACCGGCGCCTCGCCGCACTCGGAGCGAACGTGAACCTGTTCACCAATCACATCTGGTTCTGGGGCGATCAGCACCGCGACCAGACCGTCGGTCCCGACCGCGCCGCACGCATGGATGCATGTGCCACCGCCGCCCGCGAGGGCGTACGGTTTGCCATCCACTCCGACGCCTCGATCACCCCGCTCGGTCACCTGCACACCATGTGGTGCGCGGTCAACCGCGTCACCGCCTCGGGCTCGGTGCTCGGCCCCGACGAGCGGATCGACGTGGCCACCGCCATGCGTGCCGCCACCGTCGATGCCGCCCACCAGCTCCGTATGGACCACGAGATCGGCTCGGTCGAGGCCGGCAAGTTCGCCGACTTCGCCGCCCTGGCCGAGGATCCCTTCGACGTCGACCCCATGGCCCTCCGCGACATCGCCGTGCACGGCACCGTCTGCGGTGGCGTGGTGCACCGGGACTGATCCGATGAGCCTCTGGCACGGCGAACGCGTCCCCATGACCCTCCTCAGCGGGTACCTGGGTGCGGGCAAGACCACGATCGTCAACCGCGTGCTCGCCGACGTCCTGGTGCGGCGGGTGGCGGTGCTGGTCAACGACGTCGGTGCGGTGCAGGTCGACGCCGCCCTGGTGGCCGACCGGCACGAGGACACCATCGAGCTCACCAACGGTTGCGTCTGCTGCAGCCTCGTCGACGGCTTCGCGGCGGCACTGGAGACGCTACGGGGCCGTTCGGAGCCGCCGGACCACGTCCTCGTCGAGCTCAGCGGTGTGGCGGAACCCAGCCGGGTCCTGCCGTGGGCGTCGACGGCCGGCTTCCGCCCGGACGGGGTCGTCGTCGCCGCCGACGCCGACCAGCTTCCCGCCCGCGCCGCCGACCCCCGGCTGTCGGACCTGGTCGCCGCCCAGCTCGGTGCCGCCGATCTGGTCCTGGTCACCAAGACCGACCTGGAGCACGACCGCACCGCGGTGGATGCCGTGCTCGACCGCCACACGCGGGCCCCCAGGGTCGAGGTCGTGCGCGGTGCCGTGTCCCCGGCGCTGTTGCTCGGACCACTCGCCCCCGTGGGCGCCGGCGAGGCCCTGCCGACCGGCGGCGTGGACCACGAGGTCACCGCGGTCGTGCCGCCGGTGATGGACCCGGATGCGCTCGCCGACCTCATGGCCCGACTGCCCGACGACATCGTGCGGGCCAAAGGCGTGGTGGTGACCACCGCCGGCCCCCGCCTCGTGCAACGAGTGGGTCGCCGCATCGAGGTCAGTAGCGGGGACGGGCTGCGCACCGGCCCCATGGTGCTGATCGGGCTCTCGCGCGAGTCGGTGCAAGCGGGCGCGGCCGCCCTCGGCACGCCCGAGCCGGCCGGCTGAGGTCTGTCCGGCCCCCGTGTTCGGCTCCTACGAGCGGATCAGCGAGTCGAGGCCTGCTTCGATGCGCTCGGTGACCTCCTCGACGCTGCCGGTGCCGTCGATGCGCAAGAGGATGTTCCGTCCGGCGTAGAAGTCGACCAGCGGCGCCGTGTTCTGCTCGTACACCTCGAGGCGGTGGCGGATGACCGCTTCGGTGTCGTCGCTGCGGCCCGAGTCGACTCCCCGCTGAACCAGGCGACGGACCAGTTCGTCCTCGGGCACCTCGAGCATGATCACGGCGTCGAAGGTGCGGTCGTTGTTCACCGCCCAGCCGTATGCGGCCCGGGCTTGCACGAGCGTGCGTGGGAAGCCGTCGAGCAGGAACTCGTCCATCGGTTCGTCGTCGCCGCCCATGGCATCGAGGATCATGGCGATGACCAGCTCGTCGGGGACGAGCCCACCGTCGTCCATGTGCTGCTTGGCCGCCCGGCCCAGTTCGGTCCCACGGGCGACGTGGTCGCGGAGGAGGTCACCGGCGGCGAGGTGGGGGACGCCGTGGCGCTCGGCGAGGCGCTCGCCCTGCGTGCCCTTGCCGGCGCCGGGCGGGGCGAGCAGGAGGGCTCGGAACACGGGGTCTCCTCGTCGGTCGCTCGTGGGTTCGGGCGACCGTAGCGCACGCCCGACGCCCCGGAGCAGGGCCGAACGTCAGCTTCGCTCGCGGGCCAGCTTCGACCGGCGGACCTTGCCGGCCTCGTCACGGACGGGTTCGTCGACCACCTCGAAGCTGCGGGGGATCTTGTACCGGACGATCTCGTGGGCGAGGAAGGTCCGCAGGTCGTCGAGGTCGAGATCTGGATCGCCCTGCACCACGGCGTGCACCCGTTGGCCGAGGTCGTCGTCGGGCAGGCCGAGCACCGCGCACGACCGGACGTGGGGGTGCCGGTCGATGGCGGCCTCGACCTCGGCGGGATAGATGTTCGCACCTCCGGAGAGGATCATGTCCTTCTTGCGGTCGCCGAGGTACAGGTAGCCGTCCTCGTCCATCCAGCCGATGTCGCCGAGCGACTCCCAGCCGTCGTCGGTGCGCTCGGCCTCGGCTCCCACGTAGCGGTACGTCACCGTCCCCTCCGGCGGGCGCATGAAGACCTCGCCGGTCTCGCCCGGCTCGGCGTCGGTGCCGTCGTCGCGCACGATCTTCATCTCGCCCGACACCGGGCGGCCGACCGACCCGCGGTGCTCGAGCCACTCGGAACCGGTGATGACGGTGGCCGACTGGGCCTCGGTGCCGGCGTAGAGCTCGAGCACCCGGTCGGGGCCCAGCCAGCGGATCCACTCCTCCTTCAGCCACGCCGGGCACGGAGCGGCCAGGTGCCAGACCCGCTGGAGCGACGACAGGTCGAACGCGTCACGTTCGGCGGGATCGAGCTTCCAGATGCGCTGCATCATCGTGGGCACGAGGTAGACGGTCTCGGCGTGGTGCACCTCGATGGCCCGCAGCGTGGCGAGCGGATCGAAGCGGGGCAGCAGGACCAGGTGACCGCCGGTGCGCAGCTGGGCCACCGACCACACGAACGGACCGTTGTGGTACAGCGGGCCGGGCATGACCATGGTGCCGCCGGGGGTGGCGAAGATGCCGGCCTCGTCCTCGTCCGTCGTGGAGGGCTGGCCAGCCACGATCAGCTTCGGTCGACCGGTCGAGCCGCCCGACGTCGGCGCCTTCCAGGCAGGCGAGACGGCGTCGGGCAGGGGAGTGGCGTCGACCGACGGATCGGGGGTGAAGTCGGGCGGCAGCGCCGGCCGTCCCCCGAGGCGCTCGTCGGCCGTGGTCGGGTCGACGCCGGCGACCACGGCGGGGTCGGCCAGGGCGACGATCTCCTCGAGCTCGCGGCCGGGCAGGTGCGACGAGACGGGTTGGGGGACCGCGCCGAGGAACCAACAGGCCATGGCGGTGACGACGAACGCCTCGCTGTTGGGGAAGGCGATGGTCACCATGTCGTCCTGACCGGCGCCCAGGTCGGCGAGCACGCGCGCGGTGCGGGTGGCGTCGTCGACCAGCTCGCGCCAGGACCGCGTGCGCCCGCCGACCATCGTGAGCGCCGGTGCGTCGGGGGTCCGCTCGGCGAAGCTGCGGAAGCGTTGGCTGTAGGACACGGTGGCCATGGCCCAGCAGGTTCGCGCATCGGGCGTCTGCGGTGCGGGCACCGGTCCGATGGCAGGATGGCCGGATGAGTGATCCGAGCGACGCAGCCACCATCGACCGCCGCATCGGCCCACGTGGTGTCTGGTGGATGACCGAGGGCATGTCGGCGCCCGACGCCGCCGACTTCGCCCGCACGGTCGAGGCGCTCGGCTACGGCGCCTGGTGGATCCCCGAGACGATGGGGCGTGATCCGTTCGTCGCCGCATCCCATCTGCTCGATGCCACCGACTCGCTGGTGGTGGCCACCGGCATCGCCAACATCTTCCATCGGCACCCCGGGGCCATGAAGCAGGCGCAGCTGGCCCTGGCCGAGCAGTCGGGTGGTCGCTTCCTGCTGGGCATGGGGGTGTCGCACGCACCGATCGTCGCCGGCGTCCGCAAGCTGGACTACTCCAAGCCACTGGCCACGATGCGCGACTACCTGGAGGGCATGGCGGAGAGCCGCTACATGGGCCCTGCGCCCGAGGAGCAGCCGCGCACCGTGCTGGCTGCGCTGGGGCCGAAGATGCTCGAGCTGGCCGCGCAGCGCGGCCGACGGGGCTCATCCGTACCTCACCACCCCCGAGCACACATCGAAGGCGCGCTCGGTGCTGGGCGACGACAAGCTCCTCTGCGTCGAGCAGAAGGTGGTGCTCAGCAGCGACCCGGCCGAAGCGCGGGCCACGGCCCGCCAGGCGCTCGCCGTCTACCTCGGGCTTCCCAACTACTTCAAGAACTGGTTCCGGCTCGGCTTCACCGAGGAAGACCTGGCCGACGGCGGCAGCGACCGTCTGGTCGATGCGCTCGTGGCGTGGGGTTCGCTGGACCAGATCGAGGAGCGCTTGGCCGAGCACGCCGACGCCGGTGCCGACCACGTCTGCATCCAGCCGCTCACCCCCGGCGCGGCGATGTCGGCGCCCCACCGCGACGCGCTCGAGGCGCTGGCACCGGCATGAAAGGCGCAGCGTGAGTCCCAAGCGCACCCGTCGGTCGGCCCCGTCGGCCGAGTCGATCCTGCTGGTCGACGCCGGCCTGGCCGCCGGCTGGCGACGGGCCGAGCCCGATCTCGACCAGCTCGATGAGGTGGTCGAGGCGGCCAAGGGCGTGGTCGCCGACACCGTCGTGCTGGCCGAGGCCTCGCTCAAGTGGTCGCTGCCCGACGACCAGCAGGAGCGCTTCGAGCGCTACCGCGGTACGGCCACCGTGCTGTGCGCTCCCGGAGGCACCAAGGGCGGCCACCACGCGTTCCTGGCCACCGTGGCCCGCGCCGCGGCCAAGAGCGGCAAGGAGGTCTGGGTCCTGTCCGGGCTCGACCTGGGCGACGGACCATGGCGCCTGGCCATGCTCCGCCGCCCGGACGGCGAGTGGACGATCGAGTTGGGCTGAGCCCGTCTAACCGTTTTTCGGGAGCTCCTTGAAGGGCAGGACCTTGTCCTGGTTGGGCTCCTTGGGCAGACCCAGGACGCGCTCGCCGATGATGTTCTTCTGGATCTGGTCGGTGCCGCCGTAGATCGCCGGGCCCTGGGCGAACAGCGCTGCCTCGGTGAACATCGGCAGGAAGGGGTTGCCGACGGCGTCGGTGAGCTTCTTGCGGCTGTCGTTGTCGTAGGCGTGCAGCGTGCCGCTGGGTCCGAGCAGCGACAGGCTCAGGTCGCGGTTGAGCCGCAGGATGTCGGACATCGACAGCTTCATGATGTTCGGGAGCCCGGGGATCTGCTTGCCGGCGGCGCGGGCGGCCTTGGCCCGCAGGTTGTTCATGCGGGCGATCTCGTGCCGGGTGTGCAGGTGCATGAGCCGCTGGCGGACCCGCTTGTCCTCGATCTTGCCGGCACCCTTGGCCAGCTCGATGAGGGGGTTGATGCCACCACGGCCGGCCATGACGCCGCTGCTGGCCCGTCGGCCGCCGCCACCGTCGCCGCCGCGGGCGAAGTCGCCCACGCGCTTCTGGAGGTCGCCGGCGACGGTGCCGGGCGAGGCCAGCGATGCGGCCGCCGAGCCACCGCCGGCGCCCAGGCCGGCCCGCTCGTAGGCGAGCGTCGTGTTGGCGACGCGCCAGCCGTTGTTCAGTCCACCGACGACCCACTTGTCGGGGACGCGCACGTCGGACATGAACACCTCGTTGAACATGGCCCGGCCGGTCATCTCGACCAGTGGACGCACGTCGATGCCGTCCTGGTGCATGTCGACGGCGAAGTAGGTGATGCCCTGGTGCTTGGGCTGGTCGGGGTCGGTGCGAGCGATGAGCATGCCCATGTCGGCGATCTGGCCGCCCGAGGTCCACACCTTCTGGCCGTTGACGATCCACTCGTCGCCGTCCTTGACCGCCCTTGACTGCAGGCCGGCCAGGTCGGAACCGGCGCCGGGCTCGGAGAACAGCTGGCACCAGGCCTTCTGGCCGGTGATGATGTCCTTCACGAGGGTGCGTCGCTGCTCGTCGTCGCCGTGGTCGATGATGGTCGGCGCGGCCAGCAGCAGGCCGAGGCCGCCTGGCGGGCCGATGGCGCCGAACTCGGCGATGCGGCTGGACACGGCGTTGGCGTCGTGACGATCGAGGCCCTTGCCGTACCACTCCTCGGGCCACATGGGGGCGCCCCAGCCGGAGAGGCCGAGGCGGTTCCACCACTCCTCGACGGTGATGTCGGGATCCCAGTTCTCGTTGAGCCAGTCGTTCAGCTCTTCGATGATCTCGGATTCGCTGCGATCCGCGGTGCGTGGTGCGGTGTCCGTCACTGTCTTCCCCTCTGTTCAAACCCTGGTCGATCGGACCCGATGGGACCACCATTCAGCCCCAAACTTGACCCGCCGGTCAAGTTCAACGGCGACCGCGGACCACGCGCCCGGGTCGGGCGCCGGTGGGCGCCCCGTCGGCGAACGTCACCTCGCCGTGCTGCACCGTCCAGCGGTAGCCGTCGACCGGCTGCACCAGGCGTCGCCCGCCGGCAGGCAGATCGAAGATCATCTCCGGTACGTGCAGGCGCAGGCCTTCGAGATCGATGACGTTGACGTCGGCCCGCTTGCCTGCCTGGAGCACCCCGCGGTCGCCCAGGCCGTACACGTCGGCCGTCGCCTTGGTCTGCTTGTGGACCACCAGCTCGAGCGGCAGCTTCTCGCCGCGCGTGCGGTCGCGGGTCCAGTGGGTGAGCAGGTAGGTGGGGAAGGACGCGTCGCAGATCAGCCCGCAGTGGGCGCCGCCGTCGGACAGGCCGACCGCCGAAGCGGGGTGCTCGATCATGGCGCGGATGGCGTCGTGGTTCTTGTCGACGTAGGAGCCGAGCGGGCTGAAGAGCAGGCTGCGCCCGTCCTGCTCGAGGAGCCAGTCGAGCACGACCTCCTGGGGTCGGCGGCCCTGGCGCGCTGCGGTGGCGGCCACCGACGTCTCGGGGGCGGGTTCGTAGTCGCAGTCGGTGCCGAGACGGAAGATCTGCTCCCAGTTGGTGGCCAGGTAGAGCGCCGAGGCGCTGCGGGTCTGGGGCTCCTCGCCGAGCAGCTGCTCGCGGAACGCGGGGTCGCGCAGGATGGCGACGCGCTCGTCGAGCGTCCGCTCCCAGAGCGGTCGGTAGCTGGGATGGGCCATGAAGGGGTGGAAGCTGCTCTGCAGGCCGAAGAGCATGCCGGTGGGCCGGCTCGGGACCTGCGGCACGACGGTGTGGCCGGCCCGGGTCAGCTCGGCCGCCTCGTCGAGGGCGTCGACGAAGGCGCCCGGATCGCGCGGTGACTGGGCCAGCGAGTAGGTGACGGTGACGCCGGGCAGCTGGGCGAGGTCGCGGATCCACTGGCGCTCGACCGACTCTGTGCCGAGGCCGTCGGACACGAACTGGAACACCGCCGGCCCGCCGGCGGCCAGGCCCTGACCGATGGCGAGCAGCTCGTCGGGCACCGCGGTGGTCCCCGGGATCAGCCCGTGGCGCGAGGTGTGCAGGATGGTGCGGCTGGTCGAGAAGCCGAGGGCGCCGGCCCGGACGGCATCGGCGGTGAGCTCGGCCATGCGTCCGAGGTCGTCGGCGGACACCTCGTCGGTGTGGGCGTCTTCGCCAAGGACGTAGGCACGCAGGGCGGCGTGGGGGACCTGGGCGGCGACGTCGATGGTGCGGGGCATGGCCTCGAGCGCGTCGAGGTACTCGCCGAAGGACTCCCACCGCCAGTCGATGCCCTCGTGCAGCGCGGTGCCGGGGATGTCCTCGACCGCCTCCATCAACTCGATGAGGAACCCCTCCTCGCCGGGTCGCACCGGTGCGAACCCGACCCCGCAGTTGCCCATGACCACGGTGGTGGCGCCGTGCCACGACGACGGGGCCATCTCGGGGTCCCACGTGACCTGGCCGTCGTAGTGGGTGTGGATGTCGACCCAGCCCGGCGCCACCAGGCAGCCGTCGGCGTCGAGCTCCTGCCGTCCCGACGCGTCGATCCCGCCCTCGGCGGCTGGCGCCACCTCGGTGATCGTTCCGTCGTCGATGGCCACGTCGCCGTGGAAGCGGTCGGAACCGGTGCCGTCGACGATCAGGCCGTTGCGGATGACGAGGTCGTGCATGGTCCCCCCGAGGTTGGCGGAGCAGGCCCGGCGGCCCGCATCGTGGTCCAGAGCGTTCCACATGGAAACGACCGTTGCCAACAGATCGGCGGCACGATCGCCGGTCGATCCGCGAACCTGGGCCGATGGCACCCGACGACGCCCGGTCCGCGCAGACGTCCCCCGCCCTCGACGGCGGCCACGTCGGCATCGTCGGTGTGGGCCACGTCGGCATGGCCGCGGCCGCGGCGCTCTTCCACGCCCAGTCGGTCACGCGGCTGACCCTGGTCGACGTCGACCGCCGGCGGGCCGAGGGCGAGGCGATGGACCTCATGCAGGGACAGGCGCTGGTAGGGCCGTGCACGGTGGTCGCCGGCGGCGACGAGGACCTGGCCGACGCGTCGGTCGTCGTCTTGACCGCCGGTGTCGGGCAGCGCCCGGGCGAGACCCGTCTCGACCTGCTGGCCCGCAACATCGACGTGTTCCGGGCGGTGGTCGACGGCCTCGACCGCTGGGCGCCGCAGGCGGTGGTGATCGTGGCCACCAACCCGGTCGACGTCATGACCTGGGCGGTCCGCGGTCTCTCCAACCGTCGCGCGGAGCTGGTGGTCGGCACCGGCACGGTCCTCGACTCGGCTCGGCTGCGCGATCTGCTGGGCCGGCGCTACGGCGTCGACCCGCGGTCGGTGCACGGCTACGTGCTGGGGGAGCACGGCGACTCCGAGTTCGTGCCCTGGAGCATCGCCTCGGTGGGAGGCGCCCGCCTGGTCGACCGCGAGGTGCTCGGGGTGGCCTGGGACGCCGCCGACGCCGCGGCGATGGAGGACGAGGTCCGCCACGCCGCCTACGCGATCATCGAGCGGAAGGGCTGGACGAACTGGGCCATCGGCTCGGTCATCCGCGAACTGGTGGCGATCGTGCTGCGCGACGAGTGCAGCGTCGTGCCGGTCAGCGTGCCTCCGGGTGGTGCCTACGGCTTGGACGGACCGTCGCTGAGCCTCCCAGCCCGGCTCGGGCGGACGGGGATCGACGGCATCGTCACGCCCCAGCTCACCGATGCCGAGCTGGCGGCGCTTCGGGCATCGTCGGACACGCTGGCGGAGGCGGTCGACGGCCTCGACCTGTGAGCCGCGCCCCGGAGGGAGCGGCCGGTCAGTAGTGGTAGGGGAAGCCGCTCCAGTCGGGCGATCGCTTCTCCAGGAAGCTGTCGCGTCCCTCCTGGGCCTCGTCGGTGCCGTAGATGAGGCGGGTGGCCTCGCCGGCGAACACCTGCTGGCCGATCAGGCCGTCGTCGACGAGGTTCATGGCGAACTTGAACATGCGGGTGGCGGTGGGGGACTTGCCGCAGATCGTCCGCCCCCACGCCAGCGCGGTGGCCTCGAGCTCGGCGTGATCGACCACCCGGTTCACCATCCCCATCCGGTGGGCGTCCTCGGCCGAGTACTCCTCGGCCAGCAGGAAGATCTCACGGGCGAACTTCTGCCCGACCTGGCGGGCGAGGTACGCCGATCCGAACCCGCCGTCGACCGACGCCACGTCGAGGTCGGTCTGCTTGAACCGACCGTGCTGGCGCGACGCGATGGTGAGATCGCAGACGACGTGCAGCGAGTGCCCGCCACCCGCCGCCCACCCGGGTACGACGGCGATGACCGCCTTGGGCATGAAGCGGATGAGCCGCTGGCACTCGAGGATGTGGAGCCGTCCGGCCCGCGCCGGGTCGATGCCCTCGGCCGAGTCGGAATCGGAGTACTTGTAGCCGTCCTTGCCGCGGATGCGCTGGTCGCCGCCCGAGCAGAACGCCCACCCGCCGTCGCGTGGTGACGGGCCGTTGCCGGTCAGCAGCACGCAGCCGACGTCGGGACTCTGGCGGGCGTGGTCGAGCACTCGGTACAGCTCGTCGACCGTGTGGGGACGGAAGGCGTTGCGCACCTCGGGTCGGTCGAAGGCGATGCGGACCACGCCGGCGTCCACCGCCCGGTGGTAGGTGACGTCGGTGAGGTCGAAGCCCCCGACCTCCCGCCACGCCGATGAGTCGAACAGCTCGGAGACCTCGTGTCCTGCCATGGCCCGCAGTCTGGCCCGAGGAACTCCCGCCCCGCCCAACCGGCACCGGCTCGGCCAGCCGGTCACCCGGGGGACGAATCGACCGGAATAGGGCGGAGGGGTCGATGGTTGTCGAAGCCATGGATCGTCCACTTCGGATCGCCGGTCTCGCCTCCAGCAACCGCCGGGGCTCGCTCAACCGCCGCGTGCTCGATCGTGCGCTCGTGGCCGTCGAGGCGATCGAGGGCACCCCTGTCGAGACCGATCGGATCGACCTTCGCAGCCACCCGTTGCCCCTCTACGACGCCGACCAGCATGGCCGTGACGGCATCCCGGCCTCCGCCCGAGCCATCCACGACCAGGTCGCGGCGGCCGACGCCCTGCTCGTCGCCAACCCCGAGTACAACGGCGGCTACCCGGCCCTGTTCAAGAACGTCGTCGACTGGGTCAGCCGGATCGACATGTTCGCCTTCCATCCCCGCTACGTCGGCTTGCTGTCCGCGTCGCCGGGCAAGGGCGGCGGACGGCGCGGCATCGAGCACACCCGCGCCCTGTTCACGAACATCTTCGTCACGACCCACCCGCAGGCCTTCAGCCTGCCGGGCGCCGACCACGCCTTCGCCGACGGCGAGTGGGCCGATGCCGCGCTCGCCGACCGCATGGCCGACTGGGCCGACGGTTTCGTGGCCGCCGCCGTGGCCCACGTCGAGGACGCCAGCGCCGCGGCCTGACGGCCGGGGGTCTCAGCCCGCGACGTCGGCGGGCTTGGTGGCCTGGACGATGAGATCGGTCAGCTGGTCGGGCGCCTCGAACATCAGCATGTGGCCCCGTCCGTGCACGACCTCGAGGCGGGCGCCGGGGATGGTCTCGGCGATGATCTCGTTGACGGCCAGGGGGGTGAGCCCGTCGTGGGATCCGGCGATCACCAGGGTGGGCAACGCGATGTCGGCGAGGGTGTCGCGCAGGTCGAAGTCCTGGAGCATGACGAAGGCGTCGCGCCGGCTGATCGGATCGCAACCGAGCACGGCGGCGCGGGTCGTCTCGAGCGCCACCCGGCTCGGGCGGGTGCCGAACGTGCCCAGCAGGGCGAACAGCCCCAGGTTCGGCCGGCGCATGACGCGGTCCATGACGGCGAGTGCCCGTTCCGGAGTGATGCCGCCGGCCACGCCCGGTGTTTGCACGGGCGACGCCAGCGTGGTGACCAGCACCAACGAACGGGTGCGCTCGGCGGCGACCTCGGCCTGGTCGCTGGCGAAGGCCATCGCCGCCACGCCGCCCATGGAGTGACCGACCAGGGTGACGTCGGTGAGGTCGTGCTGCTCGAACCAGGCGCGCAGGTCGTCGGCCAGCGTGGCCGTGGTGTACGGCGCCGTGCCGCGCTCGGAGGCGCCGTGGCCCCGCTGGTCGACGATGAGCACGTCGAAGCCGTCGAGGCGGCGGGCGACCGGTCCCCAGAAGGCGATGGACTCGATGAAGCCGTGGACGAGCACGATGGTGGGGCCGGACCGGTCACCGGTGCGGTAGCCGTGCAGCCGGGCACCGTCGGCGCCGGCGGTCTCGACCACCTCGCCGTCGGGCAGGCCCAGCGGATCTCCCTGGGTGGGGTCGTCGTTGGTGTCCCAGCTCGCCACCTTGGCGTCGTAGGCCCGTTTGGCGGCGAACGCACCTCCCGCGGCGATGGCGGCGAGCAGGACACGGGACCGGCGCATCCGGTCAGTGTGGCGCGCCGAGGCGCCGCCTGCCAGGAGTCGCCGGTCCACCGGCCGGTCGCGAGCGCTCGCTACCGTCACGGTCGTGGCCGCATCCGAGGACCTCGACTCGCCGATCGCCTTCGACTGCCCGCGCTGCTCCCGACCGGTGGAGTCCGCCTTCTACGGACCCTGCGAACGGTGCCTGGGCGAGCTGCGATTGCGCTACCAGGCCGAACGCACCGAGGTCGCCGCCGTGGCCTACGAACCCAAGATGAACGTGACGCCCAACGCGGTGGCGCTCAAGGACGACTGAGCGGCGACCGTCGAGGGCGGTGGGCTGGGTCCACTCGACGCACGTTCGGCGAGGATCCTCGGGTTCGATGCACCTGGCGCAGGTTGGGCGAGGGTCCTCGGGTTGCGGTCGTGTCGGTGAGCGGTGGGCCAGACGCGATCGGTGGTCAAACGGGCTCACGGTGAGGCGAACGCCGCGACCGCCACGAGCAGGCCGGCGTAGCTTCCCGCCGAGACGAGGAACGCCGGGAAGCGGGTGCGTTGCTCGCTCGGCAGTTCGTCGCTGAAGACGTTGTAGAGCACGAAGCCGCCGAGCGCAGCGAGCAGCAGGCTGACCACCAGGGCGCTGGTGGGTCGCACCGCCCACGCCAGTGCGAACCCGGCCAACAGCGCAGCCACCAGGATGGGGCGGCCCAGGCGGGCGAAGCGTTCGGGATGGTGGCGGCTCAGCGCCCGGTCGGACAGCAGGAAGTGCACGGCCATGGCGAAGCTGAACGTGGCCGCCACCGGCACGCCCACCTCGAACTCGGTGGGCAGGGCGTAGGTGATGAGCGCGTTGTACGCCGCATACACACCGAGGTGGACGGAGAAGACGCCGCCCGAGCCCGGTCGACGGCGGGCGGCGAGGTGATCGATGCCATAGAGGGTGAGGAAGCCGGCGAAGGCGACGAGGAACAGCAGGACCTCGTCGAGCGTCGACACGTCGAGGTGCTCGTGAAGCGCCTCGGCGACGTCCTCGTTGCCGCGCGCCAGTTCGGGCAGCAGGTGGAGGAACACGTAGGCGGAGGCGACCCCGCCGCCGACCGACGCCGCCACGCCCTCGCCGACGTTCGACAGGCGCGACCGCAGCCACGGCACGAGCGAGTGGAGCAGGGCCAGGCCGACCGTGGCGACGCCTGCGGCGAGGAACGCGGTGGTGGTGTTCACGGCGAGGCGGGTCGGCGGCGTGGCATCGTCGCCCGCCATATCCGCGTAGAGGGTGCCTCATGCCGCACCCTCGTGGTGGGTCCCGGGTGGGGACGCCGGTCAGCCGGCGGCGCCGGGCGAGCCGAACCGACCGAGGATCTCGTCGGCGCCCGGCTGCACGAGCTCGAGCACCTGGGCTCCGGACGACAACGTGGCGTTCGACGTGGGCAGCGAGGTGGGTTCGAGGTCGAGCCCGCGGAAGCGGAACACCAGCCGCAGCGCCTCGAAGAACCCCAGTCGCTGGTCGACGCGCATGCCGTCGACCATGGCGTTGGTGATGGAGACCAGCCGGAACGGGTTGCGGATCTGTCCGATCTCGGAGACCACGGCGGACAGGAACTTCTGCTGGCGCACCACGCGGCCCAGGTCGCCGGTGGGGTCGCGCTTGTTCTGCCCGTCGATGATCTCGGTGTAGTAGCGCGAGCGCACATACGCCAGGGCCTGGGTGCCGTCGAGTCGGACGGGTCCCGACTGCATCACGTTCAGGCCCGACTTGGTGTCGAACGCGGGGTTGGGGAAGTCGATGACGATCCCGCCCAGGGCGTCGACGAGATCGTGGAAGGCGACGAAGTCGATCTGCAGGTAGTGGTGGATCGGCAGCCCGAGCTGGTCGGTGAGCGTGGCCACCAGGCGGGTCGCCCCGCCGTTGAAAGCGGCGTTGATGCGCGTGCGCGTCCCGGTCTCGGCGATGGTCACGAGCAGATCGCGCGGCACCGACAGCATGTGGGCGCCCTCGCCGTCGAGGCGCAGGATGAGGATGGTGTCGGAGCGCTCGGAACCGACCGGGGCGTCGGGACCGAGGATGGCGCTGGCGTTGGGGTCGTTGGGGTCGATGCCTTCGCGTGTGTCGGAGCCGACGATCAGGTAGTTGGTGCCGTTGTCGCTGGCCAGCAACCCGTTGAGGTCGACGCGCTCGATGCTGTCGAAGCGGCGGTAGCCCCAGAAGGCGAAGCCGGCGAGCACCAGCAGGACGACGGCAGTGGTGCCGGCGAGGGTTCGGAGGACCGTGCGTCGGCTCGGGGGCCACCGCCGCTTGGTGGATCGGGCGGCCGGCGCGCGTGTCTTGGTGGCCACGGACAGGTCCTTCGGTGGGGCGACGGTGGCGGACGGGGACGGATCGACGACGCGGGGCGGCCGGCGGGGCGGGGGCGCCGAACGGCCACCTTCGGGTGGCGCGGCCAGCACCACCCGCCGGGTGTCGACCGGCGGGTGCGTCGCCGCCGGCGGCTCGGCGGGGCGCGGCTCGGGCTCTTCGCCTCGGAAGCGTCGCTCCGACGGATCCCAGTCGAGCGGCGCGTCGTCGAGGTCGGGGACGCGGTCGAGTCGACCGCGCGGATCGTCGTCAGGCACGGGCGCTGGCAACCGGAAGCGATCGGGGCACCGATCGAGTCTGACACCCGCGAGTCGGGGCGCGGTTGCATCCCATCGTGCGCGATGGTGGAGCCGGCTGGATGTCGCCGAGGTGGCTTTTGTCCGGAGGCGCCGCACTCGCTGGCTCGTTCAGTTGGTTCGGTTTCGGATTTCTCGCGCATCGATGACGAAGACGCCTACACTCGAGGTGTGCGCCTGACCGAGCGGTGGCAGCAAGCGCGTGAGCGCCGCGATGCGAGAGTGATCGGTCGTCGCGCCGCACTCGGTCTGGCCTCGCCTGAGGTGATCGACCTGCGGACGGCCGAACCGGTGTCTGCGCACCCACCGTGCCCGTCGTGCGGGGGTCCCGCCGACGTCGAGGAGCTCGACCTGTCCACCGGTCGCAGCACGCTGCGGTGCCCGTCGTGCGAGCACCGTTGGGTCGAGGCACTGCCCCGGGCTCGCCAGCACGCCCGCCACTGACACCCGGCCGCTGCGGTAGGACGAGGGCTGCCTGGCAACGGCGCCTCGCGAGCCGGCATTTCTCGGCGGCCGACAGGGACGCCGCTGGACGGTCGGCTACTCCAGGTGATGCTCGACTGCGTCGGCAGCTCGCACAGCTCCGTCGACGCCGAGGGTCGCGGCGACGTGGAGGGCGCGGTTTCGGAGCTCCTCGCTCTGCAGGAGCTAGGCCGCAGCGCGCACCACGCGGGGAAGACCGACGGCGGCCGATGAAGTCTGAGTGGCGAAGAACCGGCTGATCGGAGCTGGTTTCCCCGCATCCATACGGACTTGCTGGCGAACGGGGCCCGCGCCGAGTCCCATACAATGCAGAAAAATGCGACAAGACGGTTGCAACGAACATACGTTCACCCTATACTGAGTGGCATGGGGAAGGAGAGGCAGCCGGCCACCGCCGAGGAGGTGCTCGGGACGCTCGCGCAGGTGCGAGACGTGTGTGGTCGGTTGGATCCGTCGGTAGTGGGTGATCATGAGGTGCCGGCGGTGTTCGACGCCTTCGTGGCGATGCAGCGGTTGGTGTCGGGTGCGGTCACCCGGTTGACGGCCCGGTACGAGGAGTCGGGGGCGTGGAAGCGCAACGGGTCCAAGTCGCCCGAGGATGATGTGGCCCGCAAGACGGGCACGTCCACGGGCCGGGCCCGCAAGAAGCTGTCGACGTCGAAGCGCTTGGCGAAGCGTCCCAAGACCGACGCGGCGCTGCGTGACGGCGAGTTGTCCGACGACCAGGCCGACGAGGTGTCGTCGGGGGCGGATGCGTCGCCCGAGGACGAGGACGAGCTGTTGGAGTCGGCCCGGAAGGACCGGTTGCACGAGCTGCGTCGCAAGGCGGCCGACGCTCGGGCCAAGGCCGACACCGACCGTGAGGCCCGTCGGCAGCGGCAGCACAAGCTGCGGAGCCTGCGTCGCTGGAACGACGACGACGGCATGGGCAACTTGTTGTTGAAGCTGCCCCAGGACGACATGGCCGAGGTCGACGCCGCCTTGAAGCCCCGCATCGAGAAGCACTTCGCCGATGGTCGTGATTCGGGCCGGTACGACACGTGGGAGCAGTACGCGGCCGACGCAGCCAAGACGATGCTCACCGGTGCCGGCGATGGTGGCGGGTCGCGGTCGGGGCAGGCGGTGCGGCCGGACAAGAAGGTCATCGCCCAGATCGATGTGGCCGCGCTCAACCGTGGGTCGGTCGAGCCGGGCGAGACGTGTGAGATCGCCGGCGTCGGGCCGGTGTCGGTGTCGGCCGTCCGGTCGTTGCTGTCCGATGCGTTCCTGGCCATCGTGATCAAGGACGGTGTCGACGTGTTGAACGTCACCCACCTGGGCCGGCAGGTCACCGCCCATCAGCGCACGGCGCTCGAGGCTCGTGGGTGCCGGTGCGAACGCTGTGGCAGCCGCTACCTGCTCGACATCGAGCACAACACGGGCTGGACGGTCACGTACGAGACCAAGCTGGACGATCTGTCCTTGGCGTGCGGGCACTGCCACGACCTCAAGACCCGCCACAAGCTCCACTTCGTCGGCCCGCCCGGCGACAAGCGGCTGGTCACCAGGAAGGGCGAACCGTGGGACCCGGTGGTCGACGGCCCGGTCACCCGTGGCGACCGAGCCGATGCGCCGGCACCGCCGGGTCGGGAACCACCCGACCAACCCGGTCTGTTCACCCTCGCCGACTGAAGTCGGTCGCTGGCGAGCACGTCGAAACGCTGGAGCGCCCAGAGATCGCCCCTGGCCTCTCCGGGACTCCGGCGCGCCTCGGATGGCGGCTGGCTCCGCCGACGCCTCGGCCGTCCGAGTCCCGTCCTAGCCGAGCAGCACCGCCAGGTCGGCGTCGGCGGCGGCCACGGCGTCGCCCACCACACGGATCTCGCCGGTGCGGGCATCGACGGCCCGCACCGGTGTGTCGGTGACCTCGTCCATGGCGTCGACGACCTCGGCCGACAGGAACCGGCTGCGCTGCCCGGTGGAGTGGGCGTCGTCGAATCGGTGACGATGGTGGTGGAAGCGCAGGGGCACGTGGACGTGGAGCTGGTCACGGGCGCGGGTGACGGCCACGTAGAGCAGGCGGCGCTCTTCCTCGAGCTGCTCGAGATCGCCGGTGGCCATGTCGGAGGGCAGGTTGCCGTCGGCGGCGTGGATGAGGTGCACGATGTCCCACTCGCCGCCCTTGGCCGAGTGGATGGTGGACAGCGTGAGCACGTCGTCGTCGAGGTGGGGAGGCCCGGCGAGGTCGCCGGTGGACGCCGGCGGATCGAGGGTCAGCTCGGTGAGGAACTGTTCGAGCGTGGGCGTGCCGGCGGACAGCTCGCTGAGCCGGGCCAGGTCGGCCCGCCGGGCCTCGCCGCTGCCGAACCGGTCGAGCAGGGGATCGAGCCACGCCCGGCAACGATCGATGCGGGCCGGCGTGGGCACGGTGTCGTCGGCTGCGGCGTGGACGGTGTCGGCCAAGGCGGTGACGTCGTCGACCACGGATGGCGGCACCACGCCGGCGCCCACCACCGCGGCGAGCGAGCCCTGCGCCGGATCGAGCGCCTCGACCAGCCGCCGGGCGGTGGCCGGGCCCACCCCGTCGATGCGCTGGAGGATCCGGAACCACGCCAGGTCGTCGCGGGGGTTCACCGCCACGCGGCAGCAGGCGAGCAGGTCCTTGACGTGGGCGGCCTCGAGGAACTTGAGACCCCCGTACTTCACGAAGGGGATGCGGCGAACGGTGAGCTCGACCTCGAGCACATCGGTGTGATGAGCGGCGCGGAACAACACGGCCTGGCGCCGTAGCGGCACGCCGCGTTCGACCTGGGCGAGGAGTCGGTCGCACACGCCGCGAGCTTCGAGGTGCTCGTCGCCGGCTGCGATCAGCTCGGGTCGGGGGCCGTCGGAGCGGGTGGACACCAGTTCCTTGTCGTGCCGCTCGGCTGCCGCTGCCCACACACGGTTGGCCACGTCGACGACCTGCGGCGTGGAGCGGTGGTTGTGGGTGAGCGTGACCACGTCGGCGTCGAAGCGGGCCGGGAAGTCCAGGATGTTGCGGACCGTGCCGCCCCGGAAGCCGTAGATGGCCTGGGCGTCGTCGCCCACCGCCGTGATGCGCACGCCGGCGTCGGCCATGGCGGCGAGCACGTCGGCCTGCAGCGGGTTGGTGTCCTGGTACTCGTCGACGAGCACGTGGTCGAAGCGCGACGCCACCAGCGGACCTGCTTCGGGGTGCTGCATGAGCGCCCGCCAG
This sequence comes from uncultured Acidimicrobiaceae bacterium, assembly GCA_963800295.1. GTDB lineage: Bacteria > Actinomycetota > Acidimicrobiia > Acidimicrobiales > Salinilacustritrichaceae > Salinilacustrithrix. The sequence continues at coordinate 117,839 of CAWDAJ010000012.1, forward strand.
AGGGCGAGCAGGTCGTCGTAGTCGACCAGGTGCCGTTGCCGCTTGCGCCGGATGTACTCGGCGTAGACGGGGCGCAGCTCGTCGATCTGGTCGGCGCACCACGGGTAGTGGACCCGCAGGACCTCGTCGAGCGGCCGGCGGGTGTTGACCACCCGGCTGAGGGCCGACGCCAGCACCTCCTTGCGAGCCCGTCGCCGGCGGGGCTCGGACTCGAGGCTGAGCTCGTCACGGATCAGCTGCAACAGGTCGGCGACGTCGGGGCCGTCGAGGAGGGTGACGTCGGGGTCGATGCCCACGGCCCGGCCGTAGCGGCGCAATAGCCGGTTGGCCACGGCGTGGAACGTGCCGCCCCATGCGCCACGCAGCTGGTCGGTGCCGGCCCACTGCTCGGCCCGGGCCAGCAGCTCGGTGGCGGCCCGGCGGCTGAAGGTGAGCAGCATGATCCGCTCGGCCGGGACGCCGCTGGTGGTGAGCTCGGCCAATCGGGCGGAGAGCGTCGTGGTCTTTCCGGTGCCGGCGCCGGCGACGATGAGCAGGTTGCCGCCGTCGTGGGTGACGGCCCGGCGCTGCTCGGGGGTGAGGTCGGGGAGCGGCGTCGGGTCGAACACGCGTTCAGACGGTAGCGAACATGCGTTCCCCTGTCACGGACCCCCCACCCTCACGGAAACTGGCAGCCGATTCTGATCACCTTCGCCGGCACGGCCGGGGCGGAGTGATCACATTCGACTGCCAGAACGGTCAGGGGTTGGGGTCGAGGTCGAGGGAGGCGGAGTTCATGCAGTAGCGCAGCCCCGTCGGTTGGGGGCCGTCGGGGAAGACGTGGCCGAGGTGGGCACCGCAGCGGGCGCACACCGCCTCGGTGCGGACCATGCCGTGGCTGCGGTCCTCGCGCTCGACAACCCGGTCGTCGTCGATGGGCTTCCAGAACGAGGGCCAGCCCGAGCCGCTCTCGTACTTGGTGTCGGAGACGAACAGGTCGAGCCCGCACACGACGCAGCGGTAGGTGCCGGGGCGCTTCTCGTCGGCGTAGATGCCGGTGAACGCCTGCTCGGTGCCGGCGTTCTGGGTGACCTCGAACTGCAGGGGGCTGAGGCGTTCGCGCAGCTCGTCCTCCGACGGAGGGGTCCACTCGTCGGTGCTGGCAGGGGTTCCTTCGGTGTCGGCCATGGCCACAGTGTGCCCCGTCAGGCCGGTGGCGCCTCGCGTGGAGCCGCGCTGACCTCGTCGAGCAGCGGCTGGCCGGTTACGTAGCGGGCGAGGTTGTCGGCGAAGACGTCGGCCGCCCGCTCCCGCCGCTGGCGGCCACCGGCCGACGTGTGCGGTGTCAGCACGACGCCGGGGTGGTCCCAGAGCCAGTGCTCGGGCGGCAGCGGTTCGGTGGCGGTCACGTCGAGCACGGCGGTGTCGGGACGCCCGTCGTCGAGCGCCGAGCGGAGGGCGTCCTCGTCGATCAGCGCACCGCGGCCGACGTTCACCAGGATGGTTCCCGGCGTGACCGCAGCCAGGAAGTCGGCGTCGACCATCCCGGTGGTCGCGGGCGTGGCCGGCACCGCCAGCACGATGACGTCGTGGTCGGGGACCTCGGTGAGGACGTCTGCCGGGCTGATCAGCCGGTCGACCGGCTCTCGACCGGTGGGCGAGCGACGCACGCCCGTGACCCGCGCCCCGAAGGCTCGGGCTCGGTGGGCGACCTCGGCACCGATGCTGCCCATGCCGATCACGAGCCAGCGACTGGCCGCGATCTCGTCCCACTCGGCACCCCGCCACGCCCGTTCGGCGCGTTGAGCGTCGAGCGTGGCGAGCGGCAGTCGAGCCCGGAGGACCTGGGCGAGCACGTACTCGCTGATGGGGATGGCGGTGTGGTGCGACGTGGTCAGCCGCACGTCCTTGTCGAGCAGCATGCCGAAGACGGGGTCGTCGACGCCGGCGGCGGCCACGTGGAACCAGCGCAGCGTCGTGGACTTCAGGGCGTGGACGAAGAAGTCGCGGGCCTGGCCGCGGTCGTCGTGGGCGGTGTCGAACAGGTCGGTCGAACCGAAGGCGACCTCTTCGTCGGCTGTCGAGGGGTCGACCGGCGTGCCGTCGAGCGTGATCGAGCCGTCGGGCGCCATGACCAGCAGCTCGATGCCCGGCACCGCCTGCCGGTAGCGGTCGGCGAAGTGCTCGAGCTGGTGCTCGGTGATCAGGACTCGCATCGGACGCGCAACTGGAGGACACCCACGACCACATCATGTCGCAGATGCCCTCCAGCTCGGATCTGTCGTCGACTGGTGACAGCTCCTGTCACCAATCGACGAGATTCTCAGACGAACGCCGAGGCGAACACCAGCGACACGATGGTCATGACCTTGATGAGGATGTTCATCGAGGGACCGGACGTGTCCTTGAACGGGTCGCCCACGGTGTCGCCCACGACGGCGGCCTTGTGCGGGTCGGAGCCCTTGCCGCCGTGGTGGCCCTGCTCGATGTACTTCTTGGCGTTGTCCCAGGCGCCGCCGGCGTTGGCCATGAAGATGGCCAGGCAGAAGCCGGTGACGAGGGCGCCGGCCAGGAAGCCGCCGAGCGTGTCGATGTCGATGAAGCCGAGCACCAGCGGCACGGCGACGGCCAGGGCGCCGGGGATGATCATCTCCTTGAGCGAGGCCTTGGTGGAGATGGCGACGCAGCGGGCCGAGTCGGGCTTGACGCCGGGGAGGCCCTCGCGCAGCCCCGGGATCTCGCGGAACTGGCGGCGCACCTCCTCGATCATCTGGTTGGCGGCCCGGCCGACGGCGTCGATGGTCAGCGCCGCGAACAGGAACGGCACCATGGCGCCGAGGAACAGGCCGATGAACACGTCGACCGAGCCGACGTCGAGGTTGAGGCCGCCCCGGGCGACGAAGTCGGAAGCCGGACCTGCCGCCTGGATGAGGGCGACCTCGAAGCTCTTGAACAGCGCCAGGGCGGTGAGGGCGGCCGAACCGACGGCGAAGCCCTTGGCGATGGCGGCCGTGGTGTTGCCGAGGCTGTCGAGGGCGTCGGTGACCTCGCGGACGTGCGGGTCGAGCTCGGCCATCTCGGCGATGCCGCCGGCGTTGTCGGCGATGGGGCCGTAGGCGTCGACGGACACGACCACGCCGGTGGTGGCCAGCATGCCGATGGCGGCCACGGCGATGCCGTAGATGCCCAGCCCGTCGCCGGCCCACTCGCCACCCCAGTAGGCGACGAGGATGCCGGCGCCGATGAGGATGACCGAGGCGGCGACCGAGATCATGCCGGCCGAGATGCCACCGAGGATGGTGGTGGCAGGGCCGGTCTCGGAGGCGGCGGCGATGTTCTTGACCGGCTGGAACTGGTCGGACGTCCAGATCTCGGCCACCTTGCCGATGGCGTAGCCGGCGAGGAGACCGCCGATCACGGCGAGGGGCAGGCCCCACGCGTTGTCGAAGTCGTTGCCGTTGAACATGACCCAGCCGAGGCCGAGCACGCCGATGACGGTGAGGCCCATGGCCACGTTGGTGCCCATGTGCAGTGCCCGTGACAGGGCATGGATCTCGGTGGAGTCACCGCCGCGGACGGTGAACGAGCCGATGATCGACGCGATCATGCCGATGAGGGCGACGCCGAAGGGGAACAGCAGCAGCTTCAGCGTGGGATCGATGGCGAGCAGCCCCGCCGTGTCCTCGGTGCCGGTGAACGAGAACGCCGTGAAGGCGATGAGGGCGATGGGCGCCACGATCGAGCCGGTGTAGGACTCGAACAGGTCGGCGCCCATGCCGGCGACGTCGCCCACGTTGTCACCAACGTTGTCGGCGATGGTGGCCGGGTTGCGGGGGTCGTCCTCGGGGATCCCGGCCTCGACCTTGCCGACCAGGTCGGCGCCGACGTCGGCGGCCTTGGTGTAGATGCCGCCGCCCACACGGGAGAACAGGGCGATCGAGCTGGCACCCAGACCGAAGGCGGTGAGGATCTCGAAGCCCTGGTCGACCTCGGCGATCTGGATGAAGACGATGTAGACGATGGCGAGCCCGGTGAGGGACAACCCGGCCACCGAGAAGCCCATGACCGCGCCACCCCGGAAGGCGAGGGGCAGGGCCTTGGCCGGACCGCCGGTCTGGGCGGCGGCCGTGGTGCGGGCGTTGGCCATGGTGGCGACCGTCATGCCGACGTAGCCGGCGAGGGCGGAGAGGAAGGCGCCGAAGACGTAGGTCACGGCGCCGAGCGGGGTCACCAGGATGGCGACCAGCACGGCCATGACCGCGACGAACACCGCCACGTAGGTGTACTCCTGCTTCAGGAAGGCCCGAGCGCCGGTGGCGATCTCGTCCATGAGCTCGACCATGCGGGGGGTGCCCGGGTCTTCCTTCTTGACGGCGCCGAAGTAGAACGCGGCCAGGCCGAGACCGGCCAGTGCGCTCAGCAAGGCGACGTAGGGGATGGCTTCCACTGTGGGATCTCCTGTCGTGGTGTGGACTGTCGAGTAGAGAACCAGGTCTGGGCGACGCGTTCGCGGATCAGGTCTGTGCGGCGGTCACGTCGCGGTCGGGGAGCGGTGTCGGTGTCGCATCGGTGGCCGGAGCCCGCTGCACGAACACCTGATTGGCGACGGTGGCGCCGAGGGTGCGGTCGATGGGGCCGTCGGGGCCGTCGACGGTGACCACGAGCGGCCCGTCGAAGGGGTGCTTCTCCTTGATCTGCACCCGGCCGCCCGGCCGGAGGCCGAGCTGATCGAGGAAGGCCACCAGGTCGGGATCGGTGGAGCCCGGGACCGCCACCACGGCCACGTCGCCGGGGGAGAGGTCGTACAGCGGTGGCAGCGGCGGGATGTCGGCCACCTCGGGTTCGGGGATCGGGAAGCCGTGCGGGCAGGTCGCCGGGCGGTGCAGGGCGACGAACAGACGGTCTTCGACCTCCTGGGGCAGCTCGTGCTCGAAGCTGCCGGCGAGCCGGTCGGCCTCGTTCCAGGCGTAGCCGAGCATGTCGGCGAGGAAGCGCTCGACGATGCGGTGGCGACGGATGGAGGCGACGGCGATGCGACTGCCGGTGTCGGTGAGCTCGACGCCTCGGTAGGGGCGATGGTCGACCAGGCCGCGGTCGGCCAGGCGCTTGACCGCCGTGGTCACCGTGGACGGCGACAACCCGAGTCGCTCGGCGAGGTCGCCGGTGTGGGCCTCGACCTGACCGGCGCCCTGGGAGAGGCGGTAGATCGCCTTCAGCAGCTCGCGGTCGGACTTGGAGATGTCGTGGATCGGCTCGGGCATCGACTCGGGCTCGTCGGGTCTGGGCGGCTCGGTGGTGCGGCCGGCCGGCGGTGCCCGAACCGCGTGCGTGCCACGCGGCCGGCATCCCCGGTGATTCGGCGCCGGTGACCGTACGTTTCGGAGCGACGAAAGTCCAAGTTCGGCCGGTCTGGAGCCGACGGGCGGGGGGCGGTGGCGGTGGCGGTGGCGGTGGCTAGAGCTTGGAGTCGAGGTCGGCGAAGCGGACCCGCATCGCCTCGCCCACGAAGTTGAACGACAGCACCGTGAGGAACATGACGATCGACGGGATGAACACCACGTGCAGGTGCGTCTGGTCGTGGCGCCGGCCCTCGGCGATCATCGAGCCCCAGGTGGCCGCCGGCGGCTGGACCGAGAGCCCGAGGAACGCCAGCGTGCCCTCGGCCACGATGACCACGCCGAGGGCCGTGAGGGCGAAGGCGAGCAGCGGCAGGACGACCACGGGGATGATCTCCTTGAACAGGATGCGCCGCCGTTTGGCGCCCAGGGTCTGGGCCACCATCACGTAGTCGCGCTCGGACACGGCCAGTGCGTTGGCACGGGCGACGCGTGCGTAGATGGGGATCGACAGCACGCCGATGACCAGCGAGATGTTGACCAGGTTCTGCTCGAGCACCGAGACGAGGGCCAGCAGCAGGACGATGGCCGGGAAGGCGAGCATGACGTTGATGCCGGCGACGAACAGCGTGTCGAACCATCCCCGCACGTAGCCGGCGATGACGCCGAAGAGGCCACCGACGAGCATGCCCACGGCGACGGCCGTGAGCGAGACGGTGAGCGACACCCGGGCGCCGTCGACCAGACGGGCGAGGATGTCGCGGCCGAGGCCGTCGGTGCCGAGGATGTGCCCCGAGGTGAAGGGACTCGCCAGCTTGTTGGGGATGTCGATGGCGTTGGGGTCGGCGGTGGGCAGGAACGCCGAGAACACACCGGCGATGAAGATGATGGCCAACCAGACGACAGCGAGCCAGAACGTGACGCCTTGCCGCTTGCGCCGGCTGATGCCGTCGTCCTCGGTGGCTTCGGGTGTGGCCGCCGGCGTCTCCAGGATCGGGGAGACGGCCTCGGGGAGCTCGACCGTCTCGGCGGTCTCGACCTCGGTGGCGTCGGGTCCGTCGGTCAGGTGTCGGTGGTCGATGTCAGACATGGTCGTTCCCAGATCGAGAGGCGCGGTCAGGCGCGGATGCGGGGGTCGAGCAGGCGGTACACGGTGTCGACGGCGAAGTTGACGATCACGAACGACGCCGCGATCACCAGCACCACGCCCTGCACCACGATGTAGTCGCGCTCGTAGATGGCGTTGAGCAGGTACGACCCCATGCCCGGGAGGGCGAAGATCTGCTCGACGATGATGCTGCCGCCGATGAGCGCGCCGAACTGCACGCCGATGACGGTCATCAACGACAGCGTGGACGGCCGCAGGGCGTGGAAGAAGAGGATGCGACGCGTGGTGAGGCCCTTGGACCGGGCCATCAGGAGGTAGTCCTCCTGCAACGTCGAGATCATGTCGCTGCGCAGGATGCGCGTGTAGACGGCCATCTCGGCGATGGCCAGGGAGACGGCGGGAAGGATGGCCGTTTGCAGGTTGCCCCACGGGTCCTGGCTGAGCCGTGTCCAGCCCGACCGGGGCAGCCAGCCGAGGCGGACCGACACCAGGTACCCGAGCCAGTAGGCGAGCAGGAAGTTGGGGATCGACAGCAGGCCGAAGGTGGCGGTGCTGGTCGCCTTGTCGATCCGGCCCCCCGCCTTGTAGGCGGTGAGCACCGCCAGCGGCGTCGCCACCAGGAGCGCCAAGGCGATGGCCAGCAGACCCAGCTCGGCGGTGACCGGCACCCGCTCGCCGATGGCCTCGTTCACCGGCTGCTTGGTCTTGTACGAGCGGCCGAGGTCGCCGTGCAGGACGTTCCCGACCCAGTCGGTGTACTGCTCGAGGAAGGGCTTGTTCAGCCCGAGCTCCTCGCGGACGGCGGCGACGTTCTCGGCGTTGGCGTTGTCCGGTCCGATGATGGCCAGGGCCGGGTCACCGCCGAGGACGTTGAGCATGGAGAAGGTGAGGAAGGACACCGCGAGCAGCACGCCCGCCAGCACCACGATCCTCGTCAGCAGCACCCGGATGTTCATCCGATCTCCGACCTCACCTTCTCCTCTTGCCCCGTGCTCAGCTCCGCGTCACCGGCGGATCACTGCTCGACCCAGACCTTGGCGGTCCGGACGATGGCGTCGGCGGCGGCGTCGATCGGCTGGCCGTCGGGCGTGTCGGCGGCCATGAGGCCGTGCACCTTGTCGGTGGCCACGATGGCCATCGCCGTGCCACCGGTCCAGAAGTTGGGCACCTCGTCGGCCAGGATCAGCGAGATCTCCTCGACCAGCGCCTTGCGCTTGTCGATGTCGCCCTCGCTGCGCATGGCCTCGAGCTTGGCGTCGATCTCGGGGTTGGCGTAGTCCGACACGTTCAGCACCTCGGAGTCGATCGGCCCGAAGGCGTGCGACCAGGTGGTGTACGGATCGCTCGAGGAGCCGAGGCGCCAGCACTGCACGTCGTAGTCGCCGCGCAGGGGCGGGTCGTTCTCGGTGCCGATGCCCTGGGTGATGTGCGCCGACTGCTCCAGCGAGTGCAGGTTGACCTCGAGGCCGACCTGCTGCCAGAAGGCCTGGTAGGCCTGGCTCAGCTCGATCAGGCTCGGGTCGGGTGGGCAGTCGTAGGTGAAGCTGATCGGCGCACCCACGGCCTTGCCGTCGGACCGGTTGGGGTCGTTGACGTAGGCGTCGATGAGCTCCTTGGCCTTGTCCGGGTCGTAGCTGATCCAGGCGTCGGCCGCCTTCTGCGACCACCACGGGCTGTTCTCGGAGAACCACTGGGTGATCGGCGGGGTGATGCCCGTGCCGCCGAGGACCTCGATCATCTGGTCCTGGTCGACGGCGTAGACGAGCGCCTGGCGGATCCGCTTGTCGTCGAAGGGCGGCCGCAGCACGTTGATGATGCCGGCGCCGCTGTTGTTGCCGATCCACTCGTAGCTCTCGAAGCCGCCCTGGTCGACCAGGTCGCGCGCCCGTCGCACGATGCTCTGGCGCAGGGTCTGCATGACGTCGACATCGCCGGCGGGCACGCTGTCGAGCCGGGTGTCCTCGTCGGGGATGGGCCGGAAGACGATGGAGTCGAGGTAGGGCAGTTGGTTGCCCTGGTCGTCCTTGCGCCAGTAGTTCTCGTTGCGGACCACCTTCAGCTGGCCGTCACGGGTCCAGGAGTCGAACACGAAGGGCCCCGTGCCCACGGGGTGGGCGCCGGCGTCCTGGCCGTACTGCTTGGCGGCGGCCACGGAGAACGGCATGCCCGCGCTGGCCAGGATGTTGTCCAGCCACGCGGCGTTGCCCTTGTCGAGGACGTAGTCGAAGCTCAGCGGTCCGGTGACCTCCATGGTGACGCCGGTGAACGCGCTGGCGGTGTTCGCACCGGGTGCCGTGAGGTACTCGTCGAACATCTGCTTCATGACGTCGGCGTTGAGGTCGGTGCCGTCGTGGAACTTGATGTCGGGGCGCAGGGTGAAGGAGTACCGGGTGTAGTCCTCGTTGGCGGACACCGACTCGGCCAGGTACGGCTGGATGCTGCCGTCCTCGACGCGGACCACCAGGGGGTCGTAGATGGCGCCCATCACCGAGTAGCCGGCGTTGGCCGCCTGGGACTCGCCGGGAAGCCACGAGTTGGTCTCGGCCTCGAGGCCCACGGTGAGCGTTCCGCCGTAGACCGGGTCGCCCTCGGCGGCCACCGTCGTGTCCGAGCGGATACCGGTGCTGTCGGTGGTGCCGTCCTGCGCGCCGGATTGCTCACCACCGCCACCCCCGTCGTCGTCGCCGCACGCGGCGAGTATGAAGACGAACACGGACAGCAGCGCGAGTAGTCGACGTCGGAACGGCGTCATGTGCATTCCCCCTTCGGAACAAGTGCCCGATCCCCCCGGACCGAGTTGACGGCACCGTAGCCAAACGTTCCGTGTGAAGCCCGTCACTGTCCGAGATATCCCATTCGTCCGGATCGGCGCCGGCGCTCACTCGACGGGTTCGGCCTCCGGGTCAGGGGGGAGGAAGCCGACCAGCTGCTGGACCACGCCGGCCACGTCGAGGTGCTCGGCGCGATCGAGCGCCTCCAGCGTGCAGAAGGCCTCGCAGCTGGCGTCGTGGGCCCGCCACTGCAGGCTGACCACCAGCGACGCCGGCCGGCCGTCATCGAGGCGGAGCACGGCCTCGAAGATGCCCGAGCTGCGATCGACGTAGGACAGGTCGCCGACCTCGTGCGCCGCCTCGACCAACCGCCGGAAGGCCTCGTCGGGAAGGCTCGACAGCGCGAGCGTGTCGCGGTCGAGCAGGCGCACGTCGGCGGGCGGGCCGTGTGGCGGGGTGGCGTCGGGCCCGTGCACCGGACGGACGGCGACCGGCGGCGCCCCGGGCGCCCGCGGACCGCGGTCGGCCGCGTACGGATCCACGGGCTCGGGCGACGACGTCTGCTCGTGCAGGCGTCCCTCGCGTCGGGCGGTGGCCAGGGCGCGGTAGGCGGCGTTGAGACGGATGCTGTCGTCGCGGCCCTCGTCGCCGGCCACGTCGGGGTGGGCTCCGCCGGATGCGGGCGCGGTAGGCGGCACGGACCACCGTCCAGTCGTCGCGCTGCGCTGACCCCGAGGATCGTCCGCGCCGTGGCCAGCTCCATGGCGCCCGAGCCTACGACCCCCACGGAAACTGGCAGCCCGTACGTCACACCTGGGGATGCGATCCGTCGCACCGGCTTGGTGCCCCAGCGTGACGCAGCGGCTGCCAGTTTCAGAGGAAGGGCGTGATCATTCGGTCTTGGGGCCGACCCAGACCTGCTGGGCGTTCACGAACTCGTGGATGCCGTGGGGGCCGAGCTCGCGGCCGTAGCCCGAACGCTTGATGCCGCCGCTGGGCAGGCGCGGGTCGGTCTTGACCACGCCGTTGACGGCCACCTGGCCGGCCTCGATGTCGGCGGCCATGGCCTCACCGCGCTCGGTGGTGGTCCACACGCTGGCGGCCAGGCCGTAGGGCGTGTCGTTGGCGAGGCGGAGCGCCTCGTCGGCCGAGCCGACGCGGCTGACCACGGCCACGGGACCGAACGTCTCCTCGCAGCTGGCGGTCATGTCCGGACCGACGTCGGTGAGCAACGTCACGGGATAGAAGAAGCCATCGCCCTCGGGAAGCACCCCGCCGAGACGGCACGTGGCGCCGGCGTCGATGGTCGAGGTCACCTGGCGGTGCAGGGCCTGGCGCAGGTCGTCGCGGGCGATGGGGCCGATGTCGGTGTCTTCGCTGCGTGGGTCGCCCAGCTTCAGCGCAGCCAGCCGGGACTCGAGCAGGTCGACGAACGTGTCGTGCACGGCATCTTCGACGATGATGCGCTTGGCGGCGATGCAGGACTGCCCGGCGTTGATGATGCGCATCAGGGCGATGGCGTCGGCAGCGGCTTCGAGGTCGGCGTCGGCGAGGACGATCGCCGGGTCGGATCCACCCAGCTCCAGCACGGCGGGTTTGAGGTTGGCCGCGGCCATGGACGCCACGGCGGCGCCGGCCCGGTCGGAGCCGGTGAAGGAGACGGCACGGATCCGGTTGTCGGCGATGGCGGCCTCGACATCGGGCGTCTGCAGCGGCAGGTTCTGGAAGATGCCCTGGGGCGCGCCGACCTCGTCGAACACGTCGGCGATGGCCTGGGCGCACGCCGGCACGTGCGGGTCGTGCTTCATCAGGCAGGTGTTGCCCGCCATGAGCGCCGGCGCGCAGAACCGGAACGCCAGCCAGAACGGGGCGTTCCACGGCAGGATGCCGAGCACCGGTCCGAGCGGCAGGTACTGCACGTAGCTGCGGGTGGCGTCGGAGGCGATGTCGTCGCGGGCCAGGTACTCCTCGGCGTGGTCGGCGTAGTGCTCGGCTGCCCACGCCGCCTTGGTGACCTCGCCCCGGGCCTCCTTGATGGGCTTGCCCATCTCCTCGGTCATCAGCGGCGCCAGGCGCTCGATGTCGTCGCGCATCTTCTGGGCCACGGCGCGGAGCACCTCGGCGCGGGTGGCGAACTTCTCGTGGCGCCACGACTCGAACGCCGTGACCGCCCGGCCGATGGTGGCGTCGCGCTGGGCAGCGTCGGCGGCGGGCAGGGTGTGCAGCTCGGTGCCGGTGGTGGGATCGATGACGGTGAGCACGGTCAGCTCCTCGGTGCGGATGGTTCGGGTTCGGATGCGCCGGCCTCGGCGACGACGGTGAAGTCGCGGTTGAGCGTGAAGAACGACTCGATGCCGTCCTCGGTGAGGCGGATGGTGTCGGAGATGCCCACCGTCTTGTCGCCGTCGACGCCCCACATCCAGGGGATGACGTGGAACGTCATGCCCTCCTTCAGCACGGTGTTGTCGCCGGGCTTGATCGACTGGATGTAGCCCTCGTCCCAGCTCGGCGGGAAGGCGATGCCGATGGAGTAGCCGGCGCGCGTGACGAGCTTGGCGCCCACCTCGTTGTCGGTGATGATCGAGCGGACCAGCTGGTCGAAGTCGGCGATGGTCATCCCGGGTCGGACCGTGGCGTGCATCTCGTCGAGGCAGTGCTTCATGCGCTCCTGGGCCAGCATCATCGACGTCGACAGCTCGCCGACCACCGCCGTGCGCATCATCGCCGTGTGGTAGCGGCGGTAGCAGCCGCCCACCTCGATGAAGACGTGCTCGTCGGGCTGCACGGTGCGGCCCTCCCAGGTGGCGTGGCCGATCATGGTGCGGGGGCCGGAGGTGACGTAGGGCATCACCGCCGGGAACTCGCCACCGGCGCGGAACATGGCGGCACTGATCTCGGCGGCGATCTCGTTCTCGGTGACGCCGGGCGCCACCGCGGCCAGGCCGGCCCGCATGCCCGCTTCCGTGGCGCGGGCCGCCCGTCCCATGACCTCGATCTCGGCCGGCGACTTGCAGACGCGGCCCTCCTCGACGATGCCGTAGCAGTCCTGCATGCGGCCCTCGCGGAAGGCGTCGGCCATGCGGTCCTGCTGGTAGGCGGGGAAGAAGTAGCTGTTGCGCTCGTAGCCGATGGTGGCGTCGTGCAGCCCGAACTCGCGGAGCGACTCGACCAGCAACTGGATGGCGTCACCCGTGTCGGTGTAGGTCCGGGTGTGCTCGACCCACGTGCGGTGGATGACGTTGGACTCCTCCATGGCACGCGTGATCGTGAACGGCTCGGCGTCGAGCGGCACGACCAGCGCCTGGAAGAACGAGTACCCCGTGGTCTGGTAGTCGGTGAGGTACATGAGGTTGCCCGGGTCGGTGATGACCACCGCGTCGAGCAGGCGCTCTTCCATGCGCTGGCGCAGTTCGCGGATGCGCCGCTCGTACTCCTCGGGGGCGAAGAGCATGTCGTCGCGGTTCCTCATGCCGACTCCTTCACGGTGCTGATGGCCGCGGAGAGGATCTGCAGTCCCTCGTCGAGGTCGTCGTCGGGGATGGTGAGGGGCGGGATCAGCTTGAGCACCCGGCCGCCGGTGCCACACGGACCGATCAGCAGACCGTTCTCGAAGGACACGCGCTGGACTTCCTTGGCGAAGGCGCCGTCGACCACGTCGATGGCCTGCATCATCCCGCGCCCCCGGACGTCCCATCCCCGGTCGGCGTCGGCGTCGGCGATGGTGCGCAGATGCTGGCGCATGCGCTCGCCTTTCTCCTTCACGGCGTTCATGAGCGTGTCGTCGGTGAAGTACTCGAGCGCCTCGCGCCCGGCCACGAACGACAGCCCTTGTCCGCGGAAGGTGCCCGTGTGCTGACCCGGGCTCCAGTGGCGGTCGTGCTCGGGCTTGTTGAGGTTCATGGCCAGGGGGGTGCCGTAGCCACCGATGCCCTTGGCCAGCGTGACGATGTCGGGGTCGAGATCCATGCCGTCGAAGCTGAAGTACGACCCGGTGCGGCCGCAGGCCGCCTGGATGTCGTCGATGATGAACAGGGCGCCGACGTCGTGGGCGAGCTCCTGGATGGCCTGGAGCCACTCGGGGCTGGCCACGTGCACGCCACCCTCGGCCTGGATGACCTCGACCACGAAGGCGGCCGGCGGCAGGTGGCCGCTGGAGCTGTCCTCGAGGGCGGCGCGGTACGACTCGAGCCCCTTCAGTCCGCCGCCGGCGTCGGTCTCGAAGGGCAGGCGGACCACGTGCTCGAGGGGCACGCCCGACACGGACCGGTAGGCGTCGTTGGCAGTGAGCGCCAGCGAGCCGAGGGTCATGCCGTGGAAGCCGTGGCTGAAGGCGACCACGTGGCTGCGTCCGGTGACCTTGCGGGCGAGCTTGAGGGCGGCCTCCACCGCGTTGGTGCCGGTGGGACCCATGAACTGGAGCTTGTGGTCCATGCCCCGGGGTTCGAGGATGACCTCGGCGAACCGCTGGATGAAGTCACGCTTGACGTCGGTGTAGGTGTCGAGGCTGTGGGCCACGCCGTCGCGCTCGAGGAAGGCGATCATCGCCCGCTTCATGCGCTCGTCGTTGTGCCCGAAGTTCAGCACCCCAGCCCCGGCGAAGAAGTCGATGTAGCTCTTGCCGTCCTCGTCGACCTGGCGGGCGTTGGAGGCCGAGGTGAACACGGTGGGGTAGGCGCGGCAGTAGCCACGTATCTCGGATTCCCACTGTTCGAAGACGTCGGTGTTCACGTCGCAGCTCCTGTTCGTGTCGGTTCGGGGTTGGATGGTTCAGGGGCCCTCAGGGAGGGGCGCGCCCGCCAGGCGTGCGTACACGCGGGCGACGGCGGGGATCAGTCGGTCGTTGAAGTCGTACGTCGGGCTGTGGCACGGCGCGGCGTGCTGGGCGCCGTCGTCGGCGCCGACCAGGGCGAAGGCACCGGGGATCTCGGTGAGGTAGTAGCTGAAGTCCTCGGAGGCCATGATCGGCAGCGGCGTGTCGGCGCTGGCCCAATCGGTGCCCAGCTCGGCCTCGAGCGCCCGGCGCATGTCGTTGGCCGGGTCGGCGTGGTTGACCGTGGGGCCGTAGCGCGTGGTGTGCTCGACGGTGGCCTTCACGCCGTGGGCGACGGCGGTGTCGCGCACGATGTCGGAGATGAGCCCCTCGACGACGGATCGGGTGGAGGCGTCGGCGATGCGGATGCTGCCGGCCAGACGGGCCGTGGACGGCGTGACCGTCTGGGCGCTGGGCGCCTCGATGGACGTGACCGCCACGACGGTGGCCTGCTGAGGAGGCAGCCGGCGGGCTACCACCTGCTGGAGGGCGACGGTGATGGCCGCCGCGGCGAGGACCGGGTCGGCGGTGGCCTCGGGCTGGCTGGCGTGCCCGCCACGACCGGTGACCTCGATGCGGAACGTGCCGTTGCCGGCCATCACCGTTCCGTCGGGGCACACGGCCTGTCCGTACGGGATGGCCGGCCAGTTGTGCCAACCGAAGATCACGTCGACATCGTTTAGGGCGCCGTCGTCGATCATGCGCCGTGCGCCGTGTCCGCCCTCTTCCGCCGGCTGGAACAGCAGGCTCACCGGACCGGGCAGATCGGAGCGGTGCTGCTGGAGCCACCGGGCCGTTGCCACCAGCGTGGCGATGTGGCCGTCGTGGCCACAGGCGTGCATGCAGCCCGCCACCTCGGAGCGCCAGGCCACGTCGTTGTCCTCGTGGATGGGCATGGCGTCGATGTCGGCCCGGAGGGCCACGTGGCGTCCGGGGCCGGCGCCGATGGTGGCCACGGTGCCGGTGTCGGCGCAGGGTCGCCAGCGGATGTCGAGGCGGTCGAGCACGCCGCGGATGGTGCCCGCCGTGTCGACCTCGTGCCAGGTGAGCTCGGGGTGCCGGTGCAGGCGGCGTCGGAGCTCGACCGCATCGTCGACCACCGTCTGCCAGCCGCTCGTCAACACTCGCTCCATCTCTCTCGGCATCTCGTCGGCGCACCCGGGGCAGCGGCCGCGACGTGGCGGTCCGTCGCGCGGATCCGGGGCGCGCGTGCGATCGTTCGGACCGTAGCGGCAAACGCTGCGGATTGCGCCCGATCCGGTCGGTCGGCCTAGCCGGCGAGCACGGCGGCCATCGCCGTCTCGTACCAACTGGGGTCGTCGGCACCGCACAGCTCACGCGCCGAGTGCATGGCGAGTTGGGCGACGCCCACGTCCACCGTGCTGATGCCCAGGCGCGCCGCGGTGGTCGGTCCGATGGTCGAGCCGCACGGCAGATCCGAGCGCATGACGAACTGCTGGGTGGGCACGTCGGCGTCGGCGCAGGCCTGCAGGAAGGCTCCCATCGACTCGGCGTCGGAGGCGTAGCGCTGGTTGGCGTTGACCTTCACCACCGGGCCGGCGTTCATGGCGACGTGGTGCTCGGGTTCGTGTCGGTCGGCGTAGTTCGGGTGGGTGGCGTGCGCCATGTCGGCCGACAGGCAGAGCGAGCCGGCCAGGGCCCGGTGGAACCCGTCGCGTCCTGCGCCGGCGGCGTCGGCGATCCGCTCGAGGACCGAGGCGAGCAGCACCGAGTCGGCCCCGGTGGCGCTGGTCGAGCCGATCTCCTCGTGGTCGTAGAGGCACACGACGGGCACCGCAGGCGTGTCCGGGGCAGTGGAGAGCAACGCCCGTACCGCAGCGAACGAGGAGCACAGGTTGTCGAGCCGAGGGGCGCTGACGAACACGCCGTCGAGCCCCGTCCGTCGCGAGGGCGTGAGGTCGTGCACCATCAGGTCCCAGGCGAGGATGTCGTCGGCGGAGACGCCGAGGTGCTCGGCGACGAACGCCCGGAAGGTGGTGTCGGACCCGCGGTCGCCGTCCAGGTCCCAGACCGGCGACAGGTGGGTCTGCTGGTTGAGCTTGAGGCCCTCGGTGACGACGTCGCGGTCGAGGTGGATGGCCAGCTGCGGGATTCGGAGCATCGGATCGTCCACCCGCAACAGGTGCGTGACCGGGCCGTGGTCGGCGCGCACCGACACGCGCCCCGACACCCCCAGGTCGCGGTCGAGCCACGAGTTCGCCAGCGCGCCGCCGTAGACCTCGACCCCCAGCTGTCGGACGCCAGCGGTGGTGTGGTCGGGCCGAGGCTTGATGCGCAGGTTCGGGCTGTCGGTGTGAGCTCCCACGATCCGGAAGCGTTCCGGGGCGCTGCCGTGCTGGCGCCAGGCGATGAGCGTGCCGCCGCGACGGACGTACCAGCCCCCGGAGCCCGTCGGTAGCGGTGCGTCGAGGGCCGCCGGCTGGAACCCGTCGGCCTCGAGCAGCTCGGCGGCTGCCTGCACGGCGTGGTACGGGGAGGGGGCATCGTCGATGAAGGCGCACAGGGCATCGGCCACGGACCGGTCCGGGAGGGCGGGCATGGTCCTCGTGCTAGCACGCCGGCCCGGGTTGGGTCGCGCCCCCGGCGTCCAACAGGATGTCGGCGTGCCCGGGGCCCCCACGACGATCGTCGTCGTCCACCGCGATCGCCCGAACCTGTTGCGTGAGACCCTGCACGCCTACGCCCGGCAGACGGTGCCGGTGCGCATCCTGCTCGTCGACTCGGGGTCCACCGACGAGAACCACGCCGCCGCCGTCGCCATGCTGCCCCCCGGGTCCGACGTGGTGCGGATGGGGTGCAACGGCGGCTTCGGACCTTCGGCCAACGCCGGCTGGCGGCGGTTCCTCGCCGCCCACGACGGCGAGTGGGTCGGGCTCAGTCCGCACGACGCCCTGCCGGCGCCCGATGCGGTGGAGCGGATCCTGCGTGCCGTGGCCGACCGGCCGCGAGCGGGGTTCGCGTGTGGCGACTACGGCGACGGCTGCACGCCGGTGATCGACCCGTACTTCGGCAGCATCCTGGCGCCGGCGGCGGTCGATGAAGGGTGGGAGCCGGCGGGCTACCCGCACGGCACGCTGCTGCTGGCGCGGCGAGGCGCGCTGGAGGACGTGGGGCTGTTCGACGAGCGCTACTTCGCCTACTGCGAGGAGGCCGACCTCGGCCTGCGAGCCCACGCCGCCGGCTGGGAGGTGGGCCTGGTCCGAGGCGCCCGCGTGCACAACCCCAACATGTCGAACCCGCGGCCGGTCATCGACTACCTGATGGTCCGCAACACGCTGCTGCTGGTGCGCGAGCACTCGGGTCGCTACAAGGCGTTCATCCGGTTCTGCATCGCCGTCGGCCAGTTGTGGACCGAACGCCGGCGAAGTCCGTACCACGACGTCCCGGCCCGTCTGCTCGCCATGCGCGACTTCCTCCGTGGCCGGTACGGACCACCGCCCCGGTCGCTGGTGGAGGCCGACCGGGCCGTGCGGGCCAGCGCACCGGGCTGGGGGACGCCCGGCCGCGGGCGGCCCGTGCCCGCCAGCCGGGCTGCCGGCGACCGTCGTTGAGCTACAGCTCGCCGGCCTCGACGCCGGCGATGCGGGGCCGGACCCGGACCAGGTAGTAGCCGCTGATCAGCAGCCCGCCGATGACCGAGAAGATCCCCAGCAGGATCAGGGCCATCCACACCACCTGCCGCCGCTCGGACAGGGCCCAGGCCCAGCGCGGCCGCCGGGCGACGTCGAGGAGCGCCCAGACCGAGATGCTGATCGGGATGGCGGCGAAGCACGTCAGCACCAGCGCCCACAGCACCGATCCCACGGTGAAGTCGACGCTGGGTGCGGTGGCGCCGGGCGGCAGCGACGTGTCGGTCGTCTGGGCGACCAGCGCGACGATCCAGGGGGGAGCCACCCCGGAAGTATGGTCGCCGCCCATGACGAGACTGACACGGGGTGACCGCTCGGTCGCCGATCGGGTGGCCGTGGTCACCGGCGCGGCCAGCGGCATGGGACGAGCCACCGCGCACCTGTTCGCCGACGAGGGCGCACGGGTGGCGGTGCTCGACCGCACGGTCGAGGGGGTCGATGCGGTGGTCACCGAGATCACCGACGCCGGCGGCACCGCAGCGGGCTGGGCGGTCGACGTGACCGACGCCGACGGGGTGCGGGCGGTGGTCGACGACATCGCCGATCAGCTGGGCCCGCCCGACATCCTGGTGAACAACGCCGGCATCTCGTTGCCGGCGCCGATCGACGGCGACGACTTCGACGAGGCGTGGGCGGCGACCCTCGCCGTGAACCTGACGGCCCACACCACCACGATCCGGGCCTGCCTGCCCCACCTGCGGCGCAACGGCGACGGTCGCATCGTGAACGTGTCGTCCACCGAGGGCGTCGGCGGCTCGGCCTACATCTCGCCCTACACGGCCTCCAAGCACGGCGTCATCGGGTTGTCGCGCTCGCTGGCCGTCGAGCTCGGCCCGTTGGGCGTCACGGTCAACGTGGTGTGCCCGGGGCCGATCCACACCGGCATGACCGCCGGCATCCCCGACGAGGCCAAGGAGAAGTTCGCCCGGCGCAACGTACCCATGCGGCGCTACGGCGAACCCGAGGAGGTGGCCCACGCCACCCTGTCGCTCTGCCTGCCGGCCATGTCGTACACGACGGGTGCCGTGGTCGTGGTCGACGGCGGCTTCACCACGAAGAACAACTGATGGCCGCCACCGACAGCCCGGTCCGGGTCGGCTTCCTGGGCGCCGGGCTCATCGCCACGTTCCACTCCAAGATGCTGCGGGCCAGCGGCGTGGCCCACGAGCGGGCCGGCGTGCACGACCCCGACCGCGACCGCGCCGAGTCCTTCGTCGCCCGGGCAGGGGGTACGGTCATGGACCGTCCCGCCGAGGTCATCGACTCGTGCGACGCCGTCTACATCTGCACCTGGACGGCCGCCCACGAGGAGCTGGTCGAGCTGGCGTGCGACGCCGGCGTCGCCGTGTTCGTCGAGAAGCCGCTGGGCATCGACCTGGGGATGGCCGAGCGGGTGGCGCAGCGCCTGCAGGACGCGGGCGTCGTGCACCAGGTCGGCCTCATCCTGCGGTACTCGCCGGCGTTCAACCTGGTCGCCGACATCCTGGCCGACCGGACCACCAACGGCCGGGTGATGACCGCGCTCTTCCGCGACGACCAGGCCCTGCCGGTACGGGGACGCTACGCGTCCACCTGGCGGGGCGACCCCGACCTGGCCGGCAGCGGCGTACTGCTCGAGCACTCGATCCACGACCTCGATCTGCTCGACCGGCTCGTGGGCCCGGTGACGTCGGTCAACGCCCGCCAGCGGTTCTTCCACGAGATCGACGGCATCGAGGACCTGGTGGTGGCCACCTGCGACCTCCAGGACGGCGGTGTCGCGTCGCTGACCACCATGTGGCACGACCACATCGAGCGCAACAGCCTGCGCTACCTCGAGATCCACTGCGAGCGGGCACTGGTGACCGTGGACGAGGACTGGTTCGGTCCGGTGAGCCACACCGTGGCGGGCGAGACCCGCACCTGGGAGGGCGACGACCTCGTGCGCGAGTGCGAGCGGCGTGGCATCGCCATGCCCAACCCCGATGGGCTGTTCGTCGAGGCGGTGGCCGCCGGCACCCAGCCGATGCCGTGGGCCGACATCGCCCTGCGGGCCCATCGCCTCTGCGACGCGGTCTACCGCTCGGCCGCCGACGGCGGCGTGCCGGTTCGTCCGTGAACGCGAAAGGAGCCGGGGCAGGTGCCCCGGCTCCTCACAAGCGTTCGCTAGGTCAGGTCAGACGACCTTGACGTTGTGGGCTTCGTCGCCCTTGCGACCGGGTCCGACCTCGAACTCGACCGCTTGACCTTCCTCGAGGGTCTTGAAACCAGACCCTTCGATGTTCGAGAAGTGCACGAACACATCATCGCCGTCGGGCCGCGAGATGAACCCGTAACCCTTCTCGTTGTTGAAGAACTTGACCGTTCCGGTCGCCATTACCTGCTCCATTCACTGGGGGGTTGCGCAGGGTCGCGCGCCCCCCGATTCCATTGATCCGCACATCGTACGGCCTGGGAGCGCTCGCGGTGCATCAGACCGCGGATTTTTCGTCTCCGGCCCCGTCGAAGAGTCCGGACAATCCGCTGGGCCGGTGCTCGCCGATGGCCAGTTGCTCGAGCACGCCGATGCCGGTCCGGTCGCCCCACCGTGCCCGTACCAGCTGCTGGACGTGGGTGTGCTGGGGTGCCACCGGGTCGAGCCCGGCCAGCTCCCACTGGTCGAAACCGGTGGCCGATTCGCCCTTCCACACGCCGTGGGACCAGTCGGGGTGGAAGTAGCCGATGCCCAGCATCTGGAAGGTCAGGATCGGATCGAGCTCGATGACCGACGGCTGGTCGTTCCACGGCGTGAACGTGAGCGAGGCGGTCCGTGCCCGACGGGTGCCGGGCTGCCAGTCGATGTGCCAGTCGACCGCGCGCATCGGCTCGGCCGAGTGGGGGAGCCCACCGGTGTCCATGGTCGAAGCGCCTTCGCCGAGGAGCGGGATCTGGATGCCGGTCTCGTGCCAGCGATGGCCGTTGGCCTCCTCGTTCACGTCGAAGTGCGCGGCGCCGTCGTCGAAGTTGAGCGGCGCCCACAGCCAGAAGAACTGGGGCAGCGAGGTACCCGGCGCACCGCCCTCGGGCTCGCCGACGCCGCGTATGCCCCACGACCGGTCGCGCGAACCCAGGAACTCCTGGGGCGTCACGGCGACCTCGCCGTCGCCCGTGTGCACCGTGCCCTCCCAGGTTCCGAACTGGGTCAGCCGCGTGTAGTCCATCACCACGCGGGGACCGTTGAAGCGCCGGAAGTGGTCCTCCTCGACCGCCACGGTGCGCGCCCGCCAGGTGAGGTCGCAGCCCACGCCGAACTCGTCGGGGTCCACCACCAGCCGCAGGACGGTGAGCGGCTCGATCACCTCGATGCGCACCGGTCCGCACGACGTGTCCCGCCGGTCGAGCGGCGCCCGGCCCGAGGCGTGGACGTTCCGCTGGACGCCGTCGTGCACCACGCTGAAGGCGGCGTCGATCACCGATCGGTTGGGGTACAGGCCCATGGCGGCGGCGAAGAACAGCCCGCCGTCGCGGTCGTACCCGTTGAAGAAGTAGCGGTCGTAGTGGTTGCGGTCGCCTGACGCCGGCTGGGCCAACGGCGCACCGGTCTGGTGGATGGGGTAGTCGTCGAGGGGGTTCAGCACGCCGGCGAGTCTGCCATCCGAAAATCTCGTGGATTCGTGCCGCCGGTGGTCACGAATCCACGAGATGCCCGAGGAGGTCCGGTCAGAAGGTGATGACCGAGCGGGCGACCACGCCGGTCCGCATGGCCTCGAACCCGTCGTTCACCTGGTCGAGGGAGATGTGCTGGGAGACGAGGTCGTCGAGGTTGATGCGGCCCTGCAGGTACAGGTCGATGATGCGGGGCATGTCGACCCGGAAGCGGTTGGAACCCATCTGCGAGCCGATCAGGCGCTTCTCGCCCAGGAGCGCCACGCCCGGCACCGACACCTGCTCGCCGATGGGGATCAGGCCGATGACGCACGCCGTGCCGCCCGACCGGGTCATGGCGAAGGCCTGTTCGGTCGTGGCGGTGAGACCGATGGCCTCGAACGCGTAGTGGACGCCGACGCCGCCGGTGAGCTCCCGGACCGCGGCCACCGGGTCCCCTTCGCTGGCGTCGACGGTGTCGGTGGCGCCGAACGTCTGTGCCAGCTCCAGCTTCGAGGCGAGCAGGTCGACGGCGATCACCCGGGCGGCGCCGGCGACGTAGGCGCCCTGGATGGCGTTGAGCCCGATGCCGCCGCATCCGATGACCGCCACCGTCTCGCCGGGACGCACCCCGCACGTGTTCCACACGGCGCCGATGCCGGTGGTGACGCCGCAGCCGATGAGGGCGGCCCGGTCGAGCGGCATCTCGGGGTCGATCTTCACGACGGCGTGCTCGTGGACCAGCATCTGCTCGGCGAAGCTCGACAGGTCGAGGAACTGCGCCATCGGCCCGCCGTCGGCGGCCTGCAACCGGGGGTCGGCGGCACCGCGCCGGGTGGCGGCCTTGTCCTGGCAGATGGCGAGGCGTCCCGTCAGGCAGTGCTCGCAGGCACCGCAGTACACCGACAGGCAGGTGATGACGTGGTCACCCGGTGCCACGTAGGAGACCTCGGATCCCACCGCCTCGACGACTCCGGCCGACTCGTGCCCGAGCACGGTGGGGGTCACGTGCGGGTAGGTGCCGTCGATGAAGTGCAGGTCCGAGTGGCACAGCCCGGCCGCGGCGGTGCGGATGAGCACCTCGTGGGGTCCGGGTCCGTCGATGGCGACCTCGTCGATCGAGAGGGACCCGGGGATCTCGTGCAGGACGGCCGCGCGCATGGACAACCTCGTCATCGGTGCCCGCCGGTGGGATCCGGCGGTGTCGTCGCCGATACTGGCACTCCATGAGCTCCGCCGCGACCGATCCTCCCGTCGACCTCCTCACCGGGCTGGCCACCACACGCGCCATCCGGCGCTACCGCGACGAACCGATCCCGGAGGACGACCTGGCCACGATCCTGTGGCACGCCACCCGTGCGCCGTCGGGCAGCAACCGTCAGCCGTTCCGCTTCCTGGTGCTGCGCGACGGCCCGAACGCGAAGCAGGCCAAGACGCTGCTCGGGGAGAGCTTCCGGGCGCTGTGGGCCCGCAAGCGCGAGCACGACGGCTACGACTCGGGCACGGGTGCCGTGGCGGACACACCCAAGGCCCGCATGGCCGCCACCATGCAGCACTTCGTGGACCACTTCGAGGACACGCCGGTGGTGGTCCTGGCGCTGCTCCACCGCTACCGCGATCCCCAGCCCACCGAGGGTGCGTCTGTGTACCCCGCATGCCAGAACCTGTTGCTGGCCGCCCGGGCGCTCGGGTACGGCGGCGTGCTGACCATGTGGCACCGGTTCGTCGAGGACGACCTCCGCGAGCTGCTCGAGCTGCCCACCGACGTCGCCATCAGCGCCACCATCCCGCTGGGGAAGCCCCAGGGCCACCACGGTCCGGTCCGGCGCCGGCCGATCGGCGAGCTGGTCTACGAGGAGGCCTGGGAGGGCGAGGCCACCTGGGTCCAGGACCCGCCCGGCACCCGGTTCACCTCGGCCGGCCCGCCCCGCTGACCGCCCATCCGGGAAAATCGCAGTGACTTCCGTTCGGAAACCGGAGGCAAAGCGCTGCGATTTCGGGTCAGGGGTCCTGGTGGCGGAGGAAGTCGAGGGCGGCGTCGATGAAGGCGAACGACTTGGGCGTCTTGGCGTGGTCGGTGCGGGGCAGTTCGACGTACGTGGCATTGGGCAGCGCCTCGACGAGTGGGTCGGCGGGTGCGGTGAAGTCCTGGTCACCCAGCACCACCAGCACCGGGCACGTGATGGCGCCGAGCTGCTCGGCCGTGACGCCACCGCCGCCGTTCTCCATGCAGGCGGCCAGCGCATCGCGGTCGTTCCCGGGCAGGTCGGCCAGGCCGGCGAAGTAGCGCAGCCCCGGGCTGCCGCCGTCGTCTCCGGTGCGCACCGCGCGCACGATGGCGTCGTGGTCGCGGGCCGCGAACAGGTTGGAGCCCACGCCGGCGACGATCAGCGAGCGGAAGCGCCCGGGATCGGCGGCGGCCACCTGCAGCAGGGTCTTGGCCCCGAGCGAGAACCCGATGGCATCGACGGCGGTGTCGTCGGGCAGGGCGTCGCGCACGCGCTGGCCGAGGTCGCTGTACGCGGCGGCGTCGGTGGGCTTGGGGGCCTGTCCGTGGCCGAGCAGGTCGACGCCGATGACCTCACGACCCTCGTCGGCGAGCAGGTCGACCCAGCCGTTGTGGACCCAGGTGAGCTCGAAGGACGTGCCGAAGCCGTGGACGAGGACGACGGGGGGAGCCATGGCCGCAGTCTTCCAGAGTCGGGTGTGGCCTAGTGGAACTCGCTGCGGTGGGCCCAGAGGCGGGCGATGGCCACGTCGACGGCCAGCAGGATCACGGCCGCCAGCGCCACCGGGTGCAGGCGATCGATGTCGGTCGGCCAGTGCAGGCCGGGGGTGATGCGGTGCCGGTACTGGAGCCCGATGATGTAGAGCGCCACGAAGGACAGCAGCCCGGCGGGGACGAGGGTGAGCAGCGGGCGCCATCCTTCGCGTCGGGTGGCGAAGCCGGCCACGAGCCCGACCGCGAGGCCGACCAGCGGTGTGGCCAGCAGGCCGGCGACCAGGCCGGCGACCACCCCCACGATCCGGGCGTCTCGTCGGGTGGGGAGCGCGCCCTCGTAGGAGAACGCCCGGATCCGGCGCAGCGGCTCCTGGCGGGGGATGGGCAGCGGTCGCAGCTCGGAGGCCGGCTGCAGGGCCAGCGCCAGGGCACCCACGACGGCCACCAGGCTGACCAGCAGGCCCACGTCGACGCGGTTCTGGGGGGCGAAGCGCAGGGTCGCCTCGAAGCTGGCCGAGTCGGGCGTGACGAGGTACCCGTTGGCGTAGCCGTCGACCAGCGCGGGACCTTCGGAGGTCGCCTCGGAGGTCTGCAGCTCCCAACCGGTGTTGTGGCTCTGGCCCATCACCAGCCAGAACGGTGTGCCCGGCCGGGCGCCGTCGACCTGCAGGTGCATGGTGGTGTCGTTCTGGTCGAGCACCTCGACCTGCGGCACCGACCGGCGATCCTCGGGCAGGATCCGGGCGGCGCCGGCGACGGGTGCGCCGCCGGGGCCGGAGCGCCAGACCAGCTGGTCGACGTCGATGCCCACCGTGCGGCCCTCGGCGGTCTCGAAGAGGTGGTCGCCGCCCGAGATGGTGACGCCGTCGTCGCACCCGGTGAGCTCGAGGCCCTGTCCGGCCAGTGCGGTGGCCACCTTGCCGGCGACGCGGGCAGGCACGGGGTCACCGTCGACGCGCACCAGGTCGTCGCGGCATCCGGTGTCGATGGTGTCGGGCCGGGGCGGGACCGTGAGCGTGCCCGGGTCGCCGACCTCGAGCTCGGCGACGGACACCGGCAGGACCGTGGGGTGCTCGGTGTACCAGCTGATGACCGTGCGGGGCTCGACCTGCGAGAACGTCACCTCGACGGTGGAGCCGCTGGCGGGTTGGTCCAGAGCGATGTCGGCGCGGACGAGGTCGCCGGCGCCGGGCCGGGTCTGCAGGGGGAAGGTGCCGACGGCGTTGCCGTCGACCGTCACCGTCGCCGCCGTGGGCAGCGAGTGCTGGTCGTCGTCGACCATCTGCAGTCCGAGGTGGTCGAAGGTGACCGGCACGGGTGCATCGACCCGCAGCGACGATCCCTCGGCGGCGTCGAAGGCGCCGGTCCAGCGCGTGTCCGGGTTTCCGTCGAGGACGTTGGAGGGCAGGTCGGCGAGCCCGCCGGGCAGGGTGGCGGATGCCGTCACGACCGGGGTGCCGGTGTCGAGGCCGCCCCGTCCGAGCAACGCATCGAGCACGGTGGACGGCGCCCGGGCCGACAACCGCGCCGTGCCCCGCACCCCGAAGCCGCGGGTGACCGGGAGCTCGAGCGCCCGGGTCATCGAGAACTCCTCGTCGGTACGGGTCACCTCGGTGGGCACGGAGCGCTGCCGGGTCTGCACGATGGCGAGCGGGTAGCGCAACGTCCGGAAGCCCCCGGCGTCGAGGAGATCGCTGGGCATCCGGATCACCTCCTGCACGGTCCGGCCGGCCAGACCGATCTCGGCGAAGCCGACGCTGGTGAGCCCGCCGTACCCGGGCCGGCGGCCGGCGGTGTCGCCGCGGATCTCGATGCTGAGCGTCTGGAACGTGCGCTCGCCGAAGGTCACGGTCTGCCCGGGAGGGGTGCGTGAGGACTCCTGGAGGTGGACGTCGACCGGGTCGCCGCCGTCGAAGCGAAGCTCGACGTCGGTGATCCACCGGTTGATCTCGCCGGTCTGGGGTTGCAGCAGCTGCACGCGGTCGGTGGTGATCGGCTCGGGGGTGGTGAGCTCGATGCGCTGGCCGATGGCGTCCTCGAACGCGCCGACCCGCCACGCGGTGGTGTTGTCGCCGTCCGCGGCGTTCGCCGGCCGCTCCTCGGGGGTGTAGGTGATCGGGTTCCCGTAGCCGGTGGCCCGCACGGAGATCCCGCGGTGCTCGGCGACGGTCTGGGTGCCCGGCCCCTCGGGCACCACGTCGAGGCGGTTGTCGGACCGGTCGGTGCGCAGGATGCCACCGTCGGCCTGCTCGGTGTACCCCTCGGTGTGGCGGACGGTGGTCCAGCGTTCGCCGCGCTTGCGGTTGGTGTCGGTGACGATCAGGCCGCGGGTGCCGGTGAGCTGGGTGCGGGCGAAGTCGGGGTCGTCGGTGAGGTTCGCCGAGTAGCGGATGAGCTCGTCGCCGCGCAGCAGACCCGCGATGGCGGCGTCGACGATGCCGGCACCGTCGCCGCTCAGCAGCACGGACTGGCTGTCGGAGTGGGTGCGCACGATCGGTACCGGGTCCTGCACCGGGAAGGCGGCCACGGCCGGCGACGGGGGGAGGGACGCGTCGTGGGCCAGGTGGGTCTCGTCGATGAGCGGGGCCTCGGGGATCGCCTGGTTGGGCACGCCCTCGCCGAACACGCGTGGCTCGCCCAGGCCTGGCATGCCGGTGACCAGCTCCCACAGCGACCGCGGGCGGGGCGTGTTGTACCGCTCGTACTGCAGGTCGTTGCGCACCACCACGTCGGAGGCGCCCATGAGGCGGGCGAGCGGTGCCAACCCCTCCTCGGGCATGGTCTGCTCCTGGAGGCGCAGATCGAGCGCCTTCAGCAGGTCGGCCGATGCGTCCGAGCCGTAGGGGATGAGCTCGCGCGCCGCGTAGGGCCGGTCGACCAGGCCCGGGGTGATCGGATCGACCGTGTTGCCCCAGCGATACGACGCGAAGTCGATGCCCGGGATCTCGAGGATGCGATAGTCGTGGCTGCGCCCGTCGAGGTAGTCGGCGGCCTGGTTCCAGTACTGGGGGATCTGCTCGGGCCGGCGGAGGTTCTCGGGGACCATCTGGCGCAGCCACAGCGGTGGCAGGGCGGCATAGGCCAACGCGCCCACGACCACCGAGGCGAGCAGGCCTCGGCGCAGCCGCTGCTCGGCCATGGCGCCGACCAGCGAGCCGATGGCCAGGGCGAGGCCGAGCGCCACGAGCGGCACGGCCCGGGGCAGCGAACGCATGGCCAGCCCCATGTCGGTGAGCAGGAAGGCCTTGATGACGCCGCCCACCGGTGAGGGCGAGGTCCACGGGTGGGCGCCCACAGCGATGATCGTGCCCAGCAGCACCATGCCGACGAGGAAGGCCCGGTGGCGCCAACGGACGACCCCGAGCGCGAAGAGGCCGAGCACGGGGAGGAGATAGGTGAGCCCGATCAGCCACAGCCGCTGCGTGTAGTCGACGCTGGGTTCGATCCACGGGCCCAGGCGGTCGCCGCCGTAGAAGAACCAGTAGCCGAGGCCACGGAGGATCTCCGGCGCGTTCGACGCATCGGCCACCACCTGGGCGGTCTCGGTGTAGCGCAGCACGTCGATGCCGTTGGTGGCCTGGACCGACAGCCCGGCGATCCACCACAGGTTCACCGCCACGGTGATGACGCCCATCTTGGCCACCGTGGTCAGCGCCCGGGGCCGGGTCACGTCGCCGGTGAAGAACACCTCGTAGAGGATCCACAGCACCGGGACGAGTCCGACCAGTGCGACCGAGGTGGCGTTGACGCTGCCGATCGTCGTGACCGTGAGGCCGAACAGGGCGGCATGGCGCCAGCCGCGGCTGTGCAGGGCCCGTACCGTCAGCGCCAGCAGCCACGGCAGGCCGGCGAAGGGCAGCAGCAGCACCGAGATGCGGGCGGCGAGGGTCAGGACGAACGGAGACAGGGCGTAGACGAAGGCGGCCGCCGCGGCCGGTGCGGGGCGCCAGCGCCACGTCCGGGCCAGGAAGAGCACGCCGCCACCGGCGACGACCAGGATCGTGCCCAGCCAGATGCGTTGCGCGACCCAGTCGGGAGCGCCCAGGTGCTCCATCAGCCAGTAGTAGGGACCGGCCGGCCACAGGTAGCCGATCTGCTGGTGCGGCACGGTGCCGAGGCCGACGTGGGGGTCCCACATGGAGACCGCTCGGGACAGCAGCCGGCCGGGATCGAGGTACAGGTAGGTCTTGGTGTCGGCGACGACCTGACCCGGCGCGGTGAGCAGCAGCGGGACGTAGACGAGCCCGGCGAGCGCGAACAGCGGCGTCCACCAGGCGCGCCGGCCGCGCACGATGGCGGGGATCACCGGCGGTTGCGACGCCACCAGGCGCGGCGGCGCTGCTCGGCGTCGTCGGCGAGGACGGCCATGAGGCGTGTGGCGGTGGCACCCCAGCTGAACGACCCGGCCCGCTGGGCGGCGGCGGCGCCCATGGCGGCGCGGCGTTCGTGCTCGGTGAGCAGCTCGACGAACGCACCGGCCAGATCGGCGGGGCGGTCGACGAGGATGCCCGTGATCCCGTCGTCGACGGCGTCGCGGTGGCCGGGGATGTCGGTGACGACCGCCGGCGTGCCGCAGGCGGCCGCCTCGGTGACCGACATCCCCCAGCCCTCGTGAGACGACGCCGAGGCCAACAGCCAGGCCTGCCGGTACAACCGGAGCAGCTCGTCGTCGTCGACGCGGCCGGGCAGCTCGACCCAGTCGGCGGCATCGAGCTCGTCGACGACGGATTCGACGTGGTGGCGCTCGTAGCCCTCGCCGACGACGACCAGGCGCAGGCCCGGAACCTGCGCCCGCGCCCGGTGGGCGGCCCGGACGAGCTCGTCGACGTGCTTGGAGGGGACCAGCCGGCCGACGGCCACGATGGTGGGCTGGGGCGCCCGGGCACCCGAGGGACGGAAGCGGGCGTCGATGCCCGGCGGTACGACGTCGACCCGGTCGGGGTGGAAACCGAGCTGGTCGATCATGTCGTCGCGCGACGACTCGGACAGCGTCACGATGCGGGTGCGCCGGTACAGCGGCGGCGCCAGCCGCCGCTCGAGCAGGTCGCCCATGGTGGCCAGCCGGTGGGGCAGGACCATGTGCCACATCTCGCCGTGGACGTGGTGCAGGAAGGTGACGCGGGGCCCCCGGGCCCAGAGCGGCGAGAGGAAGGGCATGCCGTTCCAGATCTCGACGAGGGCGTCGCGCTGGCCGTGCCCGCCGGTCAGCTCGGCGGCGATGGCGCGCGGGAACAGCAGATAGCGGCCGGCCCGGCGGACCACGCGGTAACCGTCGCGCAGCACCTCGGGCGGATGGTCCTGGGCGAAGGACGTGCGGCAGGTCACGTCGAGCCCGGCGGCCGCCCACTCCTTGCAGACCTCGGCGGCGTGCAGCTCGGAGCCACCGGCCTCGACGTCGTCGAGGTCGCGCCAGGCCAGCACGTGGATGCGACGGATCCCCGCGGCGGCGGCGAGATCGCCGATCTTGGCGGGGTGGTCGCCCGGTGCGGTGTCAGGGGTGGGGTGGTCGGGCACGGATCGAGCTCCACGGGGGCGCCCGGACAGCGGTGTCGGGGGCCTGCGTACCCTACCGACCAGCCCCGTCCCGCCCCGATCATGCGTCGGCGTCGAGAATTTCGTCGCTTCGTCAGGACGTCCCTGACCAGATGACGAAATTCGTGGTGGGGCGGGTGTCCTAGATTCGCGCCGTGCCCCCGGGAGCTGATGACACCGCCACGCTCGACACCGTCCGCCGTCGGGTCACCGACGTCGAGGGTTGGCTCTCCGACGATCAGGTGGCGGCCCTGTACGACGCCGCCCGCACGGCCCCGCCCGGGGGGCGCATCGTCGAGATCGGGAGCTTCCGTGGCCGCAGCACCATCGTGCTGGCCAGCGCCGCACCGCCCGGTGTCGACGTGTTCGCCATCGATCCGCACGCCGGCAACGACCGCGGACCGCAGGAGATCGAGGGCTTCGCCGACGAGGCGGCCACCGACAACGAGGTCTTCAACCGCAACATCACCGACGCCGGCATCGCCGGCCGGGTGACCCACCTCCGAGAGTTCTCCGACCAGGCCCACGACCACGTGCCCGACCCGATCGACGTGCTGTTCGTCGACGGGGCGCACCGCTTCGGACCTGCGCTGGCCGACCTGCGCGACTGGGGCGACCGGGTCGCACCCGGCGGGCGCATGCTGGTGCACGACTCGTTCAGCTCCATCGGCGTCACCCTCGCCATCCTCGCCCACCTGCTGGTGGCGCGCGACTGGCGCTACGAGGGGCGGGCCGGCTCGCTGGCCATGTACCGCCGGACCCGGCAGAGCCCCGGTGCCCGGGTGCTGTCCGCCGCTCGCCAGCTGGCGCAGCTCGGCTGGTTCGCCCGCAACGTCGTGATCAAGGTGCTGCTGTCCACCGGTCGGCGCGAGTGGGCCCGCCGGCTCGGGCACGACGGCGAGACCTGGCCGTACTGAGCCGCGGTGCGCGGACTGTCGCAGTCGGCCTCGTAGTCTCCCGACGTGCGCGTCCTGGTCATCATCCCGACCTACAACGAGGCCGAGAACATCCGCGAGGTCATCGCCCGGATCCACGACGCCGTGCCCGCCGCCGAGGTCCTGGTCGTCGACGACAACAGTCCCGACGACACCGGGGGCATCGTCGACGCCCTCCAGGCCGACGACCGCCCGTGGCTGCACCTGCTGCGCCGTTCGGGCAAGTCGGGGCTGGGGTCGGCCTACCGCGCCGGGTTCGCCTGGGGTGCCGATCACGGCTTCGAGGTGATGGTCGAGATCGACGCCGACCTGTCCCACGACCCGGCGGCGCTCCCCGACCTGCTCGCGGCTGTCGACGACGGTGCCGACCTCGCCGTGGGGTCGCGCTACGTCCCCGGGGGCTCGATCCCCGACTGGTCGTGGCACCGCAAGGCGCTCTCCCGCTGGGGGAACCGGTACGCCAGCGCCATGCTGTCGCTGCCCGTCGCCGACGCCACGGCGGGCTACCGCGCCTACCGGACCTCGGCGCTGGCCGACATCGACCTGGCGTCGGTCCGGGCCGACGGGTACGGCTTCCAGATCGAGATGACGCACCGGGTCGAGCGCAACGGTGGGCGCATCGTCGAGGTGCCGATCGCCTTCACCGACCGGACGCGCGGCAAGTCGAAGATGTCGAGTCGCATCGTCGTGGAGGCGCTGTGGTTGGTCACGCGGTGGGGGGTGCGTCAGCGGCTCCGGGGATGACCCCGCCGTCCCACTGCCACGCCGGCTGCGCATCGTCGTGGTCGTCGTCCGACGGGCCACCCCGCCACCGCGTCCAACCGGCGCGGATGGCCTCGGCGGCCAGGAGCACCAGCGCCACGTCGGCGCCGATCCGGAAGCGGGGGTTGCCGTAGGTGGCGGCGCTCACCGCCACGACCACCAGCACCGGCGCGGTCAGGAACCACAGCTCGTACCAGCGTCGCCGGCGCCACAGCGAGACCGAGCCGGGCACGGCGAGCAGCAACGTGGCCCACGTCACCCAGCCCGTGATCCGCTCGGTCAGCAGCCTGCGCCCTTCGAACGTGGCCAACCGGGCTTGCTGCTCGGGCCGGAACAGCTGGAAGGTGCGCAGCACCCGGGCGGTGGCCACCCGGGGCAGCTGCCCGAGGTGGTGGCGGGCATAGGACAGCCCGTCGTCGCGCAGGTGCCTGGCCACCACCGACTCGTCGACCTGCTGGAGGTCTTCGTCGCGGAAGCCGGCGAAGCACTCGGGCGAGATTCGCCAGTAGCCCACCAACTCGCCGGAGAACGTCTCGTCGCAGTAGCTGCCCGACAGCACCGATCCGAGGTTGTTGGACACCAGCACCGGCTCGTCGAAGGTCTGCAGGTTGCGCACCGCCCAGGCCCCGGGGAGCAACGCCGCTCCCACCAGCAGCGCGACCGCTGCCGGCACGCGGAGCCGGCGGCCGCTCGTGCCGACCAGCAGCGGCACCGCCAGGAGCAGCGCCAGCAGCAGCGCCTCGGAGCGGACGAGCGCGGCGGCGCCACCGGCCAGGCCCAGTTGCAGGCCCCGCCACGCGGTGGGCTCCTCGCGCAGCCGCAGCGCGGCCAGCATCACGACCACCACGGCGAACACGTACAGCGCTTCGGCCAGCAGGGCGGCGCCGGGCTGGAACAGCGCCGGGTGGATCGCCGCCACCAGGCCCAGTGCCACGGCGCCCCGGTCGGAGAACCAGCGACGGGCGATCAGCACCACCACCATGGCCGTGAGTGCGCCGAGGGCGGCCAGCGCCAGGCGCTGGCCGCGGACCGACTCGATCCCCAGCACGTCGAGCGCACCGAGCAGCGCCGGGAACCCCGGCGGGAACTCGGCGGTCGCGCGCACCACGCCGCCGAGCGCGAAGTCGTAGGGCCGGATGTAGCCGTACCCGTCGGCCAGGTGCTGACCGAGCAATCGGTAGCCGTTGGCGTCGCTCACCGGCAGGAGGTTGGGGGCGGCGGCCAGGGCGTAGACCGCCTGCACACCGAAGGCCACCAGCCCGACACCGGCCACGGCCACCCGCCGGCGCCGGTACAGGCGGGCGGTCATGGGCTGCTGGGCGCGGCGTTGACATCGCCGGGTTCGACGACGCCGTCGGACCCGGGCGGCAGGTGCACGGCCCGCAGGATGGCCGGACCCAGCCACGCGGCCAGCTCGATCGACGTGGTCTCGCTGAAGTGGGTGCCGTCGGGGCGCAGCCGCAGCGAGTCGGTGCCGTCGGGTGTCGAGGCCAGCCAGGCGGCGACGTCGACCAGCACCACATCGCTGCGGTCGGCGAAGTGGTCGACCAGCATGCGGTTCAGGTGGTCGACGCGCTCGAAGACCGGGTCGTCGTCGGCGCGCGCCGAGTGCGCCGGCGGCGGCTGCAGGACCCACACGACCCGCTTCACCTGCTGGAGCAGGAGGTCGGCGGCGGCGTCGGCCTCGGACAGGAAGTACTCGTCGTACACCGGATCGCCGACCGACATCACCCGGTCGTAGCCGGGGATCTTGCGGTCGACGATGTCCCACAGGCCGATCTCGACCAGGGCGATGTCGGGTTGCCCGCGCTCGAGGACCGGGGGCCACACGTCGGAGAAGCGGCAGCCAGGCTCGAGTGCGTCCTCGCGGCCGCCGTACACCTGGACGCCGTCGCGGGTGAGCTCGCAGCCCGACACGGCGAAGCCCTCGACCAGGTCGAACCGGCCGGTCTGCTTCGACCACTCGAGCAGGCCGGGCACGAACAGCAGCGCGGTCGAGTCTCCGAAGATGGCCACCTTGGGGCGGGCGGGGATGTCGGCACCGCCCCTGGCCGCCACCGGCGAGCCGTCGGGCGCCGACGTCGTCGTCGTCGATGCACCGTCGGGTCGGGTCGTGGTGGTGCTGAGCGAGTCCATGGCGACCTGGGCGGCGTCGAAGTCGATCAGCGGACCGCGCCGCACGGCTGCGGTCGACACGAGCACCAGCGCCGCGGCCACGGCGAGGGCGAGCACCGTCCGTCGCGCCTCGCGGCGGGGCCGCCGTCGCCGGCCGTAGCGGATGGGTGATTCGACCAGGCGGAAGCTGGCCACCGACACCACCAGGGTGACGGTGAGCCGCAGCGCGAGGAGGGGGCCGTCGGACAGGCCGGTCCGCTGCTCGTCGAGCCACAGGTAGATCGGCCAGTGGAACAGGTAGACGCCGTAGGAGATGCGACCCAGCCAGACCAGGGGAGGGACGGCCAGGCCCCGGGCCATGGAACCCTCACCGATGGCCGCCGCCACCACGGTGGCGGTGAGCACGGCGTGGAGGAGCAGCCCCCACGGGTGCAGCAGCGACCAGGACTGGTCGGCCAGCACCCACATGGCGACGACGCCGGCCAGGGCCAGCGCGCCGAGCTGGTCGCGGTGGCGGCCGAGTCGGGCGCCGAGGTCGCGCTGGTGGTGCAGGCAGGCCAGCAGGACGCCGACCAGCAACTCGGCGGCACGGGTGTCGGTGCCGTAGTAGAGACGGTCGGCCTCGCCGTGCAGTAACAGGGAGACGACGACCGACCCCAAGAGCCCCAGGGTGGCGACGGTGGCGAGCGACCGCGTGGGTCGGGGACGGCGGAAGGCGAACACCGCCACCAGCGGGAGCACCAGGTAGAACTGCTCCTCGATGGCCAGGCTCCACAGGTGCTGGAGCGGCGAGTCCCCGCTGAACAGCTCGGCGTAGGACTGGCCCGAGAAGATGAACCGCCAGTTGGCCACGTACCCCAGGGCGGCGAGGGCGTCGGCCCGGACCCGGTCGATGGCCACCGAGTCGCCGAAGACGAGGACGTAGCCGACGCCGGCGGCGATGCCGAGCAGGGCGGCGGGCAGCAGGCGGCGGACCCGGCGGATCCAGAACGCCGGCAGGTTCACCTCGCCGGTGCGGGCGTGCTCGGTCAGCAGCAGCGTGGTGATGAGGAACCCGGACAGTGTGAAGAAGGCGGACACGCCGAGGTACCCGCCCACCGCCCAGCCGAAGCCGGCGTGGAACAGGAGCACGCCGATGACGGCGAGCGCCCGCAGGCCGTCGAGCCCGGGCCGGTGGGAGAACGAGACGGGGCGCGACGATGTCGTCTCCGCCGCTCGCACGGAGGTCAGCACCCGGTCAGTGTGCCCCTGTGGATCGGCGGGGAAGGATCGGGGCGTCGCGGCCGGTGCCGGTGGGTGTGGCCGAGGCACCGGCGCCGTGCTCGTGGTACTCCTCCTCGACGTTGACCGACCAGATGTCGTGGTGGGCGCCGAGGAGGTTCTCGACGGTGAGCATGGCCGTGTACATCGAGTGGTCCTGGTTGTTGTAGCGGTGCATGCCGTTGCGCCCCACCGGGTGGACGTTGGGAGCGTTGTCCTCGAGCCAGGTGCGCAGGACGCCCACGTTGGCCTGGTAGCGCTCGTCGTAGACGGGATACGCCTTCGGCATGCGCACCACGTAGCCGGCCTCGACGTCGGCGCTGTTCATCAGCCCCATGTGCTCGAGCTCGGCGGTTCCCTTGGCGATGAGCTCCTCGTCGGAGGCGTTCCACCACTCGTCGCCCTCGTCGACGGTGTACTCGAGGCCGAGCACGTTGCGGCCGTCCTTGACCAGGTGCGGCGACCACGACCCGAAGTTCTGGACCCGCATGGTCTTGACGTCGGGGTCGTGGATGTAGATCCAGTTGTCGGTCCAGGACACCTTGTCCTCGGGCACGACCAGGGCCACGGAGAGGAAGTCGCGGAAGGCCAGGTCGTCGGCTGCCCGGGTGACCTCGGCGGGCACGGGCGGCTCCATGGCCCGGAGCAGCGCCGGAAAGGGCATGGACGAGATGACGTGGTCGGCGGCGTAGGTGGTGCGGGCACCGTCGGGGCCGGTCGCCGTGACCCCGGTGGCGCGTCCGTCGGCGTGGTCGATGTGCTCGACGCGGGCCTCGAAGATGACCTTGGATCCCTGGGCCTCGACGAGCTCGTGGCAGCGCTCCCACATCATCCCGGGGCCGAGCTTGGGGTACTGGAAGCGCTCGATGAGGCTGGTGACCTGGGCGGACTTGTCGCGGTCGCGTCCGAACCGGGCCCGCAGGGGCTCCCACACGGCGCTCCACAGCGTCATGCCCTTGATCCGCTGGGCGCCCCAGTCGGCCGAGATCTCCGACGGCGGTACCGCCCACACCTTCTCGGAGTAGGTCTTGAAGAAGTGCTGGTAGAGGCGCCAGCCGTAGTTGGCGGCGACGTAGCCCTCGAGCGTCGACTGGTCCTTGGGCGGCCGGATGCGCACCCACAGGAAGGACAAGGCGCAGCGCACCGCCTCGACGAAGCCGAGGTTGCGCAGGGCGTTGAACGGCTTGATCGGGTAGTCGTAGAACTTGCCCTGGTAGTAGATGCGGCTCGAGCGCGGACGCAGCATGAAGTCTTCGTCGGGCAGGATCTCGTGCCACAGCTGCTCGACGGCGTCGACCTTGGTGAAGAAGCGGTGACCACCGATGTCGAAGCGGTAGCCGTCGGCCACGACCGTGCGGCTGATGCCGCCCACCACGTCGTCGGCCTCGAGGACGGTGGCGGTGTGGCCGGCCTTGCCCAGTTGGTAGGC
Source organism: uncultured Acidimicrobiaceae bacterium (assembly GCA_963800295.1). Classification (GTDB taxonomy): domain Bacteria; phylum Actinomycetota; class Acidimicrobiia; order Acidimicrobiales; family Salinilacustritrichaceae; genus Salinilacustrithrix. The sequence goes on from CAWDAJ010000012.1 coordinate 153,851, forward strand.
GGCGGTGAGCCCGGCCGGACCGGCACCGATGACGATCACCTCGCCGGGGTCGGCATCGGGCGCGTGGCTGGCTTCGTGGTCGGGTTCGGGCGTGTCCATCTGGGGAGACTGGTCCTTCGGCGTGTGATGCGGTCCCCGGTAGCGTACGCCGGTGCCCGGCCCACGCAGGAACACGCCGCCCCCTGATACCGGCCGTCTCGAGCTGGTCGTCGTCGGTGTCGTGGTCGCCGTGGCCACGGTGCTGCGGTTCGTCACGACGTCGCCACTGTGGCTCGACGAGGCGCTGAGCGTGAACATCGCCTCGCTGCCGATCGACCAGATCCCCGACGCCCTCCGCCAGGACGGTCACCCGCCGCTGTACTACGTGCTGCTCCACGGCTGGATGGTGCTCTTCGGCCACGGCGACGTCGCCGTGCGGGCCCTGTCGGGCGTCGCCGCCGTGCTCGCCCTTCCGCTGGCCTACCTGGCCGGACGCCGGCGGGGCGGACGGCTGGGGGCGTTGGCGGTGCTGCTCGTGACGGCCGTGACCCCGTGGGGCGTCCGCTACGGCACCGAGGCCCGCATGTACGCCCTGGTGTTCCTGCTCGCCCTCGCCGGCTGGCTGGTGGCCGACGACCTGCTGCGCCAGCCGAGCCGCTGGCGCTGGGTCGCCCTGACCCTGATCACGGGCGCGCTCGTCCTCAGCCACTACTGGGCCCTGTACCTGGGTGCCGGCGCCGTGCTCCTGCTGGCGTGGCGCTGGTGGCGCGAGCCCGGCGCACGCTCGGGGGTGCTGCGCGTCACCACGGCACTTGCCGTCGGCGCGCTGGCCTTCGTGCCCTGGCTGCCCGTGTTCCTCGATCAGGTCGCCGACACCGGCACGCCGTGGGCGACGGCGACGCGTCCCACCCGCGCCGTGGTCGAGTTGGCCGGGGGCATCGGGGGCGGCGAGCGCTACGCCGAGGCCATCCTGTTCGGGATGCTGGTGCTGGCGCTGGCCTTCGTCGGCCTCACCGCCGTCGAGGAACGGGGACGCCGCCTGGTGCTCGATCCGGCGACCGTGCCCGGGGTGCGGACCGAGGTGGCGCTCGTCGCCGCCACCGCCGCGGTCGGGCTGGCGGTCGGCTTCGTCACCGACGCGGTGTTCGTCGCCCGGTACGCCGCCGTGTTCCTGCCCATGCTGCTCGTCGCCGCCGGCATCGGCCTGGCCCGCCTGCCCGCCCGGTGGCCGCTCCGGACGGCGGCCCTGGTCGTGATGGCGCTGTCGGTCGTCGGCTTGTTCGTGAACGTCCGCGACGCCCGCAGCCAGGGCGAGGAGGTGGCGCACGCCATCGCCGCCGAAGCCCGCCCCGGTGACGTCGTCGCGTTCTGCCCCGACCAGCTGGGTCCCGCCACGCTGCGATACCTGCCGACGACGGTCCGCGCCGTCGGTCTGCCCAAGATGGAACGCCCCGAGCGGATCGACTGGCGCAACTACGCGGCGCGCAACGAGAGCGCCGATCCGGGCGCGGCCGTGGCTGCCCTGGTGCAGGCGGCGCCGGATGCGTCGGTGTGGCTGGTGGTGCAGTCGGGCTACCGCACCTACGAGGGGTATTGCGAAGCTGTCGTCAGCGGGCTCGTGGGCGCCCGACCGCCGGGGATCACCGTGGTGCGCGACCGTGCCGGCGACGTGTTCGAGCCGGCGACGCTGTATCGCTTCGACCCACCCGAACCTGCGGGCGGCTGATCAACCCACGGCTTCGAGGCGCCGGGTCTCGTCCATGCGCCGCACCACCAGGATGTCGGCGGTGCGCACGCTGGCGACGCGCGTCGACCAGCAGTCGACCACCTCGCGGCCTTGACCGAGGTGGAAGAAGGTCGTCATCGGTCCTTCCTGCTGGTAGGCGTCGGCCCCGACGACGAGCTCGACGGAACGGTCCCGGAGGGTGACTTCGTAGCTCGACATGCACCGAACGTACGGCGATGTCCCTGTGTGGCGGAAGAGGGACAAGCCTGTGAGTTCAGGGCCGTGTTGTCCACACCCCTGTGACATCTCCACCCGGCGGAGGCGGACCCAGACCGGCGGCCTTCAACAGGCGCAGCACCCGACCACGGTGTCCGCGGAACGGCTCGAGCAGCTCGAGCATCTGGGCGTCGCTGCCCCGGCGTTCGCCGAGGAACGCCCAGGACACCACGTGCTTGAGCGCCGGGTCGCCGACGGGGACCGCATCGGGGTCGCCGAGCGCGATCTGGCGGACCAGCGCTGCCGTCCACACGCCGACGCCGGCGAGAGACCGCAGGCGTCGTTCGGCTTCCTCGGCGGGGACGTCGACCACCGACTCGACGCTGGCGGCCCGAGCGGCGGCCCGGCGGATGACGTCGGCCCGGGCCCGCTCCAGACCGAGCGGGTGGAGGTCCTGGTAGCCCACGCTGGCCAGCACGCGCGGGTCGGGCGGCACCACCAGATCGAGCTGGGATGGGCCGGGCGCCGGCTCGCCGAAGGCCTGCAGCACCTGCCGGTGCGCCCGCTTGCCCTCGAAGCCGCTGACCTTCTGCCCGCACACCGCCGGCAGCAGTGCCTCGAAGACCCGGTGCGAGGCACCGATGCGCAAGCCGGGCGTGCGCTGGTGCAGATCGGCGACGAGGGCGTCGGTGGGCGAGAACGTGGACAGGTCGTCGTGCTCGCCGACCAGCATCGGCAGCTGGTCGAGCACCCACTCGGCGCCGTCGCCCCAGGCTTCGGCGGCCAGCTCGCCGTCGCGCACGACGAGGTGCACGGTGGCGGTGCCGGTGGGGGCCCGGGTGGCCCGGAAGCACTCGTCGTATCGCAGCAGGCACGACGGATCGCCCCTGCCGTAGCGGACGGGGCCGAGCGTGAGGCGCAGGTCGAGCGGACGGGTCAGCGTCAACCGGCGCGTGTGCGGTGCGGTGATCATCGAGGTGGGTTCCGCCGGCGGAGCCGGTCGGACCGGACATTCTCCGGCGAACGGGGCGGTCCGGGCAAGCCGGAGTGCTCAGCGGCGCCCCCGGAGTCGTCGCCAGACGTCCTCCCGGATGGCCCACCGCTCGTGGTCGCGCCAGGCTCCGCCGACCTCGAGGAACTCGGGGGAGTACCCCTCCAACGTGAAGCCGCACCGTCGGGCCAGCTCGCGCGACCGGTGGTTCGACGGTTGGATGTTGGCCTCGATGCGGTGCAGGCGCAGCTGGGTGAACGCCACCTCGAGGGCCAGGTCGAGGCCCTCGGTGAGGTGTCCGCGGTGGGCATGGGGCAGGAACGACGCCCACCCGGCTGCGGCCGACTGGAACGAGCCGCGCACGATGTTGTTGAGGTTCACGAAGCCGACGATGGCGTCGCCGTCGCGGGCGCACACGAGGAACTGCTCGATCTCGGGCCGGGCCCCCCGCACGAGCCACTGCCGGAATGCGGCGACGTCGGTGCTGGCATACACGAAGGGCTCGAGGTGGTCGCGGCTGGCGACGACACGCTCGACGAACTCGTCGGCGTCGGCCTCGGCGGGCTTGCGCAGGTAGGTCCGGGCGCTGGCGGCCACCGCGCGTCGCACCTCAGCGCCCGCCCTCCTCGACCGCCGCCCGATCGGCGTCGTCCTGGGTCACCTGCCGCGCCCAGGCGTAGTCGGGCTTGCCGCTGGCGCTGCGGCGCACGCGGTCGACCACCACGAATGACTTGGGCAGCTTGTAGCGGGCCAGATGCTGGCCGGCGACGCGTCGGACGTCGTCGGGGTCGAAGTCGTCGGTCACGGCGACCACGGCGACGATCTCACTTCCCCAGCGATCGCTCGGCCGTCCGACGACCAGGGCGTCGTACACGCCCGGGTGGGCCTTGACCGCCTGCTCGACCTCCTCGGCGTGGACCTTCTCGCCGCCCGTGTTGATGGTGACCGAGTCGCGGCCCAGCAGCTCGATGCGGCCGTCGGCGCGCAGGCGGGCCCGGTCGCCGGCCACCGCGTGGACGACGCCGTCGATGCGCGGGAACGTGGCCGCCGTCTTGTCGGGATCACCGAGGTAGCCGAGCGGCACGCGGCCCCGTTGGGCCAGCCAGCCCGACTCGGGCTCGCCGGGTTCGAGCGTGCGGGTGCGCGACTCGTCGAGCACCACGGTGGTGTCGCTGGGGCGGAAGCCGCCGGGGTCGTCGCCGTCGGCGCCGGCGGCTTCGGCCGACGTGGTGGCCAGGCCGTGGCGTCCGGTCTCGGACGAACCGAGGATGTCGACCACCCGCAGGCCGGGCACCTCGGCGACGAGCTGCTGCTTGATGGTGGGGGACAGGACCGCCCCGCCGGTCATGAGGAAGGCCAGCGACGACAGGTCTCGGGGTCGCCGGCGGATCTCGTCGAGCAGCGGACGGGCGAACGCATCGCCCACGATCAGCAGCGAGGTGACCTGATGGCGGGCGCAGGTGTCGAGGACGTCGGCGGGGTCGAGGTGCTCGGTGTGGTCCTGGATGACCACGGTGCCGCCGGCGAGCAGGCACGACAGCGCGTTCCAGTGGGCGGCACCGTGCATGAACGGTGGCGCCGGCAGTGCGCGCGGCCGGTCCGGGCGGCGAGCTCGCTCGACCAGTTCGTCGACCGTTCCCCCGATGCCGAGCGCGGTGTGCAGGAAGTCGTCCTGGCGCCACAGCACGCCCTTCGGGTTGCCCGTGGTGCCGCCCGTGTAGACCACGTAGCGGTCGTCGGGCGACCAGTGCAGCGGTGGGCGGTCGGGCGAGGCGCCGGCCAGCAGCTGCTCGTAGGGGACCGATCCGGCCACCGGTTCGGTGCCCGAGCCGTCGTCGACGACGACGAGCGCACGCAGACGTGGCAGGTGGTCGAGCGCCTCGGCCAGGACCGGAGCGAACCGGGCGTGGTAGACGACGGCCACGACAGCAGCGTCGCCGAGCAGGAAGGCGAGCTCCTCGGACGTGTAGCGGTAGTTGACGTTGATGGCGGCGGCCCGCGCCTTCCAGGCACCGAGCATCCCCTCGAGGTACTCGTTGCCGTTGGTGAGATACAGGGCCACGTGGTCGTGCGGGCTCTGCCAGCCCTGGACGCCGGCGTGGTCGACGTCGTCACCCCCGATCCCGAGGGCCAGCAGGGCGTTGGCGAAGCGCCGCGACCGTTCGTTCACCGACGCCCAGCTCAGTCGCCGGTCCCTCCAGAGGATGCAGTCGCGCTCGGGAACGACGGCGGCGATGGCCTCCTGGACGTCGACGATGTTCAGCCCGGGTCCGGCCGCGCTCATGCCCCGCAGCCTGTCACGCCAACCGAAAATTTCGTCGATCGGTCAGCACAGGTCTGACCGATCGACGACAGATCCGGCCGGGGTGAGCGGCCAAGATGAGCACATGGCCACTCCCTCCACCGACCTCACCACCGTGCTCGCCGACGACGTCCGGTCGGGCGTCCGCCTGCTCACCCTCAACCGTCCCGACCGGCTCAACGCCATGAACCACCAACTGGTCGCCGACCTGCACGATCGTCTCGACGAGGTCGCCGCCGACGGCGACGTCCGCTGTGTGGTGCTCACCGGCGCCGGACGGGGCTTCTGCGCCGGGCTCGACCTCAAGGACTCGGCCGCCGTTCCCGGCACCGAGCACTTGGGGCGTCCGCAGCGAGGACTGGCCACCCAGCAGCACATCGCCACGCTCGTCCCGCACCTGCGCTCGCTGAAGGTCCCCGTGGTGGCCGCGGTCAACGGACCGGCATCGGGCGGCGGGTTCGCGCTGGCGCTGGGCTCCGACGTCCGCGTGTGCTCGACGTCGGCTCGCTTCAACGTGGCGTTCGTGCGCATCGGGCTCTCGGGGTGCGACATCGGCGTCAGCTGGTTGCTGCCGCGGCTGGTGGGAGCGGGCCGAGCCTTCGAGCTGCTGCTCACCGGTCGTCTCATCGACGCCGAGGAGGCCGACGCACTCGGCCTGGTGACGCGCGTGGTCGACGACGGTCAGGTCGTGGATGCCGCTCTGGACGTCGCCGAGCAGATCGCGGGCAACAGCCCGTTCGGTGTCTGGATGACCAAGGAGGTCATGTGGAGCCAGCTCGAGGTCGGCAGCCTGCAGGCCGGCATCGACCTGGAGAACCGCACGCAGATCCTGTCGTCGTTCACCGAGGACTCGACCGAGGCGATGCGGGCGTTCCTCGAGAAGCGCGCGCCCTCCTTCGAGAACCGCTGAGACCCCGTCCAACTCTGGTTCACACGACCGGAATCGACGGAGAATCGTCGATTCCGGTCGCGTGAACGATCAGGAGCGGGGCTTCTCCGTCACCGTGACGGAACGCATGGTGTCGCCGACCTCGATCGACTTGGCCACGTCCATGCCCTGGGTGACGTAGCCGAACAGGTTGTACAGCTTGTCGAGCTTGCGCCGGCAGTCGTCGATGGTGATGAAGAACTGGCTGCCGTTGGTGTTGGGGCCGGCGTTGGCCATGGCCAGCGCACCCTCGGTGTACTCGGCCTTCACCGGCTCGTCCTCGAAGCGGTAGCCCGGACCGCCGCGCCCGGTGCCCTCGGGGTCGCCGCCCTGGATCACGAAGTCGGGGACGACCCGGTGGAAGGTGAGGCCGTCGTAGAAGCCGTCGCGGGTCTTGCAGACGAACTCGTTGACCGTCTTCGGGGCGAGCTGGGGGTCGAGCTCCGCGACGATCGTCCCCTTGTCGGAGTCGATCGTGACCTCGTAGAGGGCGTCGGTGTCGATCTGCATGTCGTAGGGCTTGGCCATGCGGCGACGTTAGCGGCGTCGTGCTCGCACCCCGACAGCAGCAAACCGCCGTGCCATCGCGCCCGCCTGCCAAGATCGGCAGCCGTGACGACGCACGAGAACGAGCTCACCGCACCGGTCGACCTGTGCAGCCCGGATGGCGACCGCCTGAACCCCGCGGCCCGCGGGTGGTCCCGCCGGCCGCTGCACCGGGCCAACCTGCAAGGGCGGTTCGGGGTGAACAAGCGTTGGGACTACTGGGCGGTGCTCGCCGGCGACCTGGTGGTGTCGTCGGTCTACGCCGACGTCGATCACCTGGGACTCGCCGACGTGTGGTGGGTCGACCTCGCCGACGGGGCCACCGGAGGCGGTGGCCTGGTCACCGTCGGCAACGACGAGTTCGACCTCCCCGACCGGCCGGGCACCGCACCATTGCGCATCGACCGCGACGGCTTCGGGGCCGCGTACGTCGACGACGACACGGGTACGCGGCTCACGGCGTCCTGGACCGAGGCCGACGGACGGCCCGGACGGCTCGACGTGCACGTCGCGCTGCCGCCCGGACACGAGTCGCTCAACGTCGTGATCCCGTGGAGCGACGAGCTGTTCAACTACACGTCCAAGCACCAGGCGCGGCCTGCGGTCGGCGAGCTGGTCGTCGGGGAGCAGCGCTTCGAGATCGGCGGTGACGCGGGCGACGCATGGGGGGTCCTCGATGTGGGACGCGGTCGATGGCCGTCCGAGATCACGTGGAACTGGGGTGGCGGCGCCGGCCGCTGTGGCCCCCATGTGGTCGGGCTCCAGTTCGGCGCCCGCTGGACCGAGGGGTCGGGCTACACCGAGAACGGCATCGTCGTGGACGGACGGCTGCACAAGCTCGGCCGCGAGCTCGACTGGCGCTACGACTGGGACGAACCGATGGCGCCGTGGCGCATCGTCGACCCCGGCGGCCAGCTCGACGTCACGCTCACGCCCCGGCACGACAAGCACACCCAGCTCCCCGGCCGGGACAAGGGCAGTGAGACCCACCAGGTCTTCGGCACCTGGTCGGGGCACGTCCGCACCGACGACGGTCTCGAGCTCGAGGTCGAGGGGCTGCAGGGCTTCGCCGAGGAGGCACGCCAGGAGTGGTGACGAGGCCGGTGGGCACGCGCTCGTGGTCTGGCGCGGCCGGCTTCAGTCGTCGTCTGCCGCGAGCGACGAGACGCCGTCCCAGATGACTCGCGTGAGCAGCGCTGCCAGGTGCTCGACGTCGACGTCCTCGTGCTCGAGCGTGTGGATCGCCGCCGCTTCGAGCATGCCGATGACACCGCGGACGAGCAGGCGGGACTCGGGCGATTCGCCGATGGACGCGGCGATCCGGTCGACGCGTTCGTCGATGGCGTCACGCACCGCCGGGTGCCGTGACGAGCTCGCCGAGGCGATGAGCTGCCAGGACGACCGGTGCCGCCACGCGAAGGCGAGGTAGGCACGCACGGCCGACGCCAGGCGCTCACGGTCGTCGCCGAGGGATTCCAGCGCGCCGTCGAGCTCGGCGTCGAGCCGCTCGAGCTCGTGGGTGTACGCGGCGGCGAACAGGCTCCCTCGGTCTCCGAAGTACGAGTACACGAGGCTGCGCGACACGCCGGCCTCGTCGGCCACGAGCTCGAAGGACACCTCGCTCGGGTCGTGCTCGGCGAAGACACGCGCCGCGGCCTCGGCGATCTGGCGCCGTCGCACCGCGGGGTCGAGCCGGGTCCGTGATCTGGGACGGTGTGGGTTCACGGCGGCCTCGACTCCCTCCTGGCCTGTCGTCGTGGTGCAGTCGCTCTCAGCCGGTGGCCCCGACCTCCACACGGGAGGACGTTGGTGGCGCCACCTCGCCGACGAGCGGGAAGTGGCAGGCGACGTAGTGGTCGTCGCCGATCTGGCGGACGACGGGTTCCTCGGCGGCGCAGCGCTCGGTGGCCCGCGAGCAGCGGGTCCGGAAGCGGCAGCCGGAGGGAGGGTCGATGGGGGAGGGCAGGTCGCCGGCGATGTCGGCCGTGTCGGGCACGACCTCGGGATCGGGCAGCGGGATGGCCGACAACAGGGCGGCGGTGTAGGGGTGCGACGGCCGGTAGTAGAGCTCGTCGGGCGGGGCGATCTCGCAGATCTTGCCCAGGTACATCACGGCGACGCGGTCGGACACGTTCTTCACCACGGCGAGGTCGTGGGCGATGAAGATGAGCGTCAGGCCGTAGCGCTCCTTCATGTCCTCGAGCAGGTTGAGGATCTGGGCCTGCACCGACACGTCGAGGGCGGAGACCGGCTCGTCACAGATGATGAGCTCGGGATCGAGCACGAGCGACCGGGCGATGCAGATGCGCTGGCACTGGCCACCGGAGAACTCGTGCCGCCGCTTGGGTCGGGCGACCTCGGGATCGAGGCCCACGTCGGTGAGCACGCGGTCGACCAGCTCGGCGTCGTCGCCGCTGTCCCGCTTCCAGATCTCGAGGGGTTCGGCGACGACGTCGCCGATGGTCCGCCGGGGGTTGATCGACGACACCGGGTCCTGGAAGATCATCTGCAGGTCCTGGCGCAGCCGACGGAGCTTCTCCCCGTGCAGCGAGGAGATCTCGTTGCCCTTGAACGTGACCGTCCCGCTGGTGATGGGGACCAGACGCATGATGGCCTTGCCGGTGGTCGACTTGCCGCAGCCCGACTCGCCGACGATGCCCAGGGTCTCGCCCTTGGCCACGTCGAAGCTGACGCCGGACACGGCGTGCACCTTGCGGCCGCGGCCGGCGGGGAACTCGACCACGAGGTCCTCGACCTGCAGGACGATGTCGTCACCCGAACGCAGGTGAGCGGTACCGGAACCGGCCATCAGGCGGCACCTCCCGGCGACGAGATGGTGACCTCGACGTCCTCGGCGCGGGGGATGCGTCCCTCGGCCTGGTTGCGAGCCAGCGCCTCGCGCCCGGCGTCGGTGCCCACCGGGAAGAAGCAGGCGTAGTGGTGGTCGGGCCCTTCACCTTCGAACAAGCCGGGTTCCTCCTCGAGGCAGCGGGGCTGCGCGTAGCGGCACCGGGGGGCGAAGTTGCATCCCTTCGGTGGGTTGACCAGGTCGGGCGGTCGCCCCGGGATCGAGGCCAGCCGGGTGTGGCTGTGGTACTCGAGCTTGGGGATCGACTGAAGCAGCGCCTCGGTGTAGGGCATGCGCATGCTGGCGAACAGCGTCCGGGCCGGCGCCTTCTCGACGATCTTGCCGGCGTACATCACCGCGATGTCGTGGGCGCGACCGGCGACGACACCGAGGTCGTGGGTGACCAGCACCATGGCCATGTAGCGCTCGCGCTGCTGGGCGTCGAGCAGGTTCAGGATCTGGGCCTGCACGGTGACGTCGAGCGCCGTGGTGGGCTCGTCGGCGAACAGCAGCTTGGGACCGCACGCCAGCGCGATGGCGATGACGACGCGCTGGCGCATGCCGCCCGACAGCTGGTGCGGGTACTCCTTGACCCGCTTGGCCGGTTCGGGGATGCCCACCGACGTGAGCAAGGACACGGCCAGCTCCTGGGCCTCGTGCTTGGGCATGTCGAGGTGGAACCGGAGCGACTCGGTGATCTGCTTGCCGATCTTCATGACCGGGTTGAGCGAGGTCATCGGGTCCTGGAAGATCATCGCCATCTCGGGTCCCCACACCGAGCGCATCTCGGGTTGGGAGTAGCCGGAGATCTCGGTGCCGTCGTAGCGGATCGAGCCGGTGCGCTCGACGTTGCTGCGCGGCAGCAACCCCATGATCGACCGCGACAGCACGGTCTTGCCCGAGCCCGACTCGCCCACGACGCCCAGGGTGCGACCCCGCTCGAGCGTGAACGTGACCCCGTCGACCGCCCGCACCCGTCCCCTTGGCGTGCGGAAGTGTGTGCGGAGGTCGGTGACCTCCAGCAGCGGAGCCTGGTCAACCGACTCCGCCGTGATCCTTCTGGCCATCTACAGCGCCCCCTCCCGGACTGTGAACCGAGACTGCAACACGTCGCCCATGTAGTTGAGCGACAGGATCGTGAGGAACATCACGCCAGCCGGGAAGAACGTGATGTGCCCGCTCTCCTGCAGCTGTGGACGTCCCTGGTTGATGAGCTTCCCCCACGTCGGCGACGGTGCACCGACGGACAGTCCGAGGAACGCGAGCGCGCCCTCGGCGACGATCACCACGGCGATGACGGTGAGGCTGAACACGGCCATCGGCGGGATGACGTTCGGCAGGATCTCCCGCCGAATGATCCGCGAGTTCTTGGCGCCGAGCGTGCGGGCCGCGGTGACGAACTCGCGCTCGGAGAAGGCCAGCGTGATGCCGCGCGTGATGCGGGCCAGCGGCGCCACGGACAGGATCGACAGCGACCCGATGACGACGGGCAGGTTGGGGCGAACCGTCGTGCCGTTGCTGGCGAAGATGGCGATCATCGCCAGGGCCAGGACCAGGGCGGGGAAGGCGAGCAGGATGTCGATGACCGCGGAGATGACGCGGTCGACGCGCCCTCGGAAGAAGCCGGCGACCATGCCGATGATGCCGCCGCTGACGAAGCCGATGACCACGACGGTGATGGAGATGAACAGCGACACGCGGCCGCCGTTGATGACCTGGGAGAACAGGTCGTTGCCGTTGGCGTCGACACCGAACCAGTGCGCCATCGAGGGGCCCGCCGCCGAGGGCACGGAGAAGTCGGGGAACGCACCCGGGTCGTCGACGAAGGGCAGCCACGGCGCCAGGCCACAGAGCAGCACGATGGCGGCCATCCACACCGATGCCAGCCAGAAGCCGAACCCCCAGCGCTTCTTGTCGGCGTAGTCGCTGGGCGCGACGGGTGCCGGTTGGGCGGCCTCGTCGTCGGCGCGGAGCTCGGTCTCCTCGGCGAGATCGGTCGCTTCGCCGTCAGGCAGCACTTCGGACACTTCGGATCCTGGGGTCGAGGAGGGCATAGAAGAGGTCGATGACGAAGTTGATGAGCACGAAGCCGGCGGCGATCACGGCCACGACGCCCTGCACCACGAGGATGTCGCGGCGGAAGATGGCGTCGACGAGCATGGTGCCCATCCCGGGCATGCCGAAGATCGTCTCGATGATGACGGTGCCGCCCAATGCGACGCCGGCGTTGATCCCGATGGTGGTGACCAGCGACAGGCTCGACGGGCGCAGGGCGTGGCGCAACAGGATCGACCGGGTGCTGAGCCCCTTGGCCTTGGCCATGTCGATGAAGTCCTCCTGCAGCGTGGCGATCATGTCGGTGCGCAGGAGGCGCATGTAGACCGCCACCTGACCCAGCGCCAGCGACAGAGACGGGAGCAGGTAGCTCCGGAGGTCGAACACCGACAGGTCGGCCGCGGTGACTGCGGGGAACCAGTCGAGCTGCAAGGCGAAGAAGTAGACCAGCAACACCGCGAGCACGTAGTTCGGTATGGCGAGCAGACCGATGCTGGTGCTCGACAGCCCGCGGTCGAGCCACGAGTCGGCCCGCCAGGCCGCCAGCACGCCGGCGGGTATGGCCAGCAGCAGGGCGATGAGCTGGGCGTACACCACCAAGGCGATGGTGCGGGGCAGCCGGGTCTGGATCCGGTCGGCGACCGGTTCCTGGGTGGAGTACGAGCGCCCGAGATCGCCGGTGGCGGCGTCGCCGAGCCACTTGCCGTAGCGGACGAGGAGGGGATCGCCGAGGTTGAGGTCCTCTTCGATCACGGCGCGCCGTTCGGGTGCGCCCGCCTCGATCTGCAGCAGCGTGTCGACGACTTCCTTGGGGCTGTTGGAGATGAAGGTCAGCGAGTAGGTGAAGAACGTCGCCGCCAGGAGGACGACGATGAGTTGTACCAGCCTGACGGCGACGAACTTCACGAGTGCAGGGACTCCCTACTCGAACGACGGAACGGGTTCAGCTGCGGTCGACTACTGGGCGACCCACAGCTGGGCCACCTGATGGGAGCCACCGATGCCGTTGCCGGGCAGCGTGTTGGAGCCGTCGGGCAGCGTGAAGGTGTCGAGGCCGTTGACCGACGGCTTCTTGGCGATGCCCCACACCGTCCAGCTCGTCCAGATGTCGTAGACCTGGTCGGCGAACTGGCGGTTGATGGCCTCGGCGGCCTCCTTGATGGTCGCCTTGTCCGTCGTCTGGCGCAGCTTGTCGAGATTGGCGTCGATGACGTCGTCCTTGATGCGTCCGAAGTTGAGGGCCAGGGAACCGATGGGATCGGCGGTCTCGCTGTGCCACCAGATGCGCTGGCTGTCGGGGTCGACGCCACCGTGGTTGCGCCACCCGAACATCTCGAAGTCGCCGGTCAGGGCGGTGACGATGAACTGGCTCTGCTCGATCTGGGCGAGGTCGACGGAGAAGCCGACCTGCTCCCAGAACTGCTTCAGCAGCTCGGCCGTGCCCAGGTTGTACGGGTCGGTGGTGGTGGTGTAGCTGACCTTCACCGGTCCGGAGATGCCCTTGTCGGTCTTGTACTCCTCGACCAGCTTCTTGGCCTGCTCGGGGTCGTAGTCGGGGAAGCCCGAGTCCTCGAGGTAGCCGATCTGCTGCGGGCTGAACGGACCGTTCGCCACCTGCTCGATGCCGCCGCCGCGCCGGTCGATCAGCACCTGGCTGTCGAGGGCGTAGGCCAGGGCCTTGCGGATGCGCACGTCGCTCAGCGGCGAGTCGGGGTTGTCGACCATCATCAGCGTGTAGTTGGTCTCGCCGTAGGCCGAGGTCTCGGTGAGCTCGATCGAGCTCTCGTCACGCAGCTCCTTGATGGTGTCGCCGTTGGAGGTGTGCATGATGTCGATCTCGCCCGAGAGCAGGGCGTTCTTGCGGGACTGCACGTCGGCGAGGACCCGGAACTCGATCTGGTCGAGGTAGGGGAGTCCTTCGTCGGCCCGCCAGTAGTCGGCGTTCTTGGTGGCGATGAAGGAACCGCCCGGTTCGTAGGACTTGAACACGAACGGTCCGGTGCCGACAGGCTTGGCCTCGAGCGAGACGTCGTTGGCCGCCGCGGCCAGCCACGTGGGCGAGGCCATGTAGCCGATCTGGCCGGACAGGAACACCGGGAAGCGGGCCCACGGGCTCTTCATGTGGGCCACGGCGTTGCCGTCGACGACCTCGACCGAATCGAGGTTCAGCAGCGCCTTGGCGGTGAGGAAGCTGGCCTTGTGGGCGTCGAGGTTGGCTTTGATCGCCTCGGCGTTGAAGGGGGTGCCGTCGTGGAACGTGACGCCCTGCCGGGGCACCAGGGTCCACTCGGTGAAGTCGTCGTTGGAGGAGAACGACTCGAGCAGGTTCGGGTGCACCGTGCCGTCCTCGGCGAAGAGGGTCAGCGGGTCGTACACCGAGCGCATCACCATGTGGCAGGAGATGGCGCACACCGACTTGGCCGGCGTCCACGGCGTGGCGGTGTCGGCCTCGAGCCCGTAGACGAGCTTGCCGCCCGGTTGCGGCGTGCCCTCGTCGACCGGCGCCGCGGTGGTCGTCGAGCCACCGGGCTGCTCGCTGGTGTCGGGCGAGGCGTTGTCACCTCCGCCGTCGTCGTCGCCACCACACGCCGCGGCGAGCATCGCCAGGCCGAGTAGCAGCGCGAGCAGCCGGAGCCACCGGCGCGTCGAGATTCTGCTCGTCACATTTCCCCCTTGGGAGCGTGGCGCCGAGGATGTCCCGGCAGCCGGATGGGTGACCGTCGCGTGACGCGTGTCACGTCGTCGTGGCGGACGGTACGCATGTTATTGGCAAAGTGTCAATAGCGGTGCCCGCGAGCGGCGAGCTCGTGCCCGGCGTCACAGACGGGGCACGACCATAGGGACTCCGGTGGGGCCGCGAAGGTGGTTCTGATGACGATCTGTGAACGGTTTCTGATGCCAGATCCGTGCGAACCGGGCATGCGGTACGAAGCGGCCGGCAGCTCCTCTTCGGCGACCACCGAGTGTGAACCTTCGGGCACGAAAGGTGCGTGACGCGTGCCAGAACCTGGGCCGATCGACCCGTTCTCCTCACCTTCGGGTGGCCGCTGCCGATCCTTGGTTCCAGCCGAGCTCCGCTGGAGGTGGTCCGATGGATGTCGAAGAATTCGCGAGGTGGTGGCGCGAGCGGAGCGCGCCGACATCGAGCGGATGATCGATCTCCTCGGCGCCGAGGCCGAGACCGCCGACGGTGAGATCGCGCGGTTGCGGGCCCGAGCGGAGGTCGGAGCGCTGCTCCGGCGATCGGGTCGTGCGCGGCTCGGTTGCCGGGCGGCGCAGCGCGCCCGCCGGGCGGCCCGCGAGGCGTGCGACCGCACCGGTCTGTCGGACCAGGACCGCTCGGGATCCACGCGGGTGGTCCGCGCCGCCGGCGACGCCGCGTTCGGCCTGGTGGTCGGACTGGCCACGGCGGGTGTCGACGAGTTGCTCCGTCCGTTCTGGCCGGCGCTCACGCTGCGTCCCGCGGCCTGACCTCGGCCCCACAGCGGTTACGTGGGCCAGACTGTCCCCTGACGCGCCGAGGGCGTGCGAGCCAGGAGGATCAGATGAGCGACCGTGTCCAGATCGACATCGCCGACGGCGTGGCCGAGGTGATGCTGAACCGCCCCGACAAGATGAACGCGCTGGACGGCGCCATGTTCGCCGCCATCGCCGAGGCCGGCCAGACCGTTGCCGCCGACCGGTCGGTGCGGGCGGTCGTCCTCCACGGTGCCGGGCGCGGCTTCTGCGCCGGGCTCGACTTCGGCAGCTTCCAGGCCATGGCCAAGGGCGGCAGTGACGACGAGCGAGCCGGCGACGACGCCGGCGCCGGCTCGCTGGGTTCCATCGGCGACACCAGCGGACGCATCACGCACCTGGGTCAGCAGGTCGCCCACACATGGCAGGAGGTGCCGGTCCCGGTCATCGCCGCCGTGCACGGCGTCGCCCTCGGTGGCGGTTGCCAGATCGCCCTCGGAGCCGACATCCGGTTCATGGCGCCCGAGGCGCGGATGAGCGTGCTCGAGGTGAAGTGGGGTCTGATCCCAGACATGACCGGCACGTGGATGTTGCCCCGGCTCGTCGGGCTCGACGTCGCCAAGGAGCTCACGTTCACCGGTCGCATGGTCGAGGGCGAGGAAGCGGTGCGCATCGGGCTGGCCACCCACGTGGCCGACGATCCGCTCGCCGCTGCTCGCGAGCTCGCCGCGGAGATCGCCGGCAAGAGCCCCGATGCCGTGCGCGCCGCCAAGCGGCTGCTGAACGCGTCGGGCTCGGTGCCCATCGCCGACCAGTTCGCCGCCGAGCGGGCCGAGATCGGTGCGCTGATCGGCAGTCCCAACCAGGTCGAGGCGGTCATGGCCGGCTTCGAGAAGCGCGACCCCGACTTCCGCGACGCCTGAGCGGACAATTGCGTCAGTTGGTCAGACCTGTGCTGACCAACTGACGAAATTCCCAGTCACCAGGCGACGGTGGCGCCGGTGAGGGCCCGTGGGTCGGCGGCGCCACCGAGGGTTCCGGACTCGTCCCGCTCGATCAGGTGGGCGTGGCCGTAGCCCGAGTTGAACGCGTCGTGGACCTCGACCTCGTGGCCGCGCCGGCGCAGTCCGTCGACCCACGCCTCCGGGGCGTTGGCCTCGACGCCGACCGTTCCGGGACCACCCGGTCGGCTCCACACGTCGAAGCCGCCGCTGCCCAGGCGCCAGCGCGGTGCGCCGATGCACGCGGCGGGGGACTGGCCGGTCACCAGGAGACGGACCAGCAACTGGAGCACCACCTGCGGCTGCGAGTCGCCGCCCATCGTCCCCAGCACCGCCCGCAGGCTGCCGTCACCGCGCTGCACCAGTGCCGGTGCCAGCGTGTGGGGCGGGCGCCGGCCCGGGGCGAGCTCGGCCGGGTGACCGGGTTCCAGCGAGAAGCCCTGCCCGCGGTTGTGCAGGAAGATGCCGACCTCGGGAACCGCGAGGTGGACGCCCCAGCCGCGTGCGTTCGACTGGATGAGCGACACCCCCATGCCGTCACCATCCGCGGTGCACAGGTAGATGGTGTCGCCGTCGTGCCCGGGGGAGGCGAGGTCGGCACGGGCCTGCGGCGAGAACCGCTCCGCCCGCGCGCGCAGCCGGTCGTCGGCCAGGAGGGCGTTGCCGTCGGCGGCGTCGTGCAGCACCGAGGGCCGGTCGTGGCCGGCGAGGCGTGCCGCCTCCACGAGCAGGTGCGCCCACTCGGCCGAGTCGGGGTCGGCGTCGAGACCCCCGCCCAGGCCGACGAGCTCGGCGATGCGGGCACCGGCCAGGGTCAGGTAGCCCTGGCTGTTGGGCGGGACCGTGTAGGCGCGGTGACCCCAGAGGTCGATGGCCAGCGGGTCGACCCAGTCGGCCTGCGACGTGGCCAGGTCGTCCTCGCTGAAGAGCCCACCGCCGAGGCGCCGCAGCCCGTCGCCGAACTCGCCGCCGTAGAACGCGTCGCGCCCGCCGTCGGCGATGGCCGCCAGGGTACGGGCCACGCCCGGCCGGCGGATCAGCGTGCCGGTGCGGACGTCCTGGCGGGTGTAGTCGTCGGCTCCGTCGACGTGGGCGATGAGCGGCACCATGAACGCCAGGATCGGCGACGCCGGGAACCCGTCCTCGGCCAACGCCCTGGCCGGTTCGAGCACCTGGCCGATGGGGAGGCGACCGTGTCGGCCGTGCAGCGTCAGCCAACCGTCGACGCAGCCCGGCACCGTCACCGCCCGGATGTCGTCGTCGGTGGGCACGCGCCGGTGGCCTTCGGACCGCATGGCCTCGGCGTCGGCACCCGAACCCGCTCGCCCGCTGGCGTTGAGGCAGTCGGGCGCAGCTCCGTCGACGTGGTGCACGAGCGCGAACAGGTCGCCGCCCATCCCGCACAGGTGCTGGGTGGTCACGGCGAGCGCGGCGCTGGTGGCGATCGCCGCGTCGACGGCGTTCCCGCCGTCGCGGAGCACGGCCACCCCCGCGCTCGAGGCCAGGTGATCGACGCTGCAGACCATGCCGTTGCGGGCGTGCAGGGTGTGGAACGGGACGAGGGGTGCCGGCATCGATGCTCCTGTGCGGGAACGGGGGACCGAACGTAGACGGCGAGCGCGGCGGGTCGTGTGGGCACACTGGCGGGGTGGAGGTGTCGCTGGATCCGCTGCGCTCGATCGTGGGTGAGGCCCACGTGATCACCGATGCCGACCGGTTGGCCTCCCACGTCACCGACTGGACCGGCGCCTTCACCGGCGCCACGCCGGCGGTGGTGCGCCCCGGCTCCACCGCCGAGGTGGCCGAGGTCGTGCGTTGGTGCCGGGCTCAGCGGGTGGCCATCGTCCCACAGGGCGGCAATACCGGCCTGGTCGGCGGCTCGGTGCCGCTGGCCGGCGAGCTCGTGTTGTCGACCGAGCGCCTCGGCGGCATCACCGACCAGGACCCCGACGCCGGCCAGCTCACCGCCCTCGCCGGCACCACCATCGCTGCGGTCCAGGCGGCCGCGCACGGCATGGGCTGGCGCTACGGCGTCGACCTGGCCGCCCGCGACAGCGCCACCGTCGGCGGCACGGTGGCGACCAACGCCGGCGGCCTCCGGGTGCTGCGCCACGGTGCCACCCGCCGGCAGCTGCTGGGCGTGGAGGCCGTGCTCGGCACCGGCGAGGTCATCTCCCACCTCGGCGGGCTGATCAAGGACAACACCGGCTACGACCTGGCCGGGTTGCTGTGCGGGAGCGAGGGCACGTTGGGGGTGGTGACCCGGGCGCGGCTCGCGCTGGTGCCGGCGGCGGGCGCGACGGTGACCGCGCTGTTCGGCTGCCCGGACATCGAGTCGGCGGTCTCGGTCGTCGGCGCGCTGCGGCGGGCCGTGCCGACGCTCGAGGTGGCCGAGCTCGCGCTGGCCGCCGGCGCCGAGCTGGTGGCCGCGCAGACGGGAGTGGCACCGGTCCTCGAACCGATCCCACCGGTGCTCGTGCTGGTCGAGGCGGTGGGGCCGCCGGATCCGACCGCCGACGTGGCCGCGGTGCTCGAGGCCGCCGGCGTCGAGGACGTCGCCGTGGCCACGGACGCCCGTCGGGCCGAGCAGCTGTGGCACGTGCGCGAGGCGCACACCGAGGCCATCAGCCGCATCGGCGTGCCCCGCAAGTACGACGTGACCCTGCCGTCACGTGCGCTCGCCCGCTTCATCCGTGACGTGCCCGGCGTGGTCGACCGTGTCGCGCCGGACGCGACGACGTGGCTGTTCGGTCATGTCGGCGACGGCAACATCCACGTCAACGTCACCGGTGCACCGCCTGCCACCGGTGACGATGACCCCGTCACGAGGGTCGTCCTGGGTGCCGTGGTGGACGCCGGCGGCTCGATCAGCGCCGAGCACGGCATCGGCACCGCCAAGCGCGGGTGGCTGGTGCGCAACCGCAGCGCTGCCGAGGTGGCGGCGATGCGGGCCATCAAGGGCGCACTGGACCCCGCCGGGATCTGCAACCCCAACGTGCTCCTTCCCTGAGCACCCGTGCTCAGATGCGGCGCCGCAGGCCGGCCTTGTCGATCTTGCCGGTGCCGACCTTGGGCAGGTCGTCGAGCACGACCACCGCCTTGGGGGCCTTGAAGTGCGCGAGCCGCTCGCGCACCCAGCCGATGAGCTCGGCCTCGTCGGCCGCGCCAGGCGAGCGCAGCGACACGTAGGCCACCGGCACCTCGCCCCAGCGCTCGTCGGGTCGGCCGACCACGGCGGCCTCGCGGACCCCCGGATGCGACGAGAGGGCGTGCTCGACCTCGGGCGAGGCGATGTTCTCGCCGCCGGAGATGATCAGGTCCTTCTTGCGATCGACGATCTGGAGGTAGCCGTCGGGGCGCACCACGGCGAGGTCGCCGGTGCGCAGCCAGCCGTCGCGGATCACCTCGGCCGTGGCCTCGGGTGCGTCGAGGTAGCCGGCCATGACGTGGTTGGAGCGAGCGCAGATCTCGCCGACGCTCTCGCCGTCCCAGGGCACCTCGCGGTCGTCGTCGTCGAGCACCCGCGCGTCGACGCCCAGGATGGGCATGCCGGTGGTCGAGCGACGCTCGGCAGATGGTGCCTCGCCCGGCTTGTCGACCGAGCGGGTGAGCGTCGGGCTGGCCTCGGTCATGCCGTACCCGCACATGGCCGTGCAACCGAACGCCGACTCGATCTCACCGAGCATCTCGGGGCTCACCGGTGCACCGCCGATGGAGGCGGTGCGGATCGACGACAGGTCGCGCGTGGCGATCTCGGGGTGGTCGAGCAGCATGCGGAGCATCGCCGGCACGGCGAAGAGGCGCGTGACGCCGTGCGCCTCGATGAGCCGGAGCACCTCGCCGGCGTCGAAGCGGGGCAGCATCACGTGCGTGCCGCCCAGCCCGGTGAGGTAGTGGGGCGTGCCCCAGCCGTTCACGTGGAACAGCGGCACCAGGTGGAGGATGACGTCGTTGCCGTCGATGGAGTTGGTGAGCGCGTTGTGGACGGCGTGCAGGTACAGGTTGCGATGGGTGAGCACCGCGCCCTTCGGCATGCCCGTGGATCCGCTCGTGAAGAAGATCTCCGCCGGGTCGTTCTCGTCGCGGACGTCGGGCTCGACCGGACCTGCATCCTGGCGAGCCAGCGCCGCCTCGTAGCCCTCGTCGAGCACGATCTCGCGCACCGGCGCCGCGGGGTCGGGCTGATCGGGGTGCCGGAAGAGCACGGTGGCGCCGGCCTGGTCGAGGACGTTGCGGAGCTCCTCGGTCGCCAGGCGGATGTTGAGCGGCAGGAGCACGGCACCGGCCAGCAGGACGCCGTAGTACGCCTCGAGCAGCTCGTGGGTGTTGCCGCACAGCCAGGCCACGACGTCGCCCCGGCCGACGCCGAGCTCACCGGTGAGGTAGCGGGCCTGGCGATCGCACCGGTCGGCGAACTCGGCGTAGGTCCAGCTGCGGTCGCCGTCGATGACACCGACGCGGTCGGGGAAGTAGCGGCGCGCCCGTGTCAGGAAGTCGAGCGTCGTGAGGGGCAGCTGCATCAGGCCCAGATGCCCCGGGCCTCGAAGACCTCGCGGAGCACCACCGGCCGGTCGGTCATGATCCCGTCGACGCCGATGTCGAGCATCTCGTGCATCACGTCGGCATCGTCGACGGTCCAGACGTGCACGACGAGGTCGTGCTCGTGCGCGGCGGTGACCAGCTCTGGCGTGCAGAACTGCCGACCGTTGTCGTCGTAGGCCATGATCTGCACGCACTGCGACCGGAACGTGCGCTGCTCGCCCTCCATCACGGCGAGCAGGTCGAAGACCTGGTCGGGGCCGAACCCGGTGCAGATGGCGCCGTCGAAGGCATCGCGCACCCGGTCGATCCGTTCGTCGGAGAAGGCGCCGATGCACACCCGATCGACCGCCCCGGTGCGGCGCAGCGCCTCGATGAGCGGGTCGACCGACTCGTCGGCCTTGGGATCGATGTTGACCCGGGCGTTGGGCCACGTGCCGAGCACGTCCTCCAGCAGCGGGATGGGCTCCCGGCCGTCGACCCGGGCCTGCTCCACCTCGTGCCACGGCAGCTGGCTGATCTTGCCGGTGCGATCGGTGACCCGGTCGAGCTGGTCGTCGTGGAAGGCGACCAACACGCCGTCGGCCGTGGCGTGCACGTCGGTCTCCAGGTAGCGATACCCGAGGTCGATGGCGTGCTGGAACGCCGGCAGCGTGTTCTCCGGTGCCTCGGAGGCGCCGCCGCGATGGGCGAAGGGAATGGGCCCGGGGTGATCCAGGAAGGGGAACCGGCGCATCGCCGGCGAACGGTAGCGGTCAGCGACGACGATCTTCGGTGCTGCTCACCAGCACCGTGGCCACGAGTCCGAGGACCGCGCCCACGGCCAGGAACACCGCACCGACCCAGAGCTGCGGGAAGTACACGAACCCGAAGAGGCCGAGCAGCACGCCCACGACGAGCGCCCGCGTGACGGCCCGTCCGGAACGGTCGCGCTGGAGGGTCTGTGGCTCCATGGCGGAGCCGTACCCCGCCGCCGCCCGGGTGAGAACGGCTAGATGATGCCGGACTCGTGGCCTTCCCAGTACTCGTCCTTGAGCAGGCGCTTGTAGAGCTTGCCGGTGGGGTGGCGGGGCAGTTCGTCGCGGAAGTCGATGCTGCGCGGGCACTTGACGTCGGCGAGCTTCTCCCGGCAGTAGGCGATGAGCTCGCGCTCGAGCTCGGGCGAGCCCTCGACGCCCTCTGCGGGCTGGACCACCGCCTTGACCTCCTCGCCGAAGTCCTCGTTGGGCACCCCGAAGACGGCCACGTCGAACACCTTGGGGTGCAGGGCGAGCACGTTCTCGGCCTCCTGCGGGTAGATGTTCACACCGCCGGAGATGATCATGTACGCCTTGCGGTCGGTCAGGTAGAGGAAGCCGTCCTCGTCGACGCGGCCGACGTCGCCGAGGGTCGACCAGCCCCGGCCCTTCGGGTCGCGCGAGCTCTCGGTCTTCTCGGGATCGTTGTGGTACTCGAACGTCGACGCGCCCTCGCCCTCGAAGTAGATGGTGCCCGGCTCGCCGACCGGCAGCTCCTCGCCGTTCTCGTCGACGATGTGGATCGTGCCGATGAGCGCCTGGCCCACCGTGCCCGGGTGCTCGAGCCACTGCTCGGAGTTGCAGTACACGAAGCCGTTGCCCTCGGTGCCGGCGTAGTACTCGTGCAGCACCGGCCCCCACCAGTCGATCATCCGCTTCTTCACCTCGACCGGGCACGGTGCCGCCGCGTGGATGGCGACCTGCAAGGACGAGACGTCGTAGCGGTCCTTCACCTCGTCGGGGAGCTTGAGCATCCGGATGAACATGGTGGGCACCCACTGGCTGAGCGTGACGCCGTACTTCTCGATGAGCGCCAGCGCCTGCTCGGGATCGAAGCGCTCCATGACCACGACGGTGCCGCCGCCCATGTGCACGCCCATGCAGAAGCGCAGCGGCGCGGCGTGGTACAGCGGGGCGGGGGAGAGGTACACCGAGTCCTCGCGGAGACCGAACAGCATCGCCAGCAGGCCGTAGACCGACGTGCCCGAGCTCTCGAGGGGCTGGCTCGGCATCGGCGGCTTCACGCCCTTGGGCCGACCGGTGGTGCCCGAGCTGTAGAGCATGTCGGTGCCGGCGATGCGGTTCTCCAACGGCTCGGCCGGCTGCTCGGCGATGGCCTCCTCGTAGGACGCGTAGCCGTCCGCCGTGCCGTCGAGCATCAGCCACGTCTCCACGTCGGGGGCCTTGTCGAGCAGCTTGACCGCGGCGTCCCTCTTGTAGGCCGACGTGATGAACGCCCGCGCCCCGCAGTCGTTGATGATGTACTCCATCTCCTCGTCGTTCAGGCGCGAGGACATGGCCGTGTAGTAGAGGCCGGCGTAGTGGCAGCCCCACGCGATGGCCAGGAAGTGTGGGTGGTTCTCGAGGCAGAAGGCGACGTGGTCGCCGGGCTCGAGGCCGCGCGAGCGGAACAGCTGGCTGAGGCGGTTCGCCTCGTCGTCGAGCTCCCGGTAGGTGATGGTCTCGCCGCTGCCGGCCATGATCACGGCCGGGTGGTCGGGGCGGTTCTCGGCGTGGGCACCGGGGTACATGGGGTGTCGGATCTCCTGGTCGTGACCGTCAACGGGCGGTGCCGCCCGGCCCGGGGCTGGGCGGGCGAACGTGGCGCCCGACCGTAGCCCGCGCCCGCCGGAGCGGTCGTTTGCCAGTCCGGGAGCACGGTCCGGGCCCCGCGGCTACGGTCGCCCGGGTGGAGGTGACCGAGCGGTTCGCAGACCTCGTGGCCGAGGACGACTTCCCGCTCGACGAGGCCGCGCTGCTCATCGCCCGGCACGGTGACCCGACCTGCGACGTGGACGCCGGCCTCGCCTCGCTCGACGACATCGCCGATCACGTCGCCGAACCGACGGTCGAGGCGCTCACCACCACGCTGTTCGGGCGGTACGGCTTCGTGGGCGACCAGGTCGACTACTACGACCCCCGCAACTCGTACCTGCACGAGGTGCTGGCCCGTCGTCGGGGCATCCCCATCACCCTGTCGGTCGTGCTCATGGAGGTCGGCCGTCGCATCGGCGTCAGGCTCGACGGCGTCGGCACTCCCGCCCACTTCCTCACCCGCACGTCGGCCGAGCCGGCTGTCTACGTCGACGCCTTCGCCGGCGGGACGCACCTGAGCCGACGCGACCTCGACACGCTGTTCGCTCGCCTGGCCCCCGGCGTCGACCTCGAGCCGTACCTGGGCAGCCTGCCGCCGGTGGCGATCGTGAGCCGGATCCTGGGGAACCTGGTGGGCGTGCACCGCCGGCGCAACGACCGCGACGGTCTGCTGTGGGCCACCCGCCTGCGGACCCTGCTGCCCGATGCCTCGGCCGACGACCGTCGGGCCTACGCCGGCGCGCTGGCCGCCAGCGGCGACTTCGTGCTCGCCGCCAAGGTGCTCGAGTCGGTCGTCGCCGCAGGTGACGCCGCCGACCCCGATGGCGAGCTCGCCCAGGCCCGCCGCCTGCGCGCCCGTCTCAACTGAAATTCGCTTCCGCGCACGACGCCGGCCTCGTAGGTTCGGCTCCGTCCGTCGACCACAGGAGGCTGATCCGATCATGACCCGGACCTGCGCTGCCCCCGTCGTCGACCGCGCGCCCCGAAGCGCCTGAGGCCGCACCTGCGTGCGGGCGGTCGGTTCACCCGTCCGTCCTGCATCCAGGAGCCCCGTTGCCCACCACCCATCCCGAATGGCTCGTCGTCGACCCCGTCGACGAGCACGACCTCGGCACCCTCCGATCGGGCAAGGAGGCCCAGGTCGAGCTGATCGAGCGCGTCGGCGCCGACGGCCGGCGCTGCCTGCTCGCCCGCAAGCGCTACCTCCCCCGCGCGGTCACCCAGAAGGGCCAGCTCGAAGCCCTCGGCGTCCAGCGGTCCTCGGCCTTCCGGCACGACGTCGAGTACCGGGAAGGCCGCCAGTTCCGCAAGACCCGCGACCGGCGCGCCGTCGAGCGCATGTCCACCTACGGCAAGCGGCTGCTGCAGGACCGCTGGCTCGGTCACGAGTTCGACGTCATGTCGGTCCTGCACGAGGCCGGCTGCCGCGTCCCGTACCCGGTGTCGTTCGCCGACGACTGCTTCGTGCTGCAGTACGTGGGGGAGCGCGACGGCGCCGCGCCCCAGCTGGCGATGGCGCGCCCCGGCCAGGCCGAGCTACGGATGGCGTGGGACCAGTTGATCGACGGGCTGCACCGCATGACCGCGGCCGGCTGGGTGCACGGCGACCTGTCGGCGTACAACCTGCTCTGGTGGGAGGGCCAGCTCTGGTTCATCGACCTGCCCCAAGCGGTGGACCTGGCCGCCAACCCCGGCGGGCTCGACTTCCTGCACCGCGACGTCGTCAACGTCTGCACCTGGTTCGAGCGGCACGGCCTGGCCCGCGACGCCGACGAGGTGTTCGCCGATCTCCTCGGCTCCGCGTTCGGCTGAGCCGGCTGCAGCCGGAGTTGACCGAGCGGTCAAGAGCGCCGGTACGCTCGCGCCATGGCCGTGACCGAAACCGCTCCCACCACCTCCGACGCCGACGAGCAGCGGGTCCTCGACGCCGTCGAGCAGCTGCTGGCCGAGCACCCGCCCAAGGAGACCGACCCGGTCGAGTTCCTCGGCGCCCAGTTCGACGCCGGCCTGGCCTGGGTCCACTACTCCGAGGGCAACGGCGGGCTCGGCCTGCCCGCCCGGTACCAGAAGACCATCAACGAGCGGCTCCAGGCCGCCGGCGCCCCCAGCGCCGTGGCCCGCAACCCCATCGGGCACGGCATGTCGGCGCCCACCATCTACACCCACGGCTCCGACGAGCAGCGCACGCGCTACCTGCGCCCGCTGTTCACCGGCGAGGAGATCTGGTGCCAGCTGTTCTCCGAGCCGGGCGCGGGCTCCGACGTGGCCGGCCTGTCCACCCGTGCCGTCAAGGACGGCGACGAGTGGATCGTCAACGGCCAGAAGGTGTGGACCACGCTCGCCCACGTGGCCAGCTTCGGCACGCTGGTGGCCCGCCACGACCCCGAGGCGGGCAAGCACGCCGGCCTCACGCACTTCGTCATGGACATGCACGCCCCCGGCGTCGAGGTCCGGCCGCTGCGCCAGATGACCGGCGACGCCGAGTTCAACGAGGTGTACATGACCGATGTGCGCATCCCGGACTCCGAGCGTCTGGGCGAGGTCGGCGAGGGCTGGAAGGTGGCCATCACCACGCTCATGAACGAGCGGGTGTCCATCGGCGGTGCGATCCCGCCCCGCGAGTCGGGCCCCATCGCCATCGCCAAGAAGCAGTGGCAGGAGCACTGCGACCCCGACGACGCCGCCACCAAGGACGAGCTCATGCAGCTGTGGGTGCGCGCCGAGGTGTCCCGCCTCACCAACATCCGGGCCAGCCAGATGCGCAAGCTCGGCGACCCGGGCCCCGAGGGTTCGGTGGCCAAGCTGGCCATGGCCGAGCTCAACAAGGAGATCCTCGCCTTCGCCGTCGACTGCATGGGCGCCGAGGGGATGCTCTACGGCTCCTACGACATGGAGCGCGGCGCCAGCGTCGGCATGTTCGGCGGATCGACCCAGCAGTCGTTCCTGCGCAGCCGCGCCAACTCCATCGAGGGCGGCACCACCGAGGTCATGAAGAACATCCTCGGGGAACGGGTCCTCGGTCTGCCCGGCGACATCCGGGTCGACAAGGGCAAGCCCTGGTCCGAGGTCCCCCGCAGCTGACCAGGACCGGCCCACCCAGACCCGTTCGCACGACCAGAATCGACGAGATCTCGTCGATTCTGGTCGTGTGAAGCGAGAACGGGGGGTGGGTCAGGGGAGGTCGTTGCGCCCGGGGCGCCACGACCGCCGGCGCTTCTTCTCGCTCTGCTGGCGCTTGGCCTCGAGGCGCCGGCGCTCGGACCCTCGTGTCGGCCGGGTGGGCCGGCGCCGGCGCACCGGCTGCGCGGCGCCATCGACCACGTCGGCCAGGCGCTTCCGGGCCAGCTGCCGGTTGCGGTACTGCGACCGCGAGTCGGCGGACGTGGCCCGAACCGCATCGCCGTGGGCGGTGCGCAGCCGGCGGGTCACCTCGTCGGGGAGCCCGGCCGCTTCCAGATCGAGCTCCACGGTCACCTGCGTGTCGGAGGTGTTGGCGTGCTGGCCGCCCGGGCCACCCGAGCGCGACGCCCACCACTGGATGGCGGCCGCAGGGATGCGCAGGCCGCGCTTGGTCACCAGGTCGTCGTCACCGGACACCCGCCGAGTCTGCCAGTGCCGCAACGGCACGCGGGGTGCCAGGAGGGCGTCGGTAGGGTGCTGCCAGTGAGCCGCCGCACCAAGATCGTCGCCACCATCGGCCCGGCCTCCGATTCGGAAGCCATGCTGAAGGAGCTCATCCTCGCCGGCGTCGACGTGTGCCGGCTCGGCTTGGCGCACGGCACCATCGACGAGCACCGCGCCCGCATCGCCCGCATCCGCAAGGTCGCCCGGCAGCTCGACCGACCGGTCGCCATCCTCGGTGACCTGCCCGGCCCCAAGATCCGCATGGGTGCCGTCGAGGACGAGGCCGGCATGTTCCTCACCGAGGGCCAGCGGCTGCAGATCCTCCCCGGCACCGAACCGACCACGCCCGAGCACATCTACATCGACTACGAGCACGTCCTCGAAGACGTGAACGTCGGCGACTCGCTGGTGCTGGGTGACGGCAGCGTGCGACTGATCGCCGTCGAGAAGGACGACGACCGGGTGGTGGTCGAGGTCGAGCACGGTGGTCGCATCCAGGGCCGGCCCGGGGTCACCCTTCCGTCGGCGACGCTGCGGGTTTCGGTGCCGACCGACGTCGACATCGAGCTGCTCGACGCGCTGGCGTCCGAGCTCGACTTCGTCGCCGCGTCGTTCGTGCGGTCGGCGGCCGAGGTCGAAGCCGTCCAGCAACGGGCCGGCGACGCCGCCGTGGTGGCCAAGATCGAGACCAAGGCGGCCGTCGATGCCCTCGACGAGATCGTCAACATGGCCGATGCGGTCATGGTCGCCCGCGGCGACCTCGGCAACGAGTGCGACATCGCCGAGGTGCCGCACCTGCAGAAGCAGATCATCCGGCGAGGTGTGTCGTTCGGGGTCCCGGTGATCACCGCCACGCAGATGCTCGAATCGATGATCCACTCGCCGTCGCCCACCCGGGCCGAAGCCACCGACGTGGCCAACGCCGTCTTCGACGGCACCACCGCCGTGATGCTGTCGGCCGAGACGGCCATCGGCGCCAACCCGGTGCAGGTGATCCGGGTGATGTCGCGCCTGTGCGAGCGAGCCGAGGCCAACGCCGACTACTCGACCTGGGGCAGCCGGCTCGGCCGCATCCAGGGCCATGTGCAGATGGACCTCACCACCCGCATCACGGCCGCCATGAGCCACGCGGCGTGGCGCATCGCCACCGAGCTCGAGCTCGATGCCATCGTGTCCTGCACCAACAGTGGCTACACGTCCCGGGCCATCTCCCGCTTCCGGCCACCGGGCGTTCTCATCGGTGCCAGCCCGCTCGAGCACACCGTGCGACAGCTCGCCCTGGTGTGGGGCACCCGACCGCTGAAGGTCGACGAGTACGCCACCACCGACGAGATGGTCTGGCACGTCATCGAGAAGTCGGTGAAGGCCGGGCACATCAAGCACGGCGACCTGGTGGCCGTGCTCGCGGGTGCGCCCGACGAGGATTCCGGCACCACCGACGTGCTGCGCGTCGTGCAGGTGAAGTGAACGCCCGGTCCACGGCCGGCCGCTGCTGGCGCCGGGCCTCGGGCACCGGACCCACCGTGGTGCTGGTGCACGGCACCATGGACCGGTCGGCCAGCTTCGGGCGGGTCCAGCGACTCCTCGACGGCTTCCGGGTGGTGCGCTACGACCGGCGGGGCTACGGGCACTCGCTCGAGCTGGGGCCGCCGACGGGCATCGACCAGCAGGTCGACGACCTGCTCGGGGTCATCGGCGACCGGCCGGCGGTCGCCTTCGGCCACAGCTACGGCGGCACCATCGCCCTGGCCGCCGCCGAACGGGCTCCCGAGTCGGTCCGCGGCCTCGTCGTCTACGAGTGCCCGATGCCGTGGATGCCCTGGTGGCCCGAACGCAGCGCCGGCGCCGCCGCCGTCGCCGGCAACGACGATCCCGAGGACGCGGCCGAGGCGTTCATGCGCCGGATGCTCGGCGACCGGCGCTGGGAGCGGTTGCCGCCGTCGACCCGGGATGCCCGCCGGGCCGAGGGGGCGACGCTGGTCGCCGAGATCGCGCAGATGCGCCCTCCGTACCCGCCGGCGTTCGACGCGGCCGCCGTCACCGTGCCGCTGATCGCCGCCCACGGGTCGAACGGTGCTGCGCACCACGCCCGCTCGATCCGATGGATCGCCGAGACGGCGCCGAAGGCCACGCTCGAGATCGTCGAAGGTGCCGACCACGGCGTCCACCTGAGCCACCCGGGTGCGGTGGCCGACCTCATCCGCGCCGTGCAGGCGCGGGTCGACGCCGCCCACGCCTGACGGCCTTCAGATGCGTGCCGGGTCGCAGGCGGGCAGGGTGATGTGGGCGCCGGCGATGCTGCAGCTGCAGCTCTGGGTGCAGTCCTGGATGTCGTGACGCTCGACGTACACGAACAAGACCATCATCGTGAGCAAGCCGAGCAGGATCATGCGGGTCATCGTCCGCATCACGAGCCGGACGACCAGCAGTGCGAGCAGGACGATGAAGAGCACGGCGAGGATCGGGCTGTGGTCCCGCACGAACTCCTCGTAGCGCGCCTCGGCGAGGATGGACGGCACGGAGGCGATGATGGGCACGGCAGCAGCGTAGAGCGACGCGTCCCGTCGGTGGTGACACATCGATGACGGTCCGGGTCCCTGTGCTACCGGCGCTGCCGCGACCTCGCGCTCGGGTGGTTCGCGGCCTCCCTAGGCTGGCGCCATGTCCCAGTCCGTGAACCTGTCGCCCAGCGGTCCTCCCGAAACCGTCCTCGATCCCGAGCCTGCTGACGCCCTCCAGCGGTTGGCTGACGCCGAAGCGCTCGAGGGGGAGGACCGGCGCCGGGCCGTGTCGTCGGTCGTCGCCGATCACCCCCGGTGCCTGGCGGCGTGGGCCCGCCTGGGCGAGCTCGCACGCGACGACGTCGAGGCGTATGCCGCCTTCCGGGTCGGGTACCACCGCGGTCTCGACCGGCTGCGCGCCAACGGGTGGCGGGGCACCGGCTACGTCCGCTGGACACACCCCGAGAACCAGGGCTTCCTGCGGGCCCTCGACGGCCTGCGCCGCGTCGCCGGCCGCATCGGCGAGACCGACGAGCACGAGCGGTGTGCCCAGTTCCTGCGCCAGCTCGACCCGTCGGCCGAGCTTCCGACGGACTGAGCCAGCCCGAGCCCCGCGCAGGTCCGCCTGGGCGCGGTCGGTACCGTCGCCGGTCATGTTCTTGCGACGCGTGGCTGCCGTCCTGCTCGCCGCCACCCTGGCGGCGGCCTGCACGAGCGACGACGGGTCGGGGGCGGCGCCGGTCGATGCCGGACCGACGACGGTCACCGGGGGGACGCCGGCCACACAACCTGCCGACCAGGGCTCGGGGCCTCCGGACACGACGGCAGCAGTGCCGACCGCCGACGGCGGAGGCGACGCGACCGCGACCACGACCGCAGCGCCGCCGTCGACCGATGCGTCGGAGCCGGCCGGGACCCCGGTTCCCGCCGCCGGCTCGGTCGGGTCCTACGCCCCCTTCTACCTGCGCGCCGACGAGTCGGGCAGCATCCTGCTCGACGTCCACAGCCAGTCCGGCGCCGAGCCGCGGGTGGCGAGCCTCGACCACGTGTCCTCCGTGCTCGGGCGCGTCAGCGGCAAGGCCGTGGCCATCACACAGGGCGCACTCCCCGGCGGCGGCCGTCCGTGGACCTCCGAAGACCTGCGGGCCCTCGCCGACTCGGTGGCGCCCGCGCAGACCCGCGACCGTGCCGTGCTCACCGTGCTGTACGTCCACGGCGGCTTCGCCGAGGAGGACAAGGTGATCGGCGTCTCGGTCCGGTCCGACGTGGCCGCCGTCTTCAGCGACAAGGTGGCCGACGCCGCCGGCGTGCTCGGCAACCCGGCCGCCGTCGAGGATGCCGTCTCGATGCACGAGGTCGGCCACGTCCTCGGTCTGGTCGACCTGTTCCTCAACACCGGCCGGCAGGACCCCGACCACCCCGGGCACTCGCCGAACAAGAGCTCGGTGATGTACTACGCCGTCGAGTCGACCCTCATCGGCACCATCCTCTCGGGCGGCCCGCCGCGCGACTTCGACCAGGCCGACCTCGACGACCTGACCCGGATCCGGAACGGCTGACGTGGTGGCCCCCGACCGGTCCGCAGGCGAGTGCATCGGCGTCGTGCTCTGCGGCGGTCGGAGCCGTCGCATGGGTCGCGACAAGGCCAGCCTGCCGATCGACGGCGTGCCGATGGGCCGCCGGGTCGCCGACGCCCTGCGCGCTGCATCGCTCGACCGCGTGCTCGCCGTCGGCGGCGATCCGTCGTTGGCCGAGCTCCTCGGCGTCGAGCACGTGGCCGACCGCTGGCCGGGCGAGGGCCCGCTCGGCGGCGTCCTCACCGCCCTCGCCGACGCCGGGACCGACGCCACCGTCGTCGTGCTGCCCTGCGACCTGGTCGCGCCCTCGGCCGCAGCCGTCCGTCACGTCCGCACCGTGCGTGACCGCACCGACGCCGACCTGGCCGTGCCCGTGGTCGAAGGTCGACGTCAGTGGTTGCACGCCGCATGGCACGGTCGGGTCGCCGCCATCCTCGGCGACGTGTTCGCGTCCGGTGAGCGATCGATCGTCGGCGCCACGCTCGGGCTGCGGGCGGTGCTCGTCGACGACCTGCCGACGATCGCCGTACGTGACGCCGACCGGCCCGACGAGCTCCCGGCCGGCGCCCGGGAGTGACCCGGTCGCTTCGTCGTCGGGACCCCCGGGCTGCCTACCATCGGAGACCGTGGAGATCCCCGCCATCGACGTCGCCACCTTGCAGCAACGTCTCGAAGACGGCGCGCCCGTGTTCGACGTGCGCCAGCCCGACGAGTACGAGGAGGTCCGGGTACCCGGCGTGCGGTTGGTACCTCTCGCCGAGGTTCCCGACAACGTCGACCGGTTCCCGTCCGACGAGACCGTCTACGTCATCTGCCGATCCGGCGCCCGCAGCGCCCGTGCGGTCGAGTTCCTGCGAGCCCGCGGGGTCGACGCCGTGAACGTCGCCGGCGGCACCCTGGCGTGGATCGACGCCGGCCACCCCGTCGACAGCGGCGCCTGACGGTGTCCGACACCGCCCGCTGGATCGATTCCCCCGCTGGCCTCGACGAGCTCGTCGACGAGCTGGTCACCCAGGACCGCCTCGGCATCGACACCGAGTTCCACCGCGAGCGCACCTACTGGCCGCTCTGCGCCCTGGTGCAGATCGGCTGGGACCACGGCCGGGCGCTGGTCGACCCCCTGGCCGTCGACATCAGCGCACTGGCACCCGTGCTGCGCGGCCGCACCATCGTCATGCACGCCGCCGGCCAGGACCTCGAGGTGTTCCAGCGGTCGGTGGGCGTGGTGCCCGACGACCTCTTCGACACCCAGATCGCCGCGTCGTTCCTCGGGATGAGCTCGATCGGTCTGGCCCCCCTGGTGAACAAGCTCATCGGCGTGCACCTGCCCAAGGCCGACCGTCTCACCGACTGGTTGGCCCGCCCGCTGTCGATCGAGGCCAAGACCTACGCCGAGTCCGACGTGGTCCATCTCTTCGAGCTCCACGATCGACTCACCGCCGACCTCGAGGAGCGCGGCCGCATGGCCTGGGTGCGCAACGAGTGCGAGAGCCTCGTCGAGAAGTCGCTCGAGCCCTCCGACCCCGATACCGCATGGTGGCGGGTGAAGGAGGCCCGTCGGCTGCGCGGCCGGGCGGCCGCCGTGGCCCAGGAGGTCGCCCGCTGGCGCGAGACCCACGCCGCCGAGGTCGACCGCCCGCTGCGCCAGGTGCTGCCCGACCTGGCCCTGGCCGGCATCGCCCAGCGGCCCCCGAAGTCGGTCGACGACCTGAAGAAGGTGCGCGGCCTGCGCGACCGCGGCATCGCCAAGTCGGCGCGGGGCGAGCTGCTCGAGGCGGTGGCCCGGGGCCGTGCGCTCGACCTCGACGACGTCCGCTACCCCGAGTCGCGGCCGGTGCCGGGCGAGCTGCGTGCCGCGCTGCCGCTGCTGATGTCGTGGGTCACCCAGCGGGCCCGGCAGCTCGATCTCGACCCCGCCGTGCTGGCCACCCGGGGCGATCTCGAGGGGTACCTGCGGGGCGACGACGACTGCCCCCTGGCCGCAGGATGGCGTTCGGAGGCCCTCGCCGCCGACATCGACGCCCTGCTCGACGGGCGGGCGGCGCTGTCGTTCGAGCGGGGCGTGGGTCTGGTTCTGCAGGGACCGGCCGACTGACGCCGTGGCTCCCCGTCCCACGCCGCCGCCTTCGGTCGCGGGGGACGATCTGGCACAATCGATTCGTCATGGCTGCGTGTGCTGGTCGCGCGCGCCGCTACACTGATTGATTCACAAGCCCCCACCGAGTCGGGAGCACGCCCGTGAAAAGGGTCGACATCGTCGTTTCGAAGAAGCCCGAGCGCTGAAGCGCTCCGACACCGGGATCGACATCACCGACATCTTCGATGATGCACCGGCGGAGCCGTGCGAGGAGTGCGGTGCCAAGCCCGGCGCCGAGCATGCCTCGTGGTGCCTGGCCGAGGACGACGACATCTGAGTGCCGCCCCGTGACCGGTCCCACCGGCCGCGGGGCGCGAAATCGCTGGGGCTGACCAGAATCGGCGTGTGGCCACGCGTACACTCGGCGTGGTGTCGAGGCGGATACTGGGGATGGTGCTGGTGCTCTTCGTCGCGTCCTGCGGGACCGGCGGCGAGACGCTGACCGAGCGGGCCGCACCGGTCGCCGCGCCGCCCACCACGCTGGTGGCCGACGTCGCCACCACCAGCACCTCGACCACCGTCCCGGCCACCTCCACCACGGTCGCCGCCGTCACCGAACAGGCCGCCGGGACGCCCCAGACGGTGGCGCCGGCGCGGCGCGTGCGGCCGTGGACGCTCGGGCCCTACTACGGCTTCGGGGCGTGGCTCGACGCGTTCGACTGGTCGGTGCACTTCGCCCGGTCACCGGAGAACACCGTCGGGCTCGAGGACATCGACCGCATGGCGGCCGAGGGCGTCGAGACCGTGTACATCCAGGCCAGCCGCTGGAACGCCGAGGCCGATGTCATCGAGCCGAAGCGCCTGCAGGCCCTGATCGATCGGAGCCACGCCCACGGCATGTCCGTGGTCGCCTGGTACCTGCCCACGCTCGTCGACCCGGCGGCCGACCTGCGCCGGCTGCTGGCCGTGGCCGCGCTCGACATCGACGGGCTGGGTGTCGACATCGAGTCGGTCGACGTCGACGACCCCGCCGAGCGCAACCGGCGCCTGCTCGACCTGTCGGCCCAGCTCGACCAGGCCATGGGCGACCGCCCCCTGGCCGCCATCGTGATGGAGCCGGTGGTGATGGAGGACATCAATCCCCAGTACTGGCCCGGCTACCCGTGGGCCGAACTGGCCCCGCACTACGACGTGTGGATGCCGATGGGCTACTGGACCAACCGGCGGGGGCCCTGGCGGTCGGCCCACGACTACACCGCCGAGAACATCGCCCGCATCCGTGCCCACCTCGGCCAGCCCGACGCACCCGTGCATCCCATCGGCGGCATCGGCGACGAGACGTCGCTCGAGGACATCCAGGGGATGATCATCGCTGCCACCGAGCAGCACGCCATCGGCGGCAGCATCTACGACTACCGCACCACCCGACCCGAGCACTGGGAGCTGCTGCGGTCGTTCCGCCACGGGCGCTGATCCGTCACCCGCCGCCGGGCGGCCGCGATCAGCGCCGGCGCAGGGCCGGGTGGGGGAGCGGCTGCCACTCGCGCCGGCTCGCCATGTACTCGGCGAAGAGCCGGTACGGCGTCTCACCGACCAGCTCGACGAGCTCGTCGCGCAGCGCCTCGTAGGCCATCTGGCCGCCCCGGAAGGCGAGGGTGTCGTCGGTGCACCACCAGTGGAACTCCTCGCCGCCGCCGCCCCAGTCGCGGCGCTTCCACTCGCGCACGATCGAGGTGACGTGCCCGTGCTCGTCGGTGGATTCGTCGAGGCGCAGCGGCAGCTGCCAGCACACGTCGGGCTTCCAGTCGAGCGGCCGTTCGCCGGCGTCGACCGCGGCCTGGTGCAGCGCGCAGCCGGCTCCACCGGGATGATCGGGACGGTTGAGCATGATGCACGCGCCCTGGTGGATGCGGGTGACCCACTGGCCCGACTTCGTCTGGCGGGTGGGGCCGTCGCGCCGGGCTCGGGCCCGGAACTGCCACTGGTCGTCGGTGAGCTTCTCGATGCGGGCCAGCACCGACTCGTGGTCCTCGTCGTCGACGAAGTGGGCGCCGTAGCTGCAGCAGCCCTGTTCGAGCTCGGGGGTCGGCCCGGTGAGCACGCCCGGGCAGCCGTCGCCGTAGATGCAGGTCCACGAGCTGGCGAGGAAGGTGACGTCGAACACCCACGTGCGGTACTCGCCGGGGTCGTCGAAGGACACGTACTCGTGCAGGTCCTCGTGGGTCGCGTCGTGGGGCATGGGGCGGGCGAGGCTAACCGAGGTCAGCGGCCCTCGAAGCGCGGGTCGCGGCGCTCGGCCAGGGCCGCCAGCGCCTCGCGGTGGTCGGCCGACCGGAAGGTGGTCATCTCATATCCCTGGGCCAGGTCGAAGGCCGGCCCCGCCGTGGCCTTGATCCACGCGTTGACCGCTTGCTTGGTGAGCTGGACGGCCAGCGGGGCGCCGGCGGCCAGCCGGTGGGCGAACGCGAGCGCCTCGGCGGCCAGCTCGTCGTCGGCGACGGCGCGGTGCGCCAGGCCGAGCTGGACCGCCTCGGCGGCCGTGACCGGGTCGCCGGTGAGGAGGAACCGCTTGGCCAGCATCGGACCGAGCGCCAGCGGCCAGGCGATGGTGCCACCGTCGCCGGCCACGAGCCCGACCTTGACGTGCGGGTCTCCCACGGTTGCCGAATCGGCCATCAGCACCACGTCGCTGAGCAGGGCGATCGACGCCCCCAGGCCCATGGCGTGACCGTTCACCGCCGCCACCACCGGCAGATGGACGTCGAGCAGGTCCCAGATCATCTGCTTGGCGTCGAGCCGGAGATGCTCGAGCGCGACCGGGTCCTGGAGCTCGGGGAACCAGGCGAAGTCGCCGCCGGCCGAGAACGCCCGTCCCCGCGCGGTGAGCAGCACCGCGCGGGCCTGCCGTTCGCGCTGCAGGCGGGGGAACAGCGCCGAGAGATCCTCGTGGAGGGCGCCGTCGACGGCGTTGATCGACGAGCTGGGGTTGTCGATGGTGACCACCAACACATCCCCGTCACGTGCGAAGTCGATGGTGGTGAAGGTGTGGTCGTCGGACCCGGTCATGTCGTGCCTCCGCTCCTGGGTTCCCGGGGAAGGCCCAGCAGCTGCTCGGCGATGATCCCCGACAGCACCTCGGTGGTGCCGCCGCCGATGGTGAGCGCCCGCGAGAACAGATAGGCCCAGTGCCACACGTCGTGCTCCTCGGCATGGGCGTCCTGCACCCCGAGCATCCCCGCCGGGCCGCGCAGATCCTTGACCAGCGTCATCAGCTCCTGTCCGTGCACGTCGGCCAGCCGCTTCTTGAGCGATGCCGCCGGCGTGGGATCGTCACCGCGCTGGAGGGCCTCGACGACACGGTCGCCGAGCCACTCGAGGATCCGCGTCTGGATCCACAGCCGGGCCGCCTCCTGGCGTCGAACCGGATCGGCCACGCCCGACCGGCGCAGCAGGTCGAAGGTCTCGCGGCTGGTCGGCCCCATGCCCCAGCACACGCCGCCCTCCGACAGCGACACGCGCTCGTTGCCGAGCGTGACCTTGGCCAGGCGCCAGCCTTCGCCCTCGGCACCGATCCGGCAGTCGACCGGCACCCGGACGTCGGTGAGGAACACCTCGTTGAAGTGTGACTGTCCGGTCATCTCGCGGATCGGGCGCACGTCGACGCCGGGCAGCGACAGGTCGAGCACGAAGTAGCTGATGCCGCGGTGCTTGGGGGCCGCGGGGTCGGTGCGGGCCAGCAGGATGCCGTAGGAGGCCCGGTCGGCCCAGGTCGACCAGATCTTCTGGCCGTTGACCACGTACACGTCGCCGTCGCGCACCGCGGTGGTGCGCAGCGACGCCAGGTCGGAGCCGGCCTCGGGCTCGCTGAACAGCTGCGACCAGAAGTCGCGCCCGGAGAGCAGCCCGGGCAACCACCGCTGCTGCTGCTCGCCGGTGCCGGCGGCCACCAGGGTGGGACCGGCCCAGCCGACACCGATGGGGTTCTCGGGTCGTTCGACCGCCGCCCGGGCCAGCTCCTCGTCGATCAGCAGCTGGAGGGCGGGACCGGCGTCGTGACCCCACGGCGGCGGGTAGTGGGGTGCGACCAGCCCGGCCGTCGCCAGCGTCTCGCCGTCGGGATCCGGGTGCTCGCGCAGCCAGCCGCGGAGCCGGTCGGCGGCGATGGTCAGGTCGTCGCCCGGCAGATCCGGGGTCATGGGTCGACCCAGCGGTTCACGTCGCGGATGACCCGATGGATGGCGCTCTGGCGGTACTTGTCGAAGTGCATGATGATGCGGTCGAGGTCGAGGTGGTCGTTGCCCGAGCGCTCGGCGGGTGTCGGTTCGGTCCGCTCGATGTGGCCCTCGGTGAGCAGCTCGCCGTGGCGCTGGTCGAGGGCCTCGAGCTGGGCATCGTCGGGTCCCCGCCGCATCCGCAGGATGAGGCGGTCGCCCGACCACCGGATCGAGTGGAAGTTCCGGTAGAAGCCCACGAGCTCCTCGGCGGCCTCGTCGACGTCGTCGGTGATGAGGAACAGGTCGAGGTCGCCGGGGCTGACCAGGCCGTTGGCCACCAGCTCGTCGGTCACGAAGTCGCGCCACCGGTGCCAGTAGGTGCCCCCGGGGACGTCGAGCAGGACCACGGGGGCGGGCACGCTCTTGCCCGTCTGCTGGAGGGTGAACAGCTCGAAGGTCTCGTCCTGGGTCCCGAAGCCGCCGGGCAGGGCCACGAAGCCCTGTGACTCCTTCACCAGCGCCAGCTTGCGGGTGAAGAAGTACTTCATGGCCACGAGCTTGTCGTCGCCCTCGATGAACTCGTTGGCCGCCTCCTCGAACGGCAGGCGGATGGTGACGCCCATGGAGTTCTCGCGGCCGGCGCCCTCCATGCCGGCGGCCATGATGCCGGGGCCGGCGCCGGTGACGACCATCCATCCGCGGGCGGCCAGATCGGCGGCCAGACGGCGTGCCTGGTGGTAGAGCGGGTCATCGGGCTGCGTACGTGCCGAGCCGAACATCGTGACCTTGGCCCGGTCGGCGTACGGCTTGAACGTGAGGAAGGCGGTGCGCATCTCGCGCAGCGCCGAGGCGGCGATCTTCAGGTCGAGCCGGTCGACGTCGTCGCCGGCGAGCCCGACCGTGGTGCGGAACATGTCGGCGAGCAGGTCCCGGTTGCGAACGGCGCCGGCGGCATCGAGCAGCTCGTCGATGCGAGCTCGGGAGACGGGGACGTCGGCCATCCGGCGAGCTTGGCACAGTCGGCACCGGCCTCCCGAGGCACGGCCGGTAACGTGCGCGTCGTGCGAGACCACCGCTGTGGACGCTGCGGCGCCAGCGCCCCTGCACCCGATGACGGGATGCCGTTGGCGTGGTCGTTGGTCTCCGACGAACGGGGATCGTCGCTGCTGTGCGACCGCTGCACCCGCGAGCACGCACGCGACATCGAGGGCAAGCTCGACGAGGCCTGGTGGTCCTGAAGACGCAGATCGGGTTCGACGGGCTCCGGCTGGCGGGCGACCCGACCCGGTCACCTACGCTGCGATCCGGCGGTGGATCGGCGCTGGGACGACCGTCCGGGAAGGGACCTGTTCGACGACGATGAGCGCAGTACTGGTGGTCGACGACGAGGCCGACGTGCGCTTGGTTGCCCGGGTCATCCTCGAGGCGGCCGGCTACGACGTCAGCGAGGCCGACTGCGGCGAGACGGCGCTCGACCTGCTCGATGGCGGCTACCTGCCCGACGTGCTGCTGCTCGACGTCCGGATGCCGGGCATCGACGGCTGGGAGGTGCTGAACCGACTGCGCCACAACCCGGGCCACTTCGCCGACCTGCCGGTGGTGGTGTTCACCGCCGACATCAGCATCGCCGAACAGGCCCCGGTCGAGTTCGACCGTCACGAGTTCTTCCTGGGCAAGCCCTTCGACCCCGACGAGCTGATCTCCAAGATCGAGGTCGCCGTCTCCCGCTGATCAGGCGGTGGGCGCCACCCGGCCGTAGAGGGTGGTGCGCTGCTCGAGGCGGCGGCCGAGCGGCTCGACCAGCGAGCGGAAGCCGTCGGCCTGCATCATCTGGCCGTGGCTGGCGCCGGCGGCCCGGGAGATGTTCTCGTCCATCAGCGTGCCGCCGAGGTCGTTGACCCCGGCCTGGAGGCATTGGGTGACGCCCGAGCGACCCATCTTCACCCAGGAGACCTGGATGTTGTCGATGGCGCCGCGGTAGGCGATGCGCCCGACGGCGTGCATGAGCAGGGCCTCTCGGAAGGTCGGGCCCCGGCGCCCCTTCTTCTGCAGGTACAGCGGGGCGGCCATGTGGACGAACGGCAGCGGTACGAACTCGGTGAACCCGCCCGTCTCCTTCTGCAGCTCGCGGGTGCGCACGATGTGGCGGGCCCAGTGCACCGGCTGCTCGACGGCGCCGTACATGATCGTGACGTTGGAGCGCAGGCCGACGGCGTGGGCGGTGCGGTGGGCCTCGAGCCACTCGTCGGTGTCGATCTTGTCGGGGCACAGCACGGCCCGGATCTCGTCGTCGAGGATCTCGGCCGCGGTCCCGGGGAGCGTCTTGAGCCCGGCGTCCATGAGCCGGCGCAGGTAGTCGGCCAGGGGTTCGCCGAGGCGCTTGGCGCCCTCGGTGACCTCGAGCGCGGTGAACCCGTGCACGTGGATGTCGGGGGCGGCCTCCTTCACCGCACGGGTGACGTCGATGTAGTAGTCGCCGTCGAAGTCGGGGTGGATGCCGCCCTGCAGGCACACCTCGGTGGCGCCCAGGTCCCAGGCCTCGCGCACCCGGTCGGCGATCTCGTCGAGGGTCAGCAGATAGGGGTTGCCCCGCAGGTTGAGCGACAGCGGCCCCTTGGAGAACCCGCAGAACCGGCACTTGAACGTGCACACGTTGGTGTAGTTGATGTTGCGGTTCTGGACGTAGGTGACGACGTCGCCCACGTCCTCGCGCCGGAAGTCGTCGGCCACCTGGGCCACGGCGGCGACCTCGGGGCCGCGAGCCGCGAACAGCGTGGCGATCTCGTCGACACCGAGCTCCTGGCCCAGCAGCGCACCGGCCAGCACCTCGCCCACCGCTCCGCCGGCCGACGCGTGCCCCGGCACCAGCGTGGGCGGCGGGTCCTCGTGGCCCGAGTACCAGTGGTCGTCGCGTCCGAGGCCCTCGGCGTCGCTGTGGTCGAGCACCGGGAACCGAGTGGCCTCGTCCAGGAACTGGTCGGGACGCAGCGCGAACTCGGGGTAGATCGTGAGGCGGGGAGCAAGCGTGAAGCCTCGGCCCTCGGTGACCTCGCGCAGGCGGTCGAGCGCCGGCCAGGGACGCTCGGGGTTGACGTGGTCGGCGGTGACGGGGGACACGCCACCCCAGTCGTCGATGCCGGCGTCGAGCAGGACGCCGAAGTCGTCGGACAGGTTGGGCGGGGCCTGGACGTGGACATCCGGCGGCAGGATCAGCCGAGCGAGGGCGATGGCCTGCAGGAACTCCTCCGGCGGGCACGGAGGTGCCTTGTGCATGCCGGTTCCGGGCTTGGGCAGGAAGTTCTGGACGATGACCTCCTGCACGTGCCCGTGACGCCGGTGCGACTCGGCGATCGCCTCCAGCGCCCGCACTCGGTCGATCGGATCCTCGCCGATGCCGACCAGGATTCCGGTGGTGAATGGAATGGCGAGCTCGCCGGCCGCCTCGAGCGTGGCCAGACGACGGGCCGGCTCCTTGTCGGGCGAGCCCCGGTGGCACTCGAGATCGTCGCGCAGCGTCTCGATCATCATCCCCTGCGACGGGGCGACGGCTCGGAGAGCAGCGAGTTCGTCGGGGTGGAGCGCCCCGGCGTTGGCGTGGGGGAGCAGCCCGGTCTCGTCGAGGACGAGCCGGCACATGGCGGCGAGGTAGTCGACCGTGGACGCGTACCCGTTGGCCTCGAGCCACTCGGCCGCTGCGGGGTAGCGCAGCTCGGGACGCTCGCCCAGCGTGAACAGCGCCTCGTGGCAGCCGGCCGCCGCACCACGGCGGGCGATGTCGAGCACCTGCTCGGGCGTGAGATAGGGGGCCTCCAGCCGAGCCGGCGGCTGGGCGAAGGTGCAGTAGCCGCACTTGTCGCGGCACAACATGGTGAGCGGGATGAACACCTTGGGCGAGTAGGTGATCCGGGTACCGGTGCCAGCATCGCGGACGGCCCGCGCCCGGCTCTGGAGCTCGTCCAGGGGCAGCCGCAGGAGATCCTGCGGGCCAGGGCCCTCGTGGGCGGCGACGTGCGTCTGGTGCGCCATGGGGAGACCCTATCGACGTGCCCCGCGCCCGGTGGACGACGCCAGGTGACCTCGCCCTACGCTGCCGGGGTGGCCGACGCCCCCCGACCGCTCGTCAGCGTCGAGCCCGTCGAGTCGCGAGCGCAGCTGCGCCGGTTCGCCGAGGTGCCCTACGCCCTCCACCACACCGACCCCCGCTGGACGCACGGCGTCCGGACCTTCGAGCAGTGGCGCATCGACGCCCGGCGGCACCCCTACTTCGACCGTGGCGACGCCGCCTACCTGCTGGCCCGCCGCGGTGGCCGTCCGCTGGGCCGCATCGCAGCACATGTGGACGGCAGCGGCGACGGTCGGGGCTGGTTCGGGTTCTTCGACGTGCCCGACGATCGCACCGTGACCACGGCGCTGCTCGACGCCGCCACGGAGTGGCTCCGCCAGCAGGGCGCCACCTCGATGACCGGTCCGGTCTCGTGGACGCCCGACGAGGAGTTCGGCGTCCTGGTCTCGGGGCACGAACACGCCGGTGTGACCGGATGTCCGTGGCAACCGGCCTGGTACGCCGAACAGCTGCGGGCGGCGGGCGGTCGCGGTGGCGAGCGCCAGCGGTTCCATCGGCTGTCGACCGAGGCCGATCTCGTCCCGGGGCAGGGGGCTCCGCCGCCGGTGGCCGAGGAGCCGCCTCCCCACGCCGGTGGCTACGCCGACCCGACGCTGGTCCTGGACGGCATCGCCGCGGTCCCCGACGTCGCCGAGCTGTTGGCCGGAGCGTCGTTGCGCGGTGCCTGGCGGGTGGCCCGGGCGGCCCGGCACCGCCACTTCGAGACCGCGGTGTGCGTCCGCTGCGAGGGTGATCCGGCGGTGCTGGTGCCGGGCCTGCTGACGGTGGCCGCCACCGAGGGCTACCGCTGGCTGCTCGCCCCCTGGGCGCCCGACGACCGTGCTCCCGAGCGCGTCCGTCAGGTCTTCCGGTTCGAGTGGTGATCAGCTGCCTTCGGACGTGTCGAAGGCGGGGTGGGAGACGTGACCGGTGAGCTCGTAGATCGACGTCGGCGCCTGCTGGCCACGCAGCCCGACCTCGCCCCGGTCCTCCCAGTGCGAGCGCTCGTCGGCGCCGGCCCGGACCGTGCTGGCCGCCGCCAGCACGCGGCTGGGGCGTCGCTTGGCCAGATCGCTGAGACGGGCGGCCTCGTTGACCGCCCGTCCGATCACGGTGAACTCGAAGCGCTCCTCGTGACCCACGTTGCCGGCCACCACGGTGCCGGTCGACGCGCCGATGCCGGCATCGAGGCCCGGGTGGTCCTGGGCCAGGTCGACCAGGCACGCCTGCAGCTTCCGGGCGGCGCGCAGGGCCCGCTGCTCGTGATCGGGCTGGAAGCCGGGGACGCCGAAGACGCAGAGCGCACCGTCGCCCTGGAACTTGTTCACCCACCCGCCCTCCTGGGTGACGGTGTCGACCACGGCACGGAAGAAGGCGTTGAGGGTGGCGACCACCTCGCCCGGGGGCAGCACCTCGGCCATGGCGGTGGACCCGATGAGGTCGACGAAGATGACCGAAACTCGGCGCTGCTCGCCACCCAGGTCGGAGCCCCGCTCGAGTGCCTGGGCGGCGACCTCCTGGCCGACGTGACGGCCGAACAAGTCGCGCAGCTGCTGTCGTTCGCGCAGGCCGTTGACCATCTGGTTGAAGCCGGACTGGACCTGCCCGACCTCGCCGCCGTCGTCGACCCGCAGGTCGCCGGACAGGTCGCCCACGGCGACGCGACCGAGAGCGCCTCGCACCTCGTCGAGCGGCTCGGCGATCGAGTTGGCCGCCACCGTGGTGGCGAAGAGGCCGGCGCCGATGCCGAGGGTGCTCAACACGCCGATGGCGATCGGCGACGTGGCCGCCTCGCGGAAGGGCACCAGGAACAGGCCCAGCAGCGGCACGCCCGACGATGCCGCCCACGCCAGCAGCAGACGGGGCCGGATGCCGAGCGAGCGGGGCCGACTGAGCGGCGCGTCGGCCAGCGCACAGGCGAACAGCGGCCGGTACGTCTGCTCGATGACCAGGTACGAGATCGAGCACGTGGCCAGGCCGCCCATGACCAGGATCTGGGCGATGTCGAAGATCTCGATGCCGGCCAGCACCCGGCGGGCCGCCGCGATGCCGGCCACCGCCGCTGCGGCCACCACCCACAGTGCGAACGGTCGGGCCGCCATGCGGAAGGGCTCGACCAGGAGCTGCTCTCGCTCGGCGGGGCGAGGCCGACGTCCCTCGAGGGCCCATTCGGCCCGCCGGCGGAACTCGCGTGCGCCCCACGCCCAGGCGATGGGGGCGAGGGCACCCAGGAACACCGCCAGCACCGCGAAGTCGTTGATCCACGGCGTGGCGAACGCCTTGGAGGGTGGGTAGCGCAGCTGCAGGTAGGCGAAGACACCGAAGGCGGCGACCACGTGCAGGGCCGAGACGCGCAC
Organism: uncultured Acidimicrobiaceae bacterium; assembly: GCA_963800295.1. Lineage (GTDB taxonomy): Bacteria > Actinomycetota > Acidimicrobiia > Acidimicrobiales > Salinilacustritrichaceae > Salinilacustrithrix. The sequence goes on from CAWDAJ010000012.1 coordinate 197,502, forward strand.
GATCAGCAGCGTGCGGACCCGTCGAGCCGTCTGACGGAGCGTTGCCGGGTCGCGCAGGTCGACCGCGTCGCCGTCGGACATGACGACCAGGTTATGGCACGGACGTGCCAGCGGCCGCGTGGTCGACCAGCCAGATGACCCGCGGGGCCCGGATGCGGCTGGCCGGGATGTCGTCGCGGGTGCGCACGGCCGCGAAGGCCTCGCGCTTGTCGGCACCGGCCACGGTCACCACGACGGTCCGGCCGCGCGCGATGCCCGAGAACGTGAACGTCATGCGGGGGTACGGGTTGGCGCCGGTGGGGTCCTCGTTGCGGACCACGAGTCGTCCGGGATCGGCATCGAGGGCCGGGGATCCGGGGAACAGGCTGGCGGTGTGCCCATCGGTGCCGAGGCCGAGGTGGACCAGGTCGATGCTGCCCAGGGCCGACACCAGGAGGTGGTAGGCGTCGTCTTCGCCCTCGTCGCAGCGCATGGGGAACAGGGCGTGCACCCCGCCCACCCCTCGCAGCAGCGACTGCTTGACCAGGCGGTAGTTGGAGTCGGGGTGGTCGAGCGGCACGCAGCGCTCGTCGCCCCAGTAGATCTCGGTCTGCATCCAGTCGACCGGCGACTCGCGCCAGGCCGCCAACGCCTCGTAGCAACGGCGGGCGGTCTCGCCGCCGGAGACGGCCATGGTGAAGCCGTCACCGGCCCGGCGCTGCCACGCCTCGGCGACGACCTCGCGGAAGGCCGTGGGCACGTCGTCGACCAGACGGAGCTCGCCTTTCATGTCAGCCCCTTCCGTCGATGCCGCGGACCACCGTGGGCAACCGGCTCAGTCCGCCGACCGGACGGCGTCGGCCTTGGTGCGCAGCGTGGTGAGCAGCTCGTCGAAGGACTTCTCGAAGGCGGCGACGCCCTCGTCCTCGAGCGTGCGGGCCACGTCGTCCAGGTCGACACCGGCATCGGACAGGGCCTGCAGCGTGTGGCGGGCACCCTCGCTGTCGGCATCGACGGTGCGGGCGACGGTGCCGTGGTCCTCGAACGCCTCGATGGTGGCCTCGGGCATGGTGTTGACCGTGTCGGGCCCGATGAGCTGGTCGACGTACAAGGTGTCGGGGTAGTCGGGGTTCTTGGTGGAGGTCGACGCCCACAGCGGGCGCTGGACCTTGGCTCCCCGCTGGGCGAGCGCGTCCCAGCGGGGTCCGGAGAAGACCTCGCGGAAGCGCTGGTAGGCGACCTGGCCCTGGGCGACCGCCGCCCGACCACGTAGGGCCAGGGCGTCGTCGGTGCCGATGGAGGTGAGCCGGTTGTCGACCTCGGTGTCGACCCGCGAGATGAAGAACGACGCCACGCTGCGGACGTCGGAGAGGTCCTCGGCACCCTCGGCGGCGCGCGCCTCGAGCCCGGAGACGTAGGCCTCCATGACCTCGGCGTAGCGGTCGAGCGAGAAGATCAGGGTGACGTTGATGCTGCGTCCCTCGCTGATCATCTGTCGGATGGCGGGGACGCCCTCGGCGGTGGCGGGGATCTTGACGAACACGTTGGGGGCGTCGAGCGTCTGGTGGAGCCCGCGGGCGGCGGCGATGGTGCCGTCGGTGTCGCGGGCCAGCCCGGGGTCGACCTCGACGGAGACGTAGCCGTCGACACCGTCGGAGGCGTCGTGCACCGGCCGCAGCACCGACACCGCCTCGGCGATGTCGTCGGTGACCATGCGCCAGTAGGCGTCCTCGACCGAGCTGCCGAAGGACAGCAGCTCCTGGAACTGGTCGTCGTAGTCGTCGCTGTTGGCGATGGCCTTCTGGAAGATCGACGGGTTGGACGTGATGCCGCGGATGCCGCGCTCGACGTAGGCCTGGAGCTCGCCGGAGCGCAGGTAGCCGCGTCGGAGGTTGTCGAGCCACGGGGACTGCCCCTGGCGGTCGTGGAGGTCGTGGAGCCTGGTCATCGTTCAGTCCCTCCCCAGCAGTCGGCGGGCGGATGTCGCCACGTTGTCGGCGGTGAAGCCGAGTCGCTCGAGCACGACGTCGCCGGGGGCCGACACGCCGAACCGGTCGATGGCGACGGAGGCGTCGGCGTAGCGGTCCCAACCGAAGCTGACGCCCGCTTCGACCGACAGCGTCGGGACGTCGGGCGGAAGCACCTGGTTGCGGTAGCGCTCGGGTTGGCGCTCGAACAGGTCCCACGACGGCATGGACACGACCCGGGCCCCGATGCCGTCGCCGGCCAGCACCTCGGCGGCCTCGACGCACACGTGGACCTCCGAGCCGGTGGCCACCAGCACCACGTCGGCGCCGGCACGGAGCACGTAGGCGCCCTGCAGCACGCCGTCGGCCGAGGTCCCGTCGAGCACCGGCAGGTCCTGGCGGGACAGGATGAGGGCGGTGGGTCCGTCGGAGTCGACGGCGCTGCGCCACGCGGCGGCCGTCTCGTTGGCGTCGGCCGGCCGGATCACCGACAACCCGGGCATCGCCCGCAGCGACGCGATGTGCTCGACGGGCTGGTGGGTGGGGCCGTCCTCGCCCACGCCCACGGAGTCGTGGGTGAACGAGTAGATGACCTTGGCGCCCGACAGGGCGGCCAGTCGGATGCCGGGACGGGCGTAGTCGGAGAAGACCAGGAAGGTGCCGCCGACGGGGAGGACGCCGCCGTGCAGCGCCATGCCGTTCATGATCGAGGCCATCCCGTGCTCGCGGACCCCGAAGTGGATCTGGCGGCCGCCGGGCTCCTCGGAGCTCATGACGCCGGCGCCGGAGATCTGGGTGCCGGTGTTGCCGGTGAGGTCGGCGCCGCCGCCGACCAGGCCGGGCACGACGTCGAGCAGCGATTGCAGCACCTTGCCCGACGCCTTGCGGGTGGCGACGCTCTGGCCCACCTCGAAGGACGGCAGGGCGGACTCCCAGCCGGGTAGGCCGTCGGCGTCGAGGCAGCAGTCGAGGGCGGCGCGGTCGCCGCCGAAGGCGGCCAGTCGCTTCTCCCACGCCTCGCGCTCGGGACGGCCGCGTTCGCCGGCGGCCCGGTAGTACGACAGGACCTCGTCGGGCACGTAGAACGGCTCGTCGGGCAGGCCCATGGTGGCCTTGGCCTCGCGGATGGTGTCGTCGTCGAAGGGGTTGCCGTGCGCCTTCGGGTCGTCGGTGAGCGTGGGGGAGGGGTAGGCGATGTGGCTGCGCAGCACGATGAGCGTGGGCGCGCCGTTGTGCCCGCGAGCGGCGTTCAGCGCGTGCTCGATGGCGTCGAGGTCCTCGGCCGCCTCGCCCAGCTCGATGACGTTCCAGCCGTAGGCGGCGAAGCGGGTGGGGGCGTGGTCGGTCAGCGACAGCTCGGTGGGGCCGTCGATGGAGACGTGGTTGTCGTCGTAGACGACGACGAGCTTGTCGAGCCGGTGGTGCCCGGCGAGCGAGGCCGCCTCGTGGCTGACGCCCTCGGAGAGGTCGCCGTCGCCGGCGATGACGAACGTGTGGTGGTCGAACAGCTCCTGGCCGAAGCGGGCGGACAGCCAGCGCTCGGCCATGGCCATGCCGACGGCGTTGGCGAAGCCCTGACCCAGCGGTCCGGTGGTGACCTCGACGCCGCGGGTGTGGCCGACCTCGGGGTGGCCCGGCGTGCGCGACTCCCACTGGCGGAACTGCTCGAGGTCGTCGAGCTCCAAGCCGTGCCCGGTGAGGTAGAGCATGGCGTACTGCAGGATGCTGGCGTGCCCGGCGGAGAGCACGAACCGGTCGCGGTCGGGCCAGTCGGGGTCGGCGGCGTCGTAGCGCAGGACACGGGTCCAGAGCACGTGCGCCAGCGGTGCGAGCGCCATGGCGGTGCCCTGATGGCCGCTCTTGGCCTTGTGCGGTGCGTCCATGGCCAGGCCACGGATCACGTCGATGGCCAACTTCTCGCGCTCGACGTCGCTCACATCTCTCTCCAGGTCGTGGACGAACGGGGCCGCAGCCCGTGAGGGGTGAGCCGCCGACCCTACTCCCATCGGTCGGGGTGCTCGCCGGTCGGCGAGCGTGCTCGTCGACACGCTGGGAGGCTGCTCGGTCAGGTCCGACCGAAGACCAGCACCGAGGCGGTGAACCCGTGCAGGAAGCTGCGCCCACCGACCGGGCCGAGCTCGCCGGCGCAGAACATCCCGGCGATCGAATCGGTGTCGAGGGCGTGGGCCACGGCGTCGGCGTCGTGGTCGGGGACCCGGAACAGCCGCTCGCCACGGCCGTTGCAGGTGAAGACGAGGGCGGCGTCGCCGTCGATGCCGGCGAGCAGCTCGTGCAGGTCCTCGTCGGCGCTGATGGCGTCGCGCACGTGGAACTGGACCGTGGTGCCCACCGGCACCGGCGCACCGACGGCGAGGACGCCCTTGGTCTTGTCGGCACCCAGCACGGCACGCACGAGGAAGTCGCCCCGGCCGAACTCGGGCTTGGACTCGTCGATGACCATCCCGAGGTGCACGCCCTTGGCGAGCAACGCACGGTCGTCGGGCGGCAGGGTCGTGGTGAGCTCGGTCAGCCGCTCGAGGGCGGGCCGTCCGGCGAGCTCGAGCAGGTAGGTGCCCTCGGCGCGCGTGACCACCATCGGCTCGCCCACCGGCCGGCAGCCCTGGCTCACCACCGAGCGGAGGGCGGCGTCGGGCAGCACGACACCGACGGCGCCGTCACGGTGGACCTGGTCGTCGAGCACGAGGGCGTTGCCACCGGCGCGTTGCGCGGCCGACGCCAGACCGCCCACCACCTGCACGTCGGGCCGCGCCGCGCTCAGCTGGTGGAGGAACCCGTCGGCGGGGAACGAGAAGGGGTCGGCGAGCAACAGGATCGTGGCGTCGCGCTCGACGTCGGCGGGTACGCCGTGGATCATCACCGCGGGTCCGTCACCGTCGTCGTGCACCGGGCCGGCGGTCAGGCGCAGCGGGCGGACCGCCGTGTCCCAGGCAGCGAACACCGAGAGCGCCGGGACCTCCTCGACCTCGTGGGCGCCACCGAGCACCGAGCTGGCCGATGCGCCGAGCAACGTGCGGGGGCGCAGCACGGTGCGCACGGCGGACGAGATCTCACCCAGGAACTCGACGTGGGCGGCGCTGGCGAACACCACGACCAGGTCGGGCTCGACGCCCCGCTGCTCGACGATGGAGCCCAGGACCTCACCGACGGCGTCGGCGGCGACCGGGTGCTGGGACAGGGCGGTGGCGAAGGGCACTCAGCCCGGCTCCGAACCGCTGATGCCAGGCACCAAGGTGTAGGGCACGACGGTGACGTGGCCGCCGTCGATGCTGCAGTGCGCTTCGACGGTGCCGAAGTCGTCGAATGGCAGCTCGGCGCGGACCAGCCGGTACGCGAACTTGCCCGGTTCCACCTGGAGGGGTTGCGCGTTGCGGGCGATCTCCTCGCCGTCGCGCACGAAGCGGACCTCGAGCGCACCCGTGCCCTTCTCCTCGGACCCGCAACGCACCAGCACGATCATGTGCGGCGCCATGGTGACCGGTGGGTCCTGCGGCGCAGCCGTCGAGAAGTGGATGCCACCGAGCTGGATGCGCGTGGGCCCGCCGGCGAACTGCTGCGTGGTGTCCAGGTCCTCGAAGAAGAGCGCGGCGACGATGTCCATGACCGTCGACGCTAGCGGCGCGCTTCAGACCTCCCAGATCGTGGTGCCGGCCACGAGCGTCGCCCTCACCGACAGATCACCGCCGTCGAGCACCACCAGATCGGCACGTGCGCCGGGCTCGATGCGGCCCCGGTCGGTGAGACCCAGCAGGCGCGCCGGGGTGGTCGAGGCGGCCCGCACCGCATCCTCGAGCGGGACGCCGGCTGCGTCGACGACGTTGCGCACGGCGGCGTCCATCGTCAGGGCGCTTCCGGCGATGGTGCCGTCGGGCAGGCGCGGAGCACCGTCCACCACGCGGACGTCGGCATCGGCGAGCCGCCGGGCGCGCCAGGCGACGGCGTCGGTCACCAGCGCGATCCGCTGGGGTCCCTTGGTGCGGAACGCCATCTGGATCATCGCCGGGTGCACGTGGACCAGATCGGCGATGAGCCCGGCGGTCAGCCGATCGTCGACGAGGGCGGCGCCGGCGATGCCCGGTTCTCGGTGGTGCAGCGGCGCCATGGCGTTGAACAGGTGCGTCACCATGGTGGCGCCGGCGTCGACGGCTGCGGTGGCGGTGGCGGCGTCGGCACCAGAGTGACCCAGGCTCACGGTGACGCCGGCCGCTGCCAGCAGCCGGATCGCCGCTGCCGCGCCCGAGCGCTCGGGGGCGAGGGTCAGCAACCGCACCACGGGCGGGAGGGCGGCGATCCAGTCGAGGTCGGGGTCGCAGAGCACGGCCCGGTCGTGGGCGCCCGGGCGGCTGCCGAGGAACGGGCCCTCGAGGTGGGCGCCGAGGACCGCCGGCCGCGGTCCGGTGCGTCGGGCGGCCTCGGCGATCCGCTGCAGCGGGGCCCCGTAGCGGTCGAGCGGTCGGCTGACGACCGTCGGCAGCCAGGACGTCACGCCGCTGGCTGCCGCGGAGCGGTCGAGTGCGTCCCAGTCCCGGTCCCGTGCGGCGGAGACGTCGACCTCGTCCATCCCGTTGACCTGGAGGTCGACGAAACCGGGGACGATCACGACGTCGTCGGCGGGACGGGTGGTCGGGCGCACCTCGTGCACGACGCCGTCGGCGATGACCACCTCGGCGGGACCGATCACCCCGTCAGGGAGGACGATCCGCTCGGCACACAGGGTCGTCCGGTCCATGACGCCGGACGGTACCCGGGCAACGGGGTCACGGTTCCTCACACCCTGGCAAGTACCCTCCGAAGGATGTCCGACCGAGATCCCGGGTCGACCCGGGAAGCCATCCTCGATGCCGCCCGCACGGCGTTCGCCGAGCGTGGCTATGCGGGGGCGTCGCTCGGCGACATCGCCAAGCAGGTCGGCATCGCCAAGGCCAGTCTCCTGCACCACTTCTCCAACAAGGAGGAGCTCTACACCGAGGTGTTCGAGCGGCTCCTGCACGCCTGGTTCGTCCGGGTGGAGGAGGCCCTCGACGGACCCAAGGAGGGGTGGTCGCAGTTCGACCACGTCCTGTCCGCCGGCTTCGAGTTCTTCGCCGACAACCCCGACATCGTGCGACTGGTGCGGCGCGAGGCCCTCGACGGTGGCCACTTCGGCGTCGACCTCGGTGCCTCGCTGCGGCCCATGTTCAAGCGGGCCGTCGGGTACCTCGAGGCCCAGATGTCCGAGGGCAAGTTCCGCCAGCACGACCCCGAGCAGCTGGTCATCAGCGGGCTCGGCGCCGTGCTCTCGTACTTCTCCGACCTACCCTTCATCGAGGGTCTGCTCGGCCGCGACCCCATGGCCGCCGAGGAGCTGGCCCGCCGCCAGACCCACATCCGCGAGTTCTTCCGCTCCGCCCTCGAGCCGTAACTCTGGACTCCGGCATCCATGCCTCCGTCCGACATGTCGGCTGCTCGCTGGCGCTCCCGACGCCGACCGCCGACGTCCTGTCGGCGCGTGCCCGACGCGTCTCGTCCTGTCCGGACCCGCTGAGTACGGTGCCCCGGCGTGCCGACGCTGTCTGAAGCCGACTCGAAAGCCCTCCTCGCCTCCCACGGGCTGCCCGTCGCCCAGGAGCGCACGGTCGACTCCGCCGACGCTGCCGTGGCCGCCGCCGATGACCTCGGGTACCCGGTGGTGTGCAAGCTCGGCGGCGACGCGATCGCCCACAAGACCGAGCGCGGTCTGGTGCGGCTCGGCCTCGCCGACGCCGACGCCGTGCGCACCGCGGCCACCGAGCTGCTCGACGCTGCCCGTCCCGACGACGGCGACGTGCACCTGCTGGTGGCGCCGATGGTCCGGGGCAACCGTGAGCTGATCGCCGGCCTGCACCTCGATCCGCAGTTCGGCATGACCGTGATGCTGGGGGTGGGCGGCATCCTCGCCGAGGCGGTCGCCGACGTCACCTTCCGGCTGGTGCCGATCACCGAGGTCGACGCCCACGACATGATCGACAGCCTCGAGACCCAGGCACTGCTCGGCGAGTTCCGGGGCGAGGCGGCCGTCGACCGCGATCAGCTCGCCGCCGTGCTGCTCGCCCTGTCGCGGGCCGCCGAGGACGACGACCGCATCGTCGGCGCCGACTGCAACCCCTTGATCATCTCGCCCGAAGGCTCGCCGATCGCGGTCGACGCCCTCATCGAGCTCGGCGAGCGACCGGTCGCCGCCGAGGCCACCGAGCGACCCACGCCCGAGCAGTTCCGGGCACTGTTCGAGCCCCGGGGGATCATCGTGGCCGGGGCCTCCACCCATCCCGGCAAGTTCGGCTTCGTGACGCTGCACAACCTGCTGGCCTCCGGCTACAGCGGTCAGATCTTCGCCACCAACCGCGACGGCAGCGAGGTGCTCGGCGTGCCGACGGTGCCCGAGATCACCGACCTGCCGGCCGGCGAGGCCGACCTCGTCTTCCTCTGCACCCCGGCCAAGGCCAACCCCCAGATCCTGCGCGACGCCGCGTCCATCGGTGTCAAGGCCGCGTTCATCACTTCGGCCGGCTACGGCGAAGCAGGCGAGGAGGGACGCAAGGCCCAGCAGGAGCTCAAGGACCTGGCCGGCGAGCTGGGCATGCTCGTCGCGGGACCCAACGGTCAGGGCGTCGTGTCCAGCCCGGCCCGGCTGTGCGCCCAGATCGTGGCGCCCATCCCGCCGCCCGGCCGCATCGGCGTGGCCAGCCAGTCGGGCAACTTCGTCTCCAGCTTCGAGAACTACGCGGTCCAGACCGGTGTCGGCATCAGCCGGGCCGTGTCCGCGGGCAACGCCATCAACGTGACGGTGCCCGACTACCTCGACTTCTACGCCTCCGACGACGCCACCGCGGTGGGCCTCGCCTACGTCGAGGGCATCCAGGACGGACAGGCGTTCGCCGAGCGCTTGCGCTCGGTGGCCGAGCGCAAGCCGGTGGTCGTCGTCAAGGGCGGTGCCACGGCCGGTGGCCAGAAGGCCGCCGCCAGCCACACCGGCTCCTTGGCGTCGGACGACCGCGTCTTCGACGGGCTCGCCGCCCAGGTCGGCATCAACCGCGCCGCCACGGTCGAGGAGGCGTTCGAGGCCGCCGCCACGTTCGCCAGCCAACCGCTGCCCCGCGGCAACCGGGTCGTGGTCCTGACGACGGTGGGCGGCTGGGGCGTCGCCGCCGCCGACGCCATCTCGCACACCTCGCTGGAGCTGGCCCAGCTGCCCGAGGACCTCTTCGACTCGATCGACGGACTCCTGCCGCCCCGCTGGAGCCGCAACAACCCGATCGACCTGGCCGGCGGTGAGACGCGCGACACGATCCCCGAGATCATCGATCTGGTCACCCGCCACGACGACGTCGACGCCGTGCTCTACCTGGGCATCGGCATCCAGTCGAACCAGGCTGCCCTGCTGCGCACCGGTGGCTTCTATCCCGACCACGGGCTCGAACGCATGGCCGGCTTCCACGAGCGTCAAGACGCTCGCTACGCCGAGGCGGCGTGCGACGCCAGCGACGCCTACGGCAAGCCCGTGCTGGTGGCCACCGAGCTGGCCGTGACCCATCCCGACAACCCCGGGCCCCGCACGGTGCGGGAACGGGGACGCCTGGCGTACGCGTCGGCCAACCGGGCCGTGGTCGCGCTCGACCACCTCTGGCGGCACCGCCGCTGGCTCGACGCGCGTGGCCTCGGCTGACGGTCGCCTGCGGCGCTGGGGGCGTCGTGGGCTCTTCTGGCTGCCCATCCTGATCCTGCTGGCCGTCATCGGCGCCACCACGGCCGCGGCCGCCGACCTGGCGCCTCCACCCGCCGGCACGCCCGCCGTGCAGGGCCCACGTCCGAAGGTGCCGGTGCTCGACCTGCGGCGCGACCTCGACCCGCTGGCCGACCAGGCCGCCGACCGCCAGCTGCGGGCCGCCCTCGACGCCTACGTCGCCACCCTGCCGCCGGACACCTGCCTGGTGGTGCACGCCGACGGTGTCGACTACCGCCACCGGGCCGACGACCCCCAGGCGCCGGCCTCGGTCCAGAAGCTGTTGACCGCCGTCGCCGTGCTCACCGCGCTCGGTCCCGACCACCACCTGCGCACGACGGTGACCGGACCGGCGCCCGTCGACGGCGTCGTCGCCGGCGACGTGTTCCTGGTCGGTGGGGGAGACCCGCTGCTCGCCGTCCCCGCCTACGCCGCCCACTTCGACGACCAGCCCCAGCCGTTCACCGACCTCACCGTGCTGGCCGACCGTGTGGTCGCCGCCGGGGTCCGCCGCGTCGAGGGTGCGGTCGTCGGCGACGACTCGCGCTACGACCAGCAGCGCTACCACCCGTCGTGGCCACCCCGGTTCGCCACACAGGGCCAGACCGGTCCGCTGTCGGCGTTGACGGTCAACGACGCCTTCGAGCGCTGGCCGGCACAGGGGCTGCGGCCGGTCACCCCCGCCGCCGACCCCGCCCGCCAGGCGGCGACGGTGTTCGCCGGACTGCTCGCCGAGCGCGGCGTCGATGTCGCCGGCGGCGCGGCGAGCGGCACCGCCCCCGCCGAGCTGCCCGAGCTGGCGGCGCTCGAGTCCCCACCTCTGCGCGTCATCGTGGCCGAGATGCTCCGCGAGTCCGACAACGGCACCGCCGAGCTCCTGCTGCGCGAGCTCGGCCTGCAGGTGAACGGCGCCGGCACCTTCCCCGCCGGCACGGCCGCCGTGCGCTCGGTGCTGACCGAGGCCGGCTACGACCTCACCGGCGTCGATCCGGTCGACGGCTCGGGGCTGTCGGCCGACGACCGGGTCACCTGCGAGCTGGTGAGCGAGCTCCTGGCGCGTCCACCGACCGCCGCACTGCTGCGCGACGGGCTGGCCGTGGCCGGCGAGACCGGCACCCTGGCCGACCGGTGGGACGGCTCGCCGCTCGACGGCCGGGTCCGGGCCAAGACGGGAACCTTGAACCAGGTGACGGCGCTGGCGGGCTTCGTTCGCACCCAGGTCGGTGACCGGGCCCGCTTCGCCCTCATCGTCAACGTCGGCGATCGCATCGAGCCGGAGACGGTCGAGGCCCAGCGCCAACTGGTGGAGCTGCTGGTCGACCACCCCCGGCGACCGGACGTCTCCCGCTTCCGTCCGTCCGCCTCGGGTCCGTCGTAGGTTCAGTCCGTGGTCCTGCTGCCGATGTTCCCGCTCGGTTCGGTGCTCTTCCCCAGCATGGTGCTGCCGCTGCACGTCTTCGAGGAGCGCTACCGGGCCCTGGTGGCCGACGTGCTCGCCGCGCCGCCCGCCGAGCGCGAGTTCGGCGTGTGCCTCATCGAGCGGGGATCCGAGGTCGGCGGTGGCGACGTCCGCGCCGACGTGGGCACCGTGGCCGTCGTCCAGCAGGCGTCCGAGCTCCCCGACGGCCGGTGGGCGCTGATCGCTGTCGGCACCCGCCGCATGCGCGTCGAACGGTGGCTCGCCGACGACCCGTACCCTCGGGCCGAGGTGGTCGACCACCCCGATGCGCAACCGGGACCCGACGACATCGCACTGCTGCCCGAGGTCACCCGGTTGCTGCGCCGCGCCCTGGCCAAGTCCGGCGAGCTGGGCGACCCCACCGCGCCGGCCACCGTGGAGATCGCTGACGATCCAGTGCTGGCCAGCCACCAGGCCGCGGCGCTCGCACCCGTCAGCACGCTCGATCGCTACGAGCTGCTGGCTTCTGCCTCGGTGGGGGAGCGCCTCCGCCGGCTCGAGGAGCTGCTCACCGAGGCCGACGAGCTGCTCGACCTGCGGCTCGGTGCGATCGACGACGCCGGCGACGATCGCGGCGACGCGGACGGTGCGTGAGGGCCCGATCCCACGACCACGTCCGCGGCCTGGATGGTTGTCGCGCGTGGCCCGAACCCGGTAGACCGACCTCCGGCGACGTCCGAGGAGCACCGTGGCAGCGACCCAACCGACCAGTTCCAACCGGAAGAAGGCCGCGTCCACGACGGGCGGTCACAAGAGCATCGGTACGGTGTTGTCCGAGCTGTGGACCCTCACGGTCGCCTACGCCAAGCAGGAGATCAAGGATCCGCTCGACGGGTTGCTGTCCACCGTGGCCTGGGGCGTCGCCACCATGTTGCTCCTCGGCTTCGGCTGCGTGCTGCTCGCCATCGGTGGTCTCCGCGCCCTGCAGACCGAGACCGGCTCGACGTTCACCGGCAACCTGTCCTGGGCGCCCTACGGCATCGTGCTGGCCGTGTCCGTGATCGTGCTCGGCATCGTGGGCGCCATCGTCACCAAGGGGAAGCAGAAGTGAGCGGAGCCAACCCCGACAAGATCACCCGCGACGACCTCGAAGCCAAGTTCCGCGAGCTCAAGGACGACGTCGACGAGGGCGCCGAGACGGCCAAGTCCTACGCCATGGCCGCGGCCGTGGGCGCCGGCGTGCTCATCTTCGTCGTCGCCTTCGTCGCCGGCCGCAAGCGCGGCGTCAAGAAGTCGACGGTCGTCGAGATCCGTCGCATCTGAGCCATGGCCGCCGCCGCGAAGCTGTCCCGGATCGCCAGGACGATGGCATGGGCCGAAGCTCGCGGTCGAGACAAGGGCCTGCGCGGCGCATCCAGCGCGTGGCTGGCCATCTGGGTGCTGGCCAGCGGCTACCGCTACATCAAGCGCATCGCCGCCCCCGAGCCGGTCGTCGTGCGCGAGCGCATCCGTCCCGGCGAGCAGCTGCTGATCACCCACTACCCCAAGGGCGCCGAACCCGACGAGCCGCCCACCTCCCGGCGTCGCCGGCGCCGCCGCGCCGCCCGCTGAGCTGCCGGTCCCGGAGCGAACTGCGGTCTCGCGCCCCGCGCCCGCCATCATGGACGTGCTGTGAAGGTCCAACTCCGCAACCCCCGCCGAGAGCTCGAGATCCCGGGTCCGACCCGCGTCAACGCGCTGATCGCCCGCCTCGACCTCAACCGAGAGTCGGTGCTGGTGCTGCGCGACGGCGAGCTCGTCGCCGGCGACGCACCGCTGTCCGACGACGACGTGATCGAGATCCGTCCGGTCATCTCCGGGGGTGCGTCGTGAAGTGCCGGGTCTGCCGCGGGCCGGCCATCATCGACCTCCCGGCCCACAACGCCAACTTCTGCCGCGAGCACTTCGTGGCCTACTGCCAGGGTCAGGTGACCCGGGCCATCGACAAGTTCCACATGCTGGCTCCCGGCGAACGGGTGCTGGTGGCGGTCTCCGGCGGCAAGGATTCGCTCGCCCTGTGGGACCTCTTGGTCGGGCTCGGCTACGAGGCCGACGGCTTCACCATCGGCCTCGGCATCGGCGAGTACTCGCAGGAGTCGGTCGGGTACGCGCGCGCCTTCGCCGAGGCGCGCGGCTTGCGGCTGCTCGAGACGTCGCTGCGTGACGATCACGGCTTCGACGTACCCACGGCTGCAGCCGCCACGCGCCGGGTGCCGTGCTCGGCGTGCGGGCTCAGCAAGCGTCACCTGTTCGACCGGGCCGCGCTCGACGGTGGCTACGACGCCGTGGCCACCGGCCACAACCTCGACGACGAGGCCGCGGTGCTGCTCGGCAACACGCTGCGTTGGAACACCGAGTACCTCGCCCGGCAGCGTCCGGTGCTGCCGGCCCGTCCGGGCTTCCCCCGCAAGATCAAGCCGCTGGTCCGCCTCACCGAGCGGGAGATGGCCGCCTACTGCATCGTCCAGGGCATCGACTACATCGTCGAGGAGTGCCCCATGGCGGTGGGCAACAAGCACATGCGCTACAAGGACGCGCTCAACACCATCGAGGCGGGCTCACCCGGCGCCAAGCAGGCCTTCTACCACGAGTTCCTGGCCAAGGCAGCCGACCACTTCGCCGACGACGCGCCGGCCCACGGCACCGACGAGGCCGGCGACGCCGACCACCTCGACGGCGACGTGTCGACGTGCCGACGCTGTGGCGCCCCGTCCACCAACGACGTGTGCGCGTTCTGCCTGCTGGTCGAGCGCGCCGCCGACGCCGAGCCGGTCCCCGTGTCGCTCGGTTCCCGGCAGCACGTGGGTCGCGGACGTCGACGCTCATGACCACCAACGCCGCACCCGTGTCCGGCGGGATCCCGGGCGACGACCCCCAGCGACGCTTCGTCGTCGGCGACGACGTGCTGCTCATCGACCGCAAGCGCCGCCGGTACCTGGTGACGCTGCGCGACGGCGGCGAGTTCCACAGCCACGCCGGTGTGCTCACCCACGACGAGCTGCTCGGCTCGGTCGAGGGCACCACCTACCGCACGACGCTGGGGCAGTGGCTGCTGGCCCTGCGCCCGACGCTCAACGACATCGTCCTGAAGATGCCCCGCGGCGCCCAGGTCATCTACCCCAAGGACATCGGCCCGATCCTGATCATGGCCGACATCCACCCCGGGGTGCGGGTGCTCGAGTCGGGCGTCGGCTCGGGCGCGCTGTCGATGGGGCTGCTGCGCGCCGGTGCGGACATCGTCGGCTACGAGCTGCGCGACGACTTCGCCGAACGGGCCCAGGCCAACGTCGCCCGCTTCGCGCCCGACCAGGCCGACCGCTACCACGTCGAGCTGCGCGACTGCTACGAGGGCATCGACGAGCGCAACCTCGACCGCGTCGTGCTCGACCTGCCCGAGCCGTGGCGCGTGGTGCCCCACGCCGAGGAGGCCCTCCGTCCGGGCGGCATCCTGGTGGCCTACACGCCGTCGATCACGCAGGCCTCCCAGCTGCGCGACCGACTGGCCGCGTCCCGCTTCGAGTTCGAGGAGACGCTCGAGGTGCTGCAGCGCACGTGGCACGTCGAGGGCCCAGCCGTCCGCCCCGACCACCGCATGGTCGCCCACACGGGGTTCCTCACCAGTGCCCGGTTGCTGGCCGGCTGACCAACCGGGCGGGCCCCGCCCGTGAACCTGCTCGACCTGCTCCTGCTGGCCATGATCGTGCTGGCGGCGTTCGGCGGCTACCGGCTCGGGTTCCTCGCCCGCACCGTCTCGTGGGCCGGCATGGGCCTGGGGATCCTGGTCGCGGCCCGGTCGCTGCCGTGGCTGTTCGAGACGTTCGACGGCGAGTCGCCGGCCAGCCTGCTGATGCTGGCCGGCATCGTCCTGCTGGTCGGCTCGTTCGTCGGCCAGGCCGCCGGCGTGCTCGTCGGGTCGCGCCTGCGCGTCAACCTGCCCAACGACGACTGGGCGCACGCCGACCGCGTCTTCGGCGCCATGGCCGGACTCCTCGGGGTGCTGGTCGCCTTCTGGTTGCTGCTGCCCACCATGGCCGAGGTCCCGGGCAACCTGTCGGGTCAGGCCCGGAACTCGGTCGTCGCCCGGGCGATCGACCGCCTGTTCCCCGACGCTCCCGACACCCTCGTGGCGCTGCGTCGCCTGGTGGGCGAGGACCAGTTCCCGCGGGTGTTCGACGCCATCACGCCGGCACCCGACCTGGGTCCGCCGCCCGCCGACCCGGGTCTCGACGCCACGCTCGTGGCACGCGTCGCTCCGTCGACGGTGAAGATCTCGGGCATCGCGTGCAGCCGGTTCCAGGAGGGGAGCGGGTTCGTGACGCTGGGCCAGGACGTCGTGGTCACCAACGCCCACGTCGTGGCCGGCGAGGACGACCCACGGGTCGAGCGCGACGACGGTCAGATCCTGCCCGCCACCGTGGTGGTCTTCGACCCCGATCGCGACCTCGCCGTGCTGCGGGTGCCGGGCCTGGCCCGGATGCCGCTGCCCATGGCCGACGGCGCGCCGGGCACGGCCGGCGGCGTGTTCGGCTACCCGGGGGGCGCGCCGCTACGGGTGTCGCCGTTCGAGGTGGGCGACGAGGTGCGGGCGCTGGGCACCGACATCTACGACCGGCACCAGACCGAACGTGAGGTGCTGATCCTGTCGGCCGGGCTGCGTCCCGGCGATTCCGGCAGCGCGCTGGTCGACGGGGCGGGCAACGTCGTGGGCGTGGCCTTCGCCATCGCCCCCGACAACCCGAACGTGGCCTACGCCCTCGACATCGTCGAGGTGCAGGCCGTGCTCGGTGTCGACCTCAGCACCGAGGTCGACACCGGCTCGTGCCTGTAGCGGCGGGGCGCCCGCCTACGCGACCTCGATGAAGATGCACTCGCCGGGGCACTCCTCGGCGGACTCGATCACTGCCTCTTCCTGGCCGGCGGGAACCGGGGCCACGCCCTCGGCACCACCCGGGTCGCTGAGCACCTTGTCGCCGTCCTTGACGTAGGCGAGGCCGTCGTCGAGGAGCGCGAAGACGTCGGGCGCGATCTCTTCGCAGAGACCGTCGCCGGTGCACAGATCCTGATCAATCCAGACCTTCATGTCGGGGTCGCCCTTCCTGCAAGTGCGATGTCGATGGTCCACGGCCGGAGTGGCCGTCACTGGTTCGTACCCTACCGGCCCGGGGAATTGAACCGGCAACTCCCGCGCAAATAAATCGGGCGAGTTGCGCGGGGGACGGGCGGCGAGACCGGTGTATGGTCCGCGGACGGACCCGATCGACGAACCGGGGCAGGGAGTCAGCTCATGTCAGCAAGCGACGCAGGCGACGCAGAGGTGACGGCGCTGCGCGAGCAGCTGGAGGCGCTCGAAGAGGAGGTGGCGTCGCTGCGCCGGCGCCTCCAGGACGCGCCCAAGCGGGTGCGCACGCTCGAAGAGCGCCTGCTCGAGACCAAGGGCCAGCTGTCCCAGGCGGTGTCGCAGAACGAGAAGCTGTCCTACACACTGCGCGAGGCGCGCGAGCACATCGCCGCCCTGCGCGAAGAGGTCGACAAGCTCACCCAGCCGCCGTCCGCCTACGGCACGTTCCTGCGCATGAACGACGACGGCACCGCCGACGTGCACGCCGGCGGGCGCAAGATCCGCGTCGCCGTGTCGCCCGAGGTCGCCGAGAACGCCGATGCCCTGCCGCAGGGTGCCGAGGTCGTCCTCAACGAGAGCTTCAGCATCATCCTGTCCCGCCACCCCGAGGGCCAGGGCGAGGTCGTCACGCTCAAGGAGATCCTCGACGACCGCCGACGTGCCCTCGTGGTCGGCCGCGCCGACGAGGAGCGCGTGGTCGAGCTGGCCGACGAGCTCATCGGCAAGCGCCTGCGCTCGGGCGACACCATGCTGCTCGACACCCGTGCCGGCCTGCTCCTCGAGACCCTGCCCCGCCCCGAGGTCGAGGACCTCGTCCTCGAAGAGGTGCCCGACGTCCGCTACGAGGACATCGGCGGCCTCGACGACCAGATCGAGCAGATCGCCGATGCGGTCGAGCTGCCGTTCCTGCACCAGGAGCTGTTCGCCGAGTTCGAGCTGCCGGCCCCCAAGGGCATCCTGCTGTACGGCCCGCCCGGCTGCGGCAAGACGCTCATCGCCAAGGCGGTGGCCAACAGTCTGGCCCGCAAGGTGGCCGAATCCACCGGCAACGAGGCCCGCAGCTTCTTCCTCAACATCAAGGGTCCCGAGCTGCTCAACAAGTACGTGGGCGAGACCGAGCGCCAGATCCGCTTGGTGTTCCAGCGCGCTCGTGAGAAGAGCGAGGAGGGTTGGCCGGTCATCGTGTTCTTCGACGAGATGGACTCGATGTTCCGCACCCGCGGGTCGGGCATCAGCTCCGACATGGAGTCGACCATCGTCCCCCAGCTGCTCGCCGAGATCGACGGCGTCGAGTCGCTGAAGAACGTCATCGTCATCGGCGCCTCCAACCGCGAGGACCTGATCGACCCGGCCATCCTGCGACCCGGCCGGCTCGACGTGAAGATCAAGATCGACCGTCCCAACGAGGTGTCGGCCGCCCAGATCTTCTCCCGCTACCTCACCGACGCGCTGCCCATCGACGCCGGCGAGATCCAGAGCCTGGGCGGCGGCGACGTCAACAAGGCCATCGCCGCCATGGTCGAGTCCACCGTCGAGGAGATGTACTCCACCGAGGACCGCAACCGGTTCCTCGAGGTCACCTACCAGAACGGTGACAAGGAGGTCATGTTCTTCAAGGACTTCAGCTCGGGCGCCATGATCGAGAACATCGTCCGCCGGGCCAAGAAGCTGGCCATCAAGCGGCTCCTCGGCGGCGGCGAGCGCGGCATCCGCACCGACGACCTCCTGGCGTCCATCCAGCAGGAGTTCAAGGAGCACGAGGACCTGCCCAACACCACCAACCCCGACGACTGGGCCAAGATCTCGGGCAAGAAGGGCGAGCGGATCGTCTACGTGCGCACGCTCATCCAGCGCGACCGAAGCCGACGAGAACCTCCAGGGCGGCCGCTCGATCGAGCGCGTCGCCACCGGCCAGTATCTATGACTCGCTACCTCGGCCTCACGCCCTTGCGGGCGTTTCGATCCTCGGAACGCTGCCGGCTGCTCGCTGGCGCTCCCGACGCCGGCCTGGCTGTCGGCTCACCTGCGTAGGCGCCCTTTCGATGGCAATTCCCAAGATCTGTGGCATCGAGACCGAGTTCGGCATCATCGTCCGCGGCGGCGGCGAGTCCAACCCCATCGCCGCGTCGTCGATCCTGATCAATGCCTACATCCAGGAGCTGGTCCGCACCGGCCAGGCGGCCCGCACAGCCCCGAAGGTCGGGTGGGACTTCGAGGACGAGATGCCCCACAACGACGCCCGGGGCACCACGCCGGTCGAGGCCTTCCCACCCGAGGTCGAGACCCATCTGGTCAACGCGGTCCTCACCAACGGCGCCCGCTACTACGTCGACCACGCCCACCCCGAGTGCTCCACGCCCGAGTGCGTCGACGCCCGCGAGGTCCTCGTCTTCGACCTCGCCGCCGAGGAGATCCTGCGTCGGTCGATGACCGCCGCCGGGTCGATGCTCGGCCCGGGCGAGGAGATCCTCGTCCACAAGAACAACTCCGACGGCAAGGGCAACAGCTACGGCTGCCACGAGAACTACCTGCTGGCGCGCGAGACCCCGTTCGGACGCATCGTGCGCCAGATCACCCCGTTCTTCATCAGCCGGCAGCTGTTCTGCGGGGCTGGGAAGATCGGCGTCGAGGCGCCCGGGCTCACGTCGGCCGACGTGCCGTATCAGCTGTCGCAGCGGGCGGACTTCTTCGAGGAGGAGGTCGGGCTCGAGACCACCCTGAAGCGACCCATCGTCAACACCCGCGACGAACCCCACGCCGACGCCCAGAAGTACCGGCGCCTGCACGTGATCATCGGCGACGCCAACATGAGCCAGGTCGCCACCTACCTCAAGGTCGGCACCACCGCCATCGTGCTGTCGATGATCGAGGACGACGAGCTCGGCCTCGACCTGGCGCCCGCCGCCCCGGTGGCCGCGCTCCGGGCCGTGTCGTACGACCGCAGCTTGCGCCAGCCCTTCGAGCTCGCCTCCGGCGGCACGGCCACCGCGCTCGAGGTGCAGTGGGAGTACCACGAACGGGCGCGCAAGTACGCCGAGACGCGGGGCCTCGAGTCCGTCGGCGAAGAGGTGGGCCAGGACGTGCTCCAGCGCTGGGAAGACGTCCTCACCCGGCTCGAGTCCGACCCGATGTCGGCCGCCGACACCGTCGACTGGGTGGCGAAGTACCGGCTGGTCGAGGGCTACCGCGACCGTCACGGCCTCGAGTGGGGCGACGCCCGGCTCGCCGCCATCGGCCTGCAGTACCACGACCTGCGGCCCGACAAGAGCCTGGCGTCGCGCGCCGGGCTCGTGCGCCTCGCCGACCCGGCCGCGGTGACCCGCGCCGTCACCGACCCGCCCACCACCACGCGCGCGTTCTTCCGTGGTCGGTGCCTGCAGAAGTGGCCCGAATCGATCGCCGCCGCCAACTGGGATTCGCTCGTCTTCGATCTGGGCGACGACCCGCTGCGCCGCGTCCCGATGATGGAACCGTCACGTGGAACCGCCGAACACGTGGGTACATTGATCGACGAGTGCGAGACAGCAGCGGAGCTGCTCGATCGCCTGGGCTCGTGACACCTCGTCACGGCCGAGAGATCCCCGGAGTTCGGTGATGGCTGAACGAGAGCAGAAGAAGAAGTCCGCCCCCCAGCGTGAAGAAGAGACCGTCGAGGAGGTCCCCGCTGCCTCCGAGTCCGGCGAGAAGATCAAGGCCGAGCTCGACGATCTCCTCGACGAGATCGACGACGTCCTCGAGCAGAACGCGGAGGACTTCGTGAAGTCCTACATCCAGAAGGGTGGCGAGTAGCGGCGGCGATAGGGTCCGCTGCGTGACGCTGCCGTTCTTCACCCCAGACGCTGACCCGGGCCCCGACTTCGCCGGCCTGCTGCGCCGCCAGGGTCAGACGCCCGACGCCCGCATCCTCGAAGCGTCCGGCCAACCCCTGGCCATCGCCCACGGCACCACGGTGGTCGCCATCCGCTCGGCGACCGGGGTGGTCATGGCCGGTGACCGCCGAGCCACGTCGGGCAACCTGATCTCCCACCGCTCGATCGAGAAGGTCTTCCCCGCCGATCGCTGGTCGGGGGTGGCCATCGCCGGCGCCGCCGGCCCGGCGATGGAGATGGTCAAGCTGTTCCAGCTCCAGCTCGAGCACTACGAGAAGGTCGAGGGGCACCCGCTGAGCCTCGAGGGCAAGGCCAACCAGCTGTCCCAGATGGTGCGCAACCACCTTCCCGCCGCCATGCAGGGCCTGGCCGTCGTGCCGCTCTTCGCCGGCTACGACCACGGGCGCGGCGTCGGCCGTCTGTTCGAGTTCGACGTCACCGGCGGCCGCTACGAAGAGCTGCACCACGCAGCCACCGGCAGCGGGTCGCTCCACGCGGGCACGGTCGTCAAGATCGGCTTCCGTCCCGAGATGGACCCCTCCGACGCCATCGACCTGGCCATCCGGGCGCTGTTCGAGGCGGCCGACGACGACTCGGCCACCGGCGGTCCCGACCTCGTCCGCGGCATCTTCCCCGTGGTGGCCACGATCGAGGCCGACGGGTACCGCCGCCTGGACGACGCCGAGATCCGGCGACGGTTCGAGGCGCTGGTCGGCGGGTTGTCGCCCGCCACCAGCACCGAGGGCGAGAACACGACCGGGGAGGACGCCTGATGTCCACGCCCTTCTACGTCGCACCCGAGCAGGTGATGAAGGACCGGGCCGACTACGCCCGGAAGGGCATCGCCCGCGGTCGCAGCCTGTGCGCGCTGACCTACGCCGACGGCGTGTTGATCTGCGCCGAGAACTCCAGCGCCACGCTGCGCAAGATCTCCGAGATCTACGACCGCATCGCGTTCGCCGGCGTGGGCAAGTACAACGAGTTCGACCAGCTGCGCGTCGCGGGTGTCCGGCACGCCGACCTGAAGGGCTTCTCGTACTCGCGCGAAGACGTCGACGCCCGCAGCCTGGCCAACGCCTACGCACAGATGCTGGGCCAGATCTTCACCCACGAGATGAAACCCATGGAGGTCGAGATCCTGGTCGCCGAGATCGGCGACGAGCCCGGCCACGAGGAGCTGTTCCACATCCTCTACGACGGCTCCGTGGTCGACGAGCGGCGGTTCTCGGTGCTCGGCGGCGAGGCCGACGCCATCAGCGCTCGCCTCGACGAGGCGTGGTCGCCCGGCCTCGACCTCGCCGGCGCCGTGCGGGCCGCCGTGGGGGCGCTGGCCGGCCCCGACCGCAGCCTGGCCGCCGACGAGCTCGAGGTGGCCGTCCTGGCCCGGCCGAACGGACGCCGCAAGTTCGAGCGCATCCCGATCGAGCGCGTGTCCGAGATGCTCGCCGCGGGGGACTGATCGAGAGGGGCCGAGAGGCACCGGGAAATTCGATTTGACAGTCTCGTAACAGGCTGTAACATGATCGACACAGTTCGATCAGGAGCCTGCGATGACCACCACCGACCCCGCCACGACGGCCAGCCCAGCCACGAGGGACGGCGCGGTCCACGACACGGTCACGCACCGTGGTGATGAGCGACATCGCTCGCTGTTGCTCGGTGGGCTCGGTGAAGGTGCCGACGACCCCATCACGGGTCCCATGCCTGCGCTCGACCTGCTCGACGGCCGGGTGCGCTCGCACGTCCACAAGGGGGTCGCGGTCGTGGCCCTCGACGGCGGCCTCGACGACGAGCTGGCCCGCCTGGTGGCCCCGGTGCTCCCCAGCGCCACCACCGGTTCGGCAGCCGTGGTGCTCGATGTCGATCAGGTGACGCTGCTCGACCGGTCGGCGTTCGAGACGCTGGCCCGGTCGCTCGACCACGCCGCCGGCGAGCGCGAGCGGTGCGTCGTCACCTCGCGGCTGTCGGGGCGCATGGTCCTCGAGCGGTGGGACGTCGCGGCCCGCTACGCCATCTTCGGCAGCGTCGCCGATGCCCTGCAGGCGCGCGAGTTCGCCCACAACGGCTACGGCACCGGCTGGGTGCCCGCCGCCTAGCAGCGCCCGCGCCCTGGCCCACCGCCCTGCGCGGGTGGGGATAGGTTGCCCGGCGTGGACCGTCGCATCTTCGGGCTCGAGAACGAGTACGGCGTCACCTGCACGCTGCGCGGCCAGCGACGGCTCAGCCCCGACGAGGTGGCCCGCTACCTGTTCCGCCGCGTCGTGTCGTGGGGACGGTCGTCCAACGTCTTCCTGGCCAACGGCGCCCGGCTCTACCTCGACGTCGGCTCGCACCCCGAGTACGCCACGCCCGAGTGCGACGACCTCGTCGACCTGGTGACCCACGACAAGGCGGGCGAGCGGATCCTCGAGCAGCTGCTGGCCAGCGCCGAGCAGCGCCTGCGTGAAGAGGGCATCCGCGGCGTCATCTACCTGTTCAAGAACAACACCGACTCGGCCGGCAACAGCTACGGCTGCCACGAGAACTACCTCACCAGCCGCGCCGACGACTTCGGGTCGTACTCCGAGCACCTCATCCCGTTCCTGGTCAGCCGCCAGATCTACGCCGGTGCCGGCAAGGTCCTGCAGACGGCCCGGGGCGCCGTCTACTGCCTGGCGCAGCGGGCCGAGCACATCTGGGAGGGGGTGTCGTCGGCCACCACCCGCAGCCGGCCGATCATCAACACCCGCGACGAACCCCACGCCGACGCCGAGCGGTACCGCCGCCTGCACGTCATCGTCGGCGACTCCAACATGAACGAGTACGCCACCTACCTCAAGGTGGGTGCCACCGCCGTGCTGCTGCGGATGCTCGAGGACCAGAACGTGGTCATGCGCGACATGACCCTCGAGAACCCCATCCGCGCCATTCGCGAGATCAGCCACGACATCACGTGCCAGCGCAAGGTGCGTCTGGCCAACGGCCGCGAGCTGTCGGCGCTGGAGATCCAGCAGGAGTACCTCGACAAGGCGCTGACCTACGCCGCTCGCCGCGGACTGCCCGAGCAGGAGCAGCGGGCCCTCGACATGTGGGAGCACGTGATGCACGGGCTCAGCACCGATCCGCTCAGCCTCACCCGCGAGTGCGACTGGGTGACCAAGTACCACCTGATCGAGCGCTACCGGAACAAGCACGACCTGCAGCTCAACTCGCCGAGGGTGGCGCTCATCGACCTGCAGTACCACGACGTCAATCGCGACCGGGGGCTGTTCTACAAGCTCCAGTCCAACGGCCTGGTCGAGCGCATCTGCGACGACGACCGCATCGACGACGCCATCGAGACGCCGCCGCAGACCACCCGGGCCAAGCTCCGTGGCGACTTCATCCGCCGGGCCAAGGAGCGCAAGCGGGACTACACCGTCGACTGGGTCCACCTGAAGCTGAACGACCAGGCGCAGCGCACCGTGCTGTGCAAGGACCCGTTCAAGTCCGAGGACGACCGTGTCGAGCGGCTCATCGCCAGTCTCTGACGCCGCGCTGGCCGCCGACCACGACGAGGACCCCGAGCGGTTCCGTTCGGCCCGCCAGGCGGTGGCGGCCTGGGGCACCGAGGACGTGCACCGCATGGTGGCCGAGCGCGTCGACGGGCTGCCGCCGGGCGCGGTTCTCGACGTGGGCTGCGGCGACGGGGCGCTGCACGAGGTCCTCCCACCCCAGGCGCGGCGACACTGGGTGGGCCTCGATCACTCCTGCGAGATGCTCGCCCGAGCCCCGCGGCCGCTGGTCGGCGCCGACGCCGCTTCGCTGCCGGTGCGGTCCGGGTCGGTCGTCGCTGTCGCCGCCCTGTGGATGCTGTACCACCTCGACGATCCGGGCGCTGCCATCGGCGAGGCAGCGCGCGTGCTGCGACCCGGCGGCGAGCTCTACGCCTGCACCACACGCCGCGACGACTCGCCCGAGCTGGCCGACCACTTCGAGACGCCGGCGTCCACCTTCGATGCCGAGGAGGCGCCCGAACTGGTGGCCCGCTGGTTCCGCTCGGTCGAGGTCCGCTCGTGGGACGCGCCGCTCGTGCACCTGCCCGACCGCGCCGCGATCCGCACGTACCTCCGTGGCCGGGGCGCGGGGCCCGAGTCGGCGGCCGAGGTCGCCCGGGAGCTGGAGGCGCCGCTGTCGATCACCAAGCGGGGCTCGCTCGTGATCGGGCGCGACCCACGATGACGTCGTTCGCCACCGCCCGCGTCACCGCCCTCCGGGCCGAGCGACCCGGGTTGCAGCGCGTCGACACCACCGAGGGGCGGGCCTACGCGCTCACCGATCTGGTCGGCACCGTCGAAGTGGGGGACGAGGTCGTGCTCAACACCACCGCGGTGGGGCTCGGTCTGGGCACCGGCGGGTGGCACGTCGTGCACTGGAACCTGTCGTGCCGGTCGTTCGACCGCCCCGGTCCCGGGCACATCATGAAGCTCCGGTACTCGTCGCTGCAGACCGACACGGGGGCGGCCGAGGAGGACCACGACGTCCCTGCCGAGCTGCCCGGCACGCCGGTGGTCGCCTGCACCCTGCACAGCCAGGTCCCCATCGTGGCCGAGGCGTATCGGCTGACCCGACCCGACGCCCGCATCGCCTACGTCATGACCGACGGTGCCGCCCTGCCGATCGCGCTCTCCGAGCTGGTGGCCGAGATGCGTGCCACCGAGCTGGTCCAGGTGACCATCACGTCCGGTCAGGCCTTCGGTGGCGACCTCGAGGCGGTGTCGCTGCCGTCGGCGCTCACGCTGGCCGCGCACGTGTCCGAGGCCGACCTGGTCATCGTCGCCATGGGGCCGGGCGTGGTCGGCACCGGCGCGACGCTCGGAACCACCGCCGTCGAGGCGGCCTCGGTGCTCGACTTCACCGCCGCCCTCGGCGGCCGCGCCGTCGCCTGCGTCCGGGCCTCGGGCGCCGACCCGCGGCCTCGCCATCGCGGCGTCAGCCACCACACGAGGACGGTGCTCGACCTCACCCGCAGCCGGGTCCGGGTCGCCACCGTGCCCGACGCACCCATCGAACGGCCCGATCACGACGTGGTCGTCGTCGACCCCGTCGACGTGGCCGGCCTCCTCGCCCAGCGCGGGTTGCGGGTCACCTCGATGGGACGTGGCCCCGAGGACGACCCGCTGTTCCACGACGCCGCCGGCGCCGCCGGCACCGTCGCCGCAGCGGCCGGCGACGACCAGCCCGGTCGGTAGCCTCCCTGCCGATGGCCGTCGCCAAGCTCGAACGACTGCTCGACCTGATCGCCGCGCTCCTGCACACCGAGCGTCCGCTGACGGCCGAGGAGCTGCACGAACGGATCCCCGGGTACCCCGAGGAGAAGGACTCGTTCAAGCGCGCCTTCGAGCGCGACAAGCGCGACCTCCGGGAGATGGGCGTGCCCGTGCGCATCGAGGACGTGCCCGGCCGCATGCCGCCCGAGGACGGCTACCGCATCCGTCCCGACGAGTACTACCTGCCCGATCCGGGCCTCGAGCCCGACGAGCTGGCCGCCATCCACCTCGCCGCCACCGCGGTCCGTCTGGAGGGCACCAGCGCGTCGGCCGGGCTCCGCAAGCTGGGCGCTCCCGTCGGCGGCGACACGCCGGCCACCATCGCCACCCTGCCATCGGCACCGCACCTGTCGGTCGCCTTCGACGCCGTGGGTGCGCGCCGGCAGCTGCGGTTCGGCTACCACGGCAAGGCGCGGGTGGTCGATCCGTCACGCCTGCAGCACCAGCGGGGCCGCTGGTACCTGCAGGGCCACGACCACTCGGCCGGGGAGCCGCGGTCGTTCCGGCTCGACCGGATCGAGGGCGACGTCGAGGTCGGCGAACCCGGGTCGGCCCAGATCGACCTCGACCCGGCCGAGAACCCGCTGCAGCTCGACGCCTGGGCGCTCGGCGACGACGAGCCGGTCATCGCCAGGCTGCGCGTCGCCGCCCCGCAGGCGGGCATGGCGGTGGCGGCGGTCGGCGACCGGGTGCCAGCGCAGTGGGAGGACGACGGCAGCGTCGTGCTCGAGTTGCCGGTGCGCCGGCCCGAGGGCTTCCGCAGCTTCGTGCTCGGCTTCCTCGACGACGCCGAGGTGCTGGGCCCACCGTCGCTGCGCGACGACCTCGTGGCCTGGCTGCGCGAGACCGCCGCCGGCGGAGCCGCCCGCTGATGGCCCGCCCCAGCGCCACCGACCAGCTCAACCGGATCCTGGCCATCGTGCCCTGGATCGCCGAGCGGGACGCGCCGTTGCTCAGCGAGGTGTGCGACCGGTTCTCGCTCACCCGCGACGAGCTGCTGGCCGACCTGGCGGTGGTCCCGATGGTCGGTCTGTACCCGTACACGCCCGACAACCTCATCGAGCTGATCGTCGACGACGACCGCGTGAGCATCGACTACGGCAACTTCTTCGAGCGTCCGCTGCGCCTGTCCAAGGAGGAGGGCCTGGCCATCGTGGCGGCGGGCATGGCGTCGGCCGAGCAGGTGGGCCACGACCCCGAGGGCCCGCTCAGCCGTGGACTGGCCAAGATCGCTCGCGTGCTCGGCATCGACGTGGACGACGACCTGGCCGTGGGGCTCGACGCGCCACCCGGTGAGACGATGGATGCGCTCGACCGAGCGATCCGCCAGCGACACGTGCTTCGGCTGGGGTACTTCAGCCACGCCCGCAACGAGCACACCGACCGCACCATCGAGCCGCTCCGGCTCTTCCACACCGAGGGTGCGTGGTACGTCGACGCGTACTGCCGCACCTCGCAGGACCACCGGGTCTTCCGGGTCGATCGGATCACCGATCTCGAGGTCACCGACGAGGTGTTCGAACCACGCGATGGTCGGGCCACGCCCAGCGCCTTCGACCCCGACGCCGAGCTGCCCCGCGTCACCATCGAGGTCGACGCCGAGGGGACCTGGGTGGGCGAGCGGTACCCCGTGGAGGAGCGCGTCGACCTCGACGACGGCGGCCAGCGCCTGACGCTGGCGGTCAGCGCCCGGCCGTGGCTCGAGCGCCTGCTGCTTCGCCTCGGCCCCCACGGACACGTCGTCTCGGTCTCTGGTGACCCCGGCCTGACCGATGCCGGAGTCGCGGCGGCGCGCCGCCTGCTGACGCGGTACGGCGAGGGCTGACCACATCCCGGGACGAGGGGCGATACGGAGCAGACGACCCACAGGGGTACGCTCGCCACTCTGTGACGGAGACGACCGAGAGCGCTGCAGGCGGGCCCGCGGACCCGCCCGGCCCGACGCCGGGCGACGCCGAAGGCGGCCGGCGCATGTCGCGCTCGACCCGTTCGGCCATCGAGTGGGTCGCCGTCATCGTCGGGGCGCTGGTCGTCGCCCTGGTGGTCAAGACCTTCCTCGTCCAGGCCTTCTACATCCCGTCCGAGTCGATGGTGCCGACCCTCGAGGTCGGTGACCGGGTGCTGGTCAACAAGCTGAGCTACCGGTCCGGCGACATCTCCCGTGGCGACGTCGTGGTGTTCGCCCGTCCGGGCGGTGCGGGTGCCGACGGCATCAAGGACCTCATCAAGCGGGTCATCGCCCTGCCCGGCGAGACCGTCGAGGGCCACGACGACCACGTCTACATCAACGGCAACCTCCTCCAGGAGCCGTACCTCCAACCCGACGTGCACACCTCGACCTTCGGGCCCGAGCTCATCCCCGAGGGCCACATCTGGGTCATGGGGGACAACCGGACGGCATCGGACGACTCACGCCGGTTCAAGTCGGTGCCCATCGACGACGTCGTGGGTCGGGCCTTCGTGATCATCTGGCCAATCGGCGACTTCGGCGGCTTGTAGCCCAGCGCAGCAGCGGAAGCGGCGGACGAAGTCCGGCGGGTGAGCAACTCGAGAAGCGGAGTCGGCGGACGAAGTCCGGCGATGCAGCGTCAGGCCCGCCACTCGTCACGCCCGTTGCGCACCGCGGTGGAACTGACCGACCGGTGGGACTCGTCCAGGTCGAGCACGACGACGTCGATCGCCGACGGGAGCTCGACGCCGGCCCGAGGGGCCACGGCGAGCGTCGGCAAGCGCGCCAGGGCCTCGCGCATCGCCTCGGCCGAACCGCCGTAGAAGCCGGGATCGTGGAGCTGGTGCCACTTGTCCGCTCCCACGATCAAGACGTCGTAGCCCTGGGCGATGTCGACCAGGAGCTGGTCGTCGGTGACGCGGCTGCCCACCCACGGGCGGTCGCGGGTGCGCTCGACGATGGTGCGGATCCGGTGCTCCACGGACTGCTGACGCCGGTCTTCCTTGGCCAGCGGCACGCGGGAGATCACCAGGTCGAGACGGTCGAGTCGGCACTGTGATCGCGCCGCATCGGCGATCGCCAGGTGGGCGACGGTGAGCGGGTCGAACGAGCCGGGGAAAACGCCGCGGCGGGCCATCGCCGGCGAGGCTACGGTGTCCCGCCCCTCCAGGAGGAGCGATGCCGCATCCGGAGCTCACCGTCGAACAAGCCCACCTCGACCGGGCGGCCACAGCATTGGCGCGCATGGCCGAGCGCACCCAGCGGGCGTTGACCGATGCCACCACGGCGGCCACCGAGGCCGACAGCGAGGTCGCCGCCTTCCATCTGCGGCGGCGGTTGGCGTCGCTGGCCGAGCGCGACGACGCACCGGCGTTCGGTCGGATCGACTCCGGCGCCGACCGTTGGTACGTGGGGCGACGGCACGTCGAGGACGACGAGGGCGACCCGCTCGTCGTCGACTGGCGGGCGCCGGTGTCGGTGCCCTTCTACCGGGCGACCGTGCACGACCCGCTCGGCCTCGACGGACGGCGACGGTTCCTGGCCGACGGTCGCCGACTGCTCGACATCCTGGAGGAGGACTTCACCGATCCCGACGGCGGCCTCCTGTCGGGCGGCATCCCCGATCCGCTGCTCGCCGAGCTCGAGCGGGAACGCACCGGCACGATGCGCGACATCGTCGCCACCATCGCCGCCGAGCAGGACGTGGTGATCCGAACCCCGCTCGACCGTCTCCTGGTCGTCCAGGGCGGTCCGGGCACGGGCAAGACCGCGGTGGCGCTGCACCGGGCCGCGTATCTGCTGTTCGAGCACCGGCTCGAGCTCCTCGAACGTGGCGTCCTCGTGATCGGCCCCAACCCGCTGTTCCTCCGCTACGTCGCCGACGTGCTGCCGAGTCTGGGGGAGACCGCGGTGCGCCAGACGACGATCGAGGGTCTCCGGCCGGCATCGGTCCGCCTCGACGACGTCGACGATCCTGCGGAGGTCGGCGTGGTGAAGGGCGATGCCCGGATGGCGTCACTCGTCGACCGCGTGGTGCGCGACGCCATCCGGATCCCCGACGAGCCGATCGCGGTCAACACCGCGTGGGGAATGGTCCGGCTCACGCCCGACGACGTGGCGGTCGCGGTCGACGAGGTGCTGTCCCGCGAAGTGCCGCACGCCACCGGGAAGGAGTCGCTGCGCAACCAGCTGCTGCACCGTGCCTACGAGGTGCACGAGCGAGCCGCCGAGGTACCGGCCCTGAAGGCCAACTTCGTGGCCGCCGCCCGCACCGACCCGGCACTGCGAGCGGTGCTCGACCGCATCTGGCCGACGCTCTCGGCTCCCACCGTGGTGCACCGACTGCTCACCAACCGATCCGCTCGACGGCGGGCCGCCGTCGGGTTGCTCGACGGAACCGAGGTCGACCGGCTGGGACGGGTCCTGCCCCGGCGCCTGGCCGACATCCGTTGGCGAGGTACCGAGATCCCCCTGCTCGACGAGGCCGAGGCACGGCTGCGGGGTGTCCGATCGACGTACGGACACATCATCGTCGACGAGGCCCAGGACCTCTCGGCCATGGCGCTGCGGATGCTCGCCCGGCGGGCCGACGGCGGCTCGATGACCGTGGTCGGCGACCTCGCCCAGGCCACCAGGCCGTGGGCGCAACGCTCGTGGGACACGGTGGTCGACGTGCTCCGGGGTGCAGCACCTGGCGAGTTCGCCGAGCTCACCGTCGGCTACCGCACGCCGGCGCCGGTCCTCGATCTGGCCAACCGGTTGCTGGCCACCGCGGCACCCGGTGTGACCCCGGCCCGCTCCATCCGGCGAACGGGCCAGGACCCCGAGCTGCGCGCCGTGGCACCGGGCGAACTCGACGCCGAGGTGGTCGCGGCGACGGTGGCGCGGTGCGCCGAACCGGGGACGGTCGCGATCGTCGCCGTGGCCGACCGCCACCCGGCGCTGCAGGCTCGGCTGGACCGGAGCGACGTCGGGTGGGGGAGCGGACCTGACGCCCTGGGGTCGGTCACGCTGCTGACACCGCTGCTGGCCAAGGGCCTCGAGTTCGATGCCGTGATCGTCGTCGAGCCCGCCGAGATCGTCGCCTCCGAGCCCGCCGGGCTGCGTGCCCTGTTCGTGGCGCTCACCCGGCCCACCCGGTCGCTCACCGTCGTGCACGCCAGACCATTGCCCGGCGAGCTCGACACCGCCGTCAGGGCAGGGCGCTGATGGCGTCGACCATCCGGTCGACGTGGTCCGAGTAGACGGCGTCGACGCCCTTGGCGAGCAGCTGGTCGAGCACTCGGGGGAGCTGGGCATCCCAGCCGAAGCACTCGAGGCCGAACCGGTGGAACAGGGTGGTGAGCCCGCCCGTCCAGTCCGACTCGTGCATGTTGATGACGTCGATGCCCGCGTTGCGCAGGTCGAGCGCCCGCCGCTCGGGACCCTCCTTGACCTTGCGGATCCGCGTCGAATCGACCAGGTGCACCGCCTCCGACCGGCGCCGCCAGTCGGCCACCAGGCGCCAGTCGGGATGGCACAGCCACAGCTGACCGTCGGCCCCCACCGACTCGGCCGTTGCGACCGTCGGCTCCAACGCGGCCGGGTCCTTCACGTCGAGCGACAGCGGCAGCTCGGTACCGCAACGGTCGTAGAGCTCAGCCAGGGACGGCACGTGCTCGGGGAGCTGGTGGCGGCGCAGCTCGGCCATCGGCCGCTTCCGCAACCCCACACGCGCCACCCCGTCGTGGTCGAGGACCGGTATACCGTCGGCCGTGACCCAGACATCGCTCTCCAAGCCGGTCGCGCCCAGGCGCACCGCCAACTCGAAGGCCTCGAGCGTGTTCTCGGGTGCGTGCGCGGAGGCGCCCCGATGAGCGAATCCGATCGGTGGGCGGCGGCTCGAGGCGACGCGGGCCATCCGGCAAGCCAAGCAGCCCCGGAAGAAATCGAAGGAATCGACTCAAGCGAACGCGTCGTCCCGCCGATGCAAACACCGAAGAGAGAGCGGGACGAGGGAGGAATCATGGCGACGCGAATCCGAGCCAGCTGCAACGAATGCGGTGATGTCGAGCTCCGCGTCCGCGATGTCCAGGTGCGCGTGTGCGTCGACGACAACGCCGGCAGCTACGTGTTCCGGTGCCCCCGTTGCGCCATGTCGGTGGTCAAGGACGCCGAGCCCCGCGTCGTCGACCTCCTGGTCGCGTCGGGTGTCGAGCTGACCCACTGGTGGCTCCCGGCCGAGCTGCGCGAGCAGCGCAACGGCCCGGCGTTCACCCACGACGACCTGCTCGACTTCCACAACCTGCTCGAGCGCGACGACTGGATGAACGAACTCCTCGGATCGGCCTCCGAGTAGGTCGACCGGCGAGGTCGCCCGGCGCGGCACTCCCCGGGCGCCGCGCCATTCGGCCCACGAGGGGCCAGGGATACACTCCGCGGCATGTTCAACGTCGGCGGCATGGAGCTGGTCGTCATCGGCCTCGTCGCCCTCGTCGTGCTCGGTCCCGACAAGCTCCCCGGCGCGCTGCGTCAGCTCGGTACCTTCATCGGTGAGCTGCGCCAGATGTCCCAGGGCTTCCAGTCGGACCTGCGCAGCGCCATCAACGAAGCCGAGCGCGAGGCTGCGCAGCGGGCATCCGACGCCCACGCGCCCGCCACATCACAGACCCCGGCCACCGGACCCGATCCCGGTGCCGCCAGGGCGGTCGCCCAGGCCGAGCTCGAGGCCATCGAGTCGGCCGAACCCGACGACGACGCCTGACCCATGGTGCTGCCTCCCCCCGCCACACCCGCGCCCGCGGAGCACCCATGAGCCGCATCGGCGGCCGGTCCGAGGGCAGGGGCCGCAAGGATCCCGAAGGCCGGATGAGCATGCTCGAGCACCTCGCCGAGCTGCGCGACCGGATCATCAAGTCGGCGCTCGCCATCGCCGTCGGTGCGGTGATCTGCTGGTTCCTGTATCCGTGGATCTCCGACATCCTCGTGCACCCCTACTGCCGCCTGCAGGGTGCCGCGGTCGACGACTGCCGGCTGCTGCAGACCGAGCCCCTCGAAGGCTTCACCATCCGCCTGAAGATCGCGGGCTACGGCGGCGTCGCCCTGGCCATGCCCGTCCTGCTGTGGCAGATCTGGCGCTTCGTGACGCCCGGCCTCTACAAGCACGAGAAGAAGTGGGCCTACCCGTTCGTGTTCTCGGCCATCGTGCTGTTCGTCCTCGGCGCCGGCCTGGCCTTCTACTCGCTCACGCCGGCGCTCCAGTTCCTCATCGACGTCGGCGGATCGGGTCTCGAGCAGCAGTTCCGTCCGGCGCCGTACTTCGAGCTGATCACCTACATGATGCTGGCGTTCGGCATCGGGTTCGAGTTCCCGATCGTGCTCATCTTCCTGCAGCTCGCCGGCATCCTCACGCCGGATGCGCTGCGGAAGGTGCGACGCTTCGCGATCGTGGGCATCGTGGTGCTGGTGGCCGTGATCACCCCCTCGGGTGATCCCTACACGCTGACCATCCTCTCGGTTCCCATGTACCTGTTCTACGAAGGCTCCATCGTCATCGGGGCGTTCCTCACCCGCAAGCGCCGCCAGACCGACTCGGTCCCCACCTGATGGGTGGGGAGCCACGCTCCTGGACCGAGTCGCTCCACGCCAGCTACGGGTTCGAGCTCGATCCCTTCCAGCGCCGGGCCATCGACGCGCTCGACGCCGGCGACTCGGTCCTGGTGTCCGCACCCACCGGTTCGGGCAAGACGGTGGTGGCCGAGCACGCCGTGGCCGACTCGCTCGACCGCGGTCTGCGGGCCTTCTACACCACCCCCATCAAGGCGCTGTCCAACCAGAAGTTCTCCGACCTGCGCTCGCGCTACGGGCCCGGACGCGTGGGGCTGCTCACCGGCGACAACTCCATCGAGGGCGACGCCCCGGTGGTCGTGATGACCACCGAGGTCCTGCGCAACATGATCTACACGGGCCGTCCGCTCGACGACCTCGCCGTGGTGGTGCTCGACGAGGTGCACTACCTGCAGGACAACTTCCGCGGGCCGGTCTGGGAGGAGGTCATCGTCCACCTCCCCGAGCACGTGCAGCTGGTGTGCCTGTCGGCCACGGTCTCCAACGCCCACGACATCGGCGAGTGGCTCAGCACCGTCCGGGGCCACACCGAGGTGGTCGTCGAGGAGACGCGCCCGGTCGAGCTGGCCAACACCTACCTGGTCGGCGACAAGGGATCCGACCGGCTCCACCTGATCGACACCATCGTGGACGGACGGCCCAACCCCGAGGGTGACCGCTTCGATGCCGATACGGTTCCGGGTGGCCGGCGCGGGCGGGGCGCCGGCCGCGGTCGTCCCAGGCGGCGGTGGTACACCCCCAACCGCCTCGACGTGCTCGACGTCCTCGAGGACGACGACCTGCTCCCGGCCATCGTGTTCATCTTCAGCCGGGCGGCGTGCGACGACGCCGTCGCCCAGTGCCTGGGCGCCGGCGTCCGCCTCACCACCCCCGAGGAACGGGCCCGCATCCGCTCGATCGCCGAAGACCACCTCACCTCGCTCACCGACACCGATCTCGACGTGCTGGGCGTCGACCGCTGGCTCGCCGGCCTCGAGGCCGGGCTGGCCGCCCACCACGCCGGACACGTCCCCCCGTTCAAGGAGGCGGTCGAGGCGTGCTTCGTCGAGGGCCTGGTCAAGGTCGTGTTCGCCACCGAGACGCTGGCCCTCGGCGTCAACATGCCGGCTCGGGCGGTGGTGATCGAGCGGCTCACCAAGTTCGACGGCGAGCGCAAGGCCCCGCTGACGCCGGCGCAGTACACCCAGCTCACCGGCCGAGCCGGCCGGCGCGGCATCGACGACCACGGCACCGCCATCGTGCTCTGGTCACCGTTCGTGCCCTTCGGTCAGGTGGCCGGGCTGGCGGCCAGCCGCAGCTTCGTGCTCCGGTCGGCGTTCCGTCCCACCTACAACATGGCCGCCAACCTCATCCGGCGCCACGACCGCGACGAGGCCCGCCGCCTGCTCAACCTGTCGCTGGCCCAGCACCAGGCCGACCGTGCGGTCGTCGTGATCGAGCGACGCCTGGACAAGAAGCGCCAGTCGCTGGCGCAGACGCGCGACGAGGCCCGTTGCGAGCTGGGTGACACGGCCGAGTACCGCGAGCTGCTGGGTCGGCCCCGGTCGCGCCGCGAGCGACGCGACGCGGTCGACCACAGCCTGGCCGCGCTCGCACCGGGCGACGTCGTCCGACTCGACGACGGGGCTCGCGTCGCCGTCCTGTCGGTGGCGTACCGCAAGGGCGGCGCCATCCGGGTCAAGGTCGTCACCCAGCAGCGCGACGTGCTGACGTTGGGAGTCGGCGACTTCGACGCGCCGCCGCGAGCGCTGACCACGCTCGAGCTGCCGGTGCCGTACCTGCCCGACGACGCCGACTTCCGTGCGCAGGTCGCCGCCAAGCTGGCCCGGGTCCGCAGCGGCGGACGGCGATCGGCGGGGGCGTCGCCGGCGGAGGTCCCCGATCACCCCGTGGCCTCGTGTCCCGATGCCGCCGAGCACGTCCGGGCCCTCGACCGGGCCGATCGACTGGCCCGCGAGGTCCGCGAGCTCGAGGGGCGCATCGCCGGGCAGACCAGCACGCTGGGTGTCCAGTTCGACCGCGTGCTCGACGTCCTTGGCCGCTTCGGTTACGTCGACGGCTGGTCCCTGACCGACCGGGGAACGCTGCTCGCCGGCGTGTACCACGAAGCCGATCTCGTGGTCGCCGAGGCCATCGCGTCGGGGTGCTTCGACCGCCTCGACGCGCCCGAGCTGGCGGCGGTCGCCAGCGTCGTCGTCTACGAGCACCGCGCCCCGGGCCCCGCGCCGCCCGCCCGCTACCCGTCGAGCGCGGTCCGCGAGCGGGCGGCGCAGATCGACGGCATCGTCCGCCGCGTGCAGGCGGCCGAGGACGCCATCGGGCTGCCGCTGTCGCGCCTGACCGACCACGGGTTCTGCCGGTTGGCCCACGAGTGGTGCGCGGGGGAGGGGTTGGGTCCGCTGCTCGAGGAGACCGTGCTCGAGCTGACGGGCGGCGACTTCGTCCGGACGATCCGCCAGCTCATCGACCTCGTTCGCCAGATCGGCCAGCTCGCGCCCGATCCGCAGACGCGAGCCACGGCTCGCCGCGCCGTGGGTGCGCTCGAGCGGGGAGTCGTGTCGGCGTCGGCCGCGGTGGAGGGCGCCGAGACCGGCGACGGTGGCGAGGACGTCGAGGAGCCCGACCGGCCATGACCGTGTCGAAGGGGTCGCAGTGGGGCGTCCCCGGCCGGCTTCCCGACGACGGCCTCGTCGTCCGTTCCGACCTCGAGGCTCGGAGGGCGGTCACCGCGGCCCGCCGCGACAACCGCCCGCCGCCGGTGATCGGGCTGCTGGCCGGCGACCTCGCCCGGACGTGCGGCGCTCCCGGCCGCGAGGGCCGGCTCCGCACCGACGAGGCCGTCCAGCTTCCCGTCGACCTCGGCGAGGTGCTGGTCGACGGGTCGTTGCGGTTCTTCGTGGCCCACCTCGTGGCCCGTCGCTCGTGGTGGCGGGGCCCGCTGCTGGCGGTGATGAACGCCGAGTTCCTGGGCAACTGGGACGTGGTTCCCCGTGCCCACCCCAACGACGGCCGGCTCGACCTGATCGAGGCCGACCTGTCGCTCAGCGATCGGTTCAAGGCCCGGAGCCGGTTGCCCACCGGCACCCACCTGCCCCACCCCGGCATCCGTACGCGGCAGTGCAAGGCGGTGCAGCTCGATCTGCCGGCGGGCACGAAGCTCTGGCTCGACGGCGAGTGCGTGGGCCCGGCCCGGACGCTGTCGATCCGGGTGGTGCCCGACGCCCTCACCGTCGTCGTGTGAGCCGGCGCAGGACGGTGCTGCATACTCGGGCCCATGGACGCATGGATCCTCGACGAGTCTCCCGGCGAGTACCGCCTCGGCACCATCGAGACGCCCGAGCCGGGACCGGGCGAGGTCCGGGTGCGCCCGGTCACCTCGGCGCTCAACCACATGGACCACTGGCTCACGCGGGGCATGCCCAAGCCGGCGCTGCCCCACATCCCCGGCTGCGACGTCGCCGGCGTGATCGATGCCGTCGGTGACGGTGTCGAGGTCGAGGTCGGCGCCGAGGTGGTGGTCAACCCGGCGGTCGCACCGCTCGACGCCATCGTCCACCGCGGGAACGACTCGCCGTTGGGACGCGGCTTCCAGATCCTCGGCGAGCAACGCTGGGGTGGCCACGCCGACGGCGTCGTCGTACCGGCTCGCAACGTGGTGCCACGGCCCGAGGGCCGCAGCTGGGAGGAGTGCGCCGCCTACCCGCTGGCCACGCTCACCGCGTACCGCATGCTGCGCCGGGCCCGGCTGACGGCCGGCGAGACCGTGCTGGTGGTGGGCATCGGTGGCGGCGTGTCGATGGCCGCACTGGGTCTGGCCCTGCGCATGGGTGCCGAGGTGTTCGTGACCTCGCGGGAGCAGCCCAAGATCGACCAGGCCGTCGCGCTGGGCGCCACCGCCGGCTTCGACTCGTCCGAGCCGCGGTGGCCGGTGAAGGCACAGGTGGTGGTCGAGTCGGTGGGCCCGGCCACCTGGGACGCCTCGGTCCGGTCGCTCGTACCCGGGGGCCGTCTCGTGGTCTGTGGCGGTACCTCGGGCCAGAAGGTCGAGGTCGACCTGCCCAAGCTGTTCTTCAAGCAGATCGAGATCATCGGCTCGACCATGGGCTCCTACGAGGAGTTCGACGCCGTCACGCGCCTGGTCGCGCAGGGTCTGCCCGTGGCCGTCGACGAGGTGTTCGACCGCGCCGACTACCCGGCCGCGCTCGAGCGCCTGCGCAACGGCGAGCAGCTCGGCAAGGTCGTGCTGCGCCACCCCCGGTGATCCCCGCGGGCCCCTACGCTCCGCCCATGACCTCGTCCGCCCTCGACCTCGACGCCGCCAAGGACCGGATGGGTGCCGTGGTCGACGAGCACGCCGAGCTGCTGCTCGACGTCTCCCACCAGATCCACGCCCACCCCGAGCTCAACTTCGAGGAGACGTTCGCCCACGACCTGCTCTGCGACGTGCTCGACCGCCAGGGGCTGAAGGCCGAGCGGCACGCCCACGGGGTCGACACCGCCTTCGTCGCGCGGGCCGGCGGTTCTGGACCGAACATCGCCGTGTGCCTCGAGTACGACGCCCTTCCCGGCATCGGCCACGCCTGCGGGCACAACATCATCGCCGCTGCGGGGCTCGGCGCCGGGCTGGCGGCGGCCACGGTCGCTGACGTCTGCGGGGGACAGGTGACCATCCTCGGCACGCCGGCCGAGGAGGGTGGCGGCGGCAAGGTGTTCCTGCTGCGCGAAGGGGCGTTCGACGGTGTCGACGCCGCGGTCATGGTGCACCCCGCCGGCTGCGACCTGCGCTCGATGAACACCATCGCCATCCAGCAGTGCCGGGCGGTCTACCGAGGCGAGTCGGCCCACGCCGCTGCCGCGCCCGAGCAGGGACGCAACGCCCTCGACGCCGCGGTGCTCGGCTACGTGAACGTCGCGGCGCTGCGCCAGCACATCCTCCCCGAGGAGCGCATCCACGGTGTCTTCGTCGACGGTGGCGACAAGCCCAACATCGTGCCCGCCCGCGCCGAGACCAGCTGGTACGTGCGCTCGCCGTCGCTGGCCGCGCTCGAGGACCTCAAGGTGCGCTTCGCGGCCTGCATCGAGGCCGGTGCGCTGGCCGCCGGGTGTCACCACGACCTCGAGTGGATCGACCCGCCCTACGCCGAGATGATCGACATCGATGCCATGCTCGACCGCTACGCCGACAACGCCGCCCGGCTCGGGCGCGAGGTGCTCGAGCCCGGTGTCGGCGGCATCGAGTGCGTGGTCGGGTCCACCGACATGGGCGACGTCTCCTACGTGGTGCCCTCGATCCACCCCATGCTCAAGGCCGCCGATCGCGGCGTGCCGATCCACACCGAGGCGTTCGCCGGCTTCGCCGCCGGCCCGCTGGGCGACGCCGCGGTGCTCGACGGCGCCAAGGCGCTGGCCTGGACCATCGCCGACCTGTGGTTGCGGCCCGACGTGCTCGACGCCGCTCGCGACGAGCATCGTCGCCGCCTCGCCGACCGCCCCTGAGGGCCGACCGCCCGCTTCACACGACCAGAACCGACGAAATCCGGTCGAATCGGGTCAGGTGAACCGGGAGGAGTGAGTGCACGCTCCGTGGTCACCGGCCGCCGGGGGTCCAACCCGTAGCATCGTGGCGATGGCCGTACTCACCCAGGGGCTCCGCCCCCGGACCCCATCCCCGTCTGGCTCGCTGGCGCTCGCGCAGCCGCGCCATTCGCTCCGCTCATGACGGTCTACATCGCCGAGGAGTTCACGGGGGAGGAGGAGGACATCCTCCGGCGGTACTTCACGAACCTCGACGGCCCGGTGTTCGCCCTGGTGAACCTGCCCGAGGTGGTCAAGGGGGCGCTGTTCGCCCGCTACTCCCGCTCGCCGAAGTCCTTGCGCCGGCTGTTCCTGGACGAGTTCGTCGGTGACCTCGACATCACGGGCGACCAGACGGTCGACGCCACCGTCGGTCTCGAGCGGGCCGAGCAGCTGTACCAGAAGGTCTTCCTCGAGTACGGCGACGACTCCGTGGCCCAGCTCGGCGGCGTCCACCTGGCCTGTGAGCAGGCCTCGAACATCCTCACCAAGATCCTCGAGTGGGGACGCCTGGCCGCCTACCTCGAGCAGTCGACCCGCTACATCGCCTACGACGCGCGGCTCGGGGGCCGGTACCGCTACTACCGCGATCCCGAGGTGCTCGGGTCGCCCCTGGCCCTGCGCTACGTCGGCGAGATGGACCGCATCTTCGACACCTACGCCGAGCTGCTCCCGGTGATGCAGGACTTCTTCCGCACCCAGTTCCCCAAGAGCGCCGACGACTC
This sequence comes from uncultured Acidimicrobiaceae bacterium, assembly GCA_963800295.1. GTDB lineage: Bacteria > Actinomycetota > Acidimicrobiia > Acidimicrobiales > Salinilacustritrichaceae > Salinilacustrithrix. The sequence continues at coordinate 236,772 of CAWDAJ010000012.1, forward strand.
CGACTTCGTGTACCGCCAGGCCATCAAAGCCAAGGCACTCGACGCGGCCCGGGGGATGCTGCCCGCCGCTGCACTGTCCAACGTCGGCATCTACGGCACGGGGCAGAGCTACGAGCTGCTCCTCTACCGGATGCGGGCGCACCCGCTTCCCGAGGCCCGTGCCTACGCCGACCTGATGCTCACCGAGCTGCGCAAGGTGATCCCGTCGTTCCTGCGGCGGGTCGACCTGCCCGACCGGGGCGAGGTCTGGCGCGACTACTTCGAGGACCGCGAGGTAGCCATGGCCGCGGTTGCCGATCGGCTCCTCGGCTCCGACACCCGGCCCGACGACGCGCCCGAGGTCACGCTGGTCGACTTCGACCCCGACGCCGAGGTCAAGGTCGTGGCCTCGATGCTCTACGCGTACACCGACCTGCCCGAGACCCAGCTCGAGGACCGGGTGCGGGCCATGTCGGTCGACGACCGCCTGTCGGTCATCCGGGCGTACGAGGGCGACCGCAAGAACCGGCGCCACAAGCCGGGCCGGGCGCTCGAGCGACCCTTCTACCGCTTCGACGTGCTGGCCGACTACGGCGCCTTCCGCGACCTGCAGCGGCACCGCATGCTCACCATCGAGTGGCAGCAGCTCACCCCCCGGCACGGCTACGTCCGGCCACCGGCGGTCGATGCCGCTGGCCAGGCCGACGTCTTCGACGAGACCATGGGGCGGTCGGCCGCCCTCTACGACACCTTGGCCGACGACTTCCCCGAGCAAGCCAGCTACGCGGTGTCCCTCGCCTACAAGGTGCGGTTCTCCATGAACCTCAACGCCCGGGCCGCCATGCACCTGCTGGAGCTGCGCTCCACGCCCCAGGGGCATCCGGCCTACCGGCGGGTGGCCCAGGAGATGCACACCCTCATCGCCGAGCAGGCCGGGCACCGGGCGCTGGCCGAGATGATGCGCTTCGTCGACCACTCGGCCGAGCCCGAGCTCGAGCGCCTCGACGCCGAGCGGGCCGCCCAGGCCCGCCGCGCCGCCGCCGACCACCCCAGCCGCTAGCAGTTTTGTGGCGGGTGGGGGAGGAGTTGGGTCGAGTTGCTTGCGTTGCTGCTGAGGCGTCGGTATGGTTCCGCCGCGTTCGAGCGGGCGGAGACCGCAGGAGGCAATGCAGTTGCGCGTCCCCCTTCGCCCCCGAGAACTCTGTGCCATCGCCCTGGTCTGCGTCTGTGCGCTGGCCGCATCGGGCACGCACGTCGTGCGCTCGGGGGAGACCCTCGGAACCATCGCCATCCGGAACGGCACCACCGTCCGGGCGCTGGTGGAAGCGAACAAGTTGGCGGACCCCGACCGGATCCTGGTCGGCCAGCAACTGACGATCCCCGGCACCGGCGGCGCCACGGGCGGCGCCGGTGCTGCTGGGACCACGAACTACACCGTGCAGCGAGGTGACACGCTCGCCGAGATCGCCGCCCGGTTCCGTACCACGGTCAAGGCCCTGGCCGAGGCCAACGGCATCCACGACCCCAACCTCATCCGGGTCGGTTCCCGCTTGGCCGTCCAGGGCAGCGCAGCCTCCGGCGGCGCGTCCGCCGGCAGCGGCACGAGCAGCAGCACGGGAGGCTCCGGGTCGGCCGGCCTGCCGGGGCAGCGGCACACGGTCCACCTGGGCGACACCATCGCCGGCATCGCCAACCGCTACGGGCTCTCCAGCGCTGACCTCATCCGCTGGAACGGCCTGATCGACGGAAAGATCTACGCCACCACGCGGCTGCTGCTGTACAACCCCGGCTCGCTGCCCAACCTCCAGACCACGTCGAGCGGCGGCACCCACACGGTGCACACGGGCGAGACGCTCAGCAGCATCGCGGCCCACTACGGGGTGCGTCCATCGGCCATCGTGTCGGCATCGGGAATCTCGAACCCCAACCGCATCTACGTCGGCCAGGAGCTGACGATCCCGGGTGGTTCGAGCGGCTCGGCACAATGCCCGGTTCCGGGCGGCACGTACTTCAACGACTGGGCGTTCCCGCGCAGCGGCGGACGCTCCCATGCCGGCACCGACATCTTCGCCCCGCGCGGCACGCCGGTGCACGCCCCGGTCGACGGCTTCGTCGATCTGGCCACCGGGTCGATCGGTGGCCACCAGTTCCGCCTGACCGCGGCCGACGGCTCGCGCTGGTACGGCAGCCACCTCGACTCGTTCGGCAAGAGCGGCACGGTGCACGCCGGCGACGTCATCGGCTACGTCGGCGACACCGGCAACGCCCGGGGTGGACGCACCCACCTGCACTTCGAGGTGCACAACGGGGCCACCGGCAACGCGGTGAACCCGTACCCGCTGCTCCGCGCCGTGTGCTGACCGGCCCGGGCTGCTGACGCGCAGCACCACCCGATCGGGCTGGACATCGTGCCAGCTGTGCTTGGCACGGTTGTGGCGGGTGCCCTACCGTGAGTGCGGCCGGGGTGCCCCGCGTCACGTCTGTGGCCGCGCCCGGTGGACGCCGTTCACGACAAACCCGAGGTGGGGCCCCATGGATGCAGCGATCTCCGTGCGCAACCTGACCAAGAGCTTCGGGTCGCACACCGTTCTGCAGGACATCTCCTTCGACATCCCGCGAGGCAAGATCTCCTCGGTCATGGGCCCGTCGGGCACCGGCAAGTCGGTGCTGCTCAAGAACATCATCGGGCTGCTGCGCCCCGACGCCGGCGAGATCTGGGTCGACGGCGAAGAGACCGTCGCCATGGGCGAGCGCGACCTGTACCGGGTCCGGCGCAAGTTCGGCGTCCTGTTCCAGGACGGCGCCCTGTTCGGGTCGATGAACATCTTCGACAACATCGCCTTCCCGCTGCGCGAGCACACCAAGAAGTCCGAGAAGGAGATCCGGGAGATCACCCTCGAGAAGGCCAGCCTCGTCGGCCTGCTCGACCACATGAAGAAGTACCCCGGCGAGGTCTCCGGCGGCATGAAGAAGCGGGCCGGTTTGGCCCGGGCCCTGTCGATGGACCCCGAGATCATCCTCTTCGACGAGCCCGATTCGGGTCTCGACCCGGTGCGGGTGTCCTACCTCGACGAGCTGGTCAAGAAGATCCAGGAGGAGACCGGCGCCACCTTCCTGATCATCACCCACAACATCGCCTCGGTGATGCGCACCTCCGACTACATCGCCGTGCTGTACCAGGCGCGGCTGGTGAAGTTCGCCTCCAAGCAGGAGATGCGCACCACCGACAACCAGCTGATCCGCCAGTTCCTCGCTGGCCGGGCCATGGGCCCGATCGGCATGGACGAGCTGGCCGACGAGCGCACCGAGATCGAGGTCGAGCTGATGGAGCGCGAGCGCCGTCGCCTCGAAGCCGCCGGGCGCGACGTCGACGACTACGGCGTGATGACGGTCTGATGATCGGCCCGAGGCAACGTCCATGATCGGCCCGAGGCAACGTCCATGATCGGCCCGAGGCAACGTCCATGATCGGCAAGGCGCAGTTCGTCCTGCGCGAGACCGGGAACATGTTCGCCATCTCCCTCGAGGGGTTCCGGCGGACGTGGGACTTCCGCACGTGGTGGCGCGAGTACCTGTCGCAGTGCTGGTTCATCGCCAAGGTGTGCTCGATCCCCGTGGTGCTGATCTCGATCCCGTTCGGCGCCGTGATCGCCCTGCACGTGGGCAGCTTCGCCCGCCAGCTGGGCGCCGAGTCCACCACCGGTGCGGCCATGGTCCTGGCCATCGTCCGCGAAGCAGCGCCGGTGGCCACCGCGCTGCTCATCGCCGGCGCCGGCGGTTCGGCGATGACCGCCGACCTCGGTTCGCGCAAGATCCGCGACGAGCTCGCCGCCATGGAGGTCATGGCCGTGAACCCGGTGCACCGGCTGGTGACGCCTCGCCTGTACGCCGCCGCCACCGTGGCGCTGTTCATGGTGTCGCTGGTGTCGATGGCCGGCATCGCCGGCGGCTACTTCTTCAACGTCGTCATCCAGGGCGTCACCCCGGGCGCCTACTTCCAGGGGTTCACCTCGCTGGTGCAGCTGCCCGACCTGTACTCGTCGCTGTTCAAGGCCGTCGTCTTCGGGTTCATCGCCGCCACCGTGTCCTGCTACAAGGGCATCTACGCCAAGGGCGGACCGAAGGGCGTGGGCGATGCGGTCAACCAGGGCGTCGTCATCACCTTCATCCTCATCTTCTTCACCAACCTGATCATGACGTCCCTCTACTTCGCGCTCGTCCCGCCGAAGTTCTAGGCCGCACCATGACCGCCATCACCACCCGCTTCACCAGACCCGTCGTGGACCTCGGCACGTCGGTCGGCAACGGCCTCGAGGGCATCGGCCACCAGCTCACGTTCTACGGCCGCGTCCTGTGGGACATCGCGACGACGCTGATCCTGCGCCTGAAGTACCGCAACGTCGTCTTCAACCTCATCTCCGACATCACGGTCGGCGCGGGTGCGCTCATCGTGGGCGCCGGCATGGTGTTCGTGATCTTCTCGATGTCGCTGTTCACCGGCGCCAACGTGGGTCTCGAGGGCTACGCCGGGCTCGAGCAGATCGGCGCCCAGGCGTTCACCGGGCTCGTCGGCTCGTTCGCCAACACCCGCGAGGTCACCCCGCTCATCGCCGGCGTGGCCTTCGCCGCCCAGGTCGGTGCCGGTTTCACCGCCGAGCTCGGCGCCATGCGCATCTCCGAGGAGATCGATGCGCTCGAGGTCATGTCGGTGCGACCCATCAGCTACCTGGTCAGCACCCGAGTGGTGGCTGCGTTGATCGCCATCATCCCGCTCTACCTGATCTCGCTGTTCGCCAGCTTCCTGGCCACCAAGCTGGTCACCACCGAGTTCTTCGGCCTGTCGCCCGGGGTCTACGACTACTACTTCCGCCTCTACCTGCCGCCGATCGACATCTTCTACAGCCTGGTGAAGGCGTCGGTGTTCGCCGTCATCGTGGCGCTGATCCACTGCTACTACGGCTTCTACGCCACCGGCGGCCCCGCCGGCGTGGGTGTGGCCGTCGGTCGTGCCATCCGGCTGTCGATCGTCGCCGTCGTCATCATCAACCTGGTGCTGTCCCTGATCTTCTGGGGTGGCGGCAACACCGTGAGCCTCACGGGATGACGCCATGACCCGGATGCTCACCGAACGCAACCGCCTCATCCTCTCCGGCGCCATCGGCGTGCTCCTCGTGCTGGCCGCCACCACCATCGGGATCAAGGCCAGCTTCGGCGCCTTCGACGGCGGCTACCACCTGCACGGGTCCTTCGCGGCCGCCGGCCAGGGGCTGCGTCCCGACAGCGACGTCAAGATCCGTGGCGTCGACGTGGGCGAGGTCAGCGACATCGAGCTGGTCGACAACCGGGCGCGCATCACCATGCGCATCAACAGCGGCACGAACGTCCCCGTCACCGTGGAGGCGATCGTCCGGCCCAAGACCCTGTTCGGCGAGAAGTTCATCGACCTGGTTCCTGGCGAGGACGAGGACTCGGGGCCCTATCTGCACGACGGTGACGAGATCGAGAACACGCTCGGCGGCTTCGAGCTCGAGCAGGTGCTCACCGACGCGTACCCGATCCTCGAGGCGATCGACCCGGCCGAGCTGGCCGTGGTCCTCGACGAGCTGGCCAACGCCGGCGACGGCCTCGGCGAGAACATCAACCGGTCCATCGTCAACGGCGCCACGCTCGCCGAGCTCGGGGTCAGCAACGACGCCGAGTTCCGCCAGTTCACACACGACTTCGCCCTGCTCAGCGAGACGCTCGAGAAGGTCTCACCCGATCTCGTCCGGGGCGCGCGCGACCTCAACGTGGCGCTGCCGACCCTCAACGACCGGGCCGATCAGGTCAACGCCGCGCTCGTGCAGCTGTCGCAGCTGTCGGGCGACGTCGCCGACCTGCTCGAGAAGAACGAGCACTTCACCACCAACGCCCTCACCAACGGCTCGAAGACGCTGCAGGTCCTCTACGACCGCCGCAGCCAGATCCAGCCGCTCCTGCTCGGGGCGACGCGCTACACCCGCACGCTGGCCGAGGCCATCCGCTTCGACGTCGGCGACGGCACGATGATGGCGGCGGTCAAGAACCTGGTGGCGCTGGGCACCCCCGAGGCGCCGATCTCGCCGCCGATCATCGGCGGCGGCGACGGCCCCCTCGATGGTCTGCCACTGCCCGACCTGCCCCTTCCCGACGTGCCGACGCCCACGGTCCCGCCGGCGGTCGACGACGTCACCGATCCGCTGCTCGACCTGCTCACCGGAGGTGGTGGCTGATGGCCCGCACCGCCGTGAAGTTCGGTCTGTTCGTCGCGCTCTGCCTCACCTTCACCCTGTACCTGGCGTCGACCATCGGCAACACCTCGATCCTCGGGCTGTTCGGCCACGGTGAGCCGACGTACACCCTGAAGGCCTCCTTCGCCGACGTCACCGGCCTGTTGATCAACGACAACGTCAAGATCGCCGGCGTGCCGGTGGGCAAGGTCACCGACATCGACGTCGAGGCGGGCAAGGCGGTGGTCACGATGGCCATCGACGACGACCGCATCGTGCCCGCCGATTCGGCCGCCGCGATCCGGTGGCGGAACCTCATCGGGCAGCGATACATCTACCTGTATCCGGGCGACGCGTCGACCCGCCTGGAAGACGGCGACACGGTCTCCAAGACGCGCAACGTGATCGACCTCGGCGAGCTGTTCAACCGGCTCGGACCCATCGTCGCCACCATCGACGAGGGCAAGGTGAACGACTTCCTCGACACGGTCACCACCGCCCTCGAGGGCAACCAGGACGACATCTCCAAGGCGGTCGACGACCTGGCGTTCGTGGTCAAGAGCCTCGGCGACCGCGACCAGGCCATCGGCCGGCTCATCGACAACCTGGAGACCGTGTCCCGCACCGTCGCCGACCGCGACACCCAGATCGAGACCATGCTCGACAACCTGGCCTCGCTGGCCCGGACGTTCAGCGACAACACGGCGCTGCTCGAGAACGCCATCGTCCAGATGGGCAGCTTCAACCGCGACCTGTCCACCGTGCTGAGCTCCAACCGCTCCGAGATCGACGGCATCATCGCCAGTCTCGACAACACACTGAACACGGTCGAGTCCAAGCACGACGTGCTCGACGTCGCGCTCGACAAGCTCGACGAGTCGGGCTCGGCGGCGTTCCGCTCGTCGCGCAACGGCGAGTTCCTCAACCAGGCGGTGCTGTGCCTCACGGTGAGCCCGCCGCCGTGTCCCACGCCGATCGTGCCCGGCATCGGTTCGGTCACCGGCAACGCCGCATCCGACGCCGTGGCCTTCCAGCCGCAGCACCGCTCCGGCGGCGATGCGGTCCTGTCGTTGGTGGGCGGCACCTGGTCATCGGGAGGGGAGCGGTGAAGTCCTTCCGCGACCGCAACCCTTACATCGTGGGCGCCATCTCCGTGCTGCTCCTGGGCGCCGCCACCGGCATCGCCTTCCTGGTCGGACTCATGCACCTGCTCGAGCACACGTACACCATGGAGGGCGAGTTCTCCGACGCCTCGGGGCTGCGGGCCGGCGACGACGTCAAGCTGGCCGGCGTGAAGGTGGGGCGGGTCACCGACATCGAGGTCGAACGAAGCACGGGCAGCGTGCGGGTCGAGTGGGTCGTCGATCACGGCATCGAGATCGGCAAGGACGCCGGCGCCGAGATCGCCCTGTCGTCGCTGCTGGGCGCCAAGCACATCCGCATCACGCACCCCACCGACGGCGACGTCCTCATGGAGGACCTTCCGCGGGAGCAGCGCGTGGTGCCACTCGAGCGCACCGACGTGCCCTTCGACGTCTTCGAGCTGACCCGCATCGCCACCCATGGCGTCGAAGAGCTGAACACCGAGGAGCTCAACTCGCTCCTCGTCGACCTCGCCGACATCACCGAGGGCAAGGCGGGCACCGTCGACGCCCTGGTCGAGGGCATCAACCGGGTCGGCCACGCGGTCAACGACCGCAAGGAGAAGTTCGACGCCCTCATCCAGCAGGCCAACCGGCTCAGCGCCACGCTGTCCGACAAGGACGACGAGCTCCTGGCCCTGCTCGACGCCTCCGACCGGATCCTCGACATGATCGTCGAGCGCCGGAACGACCTGGCCGTGATGCTGGGCGAGACCTCCAGCGCCGTCCAGGAGCTCGATCGCGTCATCAGCACCAACCAGGCCCGCCTCGATTCGGCCCTCGACTCGCTCTCGCCGACGCTCGACCTCGTCTCCAAGCACCAGGACGACATCGACCGCGCCCTGGCCTGGCTCGGCCCAGGTCTGCTCCAGCAGTCCCGAGGCGGGGGCCAGGGTCCGTGGCAAGACATCTTCGTGCGCAGCGCCGGGCCCGACGTGGTCCAGGTGTACCAGGACGTCTACCGCAGCCTGCTGGGTGTCGACGGATGAGGCGGCACACCGTGGTCGTCGTCGCGCTGGCGCTGATCGCCGGGCTCGTCGCCTCGGGCTGCTCGCTCGTGGGCGGGGGGAACAGCTACGAGGTCATCGCCTACTTCCCGCGTGCGGTGTCCCTGTACGAGCGCGGTGGTGTGCAGGTGCTCGGCCTGCCGGCCGGCGAGATCACCGACATCGAGATCGTCGGCGACCGGGTCAAGGTGACGATGGCCGTCGACAGCGACGTCCCCCTGCCCGCCGACGTCAAGGCCGCCATCGTGCCCCAGTCGCTGATCGGCGAGCGTCGGGTCCAGCTGTTCCCGCCCTACCAGGAGGGTGAGCCCCAGGCCCAGGACGGCCACGAGATCGCCCTCGACGACACCGTCGTGCCCGTCGAACCCGACGAGGCCTTGGCGGCGCTCAAGCGCTTCCTCGACAGCCTCGACCCCAACGGCGTCGGACGCCTCATCGACAACGCAGCCACCGACCTGCGCGGCAAGGGCGAAGACCTCGGGTCGGCCCTCGACCAGCTGTCCCAGCTGGTGGGCAACGTCGAGAACAACGACGACGCCATCATCAAGATCGCCGAGCAGTTCGACGACTTCACCGCCACCCTGCTCACCCGCGAAGCCCAACTCGGCAAGGTGCTCGACAACTTCTCGGTGGTGGCCGGCGTGCTGGCCGACGAGCGCAAGGACATCGAGCAGCTCATCTCCAGCCTGGCCGACATCTCCGGCGGCGGGCTCGACCTGGTCTCCGAGCACGCCGTGCGGCTTCGCACCGACATCAAGATCGTCACCCGCCTGGCCCAGTCGGTCCACACGAACCTCGATGCCGTCACCGACATCACCCAGGCCGGTGCACAGACCATCCAGGGGTTCCTCGGCTCCTACAACCCCGACCTGCATGCCCTGGACCTGCGGAACAACTTCGGCCCGCTCACGGTCGAGGCGCTGTCGCCGATCTTCGATTCCATCGGCCTGCCGGTGCCGTGCGTGCCCGTCGACGCCACGTGCGACGGCGTGAGTCTGCCGTTGGCCGCCGACACGCCGGCGGTGTCCGCGGACCTCGAGCACCCCACCACTCCGATCGACGACGTCCTCGGACTGCTGTCGGCGCCCACGGTCGCGGTCACACCGGGTGCGGCCACGATCAGCCAGCAACGTCCCGGGCTGTGGGACCGCTTCGTCCGCACCTTCCTCGGGGTCGGCGCATGAGCCGGCTCACCACACGGTTGCGGCGCCTCGCCGTCCTACTGGCGCTCGTCCTGGTGGCGGCGTCGTGCTCGCTGCCCGGCAACGTCACCGGCAGCCGCGAGGTCACCGCCACCTTCGACGACGTGGGCGATCTCGTCGTGGGGCACTCGGTGCAGATCGCCGACGTACGGGTGGGCTCGGTCTCCGACATCGAGCTCACCGACGACTACCGCGCCCGGGTGACCATGTCGATCAAGGACGGCGTGTTCGTCCCTCTCGAGTCCCGTGCCATCCTGCGCACCACGTCGCTGCTGGGCGAGAAGTTCATCGAGCTCCGTGCGTTGGACCCCACCAAGCCCACCGAGGGCACCAACGTCTCCGACGGCGACGTCATCGCCCAGGCCTCGGCCGCTCCAGAGCTCGAGTTCGTCGCCGAGCGAGCGGTCGAGATCCTCGGCTCGGTGGTGGCTTCCGACGTCGCCACCCTCGTGGAGACCGGTTCGGTCGGCTTCGGTGGGCGCAGCAAGGAGCTCACCACCATCGTCGAGGACCTCTCGACCATCAGCGGCACCCTCCACGACCAGACCGACGAGCTGGTGCGCATCATCGATGCCATGGACGGAGCCACGTCGACGCTCGCCCGGTCCTCCGACGACATCGACCAGTTGCTGGTGAACCTGTCGAAGACGGCCACCGTGCTGGCCGACAACCGCGACGAGGCCATCGACGCCATCCGGCAGCTGACCCGGCTGGCCACGGTGCAGAACGAGAACATCTTCGGGCCGTACCTCGACACCGTCGACCGCCAGATCAAGCAGCTCGACGCCATCCTCGCCGAGGTCGATCGGAACCAGAGCCAGGTGGGCGATCTGCTCACGTGGTTGGCGCAGTTCAACACCAAGCTCCCACTGGCCGCCCCCAACGACTTCGCCCAGGTGTTCGGGCTCGTCGAGGTGGTGAGCGGCTCATGAACCGGCGCGTCGCCATCAACCTCGTCGCCTTCGTCGGCGTGTTCATCCTCATGCTCTGGTGGGCGGTCAACAACATCATCAGCTTCGACTTCCTCGAGCACCCGTACCAGATCAAGGGGAAGTTCGCCGCCACCGCCGGCGTCTCCGACAACTCCGAGGTGGCCTATCTCGGTGTCCACGCGGGCACGGTGCGCTCGGTCGATCTGTCCTCGGGTGACGTCCTCATCACGATGGACATCGACAAGGGCACGCACATCCCCGCTGGTTCCGTCGCCCGCATCTTCCGCAAGTCGGCCGTGGGCGAGCCCTACATCGACTTCAAGCCGCCCGAGGGCTACACGAACGGCGGCCCCTACATCGAGCCGGGCGAGACCATCCCGCTCGATCGGACCGAGGTGCCGCTCGAGTTCTCCGAGCTCCTGCGTTCGGCGTCGCGGGTCCTCGGCGCTGTCGATCCGGCCCAGACCCGGACGCTCATCCACGAGCTGGCCGTGGCGCTCAACGGTCGGGGCGACGCCCTGCGCTCGCTCACCGTCGACTCCGACGCCCTGTTGGCCACGTTCGCCGACCGGGCCGAGCTGCTCGACCGGCTCAGCGCCGACAGCACCAAGCTCACCCACACCGTCACCGAGCATCGAGGGTCCCTGTCGTCGTCCATCACCGACCTCGCAGATCTGGCCGACAGCCTCCGCAAGGTCGACCCCGACACCAAGGTCCTCCTCGACCGTGGCACCGAGCTGCTGACCAAGACCGCCGGCCTGGTGCACGACGTGAAGCCAGACCTCGATTGCGTGCTGTCCGACCTGGACGAGGTGATCTCCGCCACGACCACCGACGAGCAGCTCGGCTACCTGGCCACGACGCTCGACGACGGGCCGACCGCCTTCGACTACGTGTGGATGACCCGCGACACCGAACCCGGTGGCCTGTGGGTGCGGGTGCAGATCATCGTCAACCCGTCGAACCCGCCCGAGGCCTACGTGCCGCCGCACGATCTGCCGGCGGTTCCCGAGGTGCCGGCCTGCGTGTCGTCGTTCTCCTCCGGCACGGGCACCACGGGCGGAGACGGACCGGCGCGCAACGTCCGTCCGATGGCCGCAGGTGAGGCCGTCCCCGCAGCCGTGGCCACCACGCCGGGCGGCCACGAGCGTCCATGGGACGTGCTGGCCCTCTGGCTCGCTGCCGGCGCCGCCCTGACCCTGGCCGCCCGCAGGAGGCACGCCGCGTGAACACCGACGACGAAACCAGCGACGACACGACCGCCGGCCACACGACCAGCGACGACACGAGCACCGGGGACGAGCAGCACGAGCTCGACGCCGACAGCACCTACGACGAATCGGCCGTCGAGCTCACGCCGGCGCACGAGCGGCGCACCGTCTCCGCTGGTGCCTTCGTGCTCGCCGTGATGGTCGCCATGGCGTTGGCCGTGCTGGCCGTGGTCGGTTTCACGATGGACTCGGGCGGGCGCACGGGCGATCAGGCCAGCGACCAGGACATCCGTCTGGCCGCCGGTCGCTTCGCCGAGCGCTTCCTCACCTTCGACCACGACCACATCGACGAGTGGAAGCAGGAGGTCCTGGCCCTGTCCACCGGCGGTTTCGCCAAGGAGGTGGCCGACGTCGAATCCGGGCTCCGGCGCCTGATCGCCGACAACGCGCTCGACGCCAACACGCAGGTCACCGACATCTTCGTGGGGCAGCCCGAGCGTGGTGCGGTCGAGGTGGTGGTCATCTACGACCGCGACCTGAGCGGCACCGCGGGCACGCGCAGCGAGGACAACCGGTACATGCAGCTGTCGATGGTGCGTGTCGACGGCCAATGGCTCGTCGACAACGTGATCGACGTCGCCAGCGCAGGCGACGCTCTTCTCCCCGGTGCCGGCGCACCCGACAGCGGGAGCGCCTCGAGCACCACGACGACGAGCACCACCGAGGCCGGCCCCGCCGGGTGAGCGCCCGAACAGCGGCCGACCTGGTCCGGAACCACCCTTGTGTTGTGGAATCGGGCCGATGTGCGGGTAGGTTCCCCGCGCCCCGCACGAAACCGCGGTGATCGGTGTGTCTATGATCCGCCGCGAACGCCACATCCGGTTGGAGCACCATGGCTGACGAAGAAGACGACCTGGTCGAGGACGAGCTGGTCGACGAGGACCTGGACGAGGATCTCGACGACGAGGACCTCGATGGCGACCTCGACGACGAGACGCTCGACGACGACTTCGGCGAGGACGACATCGCCGAGGTGGACGACGACGAGGAAGGCGACGACGACGAGGACGAGGACGAGACGCCCCGTCGCGCCCGTCGCAAGGACGAGGACGAGGACGAGGACGAAGAGGAGGCCGATCCCGACGACGTCGAGGCCGACCTCGACGAGATCCTCAAGGACCGCATCGCCGCCAGCGACGACGACGAGGAGGAAGACGAGGACGAGGACCAGTCCGGACCGTCGGGATCCTCGAACAAGATCCAGCCTCGACGCGAGGACGAGTTCCTCTGCCAGTCGTGCTTCATCCTCAAGCCCATGGGCCAGCTCGCCGAGGGCGAGACGGCACTCTGCGTCGACTGCGTCTGAGCCCATGGCCTACCGGACCATCGTCGTGGGGACCGACGGCTCCGCCACCGCCGAACGGGCGGTCGACCAGGCCATCGAGTTGGCCGCGGCCGACGAGGCCCGTCTGGTGGTGGTCACCGCCTTCGAGCGCTCCCACGACGTCGACGACGACCGCATCCCCGACGATGTGCGCTGGATGGTGACCGACCCGAACCAGGCCGAGCGTCACGCACAGGCGGGCCGCGAGCGCGCCCACGCCGCCGACGTGCACGACGTCGTGGTGCAGGCGATCGAGGGTGAACCGGCCGAAGAGCTCATCGAGACCGCCACCGACTTCAACGCCGATCTCATCGTGGTCGGCTCGGTCGGGCTCACCGGCAGCGCCCGGTTCCTGCTCGGCAGCGTCGCGAGTTCGGTGCTCCACCACGCGCCCTGCGACGTGCTGGTGGTGCACACCGACTGAGCCCGCGTCGGCTGCCCGGCGGTCGACATGCGCAGAACTGGTGTCGCGCACGGTTTGTCCGTCATCATGCAGGACCGTGAGCGCTGACAAGAACCCCATCGAGGACGCGGTCGAGCAGGCGCTCGACGCGTTCCTGTACGCCCCGATCGGTCTGCTCTTCGACGGGCCGGCGCGCTTCCCCAAGCTGGTGCGCAACGGGCGGACCCAGGTCACCAACGCCCGGATGATGGGCCAGTTCGCCGTGCAGATGGGCCGCAGCGAGGTCGAGAAGCGGGTCAAGGAGCTCGAGACGCCCGTGACCGAGGTGCTCCGCTCGGTGGGCCTGGTGCCCGATGCCCCGGTTCCCTCGCCCACGCCCACCGTGGTCAACGAGTCGACGGCGACGTCCGAGCCCGCCGCGGCCTCGGGAACCAAGACGGCGCGAGCCGCCAAGGCCGGCGCCAAGAAGACCAGCACCAACAAGGCCGGCACCACCAAGGCCGGCACCGCCAAGAAGGCCGCCACGCGGACCAAGAAGGCAGCCAAGAAGGTGGCGAAGAAGACGACGGGTGCCGGGTCGGCCACGCCGACGGCCGAGTCGCTGCCCATCCCCGACTACGACAGCCTGTCGGCCAGCCAGGTGGTCACCCGCCTCCGTGGGCTCGGCGACGCCGAGCTCGACGCGGTCCGCGACTACGAGACCGCCACGCGGGGACGCAAGACCATCCTGTCCCGGGTCCAGCAGCTCCAGAAGCGCTGAGCGGGTGGAGGTCAGCGCCCGGTTCGCGACCGAAGGCGACCTCCCCGTGCTCGGGGAGCTGGCCACTGCGGCCATCGAGGAGCTGACCGCCCACCGCGGCGGTGCCGTGTGGCGGCGCGAGCGGGCCCGGGCACTGCCACCGGAGGAGTCACTGGCCGCCGACCTCGTCGATGACGATGCCCGGGTGGTCGTCGGCACCATCGACGGCGTTCCCGTCGGCTACGGCGTGCTGCGCATCGAGACGCTGCGCGACGGATCGCGCCTCGGTCTGATCCCCGACCTGTTCACCCTGGAGGGCGCCCGAGGCGTGTCGGTGGGCGAGGAGGTCATGAACGCCCTCATCGACGCGGCCAGCGACGCCGGTTGCTTCGGCGTCGACTCGCTGGCATTGCCCGGCGACCGGCACACGAAGAACTTCTTCGAGTCGTTCGGGCTCGTGGCCCGCGCCATCCTCGTCCACCGATCGCTGTCCGAGCGATGAGGGGACCGACCGTCGCCGTCGGCGCAGTCGTGGTGCACGACGACCGCCTCCTGCTGATCCGCCGCGGCCACGGGGTGGCCGCGGGCCGCTGGTCGGTGCCCGGCGGTCGTGTCGAGGCCGGCGAGCTCCTGGCCGAGGCGGTGGTCCGCGAGCTGCTGGAGGAGACCGGTCTCGAGGGGGTGTGTGGCCTGCTGGTGGGCGTCGCCGAGCGCTTCGACGAGGACCACCACTACGTCATCCTCGATCACCAGGTGACCCTGCTCGACCCCGATGCGGCCCCGACGGCGGGCGACGACGCCGCCGAGGTCGCGTGGGTGCCCCTGCACGAGGTCGCCGACTGGAACCTGGTCGAGGGCCTGGCCGAGTTCCTGCACGACCACGGCATCCTCGACACGATCACCTGACGGGGGTCAGCGACCCTTCCACTGGGGCTTGCGCTTCTCGATGAAGGCGGTGAGGCCCTCCTTGGTGTCCTCGCTGGCCATGACCTCGGCGATGCCCTGACCCGAGGCGGCGAAGGCCTCGTCGTCGGACGTGTAGCGGCGCAGCGCCAGCTCGCGGCTCTTGCGGACGGCGAGCGGGGCGTTCTCGCAGATCTGGCCGGCCAGGTCGAGGGCCACCTCGACCGCCTTGCCGGGCTCAGCGATGCGGTTGACGAAGCCGAGGTTGTAGGCCCGCTGGGCGTCGATCGGGTCGCCGGTCATGATCATCTCCATGGCCACGTTGCGGGGGAGCGCAGCGGGCAGGCGGAACAGCGCGCCGGCGGCGGCGACGAGGTTGCGCTTGACCTCGGGCACGGCGAACGCCGCCTCGGTGCTGGCCACCAGCAGGTCGCAGGCCAGGACGATCTCGCAGCCACCCGCGTAGGCGGGTCCGTTCAGGGCGGCGATGATCGGCTTGGTGCGGGCCTTGGCGACGATGCCGCCGAAGCCGCCGTCGGGCGTGTTGAGCCGCGCTGCGTCGCCGGCGTTGATCGCCTTGAGGTCGGCGCCGGCGCAGAACACCGGCCCCTCGTGGGTCAGGATCCCGATCCAGATGGCGTCGTCGGCCTCCATCCGGTCGATGGCCGCTTCGATGCCCTCGGCGACCTCGCCGTTCACGGCGTTGCGGGCCTCGGGACGGTTGATGGTGATCAGGGCGACGTTGCCCCGGGTCTCGTACTCGATCATGTCGAGACCCTAGGAGACCAGAGCCTGGGAACCGCCAGCCTCGGTGTGTACCCTGCCGGGGCGTGACCGCAGAGACGGATCAGGGTGGACGCCTCCAGTGCCCGTTCTGCGACTCCTACGAGATCGACCGGTTGTACCTGGCGTCGTTGCGGGTCGATTCGTGCGTGTGCGCGTCCTGTGGCGCCCGCTGGGACGAGGATGCGGTCACGGGTGAGTTCCGGGGCCGGCAGAGCCAGGCCCGGACCTCGCGCACCCGTTCGCGCTAGGCCTGTTCGGCGTCGTCGGCCGGCGCCTGTTCCTCCACCGGCGCCTGTTCCTCGACCGGCGCATCGGTGCTCGGCGACGGTTCAGCCGTCGGCTCCGCGACGATCGGCTCTTCGGCCGTGGGCTGCTCTTCGGCCGTGGGCTGCTCTTCGGCCGTGGGCTGCTCTTCGGCCTTGGGTTGCTCTTCGGCCTTGGGCTGCTCTTCGGCCTTGGGCTTCTTGTCGCCCTTGGCGCTGCCGCCCTTGCCCTTGCCGCCACGCTTGCGGCGCTCGCTGCGCCCGGCCTTGGCGTCGGGCTCGATGCCGAAGATCTCGGCGAGCTCGGGCAGGCGGTTGCCGTGCTTGGCGATGGTCGTCTTCAGGTCGTCGGGAACGCTCGACGGCAGCGAGACCGGGACCACTTGGCGGCGGATGGGGGAGTGGGCCAGGGCCTCGATGATGTAGCCCCAGCGGTCCGGGGTGACCTCGGCGCTCATGGCCGCGTTCGTGGCCTCGACCAGCCGCATGGCGACCGGTGCCGGCAGCGGTGACCCCGCCTTCGGGGGCCGTGACGACAGGTGCAGGGCCCGCACGACGCGGTCGTCGTCGAGCATCTCGACGACCTCGTCGATCCAGGCCTGCTGGTCGGCGTCGAGCCGCTCGTTCAGCGCCGTCCGCAGCTTGGCGGCCAGGGCACGGGTCTCGTCGTCCTTGGCGGCCCCGTCGGCGGCGGTGACCACCGAACGCAGGTCGCGGAGATCGACACTGGCTGCCTGTTCGAGCGCGGCCTCGGCCCGGTCCAGCCACTCGGCGGCGCGCACCTTCTGGAGCAGCTCCTCGGCCAGCGTGATGATGGGGCCTTCGTCGATGGGGTCGTGGCCCTCGGCCTTGCGCTGTTCGTTCTGCTTCTCGAGGCCCTGGCGCACGGCCTGCAGACCGCCCCGCAGCAGCTCCTGGGCCACCGCCTTCTGCTCTTCGGGGAGCGAGTCGATGAGGGCGTTGCGGTTCGTCTTGCCGGCCTTCAAGCGGGGCGGCTTGGGCTTGGGCGGCAGCTTGGGCTTGGCCGGTGTGCGGGGACGACCACCCTTGCGGTCGCGGCCCTCTCCACCGCCGCCCTTGCGCTCGCGTCGCTCGCCACGCCGTTCACCCCGCTCGCCGCGGCGGCCACCACGACGATCGCCGCGGTCGCGGCCGCCGGCGAGCTGCTGGGTGACCAGCGGCGTCTCCTCGGCCGGCCCGATGAGCTCGAGCGTCTCGGCCTGCTTCTTGCCCGGCTTCTCCTTGGGCGGCAGCACCGAGGTGATCTGGATGCCGTCGAGGTCCATCTCGGCCTCGACCCGGAACTCGTCGCCCACGTCGGCGCCGTCGGGGAACAGCGCCGCGTCGGCCGCACCCTTGGGCTGCTTGGCCCCGGCGGCACGCCACGTGAAGGTGGAACCGCCGTCCTGGCGGCTGGTGAGCTCGATGTCGATCCGGGTGGCCATAGCGACGGATCAGGCTAACCGACCACCGCCAGAACCAACGATTGACCTTCCGTCCCCGACGGTGGCCCTCAGTTCTCGAAGGCCTCGGGTGGTGGGCAGGCGCACACCAGGTTGCGGTCACCGGCAGCACCGTCGATGCGGCTCACCGGCGGCCAGTACTTGTCCCGACGCAGCTCGGGCACCGGGTACGCGGCGAACGCCCGGGAGTACGACCACTGCCAATCGTCGGCCAGGAGGTCCTCGGCCGGGTGCGGGGCGTTGGCCAGGGCGGAGTCGTCGTGGTCGACGTCGCCCCGCTCGATCTCGGCGATCTCGTCGGCGATGGCCAACATGGCGTCGCAGAAGCGGTCGAGCTCGGCCAGCGACTCGGACTCGGTGGGTTCGATCATCAGCGTGCCGGCCACCGGGAAGCTCATCGTGGGTGCGTGGAAGCCGTAGTCGATGAGGCGCTTGGCGACGTCGTCGACGGTGACACCGGTGCGACGGGTGATGTCGCGGATGTCGACGATGCACTCGTGGGCGACCCGGCCGTGCTCGCCGCGGTAGAGCACCGGGAAGCGGTCCTCCAGGCGGGCGGCCACGTAGTTCGCCGCCAGGATGGCGGTCCGGGTGGCTTCGGTGAGGCCGTCGGCACCCATGAGCGCCACGTACGCCCAGGAGATGGGCAGGATGCCGGCCGAGCCGAACGGTGCGGCCGAGATCGGACCGGGCCCGGTGCGGGGCCCGGCATCGTCACGCAGCGGGTGGTTGGGCAGGTACGGCGCGAGGTGCGAACGCACGGCCACGGGACCGACGCCGGGACCGCCGCCGCCGTGGGGGATGCAGAAGGTCTTGTGCAGGTTGAGGTGGCTGACGTCGGCGCCGAACGCACCCGGCCGGGCCACGCCGACCAGGGCGTTGAGGTTGGCGCCGTCGAGGTACACCTGGCCGCCGTGCTCGTGCACGAGGTCGCAGATCTCGCGGATGCGCACCTCGAACACACCGTGGGTCGACGGGTAGGTGATCATGATCCCGGCCAGTTCGTCGGCGTGCACGACCACCTTTGCGGCCAGGTCGTCGACGTCGACGTTGCCGTCGTCGTCGCAGGCCACGACCACCACGCGCAGGCCGGCCATCACGGCAGAGGCTGCGTTGGTGCCGTGCGCCGAGGAGGGGATCAGACACACGCGCCGGCCGGGCTCACCGTTGGCGTCGTGGTAGCTGCGGATGGCCAGGAGCCCGGCGAACTCGCCCTGGCTGCCGGCGTTCGGCTGGAAGCTCACGGCGTCGTACCCGGTGACCTCCACCAGCCACGCCTCGAGCTGGTCGATGAGCTCGCGGTAGCCGGCGGTCGAGGCCGTCGGCGCGAACGGATGCACATCGGCGAACGCCGGCCACGAGATCGGCTCCATCTCGGCGGTGGCGTTGAGCTTCATGGTGCACGAGCCGAGCGGGATCATCGCCCGGTCGAGGGCCACGTCGCGGTCGGCGAGGCGGCGCAGGTAGCGCAGCATCTCGGTCTCGGACCGGTGGGCGTGGAAGGTGGGATGGGTCAGGAAGTCGCTGGCCCGGACCAGCTGGTCGGGCAGCGGCGCGGCACCGGTCTCCCCGGCGGCGGGAACGGCGAACGCGGCCCGCAGCGCGTCGAGCGTGGCCTCGGAGCAGGTCTCGTCGAACGCGACGGCCACGGTGTCGGCGTCGACGTGTCGCAGGTCGATGCCCGCGGCCGCGGCCGCGGCGACCACCTCGGCCGCGCGTCCGGGCACCTCGACGGTGAGGGTGTCGAACCAGACCTGGTTGCGGACGGTCCGGCCGGCGGCCTTCAGGTCGGCGGCGAACGTGCCCGTCAGGGCGCGCACCCGTTCGGCGATGCCCCGCAGCCCCTCGGGACCGTGGTACACGGCGTACATCGACGCGATGACAGCCAGCAGCACTTGAGCGGTGCAGATGTTGGACGTGGCCCGCTCGCGCCGGATGTGCTGCTCGCGGGTCTGGAGGGCCAGCCGCGTGGCCGGCCGGCCGGCGCTGTCGACCGAGACGCCCACGAGACGGCCCGGCAGGTTGCGCTTGTACTCCTCGCGGCAGCCGAGGAAGCCGGCGTGGGGCCCGCCGAAGCCCAATGGCACGCCGAAGCGCTGCGAGGAACCGACGACGATGTCGGCACCCAGCTCACCGGGCGGGGTGAGGACGGTGCAGGCCAGCAGATCGGTGGCCACGACCGCCAGCGCACCGGCGTCGTGGGCGGCGGCGATGGCGGGGGAGGGGTCGCGCACCTCGCCCGAGGCGGCCGGGTACTGCACCAGCACCCCGTGGGCGTCGCTGAGGTCGACGGAGGTGACGTCGTCGACCACGTCGAGACGGATGCCGACCGCGTCGGCCCGGGCCTGCATCACGGCGATGGTCTGGGGGAACGTGTCGGAGGCGACGACGAAGCGCGGACGATCACCGGACACCAGGCGGGCGCACATGGCCATCGCCTCGGCGGCGGCCGTGCCCTCGTCCAGCAACGACGAGTTGGCCAGTTCGGTGCCGGTGAGGTCGGTGACCATGGTCTGGAAGTTCAGCAACGCCTCGAGACGGCCCTGGGAGATCTCGGGCTGGTACGGCGTGTAGGCCGTGTACCAGGCCGGGTCCTCGAGGACGTTCCGGCGGATCACCGGCGGCGTGTTGGTGCCGTAGTAGCCGAGCCCGATCATCGAGCGGCGCACGACGTTGCGATCGGCCAGCGCCCGGAGGTCGGACAGCATGGCCTCTTCGGTGCGCGGCGCCGGCAGGTCGAGCGGCTCGGTCTGGCGGATCGATGCCGGAACGGCCTCGTCGATGAGCTGGTCGAGGCTGTCGGCCCCCACCACCTTCAGCATCCGGTCGACGTCGTCGGGGCGGGGCCCGATGTGGCGCAGGTGGAACGAGCTGGCGGAAGGGATCACGGCGATCTCCGGGGACGCGTCGGTGCAGGACCGCCCCGTCTGTACCCGTGACCTGAGAGATTCGCCGGTGACGCCGGCTTGCTCCTTCGGTGAGGCCACTCCCGGGGGAGGGGCCTGCTCTCCAGACGTGCCTCGTTCCGACGGTCTGGTGGGCCTGAGAGATTCCGGGGCGGTTGCTCCTTCGGCGCCCTCCCCGCTGGTTGCGGGGCGGGACTCTCCCGTCGGTGGTCGACAGCACGGCCGATCGTAGTGGCCCGAGGGGTGCGTGCGCCGGGAAGCGGCGTGGCGACGGTGCCTGCCTACAGTGAGCCGGTGGACGCCGTCCGCATCGACGCCGACCAACTCGACCTCGTCGCCCCGGCCTGGGATGCCGCCGTCGAGGAGACCGAAGGGGCCGACGAGTTCTGCGCCTCGAGCCTGTGGTCGTTCTCCGCTGCCCGGTCGTTCCCCGACGTCGAGCCGCCCATCGTGGTCAGCGACGGACGTTCCTTCGCCGGGATGCGGCGCACGACCACCGACGACGGCAGCCGGATCCTGGTCGGGCTCGACCCGGTGTGGGGATTCGCCACGCCCGTCGTCGGCCATCCACTGCGGGCCGCGCAGCTGCTCGAAGCCCGGCTTCGGCTCGAGTCGCACGACCTCGCCGTGGTGGCCGGCCGGCGCGACGGCGACATCGTCCTCGGCTGCCTGGCCCAGGTGCTCGGCGACGACCGCCGGCTGTTCCACGGACCGGAGGAGCAGCGGCTCCAGGCCGACGTGTCCGGTGGGTTCGAAGACTGGTTCGCCCGGAGGTCCTCGCGCTTTCGCCAGCGGGTCCGACGCATCGAGCGCCGGGCGGCCGACGCCGGCGTCGAGGTGCACGACCTGTCCGCCCTGGATCCCGACGCCGTGATGGCCCGAGTCCTCGAGGTCGAGCACGCCAGCTGGAAGGGCGCCGAGGGCACCGGTCTGGCCAGCGACACGCTCGCCGACTTCTACCGGCGCATCACCTGGCGTCTGGCCGCCTCGGACCAGCTGCGCTTCCTGGTGGCGGTGCGCGACGACACCGACATCGGCTACGTCCTGGGGGGTGTGCGGGCCCGGACCTACCGGGGTCTGCAGCTGTCGTACCGCCGGGAGGTGGCCGACCTCGGCATCGGGCACCTGCTGCAGGTGCACCAGATCCGGGCGCTGGAGCACACCGGCATCGACACCTACGACCTCGGCATGGACATGCCCTACAAGCGACGATGGGCCGACCGGGTCGACGAGACGTTCGCCGTGATCATCGCGCCCTGACCACTCCGCCCACGACGGCCCGGGCGCGTGTCGGCCGGCGCCTCCCCAGGGAAAGGAGACGCCGGCCGACGCCCGGGTTCCGCCGCCGAAGCCGCGGTGGAATCAGCTCTCCGTCTCGGACTGCTCGGTCTCCCGGTCGTGGTCGACCGTCGTGGCGTGGTCGTCGCCAGACCGCTGCTGGTCGTCGGCCTCGTCAGCGTCGTCGGCCTCGTCGGACCGATCGCTCGCTGCCTCGTGGTCGACCGTGGCCTGCTGGTCGTCGTCGATCTCATCGGACTGCGCAGCACCGTCGGTGGTGGTGTCGTCGGGGCGCTGCGAGTTCTGCGTCGCCACGGCGGCCACGGCCGGTCCGTGATCGGGGCCGGGGTCGGTGTCGTGCGCGGTCGTGGAGACCTCGGCACCGTGGTTGTCCTCGGGGGCGTGGTCGGCCGTGACCGTCTGCTCCGACGTCCCGTCCTCGGCCTCGGTGGCCTCGTCGGATTCGGAGGCCTCGGTCGCGCCTTCGTCTGTCGTGTCGTCGGCCTGGGCGGTGCTCTGGTCGTCGTCGGCGCCGGCGAGCGCGTCGATGGCAGCTGACGGGAGCTCGGCGTGGTCGAGGGCGGGCAGCTCATCGGAGGTCGGCGACGAGGTGTCGTGGCCAGCGCCGGCAGCGGCGAGGCCGGGAACGGCGATCAGCGCACCGGCGGCTACGGCACCGGCGAGACCGATCGAGCGGACTCGTGACATGGGGGAGTGTCCTTTCGGATGGTGGTCAGATGACGAATCGTGTGACTGGGCGCCCACCCATTGCGAACACATTACAGAACCATGTCGGAGAAGTCATCCAAGCCGGACAAACAACCGATACCTGGACATCACCCGGTCATGGGCGTTGGCGCGCGGACCCAGCGACGCCCAGGCGGGCGCGGTCGACGGGTGCGAGGTGGCCGATGGTCTGCTCGCATCGGCGCACGGGGATCTCGACCGGCTGACCGGCGACGCTCGCCTTGTCGAGACCCGCCGCCCGCCAAGCCTGGAGCTGCACGCCACCGTGGCGACGCACCTGGGCACTGCCGGGATCGAACAGGGGCAGCGCTCGGATCACCTGGGGGTCGGTCGAATGGAGCACGACGCAGGGACGGTGCTTCCCCGGTGCGTCCGCTTCGTCGCGCGTGAAGGGCAGCCACGCGATGAGGACGGTTCCCGGCGGCCGCGCCGGATGGGCGTGAGGGCGCCGCCGTCGGGTCTCGGGCCGATGGCCGACGGGCTGGTGGTCGACCAGTTCGACCACGTCCCAGCGAAAGCCGTGGCGCTCGATCTCGAGCACCAGCAGATCGCCGGTCCGGACACCTTCGGGAGCTTCATCGAGGTCGCCGGCCACGTCGGCGTCGTCGACCGACCGCCACACGGCGGTGCCCGCCACCGGGACGCCCAACACGCGGGCGGCGACCACCCTGCGTTCGCTCACCGGTCGCTGGCGCCGGAGGCCGTCGGCGACATCCACGTGCTCCGGTCCATCGCCGAACGATCCTGCCAGAGCGCCCGGCACCAACGGTGACGCCGGTCTCGGTACCGTTCGAGCGTGGCGCAGCGGCCCCAGGAACGACGATGCCGGTGGTGCGCACGGCGGTTCCCGGTGACGC
Organism: uncultured Acidimicrobiaceae bacterium; assembly: GCA_963800295.1. Taxonomy (GTDB): domain Bacteria; phylum Actinomycetota; class Acidimicrobiia; order Acidimicrobiales; family Salinilacustritrichaceae; genus Salinilacustrithrix. The sequence continues at coordinate 260,222 of CAWDAJ010000012.1, forward strand.
CCGGACCGGGCCGACCGCGCGAGTTCTGCCGGCGGTCGTGCCGCCAGCGCGACTACGAGGCCCGGCAGCGGGCGGCCGAGGTCGGTCTCTCCGAGGACGAGCTCGTGTTGACCCGGCGCGCCATGGACGACCTGCGCGACAAGCTCTACGTGCTGGCGTGCGCCGTCGAGGACGTCGAGCGCGACCTCGCCGGAGCGCCGACCAAGGGCGACTACGCCGATGCGGTGCGGTGGCTGCTCGACGCCGCCCGGCCGCTGCTCGACGGCATCGACGGCGGGTCAGACGCACGCTGAGCCGTTGGTCGGCTCGTTAGTTTCGTCACCGTGACGAAACGGCTGTGGCACACAGGGAAGCGGGGCGAAGGGTTCTGGCTCGGCCGGGCGACCGGGAACAGGCCTCACGTGGCAGCCACCATGGGGGCCACACACCGACACGAGAGAGGAACGCCACACATGGCCACGCGAGCCCGCAGCACCCACGAACGACTGCTCGCCGATGCCCGAGCCGAGCAGGAGGCGTCGTTGCAGTCGCTGGAGGAGCCAGCTCGACCGTCTGGTGTCCGAGGCGAGCGAGCAGGCCGAGGTCGACTTCTCCGAGGAGGGCGGCGACCCCGACGTCGGCGTCATCGACCGCGATCGGATCCGCAGCCAGATCGCCGAAACCCGCGAGCACCTCGACAAGCTCGCCCGCGCCGAGGCGGCACTCGAGGCCGGCACCTACGGCATCTGCCACGTGTGCGGCGACGAGATCCCGGAGGAGCGCCTCGAGGTCCTGCCCGAGACCCGCCTGTGCGTGCGCTGCAAGGCCGCCGGCCACCAGTCCTGAGCGGACGTCCTGCGCTTCCCGTCGCAACTTTACAGAACGTGGATTCTCGGCGTTCTAGGTCACTCCGTCGTTCCCACCTCGATGAACCGCCGGCGAGGGAACCGCCGGCGAGGATCCGCGCGTTCCGTGTCACCAGCGTGCGTTCGGCGAGGGTCCTCGGGTTCGTGACGCCCGTTGCCGCCACACCGTCGGCGAGGATCCGCGCGTTCGGTGTCGCCGGCGCAGCGCCGACGAGGACCCTCTGGTTCGTGCCCGGCCGGCGGGTTGTCGCTCCGAGGTGGCGCTTTCCGCGCTCCAGGTGACGCCACGGCGCGCCACCCCTCCGGGCGAGCGGCCGCCGAGTGGGTTCCGTCACCGTGACGGAACCCACGGGCCTGACGGTGCCTTCAGCGACCGCGCGGGTCGGTACCCTTTGCCGGCGATGGCCGGTCGGACCAAGCGAAGCACCAATCGACCCACACGGACCGAGCGTCGGGCCCAGCTCCTCGACGACGCCGTGGCCGCGGTCCGGGAACAAGGCGCCGGCGTGTCCATGGAGCAGCTCGCCGCTCGAGGCGGCGTCACCAAGCCGATCCTGTATCGCCACTTCGGCGACCGTGACGGCCTGGCCCGCGCCATCGGCGAGCGCTTCGCCACCGTGCTCATCGAGCGCCTGGCCGTGGCCATGGAGGCGCCGGCACCCGAGGACCTGCTGTGGCGCACCATCGACGCCTACCTGGCGTTCCTCGAGGAGGACCCCGAGCTCTACGCCTTCCTGACCAGCCCCACGGCCGGCCACGGCCTCGAGGGCGCCAATGCCATCATCGACGCGGTCGCCCGCCGGGTCGCCGCCGCCATCGGCGACCGGCTGCGGGAGCAAGGCCTCGACGCCGGCGGCGCCGAGCCGTACGCGTTCGGCATCGTCGGCATGGTGCACCAGGCCGGCGACTGGTGGATGCACAACCGCACCATGTCACGGGCGGCGCTCACCACGTACCTGGCCACGTTGCTGTGGCACGGCTTCGACGGGCTGGCCACCTCGGGCGCCGGCGTGGGCCCGGCGGGGGCCGCCGACAGCAACCCGGCCTGATCGTCGGTCCTACACTGGGGTCCTCACGCCCGCTCCTGCTGGAGGTCCACGTGTCCGTGCCCCGTCCCACGCCCCACTCGCTGCCCGAGTTCGACTCCGTCGAGGACGAGCGGCTGCACCGCAAGCAGCGCTTGGCCGCCACGTTCCGGCTGTTCGGGCGCTTCGGCTTCAACGAGGGCGTCGCCGGTCACGTCACCGCGCGCGATCCCGAGCACCCCGAGCTGTTCTGGGTGAACCCGTTCGGGCTCAGCTTCGACCTCATCCGCACGTCGGACCTCATCCTCGTCGATCACAACGGTGCGGTGGTCGAGGGCGACTGGCCGGTCAACCAGGCGGCCTTCGCCATCCACAGCCAGATCCACGCCGCCCGGCCCGACGTGGTGGCCGCAGCCCACACGCACTCCCGCTACGGCCGGGCCTGGTCCACGCTGGGTCGCCCGCTCGACATGCTCACCCAGGACGTGTGCGCCTTCTACGACGATCACGTGGTCTTCGACGACTACACCGGCGTGGTCCTCGACGTCGAGGAAGGCAAGCGCATCGCCCACGCCCTTGCCGACAACAAGGCCGCCATCCTCCGCAACCACGGTCTGCTCACCGTCGGCAACACGGTCGACGAAGCCGCCTGGTGGTTCATCACCATGGAGCGGTCCTGCGAGGTGCAGCTCATGGCCGAGGCCGCCGGTGAGCCGGTCAAGATCGACGAAGACGTCGCCAAGACCACGTTCGGCGCCGTGGGCAGCCCGATGGCGGGCTGGTTCAGCTTCCAGCCGCTCTACGACAAGATCGTTGCCGACCAGCCCGACCTCCTCGAGTAGCGGCGTGGCCGAGGTCGTGCCCATCAGCGACCGTGTGCGGTCGGCCCGCGAGGACGTGCTCCGCGCCCACCTCGAGGCGCACAGCCGAGGCGACGTCGACGGCGTGCTGGCCACCTTCGACGTGCCCCGCCTCGAGCTCGTGCCCTCGGGCCGGGTGTACGAGGGCGCCGACCAGGTGCGTGCGCATCTCGAGGACCGGCGACGCTCCTTCCCCGATCAGCGCTTCGAGATCATCGCCCTGCACCACAGCGACCGCGTCGTGGTGTCCGAGTTCTGGATGAGCGCCACCCACGAGGGCGCCTTCCACGGCGTCGAGCCCACCGGGCGCCGCTTCCGCACCCGCATGGCGGCCATCTTCGAGTTCGACGACAACGACAAGATCAGCTGCCAGCGCCTCTACTACGACGCCGGCACCGTCGCCCGCCAGCTCGCCTGAACGCCCTCGTGAGACCGGTTCGAGCGGAGCGCCAGCGAGCGGGCACCGCAACCGTGACCACCTGCTCCGTGCACACGGGACGCTGAGGAGCTTGCGACGAAGCGTCAAGCAATACGGCGCAGCACGGAGGCCGAGCGGGCGAGGATCTCCATGGTGCCGGAGCGGGCGAGCTCCCCCGAGAGCGAGTCGTCGGAGGAGATCTCCACCAGCCACCGCTCCCCCAGTGGCGCCCCGGGCAGCACCCAGTCGATGGTGTCGTGCGTCGGGTTGAACAGCAGCAGGAAGCTGTCGTCGACGATCGGCTCGCCCCGCCGGTCGACCGACGGCATGGCCTCGCCGTTCAAGAAGATGCCGATGGCGGCGGCCAGACCGTCGTTCCAGTCGTCGTGGGTCATCGGTGAGCCGTCGGGTTTGAGCCAGGTGATGTCGAGCGCCTCGGTCCCGTGGATCGAGCGGCCCTGGAACCAGCGCCGGCGCCGGAACACCGGATGGTCGGCCCGCAGCCCGATGAGCCGCCGGCAGAACGCCAGCAGGTCGACGTCGACCGAGGTCCAGTCGAACCACGACACGGCATTGTCCTGGCAGTAGGCGTTGTTGTTGCCCTGCTGGGTGCGGCCCAGCTCGTCGCCACCCAACAGCATGGGTACGCCCTGCGAGCAGAACAGCGTGACCAGCAGGTTCTTCTGCTGGCGACGGCGGACCGTCTGGATCTCCGAGTCGTCGGTCGGTCCCTCGACGCCGTGGTTGCGAGAACGGTTGTCGTCGCTGCCGTCGCGGTTTCCCTCGCCGTTGGCCTCGTTGTGCTTGCGGCCGTAGGACACCAGATCGCGGAGCGTGAAGCCGTCGTGGGCGGTCACGAAGTTGATCGACGCCGACGGCCGGCGGGCCGACGATTCGTACAGGTCGGACGAACCGGTGAACCGGTAGCCGAAGTCGCGCAGGGCGGTGGCGTGCTGCTGGAGCCAGTAGTCGCGCACGGTGTCGCGGAACTTGCCGTTCCACTCGGACCACTGCGGGGGGAAGTTGCCGACCTGGTAGCCCCCCTCCCCCACGTCCCACGGTTCGGCGATCAACTTCACTTGAGACACGATCGGGTCCTGTTGGATCAAGTCGAAGAACGCCGACAGGCGGTCGACCTCGTGCAGCTCGCGGGCGAGCGTGGCGGCCAGGTCGAACCGGAAGCCATCGACGTGCATCTCGGTGACCCAGTACCGAAGGGAGTCCATGATCAGCTGCAGCACGTGCGGGTGTCGCATGTTCATGGAGTTGCCGGTGCCCGTGTAGTCCCGGTAGCGAGACGGGTCGTCCTCGTCGAGGCGGTAGTAGGCGGCGTTGTCGATGCCCTTGAACGACAGCGTCGGGCCGTCGTGGTCGCCCTCGCCGGTGTGGTTGTAGACCACGTCGAGGATGACCTCGATGCCGGCGTCGTGCAGCGACTTCACCATCTGGCGGAACTCCTGCACCTGCTCGCCGTTGGTTCCCCAGGCGGCGTAGTCGTTGTGCGGCGCCAGGTAGCCGATCGAGTTGTACCCCCAGTAGTTCCGCAGGCCCTTGTCGACCAGCCAATGGTCGTGCACGAAGTGATGGATCGGGAGCAGCTCGACTGCGGTGATGCCCAGGCGGCGGAGATGGTCGATGGCCGCGGGGTGGGCCAGGCCGGCGTAGGTGCCCCGCAGCTCGTCGGGGATGCCGGGCATGGTGCGGGTGAAGCCCTTGACGTGGACCTCGTAGATGATGGTGTCCTCGAGGGCCACGCCCGGCGAGTGATCGTTGGCCCAGTCGAAGAACGGGTTGACCACGACCGCCTTGGGCACGTGCTCGGCGCTGTCGTCCAGGTTGGGTCGGGTCGGATCGTCGAAGCGATGCGAGAAGCAGGCCTCGTCCCAGTCGACGGAGCCGCTGATCGCCTTGGCGTAGGGGTCGAGCAGCAACTTGGACGGGTTGCACCGGTGCCCCTCCCCCGGCGCCCATGGACCGTGCACCCGGAACCCGTAGCGCTGACCGGGGCCGACTCCCGGCAGGTAGGCGTGCCAGCAGTGGGCGTCGACCTCGGACAGCTCGACCCGGCGTTCGACGCCCTGGGCGTCGAACAGGCACAGCTCGACCCGCTCGGCGATCTCGCTGAAGATGCTGAAGTTGGTCCCCGCACCGTCGAACGCCGCACCCAGCGGGTATGCCCGGCCGGGCCAGATCTCAGCCATGGGCGTGAGACGCTACCGAGCCCGGCCGGGCCGGACGCGTCATCCGCCGCCCGAACCCAGCTGGCCCAGGTCGATCTGGTCGGCCACGTCGCCGCAGTTGGCCTTCATCCACGCATCGATGTTGTCGGCGGCCGCCTGGAAGTCCTCGTCGAAGGAGTTGTCGATGTTGTCGAGCTGGGCCAGTGCGTCGGGGTCGATGTTCTGGGGGTCGGAGAAGTCGATGACCACGCCGTCCATCTGGTCGGCCATGGCCTGGAACGAATCGGCCATGGTCTGGAAGTCGTCGGAGATCTCCGACGGCGCGTCGTCGGCCATCTGCTGGGAGATGTCGGCGACGTTGCTGTACAGCTTCCCGAAGTCGACCGCGCCGCCCGACTGCGCCTCGGCCATCGGGTTGGCGACGTCCTGGAACGCGTTGGCGTAGTCGACGAGGAACCCACAGTCGCCGCCGACCGCCGCTTCGCTCCCACCGTCGTTCGCGGCGGTCGTGGTGGTGGTGCTGCTGGTGACGTCGGCTGACTGCCCCGCGTCGGTGGACGTGTCGTCGTCGCCGCCGCACGCGCTGAGCACCAGCCCGAAGACGACGAAGAGGTAGAGGGGAAGTTTGACGAAGCGGTTCATGTGGTTCGTTCCTCCAGTGGTTCAGGATCCGCCTGGATCGGCGAACCTAGCGGCCGGCCGGCGTCACTCGGCTCATGCCGTCCAGAACGGGGTGGACACGACCTCGGCCGCCACCCGGCTGCCCCGGACATCGACCTCGACCGCGGCACCCTCGGCGGTGTCGGGCGGTAGGAACGCCAGGGCGATGCCGCACTCGAGCATCGGTGAGAAGTTGCCGCTGGTGACCTCGCCGACCGGTTCGCCGTCGATGAGCGCCGGATTGCCGTGCCGGGGCGGGCGGCGGCCCTCGCAGCGCAGACCGCGCAAGAGCCGGGTGATGCCACGCTCACGCTCCTGCTCGAGCGCCTGCTTGCCACGGAAGTCGGTGTCCCAGCGCACCACCCAGCCGAGCCCGGCTTGCAGCGGCGTGATGCCGGGGCCCAGCTCGTTGCCGTGCAGGGGGAGCCCCGCTTCGAGCCGGAGCGTGTCGCGCGCCCCGAGACCGGCCGGCGTGACGCCCGCACCGAGTAGCGCCCGCCAGAACGACGGGGCCACTTCGGCGGGCACGGCGCACTCGACCCCGTCCTCGCCCGTGTAGCCCGTGCCCGCGACCCGACAGGCGACCCCCTCCCAGGAGAAGTCCCCCACGGCGAATCGCCCCACGGCAGCGGCTTCGGCCGACACCGTGCTCAGTCGCCGGCGGGCCTCGGGACCCTGGACGGCGATGACTGCTCGAGTGTCGGTGACGTCCTCTCCCCCGATGGCGGCCACGACGCCGTCGGTGTTGGAGGCGTTCGGCATGACGTCGAAGTGCTCGTCGTCGACCCACCACACGATGAGGTCGTCGACGACCGAGGCGTCGTCGGCATCGAGCAGGTGCGTGTACTGGGCCCGACCCGGCCCGATGCGGCCGAGGTCGTTGGTGAAGGTTCGTTGCAGACGATCACGGGCGTCGGCGCCGGTGACCCGCACGGTGCCCAGGTGCGAGACGTCGAACGCCACCGCCGAGGTCCGGCATCGACGATGCTCGGCCACCGTGCCCTCGTCGTAGGCCAGCGGCATCTCCCAGCCGCCGAAGGGGACGAGCTTGGCGCCCAGCGCCCGGTGCTCCGCGTGGAGTGGGGACTGCTTCATGGCCTGAGCCTGCCAGGCCGAGGCGGTGCGGCCCAGGCGACGGCGCGCTCAGACCTGGGCGGCGTCGCCCACACCCGTCTGCCGGGGCGGCGCGGGTGTGTCGGTGGCGCCGAACATCTCGGCGACGGCGCTGTCGAGCTCCTCGATGACGCCGTCCATGGGCAGCAGGTTCAGCACGCCCTGGCCCTGGTAGCGGTTGACGACGTCGATGAGCTCTTCGCCGCGCACCAGGACGGCGGTGGAGCCGTTGATGACCAGGTGGGCCGACGCCACGTCCTCGCCCAGCTGGTCGCGCAGGTACGAGAAGGCCTCGCGGATGGACTCGAGCTTGATGCCGGCGTCGAGCAGACGTTTGATCACCTTGAGCTCGAGCAGGTCGGTGTAGCTGTACTTGCGCCGGCTCCCCGATCCCTCGGCGTCGGCCAGGGACGGCCGGATGAGGTCGGTGCGGGCCCAGTAGTCGAGTTGGCGGTAGGTGATGCCGACGATCTCCGCCGTGCGCTTCCCCGAGAACCCCTGCTCGAACTGCGGTGCCATGCGTGCTCCCTCGTCTGGCGCGTCACGGCGGGTCCGTACCGACGTGGTGGTCGGTCGTGGTGGTGGACCACATCCGCGAAATTACGCGCGTGTCGTGAGCGGAATGGTACGACCGCGCGCGGAGGGCGTCAACGGGTGGATCTCGGGGCGCGGGGTCAGGGCGACGACAGCTCGGCGCGCAGGGACGCCAGCTGCTCGGGGGTGCCGATGGCGATCAGCAGCTCCCCCGCCTGGATCGGCGTCTCGGGGGTGGGGTTGGTGCGGAACCGACCCGATCGATCGCGCATGGCCAGCACGAGGGCGCCGGTGCGGTCGCGGATGTGGGCGTCGCGCAGGCTCAGACCGGCCAGCGGCGAGTCGGCGGCGACGGTGACCTCGGCCAGGCGGAACTCGAGGCCGGCGTCGTGCATGACCACGTCGAGGAAGTCGGCCACCGACGGCTGCAGGATCAACGCGGCGATGCGCTCGCCACCGATGTGCTGGGGATTGACCACCCGGTTGGCCCCGGCCTGGGTGAGCTTGGCTTCGGCCGACTCGATGCGGGCCCGGGCCACGATGAACAGATCGGGCCGGGCCGAGCGACCCGAGAGCGTGACGTAGAGGTTGGCGGCGTCGGTGTCGATGGCGGCGACGAGGGCGCTGGCCCGCTCGATACCGGCCGCGGACAGCACGGCGTCGTCGGTGGCGTCGCCCTCGATGAAGGGCAGGTCGATGTCGTTCACCCGCTCGGGGTCGATGTCGATGACCACCACGTCCTTGCCGGCGCCGGCCAGGTCGTGGGCGATGGTCTGGCCGACACGGCCCCAGCCGCAGACGATCACGTGGTCGGTCATGGCGGCGATCGAACGCTCCATGCGTCTCCTCCAGAGCTGGTCGGTGAGGCGGCCCTCGACGAGGGACTCGAGCAGCACACCGAGGGTGTAGAAGGCCGTGCCGACCCCGCTGAGGATCAACAGGATGGTGAACGGACGGTAGGCGGCCTTCTCGGTGACGTCGCCGCCGAGCTCCTCGTAGCCGACGGTCGAGATGGTGATGACCGTCTGGTACAGGGCATCGACGACGCCGAGCCCCAACAGGAGGTAGCCACCGGTGCCCAGCCCGGTGATGATGGCCAGCAGCAGCAGGCCGCGCTGCACCCGCCGAGTTGCCAGACCGGGGTCGGGCCGGGTGAGCTCCCGCCGGCGCCGCAGGAAGCTGCTCTGGTTCATCCGGGACGGATCAGGAGGCGAAGTCTTCCGGGTTCACGTGGTCGATGAACTCACGGAACTCCTCGACGACTTCCTCCTCGTCGTCGGCGTCGACGTCGTCGAGGTCTTCGACCTCGACGTAACCGGCCTCGGCGAGAACGGCTTCATCGGCGTAGATCGGCGTGCCGATGCGCACGGCGATGGCCATGGCGTCGCTGGGCCGGGCCGAGACGACGTGGTCCTCGCCGTCGCGGTCGAGGACGATGTCGGCGTAGAAGATGTCGTCGCGCAGGGCCGAGATCACGATCCGGTCGATGCGGGTTCCGAGCTCGTCGAGCAGCAACGTGATGAGGTCGTGGGTCAGCGGCCGGCGGGTCTCCACGCCGTCGAGCGCGAAGGCGATGGCTTGGGCCTCGGGACTGCCGATCATGATGGCCAGCAACCGCTGGTCACCGGCCAGCTCCCGCAGCAGCATCACCGGGGTGTTCGAGGGCATGTCCACACGGACGCCGACGAGCTCCATCTCCACAGTCATCACCGTTCACCCTATCGCCGGGTCGGCGACTGCGCGGTCAGGGCAGCGTGTGCTGGAGCGCATGCCGCAGGAGGGCCGCGTGGAGCTCCTCGCCCACCTCGGCGAGGTCGCGCACGGTGGCCACGGCCCGGGCGCGGGCGTCGGGATTGCGCTGTTTGAGCAGTGGCATGACCAGCTGTTCGAGCACGCCCGCCTCTCGCTCGGCGGCGATCTTGTACATGCGCAGGTGACGGACCTCGACGCCGTGGTCGAGGAACGCCCGGCACGCCCGGACGATCGACAGGTGCTCGGGGTCGTAGTAGGTCTCGGGCCCGACGCGTCGGGACTCGATCATCGAGAAGCTCTCGAGCTCATGGATGACAGCGACGTCGACACCGCCCTGGGCGGCCAGCTCCTCGGCGGTGAGCGCCGTGTCGTTGGGGCCCACGCGCAGATCGCCGGGCGCAGCCGTCTCGGTGTGTGGCGCGGGGTGCTCGGCCCCAGGATCGTCGGCCACCGGCTCCTCGCCGTCGTCCACCTCGGCCGCTGGGACCTCGGGATCGGCGGCGCTGCGTTCGTCGGGCGGTGCCGTGACCTCCATGGCCGAGGCGGCGGCCAGCGACGACGCCGCCTGCCGAGACCGGGCGATGTCATCGACGTGTTCGTCGACGGGCCCGTCGGCGTGCTGGTCGGCCCCGGGGAGCTCCTCGGGCGGTGGGGTCTGCTCGGTGCCGGTGGGCCGCGTGCCGGTGGCGTCCCACTCGTCGAGGCGCTCGCGGATGACCTTCAGCGGCAGGAAGTGATCGCGCTGCTGGGTGAGGATCCACTCCAGGCGCTCGATGTCGGACGGATAGAACTTGCGGTAGCCCGACGGCGTCCGCTCGGGGTCGAGCAGCCCCTGCGACTCGAGGAAGCGGATCTTGGAGATCGTGATGTCGGGGAAGTCCTCCTGGACCAGCGAGAGGACCTCGCCGATCGACAGGTGCGCCTGCTGCCCCATCGTGCCGCTCATCCTCCGCCGTGCACGAAGACGAGCTTGAACGAGCCGATCTGGAGCTCGTCGCCGTCGCGCAGCGGTGCCTCCTCGACGCGGTTGCGGTTGAGGTAGGTGCCGTTGAGCGAACCGGCGTCGCGCACCACGTAGCGGTCGCCGTCGCGAAGGATCTCGGCGTGCCGGCGGGACACGGTGACGTCGTCGAGGAAGATGTCGCTCTCGGGGTGGCGGCCGGCCGTGGTCTGGTCGGCATCGAGGACGTAGCGACTGCCGGCGTTGCGACCCCGCTTGACGACCAGCGCGCCCATCCCGGTGGGCAACTCGTTGAGGTCGACGCCCACGTCGTCGTTGCTCTCGAGCGCGGGTTCGGGATGGAACGTCACGGTGTTCTCCTCGCCCTTGCGGTGCTCGAGCGCGGCACCGCAGGAGGAGCAGAAGTTCGATCCGAGCGGGTTGCCGTGACCGCAGCGGTTGCAGAAGACCTGGTCGGACACGGGGCTCAACCGTCGATCAGGGCCCGGTAGGCGTCGGGGTCGAGCAGCTCGGACGTGTCGCCACTGGTCTCGATCACCAGGAGCCAGCCTTCGCCGTAGGGATCCTCGTTGAGCCGCTCGGGCGTGTCGGCCAGGTCGGCGTTGACCTCGACCACGGTGCCGCTGACCGGGGCGTAGATGTCGGACACGGACTTGGTGGATTCGACTTCGGCGATGGCCTCACCGGCGGTGACCTCGCGGCCCACCTCGGGTAGATCGACGAAGACGACGTCGCCCAAGGCGTCCTGGGCGTAGTCGGTGATGCCGACCCGGGCCCGTCCGCCGTCGGTGCGAACCCACTCGTGGTCGGACGAGTACGCGAGATCGTCGGGCACATGCATGTTCGCGGAGGCTACCGGACGAGCCTGTCAGGCAGGGGGCTCTGCGCTGTCCCGATTGCCCAGCCGGCCCTGCCGTCCCTCGGCCAGGGCCTTGCGCCCGAGGGGTACGTACAGCACCGCCGAGTAGTACGACAGCACGAGGCCGGGGATGCCCACCCCCCAGGCGAGGGCCTCCATCCCGCCGGCGTACGAGGCGTCGCTGGCGCCCACGAGGAACGACGGGAACGCGCCCATCAGCAGGAACGTGGCCGCCTTGCCGAACCAGGTGACGTCGATGCGCTTGGCGCCCGCCGCCGCCAACCCGAGCGTGGCCGCGGCGATGATGGCCTCGCGGATCAGCACGGCGACGGCGAACCAGATGGGAACGGCACCGTCGATGATGATCGAGCCGACACCGACGAAGAACAGGAGTCGATCGGCGACCGGATCGAGGATCTTGCCGAGGTTGGAGACCTGCCCCAGACGCCGGGCCAGGTACCCGTCGACCCAGTCGGTGGAGCCGATCAGGAACAGCACCCATCCGGCGGCATGGCGGTTCTCGGCGCCGAACAGCAGCCACACGAACACCGGCAGGGTGCAGAGCCGGATCACGGTGATCACGTTGGGGATGGTGAGGACGCGGTCCTCGCCGTCGGCGACGTCGTCGACCGACCGCGGAACCGGGACCTCGTCGGCGATCTCGGGGCGCCCAGCGTCAGCCATGGGACGAGACTACGGCGACCGGTGCCACACTGACTCCATGGCGACCGTGTTCACCAAGATCATCGAGGGCGAGCTGCCCGGCCGCTTCGTCTGGCGCGACGAGCGGTGCGTGGGCTTCTTGTCGATCAACCCGCTGCAGCCCGGCCATGCGCTCGTCGTGCCGATCACCGAGGTCGACCACTGGCTCGACCTCGACCCCGCGCTCAACGGTCACCTGATGCAGGTGAGCCAGAAGATCGGTGCCGCGCAGATGGCGGCCTTCTCCCCCACCCGCATCGGTCTGATGATCGCCGGGCTCGAGGTACCGCACGTGCACCTGCACGTGGTGCCGATCAACGGCGTGCACGACCTCGACTTCGCCAACGCCGCCCGCGATCCCGACCCCGCGGAGCTCGACCGGGCCCGCGATGCCACGGTGGCCGCGCTCCGAGAGCTGGGCCACGACCCCGGCGTGTAGCGCTCAGGGGAAGAGTGAGTCCTCCTCGGGCGCGTCGAGCAGCTCGGGGCCGTTGTTGCGGACGTTGTTCACCGCCGTCGACACCGGTCGGGCGACGAGCACGTCATCGGCGATGGGACGCAGCAGATCCTGCAGGGCGTCGAGGTCGTGGTTGTCGCGATCGAGCCACGGCTCCCACGCGGATTCGGGCAACACCACCGGCATGCGGTCGTGGATGTCGGCGACGGTGGCGTTGGGCTCGGTGGTGATGATGGTGAGCGACCGCAGGGGCTCCTGGTCGTGGTCGGGACCTCGCCACACCGACCACAGGCCGGCGAGCGCGATGGGCGCGCCGTCGGCCCGAGCGATGAACATGGGCTGCTTGCGCGACTTGGCGCCTCCGCCGATCTTCTTCCACTCGTAGAAGCCGTCGGCGGGTACGAGGCACCGCCGGGTGGCGAAGGGCTTCTTGAAGGCGTTCTTGTCGGCCAGGGTCTCGGCCTTGGCGTTGATCATCCGCGCGCCGATCTTCACGTCCTTGGCCCACGACGGGACCAGACCCCAGAAGAAGGCGTCGAGGTGCCGGTGACCGTCCTGTTCGACGATGCCGTAGACGTCCTGGGTGGGCGCCACGTTGTAGTTGGGTTCGTGCGGCTCGAGGAGCGCCTCGGCGACCTCGTCGACCCCGAAGTAGGCCGCGAGCTCGTCGGGCGGGGAGCTGGAGACGAACCGACCGCACATGGGATCGACGCTAGCCCGGGGCCTCGCCGACGCCTCCGGGTTCCCCTGGCGGTTCCGGCGGATCTCCTGGCACGCTGCTGCCATGACGTCGCGCAGCAGCAACGGTCGGTCCGACGACTTCGACGTCGTCTTGTTCGGCCCCACGGGCGTCACCGGACGCGAGGTGGCGCGGTACCTGGCCGAGCGGGCCCCGACCCTGGGCCTGTCGTGGGCGGTCGCCGGTCGCGACCGGTCACGCATCGAGGAGACGTTGGCCGCCGTCGGCGCCGAGCCCGCCGAGATCCTGCACGCCGACGCCTCCGACAGCGCCAGCATCGGGGCGATGGTGGAACGAGCCCGCGTCGTCGCCGATCTGGTCGGTCCCTTCGTCCGGTACGGCGAGCCGGTGTACGCGGCGTGCGCTCGCTCCGGTACGCACTGCGTGGACCCCTGCGGCGAGACCGACTGGATCCGGCAGATGATCGACCGCTACGACGACGTCGCCACGGACAGCGGCGCCGTGCTCGTCCCCACGGCAGGCTTCGAGGCGCTCCCGTTCGACCTCGGGACCCTCTACGCCGCCCATCGCCTGCACGAGCGCACCGGCGACCCGGTGGTGTCCGCCGATGTCGCCGTCCGCATCGCCACCGACGTGCCGGTGCGGCGTCTGGCCGACGCCGTGTCGGGCGGCACGTTCGCCAGCGGCATCGAGCTGATCGAACGGGGCAACAGCGCCACCGTCACCGATCCGTACGGTCTCGACACCGACGGGTCCTCGGCGTCGGGCCGCTACGACCTGCGCCCTCGCAAGCACGCCGGCACCGGCGAGTGGCTGTCGCCGCTGGTGCCGTCGCCGTACCTGAACCCGGCCGTGGTGCACCGGTCGGCGTCGTTGCTGCGCGACAGCGGCGACACCATCTACGCCCCCGACTTCGCCTACCGCGAGGGCACGTCGACCGCCGGCATGCTGCCGGCACCGCTGGCCGGCACGGGAGCCGCGGCCATGTCGCTGGCCTCGCTGGGGATGGGCCTGCTGTCGCGGGCGCCGGGATCGACGCGAAAGGCGATGGCGTCGTGGCTGCGCCGGGTCGGGCCGCAGCCGGGCGACGGACCGGCGCCCCAGGACCTCGACCGCTGGTCGTACCGCCTCGACGTGCGCGTCACCGACGCCCGGGGCGCCACCGAGGACGCGGTGGTGGAGGGCGACGGCCACCCGGGGTACAAGTCGACGGCGACGATGATCGGCGAGGCCGCCCTGGCCCTGGCCGACCCGTCCGCCGACCTCCCCGATGGCGCGGGGTTCCTCACCGCGGCGACCGCGCTCGGGCTGGGGAGCCTCGACCGGTTCGGGCACGCGGGGCTCCGCTTCCGAGCCGCCTGAACCCGCGGTCAGTCAGGGAACAGCTCGTCGGCGGCGGCCACCAGCGCATCGGGTAGCACGGGCTTCACCAGCCACTGGCGGGCACCGAGGGCCAGACCCAGCTCTCGCTCGGACTGGGCGTCGCGGGCCGTGCACACGATGCAGGGCACGTCGGCGAGCACCGGGCTGGCCTGCATCGCCTGCAGCACCTCGAACCCGGCGACCCCCGGCATCATCATGTCGAGCACCACGAGGTCGGGGGCGCGCTCGAACAGGGCGTCGATCGCCTCTTGCCCGTCCCTTGCCGTGCGCACGGACCACCCGGCCAACTCGAGCGTGGTTGCGAACAGCCCTCGGACCGATTCGTCGTCGTCGACGACGAGCACCGTTCGTGGGGATGGAGAGTGCTGGTCGGTCACGTCGGGTCCATCGTCGGTCGCAGGGAGCAGGCGGACGCGGGTGCGTCCGCGCGGATCGCGAACGCTAGCGCCGGGTATGGGGCCGACATGTCGTTCGAGATCAGCACGACCGCCGGGCGCCGCTGGGCGCGCGCCCTCGACGGCCTCGTGGTGGCCTGGATCGTCGTCTGGATCCTCGTCGGCGCCGCGGTGGGCTGGAACCTGTGGCAGTTGCGCCAGCTGAGCACCACCATGGGATCGGCGGCCGACTCGCTCGAGAACGTCGCCGACGCGCTCGACGTGGTCGGCAACGTGCCGCTGGTCGGTGACCGGATCGACGAGTTCGCCACCACCGTGCACCAGACGGCCGACGACACGCATGCCAGTGCGGAGTCCAGCCGCGACAGCATCTCCAGCCTGAGCTACCTGCTGGGCATCGTCGTCTTCGTGATCCCGTCGGTGCCGGTCCTCGGTCTCTACGTGCCCTACAAGCTGCGGCGGCGACGGGAGATCGACGAGGTGCTGCACGCCCTGCGCCAGGCCGATCACGCGTGGGTCGACGAGTTCCTGGCGTGGCGGGCGATCACCAAGATCCCGTTCCACGAGCTGCACGAACTGAGCGACAACCCCTGGAGAGACCTGCGTGAAGGCCGGCACCACGAGCTCGCCGGCGCAGAGCTGAGGCGGCTTGGACTCGTCCGCGACGGCTGAGCGGGGCGATCCCCTCGCATCGGAGGACCCCAGACGAGGCGGCGTCTGGGGCGTGGTGGCGCGCGTCCTCGTCGCGCTGCGTTGGGTGCTGGTCCCCGGGGTCATCGCCGCCGTCGTGTGGCTCGGCGTCAACCGTCCCGGTCTCGAGGCCGCGCCGCCGCTGACGCTGGAGGACCTGATCCCGATGGACCTCCCGGCCATGAGCGCGCAGGAGGCGTCGCTCGAGTCGTTCGCAGTCCCGGCGCTCAGCCGCCAGGCGGTGGTGCAGTACCGCGCCGACGGACTCTCGATCGGCACCCAGGCGGAGACCTACCTGCGCGCTGCGCAGGCCACCGCCGGACGGATGAAGGGCGCCGAGGACATCGCCGGCGTCCTGCCCATCACCAACGCCGGGGAGGTGCTCCCGTCGTCGTCGCAGTCGGGTACCACGATGGTCAGCTACGTCTTCTTCCGGCCGTCGGTCAGCACGAACGACCGCATGGCCGCTCTTCGGGCCTACGAGGCCACGCTCGACCATCCCGACGACGGGTTCGTGGGGCTCACCGGCATGTTGGTCGCCCGCACCGAGCAGGGCGAGGCGATCAAGGGCTCGATGCGTTGGGTCGAGATCGGATCCGTCGCCGCCGTGGTGCTGATCGTCGGACTGATGTTCCGGTCGCTGGGAGCACCGCTGCTGACGCTGGGCATGTCCGTGATGGCCATCATCACGACCACCCGCCTGCTGGTGATCGCGTCCGAACGGTTCGGCATCGGTGTCGGCCAGGAGCTGCAGGCCATCATCGTCGCCCTCCTCGTCGGGCTGATGACCGACTACGTGGTGTTCTTCCTGACCCGTTTCCGACGCAAGCTCCGCCGGGGCGCGCACCGCCTCGACGCCGCCCGTGAGGCAGCGGCGGAGGTCATCCCCCTGGTCCTCACGGCCGCGGCGACCGTGGCCGGCGGCACGGGAGCGCTCACCATCGCGAAGCTGGGCATCTTCTCCCGCCTCGGTCCGGGTCTGGCCCTCGCAGTCGTCGTCGCACTCGTGCTGACGGTCCTGTTCGTTCCCGCGGTGCTCGCCATCGCCGGCGGCCTGCTCCTGTGGCCGGGACTCGACCGCACGCGGGATGCGCCCGAGGGCGACGAGGTACGGGGCCTTCGGGGGCGCTTCGCCCGCATCGCCGTGCGCCGGCCATGGGCTGCGGTCGTCATCGTCGTCGGTGTCGGGATCCTCGTCGCCGCGGCGCTGCCGGCCCGCAACATCGAATTCGGCGTCAACATGATGGAGGGACTGCCTGCGTCGAACGAGGCCAGCCAGGCCGCCGACCTGGCGGCGCGGGGCTTCGCTCCGGGCATCGTCGGACCGACCGAGGTGCTGCTCGCCGGCGACGGCGTCACGGGCGACACCGGCGCGCTGGACGAGCTCCAGCAACGGATCTCGTCGACCCCAGGTGTCGCAGGAGTCGTCGGACCGACGCAGAACCCGTTGGGCGAGGAGCTCGGGTTGTTCCTCTCCCCTGACGGCGACATGGCGCGCTTCATCGTCGTGCTGGACTCCCTGCCCTCGACGGCCGACGCCATCGACGTGACCGAGCACCTGTCGGAGGTGCTTCCGTCGTGGATTGCGGACCTCGACATCGACGCCACGCCCTACCTCGCCGGCGACACCGCCTTGAGCGGGACGCTGGTCGATCTGACCCGCACCGACCTGTTCCGCGTGGGGCTGGTGGTGCTCGGCCTCGACGTGCTGCTGCTCGGCTTGTTCCTGCGGTCGATCATCACGCCCCTGGTGGTCCTCGCCGCCAGCACGCTCACCGTGCTGGCCGCCGTAAGCCTCACCACGATCTTCTCCGAGCACGTCCTGGGCGTGCCGGCACTGACCTTCTACGTACCCGTGGCCGTGTTCGTGCTCCTCGTCTCCTTCGCAGCCGACTACAGCGTGTACATCGTGGGCCGGATCTGGGACGAGACCCACCGTCGCGACCTCCCGGACGCGATCGTGGTCGCCGGATCGCAGGCCGCGCATGCCATCTCGGTGGCCGGTCTCGCCCTGGCCACGACCTTCGCGCTCCTGCTGCTGATCCCGCTCGCCGGGTTCCGTCAGCTCGGCGTCGCCATGGCGATCGGCATCCTGCTCGACATCTTCTTCGTCCGCTCGTTCCTGTTGCCGTCGCTGGTCGCCATCCTCGGTCGGTGGGCGGGCTGGCCCAACAGTCGTCTGCGCGAGCGCCTCCGGCACCAGTGATCGACGCGTCCGTCGTGCCCGCCCGCGCGGGCATCCGACATGTGCTGCGGTTCAGGCGGCGATCAGCTACCGCCCGGCGCGCACTGGTCGAAGCCGAGGTCCTGGGCCATGGCCCACGTCTCGTCCAGGTCGGTCTGGACGGTCTGGAAGCTGTCCTGGGCGTTGCCGAAGTTTCCCTGGAGCGCTTCGTTCACGGCCTGATCGAGATCGTCGTAGGTCCGTTGCAGCGAATCGGCGAAGTCCTGCAGCTGCGTGGTGCGGACGTCGGTGTTGCCGGTGGCCACGTGCTCGAGGCCGTCCTGCACGGTGGCCAGGTCGTTGGCGATGGTGTCGAGCGCGCTCTTCACCTCCCGGGGGGCACGCACTCCGCTGACGACGTCATCGAGGCCGCTGATCTGTCCGCAGAGACGATCGAGCCGGGCGGCGACGGCGCCGACGTCGGCCGATGGGATCGTCGTGGAGGTCGTCGTCGTGGTGACGGTGATGGTCGTGGTGGTGGTGGGTGCCGCGTCGTCGGCGCCGCTCGCGGCCATGCCCCAGGCCACCCCGCCGGCGAGCAGCGCACCGGCGACCACGCCCCCCACCGCCCACGGCCACCGTGGCCGCCCGGGCGGCTCGACGACGTGGTGCTTGGGGCGGGTTTCCGGTGTGGTGTCCTCGGCGTCGGTCATGTCTGTTGAGGGCCTTGCGTCGCGGTCTGCCTGCTCCGTACCCGGACGGGTGGGGACCTGAGCACCACGGCGCTTCGGTGGGCCGTTGTCGAGCATTCCACCGGCGCTCCGGTGGGCCGTTGTCGAGCATTCGACCGGCGCTCCGGCGTGCGTTCGCCGAGGATCCTCGGGTTCCGTGCTCTGTGCGCATCGTCGGCGAGGACCCTCGCCGACGTGCCGACAGTCTGCGCGCCCCATCGGGCCGGTCGCTGGAGGTCGAGTCCGTCTCATGGTGTATTGTTGGTGTATGACGCGCACCAACATCGACATAGACGACGAGGCCTGCGACACGGTGATGCAGCGGTACCACCTCACGTCGAAGCGGGACGCGGTCAATTACGCCCTTCGTCTCGTCGCCGCCGAGGCCCTCGACCTCGACGCTGCGCGCGCATTGCGAGGTTCAGGGTGGGACGGCGACCTCGACGAGATGCGTGGCACCCGAACCGCATGATCCTCATCGACACCTCCGCATGGATCGAGTTCCTGCGAGGCACTGGATCGCCGACCTGTGACGAGGTGGACCGGCTCCTCTCCGCCGACGTCGCCACCTGCGACCCCGTGCGGATGGAGGTCCTCGCCGGAGCCAGAGACGACGCTCACCTCCGGCAACTTCGCGGCCTTCTCGCTCGCGCCACCGTGCTGCCAACGGGTCCAGCCGACTACGAGGCAGGAGCAGCCTTGTACCGCGTCTGTCGACGTCGAGGCGAGACGGTCCGAACGCTGATCGACTGCCTGATCGGCGCAGTTGCGGTTCGCGAGCAGGTGCCCGTGCTACACGCAGGCGCAGACTTCGACGTCCTCGCCCGGCACACGACCCTCGAGGTGCACGGCCCAACCCCGTGAACGGCCGCACCCGACGTGCCGGTAGTTCCGTCGGCCCCGGCGTCCGGAGACGGATGGCCGTGGCTGCGATCCAGCGATCGGCATCGTGCTCTCGTTGGGCGAGCGCGTGTCCGGCTCGGTGGCAGGCCACGCGTAGCTC
The DNA here is from genome assembly GCA_963800295.1 of uncultured Acidimicrobiaceae bacterium. GTDB lineage: Bacteria > Actinomycetota > Acidimicrobiia > Acidimicrobiales > Salinilacustritrichaceae > Salinilacustrithrix. Next base: position 279,654 of record CAWDAJ010000012.1, read on the forward strand.
CACGTAGGTGCGGATGAGATCGGAGCCGGCGTATTGGATCCTGACCGGCCGAACGCCGCCTCCATGCGACGAAGCCGCGCCTGACCCCAGCCCCGCAGGAGTGCGCCGAAACGAACCTCAGCGACCGTCATCGACGGAATCTCGACGGGAAACAGAAGAGCCGGTTTCCGAAGAAACCGGCTCTGACCTGCGCTTTCGTTGGTCGGGCTGGGGAGATTCGAACTCCCGACCTCTTGACCCCCAGTCAAGCGCGCTAACCAAGCTGCGCCACAGCCCGTGGGAGGTCCGAATCTAGCCGCCGTCGCCGGTGGCGCCGCGAATCGGGTCGGTGACCTGTTGGCTCACAGCAACCACTGGATGAGCTGCACGAATCGCCAGCTCAGGTAGATGACCAGGATCACCAACATGAGCTTGAAGTGCCAGGGTACCGAGGGCGTGTCTTCTCCGGCCGGCGCACCCGGATCGGCCACGTGGTGGCCGCTCGGGCAGTCCCCTCGCTCGTCGAGCGTATTGGGGTTGTAGAAGCGGTCGCAGTCGTTGCAATACGGCACGTCACTCTCCGAGCGTGGCGGTGATGCGGGACGGCACCGGTCGACCGATCAACGCCGACACGGTCTGAGCCGTCTTCACCATGCGTTCGAGGTCGATGCCGGTGTCGATGCCGAGGCCGTCACACAGGTGCACCAGGTCCTCGGTGGCCAGGTTGCCGCCGGCGCCGTCGGCGAACGGCGAGCCGCCGAGCCCGCCCACGGCGGTGTCGAAGCGGGTGACGCCGAGCAGCATGGCGGCGAAGGCGTTGGTCAACGCCGTGCCACGGGTGTCGTGCAGGTGCAGGCGCATGTCGGTACCGGTCGTGGCGATGACGTCGGCGATCCGTTCCGGCGTGGCCACACCGGTGGTGTCGGCGAGGGTGATGGCGGTGGCACCGGCGTCGAGCGCGGTGTCGACGATGGCCGCCACGTCGAAGGCACCGATGTCCTCGTCGTAGGGCGATCCGAAGGCGCACGACACCACGACGTCGACCGGTCGGCTGCCGGCGGTCTCGGCGATCGGCCCGATCTGGGCCAGCGAGTCGGCCGTGGACATCTTCACGTTCTTGAGCGAGTAGGTCCCCGACGCCGAGACGGTGACGGTGAGGCCGTCGACGCCGGCCTCGACGGCGAGCTCGGCACCCTTCAGGTTGGGCACCAGGGCCCAGTACCGGATGTGCTCGTCTCCCTCGAGCGCCCGGAACAGGTCGCCAGCGCCGGCCATCGCCGGCACGGCACGGGGCGACACGAAGGCGGCGGCCTCGATGTCGTGCAGGCCGGCGTCGGCCAGGGCGGCGATGAGCGCCAGCCGGTCGGCAACCGTCACCGGCTGCTCGGGCTGCAACCCGTCGCGGGGGCCGACGTCACGGATCGAGACGGTGTCGGGGAGATCCCAGGTCATCGTCGTTCCTCCATCACACCGGCGGGACGCCGTGGCGGCGGTCGGAGAACTCGCGACGGCGGGTCGAGGCGGCCGAGAAGCGGCGGAGCACCTCGGCTCGCAGCGCGCTCGGCGGAACGACGGCGTCGATCACCAGCTCGGAAGCGAGGCGCAACAGGTCGACGTCCTCCTCGTAGATGCGGATCTGCTCGGCCACGAAGCGCTGCTGCTCGTCGGGATCGTCGATCGCCGCGATCTTGTTGGCGAAGACGGCGTTGACCGCGGCGTCGGGCCCCATGACGGCGATCTTGGCCGTGGGCAGGGCGATGGTGGCGTCGGGGTCGAACGCCGGCCCGCACATGGCGTACAGGCCGGCGCCGTAGGCCTTGCGGACGACCACGCAGAGCTTGGGCACGGTGGCCTCGGTGATGGCGGTGACCATCTTGGCGCCGTGGCGGATGATCCCCTGCCGCTCGACCTGCGTCCCGATCATGAACCCCGGCACGTCGGCGAGGAACAGCAGCGGGATGTTGAAGGCGTCGCACAACCAGACGAAGCGAGACGCCTTGTCGGCCGAGTCGACGAAGAGCACCCCGCCGAGGTGCGAGGGGTTGTTGGCCACGATGCCGATGGGGCGGCCGTCGAGCCGACCGAGACCGCAGATGAGCTCCTTGGCGAACAGCGGCTTGTACTCGAAGAACGACTCGGCGTCGATGACGCCGTCGATCAGCTCGTACATGTCGAAGGCGACGGACTCCTCGGCCGGCACCAGATCGTCGTGGAGCACGGTCGACGGCGGTGCCGGTTCGTAGCGCGGCGGATCCTCGCGCCAGTGCCGGGGGAAGTAGGTGAACCACGCCCGCGCCTGGTCGAGCGCGTCCTCGTCGTCGTGGGCGAGGGCGTCGCCGCAGCCGGAGACGCTGGCGTGCATCCGGGCGCCGCCCATCTCCTCGAGGGTGGTGTGCTCGCCGATCACCTTCTCGGCCATCCGCGGCGAACCCAGGTACATGGAGGCGTTGCCCTCGACCATGAACACCACGTCGCAGAAGCTGGGGATGTAGGCACCACCGGCCGCGGACGGCCCGAACAGGCAGCAGATCTGGGGCACCCGCCCCGACAGCCGGATCTGGTTGGCGAAGATCCGCCCGGCGCCGCGACGACCGGGGAACAGCTCGACCTGGTCGGTGATGCGGGCACCGGCCGAGTCGACCAGCCAGAAGATGGGAAGATCATGAGCCAGGGCGTACTCGCTGGTGCGGATCATCTTCTCGACGGTCCGCGCCCCCCACGAGCCGGCCTTGACCGTGGGATCGTTGGCCACCACGCACACGCGGCGCCCCTCGATCGTGCCGGTACCGGTCACGACGCCGTCGGCGGGCAGGTCGCCGGCACTGGTGTTGGCCAGCAGCGCGTCCTCGACGAACGAGTCGAGATCGAGCAGCAGGTCGAGGCGGTCGCGGACGAAGAGCTTGCCCTGCTCCTCGAGCTTGGCGGCGTGCCGCTCGAGGTTGCCCGCAAGGGCCCGTTCGGTGGCCCGCGCCACCTCGTGGATGGGGTCGTCGCCCTGGTGCATCACCGCGATCTTGCCCGCTGGCGGCGCCGGCCAGCGATCCCGTGGTGCCGGCGAGGCGATCGGTGGACTACGACGGGACGACCGTCACCCGGAAGGTGTGGCTCCACGGCGACGAGTACGGGTTGGGGCAACCGTCTTCGAGCGTGTCGGGCGTGAACCCGGTGACGGTCACCGTCTGCTCGCCGACGGTGGTGAACCGCACGGTGGTCTCGTGCACCGTCTGCGCCGGCGTGGGCGGCGGCGGGTCGTGCGGGCCGTAGCGAGCGCAGTCCTGGGGGATGTCGGAGCACGAACCGGTGGCCACGACCCCGGGATCGGAGCTGGACCAGTCCTCGCACACACCGCCGCCGGCGCCGCCATCGGGGTCGTCGAGCACGAGCGCCAGGTGCACGGGCTCGCCCAACGTGGCAGTTGTGGGTGTTGCGGTCTCGGTGGCGGTCGGCGGGTGGTCCTGGGGCGCCGGGTCCCAGCGGAGCGGGCCGCAGGACGGATCGGTCGAGTTGCGGCAGATGGTGGTGGTCGTGGTCGCCGCGGTGGTCGTCGTGGTCGTGACGGGAGCACGGGGCGTCACCGTGGTGGCCGCAGTCGTCGTGGTGACGCCGTCGGCTGCGGGCACGGTGGTTTCGACGGTTGTCGGGCGAGCGGTCGTCGAGGTCGGGCGCTCGACCTCGTCGCCCAGGACCTCGGCCGCCGGCGTGGTGGTCGCCGGCGTGGTCGTCGTCGCGGTGGAGGCCACGTCCTGGCGGTCGTCGCCGTCGGCCACGACCAGGATCGAGACCGCCATCACGGCGGCGAGGGCACCGCCGATCAACGGCCACCGCCACCGCCGCACGGCATCCAGAAGCTCCTGCATCGCCTACGTCCTCGAGCTCGGTTCTCGGTGGAACGGTACTGGTCGGTCGAGGTCGGCCGGTGGAGGCCGGTGCCACGAAGGGGTGGGGCTCAGGCCCGCCGGATGGCCAGGATGGCCGTGTCGTCGGTGACCGGTTCGGTGGCGAAGTCCTTGGCCGCCTCGAGCAGGCTCTTGCACAGCACGTCGGGCGGGACGCCGGGGTCGCGACGCAGCGTGTTGGCGATGCGCTCCTCGCCGAAGAACTGGTCGCCGGCGCGGGCCTCGGCCAGACCGTCGGTGTAGAGCAGCACCAGGTCGCCGGCCTCCATGTCGATCTCGCGCGAGTGGTAGTGCGAGTTGGCGTCGAGCATGAGCAGCGGCCCGGTGGCGCGCAGCGGGCGCACCTCCTTGCTGTGCCACAGCCAGCCGGCCGGGTGACCGGCCGAGCAGACGCGCAGGGTGCCCGAGTCGGTGTCGAACACGACGACGCACAGCGAGATGAACTCCTCGACCCGCTCCAGGGCCGACATCTGGGAGTTCAGCTCCTCCATGGCCTGGGCCGGATCGCGGTACTGGCGCAGGAACACCCGCAGCAGGTACTTGGCCTGGAACGCGGTGATCGACGCCTCGATGCCGTGGCCGGTGACGTCGCCGATGACGGCGGCGATGCGGTTCCGCGACACGCGGAACACGTCGTAGAAGTCGCCGGCCATGAGCCCCGTGCCGGGCTCGTACACGCGACCCAGCTCGAAGCCGGGGAAGTCGGGGAGCTCTTCGGGGGCCAGGCGGGCCGCCCACTTGCGAGGCGCCAGCTCGTCCTGGGTGAGGACCTCCTGGGCCTTGCGCTCGAGCTCGTTGCGGTCCTCGGCGATGCGGGCAACCCGGCGGAAGTCGCGGTTGTAGTACAGCGACATGCCCACCGGGACCACCACCAGGCCGAACAGCGCCTGGGCCTCGGCCGTGCCGGTGACCGCGACGATGGCGCTGGCCAGCGCCAGCACGCCGTACAGCAGCGCCGCGTGCAGCTCCTTGCGGAAGGCGGCGCCGGCGAGGATCGCTTGGTCGGAGGCGGCGCCGTACTCGCCCTGGATGCGCTGCCAGCTCTGCTGGAACCGGAGCGCGGAGCGCCCCCAGACCAGGGATGCGACGGCGCACGCCAGCGCGACGACCGCCAGGATCGGCTGTTCCATGGACGATCGACCCTACCGGCCGACCACGACCGGCTCGCGACCAACGCGTGTCAGCCGGGTGAGATCATGTGTCGTTCCGTGCTGTTCCATGCCAGCTCGTCACTCGCCGCGGCGGCGCACGCGCAGTTTGAGCGGGGTGGCGCCCAGGTCGAAGGCCTCGCGGAGGCAGCGCTCGAGGTACCGCACGTAGGTCTTGGGCAACTCGCGGTTGGCGAAGATGGTGAACGTCGGCGGATGGGCTGCACCCTGCAGGGCGTACAGCACCCGGGCGCCGTGCGGCGCCGGCTGGGCCTGCTGGGCCCGGCGGATGACGTCGTTGACCTGCCGGGTGGGGATGCGGGTCTCGTAGGCCCGGATCGCCGAACCCAGCGCCGGATAGAGGCGATGGACGCCCTTGCCGGTGAGCGCCGACACCTGCAGCACCGGTGACTCGCCGATGAAGTGCAACCGGTCCCCCACCAGGTACATCGCCCGGTCACGCTCCTCCTCGGAGGCGACCTCCCACTTGTTGAGGAGCACGATGACCGGGCAGCCCGAGAGGTCGACCCGCTCGGCCAGTCGCTGGTCCTGGGCGGTGACCCCTTCCGTGGTGTCGATGACGAGGATGGCGATGTCGGCCTTGTCCACGGCCTGGAGCGCCCGCACGACCGAGTAGTACTCGGTGCCGTCGTCGACCCGCGACCGTCGCCGCATGCCCGCCGTGTCGACGAAGCGCAGCGCGCCTTCGGGCGTCTCGACGACGGTGTCGACGGTGTCGCGGGTGGTGCCCGGCATGTCGTGGACGATCGAGTGCTCGCCACCGGTCAGGCGGTTGAACAGCGTCGACTTGCCCACGTTCGGTCGGCCCACGATGGCCACCGCGATCTCACTCGTCCCCGAACTGTCGTCGGTGTCGTCCTGGTCGTCCTCCTCGGGGAGCACGGCGACCAGGTCGTCGAGCAGGTCGGCGGCGCCGGCACCGTGCAGCGCGCTGAGCGCCCGGGGTTCGCCCAGCCCCAGCTCCATGAACTCCCAGATCAGCGGTTCGCGGCGACTGTCGTCGATCTTGTTCACGACGAGGTGGACGGGCTTGTTCTTGCGGCGCAGGACGTCGGCAGCCCGCGCATCCTCCTCGGTGACGCCGACCGTGCCGTCGACCACGAAGAGCACGACGTCGGCGTCGTCCATGGCGCGCTCGGCGGTGCGCGACACCTTCTCGTCGAGGCTGCTGCCACCGGGCATCCAGCCGCCGGTGTCGACCACCTCGAAGGAGCGGCCGGCCCACTCGACCTCGACCGCCTTGGCGTCGCGGGTCACGCCGGAGCGCTCCTCGACGATGGCGGTGCGCCGGCCGGCGAGCCGGTTGACGAGGGTGGACTTGCCGACGTTGGGTCGCCCGACGACGGCGACGCGGAAGGGGGTGGAGGACATGGCGGTTCCGTTCGGGTGCAGGCCGGTCAGGAGGCGGAGCGGGCGGTGACCGCGGCGGGTTCCAGCGCGGCGCGCAGCGACCGGCCGTCGGTGGCGAGGACCTCGACCGGGCGGGGCAGGTCGTCGACGGATGTGCCGTCGAGGAACCGGCCCTCCGAGAGGCACACGTCGGGGAGCAGGTAGCGGTGTCCGGCCGGCTGCTCGGCCAGGACGCGCGCCACGTCGGCGCCGACCATGAGACCGGTCACGGCGACGTTGCCGCCGAAGAAGCGGTTGTCGACCTCGACGACGCGCACGTCGTCACGGTGCAGGCGGTCGAGCAACGGACGCAGGACCCGGGCACCGTACGGCGCGGTGAGCACACCGACCGGTGCGTCGCGGCCGGGACGACGCGAGCCGAGCTGCACCGGCACCGCTCCCGGCGGGGTCGGTGGTCCGCGGGGCGCGGTAGCCGGTGGCGGGCGCGCCGTCGACCCAGGAGAAGAAGCCGGCCTCGGGCCGGGTCACCTCGGCGGTGGCGCCGGTGAACTCGGCTTCGAACGTGCGGGCCATGCCGATGCCGTCCTCGTGCATGGCGAAGCCCTCGTAGGCCTCCGGCGGCGGGAAGGGACGATCGCACAGCAGGTAGTACTCGTCGGCGGCGAACACCAACCGGTGCCCGAGCGTGGCCACGAAGACCTGCTGCCAGTCCTCCACGACGTCGACCACCGTGGCCGCCTCGTCGACGGTGTGGAAGCGCATGCGGGGCTCGTTGCTGTGGTCGGAGATGCCGAGCGGCACGACGGCCAGGCTGGCCAGCTCGGGGTACTCGTCGAGGACGCCGGCGAGGGTGTCGTCGAGCACGGCGCCGTCGTTGATCCCCGGGCACACGACCACCTGTCCGTGCACGGTGACGCCGTGGTCGAGCAGCGCCCGCAGCCAGCGCAGGCTGGTGGCGCCGCGACGGTTGCGGAGCAGGTCGGCCCGTACCTCGGGGTCGGTGGCGTGGATGGAGACGTAGAGCGGCGAGAGCCCCTCGGTGACCACCCGCTCGAGGTCGAGCTCGGTGAACCGGGTCAGGGTGGTGAAGTTGCCGTACAGGAACGAGAGCCGGTAGTCGTCGTCCTTCAGATACAGGCTGCGGCGCATGCCGGGAGGCAGCTGGTAGATGAAGCAGAACTCGCAGTGGTTGTCGCAGGTCTGCACCTCGTCGAAGATGGCGGCATCGACGTCGGCACCCAGTGGCTCGCCCGGAGCCTTGCGGATCGCCACCTCCTGCTCGAGTCCGCCCCGGCGCACGTCGAACCGCACCTCCGGTTCGTCGACCAGGAGGCGCCACTCGATGACGTCGCGCGGCTGGACCCCGTCGATCGAGCAGATCTCGTCTCCGGCGACGAGGCCCGCTCGGGCTGCGGGTGATCCGGGCGCGACCGCAAGCACGCGGGGCAGGTTCACCGGGGGCAGCCTACCGCCGGACGGGCCCCGGACCCCAGGGCGGAACTCCCTGGGACGGCACCGGCGGTCGGCCTAGCGTGCCCTCGTGGACGTGTCGATCGAGAGCCTCCGAGACGGCGATGACGAGCAACGGGCGGCGCTCGGCCGTCAGGCCTTCGGCGGCACCGCCGAGTACGACCCCGAGGCGCCGAGGTTCCCGGCCGAGCGGACGGTGGCCGCCTATGCCGGCGACCGTCTCGTCGGCAGCCTCGTGGCCCACGACTTCGGCATGTACTGGGGCGGCCGACCGGTCCCGTGCGCCGGCATCGCCGGCGTGGTGGTGGCCCCCGAAGCCCGCGGCAACAACATCGCCCGCCGCATGCTCACCGAGATGTTCCGCCGGATGCACGAGCGTGGCGAGGTCCTCGGCGGCTTGTTTCCCACGACGGCGGCGCTCTACCGCTCGGTCGGCTTCGAGATCGCCGGCTGGTGGCGGTCCTCGTCCCTGACGCTGCACCAACTGCCGTCCGGCGAGGACGGGGTGCGCTGGCGGCCGGTGCCCTTCGACGACCCGGCGCTCGGCGAGGTGGCGCGCCAGATGGCGCCGGCGCACGACGGCTGGCTGCGCCACCCCGAGCTCTGGTGGCGCTGGCGCGCACATCGCGCCCGCACCGCCACGGGCGTGAACCACTACGGCTACGTGGGGAGCCGCGACGGAGCCGACGTTGCCGCGCTCCTCTACCACTACCGCGACAGCGACGAGGCCCTCTTCGACCTCGAGACCGATCTGATCGCCGGCGTCGACGGCGATGCGCTGCGCAGCGCCCTCGCCTTCCTCGGCCGCTTCGGCACCACGGCCGAACGGGTGGTCACGACGCTGCCCCCGCACGTGCTCGCCTTCGAGGTCCCCCATGCCCAGCGCCTGCGCACGTTGCGCGAGTGGGCGTGGATGATCCGATTGGCCGACGTGGCCGGTTGCGTGGCGGCCCGCGGCTGGCCGCTCGGGGTGTCGGTGCGCGTGGCCTTCGACGTGGTCGACGACGTGCTGCCCGTCAACGCCGGACCTGGGGTCCTCGAGGTCGCCGACGGCGCCGCCACCTGGGAGGCCGGCGGACCGGGCACGGTCCGGGTCACCGTGCAGGACCTGGCCGCGCTGTACGCAGGCGCCGACCCCCGGGTGCTGGCCCGGGCCGGGCGTCTGCCCGGGGCCACCGAGGGCGACCTCGACGGGTTGCGCGCCGCCCTGGCGTCGACGCCGTCGGCGGTCGACTTCTTCTGAGTCCCGGACCGAACCGGGACCTCCGTACGCGCGCAGGCTAGTTCGTTGGGGTCATTTTCCCGCTCTGGGCGATTTTTCCGGCTTGGTGACGTGGAAACCCACCTGCCGCGTGTTTCACTTTCGTGACGCCCTGATGGGCGAGCCGCACGAAGAGCGGCACATCACCTCCGACGTTTCCCCTGCCCCTTGCGTGGGCCTTCTCCCGGAGTGCACGTAGCCATGACCTTCCGCGCGACCCATCGCGTCCCCGACCGCGCCCCGGCGCTGCGTCGCAAGGCCGTCCGACGCCTGCTGAGCGTCGGCTTCCTCGCTGGTGCGGTGCTGTTGAGCTCGACGGTCCCCGCCGGCGCCGCCGAGCCCCCGACCCGTGGCGCCCGCCCGGCCGCGGCCAACAACAAGGACATCCAGAAGAAGCAGGCCAAGCAGAACACGCCCGCCACGCCTGCCCGGCAGGTCGCTGACCAGAAGGAGCCGGCGAAGGCGGCGCTGCCGACCCGTCCGGCCGACGTCGGCGGATCCGCCCTCTCGCCGGCCCTGCGCGCGCTGCTCGACGCCGTCGGCGAGTTCGTGAGCCAGGCCGATGTTCCCGTGGCCCCCATCCCGGCCAAGAAGGCGGTCAAGAGCTGCCGGGGCGCCGGCGACGGCGACGTCCCCACCGTGGTTGCCGCCATCTTCCGCTGCCGCCTCCGCGAGGCCGGCTACAGCGACCAAGAGGTCAGCCAGTGGACCGCTGAGTCGGTGCTGGTCTCCCAGTGCGAGTCCAAGTGGGACCCGAACATCGTCGTCTTCAACGGCCGCTACGTCGACACGCCTCATCCACGGACCGGCTACCGCTACAGCGCCGCCGGCGTCTTCCAGTTCATCCGCAAGACGGCGGACAAGTGGATCGAGGGCGGCTACGCCAACGTCAAGAAGCCCCGCTACAACATCGACGCCGCCGCACGGTTGTTCATCCACAACCGCCAGCGCGGCATGAAGGGCTGGGAGGACTGGGCCTGCGCCGCCGCCAACGACGGCTTCAAGGTCGGGTCCGTGCTGCCCAACTACCCGGGCGGGCCGTCCAAGCTGCCCGACTGGGTCTGGCAGTACTGAGAAGTTGATCCGGAGGACGGTGCGCGCGGCTCGGGCCGACGCTCCGGCCTCCGGGTTCGATGAGGCGATGGCCGGTACCCGAGGGGTGCCGGCCATCGTCGCGTAGCGTGGACGACGTGGCTGTCGACAAGGTCCTGCTCGCCGCACCCCGGGGCTTCTGCGCCGGCGTCGAGATGGCGATCAAGGCGCTCGCCTGGATGGTGCGGGCGTTCGAGCCGCCGGTGTACTGCTACCACGAGATCGTCCACAACCGGCTGGTGGTCGACCGCTTCCGCGACATGGGAGTCGTCTTCGTCGACGACATCGCCGAGGTCCCGCCCGGCAAGCCGTTGATGCTCTCGGCCCACGGCTCGGCCCCCGAGGTGGTGGCCGCCGCCAAGGCCAGCGGCGGCTACGTCGTCGATGCCGTGTGTCCCCTGGTCACCAAGGTGCACCACGAGGTCAAGGTGCGGGCCGGGAAGGGCTACCAGATCGTCTACGTGGGCCACGAGGGCCACGAGGAGGCGGTCGGCACCATGGCGGTGGCACCCGATGCCATCCACCGGGTCGAGTCCACCGACGAGGTCGATGCTCTCCCGGCGTTCGACCACCCGGTCGCACTGCTCGCCCAGACCACCCTGTCGCACCGCGACTGGGCCGGGGTGCTCGACCGCACCCGCGAGCGGTTCCCCGACGTGTGGACGCCGGGTCGCAGCGACCTGTGCTTCGCCACCACCAACCGGCAGGGCGCGCTCACCGCGCTGGCCGAGCGCTGCGACGCCATCGTGGTCATCGGCTCGGCGAACTCGTCCAACACGCGGGCGCTCGAGTCGCTGGCGCGCGACATGGGCTGCCCCCGGGTCCACCGGGTCAACACGCCAGAAGAGGTGCCCGACGACCTCACCGGCGTCGTCGGCGTCACCGCGGGCGCCAGCGCCCCCGAAGAGCTGGTGTGCTGGGTCATCGACAAGCTCGACCCCGAGCACGGCATCGAAGAGGTCCGCATCACCGACGAGCAGGAGTACTTCCCCCCGCCGCGCAACCTGCGCGACCTGCTCTCGGCGCTCGACGTGGCGGCGACCCTGACCCTGGGTGGCACGCTGAGCGACCGACCCACCGTGGTCGACCGCGACATCCACGCCAGCGAGGTGCTCGGCGCCCTGGTCAGCTCCCCCGTCTGACGGCACGCGCATTCGCCCGTGCTTGACCGGCGGGTCAGGTCCGCGGGCCGCCTCTAGGATGGGGGCATGGCTTCGACCTTCACCGCGATGGACCACTCGACCGCCGAACAGTGGGGTGTCATCGGCGCCGAGACGATGGCCAACCAGCCCCGCGTCGCCGAGACCGTGTTGCAGATGCTGCGCGACCTCGCCGACATCACCGACGGCTTCGCCACCGACCAGCTGACCCACAGCCTGCAGACCGCCACGCGAGCCGAGCGCAGCGGTGCCGACGACGAGGTCGTGGTGGCCAGCCTGTGCCACGACATCGGCAAGCGCATCAGCGTGCACAACCACCCGGCCATCGCCGCCGAGATGCTCAAGCCCTACGTGCGCGAGGACGTGTACCACATGATCCGCACGCACCAGGACTTCCAGGGCAAGCACTACTACGAGCACTTCGGCCTCGATCCCGACGCCCGCGAGCAGTACCGCGGCGAACCGTGGTTCGAGCTGACGGCGACGTTCGCCGACGACTACGACCAGAACAGCTTCGACCCCGACTACGACACGCTGCCCCTCGAGCACTTCGAGGACCGTGTGCGGAATGTCTTCGGGACGCTCGGCCCGACGCCGCTCGACTGAGGCAGGCCGGGCCCGCAGGGCCCCTCAGATGCAGTGATCGCCGGGATCGTCGGCGCCGGTGATGTCGTCCTCGAGGCCCGACACCGAGCTGCCGACCAGCCGCAGCTGGTCGCCGTCGACCTCGACGGGGAGGTAGCTCATGCCCCGCCGGGCCGGTCCTCGGCGCAGCTCGCCGAACTGCGTGAAGCGGGAGCCGTGGCACGGGCACTCGAACCACCCGGACGAGTCGCAGTACGGCACGCGACAGCCCATGTGGGGGCACTTCTGCGCCAGGGCGAGCACGCCGGCCTCGACGCCGGGCCGGATCGAGTCATCGACCGCTGCGGCGAGGGCATCTCGATGCTCGGGCGGCACCGCCACCACGTAGCCCTTTGCCTCGGGGACGTACCAGGCGCCCCCCGCCTGCTCGATGGCCGCGCCCACCTCCTCGGCGGTGCCCAGGTCGATGCCACTGGATGGCAGAGACGAACCGTCGTCGCACGCACCGAGCGCGATGCCGGCGATCGACACCGCGGTGACGGTCAGGAACTGCCTGCGCTCGAGCATCGTCAGGTGTCGTGGGCGTTGGGGTGGCCGACCCGTCGTTGAGCGTCGTCGAACAGCTCCTGGAGCGTCGTGCGCAGCTGCTCGGTGGTCTCGCGGATCTGGCGGCGGGCCACGCGGCGCCCCTCCTCGGGTACCGGCGCGGGGATCGGATCTCCGATGACCAGCACGATCTTGCCCGGCCGGATGAGCTTGGAGCCGGGCGGCATGGCGGCCTCGGACCCGCCGATGCCGACGGGCACGATGGGCACGCCGGTGCGGCTGGCGACGAACGTGGGACCTTCGAACAGCTCTTGGACCACCGGGCCGGTGCGCCGGGTGCCCTCGGGGAACATCACCACCGGCTCGCCCGCCTCGAGCACGGCCTGGCTGGTGCGGAGTGCCTCGCGATCGGCGGAACCACGATGCACCGGGAACGCCCCGAGGGCGGTGAAGAACCGCCCGAGCCAGGCGTACTTCCAGATCGTGTGCTTGCCCATGTAGCGCATCCGCCGCCGGGTCACCGCAGCGACCAGGAGGAAGTCGATGTTCGAGCGGTGCACGGCCGACAGCACGAAGGGCCCCGGCGGCACCTTCTCGGCGCCGTGGACCTCCAGGCGCCACAGGAGGCGAGCCACGAGCACCGCCAGCCACCGCACGACGCGGTAGAGCACTCGCTCGGCTCGTGTCGGTAGGCCGGCCACGGAGGCGGAGGGTTCGGCGGGTGCGGCCTCAGTCATCGAGCTGGCCCACGATCAGCTCCACGATCTCCGGGATGTCGAGGTCGCTGGTGTCGACTTCGACAGCATCACCGGCTCGGGTCAGCGGAGAGGACTCCCTCCCCTGGTCGAGGGCGTCTCGTCGCGCCAGGTCGGCGGCGACCGTCTCGTAGTCGAGGTCGGCGACCTCCTTGGAGCGGCGGGCGGCCCGGACCTCGGGGCGGGCGTCGAGGTACACCTTCAGCTCGGCGTCGGGGAAGACGACGCTGCCGATGTCTCGGCCTTCGATCACCCCGCCCCCATGGCGCTGTGCCCACTCGCGCTGGCGGGCGACGAGCTCGTCGCGCACCTTGGGGTTTGCGGCCACGATGCTGACCGCCCGGGTCACCTCGGGACCGCGGATCTCGATGGTGGCATCGACCCCGTCGACCACGACGCGGTCGACCGTGACCGACAGATCGACCATCCGGGCGAGGGCGGCGACCGGCTCTGCGTCGGCCGGATCGACGTTGCGCCGCAGCGCGGCGAAGGTGACGGCCCGGTACATGGCGCCGGTGTCGAGGTACTCGAGGTCGAGCCGCTCGGCCAGGCACCGGGCGACGGTCGACTTGCCCGATCCCGCCGGCCCGTCGATGGCGATCACACGCATGCGGGGGACGCTAGACGCCAACCGCTCGTGGCAAGGACCCAGCCCGCAGCGCGTCGAGCAGGTCCCAGTAGCCGGGGAACGTCTTGGCCACGCAGCCTGGGTCCTCGATCTGCACGCCCGGGTGGACGAGACCGAGCAGGGCGAACGCCATCGCCATCCGGTGGTCGCCGTAGGTGTGGAACGTGGCCGGTCGCACCGGGCCGGGATGGATGACCATGCCGTCGTCGGTGGCCTCGGCGTCGATGCCGCACCGACGCAGCTCGGCCACGGGTGCGGCGATGCGGTCGGTCTCCTTGCCCCGGATGAACCCGACCCCACGGATGGTCGTGGGCCCGTCGGCGTTCGCCGCCACCACGGCCAGGGTGGGCACCGTGTCGGAGATGTGGGCCATGTCGACGTCGATGCCGTGCAGCTGTGCGCCCGCGGCCACGGTCACCGCGTCGACGTCCCATCGCACGGATGCGCCCATGCGGGCCAGCACCTCGGCGAAGGCCACGTCGCCCTGCAGCGCATCGCGGTGGAGCCCCGGCACCGTGATGGTGCCGCCGGTGAGGACGGCTGCTGCCCAGGCGTACGAGGCGGCCGACGCGTCGGGCTCGACGACGAAGCGAGTCCCCCGGTACGCGCCTGACGCCACCCGCCAACCCGACCCGTCGGCCTCGACGCCGGCGCCGAAGGCGCGCATGACCGCCACCGTCATGTCGACGTAGGGACGGGAGATCAGCTCGGTGGTGAGCCGGACGTCGAGACCGCCGGTCACCGCCGGTGCGCTCAGCAGCAGACCGGAGAGGAACTGGCTGGAGAGGTCGCCGGCCACCGAGACGACGCCCGAGCGCAGCGGGCCCTGGATCTCGACCGGGAGACGGCCCGCCGGCCCGCGCTCGGTGATCCGAACCCCGAGCGAGCGGAGCGCCTCGAAGGCTGGCTCCATCGGGCGGGCTCGAAGCTGGGCGTCGCCGTCGAGCACCCGAGCCTCGGCGTCGAGCGCGAGCAGCGGCAGCAGGAAGCGCGAGGTCGTGCCGCTCTGGTTGGCGAACACGTCGGTCCGGCGGCGCTGCGGTGTCGGATCGACCGCCACGACGTCGTCGAGCCACTCGACGTCGGTGCCGAGCGCCTGGAGGGCGACGATCATGGCCTCGGTGTCGTCGGCCCGCAGGGGTCGGACGATCTCGGAGCGGTCGTCGGCCAGCGCCGCGCAGATCAGCGCCCGGTTGGTGATGCTCTTGGAGCCGGGCAGGACGACCGTGGCGTCGAGGCGACCGCTGGGCTCGACCGGCAGCGGGTCGGGGCGGTTGGTCACGCCAGGCGGTGCACGGAGGGCCGGTAGCCCCGCTCCACGAGCCCGGCGTGCAGCCGGTCGGCAGTGCCGGACTCGACCAGCAGGATGAGCACGCCCTGGTCACCCTCGGACGAGTGGGCGATCTCGAGGTCGGCGATGTTGACGTCGAGCTCGGTGGCCAGGGTCGTGACGTCGGCCAGCACGCCGGGACGGTCGGGCACCGGCACGCGCATCTCGGCCAGGTCGGACGGGCGGGTGTAGCGGCTGGGCAGGTTGACCCGGGCGGCGCGGGCCCGTGACAGGTCGCGCAGGAGCGCGTCGCGGTCGTGGCGGGCGACCTGGTCACGGGTCTCGCCCAGCGCGTCGATGAGACGGTCGAGCCCGGTGACGATCGCCCTGCGGTTCTCCTCGCAGATGTCGGGCCAGATGCCCGGATGGCCCGAGGCGATGCGCGTCATGTCACGGAACCCGCCGGCGGCCAGGCGCAGCAGAGCGACGTGCTCCTCGGCACGATCGTCGGCGATCCGCATCAGCGACGCGGCCGTCAGGTGCGGAACGTGGGAGACCACGGCGACGAACTCGTCGTGGCGATCGGGAGGCAGGGCGATGACCTCGGCGCCCAGGCCAGAGACGATGGCCCGCACCCCCGCGTAGGCGTTGTCGTCGGTCCCGCGTGTGGGTGTCAGCACCCACACGGCGCCCTCGAAGAGGTCGGCTCGGGCACCGTCGACGCCCTCCTGCTCGGAGCCGGCCATGGGATGGCCGCCCACGAAGCGCCGGTCGCCCACCGCCTCGACCACGGGCGCCTTGACCGAGCCGACATCGGTGACCAGCCCACCGGTGGCGGCCAGTGCCTTGCGGGCGGCTTCGGCGATGCCCTGGACAGGCGTGGCGATGAACGTCACCTCGGCGTCGGGGTCGAGGCCGACGGCATCGATCACGCCCAGCTCCAGGGCACGGGCGGTGCGCGCCACGTCGTGGTCGTCGCCGCTCACCTGCCAGCCGCGGGCACGCAGCGCCAGACCGATCGAACCACCGATGAGTCCGACGCCGACCACGTTCGCCCGCGGAGGGCTGCCGTCCGGGGTTCGAGCCACGTCGGACGATCCTACGTCGGTGGGGCGGTCGGCGAGACAGCCCGTTCGAGCGACCGGATCTCGCTCTGGGTGAGGGGTCGCCACTCCCCCGGCGGCAGCTGGGTGTCGACCAGCGGGCCGATGCGGGTGCGCACGAGGCGACGCACGGGGTGCCCGACCGCCTCGCACATGCGCCGCACCTGTCGGTTGCGACCCTCGTGGATGACCAGCTTGAGCAGACCGGGGCCCACCAGCGAGGCCTTGGCGGGCGACGTGCGCCCGTCGTCGAGCTCGACCCCTTCCCGCAGGGCTCGCAGCGCCCCCCGCGACGGGGTGCCGTCGACGTGCGCCAGGTACTCCTTCTCGACGCCGTAGCTGGGGTGGGTGAGCCGGTGGGTGACGTCGCCGTCGTTGGTCAACAGCAGCAGGCCCTCGGTGTCGGCGTCGAGACGGCCGACCGGGAACACGCGGGGCTCGGCGGGGACCAGGTCGACCACCGTGGTGCGGCCCTGCGGGTCGGAGGCGGTGGTGACCACGCCGGTTGGCTTGTTGAGCAGGTACCAGACGGTGTCGGGGCGCACGCCGACCAGGTGCCCGTCGACCTCGACCTGGTCGACGTCGGGGTCGGCACGCTGGCCGAGGCGGGCGACCTCGCCGTTGACCTGCACTCGTCCGGCCTCGATCATGTCCTCGACGACCCGGCGGCTGGCGACGCCCGCCCGGGCCAGCAGCTTCTGCAGGCGGATGGGCTCGCTCACTCGTCGTCGATGTCGTCGTCGATGTCCGTGTCGTCGCCGGCCGACATGTGGCCGGACTCGCCGGGGTCGCCGGGCTCGCCGTCGTTCGGAGCGCCCGACAGGTGCTCGGGGCGGAGGCCCTTCTCGAGGGCCTCGTACACCTCGGCCGACGGGACGAAGTCGCCGAGCGCAGGGAGCTCGTCGAGGGAGTTCAGGCCGAGCTTCTCGAGGAACGAGGCCGTGGTGCCGTACAGCACGGCCTGGCCGGGCCCGGGATCGCGACCGATCTCGTCGACGTAGCCCCGGTGCGACAGGGTGCGCATGACGCCGTCGACGTTCACGCCGCGGATGGCGGCGATCTGGGCCCGGGAGATGGGTTGCTTGTAGGCGACGATGGCCAGGGTCTCGAGCGCGGCGTTGGAGAGACGTCCGCTCTGGCCCTCGAGCACGAAGCGCTCGACGTAGGGCGCCAGGTCGGGGTGCGTCTGGAACCGCCAGCCGCCGGCGACGCGCACGAGCTGGAAGCCGCGGTCGGTGGCGTCGTACTCGGCGGCGAGCTCACCGCACAGCGACTCGACGCGCTCGGTCGACACCTCGAGCAACTGCGCCAGCATCTCGGCGGCCAGCGGCTCCTCGGTCACCAGCAGCAGCGCCTCGGCCGCCCGCCGCAGCTCCCGCTGCTGTAACCCTTCGCCATCCACGGCGCCGTCCTCGGTCATGGTTCAAACGTACGCGCCCTGCGGCCAAAGTTGCGGCACCAGAAGTTGTGAGGCGCAGCCGAACAACTTCAGAAGTGAGGCCGGCTGTCGAGACCGAGTTGTGAGGCGCAGCCGAGCAACTCGAGGTCGCCGAAGGCGACACTTAGCCGTCGTAGGCGTCGACGAAGCCGAGGTCGGACAGGTCGAGCTCGAGGTCGTCGGGCCGGCCGGTCCACACCACGGTGAGGGTGCCGAGGATGTCGGGCTGCTGGAGATCGATCCAGCCCTGCTTGTACAGCTCGAGCACGGCGAGGAACCGCACGACGACCTCGAGGCGCTCGACGAAGTCGGCGGTGAGCTCGGCGAAGGTGATGCGACCGACGCGGGGCAGTTCGTCGAGCAGCTCGGCCACCGCGTCGGTGACCGTGACCCGGATCTGGTGGATGTGGGCGATGTCGACCCGAGGCACCGGCTTGGGGGCCACGGCCCGCAGGAACGCGCTGCGCAGATCGTCGGGAGTGGTGTGCTCGAGCAGGTCGGGCAGCAGGCCGAGGAACTGCTGGTCGACACCGACCGTGCGGGGGAACGAACGGCCGGCCTGGTTGGCGATGGTGGCCAGGCTCCGGGCGGCGTCCTTGAAGGTCTTGCACTCGACGAGCCGCGACAGCAGCAGGTCGCGCTCTTCCCACAGGGCCAGCTCTTCGTCGAGGTCGACGTCGCCGTCGTCGGGCAGCAGCCGCTTGGACTTGAGCTCGATGAGCGTGGCCGCGATGAGGAGGAACTCGGTGGCCAGCTCGAGGTCCATGACCTCCATGCGTGCGAGCTCGGCCAGGTAGGCGTCGACGATGTCGCTGACCCGGACCTCGTAGAGGTCGACCTGATCCTGCAGGATCAGGTGCAGAAGGAGATCGAAGGGCCCCTGGAACACCGGGGTGTCGACGGCAACGGCCACGCAGAAATCGTACGTGCGCGCCGGGCGCGAGGCGCGGATACCCCACATCGCGCTGGCGACGTGCTCGCCAGGTTTGCCCAGCGAACCGGTCGAAACGGACCTATGGTGCCGCCCATGTCCGAGCTCCCGGAGGTCCTCGTCGTCGACGACGATCCGGTGGCGCGCGACCTGCTGGTCACCGCGCTCGAGCTCGACGGCCACCGTGTCGTCGGTGTCGGCGACGGCGACGCGGCGCTGGCCCACCTGCGCGACCATCCGGTGGCCGCCGTCGTCCTCGACCGGCGGATGCCGGGCACCGACGGGGCGGCCGTGCTGCGGAGCATCCGGGCCGACCCTCGTACGGCGCTCATCCCGGTGCTCCTGGTCACCGGTATGGACGAGCCCCACGAGCGCGTCGCCGGGCTCGACCAGGGCGCCGACGACTACATCGTCAAGCCCTTCGAACCCGACGAGGTGGTGGCACGTGTGCGTGCCCACCTCCGTGGCCAGCGGGCGTGGATCGACCGGCTGACCGCCACCGTCGACGAACGTCGAGCCGTGCTGGCGAGGGCCGCCGAGCGGGCCGGCGCCGCCGACGACCATTGGGCGGCGGCCGACCTGCTGTGCGCCGAGCTGGGCGCGGTCGCCGAGGTGCAGGGGGCGGTGCTCGTCGAGATCGCCGGCGAGCAGCACGACGTGCTCGGTTCGTGCGGCACCGACGGCATCCGCCTGCTCCAGCTCGCCGAGCGATCAGCCGACCTCGAAGCCCTCGCACACGCCCTACCCGATGGCCCCCGCATCGCGACCCTGCTGGACGCTGCCGTCGTCCTGGTGCCGGTGGCCGTCGCCGGCCAGACCGTCGGCGCGCTCGTGGTCACCGGCGACCGTATGGTGCATGCGTCGTCCGATGCCCTGCTCGCCCTGGCCATCGACTTCGGCGCCGTCGCGGGCGGGGTGCTGACGGTGCCGCTGCGAGCGTCGCGCCTGCGTCGAGAAGCACGCGCCCGCTTCGGCCAGCTCCTCGCCACACGCGCCTTCCACCCCGTGTTCCAGCCCGTGGTGCGCCTGTCCGACGGGGTGACCGTGGGACACGAGGCGCTCACCCGGTTCGACACCGAGACCGACACCGAGCGGGTCTTCGTCGAAGCCCGACGGGCGGGGCTCGGTCTCGAGATCGAGGCGGCGACGCTCGAGGCATCGCTCGAGGCCGCGATGAGCCAACCTCCCGGACACTGGCTGGCGCTCAACGTGACACCCAGCCTCATCCTCGACGTCGAGCGCCTCGGCGGGTTGCTCGACCGCTCCGACCGCGCCGCCGTGGTCCTCGAGATCAGCGAGCTGGAGCCGGTCCACGACTACGCCGCGCTGCTGCAGGCCGTGGCGGCGCTGGCCGTCACCGTGCAGCTCTCCGTCGACGACGCCGGGTCCGGGTTCGCCAGCCTGGCGCACATCCTCGCCCTGGGTGCCCGCTACGTGAAGCTCGACAAGTCCTGGGTCGACGGCATCGACCGCGATCCGGCCAAGCGCGCCCTGGTGGCCGGCTTGCAGAACTTCGCCCGCGAGACCGACGCATCGCTCATCGCCGAGGGGATCGAGACGCCGGCGCAGCTCGACGCTGCCCGCCACCTGGGCATCGCCTACGGCCAGGGGTGGCTGTTGGGCGCGCCAATCGAGTTCTGAGGTCCCGCGGGCTGCACCTACGATGCCCGCCCATGGTCCGCGCCTTCTCCGGCATCCAACCCACCGGCGACCTCCACCTGGGGAACTACCTGGGCGCCGTCCGCCGATGGGTCGAGGACCAGCACACCACCGACGCCGTGTACTGCGTGGTCGACCTGCACGCGCTGACGCTGCCCCAGGACCCGGCCGAGCTGTCCCGACGCACGCTGTCGGTCACCGCGCTGCTCGTGGCCTGTGGGATCGATCCCGACGTGTGCACGCTGTTCCTCCAGAGCCACGTGCCGGAACACACCGGTCTGGCGTGGCTCATGGAGTGCACGGCCAGCTTCGGCGAGCTGTCGCGGATGACGCAGTTCAAGGAGAAGGCCGACCGGGCCGAGCTTCGTGTCGGCCGGGCTGTTCACCTACCCGGCGCTGATGGCGGCCGACATCCTGCTCTACGACACCGACGTCGTCCCCGTCGGCGACGACCAGCGCCAGCACGTCGAGCTGGCACGAGATGTCGCCGGGCGCTTCAACAGCCGGGCCGGCGCCGACGTCCTCGTGGTGCCCGAGCACGTCATCCCGCCCGTGGGCGCCCGGATCATGGACCTGCAGCAGCCCGAGAACAAGATGTCGAAGTCGCTCGACTCGCCGCAGGGCACCATCCTGGTGCTCGACGACCCGAAGGCGATCGAGAAGAAGGTGAAGCGGGCGGTCACCGACACCGACAACGAGGTCCGCTTCGATCCCGACACCAAGCCGGGCGTGTCCAACCTGTTGTCGATCCTCGGTGCGGCCACCGGCCGCGACCCCAAGGCGGTGGCCGACGACTACGAGCTGTACGGGCCGCTGAAGGCCGACACCGCCGAGGCGGTGGTGGAGCTGCTGCGTCCGGTCCAGGAACGCTACGTCGAGCTGATCGAGGATCCGTCCGCCATCGGCCGCATCCTCGACACCGGCGCCGGCAAGGCGCGCACCGTGGCCTCGGCCACGCTCGATCGCGCCCACCGTGCGGTGGGCCTGCTGCCGCCCGGCTGATCAGCTCCCCGGGGCGAGGAGACCGGCGGGTCACTCCGGAGGACGGTGGGCGGTGCGGTAGCGAACCCAGGTCACCACGGCCATCCCGATGGCGAGCACGAGCCAGCCGATGGCCAGCGCACTGTGCGTGCTCGCTGCTGCGGCGATGAGGAAGCCGGCGGTCAGGAACGCCGACAGGACCCAGGAAGCATCTCGCACGTGGCCACGCTACCGGTCGGGTCGTGCCCGGACGTCCGGGTCGAGGTGCCGGAGCTGGGTGGCGAGCACCTCGGCACGCACCATCGGCGTACCGACGCACCGGGCGGCATCGATGGCCACTTGGTAGATGGCGTCGATCTCCAGCGGGCGGCCGGCATCACGGTCGAGCTTCATCGACGGCGCGTACGAGCGCATGGCGTCGGTCGTGGCCAGCATCTCGTCGCGGAAGCCGCGTTCGATGGGGTGACCGGCGGCGCCGGCGGCGGTGATGACCTCGTCCATGAGGTCGGAGACGAGCCGGCGCGTGCCCGGGTCGGCGAGGAGCTCGTCGGTGCTGGCGTCGAGCACGGTGCACAGCCCGTTGAACGGGATGTTCCAGACCAGCTTGCGCCATCGGGCCACGCCGAGGTCGCCGAGCACGGTGGTCGGCACGCCGGCCCTCCGCAGGTCGGTCGCGAGCCGCTCGGCCACCTCGGTGGCCGGACGACCGGCGCCGTCGACGACCTCGTCGAGCGGGGCCAGGGTCACCGCGCCGTAGTCGAGGTGGTCGGCGCGTCCCGGACCGGTTCGATGGGCGCACACGAAGCACATCGCACCGAGCACCGGGCCGGCGGCGGGTACTTCGGCACGCACCCGCTCCTCGGCGCCGAGCCCGTTCTGGAACAGGGCCACCGTGGCGCCCGGGGAGCAGACCGACCGCACCAGGTCGGCCAGCCGGTCGTTCGCCGTGGTCTTGGTGGCCACGATCACGACGTCGGCCGGCGGGACCGACGACGCGTCGGTGTGCACGTCGACCTCGCCGGCCGGGATGCGCAGCACGTCGCCTTCGGAGCGGACCTCGATCCCGTGTCGTCGGATGTCCTCGGCGCCGGACCGCACCAGCCAGTGCACCCGGTGGCCGGCGACGGCCAGCCGGGTGCCGTAGAGCAGTCCCACGGCCCCGGCACCGACCACGGTGTAGCTGGTGGATCCGCCGGGCACGACGGCCGATGGTACCGAGCGGCCGATCAGTCGTCGTCGGCGTCGTGCAGGGCCCGCCCGACGTACGCCGGGACAGACCAGTCGTGCTCCGGGCGGTGGTGCTCCGCCGCCCAGCGAACGGTGAGGGGATCCGCGCCGGCCTCCGCCAGCAGCCCAGCACCTCGCTGCGGGTGGGAGGCGTAGCGCCCGAACCGGCCGCGAAGCCCCGGCGCGTCGCTCCAGCCGGTCACGCGGGGCCGCCCCAGCACGGCAACCACGACGGTGGCAGCGACCCGACCGAACGTGCCCAGACCGCTGTCGAGCTTGCCGACGTCGTGGAGCAGCGCCGCGGCGAGGACGGGGCGGGTGGCGTCGGGGCCGAGGAGCCGGTGCGCCTCGCGAGCGACGCCGGCGGCGTGCTTGCGGTCGGGTGCCGACAGCCGGTCCCACAGCCGCTCCTCCCCCGCCGTCAACTGTCCGCGCGCCCAGCGGTCGTCCGCGGGTGCGAGCGGACGCGGCGACAGCGAGCCGAAGAACCGGCGTACGAGGTGCGCGGGCCCGGCCACCGCCCGCTCAGGCGTGTTCGATGCAGTACCGGGTGGCGGGCATGACCTCGAGCCGGGCCTCGCCGATGGGCTCGCCACAGACCTCGCACTGCCCGTAGGTGCCCTCGTCCATCCGGCGCAGCGCCGCCTCGATGTCGTCGAGGTCGCGGCGGAGCTGGTCGTACAGCACCTTGTTCTCGCCCAGCTCGGCGGCGACCTGCCCGGAATCGGCGAAGTTGTCGTCGTAGGAGAGATCCTCTTCGCGGGTGTCGAGCTCGTGCACCTTGGACTCGAGCACCTCGCGCTCGCGCTGCAGCGCGGCGCGGAGATCGTCGGGGTCTTGGGAGGCCGCGTCGGACATGTGCGCAGGGTAGACGGTGGATCGACCCGCGGCGCGCTGGCTTGGCATCGTCTCGCCGTCGGTGTCAGCGCCCTCCGGCGCGGGGGTGAGCTGACCGCCACGCCGCGACCAGTCGCTCGGTGGACACCTTGGTGTAGATCTGCGTGGTGCCGATCGAGGCGTGGCCGAGCAGCTCCTGCACGGCACGGATGTCGGCGCCGTGGTCGAGCAGGTGCGTGGCACACGAGTGGCGCAGGACGTGGGGGGTGAGGCGGTCGCCGAGGCCGGCCAGATCCCCGTAGTGACGAACCACCAGCCAGGTGCCCTGCCGACTCAGGCGACCGCCGCGCTGGTTGAGGAACAGGGCTTCCTCGTCGTCGCGCCGGCGCCAGCGCGCCGGGATCAGCGCGCCGCGTCCGTCCACGGTCAGCCAGGCGGCGAGCGCGTCGGCGGCCGCACCGAGCACCGGCACGACGCGCTCCTTGTCGCCCTTGCCCACGGCGCGCAGGAACCCGTCGTGCAGGTCGAGGTCGCGCAGCGACAGGCCCACCAGCTCGGAGATGCGCAGACCGGTGCCGTACAGCGTCTCGAGGATCGCCCGGTCCCGGCGGTGCACGGGCTCGTCGCCGACCACGGCGTCGAGCAGGGAGGCGACCTCGTCCTCGGAGAGCGCCTTGGGCAGGCCCTTGGCCACGGGGGGCGGCGCCACGTCGGCACCGACGTCGACCTCGACGTGGCCCTCCTCGGCCAGGTAGCGGTGGAGGTTGCGGGCGGCGACCACCCGACGCTTGACCGTCGACGGGGCCAGACCCCCGGCACGCAGGGCGTCGACCCACGCGACGAGATCGTCCTCGGTGACGTCGAGGATCGGCCGGTCACGCCCGCGCAGGAAGGCCGACCAGGCCAGCAGGTCGCGCCGGTAGGCCGCGATGGTGGAGCGGGCCCGCCCACGCTCCAGCGACAACCAGGTGAGGTACTCCTCGGCCTCGATCGGCAGCACCCACTCCGTTTCCGGAGGCGTGGTCATCGGGCGCGGACCAGGGCCACCCCGATCACGGTCTTGGCGTCGGTGAGCCGACCATCGGCGATCATGGCCAGCAGCTCGGCGAGCGGGAGGCGCTCGACCGTCATGTGCTGCTCCTCGATGCCCTGCAGGTCGTTGTCGACCCCGTGCAGCCCGGTGGCCAGGTACACGTGCACCAGCTCGTCGGTGAAGCCCGGCGAGTTGTGGAACCGGCACAGCAGCTCGAGGTGATCGGCGCGCAAACCGACCTCCTCGGCCAGCTCGCGGGCTGCGGTCTCCTCCGGCGGCTCGTCGTCGACGTCGCACAGCCCGGCGGGGATCTCGAGCAGATCGCGCTCGAGCGGCGCCCGGAACTGGCGGACCAGGGTCACGGTGCCGTCGTCGTGGAGCGGCAGCACGGCCACCGCGCCGACGTGGTGCACGAGATCGCGCGTGAACCGGGTGCCGTCGGGGCCTTCGAAGGTGCCGACCGTGACCTCGATGGCGTGGCCTCGGTGGACCGTCTCCTCGCCGAGCAGGCGGAAGCCGTCGCCGCTCACGGCACGCGTTCCTGGTCTCAGTCTGCGCCGGCGGACGTGACCGCACCCGAGGTCCGCTCGACCGGCGGATCGAGCGGGAACAGGTGGGGCTTGCGACCCTCGGCACGGGACAGGGCGGCGTCGACGAACGCGGTGAACAGCGGCGCCGGACGGGTGGGCCGGCTCTTGAGCTCGGGGTGGGCCTGCGTGCCGACCCAGAACGGGTGGTCCCTCAGCTCGATGAACTCGACGAGCCGGCCGTCGGGCGACTCGCCGCAGAGCAGCAGGTCGCTGGCCTCGAACCGGGAGCGGTACTTGGGGTTGAACTCGTAGCGGTGGCGGTGGCGCTCGGACACCACGGTGGAGCCGTAGGCCTCGGCGACCTTGGAGCCGGGCACGAGCTGGGCGACGTAGGCGCCCAGGCGCATGGTGCCGCCGAGGTCGGTGACGTCGTGCTGGCTGGGCATGATCGTGATCACCGGGTCGACGGCAGCGGGTTCCATCTCGGTGGAGTTGGCGCCGGGCAGGTTCAACACGTTGCGGGCGTAGTCCACGACCATCATCTGCAGCCCGAGGCACAGGCCGAGGCAGGGGATGTCGTGCTCGCGGGTGTAGGCGGCCGCCGCGATCTTGCCCTCGGTGCCGCGCTCGCCGAAGCCGCCGGGGATGATCGACGCCGTCGAGGTCGTTGAGGCGACCGTGGGCCATGAGGCCCTCGACCTCCTCGGCCTGGATCCACTCGAACTCGATGTGGGCGCCGAGCTCGAACCCGCCGTGCTTGGTGGCCTCGACCACCGACAGGTAGGCGTCGGGCAGGGCCACGTACTTGCCGATGATCCCGATGCGCACCGGCTTCTCGGCGGCCTCGACCTTGGCGACCAGGGCCTCCCACTCGCGCAGGTCGGGTGCGCCCACGTCCTGGAGCTGGAGCACGTCGCAGACCACGGCGTCGAGCCCCTCCTCGTGCAGGACGAGCGGGATCTCGTAGATGTTGCCGGCGTCGGCGGCGTTGACCACCCCGTCGGCGTGCACGTCGCACAGGCGGCTGATCTTGTTCTTCAGGTGCTCGGGGATCGGAGCCTCGGACCGCACGACGATGGCGTCG
Source organism: uncultured Acidimicrobiaceae bacterium (assembly GCA_963800295.1). Lineage (GTDB taxonomy): Bacteria > Actinomycetota > Acidimicrobiia > Acidimicrobiales > Salinilacustritrichaceae > Salinilacustrithrix. Next base: position 305,638 of record CAWDAJ010000012.1, read on the forward strand.
GGCTGGATGCCCCGGCTGCGCAGCTCGGTGACCGAGTGCTGGGTGGGCTTGGTCTTCTGCTCGCCGGCCGGCCCGATGAAGGGCACGAGCGTGACGTGCACGTAGCAGACGTTGCCCCGGCCGACGTCGAGGCGGAACTGCCGGATGGCCTCGAGGAACGGGAGGATCTCGATGTCGCCGACGGTGCCGCCGACCTCGGTGATGACCACGTCGACGTCGTCGCCGGCCAGCATGTTGATGCGGCGCTTGATCTCGTCGGTGATGTGCGGGATGACCTGGACGGTCTTGCCCAGGTAGTCGCCACGGCGCTCGGCGGCCAGCACGGCCGAGTAGATCGACCCGGTGGTGGCGTTGGAGTCCTTGGTGAGGCTCTCGTCGAGGAAGCGCTCGTAGTGCCCCAGGTCGAGGTCGGTCTCGCCGCCGTCGTCGGTGACGAAGACTTCGCCGTGCTCGAAGGGGTTCATCGTCCCGGGGTCGACGTTGATGTACGGGTCGAGCTTCTGGACCACGACCCGCAGGCCCCGGGCCTTGAGCAGGCGTCCCAGCGAGGAGGCGGTGAGCCCCTTGCCGAGGCTGCTCGTCACGCCACCCGTCACGAAGATGTGTTTCGTCACGGGAGCACAGCATAGGTCGGACCGCGGCCGATCGGACGGATCCTCGCCGACGACCTTCGCCCGCTACCGCGGCGTCCGGCCGAGACGGTCGAACCAGCGAAGGGGCGGGACGGCGTCGATCACCCGACTGAAGCTCACCACCTCGCTGGCCACGTTGAGCGCGGCGACGACCGCCAGCACGATGGTGCGTGTCGCCGGCGCGGTGGTGAGCACCACGGCGAGACCGAGGACGCCACCGATCACGTTGGCCCCCGTGTCTCCCAGCATCAACCGCTCGCGCAGGTCGTCCACGAGCAGCGCCACCACCGCACCCACCACGATGGCCGGTCCGGCGAGGCGGCCGTCGGCTCCGGCGACGGCGAGGATGGGCAGCGCGGCCACCAGACCGGCCTTGGCCACCCGACCCGGCGCCCGGTCGAGCAGGTTGGCCAGGTTCGCCGCACAGGGCGATCAGCGCGGCGTCGGCCAGCAGGCGGGCCAGGTGACCGGTGCTGGTGGTCGACGCGACGAGCACGGCCACCGCTCCCCCGCCGAAGAGCTTGACCGCCCCGGTCGTCAGCCGGCCCGAGCGCAGGGCGCGCAGGTGGCCGGCGAAGCCCTTCGACGACGCGTCGCCGGCGACGTCGTCGAGCAGGCCCAGCATCCCGAAGCCGGTGGCCGCCGCCACCGTGAGGGCGAGCGGTCCTCTGGCCACGTCGAGACCACCGGCCGCATCGACCACCACGAGCACCGCTGCCGCCGCCACGACCACCACCGGGATGACGACGCCGACGGCCACCGGGACGGAGACGCCGCGGACGTTGGTGCGGGCGAACAGCGGTGCGGCGAAGACCGGCGCCAGCATCCGCCAGCACAGCAGGCCGCCGGCGAGGCCGAGGCCGAACCCGATCGCCAGCACCGCGGCCTGTTCGGTCACGGCCGAGCGGCCACCGGTGTCGGTTCGCCGGCCCCGTCACCGCTGGGCGAGGGCTCGTCCGTGCTCCGCGAGGTGCCGATGCGGGCCTCGACGATGACGTAGGCGACGTAGGGCACCAGCAGCGTCAGCATGATCGCCGGGATGGCGATGCCCGAGTCGTTGACGATGCCACCGATCGCGCCGGTGGCCAGCACACCGATGACGCAGGCCCGGACACTGGGTGCGGCGGCGAACAGACCCCGGAGGAACCGCGGTGGGCGCCAGACCAGGAACGCCAGGAAGGCCAGAGCGGCCGGGATGATCAGCGCCCAGACCGACGACAACAGGATGCTGAGGTTGGCGTTGATCTTGCGCTGGATCACCGTGCCGAGTCCCGAGACGCCTTCGTCGCCCAGCGTCTGCTCGATGAGCCGCCCGAGGTGCGTCTGGTCCTCGGGAGCACGGGTCAGGTCGACGACACCGAAGACGGCGAGCACGGCGACGGTGCCGATGCCGGTGGCGATGATCCGGCGTCCGCCGATGCGCATGCCGGCCAGGGCCATGAGCGTGATGGCCAGCCCGGCGACGACCGACAGCGTGCCACCCACGTTGCTGCCCAGCGTCGGCAGCCCCACGGCGAGCACTGCCAGGGCGAAGACGGCGGCCACCAGGCCGAGCCCGAAGCGCCGCTCGCCGTCGGACAGCGCCCGGCGGGTCCGTCGCTCGCGCAGGCTCCAGACGCCGGTGGCGGCGATGATCACCGCGGTGACCATCAGCGCCCAGGCGAGGTTGCCGTAACCCGAGAAGCGACCGGCCACGATCGCGCCACCCCCGTACCCGAAGGCGGTGTCGATCTGAAGGGGTCCGCCGAGGGCGATGTCGCCGACCAGCAGGACCGCGGTCAGCGCAGTGATGATCACCGGTGCGAACAGCGCCCGGCCGAGCACGTCGTGCTCGGTCCATCCGACGCGGGGCAGCACGAACCGGATGGCCGTGCTCAGCAGCGCGGCGATGGCCATGGTGACGGTCACCGCCCCGAAGATGCTCAATCGCCAGTACGGGAAGATCCCGACGAAGAAGCTGCTGAAGGGGACCGCCATACCGGCCAGCAGCAACCAGGCGGCGACCCGGCTGCCGCGCAGGCGCTCGGTGCTGAGCGTGTACGCGGCCATCGCGTAGGTGAGGACCTGGATCGTGATGAACAGGGCGGTGAGCGGACCGGTGAAGTCGTTGCGGAACAAGGCCAGTCGGTTGTCGTCCGCCAGGCTGCGGAAGGTCGCGTGGTCGGGGGTGCCGCCGGGAACGACGGCCATGGGTGCGCCGTTCATCGCTCCGGGCTTGTCGATGCCGAGCGCGTCGAGGACGGTGGGGCCGATGTCGGGCAGGGTCACGTAGCCCGCACGGCGGGTGGTGCCGCTCTGGATCCGGCCGGGCGCCACGCCCGGGCCGGCGACGGCGGCCACCACGAGCTGGTCGCGACCCTTCGGCGACGTCGGCGCGACGACCATGACCAGGTCGTGGTCGAGATCGGCACGCTCGAGCAACCGCCCGAAGAGGTCGTCGGTGGCCGTCATGGCCGCATCCTGGACGGCTTGCTTCACGTCGTCGGTCACCAGGAAGTCGAACGCCTCGGCGCGGAGCAGCTCGCTGAGCTCGACCAGCACCACCGCGCTGTCGTCCCACACCTGGTCGACCGTGCCCAAGACCTGCCGGGGATCGAGCGCGACTCCCCCGAGGGCGTCGGCATCCTCGGTGAGCAGGCCGGGATCGACCCGTCCCCCGGGGATCTGGCCGCGCTCGTCCATGACCGCCAGCGCGGCCTCGCGGTGGAGCTGGGCGGCGGGCGGGTCGAGCTCGTCGTCGGCGTTGGCGACGATGGCGGCCCGGAGTCCGGCATCGCGCAGCGCCTGTCCGAGGCTGCCGACCTCGGCGCCGTAGAGCAGGCCGTCGTTGCGGTTCTGGATGCCAGCGGCGCCGATCTGCAGCACCGCGGCACCGGCAGGATCGACGCCGAGCCGGCGTCGGTACACGTCGCTGACCGGGTCGCCGTCGTACTCGGCATCGGGTGGGAACGCAAGGCCACCCAGGTCGCTGGGCACCGCGGCACGGTTCCCGGCACCGATCGAGGCGTAACCCTCGGCCAGGTTGGTGTCGGCACCGATGGTGCGCACGCTGGCCGACGCGACCGCCGCGTGCTCGAGGAACGCGGTGAGGTTCGGGGGCATGTCGTCGGCCACCCGGTCCCAGGTCAGGGCGGGGATCGACACCACCAGTACCCGGTCGGCGTGGCCGATGGGCCGGTCGGACGAGCCAGGACCCCGAAGGAGCACCACGGCGACGACGAGGACCGCCAGCACGGCGGCGATGCGCAGTGGTCTCATCATCGGGACGCCAGCACCTTCCGGTAGATCGCTTCGACCTCGGCGGCCAAGGCGCCGGGTCCGAACGGGGTGGATGATCCTGCCAAATCGTCGTCCGCCACCGGCAACGCACCGGCCAGCACGTCGCCGACCGCGGCGGCGACCGCGGCGGCGTCACCGACATCGACCAGCAGCCCGCGGGGCGGACGGAGCACGTCGGGAGCGAGTCCGACGCGAGTCGACACCACCGGCCGACCGAGTGCCAGGGCCTCGAGCACCACGAGCGGTCCGGATTCCCAGTTGGAGGTGACGACCACGACGTCGGCCGCCGCCAGCTCGCTGTCCACGTCGGGGCGGCTGCCCGCGAGGCGGACCACGCCGTCGAGGCCGCGGTCGTGCACCTCGCGCTCGAGCTGGCCACGGAGCGGCCCCTCGCCGAACACGAACCAGCGCAGCTGCGGCCGCTGCGCCACCAGCCGGGAGGCGGCGTCGAGGAGGACGTCGAGCCCCTTCTGCGGGTGCAGTCGGGCAGGCGTGACGACGAGGTCGTCGTCGGCAGCGACGCCGAGCTCGGCCCGGACCTGCTCGGGCGACCGCTCCGGTCGGGGCATCGGGCCGGCCGGAGGGATGACGACGATCCGATCGGCGCCGGCGACGCCGTCGAAGCGGTCGGCGACCCCCCGGGAGACGGCGATCGTGGCGTCGGCCCGCCCCGGCAGCCGGCCCTCGGCCCACCGCAGCAGCGGCGCGGCACGGCCGGCGGCGTCGTCGAGGACCAGGTTGTGGACGCTCACGACCAACGGCGGTCGACGGCGGACCGAGGCGGCCACCCAGCCGGCCTTGAGCCCGTGGGCGTGCACGAGGTCGACGTCGGCGAGCAGCGGTGCCAGTGCCCGCCGGCTGGCCAGGATCGACCGGGGGTCGGCGCCGCCCGGTACCGGCACCACGTGGTCGAGCTCGGGCAGCACTCCGGCCGGTCCGCCCACCGTCACCTGCCAGCCGTGCGCCCGCAGGTGGTCGCGCAGCGCGGCGACGTGGCGACGGATGCCGCCGGTGGAGGGTCCCAGCAGCTCGAGGACACGCGGTGCACTCACGAGCTCGCTCCAGGCCGGAGCAGCTGCAACACGGTCGTGGGGCGCGGGCCACCCAGCAGTGTCTGGACGACGACGTGGACGGCCAGCCCCACGGTGCCGCCGACCACCAACGCCGCCAGCGCCACCGTGCGGGAGCCGTCTCCGACCAGGGTGACCACGCCGACCATGGCCGCGCCTGCCGCCGCCGCGGCGATCAGTTGCCGGACCAGCACCGCGCCGAGCCGCACACCGCTCCCCTGCCGGGCCAGCCGCCGGTGCACGACGACGAGGAGCACGCCGGCACCGAGCAGGTACACCAACGAGTGCGACCACGCCAGCGCGGCGACCACGCCCTCGCCATCGATGGCCAGCGACGAGCCCACCATGGCCACCACGCCGACGGCCACGACGGCGGCGTGGACCGTGGCCGGCGTGCGCGTGTCGTCCATGGCGTAGAGCATCCGGGTCAGGAAGTAGAAGAGCGCGTAGCCGATGAGGCCGGGAGCGAAGCCGACCACGACGTCGGCCACCAGGTCGGCGCCGCTGGCACCGACATTGCCGAACAGCGCCACCCGTGTGAGCGGTGTCGCCAGCGCGGCCAGGCCCGCCGCGGCGGGCAGCACGAACAGCGCGATGGCCGTCGTGCCGCGGCGGACCGTGGCGGCGAGGGCGTCGCCGTCGCCGGCCTGGTACTGGCGGGCGGCGGTCGGGAAGAGGGTGTTGAGCACCGGGAGCGCGAACAGCGAGTGGGGCAACAGGAAGAAGGTGAAACCGACCTGGTAGGCCACCACGCCGCCCTCGACCCGGTTGCCCACGATCAGGACGGCGGCCAGCAGGACCTGGGTCATGGCCAGGTAGACCGCGGCCCATCCGCCCTGGCGCGCCAGCCGTCGCAGCATCGGGTCGCTGCGGTCGAGGTTGGGGCGGTACCGGAAACCGGTGCGGGCGGCACCCACCACGGGCACGGCGCAGAACGCGACGACACCCAGGGTCGTGCCGCCGGCGAGGACGGCGATCTCCAGGACCGACAGGTCGAGCGACGGCTCGGCTCCGTCGCGGAGCCACCAGAACGTGCCGTAGGCGGCGCACACCACGAGGTTGTTCACGGCGGGGGCGATGGCGGGCAGCGCGAACCGGTTCCGCGAGTGGAGCACCGCCGTGGCGATGATGCCGATCTCGTACACGAGGATCTGGGGCAGGAAGACGAGCAGGAAGATCGTGCCCAGGTGGATCTGGTCGGCACGAACGGCGGCGTCCTCGACGCCCGACACGAGGACCCGCATCACGAACGGCGACGCCAGCGCGCCGAGCGCGACCATGGCACCCAGGGCGACACCGGTCAGGCCCAGCACCGAGCCGGCGAGCCGCTCGGCACCAGCGTCGTCCTCGCGATCGAAGCGGGCGACGAGTGCGGGTACCAGCACGGCCTCGAGTGCGCCCGCGGCGAACAGCTCGAACACGATGTTGGGGATGGTGTTGGCCGACTGGTACGTGTTGCCGAGGAACGTCGTGCCCAGCACGGCAGCGACCACGACGATCCGGGCGAACCCGGTGACGCGGCTGACCGCGGTGAGCACCGTCTGCGTCGCCGTCGAGCGGGCGAGGCTTCGCCGCTCGTCGACGGGCACGCTCATGGCACCTGCATCGGCGGTAGCAGGCGGGTGGCGCCCTCCCCGAGTCCGTAGTGGCCCACGACCCGGTCGTTGACGTCGTTGAGCGCGAGCACGAGGGCGGCCCAGTTCTGGAAGTGCTCGAGGTTGTCGACGGTGGCGACCAACGTGCGAAGCCGCTCGTCGCCACGCACCACCGAGACGAGGTCGGCGACCCCGCCGGCGCCGTCCATCGCCGAGCTGACGACGACGGGCACCGGATCGGTGGCGCCGAGGGTCAGGCGGGTCACGAGTGGCGCCAGCACGACGTCGTCAGGCACGTCGGGGGAACCGCCCACGACGATGAGGCGCGTGCCGTCGGGGAAGACGGCACGGTCGGCACCGCCGGGTACCGGTTCGAAGGAGAGGAAGCCGGCGTCGGCGAGCGCGGTCACCACCGGAAGGGTGTCGGCCGCCGTCGTCTCCTCCGTGCCTCCGTCGGGCTCGGTGGTGGTCGTGGTGGTCTCGCCGTCGTCGACGCTGCCCTGATCGGCGACAGACGTGGTCGACGTCGAGACGTCCGGGGTGGTGGTCGGTCCACCCTGCTCGCCGGGGACCGTGGTGGTGGTGACGCCGTCGTCGGTTCCGCTCCCACGAGCCTCTTGGCGGATGCGGAGCTCTCGCCCGAGGGTGGCGATCGCCGTGCGGCGCAGCCGTGCCGGGTCGTCGGTCTGTTCGTCGATGGCAGCGGCGAGGTCGGCGACGTCGGCCTCGCTGGTGAGCAGGAACCGGTCGGTCAGGCGCCACTGGCCCTGCACGTCGGCGCCGGCCAGGAGCAGCGCCTGCACCGCGGCGTCGATCTCGCCCTCGTCGGCGCCCTGGGACGACAGGACCACGACCGGCTCGGCATCGAGCCGTCCGGCCAGCAGGCCGGTGGCCTGGTCGTCGAGGGCACCCTGCAACGACCGGTCGTCGTCGAGCGCGCCTTGGAGCTCGTTGATCTGGTCTTCTCGGTCACCGAGCCTGGTCTCGAGGTTCTCGAGCTGGCCGTTGAGGTTGTCGACGGTCGCCCGGTCGAGGAAGGTCGACCCCAGGGTGAGACCGATGCCGATGGCCAGGAACACGGCGGTCAGCGAGACGATGTGGTAGCGGAGGTTGATCATGCGGTGAAGGTGGCCCAGTAGGTGCGGATGACGAGACGGATCGGTTCGCTCACGAGCACGATCACGATGAGGGTGAAGATGGCGGCCAGCACCATGAGGAGCAGGTCGCGGGTGCGGACGGTCGACCGGTAGAGGCGGCTGACGCCCTTGGCATCGACGAGCATGGGACCGACCTTCAGACGGACGAGGAAGGTCGAGGCCATGCCGGCGCGACCCTTGTCGAGGAACTCGACCATGGAGTTGTGGGTGCCGACGGCGACGATCAGCTCGCAGCCCTTCTCGTAGGCCAGCAGCATGGCGATGTCCTCGCTGGTGCCCTCGGAGCCGTAGACCTCGTAGTCGAGGCCGAGCTCCTCCAACCGGGCCGCCCCCGGGGCCCGACCGTCGCGATAGCCGTGCACGACCAGGCGGGCCCCGCACCGCAGGGCCTCCTCGGACACCGAGTCGAAGTCTCCGATGATGAGATCGGGAGTCCGGCCGATCTCCAGCAGGGCGTCGGCGCCGCCGTCGACGCCCACCAACAACGGCTTCTGCTCGGCCAGATAGCCCGAGTGGCGGAGCAGGTCGAGATCCTGCTTGTAGTCGATGCCACGGACCACGATGAGCACGTGGCGCCCGCGGAAGTCGATGCCGGGCACCTCGGGGACGTCGGGCTCGTCGACCAGCAGGTGCCCCTCGGCCTGGATGTACTTGAGCGTGTTCTCGGCGAACCGTTCGAGCTCGGCGCCCATGGTCTGCTTGGCCGCCTCGAGGCGGCCGCTGAGGTCGGCGACGCTCCGGGGCGTGCCCGTGGCCACGACGGCTCCGTCGACGGTGATGGCACCACCGTCGATGGTCACCCGGGTGCCCTCCTGGATGGACATGACCTCGGCGCCGGCATCGTCGATGAGGGGTATCCCGGCCTCGGTGACGATGAGCGGCCCGATGTTCGGGTAGCGCCCCGTGATCGACGACGATGCGTTGACCACCGCAGCCGGCCGGGCGGCCACCAGCGTCTCGGCCGCCACCCGGTCGAGGTCCTCGTGGTCGATCACGGCGATGTCGCCGGGCTCGAGCCGCGACACCAAGGCCTTGGTGCGTCGGTCGACCCGGGCCACACCGGCGAGGACGGATCCCCCGTTGACGCTCGTGCGCTGGCTCATCGGGAACGCCTCGCGTCGGCCGCCGACTCGAGGAGCTCGAGCGCGTGCTCGCGGCCGACCTCGCTGCCCGGCTGGCCGGACAGCATGCGGGCCAGCTCGGCGATGCGTGCTTCCCGGTCGAGCAGCTCGGCGATGGCGGTGGCCGAGCGGTCGTCGGCCTCCTTGGTCACCCGGATCTGGCGGTCGGCGAACGCCGCCACCTGTGGGAGGTGGGTGACCACCAGGATCTGGTGACGTCCGGCCAGCGTGGCCAGCGCGCTGGCCACCGCCCAGGCGGTCTCGCCGCCGATGCCGGCATCGACCTCGTCGAAGACCAGCGACGGCGGGCCTGCGGTGAGCTCCAGGCGCAGGGCCAGTGTGGCTCGCGACAGCTCACCGCCGGAGGCGACCTTGGCCATCGGCTGGAGGTCTCCGCCCGGGTTGGCGGCCAGCAGGAACCGGACGTCGTCGGCGGGATCGTCGCCCGCCACCCGCACGTCGACCCGGGCATCGGGCATGGCCAGGCCACGCAACCGCTCCTGGACGCCGCCGGCCAGCACCGGCGCCGCCGCACGACGCGCCTTGGCCACCACCTCGGCGGCAGCCCGCTCGGCGGTGCGGGCCTGCTCGAGCTGAGCGCTGAGCTCGGCGACCCGCCGGTCGTGCGAGTGGAGCTCGTCGAGCCGGGCCCGGATGGCCTCGCGCTCGTCGATGATCTCGGCCAGCGTCTCGCCGTACTTGCGGCGCAGCTCGGCGAGGAGCTGCCGGCGCTCTCGGATCGCGCTCAGTCGTTCGGGGTCGTCGGTGATGTTCTCGGCGGCGTCACGCAGGTCGTGGGCGGCTTCGGTGAGCTCGGCCGCCGCCGAACGCAGCCGAGCCTCGACGTCGGCGAACGGGCCGCGTCCGGCGACCGCACCGATGACCGACTGGAGCTGGTGGGCGATGCCCTCGTCACCCACGAGCGCCTCGGCGGCCTGACCGGCGGCGTCGCGGTGGGCGACCGAGTCGGCGAGCAGGTCTTCCTCCTCGTCGAGACGGTCGTCTTCGTCGGGGTCACTGAGATCGGCGTCGTCGAGCTCGCCCAGCTGGTACTGCAGCAGGTCGACCTCGCGCGCACGGGTGCGCTCGTCGCCTCCGAGGTCGTCGAGCTGGGCCTGCACGTCGGCGATCTGCGCGCGGGCATCGAGGAGCGGCTGCAGGTCGACGGCCGCGAAGCGGTCGAGGGCGTGACGCTGCGACGCCGCCTGGAGCAGCTGCTGGTGGGCGTGCTGGCCGTGCAGCTCGACCAGACGGTTGCCCCGTTCGGCCAGCTCGGTGACGGTGACCGGGCGTCCGTTGACGTAGGCGCGGCTGCGGGACGGGCCCGAGTCGGACGCCGCCGGGATGACCCGCGTCAGCACGACCTCGTCGCCCTCGTCGGTGACGAAGCGACCGTCGACGATGGCCTCGGCCGCGCCGGGACGGACCACCGACGCATCGGCCCGAGCGCCCAGGAGCAGCTGGATGGCGCCGACGACGAGCGACTTGCCGGCCCCCGTCTCGCCGGTGAGCGCGGTGAGGCCGTCGCCGAGCACCAGCCGGGCTTCGGCGAACACCCCCAGGTCGCGGACCACGAGCTCGCTGATCATCGGTCGGACAACCCGAACTTGCGCTTGAGGATGGCCAGGAAGTCGTGGTGTCCGAACGTGACGAGCCGCGCCGTGCGGGGGCTGGCCGTGCAGGTGAGCGCTTCGCCGGGCTGCAGCGTGGCCAGGTTGCGGCCGTCGGCCGACACCGTGGCCGGGCGGTGACCCACCACCTCGAGGCGAAGCACCGAATGGGGGTCGAGCACCAGGGTGCGGTCGAAGAGCATGTGCGGCGACACCGGCGTGAGCACCAGGGCGCGGTGCATGGGGGCGACGATGGGGCCGCGTGCCGAGAACGAGTACGCGGTGGAGCCCGTTGGCGTGGCCACGATGAGCCCGTCGGCGGCGTAGGTCGTGAAGAACTCGCCGTCGACGCTGACGGCCAGGCGGACCGTGTGACCCGAGGGGGTCTTCTCGATGACGGCCTCGTTGAGCGCCACGTACTCGACCGGTTCGGCGCCGCCGACGGTGACCGCCAGCAGCATGCGCTCCTCGATCTCGTAGGCGCCGGACAGGAACCGCTTGACCGCCATGCGGGCGCCGTCGGGGTCGACCTCGGTGAGGTAGCCCATCTGGCCCACGTTGATGCCGATCACCGGGATGCCGGAGGCGGCGACGAGGTCGACGGCGCGCAGCATCGTGCCGTCTCCACCCAGGCTGATGGCCACGTCGAGCCCGGGGCCGAACCGGTCGTCGGGCACGCCGTGGTCGGCCATGCCGGCGCGCGTGGCGTCCTCCATCGGCAGGCGGACCTCGTGGCCGCGCTCGCGCAACCACGAGCCGAGGTCGTCGGCGATGGCCGCGGCGCGGCCGCGCTCGCCGTGGAGGACGAACCCGACGCTGACCATCAGCCGGCCTCCGCGGCGACCGCGAGGGCGCCGGCGACGAGTGCCTCGGGGTCGAAGCCGGACGCGCCGCGGGTGGAGAGGCCACGGGACGCCGGCCCCGTCCGCCGCACGTGGAGCAGGAACTCGGCGTTGCCCTCGGCCCCGCGCAGGGGGGAGACCATGGCCTCCATGATGGCCGCTCCCGCGGCACGGATGGCGACTTCGGCCTCGTCGAGCACCCGTCGCCAGACCTCGGGGTCGCGGATGACGCCGCGACCTCGCGACACCTCCGCTCGTCCGGCTTCGAACTGCGGCTTCACCAGCAAGACCAGGTGGCCGGCGGGAGCGGTCAGCTCCAACAGCACGTCGAGCACGGCGCGCAGCGAGATGAACGACAGGTCGGCCACCACGACGTCGACCGGTCCGCCGACGTCGTCGGGGCGGACGGATCGGATGTCGGTCTGCTCGCGGGAGTCGACGCGCGGATCGGCGCGCAGCCGCTCGTGCAGCTGGGCGCGGCCCACGTCGACGGCGACGACGCTGGATGCGCCGGCCTGGAGCAGCGCATCGGTGAACCCGCCGGTCGATGCGCCGGCGTCCAGGGCGCGGATGCCCTGCGTCGGGAGGTCGAAGCGCTCGAGGGCGGCGGCCAGCTTGTCGCCGCCGCGCCCGACGAAGCGCGCGGGGGGCCCGAGGACGCGCACCGGTTCACCGGCGTCGACCAAGCGAGCCGGCTTGTCCGCGAGGGTGTTCGCGACCAGGACCCGACCCTCGTCGATGAGGTGCCGGGCCTGCTGGCGGCTCTCCGTCAGGCCCCGACGGACGAGCTCCACGTCGAGGCGGCGGCGTGTGCCCGTGGCTCCGACCTAGGAACCGGCGGACTTCTTGGCCGCCCGCTTGGCCCCGCCGCCGGTCTTGCGGGCGCTCTTCTTGGTGGCTGCCTTCCGGGCGATGCCCTTCTTGGCCGCCTTCTTGGCCGCCTTCGTCGACTTGGACGCCCGCGTGGCGCCGCCCGAGCGCGAGCCCGCGATCTGCTTCTCGAGCCGGGCGATGTCGTCCTTGGTGGCCAGCCCCAGCGATGCGACCTGGTCACGCACCTCCTTGCGGACGAGCTCGAGCAGCCGGTCGGTGTTCTTGCGCGAGCGCTCGAGGATCTGGTTCACCAGCTCCTCGGTCTTGGCCGCCTGCACCTCACCGGCCTTCACGAGGTCCTTGACGATGGCCTCGGCACGTGCCTGGGTCATCTGCGTGAACGCCATGCCGGCATCGAGGTAGCGCTTGATCAGCGGATTTTGGGCCATCTTCCCAGCGTACGACGCCTGGACAGGTACGCAAAGTCCCACGATGCCGAGGCCGGGCGGCGGGTCGTACGCTGCCGAGCCGTGATCCCCCTGCAGGACGTCAACCCGACGCGGCGGACGCCCGTGGTGACCCTGTTGCTCGTCGTCGCCTGCGTCGGCGTGTGGATGCTGTGGCAGCAGGAGCCACAGCGGACCCCCACCGAGGATCTCGTCTTCAACCTCGAGCACGCCGCCATCCCCTGCGAGCTCAAGCAGGGCGAGCCCCTGACCATCCCCGAGGTCGAGGCCACGTTCGGCCGCCTGGGGGGCGACGTCGCGGCGTGCGGCGTCGGCGGCCCCGACGCACCTGCCGCCGTACCGGGCAAGTCGGTGTGGCTCGCCGTGCTGGCGTCGATGTTCTTCCACGGCGGCCTGCTGCACATCGGCGGCAACATGCTCTACCTGTGGATCTTCGGCAACAACATCGAGGACCACCTGGGCCGGGTGCGCTACCTGCTCTTCTACCTGGCGGGTGGCCTGGCAGCCACGGCGACCCACGTGCTGCTCCAACCCGATTCCACCGTGCCGATGATCGGCGCGTCGGGTGCCATCGCCGCCGTGATGGGCGCCTACCTGATCTGGTTCCCCAAGGCACCCGTGCGCACGATCATCTTCTTCGGGTTCCCACTGCTCGTCACCATCAGCGCCCGATGGCTGCTGATCGTGTGGTTCGTCACCCAGTTCTTCACCGCACCCAACTCGGGCGTCGCCTGGGCTGCCCACGTCGGAGGGTTCGCCTTCGGCGCCGTCGTCGGCATCCTGGTCCGCTCCACCCGGGCGGCGCAGAAGGCGCTCTGGCGTGGCCAGTACCAGCAGCAGATGGCGCCCCGACATTGGGACCCCACCGGTGGCGCCGGCGACGTCCAGCAGTACGAACGCTGGCGTCCCCGCCGCTGATCGCCAGCTTCCCGGAGCCCACCCCCTCTCGTTCCGGGGTACCGATCCCGCGCGTGGGAACAGACCTCGTACCCCGGAACCAGCCCCTTCCCGTTCCGGGGTACCGATCCCGCGCCCGGGGACAGACCTCGTACCCCGGAACACGAGCGCCTGACTGTCAGACCTCCTGTGGAACATCATGGGATGCATTGGGAAGACATGTTCATGGACGTGGCCGGCCGCCAGGCCGGCGTGATCGGTCGGGACCAGCTGCGCGGCCTGGGCTGCAACAGCGACCACTGGTGGCGAGCCAGACGCAACGGTCGGTGGCAGCCGCGAAGTCCACGGGTCCTGGTGCTACGTGGGGCGCCCGACTCCGCCACGCTGCGGGCCTGGGCGGCCGTGCTCGATGCCGGCGGCGAGTCTCGGTTGCACGGCCCCTCCACGCTGGCGTGGTTCGACTTCCGGGGCTACGACCTCCGCCAGGTCCACGTCGTGCGACCCCGGCCGGGCGGTCCGAGGCAGTGTGCGCTCGCCGTGGTCCACCGCGTCCGCTCGTTGGCGCCCGAGGACTGCACCACGGTGCACGGCGTCCCGACCGTCACCCCGTTGCGGGCGATCTGGTCGGAGGCCAGCCGGTACGCCAACCCGCGCCAGCACGACCTCGGCGTCCTGCGCATCGGCCGCCTCGTCGATGCGGCCAACCGGCGCGGTCTGTTGCGCTGGGAGGAGCTGCACCGATCGGTCGACCAGCTGGGCCGGCGTGGCCGCGCCGGCAGCGCGGTCATGGCTGCCCTGCTCCCCGACCGCCAGCCGGGAACCAGCGCCACCGAGAGCAACCTCGAGACCCGGTTCGAGGAGGTCGTGGCCGGCGCCGGTCTGCGCCGCTTCGAACGCCAGCGGGTGGTCGGTGGCGAAGCCGTCATCGGCCGGGTCGACTTCCGCGATGATGACCTTCCCCTGGTCGGCGAGGTGAACAGCCTCGCCTTCCACTCGTTGCCGAGCGACCAGCGCAAGGACGAGGAGCGCTACGCCCAGCTCGTGGCAGCGGGCTTCACGGTGGCCGTGGTGTGGGAGAACGATCTGTACGACGCGCCAGGCGCCGTCGAGGAGTTGGTGCGCGTCGCTCGCAGCCAGGCTCGCCGTCGCTGCGCGATCGTGCTCCACTCCCCCGGCTGCCCCTGGCCTCACGACCCCGAGCGCCGATTCGTCGGCCGGCGCCGGCCGCCCCTGCGTGGCTGACCACCCCAACCCCTTCACGTTCCGGGGTACCGATCCCGCGTGTGGGAACAGACCTCGTACCCCGGAACCGGCCCCTTTCGCGTTCCGGGGTACCGATCCCGCGCGTGGGAACAGACCTCGTACCCCGGAACCGGTGAGCCGGGGCGGAGGGAACGGGGCGAAGGGAACGGGGCCGTCAGTCGACGACGTCGGTGACGAGGGCCAGCAGGTCGTCGGCGGTGCGCCAGGGACCCGGGTCGACGGGGAGCTCGTCCCGGGTGGTCACGCCGGAGAACACCAGCGCGAAGCGGTAGCCCAGTGCCACGGCGAACCGGCCGTCGGTGTCGGGTCGGTCGCCGACCACGATCCCGTCTGTGCCGAGGCGGTGGCGGACCAGGTCGACCATCGCCCCTTCGGGCTTGCCGCCGATCTCGGGCTCGATCCCGCCGGCGGCGCGGATGGCGGCGCCGATGGAGCCGGCGCCGGGCTCCAACCCGTGTGCGGTCGGGTAGGTCGGATCGCTGTTGGTGAGGATCCAACGAGCACCGCCCCGGATGGCGAGGCCGGCCCGGCGGAGCTTCTCGTAGTCGAAGGAGCGGTCGAGCCCGTTGATCACGGCGTCGCAGGGCCCCTGGTCGACCAGCTCGCAGCCGCGACGCTCGACCTCCTCGACGAGTCCGGGTCCGCCCACCACGAGCACCCGCTCGCCGGGTGACAGCAGTGACGCGCCGGCCTGGGCCGCGCCGATCACCGCACCCTCGGCGGGGATGCCCATCTCGGCCAGTCCGGCCTCCTGGTCAGCGATCCGTGCGTAGGCGTTGTTGGTGACGAAGAAGACCTCTTCCCCGGCGGCGCGCAGCCGGGCCACGGCATCGGCGGCACCGGCGATCGGCTCGCCACCGAGCCGGATGACGCCGTCGAGATCGATCACCCAGGGCATCCCGGCATCGTGTCAGCTGGCGGCGCGATGTCGGACATCGCCGGTCGTCTGCCACGATGTCCCGGTGCCGCGCTTCGAACCGTTCCGAGGGCTCCGCTACGACGCCGACCTGTCGATGGCCGAGGTCACCGCCCCGCCCTACGACGTGATCGACGACCGCCAGCGGGCCCGCCTCGCCGAGGCCGAGCGCAACGCCGTGCACATCGATCTGCCGGTCGACGCCGACGGCGAGGACCGCTACAGCTGCGCTCGGCGGTTGCTGCACGAGTGGCAGGACGACGGCACGCTCGTGCGCGACGACGAGCCGACCTTCACGATCCATCGGATGACCTTCACCGACGAATCCGGCGAGGTCCGCCAGACCACCGGCGTGATCGGGGCGCTCGAGCTGTGGCCACCCGGCGCCGGACAGATCCTCCCCCACGAGCACACCACGCCCAAGGCCAAATCCGACCGTCTCGACATGCTCCGGGCCTGCCGGGCGAACCTCTCCTCGATCTGGGGGCTCTCATTGGCCAAGGGGCTCACCGACCTCCTGCCCACCGAGGGCGAGCCCGAGCACGAGTGGACCGACCCCGACGGCGTCACCCACACGGTCTGGATCTCGCGTGACCGCGACGTGAACGGCCGCATCGCCGCCGCCGTGCTCGACAAGCCGATCGTGATCGCCGACGGCCATCATCGGTACGAGACATCGCTGCAGTATCGCGACGAGCGCCGCGTGACCGACGGGCCGGGCATCCCTGCGGATCTGACCATGTGCTACGTGGTCGAGCTGGTCTCCGACGAGCTCACCGTCCAGCCCATCCACCGCCTCGTCACGGGCCTGCCGCCCGGCGCCGACCTGCCGCTGCTGCTGGGCGACTGGTTCGAGGAGACGCCGGCCGAGCCCTTCGGCGCCGACGCCGTCCAGCGCTTGGTCGACGAGGGCGCGATCGGGGTCGTCACCGAGAAGGGCTCGTACTACCTCCACCCTCGCGACGGCGCCTTCGACGACGACGTCGACCTCGACACCGTCCGCTTCGAGATCGCCCGTGCCGGGCTTCCCGCCCACGAGCTCAGCTACCAGCACGGCGTGGCCAACGTGGTCGAGGCCGTCGAACGTGGCGACGCCGACGCCGCCGTGCTGATGCGTCCTGCCACCGTCGCCCAGATCCAGGCCATCGCCCACGGTGGCGAGCGGATGCCGCCGAAGACCACGTTCTTCGCCCCGAAGCCGGCCACCGGCATCGTCTTCCGACCCCTGGACTGACGGCTCACCGGGAGAACGGCCGGCCGCAGCGGAACTCCGGGACATCCCCCGGTGCGCTGGCTAGGTTCGCCGACGATGGACCTCCGCATCTTCACCGAGCCCCAGTTCGGTGCCAGCTACGCCACCCAGCTCGCCGCCGCCCGCGCCACCGAGCAGGCGGGGTTCTCCGCCTACTTCCGGTCCGACCACTACCTGGCCTTTGGCGGCGATGGCCTCCCGGGTCCCACCGACTCCTGGGTCACGCTCGCCGGGTTGGCCCGCGAGACCGAGCGGATCCGGCTCGGCACCCTGGTCACGTCGGTGACCTTCCGGCACCCGGGCCCGCTGGCCATCAGCATCGCCCAGGTCGATCAGATGTCGGGTGGCCGGATCGACGTCGGTATCGGCGCCGGCTGGTTCGACGACGAGCACACCGCGTACGGGATCCCCTTCCCCCCGATCGGGACGCGGTTCGGGATGCTCGAGGACCAGCTGGAGATCCTCACCGGCTTCTGGCGCACCCCCGAAGGACAGCGGTTCTCCTATGCCGGCGAGCACTTCTCGGTCACCGACTCACCCGGGCTGCCCAAGCCCGCCCAGGACGGTGGTCCACCGATCATCATCGGCGGTGGCGGACCGAGGCGGACCCCTCGGCTCGCCGCACGCTTCGCCAGCGAGTTCAACCTGCCCTTCTCGCCCATGGACTTCTGGACGCATCAGCGCGGCCTGGTGCGCGATGCCTGCCAGGCCATCGACCGCGATCCCGACGAGCTGACCTACTCGGTGGCGCTGACCGTCTGCGTCGGCGCCGACGAGGCCGAGATCAGCCGACGGGCCGACGCCATCGGCCAGGACGTCGAGCAGCTGCGACAGAGCGGCATCTGCGGGACGCCGGACGAAGCCGTCGCCCGGCTCGAGGAGTGGCGCGAGGCCGGCGTCGAGCGGGTCTACCTGCAGGTCCTCGACCTCTCCGACCTCGACCACATCGCCATGCTCGGCGCCGACGTCCGCCCACGCGTGTAGGTCCCGGTGCACGTCGCCCAGCTGTGGCGCTACCCGGTGAAGTCGCTCGCCGGCCAGCGGGTGGACCGGATCGACGTCGACGAGCTCGGTCTGCGCGGCGATCGCCAGTGGGGCCTGGTCGACCTGGAGACCGGGCTGGTCCTGACCGCCCGTCGGGTGCCCGAGCTGCTGTTCGCCGAGCCGGCGGTGGGTGCCGAGCCGCCCGTCGGCGACGATTCGACGGCGATTCGCCGCGTCGAATCGATGGCGATTCGCCTCCCAGACGGCCGGGTGACGGCCGACGACGCCGAGCTGTCGGCCTGGCTGGGGCGACAGGTGGCCTTGCGCCGGCCGGCGCCGGACGAGCGGGGCTGGTACGAGATCGCCGAGAACGACGACCGTCCCGAAGGCGACTGGATCCGCTGGCACGGACCCAAGGGGGTCTTCCACGACTCCACCCGCACGCGGATCTCGATCATCGGCGAGGATGCGCTCGGCGACTGGGACGTGCGCCGGTTCCGCCCGAATGTGGTGATCGCCGGAGGCGACGAGCGGGCGCTGGTCGGCCACGACGTGCGCATCGGCAGCGTGGCGGTGCGCGTGGCCAAGGAGATCGACCGGTGCGTCATCGTCACCCGGCCGCAACCGGGCATCGAGCGCGACAAGTCGGTTCTGGTGCGGGTGCACACCGAGCGGGGCGGCAACCTGGGTGTGGGCGCGTTGGTGCGTGGACCGGGGACGATCGCGGTGGGCGATGCGGTCGAGGTGGTCGGCTGACGCGAGCCACGGTGGTACGCAGCGGCTGCCAGTTTCGGAAGCGGGCGCTCGGACCCGGCGGCCAGGGCCGCTCCGGTCAGGCGACGTCCCAGGTGGCGCCGGAGCGCAGCAGCGCCTCGAGGTCGCCGGGACCGCGCTGCTCTTGGGCGGCGGCGAGCTGCTGGTTGACCGCTTCGCCGTACTCGGAGCGATCGACGTTGCGGAACACACCCACCGGCGTCGGCTCGTAGGGCCCCGACGACAAACGGGACAGCATGAACTGCACCGAGGGGTTCTCGGCCTTCTCGTCGTGGACCAGCAGCGCGTCCTCGCCGACGTCGGCGACGTCGACGATGCGGATGCCGCCATGGTCGAGCACCACGCCCTTCTCGCCTTCGGCACCGAAACGGATCGGCTCGCCGTGAACCAGCGGGATGAGCATGGCGTCACGAGCCTGCTTGGACGTGATCTGGCCGAACGCCCCGTCGTTGAAGACGTTGCAGTTCTGGTAGATCTCGATGATCGACGAGCCCTTGTGCTCGTGCGCCCGCTTGATCATCTCCATCATGTGGTTGCGGTCCATGTCGTGGGTGCGGGCCACGAAGCTGGCCTCGGCGCCCAGCGCCAACGACAGCGGGTTGAACGGCCGCTCGATGGACCCGAACGGCGTGGACTTGGTGACCTTGCCGACCTCGGAGGTCGGCGAGTACTGGCCCTTGGTCAAGCCGTAGATCTGGTTGTTGAACAGCAGGATCGTGATGTTGACGTTGCGCCGCAGGGCGTGGATGAGGTGGTTGCCGCCGATGGACAGCGAGTCGCCGTCGCCGGTGACGACGAACACGTGCAGGTCGGGTCGAGCCATGGCCAAGCCGGTGGCGATGGCCGGCGCCCGGCCGTGGATCGAGTGCATCCCGTAGGTGTTCATGTAGTACGGGAAGCGGGCGGCGCAGCCGATGCCGGAGACGAACACCACCTCTTCCCGCCGCACGCCCATGTCGGGCAGGGCGAGCTGCACGGCGGCGAGGATGGAGTAGTCGCCACAACCGGGGCACCAGCGGACCTCCTGGTCGGAGCTCCAGTCCTTGCGGCTGGTGGTGGGGACGGGGACGGCCGTGTCGGTCATGTCAGGACTCCGATCCGAGGGCGTCGAGGAGGGCGGTCTCGATCTCGACCGCAGTGAACGGGAGGCCCCGTACCTTGCTGACCGACTTGGCGTCGACCAGGAACTCGGAGCGCAGGACCTTGGAGAGCTGTCCGAGGTTCATCTCGGGTACGAGCACGTGCGAGAAGCCCGAGAGCAACTCGCCGAGGTTCGGTGGGAACGGGTTGAGGTGGGTCAGGTGGATGCGAGCCACCTTGTGTCCTTGGTTGCGGACCCGGTCGACGCCACCGGAGATCGCCCCCCAGGTGGAACCCCAGCCGACGACCAGCAGATCGGCGTCGGCATCGCCCTCGAGCTGGGCGAGGGGGATGTCCTTGGCGATGGCTTCGATCTTCTCGGCCCGGAGGTGGACCATGTGCTCGTGGTTGACCGGGTCGTAGCTGACGTTGCCGGTGATGTCGGCCTTCTCGAGCCCGCCGATGCGGTGCTCGAGACCGGGCGTGCCGGGCAGCGCCCACGACCGGGCCAGCGTCTCGGGGTCGCGCTGGTACGGGTGGTGGACCGGCTCGCCATCGGCGTTGGTGCCGTTGGCCTCGGTGGCGAAGGTCGTGGAGATGTCGGGCAGGCTCGACACGTCGGGCAGCTTCCAAGGTTCGGCGCCGTTGGCCAGGTAGCCGTCGGACAGCAGGAACACCGGCGTGCGGTACTTCAGGGCGATGCGGCACGCCTCGATGGCGGCGTGGAAGCAGTCGGCCGGCGTGTAGGCGGCGACGATCGGCATGGGCGACTCGCCGTGGCGGCCGTACATGGCCATGAGCAGGTCAGCCGCTTCGGTCTTGGTGGGCAGACCGGTGGAGGGACCGCCGCGCTGGATGTCGACGATCACCAGGGGCAGCTCCAGGCTGACCGCCAGGCCGATGGTCTCGCCCTTCAACGCCACGCCGGGACCGGAGGTGGTGGTGATGGCCAGGTGCCCGCCGTAGGCCGCGCCCACGGCCGAGCCGACACCGGCGATCTCGTCCTCGGCCTGCAGGGTCCGGACGCCGAACTCCTTGTGCTTGGACAGCTCGTGCAGGATGTCGGACGCTGGCGTGATGGGGTAGCTGCCCAGGAAGAGCGGCATCTTGGCCAGCTGCGACGCGGCGATCATGCCCCAGGCCAGGGCGGTGTTGCCGGTGATGTTGGTGTAGGTGCCCGGCTCCTTGGCGGCGGGCTTGACCACGTAGGGGTGGTCGAACAGCTCGGCCGTCTCGCCGAAGGCATGGCCGGCCTTGAAGGCGGCCTCGTTGGCGGCGATCACCTGGTCGTTGCCGGCGAACTTCTTCTCGATCCACTCGAGCGTGGGCTGCGAGGGCCGGGTGTACATCCACGACACCAGGCCGAGGGCGAAGAAGTTCTTGGAACGCTCGGCATCGCGGGGCTTCACGCCCAGCGGCTCGACCGCCTTCTTGGTGAGATCCGACATCGGGATCTCGTAGAGCTTGTAGCCGTCGAGGCTGCCGTCTTCGCGGGGATCTTCGTCGTAGCCGGCCTTGGTCAGGTTGCGCTCGGTGAAGGCGTCGGTGTTGAGGATCACCGAACCGTTGTTGCGCAGCCGGTGGAGGTCGCTCTTGAGCGCGGCGGGGTTCATCGCCACGAGCACGTCGGGCGCGTCGCCGGGCGTCGTGATGTCGTGATCGGAGATGTGGACCTGGAAGGCCGACACACCGGCGATGGTTCCCGCTGGCGCCCGGATCTCGGCCGGGAAGTCGGGCAGCGTCGCCAGGTCGTTGCCGAACAGGGCCGATGCGCTGGTGAATCGATCTCCGGTGAGCTGCATGCCGTCACCCGAGTCGCCCGCGAAGCGGATGATCACCCGGTCGATCGACTCCGCCTTCGTGTCGGACGGCGGCTGGTGGATGGTGTCGGACACGTGTCCTCCTGATGACGGCGCTGTCAACGATTCGACCCTAGCGGCGGATGTGCCGGTTCTGGGTGAGGTACAAAGTCCCGAAACTCCGGGGCACAAGGGCCGCCCGAGCAGGGCGACATCGGGCCGGCGTCGAATGCCGCTTCGTGCCGCTCGCCCGGCATCCCGCGGTGGGCGCGACGTGGCGGCCTCCAGACGTCGGGCCATACGGGACGAACCGGCCGAACCGGCGGCCCCCGTGGCACCGGCGAGAGGAGCGACGGTGGAAGCGGTGCGCCGGCTTCCGTATCGTGCCGGACGATGCACACCTCCCCCGCCGGCGACGGCCCCGTCCCGGGCCGCCTCTCCTTCTCCCGGGCGTTCGCTCAGGCCGGCTTCTCGCGCGCGGAGGCCGACGCCTGGCGGCACGCGGGGTGGACGGACCCGACCGAAGCCGCTCGCTGGCGGCACCTCCAGAGCTCGTTCTCACCGGAGGTGCTGCGCGGGCTTGCGGACGCCGGCACCGAGCCCGCGGTCGTCGAGCGCCTGCTCGACGACCATCCGGGACTCGGCGCCAGCCACCTCCTGACGAGGATCCGCCGGTATGCCGGCCTGTCCCGCGCCGAGATCGACCTGCGGGAGCGTGTGCTCGAGAACCTGCACCGGCCCTTCGCACCGTCGACCTCGCCGGGCACTGCGGCCTCGGCCTGAGGCCGGTCGCCGATCAGGCGATCGACGCCTCGTAGATGCTCTTGATCGCCGTGTCGAGCATGGCGTCGAACTCGTCGGCGGACTGCTGGGCGGTGAGGCCCTCGGTCAGCGCTCGCGAGAAGCTGGCGATGACACCGGGGTTGCGGGCCAGCCGGGCATTGGCCTCGTCGCGGCTGTAGCCACCGGAGAGGGCGACCACGGCGAGCACGTTGGGGTGGTCGACGAGCTGCTGGTAGAAGCCGTCCTCCTCGGGGAGGGTGAGCTTGAGCATGATGATCTGGTCGTCGCCCAGCTGGCCGAGGCGATCGAGGATCCCGGCGCGGAGGCGCTCCTCGGCCTCGGCCTTGGTCGGGCTGTGGATGTCGATCTCGGGCTCGAGGATCGGCACCAGGCCGGCGCCGACGATCTGGCGACCGACCTCGAACTGCTGCTCGACGATGGCGTCGACGCCGTTGGCGTTGGCGTTCTTGATGACCGAACGCATCTTGGTGCCGAAGACGTTCTTGGCCTTGGCCCGCTGGAGCAGGTCGTCGAGGTTGGGGATCGGCTTCATCACCTGGACGCCGTCGGACTCGTCGGCGAGGCCCTTGTCGACCTTCAGGAACGGCACGACGTTCTTGACGTTCCACAGGTAGTCGGCGGAATCGGTGCCCTCGATCGTGCGGTCCATCGTGTCCTCGAAGAGGATGGCGCCGAGGATCCGATCGCCGGTGAAGGCGGGACTGGTGATGATGCGTGTGCGCATCTGGTGCACCCGGTCGAACATCTCGTCGTCGCCGGACCACTCGTCGTCCTGGACGCCGTAGGCACGCAGCGCCTTCGGCGTGCTGCCGCCGCTCTGGTCGAGCGCGGCGATGAAGCCCTGCCGGCCCTTGACCTTGTCGTACATGTCTTGGTTCATCCCTGCCACTCCCGTGTTGCGGACAACTGGTGATCGATCGGCGCCGGGCCGTCGCCGGCCGCGCGTGGCGCCCATCCTGTCGGAAGGCGCGCGCACCCGTCACGTTTCCGGCCCGGTGCCGACGTAGAACCGCTGTGGGGCGCTCAGCCGCTTCCGGTGAGCAGCTGGACGGCGTCGGCGAGGGCGGCCTCGGCCGCCTTGGTGGACCCGGCGCGGCGGACCGAGGACGCGGCGACCTCGGTGCTGCTCCGGGTGACGCCGCCGGCCCGGAAGAACCGGCGCCGCACGCGCCCGACCACGATCACACGGTCGCCGGTGGCGAGGGATGGCGGGCGGGTCGGGTCGAGCCAGGCGACGGGCACGGTGTCGGCGGGTGCCTGGTCGCGCACGGTGACCTCGTAGCGCACGAGCTGGGACCCCGACGGCAGCGCATGGCTGACCGGGTCGCTGCTCAGGGTGCCGACGACCACGGCGAGATCGAGGTCGTCGACGGCGGGGTCGTCTGCCTGCGGGTCGGTTGGTCGACGTGGGACGACGTCGGCATCGATGGTGGACGGGTCCATGGGCACCTCCGAAGAGAACCGGCCGTGGCCGGGTGCTCGGGGGAAGTGGATCCAGTGTCCCAGGAGGGTCCGACAGGAACCCGGCGCGCCGTCAGAGGTGGCGGAGGCGATCCTGCACGTCGTAGAAGCCCGGCGCGGTGGAGGCGATCGACTCGAAGTAGCGGCGCGCCGCCTGATGATCGCCGGCCCGGTCGTACAGATCTGCGAGCACGTAGCGCATGCGAAGGTGGTGCTCCTTGAGGTTGGACGAGCCCAGCGCGCCCCCCTCGAGGACGGCGATGGCCTCGACGACCTTGCCCTGGTCGGCGAGCGAGCCGGCCATCACGATGCGCCCCTCGGCCACGAGCGGGGCCGCGAGGGAGGCCTCGCCGATCTCCTCCCAGAGCTCGGCGACCTTGGCGTGTTGGCCCAGTGCCCGGTAGCAGTCGGCGAGGACCGGATGCTGCTCGGTGGAGCCGGTCCGTTCGATGAACTGCTCGAGCTCGGCCACGGCCTGGCGCCACTTGCCCAGGCGATAGAGGGAGAGCCCGTAGAGCTCGCGCACGGACGGCTCGTCGGGAAGCAGGTCGACGATGGGCTTCAGCGTGCGACGGGCGTCTTCGTAGCGGTCCTCGGCGTAGGCGGCGGTCGCCTCTCCGATGCGGTTGATGGTGCGGTCGGCGCGGCTCTTGCCCAGGCGTTGCTCGACCCGGCCACGGTCGATCTCCATGACCGACTCGGCCCGCTTCGCCGCCCGCCGGGCCCGCTGGCGGCTGCTGGCACCGGGCTTGTCACCGGGCTTGTCGCGCCCGCTGCGGCCGTTCGCCCGGCCGCGGGGCTTGCCGGAGCCCTTCGCTGCGCCACCCCGGCGGACCGCCTCGCCGGCGGCGCGTCGCACCGGTCCTTCGTCGATCCACTGCTCGCGCTCGCCGGAGCCCTCCTGGTCGGAGCGCGCCCGCTCGCGCTCGTTGGGTGCGGAGTCCTCGTCGAAGACGCGCCGCTTGCCCTTGATCGGCGGACGGGGGCCACGCTCGGGCCGTTCGCCGTCGCGCTCCGGGCGCCGGCCCCGTTCGCCGGTGCCCGAGCGTCCTCCGGACCGGCGATCGTCGGCGTCACGGGCCCGCTCGGAGCGACCTCGCGACCCGCTGCCGCCTCGCTTGTCGGGTTTGGGCCCGGGACGTCCCGACGAGCGACCGCGGCGGTTGCGTTCATCACCAGGCACGACGCGTCCTCCCATCCGGGAATTGGGGCATCGTGCGAGCCTACTGCGAGGTGCACCCCGCCCGAGATCCCGCGGTTCGTCAACCTTCCCCCCTACCGTCGGCGCCCATGAGGTGGTCACGCCCCCGCACCGGTGCCACGACGTCGAACGCGCAGGTCGTGCTGGTCACGGGTGCGTCGACCGGGATCGGACGGGCTTGCGCCGATCACCTCGCCGACGGCGGTGCCACCGTCATCGGCGCCAGCCGCCACCCGGGCGCCGGACAGCGATGGGAGCCGCTCGTGATGGACGTCGACCTGGACCGGTCCGTGCGCGACGGGGTGGCCCAGGTGGTGGGCCGCCACGGCCGACTCGACGCGGTGGTGGCCGCCGCGGGCTGGGGCCTGGCGGGACCGGTCGAGTGCACGCCCCTCGAACTGGCCAAGGCGCAGATCGAGACCAACTTCTGGGGTGTCGTGCGGGTGGTGCAGGCGGCGCTTCCGGTCATGCGGGACCAGGATGGCGGGCGACTGGTGCTCATCAGCTCCATCGGCGGGGCCATCGCCCTGCCGTTCCAGGCCTTCTACAGCGCGAGCAAGTTCGCCCTCGAGGGCTGGGCCGAGGCTCTGGCCTACGAGGTCGCCCCGTTCGGCGTCGACGTCACGCTGGTCCAGCCGGGAAACGTCCGCACCGGGTTCACCGCCGCTCGGCGAACCGTCGAGGACGCCGGCCCGTACGCCGACGCCACCGCCCGAGCCGTCGCGACCATGGCCCGCGACGAGCTCGCCGGCCCGCCTCCATCCCAGGTCGCCGCCACCGTGGCGCGCACCCTCGACGCCCGCCGGCCGCCCCGCCGGGTGTCGGTGGGCCACGCCGACGAACGCCTCGGCCTGCTGGCCAAGCGCCTGCTCCCCCACGCCGTGTTCGAACGACTGGCGCGGAGCAGCCTGGGCGTCTGACCCGAGGGGAAAACGGCGAAGGGCCCCCGCAATGCGGGGGCCCTTCAAGAAACCGGCGGCGACCTACTCTCCCAGGGGGTCTCCCCCCAAGTACCATCGGCGCGAACGGGCTTAACTTCCGTGTTCGGAATGGGAACGGGTGTATCTCCGTTGCTATCACCACCGAGAATTTGGTTGTCAACGAACACGAGGCCCTGACGGCCTTCGAGTGTTCCTCGAGCATTCCATAGCGAGCACGAACATCGATCAAATCCAAGCCCTCGGCCGATTAGTACCGGTCTGCTGAACACATTGCTGTGCGTACACATCCGGCCTATCAACGTGGTGGTCTACCACGGGCCTTACCTGGTTGACCCAGTGAGAAGCCTCATCTTGAAACGGGTTTCGCGCTTAGATGCCTTCAGCGCTTATCCCTTCCGCAGGTCGCTAACCAGCCGTGCCCTTGGCAGGACAACTGGCACACGAGAGCTGCGTCCATCCCGGTCCTCTCGTACTAGGGACAGATTTCCTCAAGCTTCTTCCGGCTGCAGCGGATAGGGACCGAACTGTCTCACGACGTTCTAAACCCAGCTCGCGTACCGCTTTAATGGGCGAACAGCCCAACCCTTGGGACCTGCTTCAGCCCCAGGATGCGATGAGCCGACATCGAGGTGCCAAACCTTCCCGTCGATATGGACTCTTGGGGAAGATAAGCCTGTTATCCCCGGGGTACCTTTTATCCGTTGATCGACGGCGCTTCCACACGCCACCGCCGGGTCACTATGCCCGACTTTCGTCCCTGTTCGACTTGTCAGTCTCACAGTCAAGCTCTCTTGTGCCATTGCACTCGACGGCTGATTGCCAACCAGCCTGAGAGAACCTTTGGGCGCCTCCGTTACTCTTTGGGAGGCGACCGCCCCAGTCAAACTACCCACCTGACACTGTTCCCCATCCCGATAAGGGACGTGGGTTAGAGTTCAGACATACGCAGGGTGGTATTTCAACGATGACTCCACACTGGCTAGCGCCAATGCTTCCAAGTCTCCCACCTATCCTACACAACGCAAATCCAAACCCAATATCAAGCTATAGTAAAGGTCCACGGGGTCTTTCCGTCCTGCTGCAGCTAACGAGCATCTTTACTCGTACTTCAATTTCGCCGGGTCTGTGGTTGAGACAGTGGGAAAGTCGTTACGCCATTCGTGCAGGTCGGAACTTACCCGACAAGGAATTTCGCTACCTTAGGACCGTTATAGTTACGGCCGCCGTTTACCGGGGCTTCATTTCAGAGCTTCGTCCGAAGACTAACCCTTCCAATTAACCTTCCGGCACCGGGCAGGCGTCACAGCGTATACAGCGCCTTACGGCTTCGCACGCTGCTGTGTTTTTAGTAAACAGTCGCTTTCCCCTGGTCACTGCGGCCCGATCGAGCTCGGGACGCGAAGTCCTTCACCCTACGGGGGCCCTCCTTCTCCCGAAGTTACGGAGGCAATTTGCCGAGTTCCTTAACCACAGTTCTCCCGATCGCCTTGGTATTCTCTACCTATCCACCTGAGTTGGTTTGGGGTACGGGCACCGTGCCAGCTCACAGCTGAGATTTTCTTGGCAGCATAGGATCGGTGACTTCGCCTGTACGGCTCGGTATCACGTCTCAGGCTCATGACCCCAACTTTCATCGGAGTCGCCCTACACGCTTACCCCAGGTCAACCATCGCCTGGGTTCACTTACCTTCCTGCGTCCCTCATCTGCTACCCGCACAGATCGCACCCGGTTCGTCCGAAGACAGCCCCAGGATTGAAATGATTGGGCTGGGCGCGGACACGGTGGTACCGGAATATCAACCGGTTGTGCATCGACTACGCCTTGCGGCCTCGCCTTAGCTCCCGACTTACCCTGGGAGGATTAGCCTTGCCCAGGAACCCTTGGATATTCGGCGGAGGGGTTTCTCACCCCTCTTTCGCTACTCATACCTGCATTCGCACTCGACCACGCTCCACGTACGGTTCCCCGTCCGCTTCACTGCGAGATCGACGCTCCCCTACCCATCAATAAAGATGACGCGGCTTCGGCGGTGTACTTGAGCCCCGTTACATTGTCCGCGCGGGATCACTCGACCAGTGAGCTATTACGCACTCTTTCAAGGGTGGCTGCTTCTAAGCCAACCTCCTGGCTGTCTTCGCAATCCCACATCGTTTTCCACTTAGTACACACTTGGGGGCCTTAGCCGGCGTTCTGGGCTGTTTCCCTCTCGACCATGAAGCTCATCCCCCATAGTCTCACTGCCGGGCTCTGGAGTCGTGGCATTCGGAGTTTGGTTGGGTTCGGTAACCTTGTAGGGCCCCTAGCCCATCCAGTGCTCTACCTCCACGACTGAACACCCGACGCTGCACCTAAATGCATTTCGGGGAGAACCAGCTATCACCGAGTTTGCTTGGCCTTTCACCCCTATCCACAGGTCATCCCCTCAGTTTTCAACCTAAGTGGGTTCGGTCGTCCACCGGGTCTTACCCCGGCTTCCACCTGCCCATGGATAGATCACTCGGCTTCGGGTCTACAGCATGCGACTATGCGCCCTATTCAGACTCGCTTTCGCTCCGGCTTCCCATCACTGGTTAACCTTGCCACACACCGTAACTCGCAGGCTCATTCTTCAAAAGGCACGCCATCGAGACCGACACCGAAGTGCCGGCGACTCTTTGACTGCTTGTAAACCAACGGTTTCAGGTTCTATTTCACTCCCCTCCCGGGGTACTTTTCACCCTTCCCTCACGGTACTCGTGCACTATCGGTCACATGGACATACTCAGCCTTACGAGGTGGTCCTCGCAGATTCACGCCGACTTTCACGGTTCCGGCGCTACTCGGGGTGACGAACGGAGATCGCTCAGGTTTCGTATACGGGGCTCTTACCCTCTACGGCGCGTCGTTCCAGTGCGCTTCTACTACCCGGCGATTTTGTAACTCCGTGCTCCATCTGATGCTGGAGCGATCGGCCCCACAACCCCCAGCTGGCAACGCCATCAGGCTATTCCACCAGCTCGGTTTAGGCTCTTCCCAGTTCGCTCGCCGCTACTACGGGAGTCGCTGTTGCTTTCCTTTCCTACCTGGTACTGAGATGTTTCAGTTCCCAGAGTTCCCTCTACCGGTCCTATGTGTTCAGACCGGAGTACCACTCCATGACGAGTGGTGGGTTTCCCCATTCGGACATCCACGGATCAACGCTCTATCGGCAGCTCCCCGTGGCTTTTCGCAGCCATACACGTCCTTCATCGGTGCCATGTGCCAAGGCATCCACCGTTGGCTCTTTGTAGCTTGGATTTCAAAGATGCTCGTGCTCGCTATGCAATTCTCAAGGAACGAGGGCCGGCTCGAGCTCCGGGGGCGGCGGGCCCACACGTGGTGGACGGGCCGTGGCCGGATCGGTGGCCGGGATGTCGGCAGTACGC